>CAZOPV010000025.1:0-104796 GCA_964582085.1 uncultured Candidatus Bathyarchaeia archaeon | reverse complement strand
TTTTTCCATGCTTCAACCTCGAAGGTTGCGGATGGCTACATAACAAAGCTTAGTTCATGGGGAATAGTTCCAGAACTTGGAATGAAGAAAATTCCAGAACTAACAATGAATTAAATCGGGAGCATCCGTTGACCACGATAGAGATTTTCAGACATCGTAATTTGCATTTTGGTTTTCTTAGACAAGCGCACCATCTCAGTCGCGGATCCTTCTGTGGATAGGCTATAACCCTTTGCAAAGTTATTCTTTCGAATTTGAGTTTTAATAGCCAATGTCCAATGTGGTAGAACTCTTTTTACTTCAAGGTATATATTCGGATCCGCGACGCATCGTTCACAAGCAAAAGCTTTGACGTATCCACCGACGGCATTCATCCCAATTATTACGCCGCGGTTGCTAAGGAATCCGCATATACAGCAGCTGTTCATTCTCAAATTTTCACCTTCTCCAAGATATCCACTATGCCCTGAAACACCCGCATCTTCAAGTCACTAATCAATGCAGGATTGAAATAATGCTGCATAAATACGCCTGATGTGACACGGCCATGTAGAAAGTCTATTTCTTCCCTGCGCAGGTATCGGATCAGGAAAGTGCCATGTGCCTCGCGTATGTCGCTGAAATGCTGCGGCAAACCTCGCTTTTTAACGCGCACCCTAACGCTGTCAACGTTCGGAATCGGCGGGCATCTACATATGCGCTCAATCAAGTCAGCAGGCACATACGATACAAAGGTTTTCTTGCTGTTGCGTATGAATATGTTTTTGAAGCGGAAGTGCTCCAGAGCGCCCGTCTCATGTACGTAGTAATTTCCAAGCTTACCCTCCGCATTCAACTGAATAATCAAATTGTAAGCTGACACCGCCTCGCTCAAGCGAAGCCCAGACACCACCAGCAAATCCATGAACTCGCATAAGTCAGGACGCGCCTGCTTAACTTGGCGGATCCAACGCCAAACCTCCTCAGGATCCGCCACCCTATTCAACCGCTCAATTATCAAGTCATCCGCGCTTTTCCCCACCCATTTGAAACCATACGACCGCACAAGCTGCCGCCACTCTTCATAGTCACCTAGAAACTTTGCAAGCGAACTAAGCGACTTCAGAATGTTGCTGCGCTTCGCGGCAGATAGGCCCTGCAGCACGCTTAAGTCCCGCTCCAGCAGGCACCGCGAATACTTCTCAGCGTTGCTGCAAATCTGTTGAGCTACACGTGGGCGATGATCCTTATCAACATAATTTTTAAACATAATCCAGTCAATTTTAGCTGTCTGCCACGTTGACGACCCGGGTTCAAATCCCGGCAACCGCACCACACCAGAACCGGCGGTTCCCGCGGTTACCCCTTTTTGCTTGTTATGATGGTGTGGGTGATAACTTCCACTGTTTCGATGAGGTGTGTTAGATAGTTTTCACAGCAACTGTTGAATTGAAAGCAAATTTGAAAGGCGGCAAAGCTTCATTTTAGATACAGACCTCTCCTAAAGTAGAAGCATGCGCCGATCGAAACATTATGGTTTCCACTAGTCAAGTTTGAAATATCTTATCAAATAAACACATAAACTGTCTGGAGCAAAGCGCTCTTTTTGCCACAAAACTTTTTCAATTAAAAACCTCGCAGTTTTTTTTAAAAAAAAAGATACTCCACAAACATTCCATATTTTCAAAAAAATAACTTTGCAACCCTAAATTTTCAAAAACTTAAACCCGTCTGGCTGACAGCTAAAATTGATTTCAACCAAACAAAAATTCTAAGCACCATCTAAAACCCAAATTGATCACCACAGAAATTAAATCGTTTCAAACTACAACATGTTTTCTCTTCAAAAATAGAGCAGTTACAACCCCGGCAATCATGATTAGCGGCAAAGCTACTACAGAGGAAAACTCAGGAATCACCCAAACGTTTGACTCTTTCAGCACTAAATGCTGCACAATCTGCTGGTGAGGAGCAGAAGAACGCACTTCCGTCAGAGTATATTCTACCACAATGCCCGTCAATTTATCGAAATAGAGATCCATATGACTGTAAACCACACCCTCCATGCCTGTGTTATTTACAGAGATATGATTGATTTCCCGAAAACTACCTGAATAAACACGAAATTCAGTACTGTTGATACGCCACGGAAGGTCGGTAGAGGAGGGAAAAAGCAACCCCCCCGCAGTCAGGTTGGCGGCATAAACATACACGCAGCCTGTAATTCCAGAACTAACCTCTGCCACTTCAGTGCCATTGTAGATGGTGCCATTGAGAAGCTTCCAAGAAGTATTAAAAACTACAGTTGTACTAGTGGTGGTTTCAACAGTAAGTTGGAAATAGTCAGTTTGATTCTGCTCAACTAAATATGAAGGAACCACATCCACAGGATTCGTGGAGTACCAGTAAAAAGTAAGGTCGTACCTAAATTGATCTCCTGGCGAAACACCCACAGAAACAGGTGTTACCTGCGCTGAAACAGTCGCAACAAGCAAAGAAAGTATAAGAAACAAAAAGGAAACAGCGGAAACTCCACGTTTATTCATGTCAACCCCAACTATTAGGGGGCTTGTCGAGTTTTTATGGCTTGTGGAGTTTTCCCAAATCTCCCCAAATTGCCAACAACATAAAATGCCAAAATAAAAGTAAAAAATGCTGAAAAACGACGAATTAAACAAAAGTTAGGTTGTTTATTCCTCTCGTATTTGACATTTAAGTTTCTTTATAGTTTCCTCAACTTTCACAGGCTCAATCTTCAAAGTGTAAAGCGTGCTAGACGTACGAAGCTTCAACTTTACCAAGTTTTTTAGACGCTTCACCGTACAGTGTTTAGCGTTAGCGCTCATCGCGATGAACTTTTCTGCATCAATGATTTCAACTGGCATATACTTTTTCACCCTTAAACACTTGCAGGGATACTACGCACATTTTTATCTGTTTTGGTGCATTAGACCACAAATTAAAAACGAGATTTTGTTAAGCTTTTTATGCTTGCCAACACTTCCCACTAGAGGTGAAAAACAGCAATGACCGGAGCCATTGTCGACTTTGTGTTCAATCTAGCTAAAGCGGTAATAGTTCTATTCATAATTGTGGATCCATTTGGTAACATACCCATTTTCATGGGTTTAACAGAGAACATGAACAGAGTACAGAGAAAGAAAATTTTCAACACCGCCACCCTCATCGGATTTGTGCTTCTGCTGGTTTTCGCGTTTACAGGACAAGAAATTTTCAACATTTTTGGAGTCTCCATATTCAGCTTTCAAATAGCAGGCGGAATTCTACTGTTAATAATTGCCATCAGAATTTTAGTTTCAGGCGACCTGAGGGAAAAAGCAGAGTCACCTGAAAGCATAGGTGCTGTACCAATTGCCATGCCCCTTCTTGTTGGACCAGGCGCTATAACCACCACCATATTGAACCTACAAGCTTACGGCGTAGTAGCAACGGTACTTTCAGTTTTGATTGTACTTTCCCTCACTTGGGTCATACTCAGATTCATAGAAACCGCCTACAAGTTTTTAGGCAAAACAGGCGCCTTAATAATTGCAAGAGTTATGGCTTTAATTATAGCAGCCATAGCAGTACAGTACATCTTGATTGGAGTTACACACTTCCTTGCAATTACTCGTTAAACCAAGAAAAAAGAAGAGGAAAAAATGCCTTATAACGCGATTTTATAGCACATTAGGCTCGCATCAAGTACATCTGGGTATCATACCAGTAAACTGTAAATTTAGCCTTACAACGGGGATTTTTGCAAACATAAACTTGCTCTACAACATCGGCATCTAATTCTTTGTCTTTGGGCTTGTCAAAAGACCAGCAACTGTGAGAACTATCAGGTCTTGTAACTATGAGTTCCTGCTGGCAGTTGGGGCAACTTAGAGTAACTCGTCCCATACACATACTTTGCCCTCCAATATAGATTTAGTGCTTTTCTTAATTTATTTGTTACTTAAACAAAAGAGAAACAACCAAAGGGTTATAAGTAACAAAATTTAGTTCAGAGATGACAAAAAAATAGTTAGCTATCTGAAAGATTGTTCCCCCATTAAAAATGGGATTATTATATTAAAGGTAAGAATAAAATAAAAAAGAGAATTTATTTCTTGTTTAACTGCTTACGTAACTCTTCGTACGTGGCTTTTATGTCTTCCACTGCAGCATCGTCTTCAAGTGTGGAGACATCACCGATTGGAGCACCAATAAGTACTGCTTTGAGAATCCGACGCATTATTTTTCCACTGCGGGTTTTGGGTAGTTTGTTAACAATTACGATTGCGTCTGGAGTGGCTATGGGACCAATAGTTGTTCTAATGTGTTTAACTAGGTCAGCACGTAACTCTTCACTGGGTTGGAAGCCGCTTCTGAGAGTAACGAAAGCTACTGGTACTTCGCCTTTGACAGCATCTTCTTTGCCCATGACCGCGGCTTCGGAGACTGCGGCGTGTGAAACAAGAGCACTTTCCAGTTCAACAGTGCCTATGCGGTGACCTGCAACTTTAAGAACTTCATCTGCCCTGCCCAAGAGCCAGTAGTAACCGTCTGGGTCTTTGATGGCATAGTCGCCTGTGTAGTACGTATTAGCCCATTTGCCAAAGTAGGCCTGTTTGAAGCGTTCAGGATCTTTCCACAAAGTTTGCAGCATACCAGGCCAAGGTGATTTTACTACGAGGAAGCCTTTGTTTCCTATACCGACAGATTGACCCTTTTCGTCATAAATATCAGCGTTTATAGCAGGTAGAGGCATCGTTGCAGAACCAGGTTTTAGAGGAGTAAGCTCTATTCCCGAGAGGGGCGCAATCATGAATCCACCTGTCTCAGTTTGCCACCAAGTGTCAATTATAGCTAGTTTTTCTTTGCCTATAACGCGATAGTACCATCTCCAAGCTTCAGGGTTAATTGGCTCGCCGACTGTTCCGAGTATCCTAAGACTACTTAAGTCGTGCTTGAGAACCCATTGCTCACCGAATTTCATGAACATCCTGACAGCGGTGGGTGTACCATACAATATGGTTACGCCGTGTCTCTCAATAATATCCCACCAACGGTCCTGCGCAGGATAGTCAGGTGTACCTTCAAACAGAAGTGCTGTAACACCCAAGCTTAAAGGAGCATAAACATTGTAAGTGTGACCTGTAATCCAGCCGATGTCGGCAACGCACCAGTAGATATCTTCATCAGACGGATTGAAAGCCCACTTGAGTGTCCAATAAGCCCAAACTATGTATCCGCCTGTACCATGCTGAACACCCTTTGGTTTACCTGTGGTGCCCGAGGTGTAGAGGATAAACAGCGGGTCAGTTGACTGCATACACTCGGGTTCAACATAAGCATTTGCACCTGCCTTTGACATAACATCATCGTACCAGACATCACGTCCCTCTTTCATCGAAATTGTCTGTCCCGTGCGTTTTACAACTATAACCTTTTCCACACAGGTGGTGGTCAACAAAGCTCGATCAGCTGTTTCTTTAATAGCCACAGGTTTCCCACGGCGGAAAGAACCATCCGCAGTGACCAAAATTTTTGCTCCACAGTCGTTAATCCTATCAGCCAACGCTTCAGCGCTAAAACCAGAAAAGACAACTGCGTGAATCCCACCAATTCTTGCAGTTGCAAGCAACGTTATGGGTAATTCTGGAATCACAGGCAAGAAAACAGCAACACGGTCGCCTTTTTTCAAACCAAAATCTTTGAAAACCTTTGCAAGTTTGTTTACTTCCCGATAAAGTTGATAGTAAGTGTAGGTTTTTATTTCGCCCATCTCACCTTCCCAAATATAGGCAAGCTTATTCTTTCTATGACTCTTTATATGCCTATCCAAGGCGTTGTATGACACGTTGAGTTCTCCGCCTGCAAACCACTTATAGAAGGGGGGGGTTGAATCATCCAGCACCTTGTCGAAAGGTTTAAACCAGTCGATAGCTTTGGCTTTTTCAGCCCAAAATTCTTGGGGATTTTTGATTGATTTTTCCCATTCTTGTTTTCTTTTTTCTCCTGCAGTAACGTTGGCGTTACTTGGGAAATATTTCTCATTGAAAGGTAAGCTAGCTTCAGACATTCATATCAACCATTAGGTCAGTTTGGGGGAATCTTACAAGCTACACTATATAAAAGTCTTTTTAAAAAATAAAGAGAGAAAGGCTATTTAATAGGACAAATTGGCAGTACAGTTTTTCCGTGTGCTTCATTCAAAACTTCAGCGAAAGCCAAGTAGACAGCGCTCAAACCGCAGATTATGCCTTCGTAGCCTGTTAAGGTTGCAAGTGTCATGTTGCCTGTTAATTCTCGTGCAACCAACAGAAAGAACAGTAACGTCAAACTTGCAAAAACAAATTGCACTGCGCGATTTGCTTTTAAAGTCCCAAAGAACATGGCAAAAGTGAATAAGCCCCACATGAAGAAGTAGGCTGCCATTGCTGTGTTTGTTGGTGCACTGAGTCCAGCGAAGAACGTTGTTTTGGGCAAGACAAAAAGCAAGACAAGAGACCACCAGAAAAGCCCGTAAGAAGTGAACGCTACAGTGCCAAAGGTGTTGCCTTTTTTGAACTCTAGCATACCAACGAGTACTTGCGCAAGTCCACCGTAAGCTAAGCCCATCGCCAAAATCATCGTGTCAAACGGAAAGAAACCAGCGTTATGTAAGTTTAACAGCACAGTAGTTAAGCCAAAACCTAGTAGACCAAGAGGTGCAGGATTAGCCAATTTTTCACTCATCATTTCACACCGACTGTAATGTTTTATGACGTTCTTCAACGCTTTTACATATAACCTTTCTGGTGCCTCACGTTTTTCTTCGTTTATTTGCAACATATTTCCCAATTTCTAAGGTACCGAAGATTATTGCAGCGAAAACTACAGCTACGACCCAGTCTACAGGTTCAGGAGTGTGCACATCAAACACACTCTGAATACCAGGAACATAAAGAATCACCAACTGGAGCGCAAAAGACGAAAGTATGGCGTACCAGAGATATTTGTTCTTAAACACACCCACCTTGAAAACTGGATATTTAAGTGAACGCGAAGATAGGGCTATGGCTAACTCAATTACAACCATTGCAGTGAAAAGTTGAGTTCTCGCCTCCAACAGTTGCAACTCTCCCAACCAAGGTTGGTGAGAGAAAAACGCAGTCAACAACAACGCTGAAGTTAAAATTGGCGTAGCTATAAGATAGATTTTCACGTCTCGAGTGAATATACTTTCTTTGGGTTTTCGTGGTTGCCGTTGCATCAAGTCAGGATCCCCAAGGTCTACGCCCAAAGCTATAGCCGGCAAACCATCAGTTACCAAGTTAATCCAGAGAAGCTGCACCGCAGTCAACGCAATAGCGGCGTTACTGATAGAGGCAGCATCAGAGCCCGGAGAAAACATATTGGCAAGTGTTGGAACAGAAACAACTGCGACAAACATAACTAAAATTTCCATTATGTTACACCGCAACAAATATGTTAAATATTTCTTTATGTTATCGTAGATCTCGCGTCCTTCTTTGACCGCTTTCACGATTGATGCAAAGTTGTCGTCAGTCAAAACCATGTCAGAAGCTTCTTTGGTCACTTCAGTCCCCGTGATACCCATAGCTATTCCTATATCAGCCATTTTGAGAGCGGGAGCATCGTTTACACCGTCCCCTGTCATGGCAACAACTTGATCTTTGGCTTTCCAAGCTTTTACAATTCGAGTCTTATGCTCAGGCGCTACACGCGCATAAACTACGACATTTTCGATAACTGCCTCAAATTGTTCATCACTCATGCTTTCGAGCTCTGCACCTGTGAGAACTTTGCCGTCATCATTTCCGTCAAGCAAATTCAAATCTTTTGCAACAGCAGTCGCAGTGAGTTTGTGGTCACCAGTGATCATTACCACACGGATACCGGCTTCTTTACAGAGAGCAATTGCATCTTTGACTTCACTACGCGGGGGATCAATCATACCCATAACTCCAACAAAAACAAAACCCTCTTCCAGCTGCTCACTAAAGTTGTTCACATCAGCTGGAAGTTCTTTGTAGGCAAAACCCAAGTTGCGTAGCGCTTGCAAAGCCAACTCTTCAGTAACCTTCAAGATTTTAGCACGATTTTCGTTTGTTAGTTTTTGTACTTTACCATTCATTAGAATGCAAGTACATTTTTGTAGAACTATTTCAGGCGCACCTTTCATGTAAGCTATTTTCTTGGTACCTACAGCGTGTATGGTGGTCATACGCTTTCGTTCTGACGAGAAAGGAATCTCCCCGATACGTGGTTCTTGTTTGTCCAAGTCCGCTTTCCAAAGGTTTGCCTTTGCAGCAACTACTACAAGAGAACCCTCGGTGGGGTCACCTTTCACTGCCCATTTTTCAGTTTTTTGATCTTTTTCTATATTAGAATCATTACAAAGCACAGCAATTTTCAAGAGAGTTTTCAAGTGCTCATCAGGGGTTACCGTTTTATCTTCAAAATGGAACTCCCCTTTAGGGTCGTAGCCAACACCTGTGACTTTGAAGAGAGTATCGTTGGTATAGATACGTTGAACGGTCATTTCGCCTTTAGTCATTGTACCAGTTTTATCAGAACAGATAACACTAGTGCTACCTAAAGTTTCCACTGCGGGCAACCGTTTAACAATGGTGTTAACTTTAGCCATACGATACATGCCTATCGCAAGTGCACCCGTAACAATTGCAGGCAAAGCTTCAGGCACAGCTGCTACTGCAAGACTAACAGCCCACAAAATCATATCAAGAACAGGACGCTGCTCCACAACTATGCCAATCGTAGCTACACCGATACATATGGTTACTGCTAGAACACCAATCAATTTGCCCACTGACGCCATCCGCTTCTCAAGCGGAGTTTGCTCATGAGTAGTGGCTTGAACAATCTGGGCGATTTTCCCAAATTCTGTCTGCATACCAGTAGCAGTCACAACCGCTTTCGCTCTGCCATAGGCAATTATGGTTCCAGCGTAAACCATGTTACACCTATCGTTTAATGGCGTAGCTTCTTGGAGTACAAGTGGCGTTTTTTCTACAGGTGCAGATTCACCCGTGAGTGCCGCTTCTTCAACTTTAAGGTTAAAAGCTTCTACAAGCCTCGCATCTGCGGGTACTTTGTCGCCTGTGTACAGGAGAATAATATCGCCAGGCACAAGTTGGCTAGCAGGAATTTTTTCTTCTTTGCCATTGCGAATAACTGTGGCTGTTGGTGCAGCCATTCGTTTTAGGGCTTCTACTGCTTTTTCACTACGGTGCTCCTGGGTGAAACCCAGAACTGCGCTTGCGATAACTATAGCGATGATTATAAGAGCATCAATGGTTTCGCCCACAACCAAAGATAAACCTGTAGCGATAAGGAGAATAATCATAAGGACATCAGTAAACTGGGATAGGAAAAGTTTGATAGGAGATCTACCCTTTTCCTTCTTAAGCTCATTAGATCCATACTGAACTAGCCGTCTTTGAGCTTCTTCAGAACTTAATCCCTGCTCGCCGACTTTAAGCTCATTTAAGGCTTCGTCGACAGTTAGTGCATGCCAAGATTGTGACATAATACTTCGCCTGATTCCTTTAAAAGAAGACTTCAATCATTATTAGGCTTTTCTAAAGACTCAGTGTATATTCAACAATAGAATATGGAGACAGCTCTTAAGGTATCACAGCAAAAATTTGAAGGAGAAACAAGAAAGAAAAAGAGGAGAGTTTGTATTTATTCTTCTTTATTTTCGTCACTATCTGAAGTTTCGACTAGGGAGATATGTTCTTTTGTGGTAGGAATCGACGCCGGCGGCGTTTCTTCGCAAGCCTCTGGGGCGGCGACGATGTCTTCTGTAGGCGCCACTTCGGGCGCTTGGCAAGGGTTTTCTGTAACAAGCTCCTCCGCTATCGCAGGGGTTTCTGCTTGAATTGTTTCTTCTGCAACTTCTGTTTCGTCTATGATAGGTTGCTCAACAATTATTTCGTCTACAACTGGCGTTGGTTCTTCAATTGTTGGTTCAGCCACTTCAATTTCGACTTGTTCTACAGGAATTTCTGACTCATTTTGCTCTATAACAGCTTCTTCTATTGTTGGAGGAGTCTCTTGCTGAACTTGAGGAGGGATAACGATGATTGGTGCTGCAGCAGGTTCAGTAGCATCTTTTTCTACAACTGCGGCTTCTTCAGCAGGTATTTCCTCTGCTACCGGCGGTGGAGTTTGTTCGCAGGTTGTAACTGGCGCATCCACAACGGGCTCAGGTGAAGCGGGAACCTCAATATTTGGCGCTGGCGCAACTTCGGCTTCTACACAGGCAACCTCAGGGGTTGAGGGGGCAACTTCAATTTGCGACGAAGCAACAGTTGCTGTTGGCGCTTCTAAAGGTTGAGGTGTACACAACTGGTTTGTGGCGGCTTGAATGCTTTCTAGTTCGGTTTTGGTCTTTGCCAAACCGTTAGATAGAAGCTCCATTTCTAACGTGTACGTTTCTTCGTCTATTTCTCCTGCAACGTGTTGGATTTCATAGTTTGCCAAAAGCAGCTCTAACGTTTTGATTTGATTTTCTAGCTCACCTGTTTTCAGGTGCATCTTGTGAATAAGGTCTTGTTGCTGTTTTTCAATTTCTGCAATGGCTACGGCTATCTCACTGTTAAACGAGTCGTAGGTAGATTGAGAAATACGCCCTTTTTCGAGCAAATTGTCCAAAGCTTGCTTCTTTTTCTTAGTTAACTCATATTCTTCATTTAATCTGTTAAAGGAGTGTTTCCACGAAATCAATTTTAGGCACCAGCAGTGTTTAGTGGTAAAACAGGAAATAACTTTTGTTAACATGTACATATATCGCTCCCTGTTAGAAACAAAAGACTTAGACCTGAAAATCGAAACTATACATTCAAAAAGGCACCACCCAACAGTTGTATATATAATCAAACATTGAAATTTTTTTTACAGTACAAAACACAAAAATTCAACCAACCAGTCACCCTAATCTAGGGTGCAAGTTTCAAAATTAAACCAAGAGCTCGTTTTTAAACGATTGCCCTCCGCCAACGGGCAGCCTATGCATTAAAGGTCCCCCAACAAATTTCTTTAAAGTCCAACTAGCACCTTTTCTAGTTTTTCTTGAAACCTTATCGAAACGCTAAAAAACCCCTTTTTGCACTATGAGCAACAGCATTTAGTTGCGGGCTCGTAGCTCAGTCAGGCTAGAGCACCGGACTTTTAATCCGGGGGTCGCGGGTTCAATTCCCGTCGAGCCCGCCACCAATAATAATCAAGTGTTTGGTTTTTTTCAGTCGCACAAAACAAATTAAAGTTAAAACTTTTTATGAGAGGTTTAATATTCAACATTTAGCTTTTGTTAAAACCTCAACAAACGTGAACATTAAACATGCTGGGTTAAAAAATGGGTAATCAAGATAGGAAAGAGCCATCCTTAGCTTTTGGTGGACAAGCCCTAATCGAGGGGGTTATGATGCGATCCAGAAACTACATGGTTCTCTGCGTCAGAAAGCCCAACACTGACATTATTACTCAAGTCGAATGTCTCAATTCCCTCGCCGACAAATACAAGGTTCTGGATTTGCCCTTTCTCAGAGGTATTGTAGCACTTTTTGAGTCGCTTTACTTAGGCATCAAAGGGCTACTGTTCTCAGCTAATGTCTCTGTAGAGGAGCTAAAAGACGACAAAGGCGAAAGCCAAAAACTTGGCTATACAGAATTCGCCATACTATCATTAGGAACCCTAGGAATTGCAGCATTCTTTTTCTTGGTGCCGTTTCTGCTTGCCACATGGTTAAACCTAACAGGGATAGCTTTCAACATAGCCGAAGCGGGCATACGTTTAACATTGTTTATTGCTTACTTATCGCTTATTTCTATGTGGGGGCAATTTCGGCGGGTACTACAGTACCATGGTGCAGAACACAAAGCCATAAACGCTCACGAAGCCGGCGTAAACTTAACGGTAGAAAACGTGAAGAAATATTCACGACTACATCCTAGATGCGGAACCAGTTTTCTTTTCATTGTACTTATCGTTAGCATAATTCTCTTTTCACTTGCACCGAACTTAGATTTCGCAGGAAAAATCGCCTATCGCCTTCTACTAATTCCAGTCATCGCAAGCATATCCTACGAGCTTTTGAGACTAAGCAGTAAATATCGTAATTCAGCTATTCTCAAAGCTTTCATTGCGCCAGGTTTAGGCTTTCAGTTACTCACCACAAAAGAACCAAGCGATGACATGTTAGAGGTTTCAATAAAGGCGGTGCAGGAAGTAACAAAACTGACTACCAACACTTAACACCACACATCTCAACTAAGTCGCCCGTCTTTGACTTCATAGGTAATTTCTGAGGAACTTTTCAGGTTAATTTCATCTATTTCTTCTATTATACGGTTCACCATTCTACCCACAACAAGCACAAACACGTCTAAGCCCCGAGAAGCCGCAATCGCCGCAGAATGACCTACACCAAATTCGATGCTCGCCTTAAGGCCTAGTTTATTTAAAACTGCCCGACCCACAGTTCCCATAACACCTATACGGTCAGGTTTAAACTCATCATAAAAAGCGCGAATCTTTTCAAGGTCAACTTCTCTAGAACCCCCACGCCTTATACTGGGTAACGTCACAATCAAAATCTTGCCGTGTCTAACTTGGATCTTACCTTGAAGATCCTTCAAACCCACATCTTCACCTGCGGCAGCGTCAACAAGAACAATTCCTTTAGCTTCAGCAAGTGGACTGTCAGAAGCCACCGTGTAGAGAACACCTTCTTTAACAAACAAACCCACTTGTTCACCTGACTTTACAGGTTTTGTAGCTATGGCAGGCCAGGCGTGTTCAACTTTGATTTGACGCCTAATTTCGCTGACGAACCATTCTAATTTCCTCAAATCCTCGTGCAGTTTGACTGTAGCTTTGGGGGTTAAACGGTAATCTGCTCTCTCGGAGCCAGCTTCAAGCATGCCGTCGCGGGTTAACCTCTTGAAGTATTTTGAGATAGCTTGTATGGTTATCCCAAGAGATTCGCTTATGTCTTTTTGCTTCACATGAGGTTGATTCCGCATAACTTCAAGGAGAATTTGAAACTTAGTGAACCCACCCTTACTGTGTAGGATACTTGGCGGTTGTTTGCGCAAACTAATTCAACCTTAACTTAATTCAAGTTAAACGAAAATTTATAAACCTTCAGGACGCTTTATCCATTAAGCAGGAGACTAACATATGCACATAATGGAGGGCTTTCTGCCTCACCCATGGTGGGAAATCTGGTTCATCATAGCCATACCCTTCATAAGCTACGGAATATACAGAATGTCAAAAGTTACAAAGAAAATCCCCGAAGCATTGCCACTTTTAGCTTTGATGGGAGCATTCGTTTTTGTTCTTTCAGCATTAAAACTTCCTTCAGTAACAGGAAGCACTTCGCACCCAACAGGAACAGGATTAGCCGCCGTCGTCGTTGGTCCAGGAATAACATCCGTTCTCTCTTTGATAGTCCTAATTTTTCAAGCGCTACTGCTGGCACATGGAGGTTTAACCACCCTCGGCGCTAACGTCTTCTCAATGGGCATCGTTGGTCCAATCGCAGCTTACGCCATCTGGGTTACCTGCAAAAAAATGCGTATATCAAGTTCAGTGAGCGTATTTCTGGCTGCAGCTTTAGGAGACCTATTGACTTACATTGTTACATCGATTCAGCTAGCCCTTGTTTTTCCAACAAGCACGGGCTTCTTTGACGCCTTTCTAAGGTTCGGCAGTATCTTTGCAATAACACAGATTCCCCTTGCCATCGGAGAGGGGATACTCGCTGTGATTCTCTTCGACTTCTTAGCTAAATACAAAGGACAACTTTTAGCCACAATGAAAGTCATCAAACTACCTCACAGCACAAACACGGAGGAGGCAACAACACCATGAAGCCCCGTTACTACATAGTTTTAATTGCGGTTTTAGTCGCCCTTTTTGCTACCCCGCTACTGCTTTCACCTTCAGCAGAGTATGGCGGAGCAGACAGCGCCGCCGAAACAGCGATAAGTGACACAGGCTATGAGCCGTGGTTTAGTCCTATTTGGGAACCACCAAGCGGCGAAATAGAAACGTTACTGTTCTCATTACAAGCAGCCATCGGCGCACTTATTATTGGGTACTTCATCGGCTATGAGCGAGGCAAACGAGCAAAGACATAAAGACTACGTAGAACTAAACCACTGCTAACGATGGACGCATAACGAAATGGAGCACAGCCACCTTTATGCTCAAATTGACAGGTATGCCTACACTAACGCGCTGGCAAAGTGCAGCCCTATAACTAAAGGTTTTTTTGCATTTTCAGCCCTACTGATCAGCGTCTCTTCTCCGACAGCGATAGTACCAGCAGTTATTTTTGTAATAGCAACGATTGTGACGTTATATGCCGCCAAGATACCACTACACTTCTACGTTGACATGTTCACGCTGCCCACGATCATGCTTACGCTGAGTTGTTTATTTATAGCATTATTCTTTGGCTACGGCGAACCTCTAGCAGAAATCAGATTGCCAGGATTTATATGGATTATTTTCAAAAACGGCTTAAACTTAAGCATAACGACGTTTTTAAGGGTGGAAGGTGCCCTTTCTTGCCTGTTCTTTCTAGTTTTAACAACGTCTATAACTGACATATTCATTACACTCAGAAAATTGAAAGTCCCTAGAACAGTAATTGAATTGTCCTTGCTTATCTACCGCTACATTTTTGTTTTCTTGGAAGTTTCCGCAAAAATGAACACTGCTCAAACACTCCGACTTGGACATTCAGGATTCATTAATCGAATCCGCTCAATTGCATTGCTCGCGGGGAATCTCTTCATTAGAACTTTAGAGCAGGGGGAACGCACCTTCATTGCAATGAACTCCAGAGGTTATGACGGAAACATACACGTCCTTGAAGACTTGCCCAAACCAACCAAAAAAGCAGTAGGATGCATCGCTATTTTTGATGCGGCTTTGTTGGTCTTAATCATATTAACCATAAACATCGGAGTTATATGAATGCTGTTTAAACTAGAAAAGCTGTCCCACCGCTACTCGGATGGAACACTTGCACTCGATGAGGTATCTTTAAACATAGCAAAAAGTGAAAGAATTGCACTTTTAGGTATAAATGGCTCGGGAAAAACAACTCTGCTAAAACACTTAAATGGAATCTTGAAGCCAACATCAGGTACCGTATACTATGAAGACACCCCATTAGAATATAACACCAAAGCACTTCTTGCTTTGAGAAAAAAAGTAGGCTTCATTTTTCAAGATCCAAATGATCAACTGTTTGCACCAACAGTCAAACAGGACGTTGCCTTTGGACCACTAAACCTCGGTTACTCCCAAGATAAAACCAAAATGCTAGTAGATGAGGCGCTCAAAATTGTGGATATGAGCGAATTTGCCGAAAAACCACCTCACTTTCTCAGTCTAGGACAAAAGAAGCGAGTAGCACTGGCAGGTGTGTTGGCTATGCAGCCTGAAGTCATCATAATGGATGAGCCAACAGCAAATCTTGATCCCAGAGCCACCAGCGAAATACTTCATTTACTTCTCAAACTAAACAAAGATTCAGGCATTACATTGATTTTGGCCACACATGATGTGGACATGGTACCTCTATTCGCCACACGTCTCTACATATTAAATAAAGGAAAAATCATTGCCGAAGGTATACCCAAAGAAATTTTCTCCAACGCTGAATTGATTCGCAGCGTCAATTTGCGGTCGCCTAGAATTACGCATCTTTTTGAAGTATTAAAGAAAGAAGACAACCTACCTATAGATAAACAACTGCCGTTGACAATTAGCGAAGCACGAAAAGAAATTCTTAAACTGCTGGAAAATAAAAACAGCTAACCGCTAAGTTTGTATCCTCGTGAGGTCACCAGACGCCCATCTACAAATTTAGTTTTTGAGCTACCAACGATAATAGTAGTGACCATGTCAACCTCACAGTCCAACAGTTTACTCAAAGTAGTAATTGTAGTTTTTTCACCTGTTCTGCCCGCTTGCCTAACTACCCCCACAGGAGTACCCAAGTCACGATATTTAAGCAAAATTTCGTAAGCTTTAATTAAAGGCTCTTTGCGACCCGTACTTTGCGGATTGTACAAAACAATTGAAAAATCGGCTTCAGCAGCAGCCCGCAGCCGTTTTTCAATTAATTCCCACGGTGTCAACAAATCACTAAGGCTAATTACAGCAAAATCGCTCACCAAAGGTGCACCTAATTTTGACGCAGCTACGGTTGCAGCGGTTACGCCCGGGATAATCTCAACTGGAATACGTGTGCCTTCTGCTGTAGCCACCTCCAAAACCACGCCTGCCATGCCGTAAACTCCTGGATCACCGCTGCTGACTACCACAACAGCTTTGTTCTCTAATGCCTTAGCAACGGCGGTCCTAGCTCTGTCCACTTCACGACCCATTGTGCCAGATACAACTTCAGCATTTGGTTTAATTAGATTCTGCACTAAGTCAATGTATGTCTTATAGCCTACTACAACGTCTGCGTTTTTGATTTCTCGTTTCGCCTTTGGCGTCATGTGCTCAACAGAGCCTGGACCGATTCCGACGACGCTTATTCGCCCTCGGCTATTGCTATTGTCACGCCATTCAACTTTTGTTTTTTCAGTATTAAGTGTGGGTTTTTTCCTGCTTTTATTATTGCTGCCTGTTCGCACACTCCACCAACTCCAATAGTCTTTTTGACCAATTGCGAATCTGGGCTAAGGTCTTCATGTTTCAGAGCCCCT
Organism: uncultured Candidatus Bathyarchaeia archaeon; assembly: GCA_964582085.1. GTDB lineage: Archaea > Thermoproteota > Bathyarchaeia > Bathyarchaeales > Bathycorpusculaceae > JADGNF01. Next base: position 88,059 of record CAZOPV010000025.1, on the reverse strand, counting down.
AGCTCTGCAGTGGTTAAGAAAGAGAGATTTAGCCTCAATTTGGCGGCCGCGCTGACTAAACTTGCTGTTTCTTTTTTGATGTCAACTGTTGCTAAGCCGTCAAGTCGTTCTATGGGCAAGTTTGCTTTGTATAGGGCACGATTAACAGCCGAAAGCACTTGGTCTTCAGTAACGTTTTTTCGAGTACCTACCCCCATGATTATTCGTTTAGGCTTCAAAATTGTAACTGGCTTTGAAAATCTCGCTGTTTTTAATGATTTTTTAGTTATTAGAGCTGCGGCGTCGTAATTATCGATGATTTCTGCCGCCTGATCCACTGTCTCAGCTTTTTTAACTTCTAATGTTGAAACCATTTTGCTGGGGATGTTCACTCCGCCAACGACAACAAGAGCCACGTTTTCTTCATTCACAATAGCGGAGTTAACTGCTATAAGACTTGCCGGATTAACTATGGTCAAATGCAGTAGCCGAGCAATTTCATCGACACTCTGTCTGTTCAGAGTTTCAGAGGCAGTTGTTATCACGGCAGTAGCGCCTATACCCTCTGCAATTATTTGAGTTAACAAATTTGCTCCTCCATAATGTCCTGACAACAAACTTATCACGAACCTCCCTGCAACATCAACACCTATAACGGCTGGATCAACCAGTTTACTTTCAAGAAGTGGAGCAACCGCCCTAATGGTTATGCCTGTTGCCATAATTGACACTATGGCGTCAACTTTTGGGTAAATTTCTTTTATGAAAACATCAAGTTTTTTGTCTATAGACGCCAGTTCTTCATGGTAATATTTGTTGGGAGCATACGCAGTGCAAGGCAAGTCGACCTTTGCGAGCACCTGCTTTATTTTGATTGCAGTTTCAACTCCACGTTTTGTGATGGCGATAACCGCTATTCCATTAGGATACATGACTAAACCCCTTGCGAAAACCCGTTGTGAAAGAAGGGTCATAAAGCTTGGAGAAATCATATCTGCGCGGGTTTAGCACTCGACCAACATAAATTAACGCTGTCTCAGTTATCCCTTCAGCCCTCACTTTTTCTACGATATCGCTCAAAGTTCCGACCACAATTTTCTGTTCAGGCCAAGTAGCCTTATACACAACTGACACAGGAGTATCATCTGGGTAACCGCCTGTCTTTAACTCCTCAACCACCCGCTCAATATGTGACATACCTAGAAAGATAACCATCGTTGCCTGATGAGTTGCCAATTTGCTGATACTTTCCATCTCAGGTACAGGAGTTCTACCTTCAGGACGTGTTATGATTATTGTCTGTGAAACATTAGGCAAGGTTAATTCACGGTTTAGGCTGGCGGCTCCACCTTGCAGGCAGCTTACGCCTGGAATTCGGAAGTACTCAATTTTCTCCTTCTCTAACACATCCATTTGCTCTTGTATGGCACCGTAAAAACTGGGGTCACCATCATGCACGCGAGCAACAAGTTGACCACTTTTCGCACCCTCGATCATCACTTTTAAAACTTCAGGCAAACTCATTTTTGCGCTGTCATAGAGTTTAGCCTCAGGTTTGCAATAGTTGAGAATTTCAGGATTCAAAAGTGAACCTGCGTAGATGACAATATCTGCTTTTTCCAGCCATTTTTTGCCTTTGAGAGTTATCAGCTCGGGATCACCTGGACCTGCACCAATAAAAATAACTTTACTCATTGAGTACCCACCTTTTTGTTAGTTGAAAAGTCGCTTCGTTTTAGGATAGCAACAGAGAAATAATCTTCGGTTATGTCCCACTTTTGCAAACTGCAAAGGTTTCCAATAAGCACTTTTTCTTCAGGCAGCGTGCATCTTTTCACAAGTGCAATCGTTGAATTTTCTGTGAACCCCGCCGCCTTCAAGGTATGCAAGAAGTCTTTTACCCGATGTGCACATTTCATAAAAACTAAAGTGTCAGAATGCTTCGCTGTTTCCTCAAGTAGTTCCAAATTAAGATCTGAGGGAACAATAGAAATAACTTCGTTTTTTTCAGCCAAAGGTAATTGTGCACTTGCCGCTGCAGCTGTAACCGAGGTTACTCCTGGAATTATTTCCATTGGTATATAGGGATAGGATTTTTTTATACTACGATAGAGATACATAAAAGTGCTGTAGAGCATCGGATCACCAAGGGTTACAAAAACAAGGGTTTTGCCTTCTTTTACTTTCGCGAAGACGGACTTTGCGTTTTCAGCCCACAGTTTTTGGAGCCCTAACTCGTTTTTTGTCATAGGAAAAATGAGCTCAAGCACTTCAGGCGAAGACTGCCGCTCTTTTACAATTTGCTCAACTAGCCCAAGCGCCATACTGGGTTTATTCGGATGCGATTTAGGTATACAAATCACATCTGCTGTCTTCAAGGCTTTAAGGGCCTTCACGGTGATTAAATCAGGGTCTCCTGGACCAACACCAACACCTATGAATTTTCCAATCACTGTTGATTCTCCTTCGTAGCAGATATTATAGTTATGGGGTTTCGCGCGAGCATCATCGTTCCGCTACGGGTAGGGGTACCTTTTGCCACAAAAACTTGGGTCACATCAATTTCTTTGAAGGCTAGCCGTTCTAACTCGTAAAGAGCAACCGTGACGGTTTCTAAAAGGATGGCATTCACGACTATCCGACCTTGAAGAGATAATTTTTTGTGTGCGGCTTGGATAACCTCACTCAGCAAATGACTCCCACCAATAAGGAAGGCATCAACCTCTGGCAAACTCTCAAGAACTTGAGGGGCTTTGCCATGAATTAGGTGAACACTATTTTGTACGCCAAATTTTGCTAAGTTACTTTTGGTCAGTTCTATAGCGGCTACGTTTTCATCAAAAGCGAAAACTTTGCCGTTTGGAGCCACTTGAAGAGCGGCTTCTACCGTCAATCCTCCTGTGCCACATCCAACATCTACAACTAATGAACCGCAGCGAAGACGCGCCTTAGATAAAGTGAGCACTCGAATTTCTTCCTTTGTTGGACCTGGAACATGCTTACTTTGGTTGAAGTTTTCATCCGGAATTCCTGGCGTTCGGTACTTCCACATACTTTTTTTACCTTTTAATTTTTTCAATTATTCATTTGACATATTTTGTCTTCGTATAACAATGACGCAGAGCGGCGAAAAAGACAGATGAGTTGCCTCATCCAAAGTGGTTTCGACAACCTGTTCGTTTTTTAACGTTAAATTCTCACATACAATAATTTTCGCGGTTTTTTCTATGCCCTTCTTTATTAGGAAAAGGGCGATGTCAGCAGGTTTGAATATTTTAGGTTCAGGAAGCAGAAAAACATCTTTTCCCGCTTTAACTGCTTTAAAAAGCTCTTCTTTCTTCTTTTCGTCAACACCGCTGTGAAAAGTGAATAAGACTGCGTTTTCCCAACACATGCTGAGATAGGCAGCACAGACCTGTATGGAACTGACACCTGGAATAACAGTAACTTTGTTTTCGCCGTTAACTCTACTAAGAACCGAACCGAGTAGCCCTGAAAAGCCAGGGTCTCCCGCTGACAGCAAAACAACTCTTTTGCCTTTTTTTTCAGCGTCCTGTGCGTACTTTAAAAGGTCATCTACATTTTTACTGGTTAACGTTAATTTTTCACCGTGAATTTCTTCGTTAAAAAGAAGGAGGCTTCTTTCTGAGCCTATGACGATTTGTGCGTTCTGAACGGCTTTTCGAGCGGCGGGTATAATGTATTCAGGAGAACCTGGACCGACACCGACTATAGTTAGTTTGGTCACAGTTTCAAACTCCGAGCATTTTCATCTTGACCAAGAATTTTCCCGTCAATGGATACTATCACAACGCTGAATCGAATTTTGTTTTTTGTCCATTCTGCAAGACGTAAATTGACTTTTTGAGCGATTCTATCATAAGTAGCTTGGTGCAGGCCTGCTTTCTTGAGGATTTCTGTGGCTTCTTCGGTAGTGTTAGCTTGCAAAATTTGCTGTATAGTTTGTGTGGTAGCTCCAACAGCGCCAGCATATGCAGCAATAACCTCGTTACGTGCATCGCCCATTTTATGGTGCGTGTTGAATATTCCTGCCGCTAACTTGACCAGTTTACCCGAGTGACCTACTAATACGATCTCTTTAACTCCTTTCTCTACAGCCCTATCCAACAGGTAACCAACAAAGTCTCCTGTTTGCACAATTTGGTCGTCAAAAACATGGAACAGTTGTTTGGCGATTCTTTCGCCGATATTTCCTGGTACAAAAAAAACACGATTATAACCATGTGCTAAGGCAACGTCAAGTTGGGGAACAAGTGAACGCCTGTAAGCTTCAATTGAAAGAGGTTTCACCACACCAGTGGTGCCAAGAATTGAGATACCACCAACTATTCCTAATTTTTCGTTCTGTGTTTTTTCAGCTACCTTTTCGCCTTCAGGAACAGTAATTACCACTTCGGCACCTTTCCCTCTAGGCAAAACTTCCGATATAGCATCTGTTATCATTTTTTTAGGCACAGGGTTTATAGCTGATTCGCCAACTGGCACCTGTAAACCAGGTTTAGTTACAACACCTACTCCTGCTCCGCGATGGATAATAATTTTACCTTCATCGGTCAACTTTACTGTTGCCGAGATTGCTATACCGTTGGTTACGTCTATATCGTCACCTGCAGTTTTAATCACAGTTGCTACCGCACTACAGTTTTCAAGTTTTTTGACTTCTTTTACTGGAATTTCAAATCGAATTCCAATGGGAGTGGGAATAACAACCTGCCTCACGGGACCACTCAGTAAGGCAACTACCGCGGCTTTAGCGGCTGCTGCTGCACAAGCACCCGTGCTGATTCCATATTTTAGAAACCGCGGCATTTCAGTCCCCTTTTATTGGTACAGTAGACTCTGCCAAGTTGAGGAGCGCATTGAAAATGGCTACAGCAATTGTACTTCCGCCTTTTCGACCTTTAACAATTATGAAGGGAACTGGCAATTCTGAAATGGCTTGCTTTGACTCGGCGGCACCCACATAACCAACTGGGGTGGCAATAATTAAAGCAGGTTTAGCTGAACCCCCCTCAACAGCTTTAGCCAATTCAAAAGCGGCTGTCGGAGCATTCCCGATAAGCACAATAACTCCATTCAAGCCATCATTAACGGCTAGACGCATCGCTGCAACTGAGCGGGTGGTGGATTCCTCGTGAGCAATTTTGAAAGCACGTTTATCATCAACATAACTGACTATTTGCCCACCAAATTTCTTCAGCTTTGACTCATTTATACCAGCCTTTATCATTTTCACGTCTGTAACAACTTTTGCGCCTGCCTTAATAGCTGCAACTCCCGCTTCAACTGCTTTGGGACTGATGAGCAAGAGCTTCGCAAATTCAGGATCAGCAGTAGTGTGGACAACCCGCTCAATTATGGAAACGTGTGATTCAGGAACACTTTCAAGAGTTTCTTTTATCGCTGGTCTGATTAGTTGCATACTTTTTTTGTATATCTCGTTTGCGGCTGCAGGAATTTCCATTTCAGATGAAGCCCGAAGTGATGGCAAAACGTCTTTACCCATTGCCTTGAGGGCTTTCTCAGCAATTATATCTGCGATGCGTTCATCTGAACCTAGAGGTTCACCGTAGATTAATTGTATTCCTTTGGCGGTCAACTGAGATTCTTTGTCCTTCAGACCAATGAGTTCAGGAATTTCTTGAGTTGTATGGACACCCTGAGCCAAAAAAGCAGGAACAAGAACAATCTTTTTTACACCTCTTTCCGCGATTAACTCTATCGCTTCAGGGATTGTTGGGGTGTTTCTCACCATAAAGGCAATTTCCACAGTTTTAAACTGTGAACGCCGGCGCAAAATATCTGCTAATTTTTCAAGATTTTCTCGGTTGTGAGGAAGCTTGCTACCGTGTCCAATAATAATTAATCCAACGTCGCCTTCCATTAACTTCGCCTTTCACCTTGATTATTTGCTGTAACATTAAACAATTTAATTGCGTTCTCAATTGCCTGCACATCGTTATTCTGGGCAGCTAAACGCAAATTTTCTACAAGTGGAACAAAAGTTCTCTTCATTAAGACCGATGTTAAATCACTGATTATTTTTTTCTCCCGCTCTCCCACGTCACCCATCATACTTAAAGCTTTAGCAAGTTCACTTTGACGCGCTAATTCAGCCCTTGAAAGAAGTTCGGCGATTATCTCCCTGACGGTTTCAGTTTTCAGCTCTCTACTCAGAAAAGAAAGTTCTTCATCTATGATTTTCTGCGCTTTTTCAACACTCTTCTGCCGCTTCAACTTATTCTTCTCAGTTATTAAGTGAAGGTCATCAATATTGTAGAGCGCAACGCCCTCAATTTCCCTTACCGCTTCTTCAACATTTCGAGGATTTGAAATATCAATAACGATCAATTTCCCACCGTTTTGACGGCGGTGAACACAATTTGTTACCAATTCCTTCGTAAGCAAATAATGCGGGGCAGAAGTTGAACAAATTACAACATCCGCGTCCGCAACAACTTCTTCAAGCTTATCAAATTTGACTGCGTAACCTGAAAGCTCGGCAGCTAAACGAACGGCGCGGTCATAGGTTCGGTTAGCTATGAAAATAGGGTTAAGACAGCGTTTGGCTAGAGCTTTTGCCACCAAAGTTCCCATTTCACCCGCACCCATAACAAGAATTCTTTTTTCTTTTAACTTACCCAGCAAAGATTCAGCCAACTCCACCGCTGCAGAACCAACAGACAAAGCACCTTTATCGATACCCGTCTCTTTTCGAACACGCCCACCAATTTTGACGACCCTTTTGAACAGATATTTAAACACAGGACCAGCGGTTTTTGCATTTTCTGCCTCGAGATAAGCATTCCACACCTGAGCAACAATTTGGCGTTCACCAACAATCATAGATTCCAAACCAGCAGTAACACGAAGGAGGTGCAGCAAAGCTTCTTCGTTAAATGATGTCTCGACAGCTCTGTATATTTCTGAATATAAACCTCTAACTTTACAAACTAAACGCTCTCTTACCGCGTCAGCAACATCAACACCACTCTCGCTTATTAGGTAAAACTCTACACGATTACATGTCTGCAAAAGAACACATTCGCGTATACCACCTAAACCACAAAACTCAACTAACGCCTGCTTTCTGTCTTTAAAAGACACCGCCTCCAACAGTGGCACATTCGCTGTCTTATGCGTCAAACGCACATTAATTAGTTGAATTGTCTTGGCAAAGCGGCACATGGTTGGATAAACCGACCGCCTTAAATATAAGCTTTGCCGTAATTAACCAAAAAGGGGCAGCAGGCAGAGCTAAATGAAGCACAAAATCGGGTTGGCGTATTTGCCGGGAGCGTTACCCTGTTTTGAGGGATTTGGCAATTTACCAACAGACATCATTTGTGAAGACGGCTTGGTTGCGGGAAAACCTAGTTCAGAAATTTTGGATATGTTAATAGTTCCTGGCGGCAGCCTTGTTGAGTCTCAGACCGTGAAGAATGGAATTTTACGGGAAATTTTGAAGATGTCAGAGGTTGGAAAATTTGTGTTTGGGGTGTGTTCAGGTTTCCAGATTCTTTCAAAGAGAACAGATATTGGCAGATTGTCGGCGGCACCTATTATCCGTGAAGGTCTGGGATTGCTGGATGTAGAGTTCAAACCGTTGATCTGTACAGATCAAGTTCGAGCGACTGTAGTGGACAAAAGTTATTTGACAGATAATATAGGCGCTGAGGTTAGGGGCTTTCACTGTCATACTTATGGCAGAATAAGTGTGGGCAAAAGTGCAAAATCGATTCTGGTCTCGCAGACAAAACGTCTCAATTATCGTAAAGATGAGCAAGCTCTCGTTTCGGGTGCCGCAAACAAGGAGGGCAATGTTGTTGGTACAACTGTGCATTCTTTGCTGGATCAAAATCCGTTAATCGTGGAGGGAATTACTGAATCGCTTGACATAAGTTCTGAAGAGCTACAGAGAATTCGCGAGGAAAACGCAAAGTTGCAACAGAAAATTAAAAGCGAAATAGGTATTTCAACAAATATCTGTTCCAAAAACCAGAGAGCTAAAAAACTGCAAAAAGCACCACTTATAGTGGTAACTGCGCTATGTAGTGGTTCAGGGAAAACGTTTATAGTCACAGGTTTAGCTGCTGCGCTAAAAAAAAGGAGCTTTCACGTAAGCGTATTGAAAGTGGGTGGCGACATACGTGATTTAGTACCGGCGCTCTATTTGATAAAGGAGCCAATACAGTGTTATTCTTCGATTAAAATTGGAGAAAGTGGCTGGAAACCTGTTTTTGATGCAGTGCATAAAGCAGAAAAAGAGTATGACTTCCTCATAATCGAGGGGGCCATGAGCACTTTCACAGGGTTACTTATGGATAAAGTGGAAAGACCAAGTTCAACCGTAGAGGTAGCTGCGGCTTTAGGCGCGGCAACGGTGGTGGTTGTTGGCTGTGAAACAGAAGGTATTGAAGGGGCGTTGGTAAATACATTAAACCATGTAAGGCTGATGCAGAAACTTGGGTTAAATGTAAGAGGTGTGATCTTTAACAAAATGCGCATGAGTTACCTCACCAATGAAGTTCGCAGCCTCCTTACACAAGCATTGAAAAACTCTGGAGTTGAATTGGTGGGTATAGTTCCACGTATCGATTTAGTGGAAGGACGAGGATCAATTCCAGAAGTTGAAATCAGATATGAAGAATTCAGCTTCAGAGCTCTTGAAATTGCTGAGCAATACTTGGACATAGATAAAATAGTTTCACTTGCAACACCTTCCAAGAAAAAAATGGATTATTTGGCTTTCTCGGCAAAGTTCAAAAGTGCACTGATAGAAGATTATAGGTTCGAAAAACACAGATAGGGTAGAAGAAAAATGCTGATAGACTTAAAAATGCTTGGAAAAAACGTGGTTATCGTTGGTGGTGGTGTTGAAAGCTATCGAAAAACCATGGACTTCCTTGAAGCTGGAGCGGCTATTCTTGTGGTCAGCAAAACTTTCTCAGATAAGATAGAGCAATTAGCTCAAAATGGCAAAGTCAAGTTGCGACAAGAGGAAGTAAAAAACGCTACAGATTTTATGAGAAATTTTAACCCAAAGCCCGATATAGTGGTAGCAGTAACTAACGACCATGAGCTAAATGCAGAACTTGTCAGATGCTCAAAAGCAAATGGTTGGATGGTTTACGCGGCTGACAACCCTGAGGTAAGCGACTTTATATTACCAGCCGTGGCAAAAGTCGGCGAGATACAAATCGGCATATCTACAGGAGGTAAAAGTCCAGCAATGGCAAGTGTTCTTAGACGAAGAATTGAGAACATACTCACCCAAGAAGACTTACTGCAGATTAAACTTCAAAATTATCTCAGAAAAACGCTCAAAGATAAAATTCAAGAACAAAAAATTCGGAAAAACTTGCTATACAGCATAATGGAAAATTTAGATATAAAAAAAGCTTTAGAAGAAGGCAAATTCCAAGAGGCACAAGAAATGGCAACAATCATTATAGGAAAATACCTACAGGATAATATAGGTAAACTCTAGGAGAGGAAAACATGAGTTTTCCGTCGGTAAGAATGAGACGACTTCGCACAACCACAGCGTTACGGGAAATCATAAGCGAGGTTGAGCTCAACCCACGTGATCTGGTTTATCCGATCTTTGTTGACGAAAAGGCAAAAAACCCTATCCCTATAAAGTCTATGCCTTCCTACTATAGACTACCACTTAATCAGGTTGTAAATGAAGCAAGACAGATTTTGGAACAAGGTGTAAAGTCGATAATTCTATTTGGCGTGCCGTCAAAAAAAGATGACGCGGGTTCAGAAGCATTCGCTGACAATGGTGTTGTCCAAAGGGCCATCCGCAATTTAAAGAAAGAGTTTGGTGATGAGCTTGTAGTGATAAGTGACGTTTGTCTTTGTGAGTACACAAGCCATGGACACTGTGGCATAGCGAAAAACGGAAAAATTCAAAATGACTCCACTTTAGAGGTACTGCAGAAAGTTGCCGTAAGCCAGGCGAATGCAGGCGCGGATATTGTAGCGCCATCAGCCATGATGGATGGACAAGTCCAGCTTATAAGGGAAGGCTTAGATGATGCGGGATTTGACCAAACGGCCATATTGGCTTATTCTGCAAAATTTGCTTCAAGCTTTTATCACCCCTTCAGGGAAGCTGTGGAGTCAACACCACAGTTTGGAAACCGCAAAACCTACCAACTTAACTATAGAAACGCAAGAGAAGCTTTACGAGAGATGGAATTAGACATAAACGAAGGCGCTGACATATTAATGGTTAAACCAGCCATAGCTTATTTAGACATAATTCACGCAGCCAAAGCAAAATTCAACATTCCTCTTGCCGCTTACAATGTAAGTGGCGAGTACGCTATGCTTAAAGCAGCTGCCCAAAACGGCTGGATAGATGAAAAAATAGCAATTTGTGAAATTCTAAGCGGGATTAAGCGGGCTGGGGCTGACCTCATCATAACCTATCTCGCTAAAGATGTGAAATCATGGCTAAGCTCAACGTGAACACAAAATCCAAAGAACTTTTTGAAAAAGCCAAAAAAGTGATCCCGGGCGGAGTAAACAGCCCTGTCCGTGCTTTCCAACCACACCCTTTTTTCGTTGAGTCAGCTCAAGGATCTAAACTCCATGGGGCAGACGGGGAAACCTATATAGATTATTGCATGGCATACGGGACATTACTGCTTGGACATGCAGACAGTAGTATAATCCATGCCGTTGAAGAGCAACTTCCTAAAGGCACCCTCTACGGTGTACCTACTGAGTTAGAATCCGAGTTTGCATCCCAAATAAGCAAAGTCTTACCATGCGTAGAAATGCTACGCACAGTTAATTCAGGCACTGAAGCTACTATGCATTCACTAAGAGTAGCAAGGGGGTTTACGGGACGCAAGAAAATAGTCAAATTTGAAGGCTGCTTCCATGGTGCACATGACAATGTTTTAGTGAAGGCAGGTTCAGGCGCCACTACTTTTGGAACACCTACATCGCTTGGAATTCCCGAGGAAACTACACGTAATACCATCGTTTTACCTTACAACAGCGTTGAAGCACTGGAAGAGACGGTAAAGCGAGAGGGCAACGAGATAGCCGCAGTGATTGTTGAGCCTGTTATAGGCAACATTGGTCTCATTCTGCCAACTGAGGGATATCTCAATTCTCTGAGGAAATTAACTAGAGAATATGGTATAGTTCTTATTTTTGATGAGATAATCACGGGCTTTAGACTCTCTCTTGGAGGCGCTCAAGAGTACTATAATATAAAACCTGATATGACAACCTTGGGCAAAGTGCTCGGTGGCGGTTTTCCGATTGCCGTTTTTGGAGGAAAGAAGGAAATAATGCAGCATGTTTCACCCACTGGTAAGGTCTATCAAGCAGGAACATTCAGCGGCAACCCTGTTTCTATAAAAGCAGCTCTCACAATGCTACGCATTCTGAATGAAAAGAAAAAAGAAATTTATCTTACTCTAGAAAAGAACTGCCAAAAACTCAAAAAAGCCCTTTCGGATTTAGCCTCAAACCACCGTATAGAAGCCCAAGTTCACAGTATAGCATCCATGTTCCATATATTCTTTACACCACAACCAGTTTATGACTACGCAACTGCACAGCAATCAGACACACAAAAATTCCAAGCTTACTTCAGGCAGTTACTCAGACAAGGTATTTTTATACCACCATCCCAGTTCGAAACATGCTTCTTGTCAAATGCCCACACTGAAGAGGATTTGAAACGTACAATAAGTGCTTTTGATAATGCTTTGTGTGCAGCATCAAGTGTAAACAGGAATGCTTGAATATGATTTTGACAGTTGGTACTAGGGGCAGTAAACTTGCTCTCGCCCAAACTGAAAAGTTTGTGCAAGAACTAAAAATGTTATGCCCAAACGTGGAGTTCAAAATTCGGACAATAAAAACTCTTGGAGACAGGGAAAATACACAACCGCTCTTTACTATAGACACACAAGGCATCTTTGAAAAAGAAATTGATCAAGCTCTCATAAGAGAAGAAGTTGACTTCGCGGTTTCCAGCTTAAAAGACGTCCCCACTGTAGAAACAGAAGGAATCGTCATAGCAACCGTACCTAAACGTGCATCAACCCACGATGTGCTCATCTCAAAGGACAATCTTCCACTTAAAGCCCTACCAAAAGGCGCCATTATTGGCACTGGTAGCTTAAGGCGTTTAGCGCAGGTAAAATTTCTTCGTCAAGATTTAGAAGTTGTACCAATACGGGGTAATCTTGATACGAGAATTGAGAAGGCAAAAAATGGAGATTTTGACGGCATCATTGTTGCCGAAGCAGGTCTACAAAGGATGGGACTGGAAAGTCTAATCACCGAGCGCTTTTCGCTAGAAGATTTTCCTCCTGCACCTGCACAGGGAGCCTTAGCTATAGTTACAAGAAAAAATGACATAAAAACACAACAGTTACTCCAAATCATGGAGCACCCACAAACAAGAGCAGAAGTCACGGCTGAAAGAAGCTTGATGCTCCAACTTGGAGGAGGTTGCCGAGTTCCCATTGGAGCAATTGGAAGAGCTTGTGAAAATTATTTGTCACTTCAAGGCTTCATGTATACGTTGGATGGCAAGAACAGAATTTCCGCTTCCGCCGAAAGCACACTTTCTGAGTCTGAAGAAATAGGTAAGAAAGTTGCAAAGAAACTGATTGCACAAGGAGCAAAACAAATTGAAAAAGAATGGAGAAAAAAATATGATAACTGGTAAAGTGTTTCTCGTTGGTGCAGGCCCAGGAGACCCACAACTACTTACCGTAAAAGCGTTTGAACTCTTGAAAAATGCAAAAGTGGTGGTATACGATAGACTAGTCAGCTCAGACATTCTGAAACTTATACCTGAAGGGGCAAAAAAAATCTATGTTGGAAAGCGAACTGGAAAACATGCGGTTCCACAGGAAAAAATCACAGAACTTATCGTAAAACTAGCTCTTGAAGGAGAAGATGTAGTTAGGCTAAAGGGAGGAGACCCGTTTATCTTTGGCAGAGGCGGGGAAGAAGCTGAAGCATTGGTAGAAAAGGGAATCAAGTTTGAGGTGGTGCCCGGCGTAACGTCGGCGATTGCAGCTCCTACATATGCAGGCATACCTCTAACACACCGAAACTACGCTGCATCGGTAGCCATTGTAACAGGACACCGCGCAGAAAACACAGAAAATCATATTGATTGGGCTAAAATTGCAAGTGCTGTAGACACAGTTGTCGTCTTGATGGGCGTAGAATCTTTGGAAGCTATTGTAGCCAAACTAATTGAGGGAGGTCTAGACCAAAAAGTTCCTGTTGCTATAATTGAGCAAGGAACAACGAAACATCAACGCGTTACAATCAGTAAGTTAGAGTCAATTGTAAAAGAAGCACAAGCAAAAAAAATACAGCCTCCAGCGGTGATTGTCATAGGTGAAGTTGCGAAGCTAGGAAGGAAACTACTATGGTTTCTAGAGACTTGACTTTGAAGGGAAAAACAATTGCTATAACCCGCCCCCTATGTCAAACAGAAGAAACAGCTGAGATAATTCGGAAAAAAGGGGGCAAACCCTACTTCATACCCACTATAGAAATCAAAAATGTATCAGATTTGTCACCTGTCAAGAAATTTATTGAAGAGCTTGCAGCAGGAAAAGTGGACTACATAATTTTCATGAGCACCAACGGCGTAAAACATTTACTGGACATAGCGAAAAAACTAAAAATGCTAGATACTCTCAAACGCGAAATCCAAAAACCCGTTATAATCGCGGTTGGACCACGAACAGCAGAAGAGCTCAAAATTAACAATATTCATGTAAACTTGGTTCCCACTCAATATACCTCTGAAAGCATAACTGAAAGCTTAAAGTCTTGGAAAATAGCCAAAAAAACAATTTTTATTCCTCGAACCTCAGCTGCCAATCCCACGTTGAAGGAAAAGTTGAAAGAAAGAGGCGCTATAGTACGAGAAATTTACGTTTATAAATCAGCTATTCCGACGGACAAAAAAATCAAAGAAAAATTTCTTCAAGATGCCCGCAACGGCAATATCCACGCGCTAATTTTTGGTAGCGCATTGAGTGCAAAAAACCTTTTCCAGATGCTAAACGAGCAAATTTCTGTAGAGAAACTCCGTGACCTTCTGAACGAAAAAATGACGATTGTCGCTATTGGTCCGGTAACAGCTGAAACCGTTACGAAGTTGGGTCTAAAAGGGGTTTTGATGCCACAGATACAACTATTTGAAGATGCATTAAATTTATTAGCAAAACATTGGAGTAGCAACTTAAGCCAGCTTGTAAACTAACTGAGGGGAAAGCTGTATCATAAACTCAATCATCATTAGGATGGACAATCCAACCTAACATTTATATCCCGTCTTTTTCTACTCAACAAGCAAATTTCGATGCAATCACATGTCAGTAGGTTGTTTAGTATGATAGGGTTGGAGACAAAGTGAAACCTGCTTTAGATTTAGTGAGCAAACGCTTTAGAGGTTTTAAGCCCTGTGTTCATGGGGCAGATGTTTTTGAAGCAGCAGAAAAGACTGGATTAGGTAGCGACGGAATTTTGGATTTTAGTTCCAGTGTAAATCCGCTAGGCGTTTCTCTTAAAGTTTTAGAAGCAATAGAGGGAAGCTTTGGGTTGATTTCGCGTTATCCAGATTCAAGCTCTACTGCTTTACGCGAGGCAATTGCACAGCATTATGGAGGCTTGAGTAAAGACAACATCATTGCAGGTAACGGATCAACCGAGCTGATCTACTTGTTTACAGAAACATTTTTGCAGCGTGAAGAAATAGCCTTGGTTGGAGCCCCAACTTTTGGAGAGTATGAAAGGGCAGTTCTTCGGTCAGGAAAAAAAGTGAAGCATATCCAATTGGGAGAAGATTTCCGTTTAGAGGCTAACCAATTTATCTCTACTATGAAGGGGAAGGTTAAAATTGTTTTTTTATGTAACCCTAACAACCCAACGAGTCTCCTCACAAAAACTGAGGATTTGCTGGAGATTGTGGAAAATGCTTTTGCAAAGGATGTTTTGGTTTTTCTAGATGAAGACTTCTTGGAGTTTGTTGACGAAAACAAGAAGCTTTCACTTATCGGCAAGATTGATGAGTTTCCCAACCTGTTTGTGTTGAGGTCTTTCACTAAACTTTATGGTTTAACTGGACTTAGAGTTGGTTATGGTGTCGCCTCAAAGGAAATTATAGAAATTCTGTTGAGCGCAAAGATACCTTGGAATCTAAACTGCTTAGCCCAAATTGCCGCTGTTGCCGCGCTGTCTGATGAAGAACACCTGCTCAGGTCGTTAGCTTTGGTTAAAGCTGAAAAAGCTTTCTTAATGGGGGAATTGACACAATTTGAGACGTTTAAGGTTTACCCACCTGATGCAAATTTCTTTTTCATAGACATACGTAACTCTGGTTTTACCGCAGCGCAACTTAAGGAGAAACTGTTGACGCGGGGTGTGTTGATTAGGGATTGTAGTTCATTTGTGGGTCTTGATAAGTACTATATACGACTTGCGGTCAAAACGCGCCCTGAAAACGAAAAATTGATTGATGCTTTGAAGAAAACTCTGCGGGTCTGAAGCAGCAATGGCTTTTTTTGATGTTTCTTTTTTTGTTGATTCTCTGTTGGTTTTTTCATTAGCCTTCTTGATTGATGTGATTTTTGGCGAAATTCCTGATAGGGCACATCCGACGGTGTGGATGGGCAAAGTGATTGGGTGGGCTAAACCACAATTGAAAAATATCAATCCAAGAATAGAGAAAGTTAACGGCGTTTTCCTCTGCGTTGGTGTTATGGCGCTTTTCACAGTGCCTGCTGGATTGCTATTTTGGGTTCTTAGGCAAGTGCCCGTTTGGGGTTGGGTAGTGTATGTGGTGGTGGCGGCGGTTTTGCTGAAAAGCACAATAGCCATCAAATGTATGTGGAAGTATACCGTGCCTATTGCTGAGGCTTTGAAAAGGAAAGATTTAGAGGGGGCAAGGCAGTGGCTACATTTTATTGTTAGGCGTGACCCAAACAAGCTGGATGATCAGCATGTGCTTTCGGCTGCGGTTGAGTCCATTGCTGAGAGTACCACCGACGGGATTACTTCGCCGTTCTTTTTCTTTGCTCTTTTTGGAGTGCCAGGTGCTTTTGCGTTTAGGGTGGTGAACACTTTGGATTCTATGATTGGCTACAAAGATGCTGTTCACGTGAATATTGGCTGGTTTTCGGCAAAGCTAGACACTATGGCCAATTTTATTCCTGCGCGCTTTACGGCGGTGTTGATGGTTGTTTCAGCAGCGGTGCTAAGTGCAAATTGGAGAAATGCATGGCGTATTTTGCAGCGTGATAAAGACAAGACGACTAGCCCAAATGCAGGGTGGACCATATCTGCAATGGCGGGGGCTTTGGAGGTTCAGTTGGAAAAAGAGGGATATTACACCTTAGGCGATAAGGGGCAGCTTTCACCAAGCCATGTAAAGGAAGCTTTAGAAATTATGGTTTTAACAGCTATTTTGTTTGGATTAGTTGTAGTTATTTCTGTTTTGACGTTGAAAGCATTTTTAGTTTTGTTTATATTGTAACCAATAATATAAGTAGCCAAATAAACCTCTGCATTTTCGTAACTGTAACAAAATAAAAAGCTTTAGATAACCACTCATATACTTGTTTCTTCAGCGCAAATAAGCTCGCAAAAAAGAAGGTAAACCCAAAACCCATTAGAACTATCAAAGACAACCAAGGGAAAACGACCTACAACCGCAGCCCGCAAACTCGTTGAATAAGTAAGAGGTAAAAAGTACAGCAAACTTTTGCTGCTTCAGGTAATGCAGCTAAAGAAAAAAGGCGCCACATAAGAAAGTCATGTGCAAAATAGCTACACTGTTAAAAGTGCTCATACTCTGATGTGATTCTATAACGAATGCAACCAATACGCCAGATGTGGCAAAAACAAAACAGGAAGATAAACCAAAACTAACAGGAACAAGGGGCTTACCGTGAACGTGGGTGAAAGCAAAAATACAACTAACAGTATGGCTATAGAACTTATCAAGCCACGTACTACTCCGATCAAAGTTTTGTCTGTAATTATTGAGGACAATCCTCACTGTCGGCATCAAAAGTTTTGATGAACTTTTGTAAAAAAAAACTTCCCACTTGAAGCTTTGATGCAGAGCCACTAAAACTAGTTGAAAATGACGTTAAAGCCACTATACCTGGGATAACAAAGGAAAGGTAGATAATCCGTTCAAAACTGACCCTTGCCCCCAACCCATAACCAAAAGCCGCCAACTACAGCAAAAGCTGGACAAGACTTGTAGCAACCAACAAACGCCAATGGTAAACTCACCCACAAAAAGATTAATGTGGTTTACTGAGAGAACTGAGGGGAAGGCTTAGCAAATCGATGTTTCTCCAAACAGAAGCAAAAGCTCGAATGAGTTTTATGGCTCTTCCAGTTTTACTGGAACTTCATCTCACAGATCAAAAGAGGAGTAACGCCAGCTATGATGGACGAGCGCGCTACTCACATATAGACATATCGTGAGTTTTATTAGTGGAAATTAAGCCATCAAAGTAAAATGCCTCAAAAACATAAAACAAAAGACAAGTTGGAAGAGAACTGTAGATTTTTTAATTCATGAACGAGACTGAGGGGTTTTGCCCCAAAATTTGGGCAACCGCTCGCAAACTTAGAGTGTCACAAATTTTCTCCAAAATCTTAACAGATCCCTCATCAGACCCTGCCACAGCACCTCTCACTATGTAAGGGAAAAAGCCCTCATCATACGATGCAAGATAAGTTGCTAGAACACAGTTCAAGGCGCTAAGTCCTATTAGAATTACAGTATCACAGCCTTTATCCCGAATCATATGGGCTAAAGCCGTCTTGACAAAAGCGTTTTGATGATTCTTAAGAACTTTGACGTCTTCAGCCACCGCGGTTAAACCTGGGATAAGTTCAAACTCTTTTGTCCCGGGCACAATACCTCGCTCGGCATAAGAATGGTAAGTAAAGATGATGGGGGCGCGCGCTTTTCGAAATATTGAGATTGCTTCGCTCATTGAACCTATGCGCTCAGTCACTGACTGCTTCAGTCTTTCAGACATTTCTAGCCAGCCATTCTGAACATCAATCACAATCAACGCCGGTTTCACAGTAATACGCTCCTATTGTGGCTGTGCTTTATTTCCTGATGTCGCTCATAAATGAGCACTCATTATTTCTTTTCGTTGGTGCCTTCAAGCAAACCATCAACCTGCAAATAAATCTGCTGCAGTTTCCTCTTCATATCCTCTGAGGTATGCCACATGCCCCGTTCAATAGCTTCTAAAAGGCGCTCAGTCATGTTATGTAATGCGTAAGGATTCACATCTTTCAGCCACTTCTGCATTGATTTATCAAGGACAAATTTTTGCGCCAATTCCTCGTACATCCAGTCTTCTATGACTTCTTCTGTTGCATCCCATCCTAGCACGTAATCTATCTGTCGGGAAAACTCGGCAGCTCCATGGTAGCCATGCTTTTTCATGCTTTCAATCCACTTAGGATTAACGAGGCGGGCTCTGAAGCAATACCTAATCTCTTCAGCGGTGCTTCTAATCTTAACTCTTTTAGGATCAGAACTGTCCCCATAAAACGAGCGCGGAGCTTTCCCAGTAATCGTCTTGACGGTTACATCCATACCTGCATGATAAGAATAAGCATCGTCTATCTGTAAAGCGTCATATTCACGTTGATCCCAATTCTTTAAGGTCAGTTCAACTTTGCTTAATCGTTTCTTAAACAAGTCAGGCGCTGTTAACCCAAAGTTGTTTCTGCCATAAACATAGCAACCCCAAGTAACATAAATATTTGCCAAATCCTTCTGGTCTTTCCAGTTTTTGGAGTCTATCGCTTCATTAACGCCTGACCCGTAACCACCTGGTATATCGCCAAAGACTCTGTAGCATGCTTCTTCACGCGCTTTAACAGCATCAACGCCCTGCCCAATACGTTCAGCTATTTCCTCTTCCACATGTTTTACGACATAGTTTTTGTCAGAAGTTTCTTTTAATTCAGCAACTAAGGCAACGGCTTCATCAATAAGATTAACAATATTAGGAAAAGTATCTCTGAAAAGGCCACTTATTCGGACAGTAACGTCAATTCTCGACCGCTTCAGTACTTCAAGCGGAATAGGTTCTAAGCCTATAACCCTACCGCTGGATTCTTCCCAGATTGGCTTAACGCCCATTAAATAGAGAATTTCAGCGATGTCGTCGCCGTTTGTTCTCATGCAATCAGTGGCCCAAACAACAATAGCAACTGTTTCTGGATACTTCCCCTCTTCTTCCAGATACCGTTTTAGTAAAGCGTCGCCTAGTTCTATGCCGACTTTCCAAGCGGCAACAGAGGGCACACAACGGGGGTCTATCGAGTAAAAGTTGCGTCCGGTAGGTAAGATGTCGGCGTTACCGCGTGTTGGAGCACCAGAAGGCCCTGTTGGTACATAATTACCGTGACATGCAGATGTAGTGTTAGTTAGCTCTTCGGTTGTTGCATTCAACGCAGGAGCAAGAAAATTAGAAATATAGGATAGGCATTGCCGCAACTTGGCATTAACCTCGCCGAACAGTTCATAAAGCAAAGAGTCAATGTTTTCTTCTTTAAAACTTACAGCATGGAATCGTTTTATTAGCTCAAGTTCAATTTGGTTCAACTCGTTAAGAACATCGCCATTAGTTCGGTTATCTTGACGCAGAGCACCACGATTTGCCAGCAACGCTTCATAATTGTAACCTTTCAATTCAGCCAATGACTGACGCAAAGAGGGAACACTGCCATTATCTATCCGCGTCAACGCAACCAAAAACTCTTCTAGCCTCGACTCCGTGGGAGGTTCACCTAGCACATGTAATCCGTCTGTGATCTGCGCGTCAGATAATTCATTCAAATAGCCATGCAGTTGCTCTATAAAGGCGTCAAAATTCGCAAACGCCTCTTCTTTAGTGACTTCTAAATCGCTGTTGAGGTTAGCTTGAACTACGGCGTCCCAGATTAACTTCTTAAGAATCCTGACTTTTCCAGGATCAGCAGCTTTGGCATGATAATACTCTTTCAATTGAACACAGATTTTAGCTAAATCATCATAAGAGTCAGCATTATGCATCACTGGAATTAAATAATCAACTAAGCAGGCGTAACTACGCCTTTTTGCGCATGTGCCCTCGCCTGGATCATCTATAAGATATGGGTAAACGTTGGGCAAATCGGAAATAACGATGTCTGGAAGACATGAAGCGGAAAGCCCAACAGATTTACCAGGCAACCATTCCATGGTGCCATGTTTACCAAAATGAATGATAACGTCAGCTTTGAAAACGTCCCGAATCCAACGATAATAAGCATAATAGTGATGCGGGGGAGGAAGATCAGGGCTATGGTAAATAGATGCAGGGTCAGTCGTGTAGCCTCGAGGAGGCTGAAGACCGATGAACACGTTACCATTAATTATTCCAGGAATTAATAGGTCGCCTTTGTAATTGAAAAGTTTCCCAGGTGGCTTCCGCCAATGCTTAACCACTTTCTCTTTGACATCTACAGCCAACTCATCAAACCATTTGATGTACTGAGCACGTGGGGTTTTAGCCACAGCTTTTTCTGCAAGTTCATCAGGACTTAACCATCTTTGATCATTAGTTAAACCGCCAATTATTTTATCCATCAATTTCTGGCCATCTTCAGGTAAATACTCCAGCGAATAGCCTTGTTTCCGCATTTCTCGTAAGAGGTTTATAGCTGAAGTTGCAGCATCGAGTCCTGCAGCGCTACCGATATTGTCATTTCTTGGCGGATAATTATGAAAAATCAGTGCAACCTTCTTTTTCTCGTTAGGAATATACCGCAATTTTGCCCAGTTAATGCTTAATCTGACAAGCTTGTCAAGACGCTCAGGAATTATTACATACGAGGTTATTTTTGCGCCTGTCACCGGATCTTTTTCAGAGATCTTTCTAGTGGCTATTGGCACAGTGATTATCATACCATCAAACTCGGGCATTGCAACATTCCATGCTACTTCAGTAAAACTTAATCCCAGTAGACTACTACACCACTCCTCAAAAGTGTTATATGTTACAATCGCCTTGAGGACGGTAACCCCAAGCATCTTAAAAAGCTCGTTCACCGATTCGGAGCTTTGCATGAACGCTGCAACAGAATGGGCAAGTGTGCTAATGACAACGTCAACAACAGGTTTTCCGTCCTTAATAAAGTAGTTTTCTATAATCCACTTCAAACTTTTAGCTGAAACATCATTCGCTGAGAAAAACACTAAAAGCGCATTCGCGCCGTGCTGTTCAACAGAGCGGATCAGACTGTTGGCGAGGTTAATGTCGCCCGTTTTTAAAGGATCGTTATGGAAAAAAATTCCAACTGTAGGTCTTCCACGAACGTATACTTTTTCCAGGTATTCAGCTAATGTGCAGATATGACCAAAGTTTGGGTGATATATTGCTTGCAATGGCATCTTTTTTGGTAGCTTAGCCTCGAAATGGCTTTCCCCGAAACGGTTTGCTAAAAAAAGCAGCAGGTTTTCATAGTTTTCTAGTCCACCATGATTAATGTATTGATGAATTTTTTGATAATCATCTTGGTTAACAGTGGAGCAAGCGACGAATTCTGGGTCATATTGAACATCAGACGCGAACAAAGGCACATGTGCATCTCGCAACGCGGCTATAACGCGATCAAAGCCTGTGAACCCTTTTTTGCCACCCATTAAATGCATAAGTGTTACGTGGGATATTCGCGCAAAATTGATGAATTGATCCAGCAGTTTTTGGTCTGCCAAGTCTTCTGCAGTTCGAGGAAAAACATCTATAAGCATACCTGTCTTTTTAGCGAGCGCCTTAACTGCTAGGGTAATAATTTCTACTTCATGTGAAAGAACGACGAAAGCAACTCTCATTTTTGCTTCACCATCTATTCAATACTTCATAAAAAGAAGAGGAACAAAGCGAACTTGGGCCAGTGTTATTTGCTGCAAAACGTTATGGGTAGGCATATGTGCCCTCCAAGGTAACACCGAAGAAAGTTTGAATCATTTCCCTGTGTATAGCAGTTGGATCTACATCTGCAAATAGATCAGGGTGGAACCATTTAGCTAATGTTAGCAAACCAAGAGGGTTGCGTGTTCCTGTTCTAAAATAACTGTCCAGAACATAGACCTTACCATTTTGGACAGCTTGTGTAGCTCTCAGAGCAGGTCTACTCACTAGTTCCTGATGCATGCTTTGGAAGTCTGTGATGTTGTGATTTGCACTACTAATCATACGGATGATTATGTCGGGATTACGCTCTATTATGTATTCAGGACTTAAGGTTGGATAGGTGACATTTTGGTCTGCTGCAATGTTCAGTCCTCCGGCACTAGTTATCATTTGATGGGGTAAACTCTGCTTGTTACAGCTAAACCATGCTTTATTCCATTCATAGTAAACCAACGGTTTGTTATTATCTGTTAGGTTTTGTAAGCGCTCTTTAACAAGAGTAGTAATGTTGTTCATGAAGTTAACTATTTTTTCAGCTGTCTTCTCTTTATCCACAATAGCACCGATATACTTTACTAAAGGCGTAACACGGTCAGAGTCAGATGGATTTTCAACAATCACTGGGATCCCAAGGAGCATCTCAATTTTTGCTCTATTGTCGCTGCTAAGCATAGAATCAGCAATAACCAAGTCAGGTTCTAGTCCTGCTATGAGCTCTATATTTGGGCTTGCCGATGACCCTGCTACGACGGGTACTTTTAAAATTTCAACTGGAAAAGTAGAATACGAGTCTCGGCCTACTAGTTTATCTCCAGCGCCCAAAGAAAAAAGTATGTCGGTAACCCCACTTGTAATGGCAACAATACGATTTACAGGAAGAGGTATTGTCAATGTTACACCTTTTACATCGGTTACAGTAACGATTTCAGGGTACGCGTACGTTCCTTCTATAGTTAGCCCGAAAAACTTTTGAATCAACTCCTCATGTACTACGCCCACATTAATATCCGAAAAAAACGCTGGATGGAACCACTTCGCCAAACAAATCAACCCAATAGGTTGACGAATCCCTGTTCTAAACAACCCATCCATAACGTACACTCTACCGTTCTGAACCGCTTTCACTGAGCTTAAACCCGTTCTATTTATTATCTCACTACGCATATTTTCAAAGGCAGTTGTGTTTCCATCATACTGTGCCAATATGCGAACAATTACATCAGGATTTTTCTCCACAACATATTCAGCACTCAAAGTGGGATAAAGAACTGAGGATCCATCAGCAAGATTTCGCCCTCCAGCGTCGAGCAACATTTGGTTAGGTAAGCTTCCATTGGAACAACTATACCAAGGTTTAACCCATTCATAATAAACCAAAGGCTTGTCGCTCTGAGTTAAATTTGCAATACGTTCCTTGACAAGATTTTCATAATACTCCATGTATGCAACAAGCTCAGTGGCTTTAATAGACTTATTCAGTATTAAACCAAAATTTTGGATAATTGTCTTAACCCGCTCGGACTTGGAAGGACTGTCAATAACTACGGTTATCCCGTAATCTCTAATTTTTTGAACGATCTCGGTTGAGTGCCGGGTATCAGCTACAACTAAGTCGGGTTTCAACTCTAACAACAACTCCATGTTAAGGTTGCTTGACACATCAGCCACTACGGGAACACCCAAAACTGAAGGGGGAAAAGTAGAACCAATATCACGTCCCACAACAAGATCGCCACAACCCAGAGCATAGATAATTTCAGTCATACCATTTGCTAGACAGACAATGCGTTTTACAGGAGCGTTCACAACAACCATGTCCCCTCGGTCATCCACAAGGGTAAAAGTTTGGTTTTGAGGGGGAGGGGTTGCTGTGAAAGTAGGCGAAGGAGAAGTTACATTAGAAGAGGAAGTAGACATTGCAGAGGGAGTTGGAACTGCGGTAAAGTTAGACAAAGCAGAAGATTCAGATGCTGAAGAAAAAGGTTTAGGAGAAGGATACGGAGGAGACATCGAAGTATAAGAGGCATATATTGAGCCAATTATGATAAACAAGCTTAGGAAAATAGTAAGGATAATAGTGGTTCTTTTCAATGAACCTGCCTCCCAAGTGGAAAACCGCACGCCATGACTGAAAGTAGAAATAGCATTGTGGCAACGTTTTTGTTTAAGACTTGAGGTAAAGGATAAAAAACATTGTAGTTATGAACACTCACTTCCAACACCAATAGGATGGATTATCCAACCTAAAATATAAACTCTACCTTAATTTAAGTTAACCAAAGGTTGATAAACACCGCCAATAAAACAAAGAAACACATAAATCACAAAACAAAGCTAAAACTGCACTAAGTAACCGTAGAGTCTCGGTTGACCAGCAAAGCCGAAACCACACGGTCACTTAGAGACATCGGCTACCTCCATGATGGAAACAGCAAATTTTAAACACTCAACAAATTATGGATGGATTATCCATAAAGGTATATAAACATTGTCTCGATCGAGGTGGAGTACGGGGTGAGTAAATTTATTCTGTGTTTAATAGAATAAGTGTACTCTTGTATTCCTTGTTTTCGAGTTTTTACTAAGTTAAAAACTAAAGCAGTCTATAAAAAATCACATAAAAGCAAAAGCTGAGCTTATGGAACTATTGCTGAAGTAGCGTTTGTAGGAGTTTTATGGCTGACCATGCGGCTAGGGCGCTGGTTCGTGGATTATCAGGATGAGGATCATTAGAAAATCGCATCAGCATTTCGCCAAATCTCCATTTTACTGAGATTTCATGGGTGTTTCTTTTCATGTTTGGATCCGCGATAACTGTAACTTTGACTTTAGAGGGCTTAACCGTTAAGGCTAAAGTTGCTGCTACGTTCATTTCTTTTGGAAAAAGTCGTGCAGCTTCTTGGGCGTCGCCTTCATAGATTATTTTTGGTGTTTGGTCTTGAGTTTCCAGCGCTTTTGGGTTCTTCCTTGTAGTGAGAGACACTTCCACTTCTCCTGCTAACGCTGCGCTGCTGATGGCGTCTATACCACCTATTGCTCCTGAAGGCACATGTACCTTAGTCATTTCTAAATCTAAATCTAAGAGTGCACCTGCACTCATGACAATTACATCAATACCCGCGGCAACTATACGGGGAAGATAGGTTTTGGCGGCTTGCTGTGAAGCAGCCTCTACAATGACGCTTGGTTTGCGTTTAAGTAAATCCTCGAAACTTGAGACTACAATTGTTGGAAAATTGAGAGATGCACCAAGTTGCTCGGCTTTTGCCCTGTCAAAGTCGAAAAGGACAAGTTCATCGCATATCACAAGCCTATGCTGAATTGCTTCAGCCAAAACAGTGCCGATGGCACCACAACCAATTAACCCTATAGTTCTCATTTCTTAGTTAGCTCTCCATATTCGGCTATAAAAGTCACAGTGGAAAACTGAGTAAGGGATCTACCGTTACCCGACTCAGGTAACACAGTAAGGTTGTCGATTCTGAGGGCACCCATCACGTCTGTTTTGGCTTCTTCTATTGCTTCTGCAGCTGAATTGTCTCCCGCATAAACAGTAAGCTGTTTTACGGGCGTGTTTAGTGAGAGGCGCTTTTCTGCTTTTTCCCGTCTAACTTCACTTATTAGCTCAACCACAAGGGTTCCGCGCTTTTCAGCGTTTTCATCCACCCATGCTTGCCGGCATTCTGGCCACGGAGACGCTTGAAGACTTTTGTAACCTTTACTGTCAGCGTACAGTGCTTGGTAGATCTCTTCAGTTACATGAGGCACGATAGGCGCCAACAGCTGAAGAATCCTGAAGAGAACTTCGTAGAGCGTTTGTTGAGCCGCCAGTTTTTTGGTTTCGCCGTACACCTCTGGCCGGTAGAGTCTGTCTTTGACTGCTTCCACGTAGGCATCACAGAAGACGTGCCAGGTGAAGTTGCGGATTTCTTCCACAGCTATATTAAATTGGCATTTTTCCATGACCTCTGTGACTTTTTTTGTCAGAGTTTCGGTTTTGCTGAACAACCACCTGTCAAGCAGCTGAAGTTCAACGTTTTCCGTAGCAGTTGGCACGTAGTTATGTAGAAGTTTGCTGACAAAGGCAGAAACATTCCACAATTTAACCAGAAAACGTCTGCCGTATTCAACGTCGGGGGCGCGGTAGGGTATGTCTGAGCCTGTGGCTCCACCAGCTGCTGCCCACTGTCTTGTGGCATCTGCACCATTTTTGTTTAACACTTCAGGTGCAGCAACGTAGTTTTTGAGGGATTTACTCATTTTTCTGCCGTCTGCTCCGAGTACCATACCGTTGATAAGACAGGTTTTGTATGGTTTTTCATTGAATAGGGCTAAGTGCCGCACCATCAGGTAATATGCCCATGTTCGGATTATGTCTATACCTGACGGATGAACATCTGCAGGAAAGAGGCGTTTCCAGTTTTGGCGGTCTGGCCAGCCAGCGTGTACAGCACAAGTTATAGAGCTGTCCATCCATGTGTCAAAAACGTCACTTTCCCCTATGAATTCTTTTGCGCCACATTTTGGACATTTATCCGTTCGAGGATTTTCTATTTTAGGATCAACTGGAACCCAGTCTTCTTGGGCAAGTATAAGTTCACCGCAGTTTTTGCAGTACCACACTGGAATTGGAGTAGCGAAAAGGCGTTGGCGACTGATGACCCAGTCCCAGTCGAGTGATTTTGCCCAGTCAATGAGACGGGACTTCATGTAGTCAGGATACCAAACAACATCGTTGGCGGCTTTCTCCACAGCTTCAGTTAAACTTCGGGTTTTCATGAACCACTGTTTGCGCTCCAAAATTTCAATGTGAGCCTTGCATCGGTCACATCTACCCACTTCCTGTGTAATTTTTTCAGTTTTTTCCAGCAATCCAGCGGCTGTAAGATCCTCAACTATGGCATTACGCGCTTGGTTTATGGTTAAACCAGCATATTTGCCACCGTTCTCGTTAATTTTGCCGTTCTCGGTTAAAATCATAATAACTGGGAGTTTGTGTTTCATAACGGTCTTTACGTCCTCTTTATCTCCGTACGTACAAATTTGCACTACACCTGTGCCAAAGGCAGGATCTACTGCCTCTTCAGCTATAATGGGAACTTTGCGGTTAACTATAGGAACAATAACGCTCTTCCCTATGTATTTGTTGAAACGCTCATCCTCAGGGTTCACTTCCACCGCAACGCATGCAGGAATAAATTCTGGGCGGGAAGTAGCAATCAACAGGTATTCATCGCTCCCATCCAACAGATAACGTATGTAATGTAGAGCGCCCTCACGTTTTTCGTAGTCCACTTCAGCATCAGCGATAGCAGTTTCACAACGTGGACACCAGTTAACTGGGTGTGTACCCTGATAAATGAAGTCCTTTTTGTACAACAAAATGAAACTCAACTGCGTGCGCCGCCAGTAGTCAGAATCCATGGTACGGTACTCGGTGGTCCAGTCTATACTACACCCCAACCTGAGAATACCTTCCTTCATCATACCAATGTATTTCTCAACTAATTCACTACAGAGTTTACGAAACTGATCCGGCGGCACATCACGTTTACGGATGTTATGTAGTTTTTCCACTTGAATTTCTATACCAAGCCCGTGGCAGTCCCAGCCCTGTGGAAAGAGCACATTGTAGCCGCACATACGTTTGTATCGCGCCACTATGTCGAAATAGGTCCAGTTTAAAACGTTGCCCATGTGCAGTTCGCCTGATGGATAAGGCGGAGGAGTATCAATGCTAAAAACTGGCCGTTTCATATCGCTCCAATCGTAACGGTAGATACCCATTTCTTCCCATTTTAGTTGCCATTTGCGCTCAATTTCGATGAAGTTATATTCTTTTGGCAGAGGCTGCATACTGCTTGTTCCTCTCGAGTTTGATGGCTGTAGAAGTTAGAAAACCACCTAAAAACATTATCCCCACACCTAAACATAACCTAACTCAACATATTAATCTTGGAAAAATTAATATTGCTCAAACATTAATTGTTTAACCTGTAAGGTCAAAATGGGGAGCTGGGAAATTGACCCGGCTGAGAGGACAGCTCAATGGCTGTCGACCCGATGAACCTGAACCAGATAATACTGGCGGAGGGACAAAAAAATAAACCAAATAGAACGTGTAAATAAACTAAATGAGCCTTTTTTTTCAACAAAAATAATATCTGAAATTGCCATCTTTGTGGCGTTGGCAACCGCACTTAGCTTCATCGTTGTCTACACCTTGCCACAGGGAGGCTCCATAACTGCAGGTTCGATGGTGCCCATAATATGGCTTGCCCTTAGGCGAGGCACAAAAATCGGACTCCTCGGCGGCATCATACATGGCACCATACAATTTGCGGTTCTGCCATACTTCATAAATCCCATCCAAATGCTACTGGACTATCAACTGGCTTTTGGTGTACTAGGTCTTGCAGGGTCGTTCAAAAAACAACCCGTAATCGGCGCAACAGTAGGAATCACAGGAAGATTCATCTTACACTTCATCTCAGGGGTAGTCTACTGGGCACCTCTATACGTTCCTGAACTAAATCCCTATGTGTACTCAACAGTATACAATGGCAGCTATCTGCTCCCAGAACTCGTGGTAAGCGCCTTCATGGTTTTCCTACTACAAAAAAGTAGAGCTCTCAACAGGTACCTCTAAACGAGGACGTCTAGAATGGGAAAACTATCTCCAAGCGAACTACAAAAACTTCTGGCATGTATTAAAAAAGCCCACACGATTATTGTGCCTCCGGAATCAGGCTACGACGCAGGAGTCCACCTCTTAGAGGACAAATACGTTGTAGTCTCCACTGACCCCTGTACAGGTGTCCCAAAAAAATGGTTCGGCTGGCTACTCATCAACTACGCCGCCTCCGATGTTGCGCTGTTTGGGGCAAAACCCGAATTCTGCACTATCAATTTACTGGCACCTCTAGGAACTAAAGCTGAAGTTTTCCAGAGAGTCATGAAGCAAGCCTGCAAGGCTGCAAACGAACTTGACCTTGCGATAGTTACAGGGCACACAGGCACGTATCCCAGTCTAACAGACCTCATTGGGGTCTGCACCGTCTATGGTACAGTAAGACCTGAAAAGCTACGCACTCCCTCAAAAGCCGAGGTAGGCGACTTTATCCTTTGTACCAAAAGCTTAGGCTACGAAACACTGGTTAACTTCTCTTTAAACCATAGGAAGTTAGCAGAGAAACTGGTCGGAAATAGAACTACAAAAATCATCGCTGATGGAGTTACTCTTCAAAGTTGCGTCAAAGAAGCACTTCAATTAGCAGAAATTAACGGCGTCCACGCTATGCATGATGCAACCGAAGGGGGGTTAGTTACCGCTCTTAACGAATTTGCTGGAGTAGCAAACTTGGGGTTTAGAATAGAAGCGGAAAAACTGCCCATAAGCCCTGAAATTAAGAAACTACAAACTCATTTCAAACTTTCAGATGAAGAGGTGATAGCAATGTCATCTACAGGTACACTTTTGGCAGCAGTGGCGCCTCAAGCACAAGACGAAGTTCAAGAGGTGCTACGTAAGTTAGGGGTAGACTGCGGTTTTATAGGGGTATTCACAAAGAATAAGAACAGAGTAGTAACAAAAAACCTAAAAGACATTCCATTCCCAAAAGCTGCTCAGGACCCCTACGCCGAGATTTGTTCCACAAAAAAATAGAGAAACACGGCAGACATTGCCCTATTTTTTCAGCTCCAAGAGCAAAAAATTCACAATTTCCTCAGCTATGTTAACCTTAGTTACCACCTGCAAGCCCTTCCAACCAGGTTGACTGTTAACATCACAAATCTTTGGACCATCTGGACCCTCAAGGATATC
Organism: uncultured Candidatus Bathyarchaeia archaeon; assembly: GCA_964582085.1. GTDB lineage: Archaea > Thermoproteota > Bathyarchaeia > Bathyarchaeales > Bathycorpusculaceae > JADGNF01. Next base: position 58,236 of record CAZOPV010000025.1, on the reverse strand, counting down.
GACACCTGCAACTTTGCAGCCCACCGCTTTTGCCGCTTTCACAGCCAACTCTTCAAACTCCTTACTCAAAGTCGTTGGCGCAGGTCGTGCACCCTGACTGTAGTTGGTTTTCCAACCCTCGGCAACACGACGCATCGCCGCAATAACACGGTTGCCTATGACAAAAGCCCGTATGTCACTGCGTCCATGAGGAACAAATTCCTGCAGATAAATGACACCGTGTTGAAAAGCAATAGCATTAAAGACTGTGTTGGCAATTTCCTTGTCCACCACTCGCGTTGCACCAATTCCTCTGGAGCCAAAAATAGGTTTAACTACTACATCACCGCCCAATTCCTCAAAAGCCGCTACTGCTTCGTTTACGCTCTCGGTAGCGAAAGTCCGCGGCACAGGAACACCGTTATCCTCGAGAATAGCGAGTATGTCATATTTGTCGACACAATGCTCTATTGCTTCCGCAGGATTCAACACATAGAATCCTTCACGTTCAAGTTTGTAGAGCATATCCATGCGGAAAACTAATTCTTCTAAACTACCGCGGCCGATAGGACGTATGATAAGGGCATCTAGATCTTCTATCAAGCTCACATTCTGCAGGTTTACGTCTTTAACTCGGAAGTAGGGTTTGTGTCCAATCTGGGAAACCAGTTTAGGGAAAGTGAAACAGACATAAGGTATACCGCGTCTGGATAGGGCCTCCCTCACTTGGGTGCTACTCCACGCTTCCATGTTTCGGGTTGCAATGCCGATCTTCAAACAGATTCATCCTGTGCGTGTTTTTCTGCCAAAAGAGCTAAACTGATTAGCCTCTTAAAGTTTCCGAGGGATAGAAAACCAAACTAAGATAACCGCACTTGTTTGCCCAGATAGTTAAGTATGCTTGTTTCAACTGCTTTTTTGTGGTTACGGATTTTCTCCACTAACTCCACGCAGCTTTTCTCTTTAGCAACTTCATCGGTCTCCAGATTCACATACCGAGCCTTCAACTGATCAATCTGCTGCTGAAGCGAAGACAAGCGAAGTTTGGCTTCTCCCAGTTCAGTTGAGCCTTCAAGTTGTCTTCGTCGGGCAGCAACATCAACGCATTTACCGTGGAAAGTCTTTAATGCATCATGTTTTAATATGTCAGTTATCGTTTGTTCGGCTTTGCGGGCTTTATCAGGCTTCAGCTTCAGCGTATCTTGGCTGAGTAATTTCAAAAGCTTTTGTAAAATCTCCTTAAGTACGGGTAAACTAGCTTCTTCGGTTATAATAGCTTCAAAGGGATTCTCCAAATATAAACCGACTTTTTTAAGTTCATCAGGATTTAAACCTGAACTACTACTCACACTAGCAAGGGCTTGCATTTTTATAAACGGTTTCTGTAAATGCCGTAGTTGCTGTTTCAACAGGTTATTTAAGCCTTCAATTTCAGCGCTAAGTCGCGTGATTTGTTCAAGACTAATTTTAGCGGTTAAAGCCGTGACCTGGTGTTCCAAAGTAGCTACTTCTCGTTTGATTTGTAAGCGCTCGTTTTTTAGATTAGTTTTTTGCACTTCAACGGCGGATAATTGCTTTTCTAAGGTTTGCAATTCACCAATCAACTGGAAGGTCTGTTGAAGACTCTTAGTTTTTACGTATTCCCGCGTTAAAAAATTGTTGAAGTTGCCAAAAATTAATTTTGTTTTTTCGTAAACGGAGAGGAATTTTCTGCGATCCATTATGAAGAATGGAGAGATATGTTGAAACCAATTTTTGATGTCAATTTCGGTGACGGTTAACGCTTTTTGTATATCTTGAGCAAAAATGCTGAGGCTGTCGTAGGTAACGACTTGGGGTGTTTTTAATTTTTTTATTCGTTCAATGAAAAGGAGCGCCAACTTGTTGAGGGCGCGCGCACGGTTGTAAACCTTCATGTTTCGCTTGTCAATCTCAGCTTGACTATTATCAAAGAGCATTTTACTGGCTTCTAAAAGGTTCTGAAGCCCAGTGTGCATGTTGGTGAGGTGCTTTTGGACTTGACTCTGTATTGGAATTAAGGTAGGGTTTGTTTCCTTTTCAAGCCAAGCTTTTACTTCGCTGGTGGAGAACTGGAGGAGTTGCGGCAACGTTTTTCACTATTGAAATCATATAGGAGCACCCTTTATTTAGTTTTAAACTCAAAATTTGTTACTCTTATATGAGTAGCTACTCTTAAATAATTAAATCTGACAGGTTAAGTCGATGAACATGAACACCAAAAAATTTACACTAATAATAGTTCTTGCAGCAATCACCGTAGCACTTAATCCAGCTTTCACAGGAATAGCTATCCCTGCACCCTACGCACCTTTTTTGTATTACCAAATATGGGAAATACCAATTGTAGCTGCTTTTGCATTAATCAGCTTCAGGTCATCAATCGCTATTGCATTAATGAACATGATAATTTTGATTGCAGTTTTTCCAGGGGCACTCATTACGGGACCCTTCTACAACTTTGTTGCAGTACTGTCAATGTTATTTGGGATTTATGTTTCTTACAAGTTATTTAATATCAAAAACGATCCAGCTAAAACGACAAAAGCAACATTAAAAAAGCAGACAATTCAGATAACCGCCGCTACAATCTTAGGTGTGATGTTCAGGACAGCGTTAATGACTGTTGTAAATTATGCAGTGTTGAGGTATGAACCACCGATCGGGTACGCAATGCCTGAAACGGCAATAGTAGCAGCTATTCCTCTGATAGCACTATTCAATTCAACACTTGCACTCTACACTGTGCCTATAGGACACATCGTAGCAAATACTGTAAAAAAGAACCTTAAACTCTAAATAAGAAATTAAAAAAGTCAAAATTAGAGCCCTAAAGATTCCACGAGAACTGCGGGATTATTTTCGCCGGCTTTAAACACGTTACCAGTTTTTGCATTGTTAACAATAAGAGCGGCAGGCGCAAAGAGGTTATGATCGATTTTGTAGAAGTCGCGGTCCGCCTCAAGGAAAATCTGCAGAAAAGGTTTACCATAGTCCTTAGACATTTTAGAGGGGGCTTGCTTTACAATTTTTTGTAGCGTCGCCTCGTCATCGTAGTCAACAACACAGTAAACGGTTCCGCCATAGAGTATAGCATCATTGGTGCGAGCCATGGCAACTTCAAAATTGTTACCTGCAGGAGGGATGGGAGCATAACCGCAAGCGTACTTGATAACTTTGGGGCTTAAACCTAACGTGCGAAGTTTATGAATCCCCACCTCTACGACTCTACCTGAGACCTGAGTTAAACCAGCAATACTCGCCGTGGGAGCTACCACCACAACCAAGTTTTCAGCTTTAATATTACAGGCTACTGTGACTTTTTCAATGAGCAAATCTGAGGGCAAACAATTACTTTCCAAAGTTAAGACAGCACAGTCTGAAGAGTCCTTGTATTCAATTTCGTCGTAAATGTCTTTAGGCTTGAGGGATAATGCCCGAGCAGGACCTGACCCTATGGCTATTGAGCCATCTGGCTCTTTTATGCGCCATCCAGCGAACTGTGAACCCAAAGTTGCAATGGCAGGATGGTCTGTTGAGACCGTTATAGAAGGAAAAGTTATGTCTCCATATGTTTTAAAGTCTAATTGAACTTTGCCTATGCCACCTAAGCAAAGTTCGGTGAGGAGCTTCCCCGCTTGAAATCCGCCGGCTGCTTTGACGCCGGCATCAACTACGGTTGCGCCTGCGCTAGTTTTTGTGCAACATACACTATAAAAATCAGGGTTGACCAAAAATTTCTCAGTGAGCTTCCACGCCAACCTGTTTACACTTAAAAATTCATGCAAGGTATTGCCGCACCCTACAGGTACTTTTCGTATATTGGGCCTAATTGAGCATTATTAGCTTTGGATATGAAAAGTTTGCCGTTGCCTTTTTCTGCTAAGTCGCCCAAGAAAACGTAGAATGGACCCTGAGCTGTTTCGGCATCGTCGATTTTTACTTTTGGCTTTATGCCGTCTATTGTGAAAGTAGGCATGAGTTCATCGACAGTACCTGAAACCACAATTTTTCCGCCAGTCATGCTCGCTCCAAGTCTTCCTCCTGCGTTCTTTTCTACGCGAATTGTTCCGTCACTCATATGGAACCCAAGGAACGGACCGGCGTTGCCTTTAATTTTAATTAGGCCACCATGCAAATAACATCCTGAGTCGCTGCCGACATCTCCATCGACCACTATTTTGCCGCCGCGCATACCTTCAGCGCTCCCGCGGTAAGGTGAAGCCAAATAGTCGCCGGCGTTACCGTGAATTTCAATTAAACCTTTTTTCATGGAGCTACCTGTCCAGCCACCTGCGTTGCCATTTATTGTAATTTTTCCACCCGCCATTTTTTCGCCTGTATGCATCCCTGCGTCACCGTTGATTACGATTTCACCATTTTTCATGCCTTGACCAATACGTCGAACTTCGCTCACATCGCCGTTGATGGTTATATGAGGTGTTTCAACAGCAGTTTCCTCGATTTTGAAAAGATCCCCAAGTTTCTTTTGTTTATTGCCTTCCCACACATGTAAAGAAAAAATGTCCTCCAAAGATTTCCCTTGAAAAATATCAGGGTTTATGCACTCTGCATGGATGGGAAACTGAAATTTTTTGAGGGGAGTTAAGACTATCATTTTAGACGCTCGCCTTTACAGTTATTACTTCAGGGACTTTAACATAGTGATCATATACTGGATAGTTTTCGTATTCAACTGTCCAGTACTGTTTGAACTTGCGTTTCATTTCTTCGTCTACTGTTAACTGCTCCGCGGTTTTCACGTCAAGCCACATGGTTCTGCCATCAGCATGTTGTACAACTTCGCCGTCTTTCACCACAATTTTGCCATCTTTGATTGTATATGCTGCGCTGTCGAAGGCCCTGCGAGCAGTCTTGTAACTTTTAGCTATATCCATTTTTTCCGGGTTGATGTCGTAGATGGCTATATCCGCATCAGCTCCCACACCTAAATGACCTTTGTTTTTGAGCCCCAGTGCCTTGGCTTGACCTGCCCGGGTTACTATAGCAAGTTCATATAGGTCCAATTCACGTTTAATCGATGGAAGTAGGCTTCTCTTTTGAGCTTTCTTGTGACACTTCTTCAAGGTTGCCATCCGTGCTTTTTTGCTGATCAGCCACGCCATAATTTTGGGATAAGCAAAAAAAGGTCCAGCGTTCGGGTGGTCGGTAGTCATGAACATTTTCCACGGATCCTCGACCAGCAACGCAAGCTCCAACCCAATTGACCATTGCAAAGCGTTAACTGCACTTGTGCGTTTATAATGCATCGGGATTATGCCTCCGCTTGTTTCGGTTTCCACATCAGTGTTGACCCATTTGTGACCACTGAGTTGGTAAAGCGTAAACTCGAATGGACCGTCAGCCGTCATAGTTGTGGTATCGGTGAAAATTATTTGTCCCATATCAAAAGTCATGTGGTTGTGTGCATTTATATACTTGGAAATTTCTTCTGCGGCAGATTTCATGTTTCCCCAGCTGTCACCAGCAAAGCTACTGAACTGCAAGTGCGTGATGTGGCAAACAGGTCTACCATCTGTAGGTATGTCTTCCAGAGCCCTCATAGTTTCCAACGTAGTAACATAGTTGCCCGGCATTCCAAGATTATTGGTGTGTAAATGAATGGAGTGAGGCAAATTCAACATTTTATTCACTTTGGCAAGCCCACACATAATATCACGTGGGGTAATGTCGAAATTGGGAACCACGTCATCTATGCTGTGAACGTTACTCCCAAAACCCCATGACTCCAAACCACCAGGGTTCACAATCTTTATGGCGTAACCCTTTGTAGTTTCTAGCATCCACGCAACATGCCGTGCACAACCTTCCAAATCACCCCTTTGAAGATGCTCAAGAACAAACCACCAATCCCCAATCAAAGGAAAAGTGGCTTTATCCAAAAGGGGTATGTCGTTTAATTCCTCGTGTGTATGTTTTGCGCCTAACGGCGCCATAGAAGGATTCATAACAGTAGTATAACCCATTTTTGAGTAGCGATAACCAGTAACAAATGTGGAAGGAATAGAATAACCAGTACCTGACCTCGTTATGGACGTCTTGCTCACAGCGTCCTTAACGTGATCTTCAGGTCTGATCATGCGCCCGGTATTTACTTCTCCACCTGCAATATGTGTGTGGATATCAACACCACCAGGCATCACAGTTAAACCGGCAGCATCAATTTTTTTGGCTTTATGCTCGTTAACACTTTCCACAATTTTTCCGTTTTTTATGGCTATGTCCATTTTTTCGCCGTTAATCTTGTTGAGGGGATCGAAAACAAAGCCGTTCTTTACTAACATCTCCGCCATTAGGCAACCTCCGTTTTCTCACTGCTCTTTGATTTGATGATCCTAACTTCTTTAAGAATTCTCTTCAGAATTTCCTCGTCAGATAGAATACCTGGAGGAGGTTCAACAACCTTCTTTAGCGGTAAAGGCACATTATCCATACGATATGCAGTGCCTTCAACCTCTATACCAACAAATGCCGAGGGTATAACAACATCGCCTAGCATAGCCGTGGCGTTCATGTGTGGATCAATAACAATTAAAGGATGCTTAACCATGTTCTGTATTGCCCTCTTCGGAAATGTAGCACCAGGATCAGCTGCAATGACCAAAGTGGCATCGGACTCCCCACGTAACAGAACATCCATGGAAGTTGTTTCACCTGGATTATAACGTGGATAACCCAATGAGAAATCAACGCCAAAGGCATAACCACTTTGCCAAGCAGAAACGATGTTGGCTCCGCTAACATTGAAGTGCCCTCTCATGGGCATGATAAGGAACTTTGTCCGCGCATTAAGGTCACGCGTAAGCGATATGGCAACCTCTATGTTTCTGAATTTTCCAGCAGATTGAGTAAGACCCATACCGAAGAATATAACTCCAAATTTACAGTTAACGAGAACGTCAACAACTTCTCGTAGGTATTCAACCGGAACTCCTGCAACTTGGTCAACATCTAATTCTTCGTCTTTAATTAAAGCTCTGATTGCCTGCATAAGTTCGTAATCTTTGCCTGGTTGAACTTGAATAAAGTAATCCGCCATTTCAGCAGTCATGCTTTTTCTAACGTCGATGACTATAAGTTTGCGCCCTTCTTTTTGCAGTGTCTCTGGAGGTTTATTGAAAACCACAGATTCAGCAACAGTTTCATGTGGTTTCTTGTGTGGATCCACCCTTTGTGCACTAAGTAACTTCTTTTTGCCTGCAACAGCTTTAACTTTATTTATATAAGACTTCCATTCGCTTTCTTCAAATCGTCCCTCTGTGAAAGAGGTGTATCTTTCAAGGTGACGTGGATGTGCACTCCAAGGATCACAACCCCAATAAATAATCAAATCAGCGCGATGGCGAATCTGTCCCAAAGTAGAGGTTGGAATACCAACTTCTTGTGTACCCATAAGTGATGGCCCATGACAGACCACTGCCGTATTATCAAGAACTCCGCCAACTTCCTCAGCTAGTTCGACACCGACCCGTTGAGCTTCACAATTAGTTGAACTCCAACCATACAAAACCGGATAGTTGGCTTTAGCAAGTATCTCGGCGGCTTTGTGAATAGCCTCATCCATGGATACAGGAACAAGTTTGCCGTCTTTGCGAATCAAAGGTTGACGGATTCTGTGTTCGCTTTTATAGCCCATGTACTTGGCTTCGCAGACTGCACAACCATTCTTCACTTTAACAACTTCGTTGTTTACAACTGTAACTTCTATGTCATCACACAAACAACCACATATTGGACAGGTTACAGCATTAATAACAGACAATTTCTTTTTACCTCCCAAACTCATTCTTCAAAAGTTCCTCTAGACTCAAAACAGGCTGGTCAGGGGCAACTTCAACTTCTGCAGGTATTCCCTTGAATGACGGCATACCGATACTGGTAGTTGAGTCGTTGACTAACGCGTTAGCCCAAGGTCCATATGGAATGTAAATTAATCCAGGTGTGGCACTACGCGGATATTTTACGGCTCTTAGAACAACTGACCCACGTGGGGTTGTCACCAAAACATGAGCACCGTTTTTTACGCCTAGCTTTTTCATATCCTCTGCGTCCATGTAAACCATTGAGCATGCTTCATAATATTCAGACGAGGATTTACCGTACTCTTTACCTACGCCTTGTTCTATTGTTCTGCCCGTAAGCAAAGTTACATGCAATTTTTGTTGCATCATCATGTCCGACCTTATCAATAGAATTTCAGTGCTTATATTTAAGATTAAGTTCAGAGAAGCTCTAATTATACCACCAACCAACGTCTGTTTCAAAAAAAAGAGAAAAAATCATCGTTTTGAATTCTTGCAGGCGTTTATCACTCAATAATTAAACTTCGTCAGGCAAGCTAACGTATATTTTCCCGTTTTGGATTTTGCATTTGTATGTCTGAAGCGTTATGTCTTTAGACCTCTGATATTGTCCGTTACGTATGTCAAAGCTCCAGCCATGGCAAGGACAAATCACGATGTACTCGTTAAGTCGTCCATTCGATAGAGAACAACCCATGTGGGGGCAACGATTTGAAACACCGTAAACTTGGTCACCTCGTCTCGCCAAAAGAATACTTCTGCCTGATACATTGTAGAGTTTCATGGAACCATCTTTCAGGTCATTTTCGTTTGCCACTGGAACAAAACTATCTTCGCTCATACGCCAGATCCCTCAGCAAATTTAACTCATAGTTACTATTCAGGAAGATCCTTTTTACACAAAAACCAATCTATGTATTCGAAGCCCTCGCTTGCACGTTTTTCGGCAGCTTCCGTTGTAGAAGGCGGTGGGACAATAACCTTGTCGCCTATATTCCAGTTCGCTGGCATTGCAACTTTGTATTTATCTGCGGTTTGTAAAGCGGTTATGACGCGAAGAACCTCATCCATGTTGCGGCCAACATTCAACGGATAGTAAACCATAGCTCTCAGAGCCATGTCAGGATCTATAAAGAAAACACATCTTACGGCAGCTGTGGTGCTTTCACTATGGTGTATCATACCAAAAAGTTTGGCAACCTTCATGTCCAGATCCGCAATCACAGGGAACGGAATTTCGACTCCTAGTTTTTCTTTGATCCTGCGTAGCCAAGCGATGTGGGAATAGATGCTATCTATGCTTAAACCTATTAGCTGTACATCCCGCTTTTTCAGTTCCTCGTATATTTTTGCGAAGGCTATGAATTCTGTGGTGCAAACAGGAGTAAAGTCAGCTGGATGAGAGAAGAGTATGACCCATTTGCCTTTGAAATCTGAAAGTTTTATTGTACCTTGCGTGGTTACAGCTTCAAAATCTGGGACCTTATCGCCTATTCTAGGTAGGTTTTGTTCACATTTTTCTTCCATATTTCACACCATTTAGTGACAAATAAGTAACAAAACACTTATATGCAGTCGTTTAATATTTATTTATCGTCACAAAATAGCATAAAAACGCCTAAAAAAGTACTGAATTAGGAACAAAACCATGTCACATATAGATGATTACGACAGAAAGATTGTTCAGATGCTTGAACAGGACGGACGCCGATCATTTAACGAGATTGCTAAAAAACTGAGGTTAAGTGAGTCAGCAATAAGAAAACGAGTAGTAGCACTGCAAGAAAAGGGCATAATCAAAAGATTCACAATACAAGTAGACCCATCAAAGTTAGATGTGAACAGCGTTTCCATCATAGGTATAGATGTAGAACCTACAAAACTGCTGGAAGTCGCTCAGAAACTTTGCGAATTAGTAGAAATCAGGAGTGTTGCCACCTCAACAGGCGACCACATGATAATGACGGAGATCTGGACAAAGGACGGAAAAGAACTAACAAAAGTTTTGTCTGAAAAAATTGGAGCAATAGAAGGCATCAAAAAGATTTGCCCAGCAATAATACTAGAAAAATTCAAAGAGTAAATACCCAAGTTTGAGCGCTATAACTGCAAGAATTCTCTGAACAAGTTTTAACAAATTGGCTGCTTAAGAGCGCAATTAAACAGTTATTCTCGCCGAAAAAGAGTATATGTTCATACGTTTTCCCCGCACAAACCCAACCAAGGTTAAGTTGGTTGTTTCAGCCATGTCGATTCCTGAAGAAAGCGCCGCTGACAAAGAAGCTACAACTGGCAACCCTACTTTTGCCGCTTTGAAAACCACGTCACCCGACATGCGTCCACTTAAAGCCAAAAAACATTCACCAAAATTGCCCTCATTAAGTGCAACCATACCGATAACTTTATCGACTGCATTATGCCTCCCAACATCTTCAGCCATAGCAAGCATAGAACCATCTGCTTTGTAGATTGCTGCAGCGTGAAACCCGCCTGTCTGCCTGAAACCTTCAGCTCTGAAGTTCAACTGATTTACACTATCAAAAACTACTTGAGCTTTAACTTTGAGTTGTGATTTGACTTTTGGATTTTTTCCTGTAAATTGGTGAGGGGCGCCGCTACCACAGGTTGAAGGGATTACCCTCGTATGAAGTCTAGAGAGTCTCACTCGATCTTCCACTTTAATGGTTGGTTCCAGTTTAACGTAACAAATACCCTCAGTTTCCTTTAGAATCACCTCGATGATTTCTCTAGTTGATTTAACTACGCCCTCTGAGAGCAGGTGTCCCACCGCTAGCTCTTTGAGGTTTGTAGGAGAACACATGATGGTTGCCCAAAAGACAGTGTTAACGAATAAGTGTAGGGGTTTTTCTTCAGCAACATAATCAACAATGTCTTGTACTTCGCCTGTGTGTATGTTGATTTTTTTAATTTTGACTTGTTTGGGCAATATGTGTACCTGCTTTTTGTTTGAAGTAAACATTTATAGTTCAATGTGTAGCGCGATATTAACTCTTGTGACTGAGCACGGTTGGATTATTAACGGAAAGCCAAATAAGCCGACTAGAATCCTCATCAGTAACCTTGAGAATCCAACTATTGAGAGGGCATATGTTGCATGGTTAAACGGGCGGGAATTGTGCTTGCAGGAGGAAAAGCAAAGAGGTTTCAAGAAAAAGATGGAAAATGGCAAGACAAAGCCCTCACGGAGCTTGCAGGTAAACCACTTGTTGTTCACACAGTGGAAAACCTATGCAAAGTGGTTGACGATGTTGTTGTATGTGTTAATGATGAATCACGGAGGGCACGATATTTTAAAGTTTTATTGGAAAACAGAATAGAAAACGTGAGGATACTTGTTGATGAAAAAATTGATCATTTAGGTGGGCCATTAATAGCCATCTATACTGGTCTGAAAGCTGTAGATACTGAGTTATGTATTACTCTTCCTGCGGATATGCCTTTGGCTCAGCCTGCAGTTATGGAGTACATGTTTGAAGAGATAAAAGAGTCCCTTGCGGTGGTTCCTGTTTGGCCTAATGGAAGATTAGAAACGCTAAACATGGTTCTCAAAAAAGACAGCGCCTTAGAAATTGCTGGAACGTTGTGTCGTTTAAAACGACAGCGTTCAGATGATGTAATACGTGGTGCCTCAAAGGTTAATTTTGTAGCTACAGCCTCAGAAATAATGAGACTTGACCCTGAACTGAAAAGTTTTGTAAATATTAATTCTAGAGAAGACTTGGTGAAACTACAGCCCCGTCGCGTCGACGGCACAGTTAAAAGGAATTATAGGACAGATTTGGGTTCACTACCTATTACAGAATTGAAACAACTTGGAGAAGCAACCGCATTTTGGAAAGAGGGCAAGTTTACTGAAGCAGCTCACGTTTTTTCTTTGTGTGCAACTATTCTTGAGAGAAGAAAATTGTTCTTTTGGGCGGCTCTGAGCAGAGAAAATGAAGGGAAAAGTTTGTTAAACAATTTCATGAGGCAAAATAAATTGGAAAATGTTGCAGCTTGCAAAAAGGCGTTTTTGGATGCCGCTGAGAACTATGAATTAGAAGCCCAAGCACACGAGAAGTGCGACTGTGTGTTTTTGGCTGAGCGGGCACGTTCTGATAAACTGTGGTGTGAGCTACGCATTGCTGAATTAAGGTCTAAAACCGTTTAAAGTACACAGCGCCAACGTGGCTGCAATTATATCAGCTGTGGTACCTGGATTAAGACGGTTATCTGCACTACGAAGTTTGTGGTCTAAGGCGTTTATTGCTTTTCTACCTGCAGGTGTTTCTAAGCCTCCATGCTTAAGGGCTTTTTGGGCGTCTTGTGAGATTTCTTGAGCTTTTTGTTTACCTACTTTCCGCGCTATGAGGGTGTCAGGGTGGTCGGCAAGGACTTTTAGGAACGTGTGAACTATAGCTTGGTTTAGGTCACCTTTTGTTTTAAGCACTTGCATCAAATATGGGAAGGCTTCGGTGAAGGTTATGGAGTAGTTATTTACCCACTCAAAGCATATGTCGTCGTAGGGAGCACCTATTTGAAAAACTTTGAAGAGCGGAATGTCCTCTTTAAGAAGTTGCTGTTTAGATTTAGGGTCATTGACGTCAAGTTCTGTCGAGGTGTTAAGTCCACCTGGTTTAGCTATGTCTACTGCCTCATAGAGGTCAACTGCATCTTGGGAAGTTGTTGCTTCAACTACGGTTTTTAGGTTTCGCCGCAGTTCCACTATATCAAAAGTGTGACCTTTTTTTGTGTTACTCATCCCTGCCGCAACAGCGATTGGCACAAACAACATCACAGTGCCAAGAAGCGTGTTACCGCCGTTTTGCCATGTATTGATGTCAGTAACGCAGACTTTGATGATTTCACCTATACCTGCTTTGCTTACAGAGAGTTTTTTATTTGCGATCCGAATGCCGCGTTTTGTCCCCTCCTCAAAAGAGGGAGTTACCGCTACCGCCGAAGCAAGAAAATGTTCTGCCCTAGTCCCTTCAAAGCCCAAGTTAAAGTTTACGTTACCAGGTTTATTAGTGCTGACTTCGAGGAGTATAGCGAGTTGTAAACATTGTGAAGTGTATTTGGCTTTGTCTATGGTGGGCATCAAATTTGTTGCACCTTTTGATGGTACCGTTGAAAAAGTTTATTAGCGTTGTGTTGAGTGCTAAGGCGGTGAGATTGCTGGTAACAACTATGCGTGCACGGGAAGGCGACCTCATCAAAACAGACGACAAGGTAATTTTTGATGTGAAAGGTTTAGTGCATCCTCCAAGCAAGATTATTGCATTTCCCCGCTACATCCCTTCACCTACAGGCACTCGAGGCAAAGGCGTAAATCTTTATGGAAAGGTCTACAATCTCGCAGAACGTTTCCAGTATCTCCAGCAGCACACTCCCAGGTTAATTATATCTGACCCCGTCTTTGGCGAGAAGTTATGCGAAGTCCCTGTTGAAACCATTATAAAACGTTATGATCCTGTGAAAAAACTTGAAATGCTACGAACAGCCAAGAAGCTGGATCCATTAGAGATGACAGTTGTGCAATTTTTGGATGCAATCAAAGAGACTGCTAATATTCCGTGGCGCAGCATAGGTATTTCGGGCTCGATTATGGCGGGGTTGTTCACCCCGAAAAGCGATATAGACCCTATCATCTACGGTACAGCAAATTGCCGCAAAGCTTACACTGCACTGCAAGAGTTGCTAAAGGACGAGAAATCACATGTTAAGCCCTACACGAGATCAGAGTTGGAAGCGCTGTTTAATTTTCGTTTGAAAGACACAGTTATGAGCTTTGAGGATTTTACCAAGGTTGAGGTGCGCAAAGCCTTCCAAGGCAAATATAGAGGTATAGACTATTTTGTTAGGTTTGTTAAGGAATGGAGTGAAGTGGAAGAACAGTATGGCGATGTTTACTACGAGTATTTTGGTTACGCTAAAGTGGTTGCCACTGTTGTTGATGATTCTGAGGCACTTTTTACACCTTGTAGCTATAAAATTGCAGACGCAAAAGTTGTAGAAGGAAAAAAACTTGAAGGCATATCAGAGGTTGTGAGTTTTAGAGGGAGGTTCTGTGAACAAGCAAAAGTGGGCGAAATAATTGCGGTACAAGGCAAAGTTGAACGCGTGACGGACAAGCGTAAAGGCTGTAAGCATTACAGAGTTATTATCGGAAATAAACCCTCAGATTACATGACACTATCGAAGATTTAGACCTGCAACTTTGAGAGTTTGCTCGTAGTACCGTGGACAATAGGTGAGAGCTATTTGATGGAAGTTACCTGTTGGCAATGTGACCTCCTCTAGGGTGCCTTCGACAAGTATGGTTTCGTCTTTTTGCACTTGCTGCCTAAACTCTTCCATATAAGAAATTACACGTACAGCTTCCAAGGCGCTTCTGGGGCCGATTAGAATCTCCAATGGTTCAATGCCGTAAACTGATGGGATAAATGGCGCGTCAACATCCTCTTTCACACGCGCCTTGATTCGTACCCAATCCTTGCGCACAATTTTAGCTTGTGAGTTGTATTCGTTTTTAATTTCGTTCCATTCTTTGACTGGCTCAAACTCAACTTTTATGATACGCCCGCTTCTTGCTTTGTCATCGTACAAGCCGTATATGAATTTACGTTTCTGGTGCCACAAAAATTCTTTTGGCGCAAAATTCTTGAAGCGCCATTTTTTGCCGGCTATGGTAGCGTCTGTGTCAAACTCATTACTAAAACCTGAATCATGCTCTGCATAAAGGAGCTGTAGGGCTTCACGCATCTTCTCGTTCTGCTTCACACCATAAATGAGCAAATCAATATCCGAATAATCAGGATGATGAAAACCGTGAAGCATTGAACCAAAAACCCCAAAGTTGTCCACTGACAAACCAGTGCGATTCAGCGAGGTGTTCAATACTCTTAGTGTAGCCTCATGCAGTTTGTCTGCGGGTTCCATAGCAACAAGTTCTCTTAACCTTGCTGGTGGCTGGCGTACCTCTGAAATGTGGAGGTGATTTACGCCTAAGACTTTTACTGCAAGCATTTCATGCAAAATTGTGTATTGTGGATAGTTTTTGTGTATAAATTTCCAGCCTTCGTCGTCGTAGAACTTGTAGAACAGTTTACTTTTGCCTGCCCCATCTCTGGGAGCCCGTGGGTCATCGGATTTAAAGATCCCCGCCGAAGCATATTCCGCATCGCATATGTATGCATGCCCCGGGTGGCTGTAGCCAAAAACGCGGAAAATTAGACCTTCCTTGGTGACTATACCGTCTCGATCTCTCAGCTTCACAAAGGACAAACGTATTCTTCCTCCGTAGTCGCAGTACCCACAACAACTTGGTAGAATACTTCACCTGTCTTGTTTGATTCCACCCGCTCTAGAACACCTGAAACTTTAACTCGGTCGCCGTTGCGCGCGACATTTCGGTAACACCCGATATTAGATAGTATGGATGTAGGTATGCGATCAGTGGGAAGCTCGGATTTTTTATCTGAAGGTTTATAGTTGGTGAATTTGTATACAGCTGGGCGAAAAATAGCTTCAGAGTCATCGGTTATTGTACATTCGAACTTCACGGGGTGCATAACGGAAAACCGCAAAGTGCCGTAGGGTGGAGGAAGCTCTTCAGGCTTTCGAGTGGCAGTGTACATCCAGATTTTGTCTTTGTATTTGCCCTTGAACTTTCGTGCTCTATCTAGACGATTGCTGAACAGATAGCGCATGGTTCCTGCCTCAACAAGACGGTCGATTGTGGCTTCGACTTTACGGAAGTTTTTGGAGCCTAAAACTACAAAGTCTATGTCACTTTCTTCGCTGTGCATACCTAAAGCTATGGAGCCGTGTATGCCTAGGTCTTGCATACTGACGTTTGACTCTTTAGAGATTAGTTCAATTAAATCCAACGCTAACGTTTGGATGCGATCACGTTTCTCTAATTTAATTAAGGCTTGGAGACGTTCTTTTGGTATGAAAACTTTTTCTATACGGTTGATAGGAGCACTGATGAGTTCTTTGTGTCGCAGATGGCAATAATATAGGTAGTCGGGGAAGTTTTTGCGAAAAGTCTCCACGAAAGACTTGTAATTCTCTGCTGTGTAGAGTTTCTCTGCGCGGAAAAGTTGCGTTCCATCGAAAGTCCAAGTGCGCTCCAGCATCTCCACATTAAAGAGCGATTGGTACTCTGCAGGGATGTATTTGAGAAATGCAAAAACGGTTCCTTGAGGATGTTCATAGCCGAGTGTGTTGAAAATTAAACCTTCTTTTGTTACAAAAGTGTCTCCGTCCGTGGGGAACCAGTTGGTTGTTGATGACGTTTTGATACACCGCGATAAGTGTAAAGTTGAAACCTAAAAAAGTTATTGCATTACGGTGGCGTCTTCATAGTTGGAGCAGAGACGGGGGACATAATGTTAAATCTAGTTGGGCGATTTCTCATCACAATTGAAACATGTGAACAAGCTTATAGTCAACAAAACAGTTAGTCCAAAAAGAGCGTAAAAAAGTAATAAATAAAAGCTGTGGACGTATCAAAGCAATCAAGTTTTGTCTATTCTTTTAGACTTAGAAGACTATAAAAACGCATACCTAACATAGCACCTAAAAACATCCATTCAACTCTAAAAAGCTTGGTTTACACATAGTAGCCGACAGGACATCGTCGGACGCTGGTGGGAGAAGTCACATAAAAGTTTTAGAGGCATAAGCTTACAACATAATCCAAAAGCTAGTGCCAAACGCTCATCACCGATACAACCTCTTAGGCATCCATCGCAGATAGTCAAAAGGAGGTTTCACAGGAATAGTCTTCTTTAGAGGCTTCAGACTCCATTGCCAACCACCAGGTAGATTAAACAGCAGTTATTTTTAAGGGGCCAATTTTGTGATCTCAATCTTAACGTTAAAATGTTAAACAAGCAAAAGCTGAGTTAAGTTTTAATATGAACGACGGGGAGACAATTTATCCCAGATTCTTTACTCGTGATTACATGACAAACAATGATGAGTCAAGACGCCTAAAACAGGAACTAAGTTTGTGGGATGCGACGGCCATAAGCATTGGAGCAATAATCGGAGGCGGTATATTCGTCGTCACAGGTATTGTAGCAGGACTAGCAGGTTCAGCAGTTGTGATCTCTATGTTACTCGCCGCCGCAGTTGCGTCACTTACCGCATTGAGTTTTGCTGAATTGTCAGCATGGTTGCCCGTCGAAGGTAGTGTGTACGAATATACTAGACGACTAGTGTCACCATTCGCAGGGTTTCTTGCAGGTTGGATGTGGATAATCAGTAACACCTTTGGAGGCGCAGCGGTTAGCTTGGGCTTTGCATACTATTTCACAGAAGCTCTACCTGTTATGCCTCCTAATATCTTAGCAGCGATTGTCTGTTTAGCTTTCACAGCCCTTAACTACGTAGGAGTCCGTAGATCAGCTCTACTAAACAATATTCTAGTCTTAATCAAAATTCTGATTCTATGTCTCTTCATAATTTACGGAATGTTTTTCATCAAACCAACAAACCTTGAGCCGTTTCTTCCATTACAGAAAGGTGTGTTATTTGGCGCCTATTTCATGTTCTTCGCTTATGGCGGGTTCGCTAGAGCCGCAGTCATCGGCGAAGAAGTTAAAAATGCCAAGAAAACCGTGCCAAAAGCCATCCTCTTGTCTCTTGTAATCTCCACCATAATTTACGTATTTGTTGGTCTCGTTGCAGTTGGTCTTATTGGGTCAAACAGTCTAAAAGAATCAACTTCGCCCTTAACATTGGCTATAGGAGCTACAGGGAACTCGTGGGTACAACAAATAATTTCAATAGGCGGCTTAGTTGCAACGTCTAGCGTTCTGTTAACTGCAGTTCTAGGGGTTTCACGCATGGCATTTTCTATGGCTAGACAAAAAGACCTACCAAGTTTGATGTGTAAGATACACAAACGGTTCGGCACTCCCCATGTTTCAATTTGGATTGTAGGCATAATAACCGCGCTATTGGTTCTTTTCGCAGATCTCACAGAAGTTGTTGCAGTTAGCACATTTGCGCTTCTGTTTACTTATTGTTTTGCCAATCTCTCTGCACTCAAACTAAAAAAAGAAAAACGGTTGTACCCAAAAATTTTTCCCACCCTTGGATTATGCACATGCCTAATTCTAATTATTGCTGTCTACGCCATTGCAACACCTGCTTGGGTAGCAGGAATTGTATTTTTAGCAATGGGTGCAGTCTACCATTATATAAGGAAAAACATTAAAAATGAAAGGCAAAAAGAAGCAAATTTAAGATTTAATCGTAAATGATAAAAGCATCCACAATCCACCAAAAGCTATTAGGTGTAAATTATGCCCACAAGAGGTCTTTATGTTGGCAGATTCCAACCATTCCATCTCGGGCATTTAGATGCCATCCAAAGTGTCCTAAAAGAGGTGGAAGAAATTGTAATAGTCATAGGTAGCGCTCAATATAGTCACAACATTCACAATCCTTTCACGGCTGGCGAAAGACTCGTTATGATTCGAAACGCCCTAGAAGAAGCCAACGTAGATTTTACGAGAGTATGGGTTGTGCCTGTCCCAGATGTACACCTACATATGATGTGGGTCTCCGCTGTTGAAGGTTACACTCCAAAGTTCCAAATCGTTTACTCTAATGAACCACTGACGAGAAGACTTTTTATGGAGGCAGGATACAAAGTGAAAAACATTCCCTTGTTTGAGAGACAAATTTACTCGTCAACAACAGTTCGCGAAAGAATAATAGCAGATGAAAACTGGCGAACACTCGTACCAAAAAGTGTAGCCGACTTCATTATGGGAATCGACGGCATAAATAGAGTTCGTGACCTACATCGGACAGATAAAATTTGAACGAAATTAAAAACCTGCGCTTATAGGATTTCGCGTCTTCATTATCTCCCTAAGAAGTACAGTTGCATAAGAACCTCGCAACAACATAAACTCCAAATTTGCTTGCTGTCTCTTCGCATCAACAGCATCAACGGTAACTTGAGCACTGAAGAAATTCACGGGAGAAACAGCAACACGTAGCTCGCCTTTTGAGTTGACTTCGGGTAAAGAATCAACTCTAAAGTTCTTCAGTTCAACGCCTTCCTCCTCTAAAATCTGCGTCTGCAACTCACCACTTTTCCCATGTGAAAGCTTCTGTTTAAAACCGATTAAGGGCAAAGCCAACCGCATTTTACCCAACTTAATTAGGTCGTTAATAGACTTTAAAGACGCGGTATCAACAACTCTGCCACTTTTCACCATTGGTAGCCCAGACCTCTCGACATTTACTACATAATCACCAGGTTCCGCCTCAATAAGCGGTAAACCACATTTTATTCGAGCACTCAAAAAACGGTTGAATAAAAAAGACTGGTAAGCCTGCACAAAAAGCATACGGAGTTTGAGCGGCAATCGCCTAAACGCGCCCACAAAATCGGTTGGATGCTCAACTAAATATGAAAGCATAATACGCTCATAACGAAGTTGCACAGGAAAACTCTGCAAAGCCTGGTTGAAGTTTTGGCTACTTTGCAAATCAGCACGAGCTTGCCTAGACAGAGGATGTTCATCAAAACTGGGGTTTGCTAAAAAAAGCATAGCTGCTTTTTGAAGATCATCTTGCACTAAAGCTTTACCTACAAGATGAGTTATGGCACGAGTCGTGCCGAAACGTTGGTGCCCATAAAAGTTAGGAATACCACCTATTTTCTCTATTTCAGAAATGACCATTTTAATACGATTCTCTGTGTTAGACTTTGAGTGACTAATGCCTCTTATGAGTATGGTAAAACTGTTACCTAACAAAAAATAAGCTGATAATGGCTCATGAAAATATCCAACAGGCAACAATTTCAAATCTTTAAACTTAACTTTTGAGGCTTCTTCAACTGAAACACCTTCTATTGTCAGGTGTTGTGCAGTAACAGCTTTGGCGTCCTTTATCCCTGCAATTTGTATCCGTGATGGTTCAACACCTAATTTTTTTGCCACGTTCTTAACTGCAATTAAAGTATCCCAGTTTCGCTTAACCAACACGCACAGCAAAAAATTCTGCTTAAACTCTGTAGCACCTAGGGGTAATTTATTTTCAGTTGCAGCTATTGTAGCTTTGGAGTTATCCACCAAAACTTCTTCAACCACAAAATCATCTAAATTACGTCGAATGGAACCACCGATACCTGAGGTGGTAGTAACATAAACCTCTATACCTATTTTCTGATCAATTTTTGGAACCAACAAATCTTGAAAACCTTCAATCTCTAAAGCAAAGGCAACTTGCCCGTCAACTTGTCAATTTTCGCTTCAGGTGCGGGACCGATACCTAAGCAGGTCACTGTACCTTCAGGAACTTCCGTCAACCCTTTGTCGACAATCAAAGAATGAGGCAACCCCATTTCATCTGCTGCGGCATCCAGTTCCCCAAGCTCTTTCCAGGTGGGAACTTTAACAGCTATTTTGCGTTGACCCTCATTAAACCAAGCTTCCCACCATTTCTTATTGAGCCTATAAGCAACTTGAGCGGCAGAAACAGCGGCGTGCCCAGCTTGTGCCGCAATTTTACCCTTACTCATTTTAAGATCCGCACGAAACACAAGAACCTGCTTGTACTCGAAGTCACCCATTCGCTATTGCCTCCCAGCCGCTATGTTTGGTTTTTCAATGTTTTAAGCGTTTGCAGACATATACAGGCAAGTAAGATAAACTAAAGTAGCATAAGCTGAGGGTTTATTCAACAGACTAAACAAAGTGCGCCCCTGAAAGTCAATTTCCTCTATATTTCTTAAGGCAGAGGCTAAACCTGTTTTTGCAGCAAAGCGCAAAGCTTTATCTAATTGATCATCGGAAAGTTTGTTGAAAAAATTGCGAAGCCTCAACATTATCTGAGAATCAAACGCGAATGCGTTTTGTACACGCTTCATGTATGATTGTAAGGAAGATGCGGAGACATCACCCATATTTAAAGCTTGAATTACAACTTCAGCAGCAATCCTTGCACAGCTTACACCAAAAATAACGCCGCCGCCCGTCGTGGGTTTCACTTGTGAAGCACAATCACCAACCGCTAAAAAGCCATTCTCATAAATATTCTTAAGTGGACCACCGAGAGGTATTGCGTGAAAATTTATGCGCAAAATCTTTGCACTGCTCAGTTGCTTTGAAGCCACAGGATGCTTACTAAATAGCCTCTGTAAAAAATCTTTTGGATTACCCTTTTTTACAGCTAAGCCAAGTTTTGCTGTTCCATCCAACCGTGGAATAAGCCAAGCGTAAAAGCCAGGCGCATAATAATTACCCACATAAACTTCAACAGCGTGCTCTTCCACATTATGAACATTGTCCACTTCAGCCTCTACAGCATAGACCAAACTATTACGACTAAACAGGGGTAAACCAGTTTGTCTCAGGAGTCGCGCTGAAATACCTTCTGAATCAATTACAATTCTTGCTGGCACCCTCTCTTCCAACTGCTTGCGTTTAGTTACACAAATCCCTTTGACGTATGCGTCTTCAATTATAAGGGAAGAAACACGGGAACCCAGAAAATATTTTGCGCCCATAGTCTGTGCTTTATCTGCTAAATATTTGTCAAATAACTCTCGGTTAACAGTGCAAGTCACAGGTTTAGAAAGACAAACGGCAAATTTGGTACCGTTTGGCGAATAAAAGTTGGCTCCTGAAAACTCGTTTTCCAGAACATTTTTTGGCAAAGGATACAGCCCTAATTTTTTCAGGCTCTTTATACTTAAGTGACCTGCACAATGAGAAGGGACCCCTACCTGCGAGTGCTCTTCAAAAACAGAAACAGCAATACCTCTTTTAGCAAGTTCATAGGCAGCAGAAGAGCCTGCAGGTCCGCCACCGACAATAACGACGGCACTCTGCAGACGATTCACCTCCCTTGCATAAAAAGAGGTTACTGAACGAGTCCGACACGCTTTTTCCCGCGCGCCAAGGAAGTTGTGCGAATTTTGCCTGCCACTTCCAAGTTTAGCAAGAGCTGATTGAAGTCTTTGTAGCCCAAGTCTTCAAATTCTTCTTGCAAGGCGTTGAACAAGTCGGTTTCATTCATATCGCCTTTTTTTGATAGCGTCTCAAGTAAGACGAAATATGTAGGACGAGTTTTCCAAGTTTTTGTAGGTATTGGCACTATGTTTTTGCTCCGTTAAGCTACTGGTGTTGCTGGCTTTTGAACCTGTCGAACCTGCTGCATGAAGCTCTTGTACCACTTTTCCATGTCAGGAGTAACGGAAGGACCAACTTCTTTTAGAGCATCTTGGAAATCTTTCATAGAAACTTCTGAGGCTTTTATGTCTCGGCGTAAAGCATGCATAGCGGCTTCGCGACACAGATTCTCCAGGTCGGCACCTGAATAGTACTTGGTAGCTAAAACAATCTGATTCAAATCTACGTCTTTAGCCAGAGGCATATTTGAAGTGTACAGCTTCAGTATTTGTAGCCTGCTTGGCTCGTCAGGTTCAGGCACATAAATAAGACGGTCAAATCTACCAGGCCTCAGTATTGCAGGATCTATTAAGTTGGGCCGATTTGTGGCAGCTACAACCACTATATCTTGTAAAGACAAGATGCCGTCCATCTCGGTTAACAGTTGACTGATAACCCGTTCTGATACACCACTGTCACCTGTAGCGGAACCTCTCTGAGGTGTCAAAGAATCCAACTCGTCAAAGAAAATCACTGCGGGTGCAGCCATTCGGGCTTTGCGGAAAACTTCACGTATAGCTTTTTCAGATTCACCAACCCATTTGCTGAAAACTTCAGGACCTTTGATGGATATGAAGTTAGCGTCGCTTTCTGTTGCTACTGCCCTGGCTAGCAGAGTCTTACCACAACCAGGAGGACCATAAAGTAAAATGCCCTTTGGAGGTTTTATGCCTAAACGTTTGAATATTTCAGGCTGCTTCATGGGCCATTCTACTGCTTCTCGCAAGTGTTGTTTAACTGGTTCTAGACCACCTATATCGCTCCAATGCACTGTTGCAACTTCTATGTACACCTCCCGCATAGCTGTGGGGGTAACTTCTTTGTATGCATTAACGAAGTCGTCCATTTTAACTTCCATTTTTTCCAGTACTTCCGGCGGTATACGTTCTTCTTCTAGATTTATCTGTGGGAGATAACGTCGGAGAGCTTTCATGGCGGTTTCTCTACATAAAGCGGACAGATCAGCGCCTGTATAGCCATGAGTCATCTCGGCTAGTTTCTTGAGGTCAACATCCTCTGCCAGCGGCATGCCACGGGTGTGGATCTGGATAACTTCATATCTACCTTGTTTATCAGGCACGGCTATTTCGATTTCTCGGTCGAATCTGCCTGGACGTCTAAGCGCCTGGTCTAAAGCTCCTGGTCGATTAGTTGCACCTATCACTATAACGTTTCCCCTGCCTGAAAGCCCATCCATAAGAGCAAGAAGTTGTGCAACAACACGGCGTTCAACTTCACCTGTGACTTCTTCACGTTTAGGTGCTATAGCGTCAAGTTCGTCGATGAATATAATGCTCGGAGCATTTTGCTGAGCTTGCTGGAAAATTTCTCTGAGACGAGCTTCAGATTCGCCGTAGAATTTGCTCATTATCTCAGGCCCGTTTATGGAGTAGAAATTTGCTTCAGATTCATTAGCTACTGCGCGGGCTAGCAGAGTCTTACCGCAACCAGGAGGACCATGAAGAAGGACTCCCTTTGGAGGTTCAATACCTAAACGCTGGAAAAGTTCAGGGTGTCTTAGTGGAAGTTCAACCATTTCACGCACACGTTGGATTTCTTCATGAAGTCCACCTATGTCTTCATAGGTTGTTCTCGGAAGACCTTTTGCTTCAGGGGCAGGTTCATTAAGAATAGTGAGCCTTGTTTCGGCGGTAACCTTAACTATGCCGTGAGGACGCGTTTTGCTAACAGTAAATGGGATGGCGTGCCCAAGCATCATAACTAATGTGGTGTCGCCTTCAACTAGAGTACGCTCCATGAGACGGTTTTTAACAAAATTAGTGAAATCTTCATCGACATTAAGTCGCATATCAACAGGCGCTAAAGTTATGCTAAGCGCAGTTTTAACTTTTGCTGCCCGCACAATAACGTATTCGTTAATAGCTGCACCAGCATTTTTGCGGGTGTAACCATCTATACGTATTATGTCACGATTTTGGTCTTCACTATATGCTGGCCATGCGATGGCTGAGGTGGTGCGCTTTGCAACGATTTCGATGACATCACCTGCGCTTATACCAAGTTTTTGCATGGTTCTTTGATCTATACGGGCGATGCCGCGCCCAACATCACGTTGCCGCGCGTCGCCTGCGCGTAATTGGACTTCACGATTTTCACTCATGTTAGAACCATCCTACCGTTACTGTAATGGGTGAATGAGAGATTTTGAAAGTATATAAAGGTTTGAGAGTGAAAAAAAGTTAAGCGCTATCTACTACTTCTACGAACCATCATAGTTTGAACTTGACTAACGCCCTTTAAGGTTGCAAGAGTCTGCTCAAGAGTATCAACGAGCCCTGACTCTTCTTCGGGAAAACGAACTTGAACTAGTAGTGCTTTTAGTCCGAATGCTACTGGTTCTTCACCATAGCCAGAGATTTCAGAGGTTTTAGGGAGTTTTGTTTGAATTTCTTTTTTTAAATCCTCAAAAGTTTCCATAATATCTTCGGGAAAGATTTTATAGGTAACTATGACGGTGCCCATGATTTTCCCTCTTATGGTCCTGTGAAGCCACATTTTGGACATTTATAAGGGCGCCCAAATTTGCGGCATTTTCCGCATCGTTTAATTTGGATTTCTCCGCAGTTTGGACAGAGAAATTTTGTAGCTTCACTGCCTGGTGGTATGGGTTTGCCACAACTTGTGCATGTTACGAGTGAGAGTACTGCTCTTTCAGTCATTTGGTGTTTCATCTCGATTTGATGCGTTTTTTAATTGTCAGACTTCCTTATATTTGCTGTGCTCTGTTTTAGATTTTTACGTTTTGTGTTGCCTTTGAAGTTTTAGTGTGGACAAGTTTGTGTTGCAATGTTTTTATAACGGTGGCAAAAACATTGAACTGAAATCATGGATAGCAAAAAACAAGTTGGCTGAATCTCGGTCATTGTCCTTTTCCACGAAGTTTAGGTAGCAAGTTCATTTTTCGCAGAAAAGCTAAAACGGAACAAACCACCACGATCCCACTTAAAGAAAGAACAATTGAATCAACACGTAACCCAATTGGTGATAGTCCGATAAACAGGGCTGAAATACCTACAATACTAAAACTTAAAGCAACGGATAAAACCAGCGTCTCCACAATGTCTAGTTTGCCCTCATCAAATAATAAATTTATAAAACAGTAACCAGGAACAAATACGACAAATGTGAACCCAAAAAAATATCTCAAAAATAACAACCTAGACATACTTGGGATTAGATAAAAGCAGAGCAACACGGCAACTGTGTACAGAACAATTATACTGAACCACTTAACAGGTTGCACTTTAATCTCATCCTGCAGACGCTTAAATTTGAATTACAAAAAAAAATAAAAGGTGGAAAATTAGAGGAACATTTTGAATATCGGGTGATCTTCACTCAGAGGCTTAGTGTCCAAGTCGGCGGCGGCAGACGCGATATATGTATCAACAACTGCAACTGCTGGGAACACCCATTCTGCTTGCTCAGCAGGACCAATCATCAGCCAGTTTGCGCCCATCGTCTGCATTATAGCGTTAGTAGCAGTTACGCAGCCCTTGCGGAATTCCTTTGCAATATGTGCTTTTACCCAACCCATTGTTGTGACAACGTTGCCGCTACCTAAGCCTACTGGATGCCCATATTTCTCCTTCATAATTGGTATAGCTCTCACAGCAGTACCCATGTCTGGAGCGAATGCTGGAATTGATGTGTCAATCAAAGGTTTAGTGATTCCGCCTTTGTCGGCAAGTGCTAGAGCTTCTTCGATAACGGCCATTTTACCTTGTAAGCTTCCGTCTTTGGGGTTATCTGCAAGTACTATGGACATTTTGATGCCACTTTCTTTCAGTTTAGCCAATTCAACATCAGTTACGCCTTTGTAAACTGAGTTGTAGAGGCACCTATCAGAAAGACCCATTTTCTTTGCTAAGTCAGCCGCTGCCATACGTGCCTTCGGGCTCATTGCGTCTAACATCATAGGAGCATCGCTGTGTGTCGCAACGAAGTCAATATATTTGCCAAAAGCGTCTTCAGTCGTTCCAACTATGTCAAAAGCGAAGGGAACACCTGTTAGGTCGCTTTGAGTGTGCATTGTATTGATTATTTTTTCTGCTTCTTTAACATCAAAAATCCCTTTATTTGCGTCTTGAACCATCTTTTGGCCAAGCCAGAAAATTGAACCTATAAGAAAAGTTGGGTTCTCACCTGGTTGACCGCCAACTTTCACTTTCCCAATTTCGTATATTTTCTGTTCAGTTTTGAATCGATTCATAGAAGTTTCATCCGACTGAGGTTATTTGCCTAGAGCTTTCTTCGCGATTTCTGGAGCTTCTTCTTTGTTCTTGCCGAAAAGTGCGCCGATTGCATCTGCGTCTTCTTTCTTGACTGCTGCGCCACCCATGATTATCTTAATTTTATCTAAGCCTGCAGCTTTCAATGCATCAACTAGCTTGGGTAGATTGTTTTTCGCTGGGACAGTGTTCACTGATAAAGCCAAAAGGTTTGCGTTGCTTTCTTTAATTTTCTGAATAAAAACATCTACAGCTGCACTCTTACCTGCGTCAATTGTTTTAAAACCGGCACGTTTCAGCGCTTTGCGAACTGCTTCTTTGGCGGTGTCATGCATATCTGGTTCAATATTACCGATGACAACTGTGCCAATTGGGTTCGTTGGTTCTGGTGGTTCCTTTTCCATCATAGATTTTAGCCAAGACATTTTCAAACACACCTTTTTAGGATGTTTTTTATACCCTCGGTTTTTATATTTGAATAGCTATTTAAACTTTGACTTCACTAATCAACTCCTTAAAAGGCATGTCACTCCATGGCAAAGGAAGGCGCTTAATGGTTAAATCCTCAAGAAGTTACGTTTTGTTGCTCCTAATTTTCACTTTTGCATTTCTACTTCGAGCAGCCTTAATTTTAAGGGAAGGGTTTCCTCCAGGTGCTGATATTGGACTACACAACAGCATTGTCTACTCGATTGTGCAACAAGAAGGTAAAACAAATTTTTTGTGGAACTATTTTCACATGGGAGGCGGCACCTCAGTAACGTTTCCTGGTTATCACATCTTTGTTTTTTATTTGATTTTGTTAACTGGTATTTCTGATTATGGAGCCCATGCTCTGGTAGTTTCCTTTTTCTCGGCACTTATCGTTTTGGTTTCTTTTTTAGTAGCGCGCAAAGCATGGAACGAATCGACAGCACTTATCATTGCATTTTTAGTTGCAGTTTCACGGTTTGACATGGAGATGTTAATGTGGGGAGGTTACCCAAACGTGGTAACTCTCATGCTTATTCCCTTAGCGTTCTACTTGTTTTTAGAAAAAGATAAGCTCACTCTGGCGCCTTTTTTTGTGGCTAATTCACTCATATCTGCAGCAATTTTTCTAACACATTCTCTTAGTGCAGTTATTTATGCAGTTATTGTTTTCAGCGTTGCCTTTCTCGGCGTAATTTTAGCCAAAAAATTGAATTTAAGAAGGGTCAACTTTTTGTGTTGGCTTTCAACCATAGTTTTGGGAGCCATTTTAGTTTTGCCTTTTCTACTGGAAGTGACCCCAACATATTTGGGGCGAGAAGCCAACGCAGATACTTTTACCGGAGGCATTTTAGGAATCCGTGAAGCCATTTTATCCACAAAAGTTCTGCCGCTAGACCTTGTGACTCCCCTGTTTGCCTGTTTCTTTCTCTTCTTTCTCTTCTCAAAACACTACCGAGGAAAAATGTTCAGTTTTTCCGCCCTTCTCTTTGCAGTGTGGACAATTATTCCAGCACTATGTACACAGTTATACTTAGTAGGGTTGTATACTGATTACAACAGGTTTCTATATTTCGTCATAATCCCCATTATAACCCTGATTGGACTAACTATTGACTACGGTGCTTTATTTTTCACCAAAGTGGCAACAAAGGTTGTTTCAATGGCAAATAACCTACCAAAGGTTAGAGGGAGCACCAACAAACTACTGCGCCGAACATGGCCACATCTAGTTCGAAAGAACATCCTTGCAATACTCGTGTTTGCCTTTGCCACCTTTGCCTTCTTGACGGTACCCGTATTCTTGGCGCCGTCAAAAGGGATTGAGATACAACGGTTCTATCAACTTATGAACCAGCAAAAATTTGAAGCAATCCAGTGGGCTGAACAAAACACTCCTGCCAATTCTGTATTTCTAACCGATGCACAATTTGGATGGTGGTTTTCAGGTTTTGCTCAACGCTCAACTATAAGCGCCGTAGACCCACAATACCTAACTAACGCACGTGAATTTGAACCGGCAAAAGTTGCACGCTATCTTTTAGATACAGCTTTTCTGTTGGACAATGGTCTGATTCAAGTTCGTGAAGACGGCCCATATACTGGGCGCCATAACCCGATTTTTCTTGCCAAACTGAATAATTCATATTTTCCTTATTCTGTTTTCCACTTCAATAACGACGAAATAAAAATCACTCTAAGAAACAACGGGAACGTCGAGATAATTAAGTTATTGGATGTACCTGTAAAAGAGGCTTACATCCTGAACAATAGTGACTACGGGGCCGTTCACATAATAAGAGGGAATAACCTGTTCAATTTCACACAGCAAATTACGGTCTGTAGAGGAATGCAGTTTGTAAATGTTACTCAAACAATTAAAACAGATAACCCAGCGGTCAGTTTTGATACTCTACATTACATTCTGCACGCCAAAGGAAAGTTGATGGAAGAAGAAAATGGTCGTGTTGCCGCCTTCGTAGACATAAACATGAAGGTAGTGGGGCAACTTATTTTTACTAAGGAGCAACCACTAACAACCCCGTTAACTAAAGACAACTTGGCAGGTTTGGAATTACTCTATAATCTAAATGCAAAAAGAAGTGCCGAACTGAACTTTTACGTTGGGATCTACCAATATTCTAAAAACCCTGAAAGCAACTTAACTGAAAAAGAACAAAATGCGGTATACAGGCAAATGATCATCAACCACACAAAAGTATACTTAGAGAAAAAGGAACCTGCGCTGCCTCTGGAAATTTTTGACTATAAAGAGGCATTAGTTGCACATGAAGTTGACTACATTGCTTTGCGAGATCAAGAAGCGTTACCCAGATTTGCCAACGATCCAAACTTTCACTTAGTGTTCATCAATAATGAAGTAGCCATATTTCAAATCTCCAGATAATTTGTTGATCGTTTTCATGTAAACCTAAGTTAAAATAGTAAACAAACTAATGCTCAGAGGAATTTAAACAGTTAAGTTTAAAATCTAAAATAAATACCGCCCATCTTTTAAGGAAAAAACTACCTTGAAAGATGCGAAAATAACATATATAAAACGTCACCATTATCTGATGTCAAGATTCAAGCTCAAGTGGAGCTATTATTACGAAGGAAATAACACATGACTGATGGCGTGTACATTGATGGAATTGAAGGTTACGCCACCACAAACGAAACTGACGCGGCGTTGCTGGGGACTGTTATCACATGAGGCGCCTGAAGATAGCATTCTTAACTGAATTTTTCTATCCACACATTGGCGGTTGTGAAAAACGGTTTTACGAAATTGGGCGCCGTTTAGCAGCAAAAAACCATGATGTGCACGTTTTCACTATTCAATATGATTACAGCCTACCTAAAGAAGAAGTTATTGAGGGAATAAAGGTGCATCGATATTCCCACTCTACGAGTTATATTTCTCCAGACAGTTTCCGCTCATTGGGTGGGATTCTTCGATACTCGTTGACGTCATTTAGACGTCTACGGAAAACTAATTTTGAATTATACTATTCAAATCAATGGCCAATGCTTCACTCTCTTTTTGTAAAACCTGTAGCCGCACCGCTGATTCAAGAGTGGTGTGAAGTGTGGGATAGACCTCTAAGAGCAACTATAATGCAGAAGTTACTCAGAAGAGTAGGAGATTACCATGTTGCTGTTTCCGAATTTACAAAACAAAGACTCATAAATAACCTAAAAATTAGCCCTGAAAAGATTGTTTTAATCACAAACGGTGTGGACACAGCAAAGTTTACAGGCGGCAACAAAAAAATCTGGGGGCGGATAATTTATGTTGGTCGAATTGTACCACATAAACGTGTTGAATTGCTTGTTGAAGCTTTCTCAGAAGTCAAAAAAAGGGTGCCTAAAGTTGAACTACACATAATCGGTTCAGGTTTATGCATTCAATCAGTTAAAAAAAAGGCAAAAGACATAGATGACTGTTTTATCCATGGCTTCTTACCTGAAAAGCAAATGATCGAGTTAGTAAAGACAGCATGGCTTTTTGTATTGCCTAGTGAAAGAGAGGGTTCAGGGATTTCATCAATGGAGGCCATGGCGGCAGGGGTACCGTTTATTACCTTAGATTACCCTAACAACGCTGCAAAAGAACTATGCCAGCTTGACTGTGGCATTCTAGTCAAACCAAACGAAAAAGCCATTGCTTCTGCAATTATCCAGCTTTTTAACGACGCGAACAGCTGGCAAAAATTAAGCAACAGTGCTTTGGATATCGCTAAAAAGCATGAATGGGATAAAATAACTAATCAGATGGAAACTTTCTTTCATACGGTCGTGAATAATTCTGGAAAATAAGAAACCATCGCCATGGATACCTGCACTTCCGATAGTGATTTTGGTTGTTGTAATGTTCACTATAAACTTTACAATGTTAAACACTGAGTCTGCACCTCCAGGCGCGGATTACGGAAACTATCTTACACAGGTCGATATTCTTCGAGGAAACGATTTGAGAGGTCTAGGATTGAGGCATCAACCAGTATTTTTTGTTTTTTTGGATTTATTAACTATGATATTTGACGAGCTCACTGCCCTGAAAGTTGCAGCCGCCACAGTTTTTTCAGTGGTAGTTTTTCCCTGTTTCCTATTAACAAAAAAGCTTTCAGGTAGCTACTTGGCAGCCGTCATGGCTACAGTGTTTTTCGCTTTTTTTGTTAGTTACACCGAAATGATCAGCTGGGGCGGGAACCCAAATTTTCTGGCGTTTTCGTTTCTGCTGATAGCATTGCTTTTTATATTTGAGGCAATTAACAAAGCTTCAATCAGAAACTTGCTAGCCGCAGGGTTCTTTTTGAGTTTAGTCATAGGCACGCATATGCTTGTGGCGTTTTTTGCCTTTGCATCTCTGACGTTTTTTGTAATTTTGTATACAGTTTTTATAAAACTGGATAAAAAAGAAATTAAAAACAAAATCAAAAACTCGTTTTACCTTCCATTAGCAGTCGCCTTGTTCAGTTTACCCTATGTTCCCTTTTACATTACTTTTTTCATGAACTCTTCAAAAGAAATCGTCACTTTTAGACTCTTGGAACTACCAGTCGGCGATGTGCAAATCGGAGAATCATTGTTAATTTTTGCAAAGTTTTTTGTAATAGTTGCCGCCACAATAGCAGGCGTTTTTGCGTTAACCAAATGTTTAAAAGAAAACAAAGGCAAGGGGTTACTTATCAGCAGTCTTTTCTTGGCGCCTCTGACGCTTTTCCTCATCACCGTTCAACCTCTCCGCTGGCTTTATTTTCTACCTATTCCAATGTTGCTGTGTTTCAGTATTTCCTTAGGCACTTTGTTCTCGGACACAAAAAGAGACAAAAAAACAAGCATGGTAGTTATGTTTGCAGCGTTATTTATAGCAACATTCGCGGTGCAATCCATAGCTGTAGCGGCTGAACGATTTGGAGATGCAACAAGTTTTTACCAGTTTATAAAAGAAGATGAAGTACAAGCATTAAATTGGATTAAAACATACACTTCACCTAATGCGATTTTTGCAACGTCAGGATCTTCCAAAGATGTGGGAGGTGGCGGTAATTCTTATGGATGGTGGGTGGAAGGCTACGCAAACAGGATATGCATGTTCACAGGGGACTTAGAATTCTATTCGTTTCAATTTGAAAGAGACCAAGTAAGGGTAGTAAACAACATATTCGCAGGGACTTACGTTATTGATAATGGTAAAGTTAATGTAGCGGAATCTTACCCCGCAGGTATAAATAACCCTCAGATCGGGGGATATGCAAAAGGCAAATATGAAAAATTGCTCACCTTGTCAGACTTACAAAATCAACTGTTTTTGACAACTTCAGATAAACCAGAAACAATAATAATTGTTCCTTTTTATTCCCAAAATAGCACATCAATCATCCAGCATAATAATTCGGGTGTAAACATATCGGTAACCTATGAAAATTTCCATTTTAGTGCAACTAGGAGCGTTACACTGAATAAAAGTGAATCTTCAGCTAATGTTATATATCATGTTGTGCCTAAAAACTCAACCATTCAGCAGTTGAAAATTAATTTGTGGGGTCTATTTAAAACATCACCACAAACCTGCAAAGTCAGCAATGATGGTGTTGTCTCTTTATTTAGGTGGCCGTCTGCAAAGGATACAACAGTCGCGATTCACGTACAACAGACTAATGGTAAACTGGAAAGCGCAAGAGTTTTCTTTGATAACCCAGAAGGAGGCAAGCCAACTTTTAATTATGTTTTTCAACCTATAAAAAACGAGTTTTATGTCCACTTTAAGATAGATGTAAATATATCCACCGTTGGAGCTGGCGGTCAAACGATCAAGTTTTATGAGTCGTATGCCTTACTCAAAGAGTTAAATATTGACTACTTGTTGGTGAACAGACATCGAGATAGTGAACTCCAAAGATTTCTATCGGATAGTGAACATTTCACCGTTGAATTCCAAAATGAAAGCGTAATTATATTTAAAGTGTCTAAGTGAGGAAAACGGCAAGAAAAAGGGTTAACAGAAACGTAGTCTTCTTAGTACAAACGTACCGGCTCAAGGTAACTGACGTAAATTTCGAAGTAATCAACGTTCCTTGTTGAGGTTACAAAAGGCACCTCAAAGTAAGCTTCTTCGCCGCCTTTCATTTTTAATTCAAAGCCACGGAAAGGAGTACCTCGGGTGACCGCGCTGACAGAGTTACCTTGATTATCGTAGAGACGAATATCTAAGCCTATAATGCAGTCGCTTACGCCTTCAAGTGAGGACTCTATAATTTCGGTTGGTGTATAATTATTCTGTAATGTGCCGTTTACTATGAACAGAAATGTATCTTCAGCAACCGGAAAATCTTCAGCCACTGCGGAGTCTGCGTTAGAATCAAACCATAAAGTGGCTTCTTGGAGGAATATTTTAGTTACTCGGCAACTGCCACCGGCATAAATTGTCGGAGTGGAAAGATAATGAGGGGTTTCTGTGGAAGATAACTTAAGAAACCCTGTTTTTGAGTTATTGTATAAATTCGTCATGTTCATCAGTAAGACGGCAACAGACGCAATCACAACAACTGTACATGCAGCGACAATGATTGTTGATGTGAATTTGGAGAGCTTCAAATTAAACACTCATTTTAAGAGAGTATAAGCGAACTCGCATTTATCTTTGAAGTTTTATTCATTTCTATAGGTAAGATTCAGAACACACCAAAAAGGGAGTAAGCATCAATTTTAATCGGTAAAGTGGTTAGCTTGTGTTTATTAATAATAACGTGCCTTTAGTCCAATTACACAATTAACTTTCACTGCAGGGGGAACGGCACAGCTTGGCTGAAAGACATGCAGGAACCTTTGAAGTTGTTTTCATAAGTGTTTTTTCTGTTCTGGTTTTTACTTTTTTTTATTCTTTTTTAGGCGCAAATGGCTTAGTTTTAGGGAACGACCCGGCGGTTCATTTGCAACGCGCACAGTTTTATTTTGATGTGGGCAAAGTACCATTAAGCGGAGTTGCTTTTTTTCCGCCTTTTTATCATCTGTTGTTAGACACTGTCATGGTTTTTACTGGAGCAACAAGTATTGAGCAAGTGTTGGTTTTGATGAAAGCTGTAACTGCAGTGGTTGATTGGCTTTTGATTTTTTCTGTTTATTTGGTTGCTACAAAGTTTTTCGGGAAAAAAACAGGTGTTTTAGCTGCTGTGCTGATGTTTTTCTGTGTGCCACTCTATGAAGTGAATTCTTGGGGCGGATACACGAGCATTCTTGCTTTGGCTTTCATGATGTTGACGTTTTTGTATCTGTCTATACCTCTTAAAACACGGGGGTTGACTTTGGTAGCATTCATTTTGGCTTTTTCTGTGGTGATGTCCCACGAATTCGCGTTATTTCTGTCAGTATTCATTTTGCCTCCTTTTGCAGTTTTTGTTCTGGTAAAATCCAAAGGCCATCACTCTAAAACTTTGATCGTAACGCTTTTAGGTGGAGCCATAGCCGTTTTAATTTACTATATATTGCCCATTTTGCCTTATCTGGATGATTTGGTTTTCGCTCTTTTCCAGATGAAGTTGTATCAATATCAGGTTCCTTTGGTAAGTTTCAGCGAATTTATGATGAATTTTGGTTTTTTGTTTTTCTTTGCTCTGGCTGGTATTGTCATAGCGTTTTTTGAGTCAAGAAAAAGGAAGACTCTGAGTTTCTTTGTGCTTTTGACATCGGCATTTATTGTTCAGTTACTTCTGTCGCAAGCTTACTTGGTGGGGTTGTTTTTGCCTTTTAAATGGTTCGTTCACTATATGATGCCTACGTTGGTTATTTTTTCAGCGGTTACCTTTTCTTTGCTTATGGAGAAAGCACATGCAGCGTACTTTAATAACTATGTCAGGTGGAAACTGATCACGATGAAAGCCATTTCTCTAGGCGTAGTTGCGGTTATTATAGTGGCGATGGCAGGACGGTTTGATACAGTCGCGGGAAAAATAGGGGAAGCTGAGACTTTTTATTCATTTTCTGATTTAAGCGCATACCATGCGGGTTCGTGGATTAGGCAAAACTCTGACACCTCAGCAAAGGTTGTGGTGACCGAAAGACCGGGTCATTGGTTTGGTCTTTACTCAGGGAGGGAGA
Source organism: uncultured Candidatus Bathyarchaeia archaeon (assembly GCA_964582085.1). Lineage (GTDB taxonomy): Archaea > Thermoproteota > Bathyarchaeia > Bathyarchaeales > Bathycorpusculaceae > JADGNF01. The sequence goes on along the minus strand of CAZOPV010000025.1, from coordinate 23,379 downwards.
CAATTGCTGAAACTGATCCTGTTGTTGAGTGGAACTTTGTGGCTGAATGTGTTTTAGATTTATCTTACGAGATAGAACACGCATTAACGATGGTTAGGGCATATGAGGGGCGCCGTAACAGCTCTGAGGACGTTTACGTTTCATCAGATATGGTTTGGAGAAGAATTTCTTATTTCCCTGATGACGAATCATTTGTTTCTTACAGGGATCAAAATCTGGTGTTACATACATTTCCATTGTCATCTCTGAACCGACAAACAGTAGTTTTTGACACCACGACTTTCCCACACAGATTTGTAGTTGAATATTCAGCAGAGACTTTTAAGTTAACTAAAAGTTTGTTTGTTTGGAATGACACTTATCCTGTGACGGTTTCATGGCAGTTGTCAGCTTTAAATGATGATCTTCTATACACAAGTTTGTTTTTGAGTGAGTACTTGGATCCAAAATTTTCCTTTGAGAAAGCATACGTACCAAATATTTTGGAGTGGGCGAATCCATGGAGCAACCCATCGAAGATTGCACCTAACGAATGGGTTACAACTAACTTTTTCAAGGAGAACTTTACAGAAAGCAAATATGTCGGCGTCTATGATGCGGACAATAAAGCTGCGTTTGTCTTGCAGTTAGTGGATATTCCTGATGTTGGTAATATTGGTGCCTTAGCAAATGGTAATGTGGATGCAATTCGGCTGCAGTACAATTTTTTCCGTTTAAATGCGAATAACTCGGTTTCATGGTCGTACCGATTTGTGGCATTCACTGAGAGCAGTTATGCGGAACTTAAGAATTACAATGAAATGTTTTCGTTATTTAATTTAAATTTTGAACACACAACAAATGTGAAAAGCAGGAGTTTTGCGTGGTTAATTCAGGATACCTACATCAGGTTTATAGTTTACAGTAAAGAGCGATTCGACCCAGATGTTTTGAGTACAGGCTGGGTTAACGTAGTTTATAAAAATGGAAATTATGTAATTTTGGGAGTTAAAACAGATCACCCGTACGTAGCTGTTTTAAGGTAATAATGCTTTGTTATTTTTTAGTGCTATATTGTTAACAAATTTGACTTTGGCAAAGAACGTCAATTACAGGTTACCGCCGTTTTGCAACTTTTAGGCTTCCAAGGGTATCTAAAATATCGGTATGATGGGTTAAAGGCTTTGCCGCTTCAGACGAGAAATGTCGTACCAGCAAAAACTACGCTGGAAAAGTAGCGTTACTTCCAAAATCTATTCGCACACCGTCGAAAGGTTCATAAGTCATTAGGTCTTTTTCCTAACGGCAAGAAAGACTTCAAATTCACAGTTAAACACAACCGTGTATTTCGCCGTTAAGGCGGAACGGTCATGTGTAGACTGAAAAGGTTAAAATACCCGCATAGCGAGGTGAAAAGAACATGGAAAATATTTACGCTGCGATGCTCCTTCACAAGGCAGGAAAAGAAATAAACGAGCAGTCCGTTACGAATGTTCTTACAGCTGCAGGAATAAACGTCGATCCAGTTCAAGTCAAAGCGCTCGTTGCTTCACTTAGCGAAGTTAACATAGATGAGGCAATTAAAAGCGCACCCACAATGATGGCCGCCGCTCCAACAACAGCCACAGCAAGTGCTCCAGCAGAGCAAAAACCAGTTGCAGCTGCGGAAGACAAGAAGAAGAAAGCTGAAGAAGAGAAAGCCAAAGAAGAAGCAGCGCTTGAAGGATTAGGTGCCCTATTCGGGTAAACTAACACAATTTCATCTTTTCAGTTTTTTAATTCCAATACGCCTTTTGTTTGTTTTTAATAGTTAAAGCGGGCTGATTTACTGAGTCACTGTTGAATACGTAGACATCACTTTTTTTGGGCAAGAATCATAGCGGTTCCCGCAACTGGAAGCCAACCAAGAATAATAGGCAAGGTTGCGGGCAGCGCGTCAAAAACAGATGGATTAAGCAGCAACAGTTCAAAAATTCCAAAAGAAACACTCATTGTAAGAATAGAGATAAGCGCGGTTTTTTTGCCGAATTTTTTGAGTGTTTGAGTTGCAAGGATTCCTGCAAAAAAGAAGTCGCCTAAACCGAGTCGCAAAATCAAAATGCTACCATTCGCCATAATAAGCGGCAAAGTGGGGAAAGCCACAAGAACAGGGAGTCCTAAACCTGAAACTGCGTTTGCTGCTTGAACCATCGTTCCTGTAACCCAAACTAGGATAATGTCTAACATAGTTATCAAAGCTGCGAATATGAACACCGTTTTCCAGTTAAACAATGAACTCAGGTACATCACTATTAGCAGAGCAAATGTTATGCCGTAAATGTCTAAAAGAAACGGAAACCATAGCACGGTACCGTTGAAGAAGAAAAAGAGCAGTAAAAACAGCGCTGGTGACAACGTTGCAAGATACCACTTGTGTTTGCTTTCAGCGCCATGTAAGCTATATAATAAAGCGAAAAATGAATATAATGTTAAACTTCCGAAAGCCAAAATGCCAATGATTGACAAATTACTATGCAGAAACAACAAAGTAGCCATGCTGGACAGTACACTTGCTACAATGAAAATGCTACAGTAAAGAATCAAACTCTTCTTCTTCATATCAGAAAAGACGTATGACACCGTAAACAAAAGTGAACAATAAGAAAACAAGAAAATAATCAGAATGGTCATGCTTGGTACAAAAACCACAATAAACAAGACAAAAGTAATTAACCCCGCTAACAATGCGGTGTCTCTACTTTTGAATTCACGCTCCTCCATAGTGGCCTTCAACTTTGCTTCGGTTCGCTTACTCAAAAACATCGCAGCAACTGTAACGACGAAAAGTATAGTTGGCATAAGGATGTCGAAGTACATACACACCACTTAACCCTAAGCCTACTTTTAAACGTTAAAACCCAAAATACACATTAAATATGGCTAAAGTAGCCATAATCGCTTCCTCTGTACGCACTGTTTCAGTTCCTTGACTAGGCAAGGTGTTAACCATAAAATCTACAAAGTCATGAATGTTAAAATTCTTCTCTTTAGCAATTTCAAATAGCCCACGTGTCGGCGCTCCGAACAGTAAAAGAACTGTTTTTGCTTTTACCCATCGTTCATTTAGATGCGGAGCTACCTCTTGGAAAGTAGTGGCGAATTTTGAGGTACCTACCACTAAGTCAAACCGCTGATTCTCCAAAAGCGCTCTGAAAGAATGATTTTCCACTATAACATTAAAACCCCAGTAGTAGGGAACCTCGACACGGTCAACACTTTGGACCTCAATTTCCGCCCCCGCCTTAATGATCTTCAAAGTTAACCTCTTGTTAACTGCAAACTGTGAATTGTACAGCAAAACGGGACGTTCAACACCAATGTCAACTAATACTCCTTCTTTGGTTTTGGAGACAACTACGCCTTCGCGGTAGTCGCCCATCTTCAAATCACGTAAGGAACATTTTAAGGGATGGTGTGGCGTGCGTAACGGAGGCAGGACGCCTGCAAACTGCAACTCTGGCTTAAGCTCAAACAAGCGCTTGCGGAGGTACTGAGGTGTCTCCATATAATTGAGCCAAGTTACAATAAGTTCTATATCTTTTCGTTGATTGACTTTCGGGTCATCTGCGTAAACTAAGAGTTCATCGACTTTGAATATGGCGGCAGCTCTGCCAATGTAGCCAATTTTAGCGGTTTTCTCTCGCAAATGTGGTGTATCTGAGATAACTGAAGCGGGAAAAGCAACGACCACCTGTTTCTTAACCATTTTTTGACTCCTATTGAGACACTGCTGAATATTTCTGTGTTCAGATAAGAGTGAAAAATCAAATATAAACGTGCATATAAGTAGAATTAGGGAGAACAAGTTTACGATAAACACCTTAGACAACATTGAGATGTTAAGAAAAATCGATAAACAAGATATGCTCCGGTTTTGCATAAATGCTGCTCAGCACTACAAAGAATCGGTAAAAAACGCAGAAAAAATCAGCGTAAAAGACACTATTCCTGAAAATATAATTGTGGCAGGTATGGGTGGTTCTGGAATTGGTGGTGAACTTCTAAAAGACTATACCAAAGACAAAGCCACCGTTCCAATAGAAGTTAACAGAGACTATAAATTGCCGGCTTACGCAAACAAAAAAACCCTTGTAATTCCTGTTAGCTATTCTGGCGACACTGAAGAAACACTTAGCGCCTTCCTTGACGCAGTAAAGCGGAAGTGTATGGTTTATTGTATAAGCTCAGGTGGGATCTTGACTAAATTCGCTCAGAAACTAAGCATTCCTTATCTTCAGGTTCCTTGCGGGATGCCTCCGCGAGTTGCATTACCTTATCTGTTTGTGCCGCTCCTCAAACTTACAGAAAAAATGGGTGCTACTCAGAACATGGCGGCTGAACTTTCGGAAGCAATCGAAGCCGTAGAAAAAATAAGTGGAGAAAACAAGCCTCAAAAAGCAACGGAAGGAAACTTAGCTAAAACTCTTGCGTTAAACCTTAACAATACTGAACCTGTTGTGTATGGTTTTGGTATTTATCGAGGCGTGTCAATGAGGTGGAAACAGCAGTTTAACGAGAACTCAAAAATTCCAGCAAAATGGGAAGTTTTCAGTGAGCTAAACCATAATGAGCTTGTAGGTTGGGAAAAACCTACAGTGTTATCCAATGGATACGCTGTAGTGTTTATAAGAGATAAAGAGGAATCTTTGGAAATCCTCAACAGAATCGAAAATACCAAAAAAATTATTCAAACCACCCTTTCGAAGATGTTTGAGGTCTGGACAGAGGGCAAAAATAACCTCGCAAAAATATTGACAACCGCGCTTGTGGGTGACTTTGTTAGTGTTTATTTGGCGTTGTTACGCCGGGTGGATCCGACGCCAGTTAAGTCAATTGACATTTTGAAGGAAAAACTGAAAAGTACCAGAATAAAAGAGAAAACAATTCATGAACTAGAGAGGCTTGCCACAAACTAGTATGATCAAGAATTCTCGTCCACGAACTTTCTGAAGGCTACTTCGGCAGCCTCTAGAGGTAACATTTTAGGGGGATGCTTAAAGCCATACGCACATAAAGGTTCTATGGCACCTTTGTGCTTTTTGTTCAAAGCTAATTTCATGGCACGTAACACATCAAACAACACTGAACCAGAGTTAGGTGCGTCAACGGTGGAAAATTTGAGGTCAATTCGTAGAGGTGCATTACAGAAGTAGACGCCGCTTATCCAGAAGTAACTGTCACGTTTGTTCTGCAGGAAATCCACATAATCCGTGGAGCCAGCTACCACTTCAGCCTTGTATGGCAGTGAAGAAGCAACTGACTGAGTTTTTATAGCACGTTTAGCATCCCGTGTTCTGTCCATGGTGTCAAGTGATTCTGTGCCGCCGCCAACATCCAGTTGGTAAGTTTCAGTAATTTTAGCTCCGCTCTTTGAAAGCAATTGTAGTAATGTTTTGTGCAACGCTGTTGAACCAATCTGATCCACCAGGTCGTCACCAACCAAAGGCAAATCTTTTTCAGTGAATTTCTTCATCCACTTTAAACTGCTAGCTATAAAGGTAGGGGTGACATTGACGAATCCACAGGCCGCCTCCAAAGCCTGCTCAGCGTACCACTCAGAAGCTTGAGTTGCCCCACTTGGAAGCAAGTTAACTACTATTTCTGCACCAGATTTTTTTAGAACATCGGCAACATCAATGTCTTCTGCTTTGCTAAGCCTCATCAGCTGTTTTGTAGACTTTCCCACACCATCCAGCAATGGACCTTTCTGCACAATTACGCCTGTCTTTGGAACAGTGATAACTTTTGGTGCGTTGTTCGGCTTGGCAAAGATGGCCTCGGATAGATCCTGTCCAACTTTACGGTCATCCACGTCGAATGCTGCAACAATTTGTAGATCTTCTGGAGTTAAACCGCCCAAGCAGGGATAGCGTAAGCCGATATATTCGTTTTCTTTTTCCATCTTGCTATAAAACTGTATTCCTTGGACTAGAGCTGAAGCACAGTTTCCTACACCGATTAATGCAATTTTTGCCTTTGGCACAATAGCCACCTTGTATGGGCATTTATTTACAATTGCCGTATAAAAGGGTAATCTGCTAGATGGCAGAACAACGATTAACAAACAAAAAAAGAAAGATTAGTCAACAAAAAACAGAAGCTTACTAGCAACCTTTAATTTCTAAACAGCAATTAAAGCTAAAAAAGGGTCTGAACAAAATATGGAAGTAACAGCAAAACTCGACAAATTCACCGCAATAAACGAGTTAGCCCGTCGTCGAGGTTTCTTCTGGAACAGTTACGAAATCTACGGTGGCGCAGGCGGCTTTGTAGCTTATGGTCCTTTGGGTACACGGTTAAAGCAAAACATCGAAAACAAGCTCAGAGAAATATTCGTCAAACAGGTAGGGATTCTTGAAATGGAATCCTCCATAATCACGCCTGGCAAAGTTTTTGAGGCCTCAGGGCATGTAGCCAACTTCAAAGAACCCATGGTTGAATGCGCCAAGTGTAACAAGCGCTTTCGCGCAGATCATCTGCTGGAAGAATACGCAAAAATTTCCGCTACTACAGCAGAGAAGATGAGTCTAGACGAAATCAAAGTTGCTGTAGACAAAAACAACATCAAATGTCCTGATTGCGGTGGAGATTTCAATCCACCTCAGCAGTTTCTCACAATGTTTGTAACAACAATTGGACCATATTCTGGTGCAACGGGCTATGGCAGGCCTGAAGCAGCTCAAGGTATATTTGTAGAGTTCAACCGTCTCTATGCGGTTGCACGAGAAAAATTGCCATTTGGAGTAATCCAAATCGGTCATGCATTGAGAAACGAAATTTCTCCTCGACAAGGCTTAATCAGGCTACGAGAGTTCACCATCTGCGATTTAGAATTCTTCTTTGATCCTGAAGAACCAGCGTGCCATCTTCTCAAGGAGGTAGAAAATGAAGTTTTATCTATTCTTCTGGGCGAAACCAGACTAAAAAATTCTGAAGAAACAATCAAAATAACTGTTCGTGATGCACTCAACAAAAAAATAGTGCGTTCGGAGTGGCAAGCTTTCTTTATGGCTATTGCAAAGAGGCTTCTTGTTGAAATTGGTGTGCCAGAGGAAAAGCAACGGTTCATAGAAAAGCTTTCGTGGGAAAAAGCACACTATTCAAGCCAAAGTTTTGACCAAGAAGTGCTCCTTGACAGGTATGGTTGGACAGAGGTTTCAGGTCACGCGTACCGCACAGACTATGACTTAGGTAGTCATATGAAAGCCAGTGGCGTGGACACACGGATTTTCAAAGAATATGATAGACCCGTGGAAACAGAGCAAATTGTCGTGAAGCCAATAATGGCAAAACTAGGACCTGCTTTCAAAAAAGAATCTGCCAAAGTTGGGGAACTAATCAACAAAGCAGAGCCGCATGCCTTGAAGGCGTCTTTTGAAAAAGACGGCTATTATATGGCAGACAACTATAAAATTCTGCCAGAGTACGTGGATATTTGTAGCCAAAAAATTGTAGAAAGAGGAAAAAGATTTATCCCCCACGTGGTGGAGCCAAGTTTTGGTTCAGACAGACTTTTCTATGTTGCATTGGAGTACGCTTACAGCATTAAAGAGGGACGAGTAGTTATGAGTTTTCCCCGTAGCATTGCTCCCACTCAAATCGGTGTATACCCCCTTATGGATAAGGATGGATTAGATACAAAGGCGTTGGAACTCCAGAAAATGTTAGCTAAAGAGGGATTCACGGTAGAGTATGACGAAACAGGTTCCATAGGTAGACGATATGCGCGCGCCGACGAAGCAGGTATCCCCTTGGGCATAACCGTAGATTATGATACACTCAAAGACGAAACCGTCACTGTACGTGATCGCGACAGCTGGCGACAAGTAAGAAGTTTCATCAAAGATTTACCTCAACTTATGCATTTTTATTTTCAAGGAAAAATTAACTTCGAAAACCTCGGCAAATTGGTGGAAAAATAAGGGTTAGCTTTTAATTTAGCTGCATATTACATGGTATCATTGAAAATAGTAGCGTATATGGACGTGGAAATAGTTGGTACTTCCAGCTGAAACTGAAGAGCGCGTTAAACGTAAAGCATTGAATGCCTGCCAAGATAACTTACGCAAAGTGCTGGAGGTCACCAGGAAGATCCCTCAGATGACTGAGCACTTCGCGAGGGGCGACAAAGAGGCGGCAAGAAAGCTTTTTAGCGAAATCAAGAAAGGCGAAGAAGAGGTTATCAAAGCGAGACAGATGGTTTCCCAAGAACTAGCTGAGATAGGTGCTATCCTCCTAAGTCGAGAAGACTTCTTGAGGTTCACGAACCTGACAAGCGAGATTGCGGATTTTTCCGAGGGAATTGCGTTTTATCTTGTTCAAATTATGGAGCACAACTGGAATGTACCCGCAGAGATACGGAAAGAACTGCAGAGTCTTGCCGATGCAGTACTTGAAACAGTGCTTAAACTCCGCGAAACCATGATGGTTCTGACTTACGGTTCTGCAAAAACCTTAGAAAAAGCAAAAGATGTTGAAATCGCCGAAAGAGTTGTTGATGACCGATATCGCTCATTGGCCATAAAAATTCTCAGCAATAAATTGGATTTGCCTGCGCTTTTCATTATGAAAGATGTTCTACAACTGCTAGAAAACTCGGCGGACAAAGCCGAAGATGCAGCAGACGCCGCTAGGGTAATTTCCTTTGTTATGTAGAGGAAAGGCGAAAAACCACCAATGCTTAAAAAAATAGATGTAGAGTTGATTGAGAATTTCTTAGTAGTTTGGGATCCAAAAGAGGGGTCTGAACTCTACAAGATGGGTTATTATGGCAAACCCATAGGAATCTCAAAACCTAAAATTCCAGAGTTCAGCGTTCCTTTAATTTTAGATTTGATGGAAGGTGTTTACCTCGCAGAAAAAGGTATAATAGCGGTTTTTGAAAACACAGAAAAAACTATGGTTACTTTAACTAAACTGCGGCGTAAGGCTAAACAACTTTATGAAGAATTTGAGGAAAAATATGCGGTTTATAAAGACCTACGAGAAAGCGGTTTGATAGTGGCGCCTGGAATAAAATTTGGTTGCGATTTTGCGGTTTATAAATATGGTCCAGGAGTAGAACATGCACCGTACATGGTCTCGGTAAAAACTGCAAACTCAGAAATCTCCGCTACAGAAATCGTCAAAGCAGGAAGGTTGGCGACAACTGTGCGAAAGCGTTTTATAATAGCTGTTCCTGGCTTAGGTAAAGAGAAAGTGAATTATTTGATTTTTAAGTGGTTTAAAGCTTAACAGGTTCAGTTTGACATTAACGTTTGTTGGTTGAAGTCGCCTCGAACATACTGGTGGGGGTAGATTTTTGATGTTGTTAAAGTACTACCCTCCTCGATGGTTACATCGTCAGCTATCACTGAAACTTCCCGTATGACCGTTTTCTTTCGATTTGTAGATTGTACCTTTGTGTGTCTACCAATTATGCTATCACGTATCTCAGCGTTTTCGCCGATTGTTACGCGGTCCATAATGGCGCTGTTCTCTATAACGGCGCCTTTGCCGATTCTGGTATAATTGTCAATACAAGAGTTCACTATACTGACACCATCCTCTATCTCACAATGCCTACCAATGAGAACTGCACCTTCAATGCCTATTTTACCAGTCTTGATTTTCTTAATAATCTCTTGACGCCGCTTTTCAGCATCATTACTTTCTCCTTGAACCCAGATTTTCTCATCGGGACTTATACGGCCCCCGAAATCGGTGAGCATACTAAAGCCGCCGTGGAGTAGATTTTTCATGGCCTCTAAGTAATTTTTAGGAGTGCCTACGTCAAACCAGTTGCCCTTCAAGGTATAACCATAAACGGGGCGGTCTGTCTGTGTCAAATAAGGTATGAAGTCGTAACCGAAATCTAAGCGGTGTTTGTTTTCAACGATATCTTTTACACCTTTTTCTTTGAAAACTTTTCTAATTTCTGGTGAAATCATATACAACCCTGTGTTAGCAAGGTTGCTGGGTGCATCCCTTGCTAGAGGTTTCTCAACAAAACAGCGGATGCGGTTGTTTTTGTCAATATCTGCAATACCTAGACCTTCTACGCTTTGCACTTCTCGAAGTACAATAGTCATTATGGCGCCTTTTTCTCGGTGAAAGCGTACCAGATCTTTGACGTTAATGTCAAAGATATTGTCTCCTTGAACTGCAAAAACGAGATTATTAACTTCATAGTATTCCATATTTATTCTCGCAGAATCTGCACTACCTACATCATCTTGGTTGGGTTGATATTTTATGTGGATGCGTGGTTTAATGTTGTAGCGGACACTAAAACCGTAACCAGACTCAAAGTAATCATAAAGATCGCGGTAATTAGTATAACCCTTTACACCAAATATAAAGTGACGTATGCCCTGATTTGCAAGAGATAAAAGCGAAAACTCCACTAATGGTCTGTTGAGCAGACGAAGACAAGCTTTGCTTGTTTCAGCTGTCAAAGGAAGAAGTCTAGTGGCTTTTCCGCCAACTGGAATTATTACGCGAATTTTGTCGGGGGTACAATTGTCGCCAACTAGTGGCGCGTATTCTTTACTCAAAAGAGTCACCCATAAACTTAGCATCAATATCGAATTTGAACATAATAAACTTTCCAATGGCAATTGACAAGGAGCTTACCTGTAAAATGGTGCAGAGTAGAGATGAGACTATTTTTTCTTAGATGTGGGTACCTTTAAAATATGTAGACTGACAGCTACTGCTATAACCACCAAAACCAGTTGTGCTATAAGTATGTTCACTACGAAAAAAACTGAATAAAGGATCACAGCCCAAAGTATAGTTAACGCTACAATTTTAGTTTTTAAGGGTATACCCTTGCCCTCACGGTAGTTCTTAATGTAGGTGCCAAACCAGCGGTTGCTAAGAAGCCAATTATACAGACGGGTAGAGCTTCGGCAGTAGCATGCCGTGGCCAGCAACAGAAAAGGAGTGGTAGGTAGGAGAGGAACAACCATGCCTATGACACCTATTATGAGACAGATTGTTCCTGCAACAATCAAAAGCAAGCGGACCATTCGGTTCTGTTGCTTTTTTGTGCTTTTGCACGGTTCAGTTGAGACACTGTCGTTCATTGGACGCTCTTATTTTTAGACATAATTCTTTCTTAAAAGCTCTCTGGTTAACTAATACAAGTGAATTTTGTTGTGAATGTTCTTTTACAGTGAGTTTTTATAACCTTGTGCTCACACTTAAAGCCACGGAAACAAGGTTGAGAATATGAGAAAACTAGGCGGCTTTATTCGGCTCATGCGCCCCCTCAACTGTACTATGATGGGATTTGCCGTCTGTGTTGGAGCAGTTCTTGCCACAGCAGGATCTTTGGGTAACAGTTTGCTAAGTTTAGTGTTTGGTTTTTTCACAGGTTTTACATTGTGCGCGGCAGCCATGACTGTAAATGACTATTATGACCGCGCTATTGATGCAATCAACGAGCCTGCTCGCCCGATACCAAGCGGGGCAGTAAGCCAAAAAGAGGCAGTGGTTTTGGTAGTGGTGCTCTCTGCAGTGGGTTTCGCTTTGGCATACTTAGTGAGTCTGGAATGTCTCGTTGTAGCGGGCTTTTCTTGGATCCTTGTCACAATTTACTTGACTGTGGGGAAACGGAGTGGATTACCAGGGAATTTTCTTGTAAGTGCCTGTGTAGCCACCCCCTTCATTTACGGCAGCATAACTGTTGTGAATACTGTGGGGTTGAATGTGTTGTTCTTCGCTTTGATGGCTTTTTTGTCGAACACGGGCAGAGAAATCACTAAAGGCATCGTAGACGTAGTAGGCGATCGTGCAGGAAAAGTAAAGACTTTAGCGGTACGTTATGGTGAAAAAGTTGCTGCGATCACCGCCTCAGGTTTTTACGCTTTAGCGGTGGCTTTAACTCCAATTCCTTGGGTTTTAGGGTTGGTTTCCGTTTGGTTCATACCATTTGTGTTGGTGACAGATGCAGGGTTGGTGGCTTGTGCCATAATGTTGCTGAAGAATTATTCCCGTGAAAATGCTCGAAAAATCAAAAACGCGGTTCTGTTGCTGTTTGTTGTGGGTTTACTGGCGTATTTAACTGGAAGTATGAGGTAAGTGGTTTTAGGAAAGAGTTTCATCATTTTTTTGTCTATCAGCTAATGTTGTCAGTGTTATGTTTAGTTATTATTTTCAGTGTGAAGAATATCTGGGGTGTTGATGTATATATGTGCATGATTTGGGAATGTTAACAATACATAAGTACGGAAACGGCTGATGTAGTCTCTTGGGAATGTTAACATGTCTGAAAACTTTGCTAAAAAATGGGAAAGCAAAAGAGAAGAAAGCTCGTTTGTAGACACCCTACGGGAAGTTACAAGACCTCAGCAGCCATTAAAGCCACGCTTAGACTACGTAATAAAAAAGTTGGAGTTGCAAATCAGTCACTTAGAGCAGGCGAATGATCGTTTCAGTCAAAAAGACAAAGCTCTGTTCTCAAAGATTGTAGATGCCTACGCAAAACATGACACGGCACACGCTAACATTTATGCTAATGAGTTAGCTGAAGTTCGCAAGATGGAACGACTTGTCATGAATGCAAGACTTGCTCTTGACCAAGTTGCGTTGAGAATCAAGACAGTAACAGAAGTAGGAGATATTGTGTCCACCTTGGGTTCATGTGTAGGTGTTCTACGTAGCGTGAGTGTCGGAATGGGCGGTGTTTTGCCTGAAGCAGAAAACGAACTGGGAGAAATCGGCAACATGCTAAGCGGAATAATGTTTGAGGCGGGCTCAAACTCTGGAATGTCATTGAATTTCAACAGTGTAAACGAAGACGCCTCAAAGATTTTGGCCGAAGCTGCGGTCGTGGCAGAGCAGAAGGTGAACGCTAATTTTCCAGATTTGCCTCCAGGAATGCCCACGGGAGCACAAAACAATAAAACCAAAACGTAACCACGAGACTTTTTTCCCCTTTAGCTTTTTTTCCCACTTCTTTTTATTGTTTTTTTTAAAAAAAAACTGAGGTTTGTTTAAAGTGTGAAGAAGGATGTTCTAAGAATTGGACTTATAAGGCTCCAAAAATAATCTAAATAAACGTGGAGCTAAACCGATGAACCCAAAAAGTGAAAACGAATTCGAATATGCCTTGCGAGGCAAAGCGTGGAAAGTCTACTGGTTCCTCCTTAAAAATGGCAACCCTGTTAGTGTACGGCAAGTCCAAAGAGCCCTACACTTTAGTAGCCCCAGCGTCGCACATCACCATCTGGAACAACTACGCGAAATAGGTCTTGTAGAAAAACAAGCCGCAGGAGGTCACTACAATCTTGTAAATGACGTAAAAATCGGCGTGTTCCGGCACTACATAAAACTGGGTAAACTCTTGTTTCCACGTTACTTCTTCTATGCAGTTTTCTTCACTACATTCTTTGTGGCATACTTGCTGCTATTTGTGCAAAGTTTCACGCGGGAAACCATATTTGGCATATTGTTTGGCGCCATAGTCTGTGTCATCTTCTGGTACGAAGCATACCATGTGTGGTCAATGCGTCCGTACTAACAGTTAGAACAAGTCGTTCTGAGGCTTAGCATAAAATAAACTCAAGCAATTAACAGTCATAAGGTGAAAAACAGATGGTTCAAAAAGAAGTCAAGAAAAAAGTACCCCTCTATGGGTTAGTCGGCTTCTTGTCAGCTATAATACTTGTCGCTATGATTTACAGTCTCGGCACCACGCCTCAACTTGCCCCCTCCAATGTTTCGCCGGTGCCTAGTGCTTCGCCTTCAGCGTTAACCACAAGCACAGAGGCAGCACCTCTACAAAGTTTTTCCTCCTACAGTGAACTCAACAACTTCGTAAACTCAAACAATGCTGGGTCACGCTACTACTTAACTACAGACAGTTTACATATGCCCGCACCAGCCCCAACACAAGCACCCTCAGTTGAAGGTTCAATTTCTGCATTTTCCACATCAAGTAACGGAGCCTCAAAAGACTTTTCGACCACGAACATCCAAGTAGCAGGAGTTGACGAAGCGGACAGCGTCAAAACAGATGGAAAATACCTTTATGTTATAGCAGACAACAGCGTCTATATCTTGGATGCAGGTGCGACTGACCCACAAACCGCTAAGGTTCTTACAAAATTAAAACTAAATGAAAACGACACTTACTTATCAGGAATATATTTGAGTCAAGATGGCAGAAAACTTGCTATAATTGGCAATAGCTACCAACCATACATTACAGAGAAGAGAGAAGCCTTAATTGTGCCTCCATGGGGTGTCAGCACAACCTTCTTACGCGTTTACGATGTCGAAAATAAAGTCAGCCCCACTCTCACCAGAAACTTTACGATAACAGGCAACTACATCAACTCCCGAATGATAGGTAACTATGTTTATCTCATAGTTAACGAGAACATACAAGTGAACAACGGTCAAGTTAATCTACCAATTGTTTTCTCTGGAACTTCAGTATCCAATATTGAACCTTCAAAAATATTCTACAGTCTCGCACCAGACAGCTACTCTACCTACACAACTATTGTCAGCTTAAACATACTCGATGACTCAGAGAGTCCAAAAGAAATCACCATAATGATGGGTTACAGTAGCACCATATTCGTATCAACAGAAAACATTTACCTAACCTACCAAAACTGGAACGGAGAAACCCAAGATACCACTATTTATCGTCTAAAAGTAAACCAAGATATCGTAACATTTGAATCAAATGGAGTTGTCCCGGGCTACCCAATCAACCAGTACGCCATGGACGAACATAATGGCTACTTCCGCATAGCAGTTACTAGATGGTTCCAAGATAATGCAACCACCAGCGACGGCACAGTCTTTAAAGTTAGTCGCCAACTCAACAGCCTTTACGTCATGGACATGAACCTAAACATTGTAGGGAGGCTAGAGAGATTTAAGATGGATGAGAGCATCTATGCCGCCAGATTTATGGGCAACAAATGTTACATTGTCACTTTTAAGCAGGTGGATCCATTCTTCGTAATCGATCTCAGCAACCCCACGGCGCCGAAAGTTGCTGGAGAACTGAAAATTCCAGGCTACTCAAGTTATCTGCATCCCTACGGTGAAAACCACATAATCGGCGTTGGTAAAGAAAATAGTACCCTAAAACTTTCACTGTTTGATGTAACCAATGTCAATTTGCCCGCTGAAATCGCCACATATATTTTTGACGCAACATATTCAGATTCCTCTGCAATTTATGACCCACATGCTTTCCTGTTTGATAGCCAAAAACAATTGCTGGTAATTCCAGTTGCCATAAACGATGCTCCTACGATTTTCGTCAGAAACCCCCTCACAAGCGGCGACTCAAGTATAAGAGCCCCCGAATCAAACTACTGGCAGGGAGCATACGTCTTCAACGTCGACGTAACCAGTGGCTTTACTCTTAAAGGAAACATCACCCATATAGACAACGCTACAGACCAAAAACAGGAAAATTACTGGATGAGCAGCAACTACTGGATAAACCGATCTCTCTACATCGATAACACACTCTACACGCTTTCCAACTATCGAGTGCAACTTAACAACCTTAACAACTTGGCGTTGTTAGCCAAAATAGAACTCAATTAAACCGTATCTATTTTCTTTTTTATTTTTTTATCAATCATTTCTGAGAACTAAAGTTTATTTTGCTTCCACTTTATATAAGAGTTTAAGAAAAAACTGGGTAATGAGACTTTCTGAACGACTACGTGGAAACAACGCGGTCCTTTCAGGCAACTTTTTAGTTTTACTTCTCACGTGGATTCTGATGTATTCAACCCAGCCCATCGCGGATACTTACTCCAGCCTATACTTTTTGAATCTGGGAGCATCACCTTTTTTGCTTTCAGTTATGTTCTTCATGGGCTCGTTAGCAATTGCATTAGTGCAGTTTCCCGGCGGCTACCTCGCTGATAAACATGGCAGAAAATGGCTAATAGGCACCATGTCGTTCGGTTTAGCTTTAGGATACTTGTTTTTCATTTTTGCCCCTTCGTGGGAATTCATAGTCTTAGGCATGGTTTTTCAAAACTTGTGTCTCATCTATATGCCAGCCATGATGGCTTTGATGATAGATTCTTTAGATCCAAATAAACGGGGTATAGGCTTTAATTTTCAGTCGGTTTTGGTAAGTTTAATTTCTTTACCGGCACCGCTGATTGCAGCGTCGCTGGTACTGGTAAACGGCGAGTACATTGCACCTCAGTCTAACATGGGTATGAGGATAGCGTACGCCATGGTTTTTTTGGCTTATTTAATAGCGGCTTTTATGCGCATAAAATTAAAGGAAACTCTCTCTAACGACAACAATGTTCGCCCCCATCTTCTTCAGGCCTTCAGGGAATACCCAAAAGTGGTAAAAGAAAGCTGTCAGTTATGGGGCAAAGTTCCCAAGTCAGCATTTTACCTGTTCTTAACAACGATAGGTATAAACAGTTTAGTGGCTGGATGCCACATTTATTTTGTTGTATACGCTACGGATGTTTTGAAAATCAGTTGCGCCACATACGCTTGGGTCATTGCTTTGATGTATATTAGCATAGCCGTACCTTCAATTTTATCGGGGTTCAAAATGGATTCTGTGGGGCGAAAACAATTCCTCATTTTGGGATATATACTGTATATTCCGTCGATGCTTGTGTTCGTGGTTGCCGCGGACTTCTATTTGATGCTTGTTGCATTTTTCCTGTTTGGTTTGGGTAATTTACTCCGTGTAAACAGTAGTCAAGTTTTGCTGGGTGATTTAATTCCACGAGAGTTACGCGGTAAAGCAGTAGGGTTCTTACAGTTCTTTTTGTATGTGGCGCAAGCACTCGTTTACTTATTGGTAGGGTTCTTATACGAGTACTTGGCTCCGTGGCTACCGTTCGTTTTACTATCCTGCTCTGCAGTGCCCTTTGGGTTGCTTGTAGCACTCAAAATTTCTGAGCCAAAGACCAAAGAAATTTAGGTTCAATATGTAAATGAAGGTAAACGTTTTAGCAAAGGTGCACTCTAATTATAGGTGGGGTGCCAAAAGTGAAAGCGTACATGGGTTTAACGTGTAAGGCAGGCGCCTACAATGAGGTACTGAAAAAGCTGCTTTTCAGCCTTAACATTGACCAGCAAAACGTGTTTCTACTCTTTGGTCCAGTGGATATATTGGTGCGTTTTCAAAATTTGACAACGGTTGAGGAATTTGTAGAAAAATGGGTTAACCCTATTCGGATGATAGGGGCAGACGAAAATTTGATCACTAAAACAATGAGTCTTATTGTGGCCGTTGAGAGTCCTGTATGTTCGGAGAGACCTTTTGCGTTCCTGTTTTTGAACACAAAACCGCAAAATGTAGAAGACGTGAGAATCAAACTGCTCAGCATACCTGAAGTTTTGTCTGCGGACAGCGTGCTGGGACCTTATGATATAATTTGCTCTGTGAAGGCAGAAGACTATGACGATTTGGAAACTTCGGTCTTGCTGATTCAACAGATTGATGGTTTAGAAAGCTCAATTACGTCTGTTGTTTCGCCGATAAAAGTTCTGCCTGACTGGTAACCCTTACAACTATCTGCGCCTGTCTCAATGTCAGTAGCCAATGTTTCCCACCCATTTTTTCTACTTTAAAAGGTGGGGTTGCTGTAATGAACTTTTTAGGAACAAAAAGAGATAGGCATTTTAGGTTTGAAATCAGTAGTTAGTCCGAAACGGTTGATAGCTAATGGCTCTAGTAAAAATCCACGAAATATTGGATGGAAAATGCGAAAACCAAAAAGTTACCATAAGAGGTTGGGTTTATCGCAAACGTGAAGGAAAAGAACTCATCTTTCTTTTGGTTCGAGACTCCACAGGGGTCATCCAATGCACTGTAAAGAAAGACAGCGCGGCATGGAGTGAAGCTAAAAAAGTAACCATAGAATCCTCTCTTACATTGGAAGGCACAGCAAAACAGGATAAACGGGCACCTGGTGGCTACGAAATTGCAGCCGAAAACGTGGCAATTATTGGCTTAGCTGAGCTTTTTCCCATAACTAAAGACAAGAGTGAAGAGTTCATCCGTGATATGCGGCACTTGTGGCTCCGGAGCCGCAAAATGAACTTAGTTATGAAAGTTCGCGCAAAAGTTTTAGAGTACGCCCGTGAATACTTCGAAAAAGAAAAATTCATAGAGATTTCTCCACCGATGTTCATAAGCGCCGCAGTTGAAGGTGGAAGTACCCTTTTTGGATTGAAGTATTTTGACCAGAATCTCTATCTAACCCAGAGTAGCCAGCTTTACCTCGAAATTCTAATTTACTCTTTAGAGAAAGTTTATTGCATCGCGCCTTCCTTCCGCGCAGAGAAAAGTCGCACCATCAGGCATCTGACAGAGTATTGGCATATGGAAGGCGAGTGGCCATTTGCCGACATAAATAATCTAATGGATTTTGAGGAGGGCATCATGGAGCATATGTGCCAAAAAGTTGCCCAGAACTGCCAAAAAGAATTCTCTGAACTCGGCGCAGACATTAACAAACTGGCTCAAGTTAAAGCACCGTTTCCAAGGATAACCTACTCTGAGGCCGTTGAACGGCTTAAGGTTAAAAACCCAGAGTTGAAGTGGGGCGACGACTTAGGCTATGAAGATGAAAAAGCTCTTGCAGAAGAATTTGGGAGACCTTTCTTTGTTTATGATTACCCTACCGCGATCAAGGCGTTTTATTGTAAGACTTACCGCAATCGCCCTGAAGTGGCGTTGTCGGTAGATATGATGGTTCCTAAAATTGGCGAAATCTCCACAGGGGGGCAAAGGGAGGACGACAAAGATAGACTTATTGAGCGGATGAAAGAGCAAGGTCTGAACCCTGAAGACTATGAGTGGTACTTGGATTTGCGAAGGTACGGTACCGTACCCCACGTAGGCTTTGGAATGGGCATAGAGCGCTTACTAACATGGATGCTGGACTTAGAAAACATAATAGACGCCATACCGTTCCCGAGAACCACACGGCGATTCTACCCATAAAAGTTTCTTTTTCACCAACGTGTTTGCTGGGGCTCTGGTCGGCTGGAAAGGATTCTTGGAGAGATTTCGGAGAGAGAACAAAAACCCTAAACTACCACCTTAAATGGAACCGCCAAAGCCCACTCAGCCCTCATTTTGCCAATGCATTTCTTTCACAAAAAAAAGAAAGGAAGAAAATTGTTTTTGTTTATTTGCGTTTTCTTACCATGTTGAGGTTTGCGATGCCAATTATTATGGCAACGGCCACGGCCACTATGATAACAATCATGGGGTTTGAAAATTCTACTTGCTGCTCTAGCTTGAGTTGATTCCGTATTTCATGGGCTATTTGTTCAGCAGTTGGATGGCTTGGCAGATTTGCTAATACTCTTTGGGCAACTTCTTCAGCCGACGCTCCCGTTGGATAGCTTGGTAAACTGGAGAGTAACTTTTGGGTGATTTCGTCTGCTGATGGGCAGTTTGGATATGCTGGTAGTTTATCGATTACTTTTTGAGCTATTGCATCAGCTGTTAATGGCTCTGGAATAGGTTCAGGCGTGGGTGGTGCTGCTTTTGGTGCTTCTGTAAAGCAATAAAGGTTCCAGTCACTCGCTGTAACAAATAAATAGCCATTGTAGGGTGTTGGAACCGACTTAATATCACTGTTTCCTAGATCGTAAGAAAAGAGTTTCTTGCCAGTAAACATATCTAAAACATAGATTGTTCCTATCACAGTGGTTGTGTAGACTCTTCCATAAGATTGAGATAAGCCGCCACCGAGATTTTCACGCGATAACCATGTGTACCAAACTTCTTGCCCAGTTTTAGCGTTTAGCGCTACGATACCATAGAAATCATTGAAAATTACAAGTCCATTTGTATAGAGCATTGCAACTTTTTGAGTTACTCCTCCTGACTGAGCTGGGGTACCTGGGTTATATCGACCTCTGTAGGTCCATACAATTTCTCCAGAGGAAGCGTTTATTGCATAATTCAAATATAAACCATTCCTTAAGAAGACCAATCCCAGATCAGGTGCGACAGTAGGCGTAGCGAGCAAATAAAATCCAGCTCCAAGAGTTCGGTTTAGAACATAAGGAATTGTAAGATTCCAGACGATATTGCCATTGAGATCAAGCTTATAGAAATGACCATTTGGGCTTGGAGTACAAGATGGAATGTAAATTGCGTTTTCAAATATTGTTGGTGTTGCATGAATTGATCCGCCAGTCTGCACTTTCCATATAACAGTGCCAGTATCTGCATTTATGCAGTAGAGATTTCCATCAAGTGAACCAACATAGACTCTGTTTTTAAAAACAACAGGGGAGCTTCGTGGTTCGATTGTAGCACCAAATGTCGCTGAAGTAATAGAGATACTAAAATCGTTGTATTTTATACCTCCTGCATTTACTTCCCAAACTTTAGTACCTGTTTTTGCATCTAAACAGTAGATTTTGCCATCGTCAGATCCAGTGTAGACCTTGCCAGCAACTACAGCGACGGATGACTTTACCATATAATCAGTTTTAAAAGACCAAAGTTTGTCACCACTAATAGCATCGACAGCAAAAATATATCCGTCCATTGACCCAAAGTATACGACCCCATCAACCAAAGTTGGGGACGAGACCAAAGATGCATTGGCTCTAAACGCCCATTTAAGCTCAAGATTTGTCGGACCATAACCAAAAGCGGTGTGTTCTGGATTTCCAAGAAACATCGAATAATCTGCACCTTTATCGCTGATACACCAAATTTCGTTCAGAGTTGTTCTTCCTCCCCATACGCCCTCAATACCTTGAGTCCTTGTTGGAATAATATAGAGATTGCCGTATGCAATAGCTTGCCAGTTGGAGGGTGCATTATTTTCTATTGGAATAGACCACAAAAGGTCTCCAGTGAAAGCATCATAACAGTTAAACTCTGAATAACCAAATTCTCCCCTGTCAAAGTCACGATACTGGTTTTCACCCATTTGTACGTAGACTTTACCGTCTGCAATAGAAAGCTTGTTGGAGTAGCCTATACCTGGACCTTTGGCGCGCCATACTAATTGACCGTTGCTGGCGTTTACAGCATAAACATATGTATCTTGGTTGTGCTCAAAGACCATGCCATATGCTGCACCTGTTGCTACTGCCCATTGTCCATACCAAGTCCCAGGGTCATAAGTCCAGAGCAGTTCTCCTGTTTTAGCATCCCAAGCGTGCATTTTGTTGTCAAGTCCGCCAAAGACCACCTTTCCGTCAATGTAACTCATTCCATAATGTGACATGACTGTGGCTTGTTGAGTCCAAAGTATTTCGCCTGTTTTGATGTCGTGGGCTACAATAAAATTGTCAAGGGTTCCTACAAACAATCTTCCCTCTCCATAGACTGTTATTGATGGAAGGCCATAATAATATGAAGATTCCCATATCTTAAATGGAACTTTTGATGAATCGGGTAAGCTCCAAACTGATATTGGGCCCCCTCGAAAACCATTGGCAACAAAAAGTTTTAGCTCTGGTACATAAGTTGTTCCGGAGAAAAATGCGCCAAAGCCAAATCCAGGTGGGGCAGTCCAAACGAGTGTTCCATCGGCTATTTTAACGCATGCTGTGCCTACCATCATATATGTTTCATCAATTTTTATTACAGAACCTGGCAATGCAATCTTCCAAACAGTATCACCGGTAAACCCATCTAATGCATATAGCATCCCTCTGTTATCTCTTACAAAAACCATGCCATTGAATGCAACTATATCCGATCCTATGCCCGTTATTGTTCTTTTCCATAAAATGTTGGGGGTATTTGGTGCTGGTCCAGGATTATAATAACTATTTTGAGGATCTGCCCCCATCATTGGCCATTCATATTTTAACAGATCGTTTGAAGTAACAGCTGTTGCGGTTGGGGTTAAATTAAAAAAAGCTAAGCTCGGCAGGATTAAAATTAAAGTAAAGGTCATAGCGACAAGCTTTTTTGGGTTCCAACTGAGTTTTTGTGTGCCTCTGCAATTTTTTGCCAAGGCTCTATTTAACTTATTCTTTATTTCATTTCCCAAAGTTTTCATGCCTAATCTCCTATTAACGCAGGTAATTATCAAAAGTGCTTTATAATAATTTGTAGCTATAGCATCCACCATCAAATAGCCAAAACCCAAAAAACTATAACTACAAAAGACCTAATCAATAAATTAGAGGTGTGCACAATTTGTTTTTTATAGTTTGTCCGCTAAATGAGTTAGTGAGCGGGTACTGGGGTTAATCAGGGAATCGCCAAGATTTCCAACTGCTTGAACACTACCATTCAACTTATCTGCGTTAATCCCAGTACTTACTCACGGTTCGCAGGCTTTCTTCACCTTCAATCAACGCGTCTACAGCATTAGCATCCAAACTAATGAGCCCAGCCAAAACAATCGACGTTTTCTTAACCAGTCCTCTTGGCCAAAGCCAGCATTCATCCAGCACATTATCCTTGATAAGCCCATTGAATTGCTCGACCACATAACGCTTAGTCTTCAAAAGCACATCCATCTCAATCTTGCAGCGTTTCCCTTTCCTGCGAGGGTTATCAGCAATTACCGGCTTAGCGTTTATTGCTCTGACAGCTTTGAAATTCGCCTTTGGTGGTAAGCTCCATCAGCCAACACGTAATCAGCCTCTAAATCCTCTACCAGCTTTGGAAGAAACGGTCCATCAAACCTGTTACCGGGCGTAACCACTGCTCGCAGTGGCAAACCAAGCTGGTTAACGGCGGCATAAAGCTTAAAACCTCTGAACTTTCCCCTGCTTGTGTGGCCCCATTGTGCTTCCATATCGTAGAGATCAACTAGCGGCGTTGAATCTACAACTGCAATCGTTGTTGGAATAGCGAGCTGAAGTATGTTTGCTATCTTTACGAAAACCTCTTCTAGAAGGTTTAGGTAGCGTCTCCACCATCTGCCAACAGTAGTTCTGTCTGGCACTGCTTCTAATCCAAGCGTTTTAGCTATCCACGGGTGTTTCTTTAGATGTTCAACTATCCGTGTGTCATTGTCCAATCCTTTCTGCCTAGCGTAGACTAGGACTCTGAGTGCTTTGACTCTCCCATAACCAGGATTGCCACGTCTTTTAGGCTCGGCTGGAACTATTGCTTTGTTGACGAGTAGCCTGACGACTTCACAGGCTTCCATAATGTCAAAAGGGCGCTAACTAGATTTAAAATTATGCACACCCCTAAATAAATACAAAAAACATGGGTGTGAAAATTGGAGTGGGACACCTACATAACTGTTTTAATGCAACTTGGCCTAACCCAAAACCAAGCAAAAATATACCTCACCCTGCACCAAAAAGGCGTATCTACAGTAAACCAAATAGCCAAAAGCTCATCAATTGGCAGAGAAGAAATCTACCGCAGCATTCCCAAACTCCAACAAATAGGACTAATAG
>CAZOPV010000024.1:0-53120 GCA_964582085.1 uncultured Candidatus Bathyarchaeia archaeon | reverse complement strand
GCCTAGCATTCCAAAACAAACTCCTCCACCTGCGCATGAAATACCACCAAGAGATAACCATAAAAAAAGACTCATGGATCGACGAACTCATTGACCATCGTTTAATTGCAAGTTTGCTTCCGCTTCTGGCGCTTTCACGGTATGAACCCTCACTAAGAGACACTATCGCGGAGACGGCTAAAGCAGTTCAGAAGCTCAAGATTGAAGAAAAAGCAAACAGTATGGATGGCTTACTGGTCAACTATTTCTGGGAAAAAATCAACGAAGGCCTCTTTAAACATTGGCAATTCAACACCTACTATTTCCTAGAAGCGGCAGACATAGAAGAACAAGACCAAAAAGAACGCTTAGAATGCAAGCCCTTAACGACATCGGATTTAGCTTTGCATTTCAAATGGAGCAGCCAATCAATCCGCAAAGCCATCAAAAGCTTAAACATTGCCAGCACTGGGCTACCTCCCTTCATCAAAGAAGGCGGCAAATCATACAGAGTCATCTTCTTTGAGGCTGAACGGCTAGAGAAGCGGCTCAAAGAATTCATCGTAGACTACGTTCCAAAGAGCGTTTTTCAAATCCAGAACCTTCTGGGGGATAGATTGGTCACGGAGGTCACGGGAGTCACGGTTTTTACGTGCGATAAAGAAAACAGCACAGGGCCGACTCAGCAACAAAGAGAAGAAGAAAAAACACCTGTGCCGCCAAAAAATGCTATTTTTTCTTCTTTCGATCAATCCTTAGGCACTGACGTGGGTCAGAAAGAAAAAGAAGAAGACAATAGTGGTGGCAGGGATTTGTCTTCTTCTTCCCAAAATAGCAATTTCACTGTGCATAAAAACCGTGACCTGCGTGACTCCCGTGACCCAGTAGCCCAGTCAAA
Organism: uncultured Candidatus Bathyarchaeia archaeon; assembly: GCA_964582085.1. Classification (GTDB taxonomy): domain Archaea; phylum Thermoproteota; class Bathyarchaeia; order Bathyarchaeales; family Bathycorpusculaceae; genus JADGNF01. Next base: position 52,243 of record CAZOPV010000024.1, on the reverse strand, counting down.
GCCTCTCTTTGTCTACTGGAAGGACAGTTCAGGCGATTGTTCTTCATGCACTAAGAAAGCTGAGTACAAAGTTGTGGCTCCTCAGGGGGATGTTCTAAGCAAATGCACGCCATGTTTTGATGCTCTCAAGCGTACGTTTGCAGGGGCAGAATGGAGGGAACACCATGACTAACCAAGACTTAGCTAAATTGCAGGCATCTCGGCGCTTTTGGCATTCATGGTTTGAAGCAGGCACATATGGGCGGGAAGTCTTCAACGGCGACCGCACATTCCTAACCGCTCCTGATGCTTTCGAAGAATACCTAACGTGGTGCACAAAGAATCATGCTCCGGCTTGGATGAGCGTTCAACTCTTCAGTGGACGCAACAGCGTTTCTTGCGTTGAAAAGCTATTCTTTGACTTTGACAGCAAAGACCTCAACCTCGCATGGAAAGAAGCACATAGCTTGGCAACGACACTGCAAGATAGTTATGGTGCTCAGTCTCTTGTTTGCTTTAGCGGTTCAAAAGGCTACCATATCTATGTTTGGCTATCCTCGATACAGCAGTTTGACTCAGCGGACAGCGCAAAGAGGTTCTATCAGACAGCTCAGGAGTTGTTGCTTAAGGGGCTGTCTTTTGAGACTTTGGATAAGCAGGTTTTAGGCGATATCAAACGGCTAGCAAGAGTACCTTACTCGATTCACGAGAAAAGCCTCAACCCATGCACGCCCGTGAACATCGACCGGGAAAGTCTAATCCTAAACAGCATAAACCCCTTCAAAGATCAGGGCTTGAAAACAGATTTTTGCAGACTATGCCAAAGCAAAATTGGACAGAAAACCCGACGGCTCACCTATCGCTACAAGTCGGCGAGAAATGGGCAAATAAGACCCTGTATTGATGCGGCTCTGTTCAGTGATTTATCGGGCGTCGCTGGGCACTTAATGCGCATTGCCATAGGCGCCGAATTCTTGAACAAAGGCTTTTCTATAGAGCAAACCGCCGAACTCTTCAAGGATCAAACCGATTATAGCTTTGAAAAAAGCCTCTACTACATCAAAGACCTTTCAGCTCGAAATTATCGCCCCTTCAAATGCGCAACTATCCGCAAACTTGGATTTTGTCTAAAGAACTGCTCACGGAGGAATGATAAAGTTGACTGAGAAAAAAGGGGCACCTGCTCGCCTCGTTGGACTGATCCGTCGGATTGCCCGAGAAGAAGCATGGCAGATAATGGATGAACACATCGATGATTACGAGCACAAGGAAAAGTCGATGGAGGATGCCTAATAACGAGACGAATAGGCAGACAGAGCACAAACGCAACTGTTGCTAGCATCAACCTAAACGAAAACACAACAATTCAGATAAGCCCTTTCAGGTACGCACAGCATAACCACACAACTGCCCTCTTTGACTCCAACACATCTTCACCTGTACTCTCATCAAACAACGGGATAAAACGTAAAAGAGGTTCCATCCGCTAATGGCTGAAGTTGATGCTCCAAACAACCCCGAATCTACGCGAATACGCTTCAAGGGCAAAGTCCAACAGAACAGTGAGCCTCAACTTGGTGACAAGACTTCAAACAGCCCAGCCGATTATACTGTTATATGTCCAGAGTGCGGTTCAAACAATCTCTACCGTGACGGTCAACGCTATTATCCTGATGGTTCTGTTTTTCAACGTTGGCTCTGCAGGAATTGCAACTACCGATTCACTGAAAAACCACCAAAAGAAAATTCAAAATGGTCAATAAATACAAAGACAGCGATAGTTTCTAAATGCCAAATATGCGCAACCATAGAGGAAGCGAAAAATTTGGACACTGCAGCGGAAACAAAAACCGTTGCGGGAATGGGACAAATCGCTGATGCAGACGTCAAAGGCAAATTGCTCCAATTTGCGCTCTACTGCCAAAAAGACGGCTTATCCGACTCAACAGTCAGAACCTTCAACACCGCTCTCCGCAGCATAGCAAGACACGCCAACATAAACGACCCCGAAAACGTAAAAGAAGCCCTCGCAAAAATGAACTTAGTTGAAAACACAAAATTCGTCTACTCATGCGCCTACACCAAATTCCTAACATTCCTCGGCAAAACCTGGACACCGCCAAAATACGACTACATTGAAAAACTCCCAGAATTCCTCCCGACTGAAGCCGAAATCGACGCCCTCATAACAGGCTCAGCAAAAAGACTCAGCGCCTTACTGCAACTGATGAAAGAGACAGGAATGCGACTCGGCGAGTGCCTAAGCTTAACGTGGGTATGCATAAACTTTGACATGCTCACAATCACCCTACGCAAAGCAGAGAAACACAGTTCACCAAGAGTGTTCGCCGTATCGACAATGCTGATAAGCATGCTAAGCAACCTGAGAAGGGAAAACGAGAAAGTCTTCGGAAGAATGAACAAGAGCAGTGCAACATGGTGCCTCATCAACCAGAGAAGACGAATCGCCCACCGCCTAAGCAACCCGCGAATCGCAAAAATTCACTTTCACCTCATCCGTCACTGGTACGCAACCATGCAATACCACAAAAAACCCGACATCTTCTACATCTCAAAACTGCTGGGACACAAAAGCGTCCTCACAACACAGATCTACGTTAACTTGGAGAAGATGGCGTTCGGCGAAAGCTCTAACGACTACATAGTCAAAGTCGCAGCGACCGTTGAAGAAGCATGCAAACTCTTAGAAGTCGGTTTCGAATACGTAACAGAGATGGAAGGGCAGAAGCTTTTCAGAAAACGTAAATGAAAACGGTTCCAAACTAGATATATGCTGGCAGTAAAACCTTAATCTATATATGGATGTTGTTCAGAATTGCTAACTAATTAACCCCTATCTGGTGAGAATATGACCAAACCAATGAGCGTTGGAGAATTACGTGTCGGCGGCTACATGATGATTGACGGCGAACCTTGCCGCATAATGGACGTCACCAAATCTAAACCTGGCAAACATGGCGCTGCCAAAGCCAGAATCGTCGCCATAGGCGTATTCGATGGACAAAAACGCCAATTTGTGAAACCTGTTGACGCTAACGCTGAAGTTCCCATCATAGACAAGCGACCTGGCCAAGTTTTCGCTGTAAACCCCAGCGGCGTGCAAATCATGGACCTAGAAACCTACGAGTATTTGGACGCGCCCTTTCCTGAAGAAGAGGATCTTAAAGCAAAACTTGCCGCAGGCGTAGAAGTCGAGTACTGGAAGATACTGGGAAAAGTCAAAATAGTCCGCACAAAGTAATTTTCCTTCGAGAAGACGTACTTCTCTTTTACTATCCACTAGGTTCTTAGGCACCTTGCTAAGCGGAGGATTTATTCCACCACCGCCAATCTAGCCTTCTGAAACTTAAGTAGAGCACCAACAGAATGATTCCCCAGCTTAAAGCGACGCTTGAAACCATGAGAACCAATTCGTTTTGGACATAGCGGTAGCTTACCCAGCCGCTCAAAGAGCATAAACCTACAAGCAACAAGACAAACATGGCTGCGTGAATTGCCCGTTCAGCGGTCATCTACCTTTCACCTTGTGTTTGAGTAAGTGTGACTTGTTGATAAGATTTTCCATGAGCAAGTTTATTTCTTCTGCGGCACTGATATCTATGGAGCCAATGATGCATGAAGAGCCGTCTGACTGATGACGAAAACTCAATTTATGGGGAACTGAGGCTTCAACGTTCTGACTTTACTATGTTTGTAGCGGGGTTTGTTCGCGGCTCAACTCTGCAGCTGTAAAACGTCAGAACCACTACAATATATATTTAAACCCTATCAAGGACTTCATAGATTGGCGACACAGATGTCTATAGACCGGTTAGGTTCCTCCCTCTACGATGCCATAAAAAAAGTTTTCAGATCATCCGTGGTAGATGAAGCCACGGTAAAGGAACTTGTACGAGACATCCAAAGAGCACTGCTCCAAGCAGACGTTAACGTCCAACTGGTTTTAGACATCTCCAAACGCATCGAAGAACGCGCAATAAAAGAAAAAGTCCCACCGGGCATTTCAAGACGTGAACACGTCATTAAAGTCGTCTACGAGGAACTCACCCGTTTCGTAGGCGAAAAAAACGTCCCCCTCAAAGTAGAACCAGGAAAAAAATTCATACTCATGCTAGTAGGCATACAGGGCTCAGGCAAAACCACCCACGCCGCTAAACTCGCCCGATACCTGCAGAAACGTGGGCTCAAACCTGCCTTGATTTGCGCAGACACTTTCAGGCCTGGCGCTTACGCTCAACTTCAACAGTTAGCAGCTCGCATCAACGTTCCCATCTACGGCGATCCAAAAGCGAAAGACCCCGCCAAAGTGGTCTCTGAAGGGCTGAAACAGTTTCCAGACAAAGACATAATCATTATAGACACCTCAGGACGCCACAAAGAAGAACATGAACTCATCAAAGAAATGAAAGACCTCGAACAAAGAATCAAACCCAACGAAGTCATGATGGTAATCGACGGCACAATTGGACAGCAAGCCCTCATCCAAGCCAAAACCTTCCACGAAGCCACTCCCATAGGCTCCATCATAGTTACCAAACTCGACGGTTCCGCAAGAGGCGGAGGCGCCCTCTCAGCAGTAGCAGCCACAGGCGCCCCAATAAAATTCATAGGCACAGGCGAAAAAGTTGAAGACATCGAACAGTTTGTTCCCTCCCGCTTTGTAGGGCGCCTCCTAGGCATGGGTGACTTAGAAACTTTGCTGGAAAAAGTCCACGAAGCAGAAATCAAGGTTCCCGAAAAGAAAGCCAAAGCCATACTCAGCGGCAATTTCACCTTAACCGACATGTACGAGCAGTTTGAAGCCGTAAAAGGTATGGGGCCATTCAAAAAAGTTCTCCAGATGTTGCCCGGTATGAGCCGAGGAATACCCGACGACATGCTAAACCTAGCTGAAGACCGCCTTGAAAAGTGGCGCGTCATAATTCAATCCATGTGTCCAGAAGAAAAAGAAAACCCAAAAATCATCAACGCTTCACGAGCTCGACGCGTAGCACGAGGTTCAGGCACCAGCGAAAAGGACGTTAAAGAACTGCTAAAACAGTACGTTATGATGCGCCGAATGCTAAAGATGATGAAACGCAAAAAAGGCAAACTACCTTTCATGGGCAACATGGGCAGACAAAGTTTCCCAACAGACTTCAAGTAGGCACTGGCAATGGACGTTTTAGAAAAAGCACACACCTTACTTGAAAAGTACCCCCTCTGCGACAACTGTCTTGGAAGACAGTTTGCGCTACTTGGCTACGGCATCGAAAACAGAACCCGTGGGCAAGCCCTCAAACTTGCCTTAACCCTTCAATTCAGCACTGCCACACAGGATAAAAACTCTGAAGGCTTCAAAAAACTCAAGGTTCTTGCGACTAACGGTTTCTTCAGCGAAGCCCAAGACACCCTAAAACACCTAAAAAAACGGGTTCCTAAACACTCAGCAACTTGTTTCCTCTGCGAGGGAGCTTTCGCTGACCTGAAGTCTCTAACCCAAAAAATTCTGGAAAAACTTGCACCATACGAATATGAAAACTTCCTAGTAGGCATCGAGCTTCCTGTAACTGTGGTGGAGCGGGAAGACGAATTCAAAGCAACTTTTGATTTGGGCTACAGCGAAAGTATTAAACACGAATTTGGACGATTAATAGGTAAAACACTGGAAGCTCAAACAGGCAAAACCGCTGAGTTCAGAAAACCCGACATAATGGTCATAGTGAACCCCTTTACCTCACAAATCAAACTGCAAATTAACCCCCTCTTCGTGGCAGGACGATACCAAAAACTTGTCAGAGATATTCCCCAGTCCAAATGGTTTTGCCCCACCTGCCGAGGTAGAGGTTGCCAAAAATGCGGCGGCACAGGCAAACTTTATCCTGAGTCTGTTGAAGAACTCATTTCTCAACCCCTCTTGGAAGCGGCAGAAGGAGAAAAAACCTCATTTCACGCCTCAGGCAGAGAAGACATAGATGCACGCATGCTCGGCACAGGCAGACCTTTCGTCGTGGAAATTTCAAAACCCAGAAAAAGACTCTTAAACCTCAAAAACCTTGAAAACACCATAAACCATATTGCAGCAGGCAAAGTCAAAATCTCCCGACTACGCTTCAGTAATCGAGATGTGGTGCGAAAAATCAAGAAATCGGAGTCGGCACAAAAAGAATACCGCGTACTAGTAGAATTCGAAAAAGAAATCTCAGAACAAGATCTCTGCATTCTCGAAGAAAAACTAAGTGGCGCTTTAATTAAGCAGCAAACACCGTTACGTGTTGTACATCGCCGAGCCGATTTAGTTCGGGAAAGGTACATATATAAGGTCAAAGTTAAGAAGGTGTCACCTAAAGAGGCTGAAATGCAAGTACGTTGCCAAGGGGGCCTCTACGTCAAAGAATTGGTGTCTGGTGATGAAGGAAGGACAACACCCAGTGTTTCCGAGTTACTCAAAAACGAAGCGAAGACTCTCAAACTTGACGTTCTAAACATTATTATGGAAGACCCTGTTAGGTGATAAATGAATGAAACCATCAAAAGGATACTGCGCTGGAACACGTAGCCTTATGAAAAAAGCGCCCCGTGCAAAGGGCAAACCTAAACTGACAAAGTTCTTAACTGAGCACGCGCTAGGTTCAAGCGTAATAATAAAAATAGACTCTAGCCAGCAGAAGGCGTTACCCCACAGGCGTTACCACGGAAAAATCGGCGAAGTCGTCGAGAAAAGAGGTCGCAGTTATGTAGTGCGGGTAGCTCAGGGCAACTCCGTCCGTGAAATAATTGTCAGGCCAGAACATTTAGAACCATACAAAGGTAATTAGAAATGAGTGAGAGAGAAGTAAGCGAAAGCAAACTATCCCTGCCACAAGTCAAAAAAATCCTAGATGCCATAGGAGAAGAGAACATGGATCAGTTCCAAAGGCGAACCTTTGACTACGTGGCAAAGTTTACCAAAGCAGACGCTGCAGACGCTGAAACTCTCTTAACAAAACTCGTCAACGAATACGGTTTAGATGAAAACGAAGCGATTCAGATAATCAACTGTATGCCCGAAAGCGTTGAGGAACTGCGGGTTTTTCTTACAGCGGGCAGAAAAATCATTGACTTCTCTAAATTAGCGGCTATAGTTGAACTTTTAAACGAAAAGCGAAGCTTGAAATAGAAAAACTATCCAAGTCTTTTTAAACTGTAACGACGATAGAATAAAGGGGTTGCTGCTAATGGAGAAGCAATACGAAGAGTACGCTTACGTACTGGATTTTCTAGAACACGGTCGACCAGGCTCCAGACCAACTGGGCGCGCCGGTTACCGAGCGGGTGCATTGATACAATGTATAGGGGAAGAATTCTTCACCCTCCTAGAAGCACTTGTTAAGGAAGGCTTAGCACTAAAACCTTCAGACCGTGTATACGTAGGCAAAGACGCACGCGAAGAAGTGACCTACATAATTGGCAGAATAGGCTTTGAAGAGTTGACAGCAACGGCAAAAGCGGAACTCCCCCCGACCATAAGCAAAATTGTGGCTAACCGCGAGCAATGGTTTGTAAATTTTTTTAACACTGCCAGAGCGATAACTCCACGTATGCATGCATTAGAGTTAATTCCAGGAATCGGCAAAAAATACATGTGGCAAGTCCTCAACGAACGCGACCGTAAACCCTTCTCAAGTTACGAAGACATTATGAAGCGGACAGAACTGCCCAGTCCAGTAAAGCTGATTACAAAACGAGTTCTGGAGGAACTTGAAGGCGAAAGCAAGTACCGCCTGTTCACACGTTCTCATTAACTCCACACTTTTCCAGAGGGAGCTCTGATTCTTCAAGAAACTAAGTTTCTGCTCCGCACACATCGTATATCCCCAAACAAGTTGCTGGGGCAGAATTTTCTGGTGGCCCCCTCGGTTTACCCAAAATTAGCAGCGTACGCTTCGTTAACTGAGACAGACGTGGTGTTAGATGCTGGCGCCGGCTTTGGATTCTTGACTCGTTTCCTTGCAACCAAATGTCGGCAAGTCATTGCTGTTGAAAAAGACCCAAAAATCGCGGGAGTTCTGCGGCAACAAACCCAAACCATAAGCAACGTTACCCTAATTGAAGGCGACGTACTCAAAGTAGCTGTTCCAAAATTCAACAAAGTCATATCTATTCCTCCATATTACCTCTCCTCAGCCTTTGTCCTGTGGTTGCTTGACCGAGCGCCTGAATGCACCCTTTTGATACTGCAAAAAGAATTCGCCCTTCGACTTGGGGCCAACGTTGGCGACGAAAGTTACAGTTGGCTCAGCGTCGTAGCCCGCTACAGAGCAAAAATTGACCTTTTAGATAACATACCAAAGTGGATGTTTCATCCTCAACCCGAGGTTGACTCGACGGTAGTACGTTTGAAGCCGTGGCTAGCTCTGCCCTTAAAAGTTAACGACGAAGCCTTCTTCAGACGTCTAGTGCGGTGGCTGTTCACGCAGCGAAACAAGAAACTTGCAAACGCCTTGGCGCCTTTCCTTAGAACTGAACGCAAACTCGATAAATCCGTCGCCGAAAAAATTGCTTGCTCTATTCCTCTGCATGAAAAACGTGTACGCGATTTGTCCCCTGAAAACTTTGAGGCCATAGCCAATGCCCTCGCAAATTAAAAGACTTCTCTTTCAAAATTATATTTTTGAAGTGTGTTCAGAAGTTTATGAGCCCGCAGAGGACTCTTTTCTCTTCGCAGAAAACCTCACAGCACAAGAAAACGCCCATGCCTTAGACATGGGCACAGGGTGCGGCATACTCGGAATAATTGCAGCTAAAAAGGCATGCCACGTTGTGGCAGTTGACATCAACCCTCATGCAGTTCGATGCGCTAAATATAATGCCAACCTCAACAAGGTAAGTGGCAAGATGAGTTTTATGCAGAGCGACTTGTTTTCCGCCCTAACACAAAACACAAAATTCGACCTTATTCTGTTCAACGCCCCTTATGTGCCAAGTGAGGAAAACGAAAATGCCTTTTGGCTTGGACGGGCTTGGGCAGGAGGCACCACAGGCAGACAAGTTATCGACCGCTTTATTTTGCAGGCACCTTGTTACCTGAAGCGGGACGGAAGAATTTTGCTTATGCAGTCTTCCCTATCTAACGTGGAAGAAACTCACAGACGTTTCTCTGAACTGGCCCTTTCAACTAAAATTACAACAGAGCTCTCTTTGCCCTTTTTTGAAACACTCTTTCTGATTGAAGCCAAATTTTCTTTGTAAAATCTGAATTAGCTGTCTTGAAAAAATAAAAAAGGAAAGGGAGTGTGGTGATTTTTTATTTTGCTATTTTTTCCGCAGAATCAAAGTTGCAAGGGCAATTGCTATCAGAATAACGATGGTTGCAACTATTATGTAGACGTCCACTGCTGCTCCTGCTTCTGCTGCTCCCGTTGTAGTTGCCGCTGTTACTGCGACTGCAGTGGTTGCATATGAGCTGCCATAGGATTCTGTTCCTTCAAACGTCGCAGTTATCACGTATTCGCCTTCCGCAGGTGGCGTCCATGTCTTCTTGAATAAACCGCTGCCGTCGCTGGTTACTGTACCTATGTCAATCTTTGAGCCGTCTGGACCAACAGCCGTCAACTTCACAGGTACCCCGGTGACTGACACGGGGCATTCTTTCTGCATGTAGAGGTATTCCATCCACTTCTCTTGGTCAGCATCTGAAACGGCAGGTGTGCCCTTAGCTCCAGGTGACTGATCCGTTACGGTGCCTGTTATCAGCACTGGAGTTCCTGCTGGCACCGCGATTTGTGGCGCTGAAACAGTTGTTGCGCTGGGCCCTTTGCCAAAGCAGTAGATCTTGTTGTCGTAGCCGTTGAGCGATAAGAGTTTACCGTCTGCAACAGCTGGGTGCTGGAACCATCCGCTTATCTTCCACAGGCTTGCGCCGTCACTAGCGCGTACTACATGCAGTTTTTCGCCTCTCCACATAGGCGTGCTAGGTGAGTGCTCACTTGTGTGCCCAAAGATTTTTCCGTCAGCAAAGACAAAACCGCCGTAGAAGGGGTATGTGCCATATGGTGTTTCAGATCCCGCGTTGCCGCTATAGTAATCCCAGAGTTTGACGCCTGTCCTTATGTCAAAGGCATGGATGTAGCCATCGTAGCCAGCATGGATAAGCATGCCATCTGCAATCATCTGACCTGTATATGTGCCGTAAACTGCCCAGTCATCCTCGTAGGGCTCGGTTGTCCAAAGATGCTGCCCTGTTCTTATGTCGTAACCATTCCACTGCTTTGTTTGTCTTGTGTATTCAGTGTAGACTCCTTCTCCTATTGGACCCGTGCTGGAACCAACGACACTCACAGGTCGCTGAATTGTCGAAGTCCAAAGCAGCGCACCTGTATTAGCATCAAAAGCTGCCCACTTATCATTCCCAAAAGGCGCTAAGAACCCTCCGCCTGCACCAGCGTAGATGACATCCCCAGGTCCAATTTGGGCAATTGACAAGCCGGGTATGTTTGCAGATGCCACTGAAACATTCCAATCGTAGCCTTTCGAGCCGTCAACAACACCTTTGGTGTAGGGTCTCCACTGCCAGGCCTCTGAACCCATTGGCAAGTAGGGTCCAATGGCTTTGTATGAGTTCCAGCGAGCAAGTGTATTAGATACAGGGTCAAGCACGTAGATCCAGAGTTCTCCAACAGGACTCATCTTCATAAAGGAGCCAAACATGCCGCCTGCAGAGGGCATATTGATGACGTCTAATATAGCTTCACCTGTGAACGCATCCATCATAGTTCCTTTAGTGCCGTTTATCATCCAGAGGTAGCCGAAAGCACCGTGCTGGTTAGGTGACTCATAGTCATAGATTTGTCCAAAGTCTATCCACGCCTCCATGTTACGGTAGACTTCTTGGCCTGTTGCAAGGTCCACACACACAAAGCCTGGGCGCTCAAAAGGCGCATAGCCATAGGTGCTTTTGTGCAGGTTATAGTAGAGGTAACCGTTTATGATCACCGGTGGCTTGAACATCTGCTCATATGAGAGTCCCGTGTAATAGGTTACGCTGGGCATTTCATTTCCAACTAAGCCTCCAAAAGTCATTGGTTTGGTCCATAGAATATGTGCGGTGTTGGGGGCCTTGTTGTAGGGAGCATATGCTGATCCCCAGTCAAAAGCGCGTGCCATGCCTGCGCCTCCCGTGATTGGGCCAGGAGCAAACGCGGGCATAAGCCAGTTACTTCCAAGCGACGCTAACTCCCTGTTCTCGCCGTATAGTGGTCTCTGCCAATAAGTTGGAACGGGCACTTCAGGCCATTTTGGTGAGGGTGTCGCCGTTACTACTAGTTCGACAACTCGGCTGTCAGCTGGTAGATAATTGTTGTCGATGGGCGTACCTGGGCCTCCGAATAAACTTGGGATTTCACCTACAATGCGTTGTCCTGGGAAGTGGAATTGGAATTTGTATGTGCCTACCATTGTTGGTGTGTACGAAAAACCTGCACCTGAAACCGCGTCAGATGTATAGGGTCCTTTTTCTTCAGTTGTCCCGTCGGGTTTCGTTATGGTTACCCTATATCCCTGCCATCTGTCTCCTTGTGCTCCTGCAGCTGTTGGTGGTGGATCACTGAGAAACATAGAAACATAGACTTGTTCGTTGACGCCCACCGGATTAGGCAAAACCGTCAGAAAAGCAAACGATGGTATATCCAGAGCTCTCACCGTTGCAATGCTTGCTAACGTTGCCATACTCAATAGCAGAATTAAAGCGGCTGCTGTGAGAACCTGTTTTTTGAAGATTTTCATTTTTTTTATCTCTCCTAAAATTTATGGGTAATTGCTTGATTGTATCATTTACTATATAAAATTTAGCAAAAAACACTAAAGTTGCTATAATTTGTAGCTTTTATATGGTCTGCGGTTACATAAACGCAATGTAAACCGCAGTTAAAAGCAATTAACACACCACACGCTTCACAGAATCCTAATTTTCTGAAAATTGCTCCCTCAACAGTTGTCTCCAAAAGTAGGAGAAAGTATCTTCCTCGGCGGAAACCTCTCGTAATGTGCTAGCACCCCTTTGTAGAAGTTTCTTCCCCTCCAAAAAATGATGTAAAAATAGCAAATTAAACATCTAATGTAACGGCAACGTTTATAACTCTAATTTTCCATTGCTAAGCTTCGCGAAGCGGAAGTACAATGGGTCACCGAAAAACTCATGCTCCAAAACATGGTTCACTAGCTTATCTGCCTAGGAAACGCGCTAAAAGACCAGTTGCTCGAATACGTTACTGGCCGAAAAGCAAAGAAAACGCTCCTAGACTGCTAGCTTTTCTAGGCTACAAGGCAGGCATGACCTACGTCTTCACCATCGAAGACAGAAAGCGTTCACCTAACTTTGGTAAAGAAGTTATGCGTGCAGCTACAGTTATAGAGACTCCTCCAATTCTTGTGTGTGGCATACGCGCTTACACACGCACGCCATATGGGCTCCAGCAACTTACAGAAGTTTGGATGAAAGATCCAACACCAGAACTAAAACGTGCATTAGTTCTGCCAGAAAACTTTAACACCGAAGAGATGCTGCAAAAAATGAGCCAAAACTTGGAGCAGACAACAAACCTGCGAGCTATAATTGCAACACAACCCAAGCTGTCCAACTTATCAAAGAAGAAACCTGAAATTACCGAAATTGAAATCGGCGGCGGAACCGTAGCACAACAGTTTGAGTACGCCAAAAGTTTACTCGGAAAAACAGTTACGCCTGAAGAAGTTTTCAAGACAGGACAATACGTCGATGTCGCCGCTGTTACGACAGGCAAAGGCTGGCAAGGTCCAGTTAAACGCTGGGGCGTAACTATACTTCAAGCTAAAGGTCGAAAAACCAAACGAGGTATTGCCACTTTAGGTCCATGGAACCCTCATCACCTCATGTACTCTATTCCACGAGCAGGACAAATGGGCTATCATCAACGCATAGAATTCAACAAACGTATACTCAAAATGGGCAAAGATGGAACAGAAGTCACAGTGAAAGGCGGCTTTATACGATACGGCATTCTAAGAAGTCCCTATATTCTCATGGAAGGAAGCATTGCAGGAACAGAAAAACGTACAATAACACTACGCTATCCCGCCAGACCTCCAAAAGAAGTTTCTGAGGCGCCCCCACAAATCACCCATGTTTCGCTGGATTCACCTCAAGGGAAATAACGGTGAAAAACAATGCCGACTCAAAAAACTGTACAAATCTTTGACCTTCAAGGAAAACCTGCAGGCAAAACAACCCTGCCTTCACTCTTTGAGACTCCACTGCGCCCCGACGTAATAAAACGTGCTGTTCTCTCCATTCAGTCACATAGGCTTCAGCCACAGGGAAGAGATCCCATGGCTGGAAAGAGAACATCTGCTGAGTCGCGCGGAACAGGTATGGCTATCGCCAGAGTTCCCCGGCAAAAGGGAGGTGGCGGAAAAGCAGCGTTTGCTCCAGGTACTGTAGGCGGGCGACAAGCACATCCCCCACGCGCCGAGGCAAAAATTGTAAAGGCAATTCCAAAGAAAGAAAAGAGGCTTGCTTTGCTCTCTGCCATCGCAGCTACCGCTTCAAAAGATTTGGTGGCTTCCCGTGGGCACAAAATTGAGTCCGTTCCTGAAATTCCACTGGTTGTTATTGATTCTATTGCAGAGTTAACCAAAGCCAAAGATGTTGAAGAGGTTCTTACGAAGCTTGGGTTGTCCTCCGACATTTCCCGTGTACGTGACAGCCGCAAAATCCGAGCTGGCAAAGGTAAGCATCGTGGCAGAAAAATGAAACAAGCAGTAGGTCCTCTTATTGTGGTCGCTGAAAACAAAGGCATAGCAGTTGCAGCCAGAAATCTGCCAGGTGTAGATGTTGTAACAGTCAAGAACCTTAACGCGGAACTTTTAGCACCAGGCACACACGCTGGCAGATTAACTTTGTGGGCTAATAGTGCTCTTGAACAGTTAGCTAAACTGTACGATAAAGGAGAAAACGCATAATGGAACCAAACGAAGTGATTTTTTATCCACTAATGACTGAATCCGCCAGTCTCATGGTCGAAAAAGACAATAAATTAATCTTCATAGTTAACTTGAAGTCAAGCAAAAAAGACATCAAAGAAGCTGTGGAGAAACTCTACGAAGTCAAAGTTTTAAAAGTGACAACTATGATTACCCCTCAGGGCGAAAAAAAAGCTTTCGTGAAACTTGCCCCTGAGCATAAAGCGTCAGACGTCGCTATAAAACTTGGAATCTTGTAAATCGCATAGGAGATTTGATTAATGGGAAAACGAATTCGTGTTCAAAGGCGTGGGCGCGGTGGTTCAGTTTATCGCGCTTCAACTCATAAACGAGTAGGCGCTGCTCAATATCCGATAATCCCCCCGAAAGAAGCTTATGAAGCCTCAATAGGCGGTACTGTAACTTCTCTTGTACACGACCCTGGACGGGGTGCCCCTTTAGCCCTCATAAAATTCGAAAATGGCGACTCATGCTATATAGTTTCACCAGAAGGCACCTATGAAGGCCAGCAAATAAGACTCGGCGGAAACGCCCCATCTGAAGTAGGAAACATTCTACCTCTTGGAAAAGTACCTGAAGGTACCCTCATTTGCAATCTAGAACTACGACCAGGAGACCGAGGAAAACTAGCCAAATCTTCAGGCGCATATGCTACCGTAGTAGCGCATACACCTCAAGGCACCATGATTAGATTACCCTCTGGTCGTACAAGGTACCTCAACGACTACTGCATGGCCACGATCGGCGTCGTTGCTGCTTCGGGTCGAACAGAAAAGCCCTTCCTGAAAGCTGGCGAGAAGTTCCATTTAATGAAAGCTAAAGGTCACAAGTACCCCCGAACCCGCGGGAGGGCCATGGTCCCCGCAGTGCATCCCTATGGTAGCAGCAAGCGTAGTGCTCGCAGAACCACTACAGTGTCGCATGGTGCGCCACCAGGTCAAAAGGTCGGCTTAATCGCTGCCAGAGGGCCAGGTCAGAAAAAGAAACGGGCCATTCAATAGGAGAAAGATTAAAACAAACAAATCACCCAATGAGTTGAAGAAATATGCCAAAAGAATTCATGTATCGTGGGCATTCGCTCGAAAGTTTGCAAGCTATGTCTATGGATGAATTTATAACGATTCTTCCTTCCAGACAACGCAGAAGTCTCCAACGTGGTTTGACCCCTGAACAACGTACATTGCTTGAGAAACTGCGTAAAGCCCAAGAAGTCGCCAAAAAAGGCAAGGAAATCACCGTAAAAACGCACGTGCGTGACATGATCATACTCCCCGAGATGGTCGGCTCTAAAATTCATGTGCACAGTGGCAAAGAATTCCAAGTCGTCACTATAAAACCAGAGATGATTGGACATTACCTAGGCGAATTCGCAATAACCAACAAACCCGTAAGGCATGGAACACCAGGCATTGGTGCTTCGCGTTCATCAATGTATGTGCCATTAAAGTAGACTCATCAAGTGACAAACCATGGAACTCAAAATAGTTTCCCAAAAAGAAAACCCCTTACTGAAACGTAAAGAAGTGCAGTTTCAAGTAGATCACGGTCCAAAAGGGAAAACTCCTTCAAGATTGGATGTCAAGAGATCTTTAGCCTCAACCTTACAGGTCAGCGACCAGTTAGTTTTCATCAAACGTATGAAAACTCTTACAGGAACCAACACCGCCATGGGCATTGCCACTGCATACGAGACATTAGACCAAGCTAAACGCATAGAGCCTGATTATATCTTTAAACGAAATAATCCCTCAGAAAAACCAAAGGAAGAGGCGAAACAGTAAGATGTCAAAAAAAGCAGCTAAACCCGAAGAAGCCCCAAAAGATGCTGGAAAGAAAGACGCATCAAAACCTCAAAAAGCAGGCGCAACTCCCGCACCGAAAAGCAGTAAGAAGAAAAGCGGAACCCGTGTTTCAGCATTGTATAAAGTAGAAGGTGCCAAGGCAACTCGGACGCGCCCAACCTGCGAAAGATGTGGTCCAGGATACTTTATGGCCGACCACAACGACAGATTTACGTGTGGCCACTGTGGTTTCACACGCTACAAACGAGCATAAAGCGGACATTTTAAATCTTCCATCTGTTGAATATTCTTTGATGGTTCAGATGATAAGAGTCAACGTGTCAATAGGCAGTATTTCCGCGGATCGTTTTTGGGACATCAGGAAACCTGTTCCTAACATCCAAATAAGTACAAACATCAACGTGGTTAGTATTGAAAAGAAAGCTGATGACTTGCTGGAGGTTCCTTTTGTTTTAACCATTACTTATAATCCGTCGGTAGCCCAAATGAACTTGAAGGGGCACGCTTATGTTCAGGGTGACAAAGGCGAAATAGAGAAAATCCTCAAGGAATATGACCAGAAAAAACCGCCAGCACAGATTATTTTGCAGTCCATATCTAACGTGGTTTTTATAGAATCTGTTTTGATCTCGCGGATTTTGAATATTCCACCGCCTATACCTCTACCTATGATTCCTGAAGCTAAATCGACGAGTTTAAAGCCGATGGAACGGGATTATAGCGATTAAATTTCTATTCTGCGTTGCTGGCTTCCATTTTTTTTAGAATTTCTTCTGTCTCTGCTTTCTTTTGAGATGTGACTTTCACTACAACTATACCTTCGGCTGGCTGACCATAAACTACAAAAGTGTTTTCAGGTGCATAAAGAACAGCGGCAAGCGTTAACAGGTCTTCTTCCCCATTCACCACTATGTGGACTTGGCGGTCACTATTTAATGCTGACTGAATGGCCAAAATGGCTTCTTTGGTTATGGTTCCAGCCGGATTTTTCACCTTAATAACTTCTTTGTCTGCAAAACTTGCTGCTTTAATTTTTTTTCTCATAGTTTTGCTGTCGGTTATGGATAACTGTGGAACGATATGCTGCTTATGGAGATTTTTAGAAACCATGTCTCCCACAGACACAATTTTAATTGGCTGCTCTTTTTCCACCATTCGCGCAAAAGTTTTTATGGTTTCGGATGGAGCCCCTTTAATTAACATGCCAAAAGGTTCTTTGAGTTTCTCCCGCATGACCGACGTAACAACGTAGACAGCAACCGTTTTCTGCACCCTAGAGCTGTGTTACACAGAATTCTCTAATAACTGTATCAGTATAACCGAACTGTTTTATGCCTATCTTACTTTTAATGCGTAGCGCCCATTTTCTTTAATTTTCATTGCCTTTGCAACAGCAGAGTTTTTTGCGTCAAACACGACAACTATGCCACTGAAATCTTCACTGAGATTTGTCGACTTACATTTTGGACAAACGTTTTCTTTTGTTATAAAATGACAATTAGTGCAGGATTTTTCACTCATACCTCTCACGCTTTTCCTGAACTTCCTTTTTCTTCAACTTTCCCTTTTGATTCTGCCACAGGTTTGAGGTCTTCTTTGATCCACTCTAATTTACCCAAAAATGGCTGTCTTGCTGTTACGCCAATTTTGCCCGAGCTCCCTGCCCTTCCCATAGAAACCGCGGTTATTCTTACTCGAACATGGTCTCCTGTGGTAAGTTTCCGTTTTGTTTCCTTTCCAAGAAGAACGCCTTGTTTTTCATCATAAGAAATGAAATCATCCATCAACTGAGAAACATGAAGCAACGCGTCCACAGGACCTATACGCACAAAGGCACCAAAGTCCGCAATTTCAGCTACATCGCCTTCTATAACCTCTTGAATCATAGGATAGAAAGTTAACAACTGAAAAGATACCTTGTGGTAAGTGGCGCCGTCTCCAGGTATGATTTTTCCAACTGGGCTTACTTCTACCTTTGTTACAGCTATGACATAGCCTAGTTCTTCATCGACAACCCCTTCATATTTGGATTTGACTTGTTGCCGACCTACTGCCTCCAATGGGTTGCCGAAGGTTTCAGGAGGAATACGTATAGTATCTTGCAAAGTAATGAGCTTAAACATCTACGATATCAACCCGTCAATTTCCAGACGTGATTTTTCTCTCATGTAAATCACCGGCACATTTATATCTCTTAGCCTCTTCCTGAGAAGTTTGTCATTGGTAAAGACAGGTGCTTTCCATTCACATGCAACTTTCACAATGAGGTCATCGGTGGTTTCTTGGCTAGCTTCCCCCACTTCAAAGTAGCTGCATTGCTCAGCGAATTTGAGGGCTAAAGAAGCATTTTTCTGCATTTTTGGCTGACTCTTAGTAGCAAGTCTTTCCAGTTCACGTTTGACAGGCGAAATTAAAACAAGTTCAAAATTTCTGTTTAGTAACTGTTTTAACTCATTATACATGTCAATTTTAAATTGAAACGGAATGAACAACGCATTTGAGTCTATAATAACTTTTAATGGTTGCTTTTGCTTTGCGGTTGGTGTCAAACTATTCTTCGCCAACCTTTATTGTCTTAGTTAACCAATTAAACTTGTTCATTTTTGGTTTCAACTTTGACATGCTTTGTAGCCTTTCAGAATTCCTTTTAAATGTCAAATCCTAAGCATACCTCTATTAGAGAATTTGGTGACTAACGATGCTTAATGAGAAATCTTGTGGTGCCGTAGTTTACTACAAAAACAATTCCGAAGTCAAGTTCCTTTTGCTTCAATATGAAGCTGGACATTGGGATTTCGTGAAAGGTAATGTTGAAGAAGGAGAAACTGAAAAAGACACAACCATCAGAGAATTGCGTGAAGAAACAGGTATTGTTGACATCCAATTTATCGACAGTTTTAAAGAAAAAATATCCTACTTCTACAAGCGTCAAGGCCTAACTATTCACAAAGAAGTGGTTTTCTTTCTTTTGGAGTCAAAAGCCACCGAAGTCAAAATCTCTTTTGAGCACATAGGTTTTACTTGGCTTCCATACGAGCAAGCAATGGCACAACTTACCTTCAAAAACGCACGGGACGTTCTTCAAAAAGCTCACGAATTCATGAAGCTGAAAGGAATAATACCGTAATTAGAGTTTATTTCCCGTTTTCTCTACTATCAAACCGTACCCTATGAGTCTCCATCGGGCTGCAATTTTTCTACTCATTGCAACTCTCTGGACGCTGGCAGTACACATACAGGTCTACTAAGCTTAACTCTGACTAGGTTCCCCTTCACAGCGGTGACTTTTCCCGTGTTAACGGCCGCTCCAACATGAAGCAGCAATGTTTCATCTATGTTAATTCTTTCAACTTTCAATAGCTCTTTAGTACCTACTGCACGTTCCAACACATGTGCTTCCAAAGTTAACTCAGTTAGAGTGGGAGGTAGCAACCCTGCTTTTCCGGCAATGTTTCCTGTTAAGCCATCCGCCTTAGCATAAGAGGGGTCTAGGCTGGTTCCAACCCCAACAAGTCCGCCGCAAGTTGCCTCTTTTACGTTTTGTTCTCCTGCCTGTAAACTTACGATTTCACTTATTAGTGGATTGTATGTGGTTTTACCTTCCCTTTCAGCCATGACTCCCGGTCGAATTTCTATTTCGTCGCCAACTCTGAATTTGCCTTGTATCATGGTTCCGCCGACTATTCCGCCCTCCATTTCTTCTATAGGAGTTCCAGGTTTGTTCACATCAAAAGAGCGGACGATGAACATAAATGGCGGTTTAGTCTCATCCCTTTTTGGGGTAGGTATAATTTCCTCAATGGCGTTAAGCAAAACATCGATGTTTATTTGACGTTGTGCAGAAACTGGAATTATAGGTGCGTTTTCTGCTACTGTTCCCTTCACAAAATTTTTGATTTCTTGATAACTTTGCAGGGCTCTTTTTTCATCAACAACATCAATTTTGTTCTGCACAATAATTATGTTTTTTATACCGCTTACTTCAGCCGCTGCAAGGTGTTCCCGTGTTTGCGGTTGAGGGCATTGTTCATCAGCAGCGATGACCAGAATTGCACCATCCATTATGGCAGCGCCTGATAGCATAGTTGCCATCAACGCTTCGTGTCCTGGGGCATCTACGAAGCTGATGGCTCGTATAAAAACTGTTTTTGAGGCGCATTTTGGACAGGTAGGTTTGGTAGAGTAGTTTGGGGCTTCACATTTTGGACATTTGTAGATTGGTAAGTCAGCGTAGCCTAGCTTGATTGTGATGCCCCGTTTGAGTTCTTCGCTGTGACGGGATGCCCAAACTCCAGTTAATGATTGTACAAGCGTAGTTTTGCCGTGGTCCACATGACCTATGGTGCCTATGTTGACTTCTGGTTGCTTAGGCAGAGCTTTAGTTTCGCCGCTCATGTTTTTCCACAAGTATTAAGTGAATTATGGAAGGAATTGATGGTTGGAGTTAATAAGTTTTGACGTTTCAAGCTGAGTTGGGAGCTGGCGCTTCTAGTTTAGCTCCTTTTTCAGTATTTTCAGCTTTTGACTTTTTAGGTTGACCAACAATTTTTGCGTTGATCTGGACTATTTCGTCAGTAATTACATTGCCGCGGACAGTTTTTCTTTTTCTTTGTCCTGGTTTTGTTGGATTAAAACCTACTCCGCCGCTTAGAACAATGTCTCTTCGGACTCCGCCGTGTACATTTGGTCTCATTGGTACGCCGTCTTTGTCTGATCCGCCAGTGATTTGGATTTTTTGGGCTGGTAAATCTACAACTGCGCCGTCCAATGTTTCGCCTATTTTTCTTCCGATGAATGGAACCGCACGTGCTCCTTCAAGCTCGACAACTTTGGAGGTTCCAGTTGCAGTATCCGACACTATTACTTTGAACTTGGCCATTTAATGCATTCTCCAGCGCAGTATGAAGTTTACTCTCTCTCTATTAAGGATTTATGAGGATCCTCTTGTTTCTTTTCAGAAAAACTTGACTTTTTCTGGGTAAATATTTTAATTCTTCTCTGGTATGTGCTTTTGGCTATGTGGAGACTTGGGTTCTTCTTCCACGAAATAGCCTTCGGTTTACTTTCAGTATTTATCCCCCTGTATGTAGTTGGACCCGCCATAGGTGGTACTCTAGTCGACATAGGCGTTATGATGTCGCTTGCTCTGTTTTTGACAATACCTGCTTCTTTCTTTTGGGGTTATATTTGTGACCGCACAAGACGTTACAAACTATACATTTTGTTATCTTTCATGTCAATATCTGTCTTGCTTTTTCTTTTTATCTTTGCAGCTAACGTTGCTATGTTTATTGTTCTCTATGTCGTAATGTCCATGTTGCACGTGGCTCATGAAGCCCCAAAAAACGTTCTTATAGCAGAGCATTATCCACGCGCGGAATGGGAACGTTCCTATGCGTTTTATGAAGGGTTCACAGAGATAGGTTTCTTAATTGGGTTGTTGGTTGGCTTGTTTGCTTCTGCGTTGAGTTTCAGCTCAACTTTTACATTGTTGCTGTGTAGCGGACTTAACTTTTTAGCCTTTGTTTTGTCCGTGTTTTTAGTGGCTGATCCGCTTTTAATTTTTGAACGCCGCTTGGTGGGCATAGAAAAGAAGATTGACTTTACTTATCGTGGCGCCGACGTCTTTTCAGACTTAACAGACGGGCTCCCTTTACGTGAAAAATTTAGAGGCGACAGTTTCCTTGGGTTTGGTTTAGGTTTGGTGCTGTTTTCTTTTGCTTCAAGCATATTCTTTACTCCGTTACCCATATTTTTTTCTCAGGAGTTAGCTTTGCCTGCCAGCATGATTTTTCTTGTTTACATGCTCAATTCAGGCGGCGCTATGGTGGGCTATTTTTTCATTGGTACACGCGCACGATATATTGATGCCCGAAAACAACTAAAGCATATGGTGTTTCTGAGGGGTTTGCTTATTTTACTGTTTATTGCCGTAGTTAATTTTGCGTTTTATCCGACTGTGGTTTCAAGTGTTTTTCTTTTAATGCTGGGGTTCGCTTATGCCGTTTATTCTATACTGATAATTTCGCTCTCTATGGAGATTATCCCCGCTGGAAAGACAGGACTTATTGATGTGCTCGTTGGCTTAGGCGCTGCCCTTGGTTCTTTTTTAGGGCCTTACTTCGCCGAAACTTTTGGCTATCTTCCCCAATTTATTGTCTCAAGCGCCATCTTTTTTGTAGCTTACTTTTTTTTGAAAATTTTATCTTGATTTTAGATAAGAAAAAAGGGAAGAAAAAATGGGTGAATTTTTTGTTCAGTTTATTCTACGTGTACTCTGAACAAGTCTACGTCTTCTCGCATGCTAGGTGTCAGCTCTAGAAAGTCTCTTACTGCACGTTCGATATCTCTGGACTGCGTTACGTATCTGCCTACGACGAGAATGTCTGCTCCTTTCTCCAACGCTTCCTTGGCAGTTTCTGGGGTGATACCGCCTGCAACTGCTATCAGAAACTTTTTGTCGCTGAACGCTTCGCGAATAATTTTTATCCTTTCAAGGCCGCTGGTTCTGCCTGTTTCTTGGTCTATCCCTCGGTGGAGTATGACGACGTCTGGGAAGTTTTTGAGAGCTTTGAGTTTTCCAAGAACATCATCGACGTTAAGCATATCTATTATGGCGTATATGCCTAATCGTTTTGCCTCGTGGACGAACGCGTCTAAAGTTTCTGGCGGCGCAAGTCCTGCGGCAACTACTGCGTCTGCCGTGTCTTCGTAGGCTATGTCTGCTTCAACTTTTCCTACATCTAGCGTCTTGAGGTCTGCAACCATGAACGTGTCTTTTGCGGCTTGTCTTAGATCATTTATAACTCTGGTTCCGTACCGTTTAATCAGAGGCGTGCCCACTTCGATGATTATTCTGTCACTTCCTGGGATTTGCGAGAGGACTTTCTTTGCGTTTTCTAGAGAGGGTGCGTCAAGTGAAATCTGCAAGTATGGAGGTCTCCATAGGCGTGGAACTTTGAAGCCCATGATGGGGTGTTTTGCGCGATCTTTATCGTAGTTAATTTTCTCTAAGGACGGATACTTCTTTAGAGCACGTTGGATAGCCAGTTTTGTTGCGCCGTAGTTATATTGGTAGATTCTGCGAAAATCAGAGGCTTGGGGATGAATAAACACGCTACATACTATAACCCAGTCATCTACTTTGTCTTCAGGTATGATTCCTTCTTCCACGGCGTCTGCTACGGCTTTTGCAACTGCTGCCTGTGCTGGTCCAAAGATTTTTCCTGTGTCCTCCAAGTTTTTGATTGTAACTTTGGGTACTAGTAGCGTATGCGGTTTAGGTGGCAAGTTGGGGCGTATAACTGCTAGTAGCGGAGTGTGCCCTGCAGAGAGGTTAGTCATTCCGTGGGCAAACGCCAAACCCACTGGGCCATCTTTATTGCCTATCATCAGGTCAATGTGAGCAACTTCGTTTCCTTCTCCGACGAGTGCTTCGCCAATCAGGTACGTGTTTACACATTCTATGTTTTCGGTTTCTGCTGTGTTTGTCGGTATCTTGTCTAGAATTTCTTTGAAGTCGACATTGAACTCTTTCATCCATGTGTAGAGAGTGTCTCTGTGTATGTTGAGCATCTTCGCTGTTGCTACAATTGTCGGTTTAACTTTAGAACTTGATTCTTTTTTGGCAGCTTCTATCAGCATTTTTACTAGTTCTTCTCGTGTTTCAGGTTTTTTAGCGTCAATACCCGACATTAATTGGTTTCTCCATGCTGGGGGAATGCATATCTTGTATATAAAAGTGTCGGATAACTAAGTGTTTATTGGTGTTGCATTTGTTATTTGTCGGACAGGTGATATTTTTTTACTTACTTTTGTTGCCTTTCTCGTGTTTTCATCGGTAAACTCTATATACCGTGGTGAGTTTAAAAATGGACAAGTTCACAGGAGACCTGTTGCGTTTGTCGCGGAATGACTGGATCTGCTTGCTTGTTGTTCTTTTAGGGGTGTTATTCTTCTTAGTTGGCGCCAACTTTTACAATAATATGATTGGTTGGACTGGCGTTTTTCTTTTGGCAGGCGGTGTTGTTGCTTGGTTCGTTCTTTATATTTACTGTGAGTTGTTTAAAAAGAACAAGCATCGGCTTTAGAAGGCGTAAAGCTTTTGATATTTTTCTTCTAGATATCGCAGATAAGGTCTAACGTCTGGTTTTTCCCCTGTTGCTTTCTTTAGCAAATCTGCTGGATCATAGAGGTTTCCATGTTTGTAGATGTTGTTCGTCAGCCATGCGCGTATATTTTCAAGGTTGCCTGCTGCTATTTCGTCACGCCAAGATGGGTTTTCTTGCTGAATTTTATTGATGATCTGTCCACTGTAGATGTTACCCAAAGCGTAAGTTGGGAAATAACCGTACAACCCGCTTGCCCAATGTGTATCTTGCATAACTCCTTCTGAATCATTTTCTACGCTGACACCCAATATTTGTTTGTATTTTTGGTTCCAAACCGTTGGTAAATCAGCTATGGTGAGTTTGTCTGCGAAGAGGTCTTTTTCGATTTGAAAACGAATTATTACATGTAGGTTATAGGTGACTTCGTCGGCTTCAATGCGTATTTTAGATGGGGTAACCACGTTTATAGCTCGGATAAATTCGTCCAATTCTAACTTCATACCCTTGATTTTAGGCATGACTTTGATCCAAAATTCCTTTGAGCGTCCAATTATATTCTCGTATAGTCGAGATTGTGACTCATGAAAGCCTAAACTGCATGATGACCCTACAGGTTGATATTTCCATTCTTGCGGTAAACCTTGTTCGTAGAGTGCGTGGCCTGTTTCGTGGAGTACACTAAAGATGCTGCTGGTCCACCTATCCACATGGTAATGGGTAGTTATCCGTACGTCGTCGTAGTAGCCTGTGGTGAAGGGGTGTTCTGTTTCGTCGATTCTTCCTCCCGAGTTGGGTGAAGAAACATCATAGTTGAGTGCCTCCACTAGTAACTTGGCAATAGCACGTTGTTTTTCCACAGGGACTTTTCTAAGAAGAATACGTGTATCAGGTTGAGTTGCTGTTTTGATTTTCTGCAGTAGCTTTTCCAGACCTGTTTGGAGGTCTTTGAAAATTTTGGCGATGTTTTCTGCATCCATTTTTGGTTCGTAAATATCTATCAACGCATCGTATGGTGTTCTGGTCTGTTTGGCTTCCATAAGAATTGATGCGGCCTGCTTATTTAGGGCAACAAGTTTTTCAAGTTCCGGCTTAAACAGGTTAAAGTTTCGGCTGGCTTTCGCTTTTTTCCACGTATTCACGGTTATGGCTTGCTGTTTAGCGATTTCAGCCACGAGTTTAGTTGGCAGTTTTGTTTGTTCATCATAGTTTTTCTTGATAAGTTGCACGTTTCGCTTTTCTACTTCGTTTAGTGATTCATAGGCGGGGTGTTTAAAAATAGTTTTGAGGAGGTTTCCTATGGCTGAGGAGGTGCTCATTTTGTGCTGGAGACCACTGAGTAGAGCAAGTTGTTCGCTACGCAGGCTAACGCCGTTGGGCGGCATCATTGTTTCCATATCCCATTGTAGCATAGCTTGGGCTGAACTCAGGACTATTAGATCCTTGTTTTTGACAATCAGTTTCTTGTAAGAAGAGTGTAAATCTGTTGACATAGTTCTTCCTTGCTCTTTGAGGAGTTTTATTTATGGCTCAGCACTATAAAGTTCTTCTTCTATTTTCTTCTTGGTGGGAACTTATGTTTACAAAACTGTTGTTTATCGATGAGTTTCATGAAGACAAAGGTTTTTTGTAGAAGTAGTGTTTATTGTTTGTTTGTTCTACCTTTTTGCAATATGTTTAATTGATCCAGAGTGCTTCTGCATTTTTATGCATGAATGGGCATTAGCTGAAGCAGTTGTTACAACAGCGGTGCAAATAGCTGAAAAAGAAGGATTAACGCAAGTTACAGAGGTTACCGTGAAAATTGGTGAGTTGCAGGATGTTGAGCGACCGATTTTCCGTTTTGCTTTATCTCAGCTTAAACCCGCTAACTTTAAACTAGCCAAATTTAGGCTTCTGAAATCAAAAGCTAAGCTTAAATGCCGTAGATGTGGCAACGTGTGGGTTTTTAAAAAAGCCAAGTTGAATAAGGAAACTGTAGAGGCTATACATTTTGTTCCCGAAGTTGCACACACTTACATCAAATGCCCAAAATGTGGTAGTCCCGATTTTGAAATTCTGGAAGGGCGTGGAATCTGGCTTGAAAGTATTAAAGGGGCAAAGTAATGCATGGTTGACCCCCGCGTGAACGTCATAGAGCAAAGGCTGAAGCGTATAACCAGAATAATCGCTGTTTCAAGTGGCAAAGGCGGCGTTGGCAAAAGTATGGTGGCCACCGCTTTAGCATTGTCTTTGGTTAAGCTTGGCTGCAAAGTCGGTCTTTTTGACTTAGACTTCACGAGTCCCTCTACTCATATAATCTTGGGTGTCGAGGGAATACAACCAAAAGAGGAGAAAGGGTTAGTTCCACCGATGGTTCATGGTCTAGAGTACATGTCTCTGGTTTACTATTCGGGAAATCAGGCGACACCGCTACGGGGAACTGATACATCAAACGCGTTGATTGAACTACTTGCTGTCACGTTGTGGGGTGATTTGGATTATCTCGTGATTGATATGCCGCCGGGCATTGGAGATGCGGTGCTTGATTTGCTTCGGCTAGTTCCACGGGTCGAGTTTTTGATTGTTACAACTTCTTCGCTTCTGGCTTTTGAAACTGTCAAGAAACTGAGCAGTCTACTTCGAGAATTAAATGTATCCATTTTAGGTGTGGTGGAAAACATGAAGATGAACGATTCGTCAGATGTGAAGTGGCGAACAGAAATGTTGGGTTTGAAGTTTCTTATGGGAATACCTTACGACCCTAAAATTGAGGTAGCTATCGGCGACGCCGCAAAACTTCTTGAAACTTCTTTTGCTCAAAGAGTCAACTTGATAGCGCAAAGAGTATAACTATCTTTTCCACTTTTCCCTCAAGTGCCCCTTCATGTTACAAGTAAAAGCGGTTATCTTAGATTACATCGGTACTATAACTGCTCCCCGCCATTACACTTTTGAGTCTTCTGTTTTGAAACTTTACAATGCCTTGCAAGCGGTCGGTTTTGAAGCCGCGCAAAAGGATTTTTTGAGCGCCTACAATAAAGCTCATGAAAAGTACCGTTTAGTACGTTATGGTGAACTCCGCGAAGTAACTAACGCAGTTTGGGTTTCAGAAGCACTTTGCAATTTGGGTTATAAGGTGAATAAAGATGATCCAAACATGCAGAAAGCTTTGGACGTGTTCTTCCAAGATTTTATTGATTCTCTTGTTTTGAGACCTTACGCGGAAAAGTTGCTGAGTTACATTTCTGAAAAATGCAAAGTTGGTTTGATTTCAAATTTCACTTACGCACCTGTGGTACATGAGGGCTTGCGGCAACTTGGTATCCGATCCTACTTTGACGTGGTTGTTGTTTCAGAAGAGAATGGTTGGCGGAAGCCTCACACGAAAATTTTTCAGGACACTTTAGCCAAGTTAGGTGTGAAGGCGTATGAAACTCTCTATGTCGGAGACAGCCCCACTGAGGATATTAAAGGAGCTGCTGAGGCAGGTTTAAAAACTGTTTTTGTGTCCTCCCAGTTTTACTCGTTTCAAGACTTAGAGAGAAGTGGTTACAAACCAGACGTTGTCGTCGCTGATTTGGAAGAACTCTACAAGAACTTGGTTAGATTTACCCGCTTTGTTCTCTGAGCTATTGTGATGGGTGCTGTAATGCTTTTGGTGATCAAAACACATTAAAGAATGGACTGCTAACTTCGTAGAGCGTGATTCCGTTACGGTTGGACTGCTGGGGTTGTGGGTGCTGATAAATGGATGACTTAGAGGGTCTTTTGAAAAGGCAAAAAATCGCTTACTTTTCTATGGAAGTTGGTTTAGTGAATGAGATTCCGACCTACGCGGGCGGATTAGGGATTCTTGCAGGTGACACAATACGTTCCAGCGCTGATTTGAGGATTCCTCTAGTCGCGGTTACGTTAGTTAGCAAGAAAGGTTTTTTTAGACAAGAATTGACGCAGAAAGGGGAGCAGATTGAGCATACCCAAGATTGGTATCCGTCAAAGTATATGCGTATTCTCCCACATGAGGTTTCGGTTCACATTCAGGGGCGAGAAGTTAAAGTTAAGGCATGGCTCTATAAGCTAAAAAGTGTAACCGGCGGGGTTGTGCCTGTAATTTTTCTTGATACCGACGTTGAAGCAAACATTCCTGAAGATCGAGAGATCACATTTTATCTTTATGGTGGAGACCAGAAATACCGTGTAAAGCAGGAAATTGTTTTAGGTATAGGTGGCGTGAGGATGCTTGATGCCTTGGGCTTCAAAATTCGAAAGTATCACATTAACGAAGGGCACGCCAGTTTTCTTGCTTTGGAGCTTTTACACAAGTACGCAATGGACGTTGAGAAGGTGCGGGAGTTGTGTGTTTTTACCACCCATACCCCTGTGGAGTCTGGACACGATAAATTTAGCTACGACCTAGTTCGGGAGATCCTTGACGGCACCACAGATATGAACACGCTGAAAAGATTTGGTGGAGCAGACCATTTGAACATGACTTTGCTGGCGTTGAATCTGAGTAACTATGTTAATGGTGTTGCAGAAAGGCACCGCGAAGTTTCAAAACGTATGTTTTCTGGTTACGAGATTCATTCTATAACCAATGGTATCCACTCTTACATGTGGACTGGGGAAAGTTACCGCAGACTCTATGATAAATATTTGCCTGGGTGGGCCAATGAACCTGAGCTGCTCGCCCGAGTAGCGGAGGGCATACCGAATGAAGAAATATGGCAGGCACATAAAGAACAAAAAAGTCGTCTAATCGATTATGTTAACGAGTTGACAAAAGCAGGTTTAGGTTATGATGTTTTCACTTTGGGATTCGCTAGGAGAGCAACTGAGTACAAGCGTGCACGCTTGCTTTTTTATGATCTTGAGCGTTTAAAGAAAATTAACCTGAAGGGCAAGCTTCAACTTATTTTTGCAGGTAAAGCGCATCCCCGAGATGTACAGGGAAAAAAATTAATTGAAGACCTCTTTAGTTACGCAAATCAGTTGAAGCCTGACATAAAGATGGTCTATTTAGAAAACTACGACATCGAGATGGCAACTAAACTGGTCAGCGGCGTGGATGTTTGGCTCAATACACCACTTAAACCGTTGGAGGCTTCAGGCACCAGCGGCATGAAAGCAGCCCACAACGGCGTGCTAAACTTTAGCGTGCTAGACGGCTGGTGGCTTGAAGGTTGGATAGAGGGCGTGACGGGCTGGTCGATTGGTCCTCCTCCTGAGGAGGGATTAGACAATCAGGAAACCTATCAGAGAGAGCTTGAAGACCTCTACAATAAACTTGAGTACATAATCATTCCAATGTTTTACACTAGACGCGACGACTGGGTGCGAATGATGAAGAAATCAATTGGGAAAGTAGCCTATTACTTCAACAGCCATCGCATGATGCGCCGATATGTAACTGAAGCTTATCTGTAAATCACCTTTTGGGTATGTTTGATGTCTATTTTGTGTTGCCGTTTAAAGGGTATGTGCAGCGGCGGTTTTTCTGGAATGGGAAGAGCGGGGTTGGTGAAGGTGACGTAGTTAAGGTATGATGGATGCTTGTTTGGATAATCTTTTAAGTTGATGTAGGGTAAATTCCCAGTTTATGTGGTTGCAGAAACTTGACGTTGCGGTTTTGCTGGTTTTGGTAGTTGTGCCTGTTGTTTGTGTGGCTGTTGATTTTTTGCCTGTGGAGGTCAAGTTTGGGTTGCTATCTAGAGGAGATACATTGGATTTTGCGCGGTTTCTGAGTGCAACTTTTGTTCACGTGGATTTTACGCATCTTTCTTCGAATGTTGCGGGTTTTCTTTTGGTTGGTGTTTTCTTGTTTTTGCTGGCTAAGAAGTGTTGGGTTCAGAGGTTTCTTTTGGCGTCGCTGTTTTGGGTGCTTTTTGGGTTGCCTCTGCTTTACGGGGTGGTTGTCTGGTTTTTCTCTGATGTTGCCTTTGAGGGTGTTTTGTCAGGGTTTGGCTGTGGGCTTTCACTGGTTGTGGGCGGGTTGGCAGGGTTGATTTTGCCTTTGCTGGTTTTGCTGTTTTACTCAGAGTTGGTGAGCAGCGAAAATAGGTGGCGGCTTTTTTTGGGGCTTTTTCTGTTGGCGGGTAGCTTGATGATTTTCAATTATGTTGGAGCAAGCGTGTTTTACTGGATGGTTTTTGCTGGGCTTTTTGTCGGTGGTTTTGGTTTTTTGGCGTGGTCTTTCTGCAGGGTACTTGGAGTCAGCGGACGGAAGATCAATTGGACATTGAAGGCCAAGTTTGTTTGGTTTGTGTTTGGGCTACTTCTGCACATATTTTGTTTGGTCGCGCTGTTTCCAGCGGAGATTTTTATGCTTGGTGGGAGGGTGAATATTTTTGCGCATTACTTCGGTGTTGCCTTTGGCGCTGTGGTGCCTCAGCTGGGCTTCTCGTTTGTCGGCGACAAGAGCCTTAATTAAAAACAAGATTTCTGAAGTTGGTGCTCCGGCCGGGATTCGGACCCGGGTCTTCGGCTCGAAAGGCCGGAATACTTGACCAGACTATACTACCGGAGCGCACTTTTTTGTGAAGCACCATGCAGAATGATTTTTCCCTCGAATAAACCTTCCCCTTCAGTCGGGGTTCAGTGTTCATGGTGTTTCCTTTTTTTCTTTGAAGAGGAAGCCTGTTATCTGTTCAACTAGTTTATTGGTGATTTGTATTTTTTCTTCGAGAGCACCCACTCTTTTTTCTAGGTCGTTGGAGATTATTTTTCCTTCAATGCGGTTAGCCGAGCGGAACATTAGGAGAATCTTGAATACATCGGTGATTGCTTTTTCCTGCTCCTGTAGTGTTGCAGCTTTGATTCCCGCGCATATGGAGAGCAAGTCGATGTAGTGTTCTTTAATTTTGAGTTCCTCTTTTACGGAGGGGTCAGTTGGAAAAGCCACTGCAAGGGGATTTTTCTTGCTCAGTTCCGCAGCTGTTGGAAATCGAATGGTGATGTCTCCTCTGATCCATGACGAAACAAACTCGGTGACAAAGCGTTTGATGTCTGCCTGCGAAAAGAGGACTGCTGTTTTGTCGGTGTTTTCCTCTTTTTTCTTTCGAATCCTCACTTTGATGACTTTTTTGTTATCACCAATTTCTCTGTTGTCTTTTTCCATTTTGCCGCGTTCTCCGAACGGCATCTCTTAAGCTATTTTTCCCTGTTTGCTTAAAATTAAACGTTTCCGATTCTCAACTTCGTGGTCAGTAAGAAATTTTGGCAGCGGAGGGGATTTTGCCGAGCACTTTGGAAGTGGCTTTTTCTACGTGCTCCCGGTTTTTTTCGTCAGTGTAGACGCGTAGTATGTTGATGAAACCTTTGAGTGTTTCAAATATTTTTGAGATTTCGCTGAGTCGATATAGCGCTTTTTCACCTGCTTGGGCTTTGCTGAAAACCGGGATCTCCATTTTTTCCATCAGGGCCGAATGGTGATAGGGCACTGAGGGCACCGTTGGTACGTCTATGATTACGGTTTCAACTGCGACGCCTGCTTCTTGTGCTATTTCTCTTTGGATTTGATGGCGATAGACGTCGCGGCTGAAGATGTTGGAAATCATGGTGTCTTTTTCGTAGAACGTCCGTTCGTAAGCACATTTGAGCATGCGTCTTCGTTCCAAGTCTTCAATTATAGGCTTGGATTTTTCGCATTTCTTT
Organism: uncultured Candidatus Bathyarchaeia archaeon; assembly: GCA_964582085.1. Classification (GTDB taxonomy): domain Archaea; phylum Thermoproteota; class Bathyarchaeia; order Bathyarchaeales; family Bathycorpusculaceae; genus JADGNF01. The sequence continues at coordinate 20,721 of CAZOPV010000024.1, read as the reverse complement.
ACGGCAGCCCAAACCGTGTAGTCATCCATGGCTAAGTATTCTTCAGGCGTTTTAAACGCGGTTAAACCCAGCTCTTCATTTGCTTTCTCCATGGCTTTTGCCAGCATAATTTGCGCTGCCCTGCCTACGCGGTGGAAATAGATGCTTTTGAAAGATTCGATGCGGGCAATTATGAAGGATTCAAGGGCTGACAGAGCACCCACTTCTACCGCTAAATTTTCGTCCCACACGTCTAGGGCATGAATAAGTCTGAATACGTCTATGAAGCCATATTCTGCTCCTGTGTGGTAGGTGTCCCGGACAATAAAGTCTTGTTTGTCCACGTCTACGGCGCTGCTTATCACTTGGTCAAGAAAAGCTTTTCCTGACTTGTGCAGTTTGCCCACGGAGAGTTTTGCGATTTCCTTGGCGTTGTAGCCCATTTTGCCAAGTTTGTCGCCCAGTTCGCTTTTCTCTACAAGCCAACTGGTGATGTCTTCATGTGTTTTATCCAAATTTCTTATCAGTAAATGCTCAAAAACATGTGAGAACGGCCCATGTCCTACGTCATGTAACAACGCTGCAATCCTCGCCACCTCTGCCTCCTGGTCGGTTGCTACCCGCGAGACGTTGGGGTTCTCTAGGACTTTGCCTGCAAGATACATGACGCCTACGCTATGCTCAAATCTTGTATGGTTTGCTCCGGGGTAAACGTATTCTGAACCTGCTAGCTGACGCAACCGTCGGAGTCTTTGCATAGGGTAAGTGTCGATTATTTGTTTTTCTGCTTCGGTGACGTACACGTAGCCGTGTACCGGGTCTTTTATTTCTCCCCAGTAAGCTTTCGGCATCTCGGATTCCGCCTTGTTTGGTGCAAATATTATTTATGTGTCCCCCATTAATGCTTACTCATCCCCCAGAGTTAGGATGAGTTGGAGTGAACAAAAAAGGCGCATTCATAGTCATAGAAGGTTTAGATGGTTCAGGAAAAACCACTCAAACCAAACTTTTAGTCGCCAAGCTTCGCCGCCACTACAATGCAGTGTACACCACTGAGCCCAGCAAAGGCAAAATTGGCAAGTTCATACGAAGCCATGTTCTTTACGGTGACAGACGTTTTCCCACGGCGGTGGAGGCGTTGCTTTTTGCGGCTGACCGATTAGAGCATATCCAGAATGAAGTTTTGCCTGCCATAGCTGAGGGACAAGTGGTAATTTCTGACCGTTACTTTTACTCTTCCTTGGCTTATCAGGGTAGCGCAGGGCTAAGCTTGGATTGGATTAAAACCATAAACCAGAATGCTCTAAAACCTGATCTCGCTATTTTCATAGATGTTGAACCTGAAGCGGTTGAGACGCGTCTGAAGCGTCGGAAGTCTGTCATGGAAAACATGGAGACTCAGCGAAAAGTTCGCCAAATATACCAGTATTTCATAGAAAAAGGCGAGCTGGTAAAAGTAGACGGCAACCAGCCTAAGGCGTTGGTTGCGGCAGAAATCTTGGATCATGTCTTGCCGTTTCTACAAAGCCGCGTCTAAACGGGTTCTGTGGGTTTTAGGATTTTTCTTGTGGTTACCGCAGTTTCATTGATTTTCTCCGCTAGAAAAGTCACCAACTCTTCAGGTGCAATGTAGCGTGGTCCTCGTTCATGGAAAACTTGGAATTCTGCATTTTTTTCTTTGTCAAAAACAAGACGTAGCAAAAAGTAATCGAACCGGAGTGGCTTCTTTTTTGTTTCTTGGTTTTTGTAGTAGCGTATGGCACAAAATACGTCTATAACGTGGTGTCCGCTTTTGCCTAGTGATTCTATGACTTTTCTGGTTTCTGTTTCATTTAGAAAATTAAATTTTCCCTCGTCGGCGATGCCGAACGCGAAAATTACTGTGCTATTTGGTACTGCAGGGCTGCCGACTTCTTCAAAAGTGAACGACAAACGGTTAATTTCATAAAGTAGCTTTGCCAGTTTCTGCTGGAACGTGCTACGAGAGAGTGTATAAGTGAAGCTTTTGGAGTAATGGAAGTTTTCAGGAAAGTTCTCGTAGACTCCAAGCATGGCAACATTTAGCTCTTTTTCATACGTTTAATCTTTTCTAAACTGTCAAGTACCTCTGAGAGGGCAGAGGTGAGCTTTTGCAGTTCTTCCACGTTTTCGACGCGTTGAATTTTCTCCTGTATATCCTGAACTTTTGAGAGGAGCGTTGCTTCCAGTGTTTCCATAGCGGCTGTGCTTGCCGATTTTGGTTTCTCTTCGCCCTCTTTGACCACAATTACTTTTTTCTCGTCTTTGCCACACCACAATGTTCCATCTTTAAGCCTAAACAAAGGCGCCGCACACATAGGACAGGACAAATTTGTCAGTGTAGCGCCTTGGCGCAGCAAGTCTGCCATCCGTTTGATGGAGTTGTCAGTGGTTTCAGCTTTTTCCTGCATCTGTGACCCCAAAGTAAATACGTATCAATGCTTATATAACTTAGTTCACTGCAAAATTATGCAGCAGGTGGTTTACCCTTATGGTGCGCAAGAAAAAAACTGAAGAATACGAAGAACGAATAAAACACGCGTTGGTTGTGTTGGGAGAAGTTTCTGAGGACAGCACGACCCCAAGGAACATTAGACGTGCCGCTAAAGACTCGATGAACGCGCTTCAAAGTGGCGAATTCACGCCTGCCGTGAGGGCTTCTAACGTTATAAGCATCTTGGATGAGATTCTACAGGACCCCAACATGCCAGCTTACACGCGGGTTAAACTTTGGAACGTCATGAGTCTCATTGAAGCCATAAAAGATTAACTGGGAGCATATAAGACTACTTTCGTTTCCTGAAGACTCTGGCTCCATCTATTTCTGCGATGTATTCAAAGCCAACTTCTAGTAATTTGCAAGCTTCGTCTAGGTTGTGAGCGACTTTTACGTGGAATTCGTCGTCTGCGTTCTGGAATAGCGCTTTTTCTAGGTTGATGTAGATCAGTGTGTTTCTGAGGTCTCTGTGGCCGAGGACTTGCTGGACGTGTAGTATGTCTTTGGTTTTGTGGTATTCCATTGTGGCTTTCCAGTGGCGGAATGTGTGTAAGCCGATTTCTTTTAGGCGTGGGTTTTGGAGTTTGAATGCTATGCTTTTTCGTGTTTTGTAGAAGTTGGATTTGAGGCTGTAGAGTGTTGCGAAGACTTTTTCTGTTTGTCTTGAGTGGTTGTTTAGCATGTCTATTAGTTTGCGACTGATTGGTAATACGCGTGCTCTGCTTCCTTTTTCAGGGGTTATGCGTACTATTTTTCGTTCGAAGTCTATGTCGCTCCATTTCAGCCTTGCCACTTCTCCGCATCTTGCTCCTGTTTCTTTTAGGAATTGGAGAAAAGTTGCGAGTATTCTACCGCTTCCTGAGATTAGCTGGTCGATGTCGGCTTCCGTTGGTATGAAAGGTGCTTTGTCTACGGGCTTGTATTTTGGCGGTTGCCATGAGAGGTTGTTGAATTTTAGGAAGCTACCGTAGACGATGACTGCCATGGCTTTTGTAGCTTCATTCCATTCTTTGTCTTTGGCTAAGTATTCTTTCACTGCTTCGGGTGTTAAGTCGGTGTTTTTCGCCAGTTTCCTAAGGACTGCGCCATAGCTTCCGAGGGTGTTGCCTTTGACTCCGTTTTGGCTTAGACTCCAGAGGAACTCAACAATTTTTCCTGTTTTGGCTGTTAGCTGCGTTGTGCCCTCCCGCTGGGCTGTTTCCTGTCGGGTTCCGCTTGTGACCAAGTTTAAGCCTCCTGTCTGGAGGATCCGTGCTCCTCGCGTGTGCGATTCACTGCGTTCTTGGTGCTCTAAAGATAAGTTGGAGGCTGTAATTAAATTCCATTCTGAAGATTTTTGTGATGGTTTTTTCTGTTTTCGCGTTTGGCTAAATCGGTAATTGCAGTCGCGGCAAAGCCACCTTTGGACGCTTTCGCCATTTGTTAAATATCGCATTCCGTCGCGGTATATGCGGTTTGAACCGCATTGCGGGCAGAGTAAGGTGGCTTCAGCCATAAATTATTCGCCTTGGACGTCTAGCGTTTGCTTTTCCCATTCAATCTTGCAGTCGTCGCAAAGCCACAGCTTTTCATCCTTGAAAGACTCTGCTTGCCAACTCGTACGCTTAGTATGACCGCAAACGGCGCAAGGATGCCAATCGTAAAAACCATCACTCCAGTAAACACCTTTAAGCTCAGCAAGATTCCGCAGAATCAAAGCGGGATTATTCTGTTGGTTAATGCTTGGAGAAGTGGACCTTTCGGTTTTGTCCAGATAGTCATGCTCCTTTTGGCAATCTAAGCCTAAATTTGCCACAGATGGCGTCTGGACATCTGGGCACTTCAAGGTATCAAGTGGCAAAAGCGCCTCATAATGCAGCGGGACTTGTTCAATTGAGATTGGCTTGGCGTTTCCTATTTGAAAGCTTACAGGTATATCCTTCGCTTGTCCAGTTGTCCAGATGGTGTTCAGCCAGTTTCTGAGGCTTTCCGCGTGAAAGGAGCTGATTGATCGGATATTTTTGAGAAGGTCCAGATGATTAGGCTCCTTTTGCAGCAGCGAATAATGGTTCGTTTTGCCATGCACCTCTTCCTTTAGGTAGCCGGCTTGTGCGAGCGTTTTCAGCACGCGACTAGCGGTCTTCGTGGAAACCTTAAGCTTGGAAGCAACATCATTCTTGTTCAGAGAAACATCAGCGTTAACGAAGAGCGCTAGGGCTTCCTGTTGTCGCTTCTCAATCCGCGAAACCGTTTCTATAATGGATGCTCGCAGTATTTCCAGCGCCTTAAGAAAATCCCTTGGATCAGCAACAATAAACTCAAGCTTATCCACCACAACATGCAGACGCTGCCTCTGGTTGAGCAGCGCTATTGTCTTGGTGAAGTTGATGATTTTCTTCACGTGCGTTCGAAGCGCCACTTCCTGCTCGCGTTTAACAGCCAAATCCAAAATGCCCAACAGCTGTGACGGAGCAAAAACAACAACTTCCAATTTCCAGTTGAGCAGTCTGAGCGCGTTCTGGAAATCCTCTTCTTTAAAAGGCAGCTCTTTCTGTAACCCCAACAGGTTTTTTAGCGATTCAGGGTAGCTTGCGTCTCGGAGCTCCTTGGCCATAACACGCTTAGTAAGCGCCGTGGAATGGTTCATCGAGTGCTTCAGAACTCGCCTGTACAGGTCAGGGTTGATGTCTATGTCGCTGCTCGTAGTAATGAAGTTCTTCGCGTTAGTTTTGGCGCGTCCCATCTCCATTTTGCCCGTGAGCTCGTTGCGCATGGGGTAGATGGTTTCGATGCTTTCTCCTTCGCCTATGGCGCGTAAGCTGAGGCTTCCGCTGTCACCTTTCACGCCAACCGCCTCGTAGATGAGTAGGGTTCCGTCGAAATCTTCGGGTAGATACTTTATGGCTTCAGGCGTGGATGTGGTGAACTCGAAGTACCATTCTTTGGGGATTAAGGGTTTGATGGCTCGGATGCTTTCGTTCTTGCCGCTGCCGCTAAAACCGCTGATCATGCCAGACACGGGGTAGCGTGTTCTTCCGCTGCAAAACATTATGAGGTTAGACTGTATGGCTTCATCTTCACCGATTAAGCGTCGCTTGCCATATGACAGAGCGTATTCTAAGAGTCTGCCTTCTTTCAGAAGTCTTTCTGCACGTTCCGTCTCTTCTTTAGTCAGCATTTTGACTATGTTGACTGGTGCAATAGGGCAATCGTCTTTGTTACAATTTTTCTTTAGGAAGGCGTCTTGGCAGCCGTAAACGTATCCGCCGTTAACTGCGCTCTTAACTATACCCTGCAGTTCTTGATCTTCTAATGGCGGGTCGTTTAGCTTGTTGATTTTACGCATCTGCTCCAGGACTTTGTCTGGTCGTAACTTGCGGAAGTTGGCTAGAAATGATGCGATGCGTATGGTATGCTCGTTTCTCTCGCCCTCTTTAGCGCCTCTGTACAGTGCTTCTATGCATGGAGGCGTTTTGCCTGTGAATCGTTTTCCTGATAGATCCTTTCGGTCAAACCATAATTCGGCTTGGGTCTGTTCTTTTTTGGGTTTGAAGCCTGCATGGTACATGGCTTCGAAGAGTTCTGTTTCGAGGTCGTTTACAATGCTGGGTTCGTTATCATTCAGTCGATTGTATCCTTGGCTTGGTGCCATGATGCATAGTTTGCCTTCGCCTAGCAGCTCTAAGCCGCATTCGCTGTGAAAGCTGCTGATCGTCTTGGATTTAGTATGGGTCTGGTAGATCCAGTGTTGCCCTCCGCTAGGAGTCTGCTCAATCTGCGTCACAAGCAACTGCTTGAGGATTTGTTTGCCTTTGGCTTGTGCCTCTTCGCCGACGTTTTTTACGTCAAAATCAACCGCAGCCATGTAGAGGCCGTTTTTCTGTTTTGTGCCGCACAGGATGCCGAAGCCATCTGCAGTTTGCCAGGGCTGGTTTTCGAATTCTTCTTTTGTTTGCCTGCGTGCCTGCCAATGAGCCCATTCCGTTAGGGGCTTCTTTTGCTTGACGGCAACAACCGCTATGTCTCTTTCAAAGTACGCTTTAGCTGTTTCTCGCAACAGGTCGGCTACATTTTGTTCTCCGTCCGAATCGGTGCAAGTTTTCTGTTCAGCCATGAAATCACCGTTTAGAGGAAAAATTCCACGTGGTTTGTGCCGCAGCTTTGGATGTATTTTCTGCGAAGAGGCAAACCAACCCGCAAGATCTCTTTTTGAATCGCTTCTTTTGTTGCGCCGCTTTGTTGACTTAACTTTTCTAGTACAGCTTGCTGCTGCCAGTCGACTAGTTCTTTCCAGTCCACCGTGAAAACTGATTCGATGTCTTTTACGCCCTCAAGCTTTGCTCGCTGTGACACTATACTTTGTATGGGCACTTTGCCGTCTGAGAAGACGTCGCCCCATTCTCGCTTTCCGTCAAGGTTCAATCGAGCCCATGTCCGATAATTAGCCAAATAGCGGTGCCTCCCCTGATAGCTTAGGTTTTGGGTTTGAGTTTTTGGCGGTAAATCTTGTCCTCTACGAAAAGCCAGTAGCTGTACTGATAAGCGTCGCCGTGGTAGCGGTCTTTGATGGTTGCATTGTTGTTTCGCAGGATGTTGTAGGCGCTTTGCCACTTGTCTTGGAGGTTGTTTTGTTTGTGGGCAACTTCGAACGCTCCTAGTTTGGCGCCCTGTTGCGACTCAAACCGTAACGTGGTGAAGGTTGCTTCTTGGACGGCGGCTGCCTGCGTTTTCTCTTTGGCTTCGAGTGGCGCCATTAAGTCGATGTATTCGTTGGCGGCGTCAGCGATCATCTGGCAGCCGTCGCGGAGCTTCACTAGGAATTCGACTTGTTTATCCATGTTTAACTCTCCAGTTCGGCCACGTTTGGCGTCTTTTGTTTGTGTTCATAAACTTCAAGATGTTCATCGAGGACTTCGTAGGCGACTTCACGGGCTATAGAATGCATCAGTCTTGTCAGATCGGCTCTTTCGCTGTTTTGTGGCTGGGTCATCTTTTTGCCTCCGTTTGCATAGCGCCTAGTTCGGGTTTGTTGAGAAATTCGGTTATGGCTGCCCGGAGGGCTTGGCTGAGGTTTTTGAATTTCCGCTCAAAAATCAGCTGCTCCAGACGGTCTCTTTCAGGTGCTTCTAATCTTATGGCAATTCTACAACTGTAACGTTTCAAGTTTTACACCTTCATTTGTCATACCTTTAAGTAATGTCGTACGCATACGGGGTATTTTGTGGTCAGACGTGTCTTCGCAGGTGGTCTACCAGACAAACGCAGACTGGTATGCAACATACGAAGCTTTAGTGAATAATTCGCTGGTGAAAACTGATACGACAGAGAAGGGTTTGATACAGTTCTGGTTTAAGGATAACCCGACGCTTTTTATGCTGTCGCCTGCGGGCAAGTTGCAGGTGAAGTGGAATGATGTTGAGGAAAAGAAAGTCCTATTCAGTTTGGTGGAGAATCTTCTTGTGGCTGCTCCAGGGGAGAAGCTTGTCATAACGCCGCTAAAGCAGCAGATATGGATAGACTATCCTGTACCTGACTCGTTTAAGGTCTACTGGTGCAGTGAAGCGGCGGAGTTTGCTTTGAAAAAGCCTGTTGCGGGGTTGTCTAAATCCCGTTATGAGTTGGAGAGGGAAAAGCGGATAGCGGCGATGTCTGCTGAAATCGCAGAAGTTAAAAGGGCGGTGGATGAGTTGAAGCGTGAATTTAGGTTTTTTCGAGAGCCAACTCCCAATGAGGTTGCGTTAAAGTCCGGTTGCTTTGATTCTCAAACTATAAGACTTGTGTTAATTTTCGCTGGTTGGAAAGAGGGTCAATCCTTAGAGGATGCGAAATGTGTGGCTGAGCAAGCGATAAACTTGGCTGCGTGGCTTCGCTTCAGAGAAGGCGGCGAATTAAATCCGCAGTTAATAGCTTCTTCCAAGAAAGCTATTGATAAAGCTTCGATGAGTGCCATTGCAAAAGCCCAAGTTATCTTGAAGAATTATCCTGAATTGGTTCCTAAAATTAACGCTGGGAAGCTGGAGTGGCCTGATGAAACCAAGAAGAAATGGATACAGGTCTTCGGCAGTGAACCTCCAGCACCATAGTGTTGTTCTGGTTGCTTTGAGTCGGCTGAGTTACCTAAATGTGGTAGCCAATTCTTTCCTTGGATTGGCTAAGATAAAAAAATATTTTTTCCTTGCATGCTACCTCCTCTTTTTCAAGTTATGCATTGTTGACCTATCGACCATAAGCATCAATTTCGTGAGAAGAAGAAAAACAGTTGTGTTATACGGAAATGTTGTTCTTCTTTCAGAGAAGAAGAAAAAACCGATGTTTTCTTAAAATTGCAGTTTTTTCTTCTTTTCGCTCACGTCCGCTTAGGATGCGAGCCCTTTAAGTGGTAGAAGAAGCGTCCATTCAGCAGCTTTCTTCTTCTCTTATTGCTCCTAAAATCGAAAGAACAACACTACAGATTTTTTCAATTGTTGTTGTTTTGCCCGACTATTGGAAGGCTAGCGTTTGGTTCAGATGGCTAAATTAGGTCTTCAAACATGGAGTTGGATTCTTCAGATAACTGGTTGTCCCAGCATTCCCAGCACATGCCTTCGCAGTCGATGTATTCTTGTTGGGTGATTTCTTTGCCGCAGACTTCGCAGAAGTGTTTCTTCTTGGGAGAGTTTACCATTTGCGTCCCTGATTTAATTCTATTGTGTGGTTTTATGAATTTTTCGTGTGTGAACCTGCTGCGTAAGTTTAATTGATTGGAAGCGCGAATAATTGTTATGCCTCGTTTGTGGTTTGATAAGGGTACGCTTTTGCTCAAGGGAGAGGCTGGGACTCCTTATGGTAAATGGGACCCGCGAAGTGGCTGTTACCGAATTAAAGCGTGCCACTACAGGGATGTGTTGGATTATTTTAGGGAAAGCAGAATTCGACTTGAGGATGCGGTGCCAGATTTGCCGCCTCTTGAACAGTTGAAAAGTAACGTGGCGTTGAGGATTTACCAGAACAAGGCTTTAGATAATTGGCAACGTGCAGGCAACAGGGGCGTGTTGGTTTTGCCCACAGCCGCAGGAAAAACCTTCATTGCGCTGAAGGCCATTGAGCTACTCAAAGCACAAACCATGATAATTGTTCCCACTCTGGACCTCATTGACCAGTGGAGAAAGCGCGTGAAAGAATGTCTTGGCGTTGATGCGGGGGTTGTGGGTGGAGGCGAATGTGTTTTGCGGATGGTGACGGTTTCAACCTATGATTCAGCGTATTCTCAGGCGGCACAGTTAGGCAACAGGTTTTTGTTTTTGGTGTTTGATGAGGTGCATCATTTGGCTTCGCCAGGTTACATGCATATTGCTGAAATGTACATTGCGCCTTATCGCATGGGGTTAACCGCCACTTATGAGAGAAGCGACCAGCGGCATGCGCTTCTGCCCCTGCTTGTAGGCGACGCCGTCTACTCTATAGCTGTGGAAGAGCTAACAGGCAAGCATCTTGCGCCCTACACCTATGAGAAAATAGCAGTCGATTTAACGCCTGAAGAACAAAGCATTTACGACGCAGATATGGGTGTCTTTAAGAGTTACCTTCAAAAGAGACATATTGTGCTGAAGAGCGCCTTTGACTTTCAACGGTTCATAATGACCACGGGCAGAGACCCCAAGGCTCGGGAAGCGCTGCTTGCCCGAAACAAGGCGCTGAGGGTGGCGGTTAACTCTGAAGCAAAACTGAACCTTTTGGCTGAAAAACTCGAAACGTACCGTAACGAGAAGATTCTGATTTTTACGCTTTACAACGACTTAGTCTATACCATTAGCAAGCGCTTTCTGATTCCCGCTGTTACTTATCAGACTCCAAGAGAGGAGCGCCGTGAGATATTAGCTAATTTTGGAAGCGGCAAATACAAGGTTATCGTTACTTCGCAGGTTCTGGATGAGGGAGTGGATGTTCCTGACGCGTCGGTTGGTTTAGTTCTTGGTGGGACTGGAAGCAGTCGAGAGTATGTGCAGCGTTTGGGGCGGCTTCTCAGGAAAAAAGAGGGTAAAACCGCGCGGCTTGTTGAGATAATCTCTAAGGAAACCGTGGAAGTCGGCATCAGCCGCAGGCGCCGACAAAAAACAGGAGGACCCCCAACAGTTGCTTCCGAGTAGTTTGCTGGTGGTTTGGAAGAGGAAAGGTGAGATAGCGCCCCGCTACGCTAAACCCTCTGCTGATAATCTTGAAGTTGCCAGCCGCCTCATCGACGCTTACAAGGCTCATGTTGGCGATAGAAAGAAGGTGCTGAAAGCGTTTGTTGCTGACTTGGAGAACACGGGGTACGAGTACCGTTTTGTGAGGGGGTTGTCGTTGCTGCTTGACCGCCGAGGCACCTTCACCTGCAACAGCAAGGTTAGCCCGGTTGATTTGCGGAAGAAGCTCTTTGCGGCAGCAGAAAAGCTCGGTTTTCCCACCACTTTGGAGCGGCGGCGTAGGATAGTTGAGGCTGTTGCTTCCGAGTTGGCTTTGTCGCCTGAAGTTGTTGAGGCGTCGTTTTACGCGGATTTGGATGATGAGTTGGTTCTTGAACGCTTCGAGGCGCCTTCTGCTTCTGAGTTGCTGGAGCATTATAATCTGAGTTTAACGCAGACGTTGCTGTTTGACGCCGTAGAGTTGCGTTTTGCTGCTTCGGGCAACTGGCAGAACATGTTCTACACGGTTAAGAAGCTTGGGCTCATGTATGAGGTGTACCGTGATGGCGACTGTTTCTGGGTGAAAGTGGATGGTCCAGTTAGCCTCTTTAAACTTACCAAGCGGTACGGTTTGGGTATTGCTAAGCTGCTACCTGCCGTTGTTGCCAATTCGGAGTGGACCGTTGGCGCGAAGATTTTGTGGAAGTACACAAACGAAATCTGCAACCTCAAACTTGACAGCCGAAAGCATGGTTCACTGTTGCGGAAGCCTAGTTTGCAGGCGCCTGCCAGTTATGACAGCGCGGTGGAGGAGGCTTTCGCGTCGCAATTTCAGGCGTTGAAGTCTGGTTGGGTGTTGAAGCGTGAGCCTGAGCCTGTTGTTGCGGGTAATAGTGTTATTGTGCCTGATTTTTCTCTTGAAAGAGCTGGTCTTAAAGTCTATGTGGAGGTTGTTGGTTTTTGGACTGAGGAGTATTTGCTGCGTAAAGCTGAGAAGCTCAAGCAGGTGGAGGCGCGGATGCTTTTGTTGGTGGATGAGGCTTTGGCGTGTGAGAAGCTGGTGGCTTTAGAGAAGCGTCCTCAACTGCATTTTATTTATTATCATGATGAGGTTCCGTTGGCGCCTGTTCTGCGGTACTTGGAGAAAGCGTTTGAGGAAGTTAAAGTTGGAGAGGTCGAGTTTTTGAGCAGTCTTCCAGTTAGGTTTACCGAGGCTGTTGTCTCTTACGCGGAGTTTGCTGAGAGGGTTGGTGTTTCTGCTGAAGCTGTGAAAGCGGTTTTTGCTGTGAATGTTCCTTTGGGTTACGTGGCTATGCCTAATGCTTTGGTGAGCAAAGAAAAACTGGGGCAGATAAACGGTAAAATTGAAGAACGCTTGAAGCAGGCAGGAAAGCTGACTTTTAGCGAGGCAACACGGATTATTGAGGCAGAAGGCGTAAGTGACGCGTCTTCTGCGTTAACTCATCTTGGTTATAACATTGCGTGGCGCGGAATAAGCAGCGATGAAGCTGAGGTCTCAAAGCCTCCAAACCGCGCATAGTTTGCATTTTGGTTGTGCATGTTTTTCGCTGTTTAGTTGCTGATTTATGCTTGGACGAGGATTATGGCAAAACATAAGAGCGTATAGCCAGAAGATTGTAGTGTTATTTAGGTTTGATGTGGTATGAGTGATGATGAGGATTTGGAAGATTGGAGCCTGATGGCTAAGGAAATAGTCAGCATGTACCGGGCTGTGTGGGTTGAAGTGGAGCGTCAGTTTCCAACTTTGACTGTAGCGCAACGTCAACGAATCTGTTCTTTTATCTCGCCTTTCCTAAATCACATGTTCGCTGCAGCTCTGAGGGAAGGCTTCATGGGAGAACAGGCTAAAGGCGGTGGCAAACGAAAGAGGAAGAGGTGAACGCTGGTTCTATGTCTGCTCCATCTCAGCCTAAAGCTAGCATGAGAACCCGATTGCCTAACGGCGACTATCTCACTTTAACAGTGTGGAGAGGCAAATCTGACCCAGCAGCAGAGGTCATCACGGTGCAGATTCGCCATCCGGCAGGTGACCAATGGGAAACTATTGGAAGACTTGCTGCCTACAGAGCCAGCGATGGCAACTACTCGCAGCTGCCAGAGCGTGGTTCAGGGCAACCAAATAGATAAACAAAATTTTTTTCGTTTATCTAATAAACACAAAGTTTTTAAGCCGATGTTTCTAAACTTGGTTGGCTGGTAATTGCATGAAAAACGAGATTCCCGAGTGGATAGAGCGTCGCTACGAGATTTTGTGGGATTCTTTTGGTGATAAGACGTTCAGGTTTGAGGATGCCGCGAAGGTTTTAATGGATAAGAACAAAGATGTGTGGGAGCAGGTGCCCGTTTTCCTCTCTGGGCTGCGCAAGGCTGGTTTCTTGTCAGTTGAGTCTGATGCGCGTGATGCGCGGCAGAAGCTTTACCGTTTGCATAGTCGTGAGGCGAAGATTGTGGAGCGGTTGGGGCGCGGCGACATTGATGCTTTGCTGAAGCGGGCTGCGGATTTGATTCGGACTCGTGTGGATTACAAGTTTATTCTGATTCTGCTGTTTATGAAGCGCATCAGTGACAAGTGGGAGGTGGAGTTTGAGGAAGCTTTCAATGAAGCGCTGGCTGACGGTTTAAGCGAGGAAGAAGCGCGGGCGGAGGCGAAGCGTGACGAATACCACCTGTTCAATTTGCCCGAGGAGTTTTTGTGGGAGAATCTGCGCAAGAACGTGAGCGGGTTGACTGAGCAGTTTTCTAAGGCGTTGAAGGCTATTGCTGAGCGCAACCCTGAGCTTAAGGATGTTGTGGATAGTGTGGATTTTGTGCAGTTTGCCAGCAGCCGAGAAAACGCGGAGACACTGCGGCAACTTGTGGAGCTCTTCAGCGAGAAGAAGCTGAACCATGTTTCTGCTGATGTGCTGGGTGATGCGTATGAATGGATTTTACGGTATTTCGCGCCCACCAAAGCTAAGGAAGGCGAGATTTACACGCCGCGGGAAGTCATTAAACTTCTTGTGGAGATTTTGGACCCGAAGCCTATGGAAAGCGTGTATGACCCTGCGTGTGGCAGCGGTGGCATGTTGATTTCTGCGTTTAAGCATGTGGAGGAGAAGTATGGGTTTGAGGAGGCGCAGAGGCTGTTTTTGTTTGGGCAGGAAGTTAACCAGCGTACCATTGCCTTGGCGAAAATGAACATGTACATTCATGACATCCGTGATGCGCATTTGGAGTTTGGCGACACTTTCCTGTATCCTAAGTTCAAAGAAGGCGATGGCATAAGGCAGTTCGATGTGGTTTTGGCTAATCCGCCGTGGAACCAGGACGGCTACGATGAGGAAGTGCTCAAGAAGGGCGAGTTCTGGAAGAAACGCTTCCAATTCGGCTTTACCCCCCGCCAGAGCGCCGACTGGGCATGGATAGAACACATGCTCGCATCCGCCAAGGACAACGGCAGCAGAGTCGGCATAGTCATAGACAACGGCTGCCTATTCCGAGGCGGCAAAGAAAAAACCATTCGTACAGCCGTCCTAAGCCAAAAACACGATCTAATCGAAGCAGTCATACTCCTACCAGAAAAACTCTTCTACAACACAGGCGCACCCGGAGCCATCATAATCTTCAACCAACACAAACCAGCCGAACGCAAAGGCAAAGTGCTCTTCATAAATGCCAGCAAAGAAGCCGAACAGCACCCCGAAGTACGCAAACTCAACCGCCTAAGCAGCACCAACATCCAAAAAATCGCCGACGCCTACAAACACTTCACCGAAGAGAAAGGATTCTCCCGCATCGTCACACTAGAAGAGATACTGCAAAACGACAGCAACCTAAACGTGACACTCTATGTAATGCAGGATGAAGAAAACGAAGGAATCAACATAGCCCAAGAATACGCCGAACTCAAAGAAATAGAAAAGCAAAGGCAAGAAGTCGCGGGTAAGCTGGAACAGTACATTTCAGAAATAAATCGGGCAATGGGGGAGAGAAAGTGACAGGTACTGTATCTAATCAGGCGCTCTCTCAAGAGAGCCTCCTCCCCTTATATAAAGAAACAAACTTCCAAACAACTCCCGAGGGCAAAATACCGAAAGATTGGCAAAACACAGCACTCGAAGAAGTCGCAATAGACCTAATTGGCGGCGGAACACCCAGCACAGCCTTCAAAGAATATTGGAACGGGAACATCGCTTGGATGACGAGTGCTCATATCAATGGAATGGTAGTTACTAAGGGACAAAAGTACATCAGCAAAGAGGGTTTGGAAAAAAGCGCCACCCACTTAGTGCCAAAAGACAATTTGCTAGTTGCGACCCGTGTAGGCATTGGCAAAGTTGCAGTTAACCAAATAGACATAGCAATAAGTCAAGACCTAACAGGCGTCATCATAGACAAAACAAAAGCAGACCCAGCTTTTCTGTATTGGGCAATTCTCAGCAACAAACAAAAACTAAAAGCGATAGCGCAAGGCAGCACAATTAAGGGCATCCTTCGAGATGACTTAGGAAAATTAAAACTCCCAATGCCGCAGAATGTAGCCGAGCAGAGGGCGATTGTTGGGGTTTTGGGTGTTGTTGACTCCGCCATCGAGCTTGCTGACCGCGTGGTTGCCCAGACGGAGCGGCTTAAGCGGGGGTTGATGCAGCAGCTCCTAACACGCGGCATAGGACACACAGAAACCAAACAAACACCAATAGGAAAGCTACCACAAGATTGGAAGCCGACTCAACTCAAAGATGTTGTTCTATCATACAAGAATGGCATCTACAAGCCAAGTCAATACGCGGGCAAAGGTCTTCCATGCGTTAGAATGTATAACATTGTCGCTGGCAGAATTAACCACGAAAAAGCCGCATTGCTTGATGTTACAGAACAAGAGCTTGAGGAATTTGGGGTAAAGGCTGGCGATATTATAGTCAACAGAGTCAATACTGCGGAACTCGTAGGTAAGGCTGGGGTAATTCCAGACGGTTTTGGAAAGGCTACATTTGAGAGCAAGAATATCAGGATGCGGTTGGACACGAAAAAGGTCTCCCCCGACTTTTTCGCAATTTTTGTTCAGACAAAAGAATACTCCAACCAATTACTTTCAAGGGCAAAAACAGCAGTTGCTCAAGCTACGGTAACACAGGAGGATTTAGATTCAGTAGTAATTCCTCTCCCTCCAACTCTTAGTGAGCAACAGAAGATAGCAGAAATAATCAGCGCTATGGATAAGAAACTTCTCTTGGAGAGACAGGAAAAAGAAAGATTGGAGCGCATTAAGCGGGGTTTGATGGATTTGCTTCTTACTGGTAAAGTTAGAATTAAGGTGGATTAATCGTGTGGGAACTGCTATTGGAGAACATCAGTACCATTGGAAACTTATCATTGATACTTGTTATCCTAGCTGCTTCACTATATTATTTTGGCAAGTTGATTGGTGACACAAAAGTCGAAAAACATGAAAGAACGGATTGTTACATTGAGGGCCTCTTCTTTTCAATAATCTACCTAGCCTTGCCCTTTGTTGTTGTTTTAATCCTAACACAATATGCGCAAATTTACCTTCCTTTTTGGCTATCATTACTACTTCAAGCGGTTATCTTGGGTTGTTTATGGCTGAGCGCTTTTGCTAATGAATATCTTAAGAGGCTCGGCTTGCATTCCCGATTCAAGAAACTTTCGCGGGAAAGAATTCAACAACTGAAAAAAGCACATCCAATTGTAGCACTCGCTGAAGACAATACCTCTTCAACAACAAAAAAAGACTACACCGATTTGCTATCGCTCGCTTACTATAAAATCCCAACCCAAGTTTTTGGAAACAAAAACGTTCTATTCCTCTTCTCTTTCGGCATCTTATGGAGCGCCTACTCATTTATAGGCCTCGAAATTACAATTCAACCATCCACAATTTTGATAGCCATATTAGTGTTTCTAAACCTGACTTTTCTTGCAATCGCTTATGGTTTTGCAACCGCATACTACCCCCCAGCCCAAATAGTCTTGGAGAATGGAGATAAAATAAGTGGTAAGGTCTTGAAATTTGGTGATTTTGTTTATGTCCTTAAAGAAAATGAGGAGAAAAAGCTGTTTGTAAACAAGGATAAAATCGTCTATGTGGAAGAGAGCTTATTGAAAGAGGAAACCAAAGAAAAAGGAGCAAAGTAGGAGTCGAGTTGGTATGCCGTTGTTTAGTGAGAAGTCTTTGATTGAGGATTATTTTGTTGAGCAGTTGCAGACGCAGAGCGGAGGGCACTGGCGGTTTGTTTCGGGTGATGCGCTTGAGCGGGAGTCCACTGAGGAGCCGCTGCTGACTACCGCGTTTATTCGCGCCCTGAAAAGTTTGAACAAGGACATTGGCATAGATGACAGCGAAGTAAAGCAGGTCCTAAATGAGCTCAAGCTCCGTGGCAGCGGCAGCGAGGATGCAAAGAAAATCCTCAACTACCTAAAAGATGGCGTCCCCATCAAGTTCGAGAAGGAACGGGTGGTCAAATACGTCAAACTCTTCGACTACGCTGACTTCACAAAGAATGATTTTGTTGTTAGCCGCCAAATCACCCACCAAGCCGCAGATAAACAAATCCGCAACGACATAATCCTCTACGTCAACGGCATCCCCTTAGTGAACATTGAATGTAAGAACCCTGCTAGCCTAACCGAGACATGGTACAACGCCTTCATGCAGATTTTGGGCTATGAGCGGGATGTTCCTGAACTCTACAAGTACATCCAACTGGGTGTGGCGTCGGATAATAAAGCCAAATACTTCACCACGCAGCCGTGGCAGCAGGACGGCGAACCCAGATACTACGAGTGGCGAGACGGCGGCAAAGACTCGATTGACTCAACCATTCAGATGCTCATGCCCGAAGCACTCCTAAACATCATCCGAAACTACCTCTTTATCCGCATTGAACGGGGAGCCACAACCAAAGTAGTCACACGCTATATGCAGTACCGCGCCGCCGAACAAATCAGCAACCGCGTGCTGGGCAACATCGAGGGCAAAACAGACAAAACCAAAGGACTCATTTGGCATTGGCAGGGCAGCGGCAAAACCTTAACCATGATTTTCGCCGCCAACAAACTCTACCGCCACCCCGAACTGGCAAATCCGACGGTGTTTTTTGTGGTGGACCGCGAAGAACTCGAAACCCAACTCAGCGATGAATTCAACGCACTCGACATAACCAAGCCCGAAGTCGTAGACTCAATCCATGCGCTACGGCGAATTATTCAGCATGACGAGTACCGGGGCAAACGAGGCATATTCATCACCCTCATCCACAAGTTCCGCCCCGAAGAGCTAGCCGAGCTCCAAAAAGAACTCGACACCCTAAGCAAGAGCAGGGAAACCATCCAAACCCGCAAAAACGTCATCCTCTTCATCGACGAAGCCCACCGTACCCAATACGGCACCCTAGCCGCCCAAATGAAGGAAATCCTCAAAAACGCACAGCCATACGCCTTCACAGGCACCCCAGTAGCCAAACAAGGCCACGACACCTACGGCGAATTCAGCTACCCACCCGACGAGAAATACCTCGACAAATACTTCATGACCGACAGCATCGAAGACGGCTTCACCCTAAAAATCGCATACCAACCCCGCCTCGAAGAGGATGTGCACCTCAAAAAAGACATGCTCGAAGCCTTCTTAGAAGTTAACAGAGAAGAAATCCCCGAAGACCTGCAAGAGATTATCGATGAAAAAGCCAAGCAGAAACTCAACATCGCCAAAGTCTACCTCGAAAACCCAGACCGCATAAAAAAAGTAGCCCAAGACCTCGCCGCACACTTCAAGGAGAACTTGGACGGCAGATTCAAAGCCATAGTTGTCGCCGTCAACCGCCTCTCATGCGTCCGATACAAACGCGAACTCGACAAGCTCCTGCCAAAAGAATACAGCAACGTCGTCATGACCTACAACCCCCTTAAAGACCAAAAAGAAATTCAAGACTATCTCAAAGAAGAAATCGACCGCAACCACGGCAAAGACATAGAAGACATCCGCAAAGAAACCATAACACGCTTCAAAGAAGAAACCAACCCCAAAATCCTAATCGTAACCGACATGCTCCTCACAGGCTTCGACGCACCCATCCTCCAAACCATGTACCTCGACAAACCCCTCAAAGAACACCGACTCCTACAAGCCATAGCACGCACAAACCGCCCCTTCAAAGACCTCAAAGAAGCAGGCTTAATCATCGACTACGTCGGCATCCTAAAAGAATTCACCCGCGCCTTCGAAAACTACACCAAAGAAGACATCAGCGGCATACTCATAAACACCGACGACCTCGTCAAAGAATTCACCCAAAAACTCGACGAAACAACCAAGCTCTTCGCCGACGTACCTAAAGATCAGGCAGACCGCCAAACTATGCTGAAGGCATTCGAAACCATAACCACAAGCGAAGAAGCCACCAAAAAATTCCAAGCCAACTACAAACGCCTAAGAAAACTCTTCGAGCTGCTGGGTCCCCACCCGATTAAACTGGAAAAACTCAAAGACTACGCATGGCTAACCCAAATCTACAACTTCTACCTACACGAAACCCGCCAAGACACAGCCAAAGAAAACGCATTAGCATACAAGTACTTCCAAAAAACCCTCAAATACGTCTACAAATCAACCGACGTCAAAGGCATAGACGAACAGTACCCAAAAATCGAATTCGACGCCGACTACCTCAAAAACCTCCAAGAAAAAATCAAAACAAAAGAAGAAAAAGCCGCCAACATCCTCTTCACACTAAACCGCTTCATCATAATAGACAAACAACGCAACCCCATCTACGAAGACCTAGCAGACAAAGTAGAACGACTCCTCAAACTCTGGAAAGAAAAAACCAAAGAATTCGAAAAAATCTACAACGACAGCGCCGAAATCTTCCAACAAATCCAAACACGCCAAGCCAGACAAAAACAACTCCAATTCACAAACCTGCAGTACGCTATACTGTTACATATGGAAAAAGCAATCCCCAACGCAGGCGACCTAACCAAAGACACGCGAGAACTCGCCACGCTGCTGAAGCCTTACCTGTTCAAGGGCTGGCAATACCAGCAAACCGCCAAAAAAGCGGTTGAGCGGGAGACACGGCGATATCTGAGAAAATACATAAAACAAAATAACCTCTCCCTCGCAGACATGGAGACACTATACGGGAAGGTTATTGATAGCGTGAAGACCTATGCCTGAAACACCGCAGTACACAGTTGAATATCGGAACGTAAAGCACCCGAGATGCGAGTTCAAGACGGGTTCGCTACTGATTGTGCTACCGAAAAAGGGCTGGACGCCAGAACAGGTGCTGGAGAAGTATGGCGAATGGATAAAACGCAAACGGGCAACGATTAGCGCAGCGGTAGAGCAAACCAACGGCACCGCACTCGTCAAAAACAGAACCGACAAAGAACTCCGAACACTCGTGCAAAAATACGCAGAAGCCGCCCAGAAAGACCTCAACGCTAGAATCAACCACATATACTTCAGAGAAATGAAGACCAAATGGGCAAGCCACAGCCAAAACAACAACCTAACAGTAAATACGCTCCTCAAGTTTTTGCCCGAAAACCTGATTAGCTACATAATATACCACGAAACCGCCCACAACATAGAAAGAAAACACAACGAAAACTTCTGGAGCCTCATAAGCAAAAAGCACCCAGACTATGAGACCAAAGAAAAGAACCTGTTAACATACTGGTTTTTAATCCAAAGAAAATAACTCAGCAAGCAACTGCCTTGCAATTAAAACTTATAAGCTGAAAGAAATAAACTCTGAGGCATGAAAAAAGAAACTTTCGTGTCTGAACTACATGACATAGGCAAGCTTGTGGACGTGCAAGCTCTAAAAGAAGTAGGCATTAAGTTCAATGGTAGTCAGACTTTTCAGAATTTCAATTTTTCTCAGTTAGGCATCGCTAAACCATCATCTTCGAGATGGTTTAGTCAATACAGTAACGAAATTGGATCCCTCAATTCAACCAAGATACCTCAACCTTACCTGCCAGATGTTCTTTTGACAAGCTTAGCAGATGAATTATCATCGACAATTTCCAGAACTAGACGAGGTTCAAAGGATTTTGAGCAAAGAAAAGGAA
>CAZOPV010000023.1:0-20405 GCA_964582085.1 uncultured Candidatus Bathyarchaeia archaeon | reverse complement strand
GAAATCATACGCGCATGGGGAATGAACCCCGAACAGATACTCACCAGAGACGCACTCGCCCAAGGCGCTACAACCCACAGCAACCCAGCAGAACTAGAGAACCACCAGCTAAACGTGCTCGCAAATCAGCTTAAAGAACTGATAAAACAGGAGGCTAAAAATTGAACAAACTAAAAACACTCCAGTGTAGATTCAAGAATATCACGTCGCATCCTTTCGGCGGCGCTACTCCTAAGCATAAAAATAGTGCTTTTGGGTTCTTATGTCGAGACTTCTTTTTGCTGTAGTCGTATTCTGGGCTCTGGACAACTATGTTAGAGAATTGCTTTTGTAAAAATGTAGGATGAATTTCTGTTGAAGCAAAAGGGGAACGATGCGCCGGTCGGGTACTGAATATCGAAATGGATTGTTAATTGTTTGAGTATAAATTCTGATGAGAGCGTCCTTGGCTGTGAGAATTGTAGTTCCTTGCAAGAGTAAGATGTGGGGAGATTCAGACGATAACAAGTATTCAGAAGACTTTTTTGATAAGGCAGAGTGTTAAGATAGATACTTGTTGCTTATCTGACAAAAGCGCGTGATTTTAAAACTAAAATATAACTTTCTTCAAATTCTGGTGTTCAGCCTAACCTACAAAAGCAAGCTATGAACTTAGTATTAATTCTTACGATGCATATAACCCAGCTTTTATCCAGATCCTGCGTCTACAAGGTCTTCAATGCAGCAGCAAAAACCTCAAGCTACCCCACACGGCAACAGTTTGTCGCAGGTTTAGATTACACACAAAATATTTTATCACTTCCAAACGTATTATGGTAGTGCCGACTCTGAAAGCATGGATAAAACATGTGCTTTGGCGGAACCAGCGCCTACCAAGTCGCAATACACTCGTGCCATTCCCCCACATGGTGGTTTCTCGTCCTCTTTGTGGCTTGCTGGCGTTGGAATTTTTCCGCCATTCCACTTTTTGGGCGATTCGTTAACATCTGTTTTGTTTATGGACGTGTATTACTTGTTTTTGGCTGAGGTGACAGGTGATTTGATAGTGTGGAGAGAAACAGGTTAAGCCTTTCTTTTGTTTTACCAAAATCAGCGATGGCGGTGAGGGTTGTGACCGGCGTTTCCGCTGAGATTTGGACGCGAGTGACGTTTTCTTTAATAGCCTCTGCAGTAACCAAGAAAAGTGAGCTGTAGGACATAAAGGTTTTTTTGGTTTTTGCTTTTATCTTATGCTCTGATTCTTTTGTTTCTTCTACGGTCCATTGCAGGGCGATGATCACTTTCTGGATAGCCTCCCAAACCTTGTTCAACGGGTAATCCATTTCAATTATTTCGTTCTCTTTTCTCAGATACGCCATCCAAAGTCGCCGACATAGCCAATGTAACCGTCTATTAAAAAGGTTCATGTTAAACGCAGAAGTGTGCGCAGTCTACGATTTTGTTTTGTGCTTACGTTTTTACGCTTAAACCAACTTTCATAAATAAAAAAGGTGAGAAGGAGGGGTTGTGATAAGGCTTAATAGCTGCTTAAGAAGTGTCTTAAATTATGTCCGTGATGCCTGATGGTTGACGTATGGCTCCCTTACGGGAAAACTGATGTCTGTGTGAGGGTTCAAGCTCGAAATCTTCTTGGCTCAATTGAACCCAAGGAACGCGCTGGTTGTCCAGATGCAAGGGCAGAGGTTGAACGTGCCCTAAAAGAACCAATTCCTGTAGGCAACAAGCGCCTCAGCGAAATTGCCTTACCAGAAAGTAAGGTCGCTATAGTTGTTAATGACGCTACACGGCGGACACCAACTGAAGTGATGCTCCTGCCTGTGCTTAACGAATTAAACTTGGCAGGAGTCAAAGATGAAAACATCGTGGTGATTTTTGGCACAGGTACCCACAGACCAGTTACACCTGAAGAAGCCGTTGGAATCGTCGGAGAAGAAGTTTTCAAACGAGTCAAAACTATAAGCCATGACTGTAAAGCTCCAGACCTCGTGCACATAGGTAATACTCGGTATGGAAACAAGGTTTATTTGAACCGGGTTTTCGCGGAAGCTGACGTTAAGGTTCTGCTTGGAGATGTGGATTTCCATTATTACGCTGGTTACAGTGGAGGACGGAAAAGCGTGCTACCTGCAATTTCTGGCGAAGAAACAATAAAGCATAATCATGCGTTGATGCTGCATACCAACTCTCGCCCCGGCATTTTAGTCGGCAACCCTGTAAATGAGGACATGAATGAAGCTGCGAAACTTGCAAAAGTTGATTTCATTTTGAATGTTGTGACCAACAGTAAAGGTCAAATTGTTAAGGCCTTTGCTGGAGATCTAGAGCAAGCTTTCTTTGAGGCAGTTAAGCTTGTTGATGAAATGTACCGTGTAGCGGTTGATCGCCGAGCGGATATAGTTGTTGTTAGTTGCGGCGGATTTCCTGCAGATATTAATTTATATCAAGCGTACAAGGCGATAGATGCCTCTTTAGAAGCGGTAAAACGTGGCGGCGTTATTGTATTGGTTGCAGAATGCCCTGAGGGGCATGGAAATCAGGTTTTTTATGATTGGATGATGCGCTTTGGCGACTTGAAAGCGGTAGAGCGTGAAATCAAACGTAACTTTGTTATCGGCGGACATAAAGCGTATTACCTGCTTAAAGCGCTGAGTAATCACCAGATTATTCTGGTTTCTGCTTTGCCCGATTACTATGCAACCAACGTCTTCAAATTGAAAACTGCAAGAGCTGTAAATGATGCCTTAGAAGAAGCATTTACAATTGTAGGAAGAGCGGCGCGAGTTTGGGCAATGCCGTACGGCAATTTCACCTTGCCAGAAGTTAAAGTCTCAGTTGAAGAGACCCCTCAAGCAGTTGAACCGATATAAAACGTAAACTTTAAGTTCCCTCCAGAAATTCAAGGTTAAGAAGGCGAATATATGCAACAGACCTTTACGCTCAGAAAGTTCACCCCTGACGACCTTCAGGCTGTAATGCGAATTAACCGTCTCTGTTTGCCTGAAAACTACACTGACATGTTCTTTATGGATCTGCACCAACGTTTCCCTGAAACCTTTATCGTAGCGGAAGAAAACGGCGAAATAACAGGTTACATAATGTGCCGTATCGAAGTGGGCTTGTCAAACATGGGTTTGGGGGGTTTGGTGCGGAAGGGACATGTGGTTTCCATCGCAGTTATGCCGAAAAGCAGACGGAAAGGAGTAGCAACTGCACTGATTAAGACAGCTATTACAGGTATGGCGTACTATAAAGCTAAGCAGATTTTCCTTGAGGTGCGAGTTACCAATCAAGCGGGTATTGAATTGTACAAGAAACTCGGATTAGAGGTATCAAGAACAATTAGCGGCTACTACAGCGATGGCGAAGATGCCTACGTCATGACAAAACGACTATAAGTTAACCTTTTTGACCGCTAATTTTTTAGCTTGGAGATAACGGAGATAGTAGCAGCATCCGTCAAAAATCAAAAATCCATCGAAAGTAACCTTTGACGCCGTTGAGGTCCTGCATTAAGACACCTGTTGCCCTTCAGAGCATGTTTTGGTTTAGCTATTTCGCCTCATAATCAAAGATAATCTAAAACCCATCTCTATGATCCAAGCTAACATGATTATCTTAGCGGCAAACAAATTTTCAAAAATTTTTTGCAGACAGGGAGCAAATTCTTACAGTAAATACATGTTATAGTTAGGATGGAGATAACGTCTACAACTAATACCAGAGAAAGTAAGTTGAAGCGGATTTCAGGCATGATGTAAGCTGTAGAAATAAACACCTGAAAGTTTAATGCGCCAGCATTAAAATTCATCGAACCCATAAATAAAGCAACAGCTGACAACACGGCGCCAGCATAAAGAGACAATTTTTGTTTAATCCTAAACAATAAAATATACATCATAACCAATGTGGGACCATAATATGCTAAAGCCCCCAAAATTCCCAAAGGCCACCCTAGTGGATTAATCTCTGTTGCCAAACGGGCTACGTCTATAGCGTAACACGTTGTGGCAAGGTCATACATCCAACAAGCCCACGCC
This sequence comes from uncultured Candidatus Bathyarchaeia archaeon, assembly GCA_964582085.1. Taxonomy (GTDB): domain Archaea; phylum Thermoproteota; class Bathyarchaeia; order Bathyarchaeales; family Bathycorpusculaceae; genus JADGNF01. The sequence continues at coordinate 16,368 of CAZOPV010000023.1, read as the reverse complement.
ACACCCTGCAGTGCAAACATGAAGCGCCGCAGTTTTTCATCTCGACTAAAACCCGTGACGAATTTTTTTCGGTTCAACCTCAAAATTACTGCTGTTGACGCAGGTATAAGGAAAATCAGGAAATAGAGCAAACCAAGCCAGGCGTCACCTAACCTCGTGAGAGTTATCACATTGGAGATCCAGATGAACGCTGCCATTGCAAGAAAGCCCTGGGCTAAACTTTTCAATGCGCTCGTGCTCGTATTACCCCCCACCTAATCATTAGTATCTTAACATTTAAGATTTACTGAAATGCTTAAAACATTGTCTACCCACGCAAGATACAGTACAAACGGTTATAGGCACGTTGCCACACATGCCTAAAATCAGATTGGTGAATCAAAAATGAACGGCAAAGTCGCCCCCATAGAAGAAAAAAAGAAAATTGCATTAATTGCCCACGATAACAAAAAAGCAGATTTGCTGGAATGGGTCAAATTCAACAAAGGCACCCTACTTAAACACGAGTTGTTTGCTACAGGCACAACTGGCGATATCCTAGAAAAAGAACTCGGCTCAAAAATAACCAAACTCCAGAGTGGACCACTAGGCGGCGACCAACAGATAGGTGCGCGAATAGCAGAAGGTGCCATAGACTTTCTCATATTCTTCTGGGATCCATTGGAGCCTTTGCCTCACGATCCAGACATTAAAGCCCTGCTTCGCTTAGCTGTTGTTTGGAACATTCCTGTAGCATGCAACCGATCATCCGCCGACTTCATAATAAGCTCCCCCTTGATGAACCAAACCTACCTGCGCATAATTCCTGACTATTACTCTTACCGCCATCGTTTCAAAGACAAGAACATCTAAGGCAAACATGTTCCCTTTTTATTCTTTTTTATTTTTTACAATGCAAACTGTTATTAATAATCAAAATTAAACCTATGGCGGTGAAACATAAGTGAAGCCTCAGCTTCAACCGCCTCTAATAATTATTAATTTTAAAACTTATCTAGAAGCCACAGGAAAAAAAGCAGTGGAACTAGCTAAACAAGCAGAAAAAATCAGCAAAGAAACCGCTACCTCTATCGTGGTAGCTCCTCAATTTGTTGACATCAAAGCAGTGGCTGAAACTGTAGAAATCCCAGTTTTTGCCCAGCACATGGATCCAATCAAACCAGGCAGCAATACAGGGCACGTTCTGGCTGACTCAATCAAACAGGCAGGTGCAGTAGGTACTCTCATCAACCACTCTGAAAGACAATTGAAACTCGCAGATATTGATGCCATCATAAAAATTGCAAAAGAATACGACTTAATCAGCTGTGTGTGCACCAGCAACCCCCAAATTAGTGCGGCTGTAGCCTACCTCAACCCAGACATCATAAGCATTGAACCGCCTGAACTTATCGGTACAGGGGTTGCGGTGTCGATGGAGCAACCTGAAGCAGTTACCAACACCCTGAAACTTGTCCGCAAAGTCAACAACCAAGCTGTAATTCTTTGCGGCGCAGGGATAAGCCATGGCGAAGACGTCAAGGTGTCTTTGAAGTTAGGCGCTCAAGGTGTACTGGTGGCAAGCGCCATCGTAAAATCAAATGACTCATACACAATAATTCGCGAGTTTGCTGACGCCACAAAAGCCCGCTAAAATGAGGGAAATTCTTTGAAAGTGGAAGCCGAATGTGCCAGTTGTCTTCTTTCTCGAGGCATGGCTGAAACCTACATGGCAACTACCAACCCTGCATTACGATTCAGAACAGCGTCGGAACTGATTAAGCTCTTGAACCGTGAATTTAAACCAACAGCTGTCGCCGCGGATTTAGGCACCAAACGAGATCGCCTTATACGTCAACTCACAAGCAATCCTGACCCTTACCAGCAAACTAAAAAGTTAAGCAATCAAAAAGCCTTGGAATTGCTTCCTTTTGCTCATAAACTTGTGGAAGAAGGCTACAACCAGCAGGACAGATTCAAAAAAGCTTGTCTCTGTGCCATTGTAGGCAACATAATGGAGTTTGACATCCCGGGACACAATTTCACATTAAAAGATCTAAGAAAAATCATTAAAGACGCAACAAAAGACCTTGTTATAGACGATGTGGACAAGGCATATGAGCTAGCGAATAAAACTGGCAAAGTTCTATATTTAGCTGATAACGCAGGCGAAATAGTTTTTGATACGTTGCTAGTGGAGCAACTTAAAAACATGGACGTGCACGTCACTTTCGTGGTCAAAAGCGCCCCCGTCATCAACGACGCAACTCTAGCAGATGCCACCTTTTGTGGTATGGACAAGCTTGCTGACGAAGTTTTAACTACAGGTGCAGACGCCGTTGGATTACAGTTAAAATTGGTTTCGCAGGAATTCCTCAAAGTTTATGAGTCTGCACCATTAATCTTTGCAAAAGGCATGGGCTATGCTGAAACCTTAACTGAGTACATGCTCACAAAACCCCACTTCCTGATGTTACGCACCAAGTGTCAGCCCGTCGCAAACTATTTCTGTGTTCCACGCGGCAAGAATATTGCCAAGTTGATGCCCTAAAATGTACCTGCATACGTTGAGATTCACTGAACTTTCAAATTTTGAAGATGCACTAACAAAAGAATGGCTTATAACAAACGGTCTTGGCGGTTACTCTTCCACCACTATTTTGGGAGTTAACACACGCAAATATCACGGTTTGCTTGTAGCAGCTTTACGTCCACCTAGCGAGCGAACAGTTTGCCTCGCAAAACTCGATGAAGAAGTGCAACTAAACAAAATTTATCTGTTAGGCGCAAGCGAATTCCACGGTGCAGTTTATCCAAAAGGCTTCATCCACCTTAAAGAGTTCTCCATTTCTCCGTTCCCCAAGTACATCTATAACATAGAAGCTTTGCAATTGGAAAAAACCTTATTCATGCCCTACGAAAAGAATGTTGTGGTCGCAACTTATAAGGTTCAAAACATGAATAACAACTGGGTAAAAATCAGAATTTTTCCCTTGTTAACTTGTCGGCACTTTCATAATGTTGTAACCCGCGCCGCAAACGCGCTACATTTCAACCAGAAACAAACTGCTTCTAATGAAGTTCAATTGAGTATCAGTCAACCTAAAGCTTCGATAGCTATGCGCATAATTGCTGGAGAATTCTTCGAACAACCTGCATGGATAGAAAGAATAAGCTACCGTGAAGAAGAAAAACGTGGAGAAGCCAGTTCAGATGACTACTATCAGCCAGGATATTTCCAAGTCGATGTCCCTCCTACAAACAAAAAAGAATTTGCTGTAATAGCGGCTTCAAATGAAAATGAACAGCAAACTGAACAGACTTTAACTTCGATAGGGCAAAGTGTGGCTGAAATTAAGTTGTTGCGGAAACTTGAAATCAGGCGGCGCAACAGTTTTTTGGCAGATTTTTATCGCTTATATCCTGCTTTGGCACCAAATAACTGGTGGTTAAGCTGGATAATTTTGGCTACCGACTCCTTTATTGTTAAAAGCTCAACTAACAAGCACAGCATAATAGCGGGATACCACTGGTTTGAAATTTGGGGCAGAGACGCCTTTATTGCTCTGCCAGGGTTAATGTTGATAACGGGTAGATTCGAAGACGCAAAAAATGTGTTCACAGAGTTTAATGCATATTGTCAAGATGGGCTAATTCCAAATTTTATAGATGACAAGTCGGGTCAAGCTGTATACAACACGGTTGATGCCACCTTATGGTATGTTAATGCTATATTACAGTACCTCAAATACACTTGTGACTTTAAATTTGTCCGCAACCAACTATGGTCAAATCTTAAAGAAATAATGGCTAAGCACACTCAAGGTACTCATTTTGGTATCCACATGGACAACGACGGGTTACTTACTCATGGAGAACGCCTAACATGGATGGACGCCGAAATAGACGGCAAAGCAGTTACGCCTAGAGCTGGAAAAGCCGTAGAAATTCAGGCATTATGGTACAACGCGTTGAAAATAGCCCAGTTGCTTGCTCAAAGATTCGACGAGGAAAACCTATCTGAAAAATACGCTGCTATAGCAGAAAAATGCAAAAAAAGCTTCAATGAAAAGTTTTGGAACAGCGAAAAAAACTACCTCTTAGATTGCATAACCGATGTTGGCGCGGATGATTCGCTGCGACCTAACCAAATTTTCGCTGTTTCACTAGACTTCAGCATGCTTGACTTCGAAAAATGCAACAAAATAGTCAAAGTAATTCAACGGGAGCTTCTCACACCATATGGCTTGCGTACACTTGACCGCAATCACCCCAACTACAAAGGCACTTATGTGGGTAACAGGCAAAGCCGTGACCGAGCATACCACAACGGCACAGTTTGGCCTTGGCTCCTTGGTCCATTCATGACCGCCTTCCGCAAAACAAAAGGCTACATAAATCAGGATTCAAAATTTGCCATTAGCAGTTTTGTCTGGCCCCTCTTTACAAGGCAAATTACGTATGCAGGATTGGGCACCTTAAGTGAAATTTTTGACGGGGATCCGCCGCACAACCCAAGAGGATGTATTTCACAAGCATGGAGTACAGCTGAACCTTTGCGCACCTACATGGAGGATGTAATGCAACTAAGACCAAAATATGAAAAAGAAATTTTAGATTCTTAACTGTTTATTATTTTTTTGAGTTCAACAGCTGCCGTCTCGGGCGGAATGGTGTTTATGTAGACTCCGGTACTTTTTTCGAAACCTGCCCAAATAGCAAGTTTGGGGTAAACCTCTAAGTGCCAATGGTAATATTCTCCGGCGTCTTGGTTTAGCGTTAAATGGAAACCATAGTTGTAGGGGGGATCGTTCACCAAATCTTTGAGTGCCTCCATGGCTGCTTTGAATACTCCCGCGAATGCTTTAATCTCTTCGTCTGTGAGGTCTATGAGGTTGATGCTGTGTCGTTTAGGAAGCACCCAGAACTCTAGGGGGTGAATACTCGCATAAGGCGAGAAAACCGCAAAATGTTTGTTGTCCGTTATGTAACGTGGGGTTTGTGCTTCTCGCTTTATGAGATCGCAGAACACACAGCGTTTATGACTCTTGTAGTAGGTTTCGCTTGCAGCCATCTCTGAGCTTAAAACTTTTGGAGTGAATGGCATCGCAATTATTTGGCTGTGAGTATGTGATAGGGAGGCGCCTGCCTCTGAACCGTGGTTACGGAAAATCTGAACGTATTTTACGTAGGGTTTTTTGGATAATTCGGTAAGCCGGTCTTTATAGGCGTTGACAAGGTGGATAAGCTGCGGAATTCCCGCATTTGAAGGGTGATCACCGTGGTTAGGTGATTCAACTATCACCTCATGGTGTCCAACGGCGTAGCCAAAGGTGTAATCCACAAAGGTGTTTTGAATGTCTGACTCCTGTTTTGGAGGGGAGAATGCTGGGAACAAGTTTGGAATACATCGAACAAGCCAGTTTTTATGGCGAAAATCATTGTGATCGGCATCTTTTTTCACTTTGTCGTCCCCTGAACTGGGCAAGTAAACCAGCACTGCAGGCGGAGTCATGTTTTCGTTACCAGGACAAAGTGGGCACGTCACAGATTTGCCCTGTTCAGCTCTCTGTTTTGACAAATCTGTGGGTCTTCTGGCGCGTTCGGTTGCAATTACAACCCAGCGTTCTAAAAGGTAGTCTTTTCTGAGTTCATTGTAAGACATCTAGGTTGACTCCTCTGAAGGTGGATTATGTGTCAACGGTGAATTTTAGAGTTTTCCAAAACTCAATTTTCCTCTAATCAACCAAATAGCAGATAATCCCCGCGCCGTCAATAATTCTCAATTGTCCCAGTCAGTTGCAAACACCCATGTAAGTCGACCACAAATTTTTTGGTTACACAAAAGACAAAAATAAGGCATTCATAAAATGTACTAACCGCGCTGTATGTGAAAGCGTAACTGCGGGGTTCCCCAAGCCTGGTATGGGGCAGGCCTGCTAAGTCTGTGGTCGAAAGGCCGCGTGGGTTCAAACCCCACACCCCGCGCCATGAGATAAAAAAATTGAAAAGATGGCAAAGGGTAACGGAGTAGCAGTACAAAGTCAGTTTATATCCTTTTTTACGTTTGCGTAATATGCCTTGAATACGTCTTTTAAGTGTAAACCTATGTTTTTGTGATAGATTTATATTTGGTTCATTGCTGATATTACAGGCTATACAGGTGCAGAGGCTGTGATGTATAGCTTACTCTTAGTGTTCCTGTTACCCGCCTTGGGCGTTCCATTTGTATATTTCGGCGGCAAAAAATCTTCTAAATTTGCAGCGTCAATTGTCGCGCTAATCGCTTTAATTAACATTGTGTTGGTGCTATCGACTGTACCCACCATACTTACAAGTCCTGACCACAGGTACATGGAAGAATATGCTTGGATTCCCGTTTTGAACTCACACTTTACCCTCTTTGTAGATGGCGTCAGCGCATCCATTGCGATAATAACTTTAGTTTTAATCGTAGCCGCCGCCTGTTTCAGCGTTAAATATATGGAAGGCAAAAAAAACCTCCCTGTATATTATGTTCTTTTATCTTTATTGTCAGTTGGACTAGTAGGCGTCTTTATCACATCTAATCTTTTGCTGTTCTATTTCTGCTGGGAACTTATGCTCCTACCCGCCTACTTCATAATTGGCAGTTGGGGCTACCGAGAAGCCTACCGAGCAGCATTCAAGTTCTTTATCTTTACTCATGCCGGTGCAGTGTTCGTTTTGTTAGGTATAGGCGCAATTTACATGGTTACTGGTGCAACAGACATGTTTGCTGCACAAACAGCTCTTCTAAGTGTTCCTGACCTTGCCAAGTGGATCATAATAGCTTTAACCGCTGGATTTGCAGTAAAAATGGCTATAGTTCCACTTCACATGTGGCTACCTGATGCGCACTCAGAGGCTCCAGCCACTATGTCCGCGCTCTTAAGCGGTGTAATCATCAGCGCAGGCGCCTACGCCATACTGCGCTTATCGTTAGGCACAGTTTTTCCTGCGGTTGCAGGCACAGATTTTGGTGTAACATTTTTGCATGGATTAGCTGTATTTGGCGTAATCTCTGCGTTTTTCGGAGCAGCCATTGCGCTGGTTGAAACTGACATCAAACGTATAATTGCCTACTCCAGCATCGCCCACATGGGCTACATACTCTTTGGGCTTTCCCTGTATCCGTCCGAACCTCTTATAGGTGGCACGATGGCTTTAACAACTGCTATAACGGGAACAGTACTCCATATTTTGACTCATGCCGTCAGCAAGGGTTTGTTCTTCCTTTCCGCAGGCGCAGTTATGCATCAAACAGAAAAGCGCGATATCCGCGAGATGGGGGACCTTGCGGGTAAAATGCCTTTCACAACTGTTTCTGCAGTAATCTCAGGCTTGAGCATCGCTGGTTCTCCGCCCTTTGCATGTTTCATCAGTGAATTTCTTATTTTTGTAGGCGCCTTTGACATCATCAGCACAAACTCCTTTTACATAGCTCCAACAATATTAATGCTCATAGCAACTGTTTTTTCTTTGGCATATTCACTTCGCTTTGTTTACCGTGTCTTTATAGGAGCTGCTAAAACTGAAACTATGCCTGAAGGTGATGAAAAACACAAAATCACCGATGTCTCAAACTCTATGAAGCTTGCTTTGCTAATCTTGATAGTTTTCGTGGTGCTTCTTGGAGTCTACCCCGCATTCTTTATAAACTTGATTAACACGGTAGGCTTTATTTAAGAAGTGAAAAGTATGGTTGGCATCTTCGAGGTAGCCTTCCCCTTAGTTAGCCTTGTTGCTTTTTCACTTTTAACAATCCCGATTTTTAGAATCATCCGAAAAACAGCTCATAAAACCGCTGGAATGCTGGTTTGGTTTACTGTGGTATTTGCGGTAGTGTTTTTTTCTGTTGCTAATTTAGCTTTCAAATATTATGCGCTACCTTCACCACAACCTTTCCTTAGTCTCAACCCCTCTGATGCGGCGTTGTCTTGGCTGTCGAGCGCCTTCATGATTGACGGCATATCCATTTACATGGCGATTATGTTCACTGCAGTTTGCGCGGTAACATTACTCTACAGCGTATTTTATATTAATCCCAACGAAAGACCTGCGGAGCGTTACTATGCGGTTATGCTTATGCTTACCGCAGCTGTAGTGGGTGCAGTGTTCTCTGGCGACCTGCTAACCATGTTTATTTTTTGGGAAGCTGCAGCTGCAGGATCCAGTTTTCTGATGCTTTACCGTAAAAACCGCACAGCTCTGAACTCAACTTTGAAGTACATTGTAATGATCGTTATAGCCTCTGCGTTTATAGTGTTCGGTTTATCACTAGTTTTTGGCATTACAGGAACTTTGAATTTTTGGGCAGTAAAAGAGGCTCTAATTGCCCTTTCGGATAAAAGTTTACTCATTTTAGCCTTCATCTTCATAGCTGCAGGTTATGCCATTGAATCAGCCATTGTACCATTCCACTTCTGGCTGCCAGATGCTTATGCCGCTGCACCTTCTTCCACATCTGCATTTTTATCCGCCGTGATTGACCAAGGCAGCTATTACGTTCTAATACGCGTCTTGGTGTACATCTTGGCACCAACCGCTGTTTTAGATTGGACACTCATGCTTGCAGTCATGGCAGCTTTCACCATGATCGTGGGAAACTTGTTTGCAATCATCCAAAACAACGTCAAAATGTTAATCGGAAACATCTGTGTAGCAGATGTAGGCTACAATCTCGTCGCCATCACCAGTTTAACATCAGACGGACTTAGAGGCAACCTGTACTTCTTCCTAATCGGCGGCATAACAACAGCGCTCGCTTTCATGGCGGTCGGCATCATAAACCACTATGGCTTCAAGTCACTCCAGGACTTTTCAGGTATCGGCAGAAAAATGCCTCTAACAAGCTTGGCTTTGCTCATGGCCGCGCTTTCATTCGCAGGTATGCCACCATTTGGCGGCTTCATAGCAAAATATATGGTATTCACCTCTGCCATAGAGGCAAATCTGGCATGGCTTGCAGTCATAGGCGTAGTCATGAGCGTTGTCCAAGTGGCGTATCTGTTCCGCTTGGTGAACTACATGTATGGAAAGAAACCTCTCAATGAAGCACGAATCAAAGAACCTATAAAACTGCTGATTCCCGTCTTCATACTTGCAGCAAGCATCATAATATTTGGGCTATTCCCACAGATAGTGCTTAACCTCATTGAACCCGCGATACGACAGTTACCTTTTATTCCATAATTTCTCTTGTTTTTATTGAAGTTCTAAAGACACAGCAGGTGGGGGATTTAGAAAATGTGGCGCCGGGAAAGGGATTCGAACCCCTGCGGACCGCGAGGTCCACGGGCTCTCAAGGCCCGCGCGTTAACCACTCTGCCATCCCGGCTGGTTGAGTTATCTCTTTTCTTGTTTGTTCTGTCTTAAATGTTTACCGCGATTTGTTTGATTTTAAGTTTTCAATAAAACTAATTAACTTTGGGAGGTTTTTGCTTGTATATGGTTGAATCTGTTGTGGTGCAGCTCCCTATGGCGCTGTTGAATGCCATTTACGCGGGATCTAAACAGTTGTATCCGCGTGAGAGCTTTTTATTGCTTAGAGGTAAAAAACGGAACGGTGTAATTAAGGTGTCAGATTTGGTGGTGGCGCCGTTTGCTGTGCATGGATTAAATTTTGCGCATTTTAATCCGTACATGTTACCTTCGGATTTTTCGTTAATAGGCACAGTACATTCGCATCCTTCCGGTGATCTTTCGCCCTCTCATGTAGATTTAAATTATTTTTTTGGCAGAATTTTGATGATTGTAGTTCCACCATTTGAAAGAGAAAAGTGTGTGGCGGTTTACGATTCTAACGGTGACCGTTTGCCTGTGCAAGTAAAGTCATGAAAGTTTTTGCTTTGTGCATTGAAATGATTTGTGGCGGCTTGATATTCTTTAATGAATTCAGCGGCGAATTTGTTTGCGTTTTTCTCTGTTCCTCGATGTTGTCTGTCTACGTTTTTAGTGCGTAAGTGATGATAGAACTCATGCAAAACCACAAATGGGTTCCCCAGCACATCGCTGTCAAGAAGGCTTATGGTCTGGTTTTTTGGGGAATATGCGCCGCAGACACGGGTTCGGCGTCCTTTTGGTAAACCAATTGTCAGCTTGGGTACCTCAACATTGTAGTGCTTAGCTAAAAGTTCCAGCGCCTCTTCGGTTTGCTTGTTTAGAATTAGGTAGACGACGCGGGGTTTAAATCCAACTTGCATTTGCTATGTAATATGAGTAACGGGGTTAAAAACCGTTTTAGGCCGTTACGCCTGATTTTATATCGCGCATATTAGAACAAGAAAGTTGTTGACTAAAACGGTTAACATAAAGGCTGCGATGCCAATGTATGCTACTCGAAGTAAATGTCGAGTCAAGATGTAAGCTTTGGCGGTTTTGTCAGGTATTTTATTTAATAGTTTCCCTGCCTGGTAAAAAAATAGCCCTGAAACAATTGTGGCGGTCACCTTCAAAACTACAAAGCCAACAAAATTTATGTTTAGAAGCCCCGCTAAAAGTGGGTTGCATTCAACTGCTCCAAAGTAAATAACGCCAACCATGGTTGTCAGCAAATCTATACTGCCCATCAGTGCAAGAACTATGCTAGGATGAGTTTTCACTCGGAGCATTGTTGCCTTCTCCTTTTACTCTTCGCCTGTCCTGTTGTTACGTGTCAGTTAGGCTTTAAGAATTAATTTTCCAGTTCTGTCATATTCCAAATTTAAAAATAGAAAAGTTAAAAACGGCGCCGATGTTCGAAGTGTGATTGTATCCGAAAAAGCTGCATCTGTAGCGGAGGAGGTGAATTGATGCCAGTGGTTATTGTTGAAACGTGGGCAGGGAAAAGTGAGGAACAGAAAGCGGTTCTCATACAGGGTATAACAAAAGCTTTTGAAGATATCGGCGTAACCGCTGACCAAGTACACATCATTATTCATGATGTCCCCAAGTCAAACTGGGGTATAAAAGGCACGCAAGCATCCAAGCTTCCACCTTAACAGGAACATTTGATTTCTCGATGTGTACTTTCTTTAAGCCAGTTCGCGCTCTTTTTTACAGTTGGGGCTTTGCAGTTTCTTCTAAGAGCGCAAAACCCATAAATATTCCGAATACCGAAACTTAACAACAACAAGCGTGGGCCGGTCGTCTAGCCTGGTTAGGACATCTGCTTGACGTGCAGAAGGTCGCCGGTCCGAATCCGGTCCGGCCCACCAATTTCCTTATTGGGATAAGTCGGTTTAGTGATTCAGGTTAGATTCAGCAAAAAAAGAAGACGCGTGTAGTTTTTTCTGCTTTTATCTTGAGGGTAATTCACGGAGTCTTAAACATTCACCTCCATTTTATTTCGTTAATTTTGTGACTTTAACTCCCATCTGGTTGCTGGGTTGTTGATTTTTGCTGTTAAGGTTGATTATAAATTAGTCAATTCTTTTAAATATTGCGACATTCATGCTACATAATTTGACATTTATGTCTTTTTTGGAACATTTTGGATGTGAACAAGCCTGTTAAGGCGAAAATATTATCTGCTCGTACTTCCAACATAGGAAGCGGATTTGTTATGTTTGAAAAAATTCGCGTTCTCGTAGGTGTAGATGGTTCACTTCAGTCCAAACGTGCGCTTGCTGAAGCCATAACTATCGTGAAGCATTTTTCAGGATTTGTTAAAGTGGTCACTGTAGCTGATAAAGGGTCTGAAGAAAAAGCAAAAGCGATCTTAAGTGAAGTTAGTCGAGAACTAGAGAATGAATGCGTATCCTACGAAGTTGCGTTGGTTGTAGGTTCAGATGCTGCTAAAGTTCTAGAAAATGTTGCTAAACAGGGAAACTTCGACCTTATCGTCGTAGGTAGCCGAGGTTTAGGCGGAGGCATCTCAATGCTTTTGGGTAGCGTCTCCAAAAAAATCGTGGGCAATGCATACTGCAATGTTCTTGTAGTAAAAAGTAAACGTTGACCATAAATCTATTTTAGAGGGCATATTGCCCTCATTGTATTATGCAGGGCGCTTTATGTTGGGAAAGGCAAAGTTTGTCAAATGGTTTAATCGCGCTGGTTTTTCCTCGCGCCTCGGCGATGACCACCCAACTGGCTGTCACCTTAAGATATGGCTCTAACTCTGATTCTGAAGAAAAATCAGGTGCTGCTCACCTTCTTGAACATATGATAGCGGGTGGTTCACCAGAAAGAATCCAACTGTCGCGGGACATAGAGCGGTTAGGTGGAAGTGTTGACTTCTTCACAACCCATGACTACACCATGATAATAGCTGATGTATTACCTGAGAAGAGTTGTGAGACAGCGAAAATTCTCTACAAATTGTTGTTTGATTCACGTTTTGCAAAAGAGAACTTTGAAAAAGAACAAAAAATAATCCTCCACGAAATCGCCGAAGCTAAAGATAACCCATGGATAAAAATCGACGAAATGCTCACTCAGTGTCTTTATCAAAATCATCCTGTGAGACATCCTGTGTCAGGATATACAAAAACTATACGTAACCTAACCCTAAAAGACATAGAACAAACCCACCGTGCCCAGTATGTCACAGGCAACCTTATTTTAGCAGTGACAGGACAATTTAATGTAGCTCACAAAGAAAGTCTATTCCAAACTTTTGCAGAAGCTAAGCAAAGCGATAAAGCGGCAGTTAGCAATCGACTAGACATTACAGAGAACAACTACCCAAAAAGTGGAATGACCAAGAAGAAAGCTGGACTTTCTCAAGCCTACCTTAGTGTAGGCGCAAGAACTGTTTCGGGGAAACACGCAGACATTCCAGCGCTTGAACTCATCAACATTATCATGGGAGGAGGCGTCAGCTCCCGCCTCTTCATAGAAATGCGGGAAAAAAGGGCACTTGCATACAATATTCTTTCAAGCCAAGAATGCGGGGTGGACTACGGTTACTTCCACATAGACTGTGCCGTGAAAACCAAAAATTTAACCAAAGCCACACACCTCCTCCTCGGAGAGCTACAAAAAATATGTAGCGAAAAAGTTTCTGATGCTGAACTCAGTAAAGCTAAAGATATGATACTGGGAGCCATATACCGAGAAATTGACAGCTCCGCAAACCTGCCTGAAACACTCACCAGCATGGAGATGCTATTTAGCAGCGAAAAAGCCCTAACCGACTACATCAATAAGTTGAAAGGCATTACTGCGAGGGATATCGCTGAAACAGCAGGTAAATACTTTCAAGAAAACAACTATTCTATTGTGGCGCTAACTCCAAAACCCTAAGGTTTCTGTAACTCAAAAAGACCGCATAATCAGAGGTGATTTCTCAACAACCGCATCCAGCATGACTTGTGAAAGACCAAGCTGCCTTGCCAGTCTTTTTGGATCCTCTTCAGATACCTGCCTTATCAGAACAATACCTGCATCACTCAGTTTTTCTTGAACCTCTCTCGGTAAACCTCTAATGCAAGTCAAAGGGTACAGTTGCTTGGCCTCAATCATAGAGCGTAAATCAAGCTGTTCTGGCATATTCCAGCCGATCTGCAAAATACCTCTACAAGAGCCATAGTGTATTGCCTGTTCAGAAAAGCGTGTGTTCGTGACAATCATTGCACGATCCACTTTTAACTCGTTTATCCCCAAGTTATACCCTTCAGAAACATCCTCTAGCACCGCCCTAGCAATGCGACTTTCATCCAAACCCGTTGGCGTGTGATAGTTTACGTGATGTTTTGCTTCCACAAAATATGTTATGCCCCCTTTCTTTGCAATAGCATCAACTTCGTGCGCTACACACTTTCCCTTGAGTAACTGATTAGGTGCAACTTCAAAGCCGTTGTAAGCCAAGAGGAGCCGTACGAAAATCTCGAAATCAGGCTTTGACCGCATTAAACTTAAGCCCCGTCTTAAATCAACAAAATTTCGCGTTGCAGGTCGGTGCTTCGTCAGGAATCTAAAAATCATTTGAAGTATCTTTGAAGTAGAGATTCCGTTGTAAACGCGGTTCTCCACCTTTGTCGCCACTTCAAAAGCAACCTGCTGGGAGGCACCTAAACGCAAGCAAGTTTGAACCACCTTGTTTTTGTCAAATAGCTGCTTAGAACCATTGGCCTTTGTTACAAAGACACTCACAGCCTCACCCATTGCTACAAGTTTACGGCGTTAAGAAAAAGCCAGAACTCTTCAATAGACCTAATTTCGCGCAACTCCAAATACTCAGGCTTAAAACTTGCATCCTTCCCTGAAGAAACTTTAAAATATCCTACTGTGTGTGGATAATGCTGCTCGACAAGAGGGCTTTCTAAAAAATCGCCCAGCCGCACCCATCTTTCGTCTTGAGGTACAGCTACTTTTCTATCCGTCACGAGAACTTTGTAGTTAAGGTACTTGCCTGAGTTGCTTCCGATGGGAAAGTAAACTATGTGATCGATTTCTTGGAAGTGGAATTTTTTAAACTGAGGATCCATTATTTTCTGGAACTTCAATGGGTTAACACAATATTTAAGGTTCACCCTAAAACCCAAGTTTCATTGTTAAAAGCAAAATTTCTGATTACTGCATGTATAATGCTGCCTAAGAGACTCAAAACCTATTTTCCATAAACTGCTACGCCTACCGTTGCAATAACCGCAGTTGCCACTATGATTACAACTGCGATGTTGACGAATAATTCTGAGTAGGGTAACCCGTACTGCGCTGGCAGAGTAGCCAAAACTGCAGCAGCTAATCCCCGAGTCAAAACAGTTGTCATTAACTTCTGCTCTGTTTTCAGTTCACTCTTCAAAGTGGATAACCAAACTGCACCGTAGCGGACCACAAAAAGTAGCACTGATAAAGCCAATCCAACCCAAACTACAGTTAAATCTGAAAACGACGCCATCAGACCTAAAAACACAAAGAAGAAAGAACGGACAAGAAACGCTATCTCGGACTCAAAGCGTCTAAGTCCTTCTGTTACCGCGAATTCTCCGTTAGCAGAAAGCTTAAAGAAACGTAGGATCTGCTCCTCGTTGCCCAGCATCAAACCGAAGAGCAACGCGCAGAGAGCACCGCTTCCCCCCAAGCTTTCGCTGAAGGCATAAGCAAACAAAACCACCGCTAAGGTCAAAATATACGAGAAAGGCAGAGCGTTAACGCGGCGCATCATAAGTAGCCAAATAAGCCCCACAAACACGCCTATCCCTGCACCTACGAGAAATTTACCGCCTATTTCAACTGATATCAGCCCATAGTTTGTCTGGCCTGTTATTATAACGCCTATTACGGCTAAACTGACAACAATACAGAATATGTCAGTGATAACGGATTCTAAAATGATTGTGGTAGCAGCTCTCTCGCTGATTTTTATTCTGTTGGCGAGGGATATAACAACTATGCTGCTGCTTCCCCCACATACGCTGCCTAAAAGAACGCTATAGAGCAGCGGTAAACCTAAAGCGATGATGGCAATTGCAGTGACAACAAGGACGCTAAAGAAGAAACTTGAAACTGCCAAGGCTACGGCGCGGGGACTATTTGAAACTACTTTGCTTAACTGTAAGCCCATGCCGCCATCAAACAAAATGTACACCAGCGCTAACGCGGCCAAGTAAGGTGCAAGCGTCTGCGATGCTGCAGGATCAATCACACCGAAGATTGGCCCTGCGAGGGCGCCCATAAAAATTAGCAGAAGCATGTCTGGTATTCGCGTTTTTTTGAACAAAAAATCTGCTGTGAAACCAACGATGATCACTGCAGCACTTATCATAAGAGTAGCGGAAATAACGTCAACCATGGCTCAAAGATATATTGAAAGGCTTATGCTTTAAAAGGTTAACTACATGAACAAGTCTTCCCTTCTGCACGCAGCGCCTTCCTTGATTTTTTAAATGGTAATCCTAATTATGTTTGTTCTTTTGTTTTCTGGATTTCAGCGCCTATAGAGTGCATGAGTTGGGGGTTTCTTTTGTGCTGTTTTTTGCTTATAAGGAGGTAATATATAAGATAAGAGTTTTTCCACAACCCTCTCTTGAATACATTATTGTCTGTTGATATGATTTTGAAGTTTATTCTTTGAAGTTTTTTAATTTGCATTAGGTTAAAACTGGCGGTTCTGCGTGTTTTTATATAGGATAACATAGTTTGGATTGTTACTGGATAAACGCTTAAATTAAGTTTGTATTTTCAGCGTTATCTGAAGAATCCGATTCTATGTTTGAAGAACTAAGGTAGCCGCCTGAACCAAACGCTAGCCCTCCAACAGCCGAGCAGAACAACAATTAAAAAATCTGCAGCGCTACTGCTCTTTCAATTCCAAAAACAACAAGCAAAAAAAGAAAACCCTCCTAAACCCCACCACGCAAAAAACACGCCCCAAAAGAAGAAAAAACCGCCCTTTTTTCGGAAAAACACCAATTTTTCTTCTACCCAACAAAAAACATGCCACTC
>CAZOPV010000022.1:0-5643 GCA_964582085.1 uncultured Candidatus Bathyarchaeia archaeon | reverse complement strand
TTTGAAACTGCAGCTGCCAACGCCGCAGGAATCGATGCGGCACTTAAAGCTCTGAAACGTAAAGGTCAACTAAAAGAACACATTGACATAATAGCATTTGCAGGCGATGGCGGAACCTACGACATAGGTTTCCAAGCATTGTCAGGTGCAGTAGAACGAGGTCACGATTTCCTGTTTGTCCTCTACGATAACGAAGGCTACATGAACACAGGTATACAAAGAAGTGGCGGGACTCCCATGGGTGCAGCAACAACAACATCTCCTGCTGGAAAAGTCATACCTGGTAAATTGCAGCACAAGAAACCCATAACCGACATCATGGTCGCGCACAGCATTGAATACGTGGCCACAGCATCCCCCTACTACTGGAAAGACTTGCTCACAAAAGTACGCAAAGGCTTAGAAGTTGAAGGACCAGCGTTTTTACACGTCTTTGCTCCTTGCCCAAGAGGTTGGCGAAGCGAACCCGCAGATTCAATCCACTATTCGAAACTGGCAGTGGAAGCTTGTATATTCCCACTTTGGGAAGCCATAAACGGCCAATATCAGCTGTCAACACCCAGCAAACTCATTGCATTGGCGCCTCAAAAGAAAAAGCCTGTCATAGAATACCTCAACGGTCAAGGACGCTACCGGCACCTCTTCAAGCCGCAAGGCAAAGCTGTGCTTGAAGAGATCCAGAGGTGGACTGATGAGCAATGGAAAAAACTGCTCAAAAAATGTGGTGAAGAACAAAAAACTTGAAATTATCTCCTTTTTCTAAATTTTTAGTAGTCTTCTTAAGATTAAAGCAGCTTTTTTAACAGGGCCACACGAAGATTTTAATAATCTAAACGTTGAAAACCCTTTAAGTTGCTGGAGACAACATATATGAACAGCAAACAAAAGGGTATTTTATTTACACTGCTGACTAGTTTAACGGTTGCGTTTGGCACGGTTCTGCTGAAGTTAAACCTTGAGTTAGTAAGTGTGGAGATGGCAAATTTGCTTTTTTCCGGTTTTTGCAGCGCACTTTTCCTATGTATCTTGATACTTTACCGTGGACAAGGCCACTTTTTAACCATAGCAAAAAACTGGCGGAAACTATCTCTGTTCAGTTTGCTTGGAACCTCTGCCTTGCTGCTTAACACTTACGGTATATTTATTGCCGGCCCTGTAAACGCTGCTTTTATAGTACAGTTCACAGCAGTTTTCACAATTTTGTTAGGCTTTGTTTTCTTGAAGGAACGATTCACCAAACAAGAAGGGGCAGGCATTCTGCTTGCAATAGTCGGAGTGTTTGTTATGGCATATTCAGGTTTCAACGCAGAAATTGTTGGCATTGCTATATTCCTAACAGTATCTTTTTTGTTTGCTGTCACCAATTTGATTTCAAAAATATTTGTTACAAAAATGCACCCCCTTGCTTTAGCGGGGTCTAACTCTTTCTTTGGTTTCTTCTTCATTTCTTTGTTCATGTTTTTGTTCATTCGGATAGAACCCCAAGTTTCATCTCTCGCTCTGATTTACACTTTTATCGGTGCCCTGCTAGGCGGTGTTATTGGTTTTATTCTGTTTTATAAGGCATTACAGGTTTTTGAAGTATCAAAATCTGTAGTAATTCGTACAGCTGACCCTTTTTTCACCGCGCTTTTCTCCTTCATTTTCTTGTCTCTGACTCCAACGGTTAACCAACTGGTTGGAGGAGTCTTCATAGTGATTGGCGTAATTTTGATAAGTTTGGCCAAGCACAAACAATCTTGAATGGGACATCAATCATCAGCGTTGGCATCAAACAGTTTCCGTTGTCTTTTTTCTCTGTCTCAATAGGGTTATAGTGACAAGAGCAAGCAGCAGTGCTAAGGAAAACACGGTGGGGAATTCAGGAATCACAGTATCCACTGAACTGCTGACGTCAACATGGGTTATAAAGTTGGAGGGTTCACCTTCAAGTGGAAAATCTGCCAATTCACTTTGCAGCTTAAGTTCTGTATGTCCAACGCTGATGACCTTAAAAGTTATAGTTGCTATGATACCACTGCCGCTGAAAGATGGAGCAGGATTCTGAGAAGTAGCTAAAAGGTGGTATGAGCCCGTTTGCTGGTCTAAGTTGTCTTCTACAACATAAAGGGGTGCGCCTGCCGCTTCGTGCAGCACACCGTTTTGGTGGGATTCTACACCCAATGAGTGATTGGCGCTAACTACTTGGAGAACTGTATTATTCCAACTGAGAGTTACATCAACACCATAGAGGTTTTGCACGTTGTTAATTACTATCTTAACAGTGAAAGTTTCATCTCTAACAGCAGAAATATGGACGGGCTCAACTTGAACAACTGTAGTTGTTGTCTGAGCGTAAGTAGCATAAACCAAAAGCAAAAACAACAGCGCGAACGACGCAGTCCACAATCGAAGTATTCTTTGTAGATGTCTCATTGTCATTCGCCTCTTGCCTTTTCAATAAGCATCACTATCTTATCTCTCCCTTTCTTATATCTTCTCACAACACCTCTCTTTTCAAGGGTAGCCAGAAGTTGACTCGTTTTAGCTTTGGAGAAGTTGCATCTTTCAGTTATTGCAGACTGAAACGCGCTCCCCCCTGACGATTTGAGGGTTTTTATAATTTTTTCCTCACCTGTTTCAACGTTAGGCACCTCTAAGGATTTGTTTATGTTTGCCTCTTTTGCCTTGCGTTGCCGACGTTTCACCCAGAAGAAACCTACAATTACCATAGAAAATCCCGTGGCTATCGCAGCAACTTCAATGCTAAGAGTATCCATTTGGGTATCGTTGTTGCTAACCTTGTTGGTGTCTGTTAGGACTATGTGAGGGTGACCATTTATGAAGTATTCACTACCTAACCACTCGATTACTTGTGATTCATCATCGCGTTCGCTGGGCGTAGGAGACACTGAATATATGACAAAATGTTGGGGATAGCTAATCTGCACTGTTCCATTTCCATAAAGACGACTAAAAAAACCATCGACACCAAAAATATCGCCAACTATTACTTGCCCATTTTGGGCGTAACTAAAGTTTACCCACGTGAATATGTATTTAACTGTTTTTGATTGCGTTTCCCAAGAGAGGGCAGTGTTCATCTGAAGAGAAGTAGGATCCACAACCATTTCTCGTTGTGTTTGTTTCATCGCCGCCTCAACAAGATTGAATACTTTCTGTTGAAATCCATCCCACGTGTCGACTGTGCCGTTGATGTCTAAAACTTGAGTCACCGTCCAAGTGGCCGAGGAGTCTTCAAATATTTTTATGTTGTACTGGGTGTAGGGCTGAACTTGGGCGTGATTAGTTGACGCAAACAGTAAGCCCGTGTACACAACAAATAAAGCTAGTACTACTTTAGCTTGCATTTTGTACCAAACATAAGACATCGGATAAGCTATTTAAGAATTGTAGCAACCACAAAACGTTTTCCTCCTGCCCTAAAGAAGATAGGTTGCGTAGCCATAGCTTTTGGGGCTCCATAATCAATTCAGTTTTGTAATTCTTAAACACTGAAATAGGCGCTAATTACATATTAAAAATTTAAATAAACTATTATGAACGTTTATGAACTTAATTAAACTCTATTTATTGTTTTTATTTAAAAATGGGCTTAGAAACGGTTTTATTTGTGAACTGAGGAGATTCTCATCAATGATAATAAGGTGATGAAAATGAAAAAAACCATAGTCGCGCTACTATTATTGGCCGTAATAGCATTATCTAGCTTAAGTTTCTCTGTAAGTTTTGCGAGTGCTAGAAACCCCTCTATTTTTGGGTTTTTTGCAAGGTTCGGCAATGGCTCGTGGCACTCTAATCGACCTGATTCACTTAGCCTAGTAAGAATCAACGGTTTGATTAACCAGTGGGGAACAACCTCTGTTAATGGTTCACTTTCAGCGCAAGCTAAAACTACGATCTTCAATGTTTCAGATTCTCGCCAAATGGCTCTCGTAAACCTCATATGGACAACCAACAACTCGCGTCCCATAAACACGATTAAGACCGCAGAAAACTTCACCTACACGTTTTACTCAGCAAGATTAAGTAACGCTTCGCTATCAGCTATAGACGTCGGCTCAAGTAACTTCTTCATCAATGGCACATGGAAACTCTACAATGTAACTACCATTGTAACTATAACTACAAACAGCCTAGGCCAAATAACAAACATCCAACGCGAAGCAGACACCAAGGTTGGAACAGCCTACGGCGAACTCACCGTTACAGACAATTGGACCACTTTCAAACTAGAAATTTCAGGAGTAGCACCTTTAACAGGCGCCGTGACTCGTTCGAGAACATGCCTCATGGACTTTAACCCATTTAAATTCAGCGACGAAGACGGCGTAACCACAAACCGAGTAACTCGAACAGACGTTAGAACTGTTGGCAGGGCGTATGGCTCGATGCCTGGATGGGGCAACTACGATCAAAGCATGGACTTTAACAGCAACTACCGCATAGATATAGCTGATTTGTGCACAGTTGCAGCGAACGCCCTCTAATTTTCCCCTTTTTTGATGACTTTTACTTTTTGCTCTATTGCTAAAGTTATAAATTCAAAGTTCCATCCTATAACGTTGTTGATGTCCTGTTGAACGCCGAGTCACAAAAATCTACAGTAGAGGACGCCAAAAAAACCACAAAGTTGCCTTGTGGCTGTGAGTACCAAGAAAGTAGCTGGTTGTTAACACAGGTTAGAGAATGTGAATACCATAAACGAAGACGAACAGCAAAAAGACCCTACCGACCTAAAGCTGAATGTGTCCGACCCTGACGGGGTTTTTGCTACCGAGTCGGTCTTGAATTTGTGTTGGGGTTTTTATTTTGTGTCTGTGAATTGTCTACTAAAAAGAGCAGATGGAAGTTTAACGGTGAATAATCTCATTCCGCTTTGAAAAAGCGGCTGGGTTTATAGCTGTAATTTCAACTTTGGCTTTGCTTTCTGCTGATATTGTTCTGCAGATGAGGTTTAAAGACCCCTCAGTGAAGTTAAGCACTGTTTGACCTTCCGTTGTTAGAGTGTAAACTTTACGTGGGCGCTCAGCATCCATGTTCCACTCGCTTTTGATGTATCCTTTCTTTTCAAGGGTGTTGAGCAAGGGGTAGACTGTGCTGGGTCCGAAGTATACGCCAAAGTTTTTTCTGATCTTCATGATTATTTGGTAGCCATGCATTGGCTGGGCGTCGAGGAATTGAAGGATAATCATGTCTAGTAGACCTTTAGTTAGCTTCGTTTGGATTTCTTTTTGAAAGTTTGCCATTTTCCTTCTTTCCTTATGTATTTATGTTGTACAACTGTACAATATGTCGTATTTTGACATATTGTACAACTTTAACCTACCTAAAGGTGCTTATAAATGTTCATGTATACTTAAGCATATTTAAGCACATGATTGCGCGGTGATTTATGAGCAATTAACGTTCCAAATTCAGATTCTGAATATGGAAAAGGATATTGTAGAAACTGTACAACACAGATACACGAAACATCCAAAAACGGTCAAAACCATTAATTGTTAAAAAAGACGCGCCGCTTCGTATGCGCGGCAACTATAGCTATATTTCCAACGGTCTAAATTGTTGGAGCGACCCCTTTTCCTTTGAACAGAATACGTTGTGACACTATTTTCCTTTTATAGCTGTTGCGTCGGGGTT
>CAZOPV010000021.1:0-7525 GCA_964582085.1 uncultured Candidatus Bathyarchaeia archaeon | reverse complement strand
CAAATCCCACCCCGCCCGTCTACAACAAACCCCATACCCTAAAAAATTTTTTGTAAGGGTTACTTTCGCTTACGAAAGATCTTGTTGCCTTGGTAGTCGCAGACGTACTCAAAGCCTGCCTCGATTAGTTGGCAGACTTCCTGTTCTGAATGTGCGACTTTGGCGGTGTATTCGTTGTCTTTGAAGTTTACGAGATGGGTGTAGACGAGGGTGTTTTGGATGCTTCTGTGTCCGAGGATTTGCATTACGTGGAGGATGTCTTTGGTGCGGTGATATTCCATCGTGGCTTTCCAGTGGCGGAAAGTGTGGAAGCTGATTTGCAGTAGGCGTGGGTTCTGGAGTTTCTGTGCTATTTTTCGGCGTTGCGGCTGGAAGCTTTTTCGCATGGCGTCTTGTGTTGCATTAAAGACGTTAGTTGATGTCTTGGGCAGTTCATTTAGCATACTTATGAGTTTGCTTGATATTTTGAGTTGACGTGGGTTGCTACCTTTTTCCGGTTTTACCCGTATTGTGGCGTTTTCTGTGTCGATGTCTGTCCACTTCAGTTGGCAGGCTTCGCCGCAGCGTATACCTGTTTCTTTTAGCAGCTGTAGGAAGGTTGCCATTCTTTTGTTGCAGCCCGCTATTAGCTGGTAACTTGAAATAATTGATCCAGCCGTAACCTCTAAAGTGGCGGCGGCCAAGATTAACCAATAAAGCTTTTTTGTCTATGACAATGGGCTTCATTTAAAGCCTCTGAAGCTATTGACTTAAGCATGCTTTAAATAAAGCACTTGCGCTGGTGCTCTTTTATGAAATGTTGCTTATGCGGTAGAGAAGGGCGAAGAGTGCCCACTGAAACTGTAAAACATATTCTGAAAGCAAATTTTAGAAAACAGCTCAAAGAAAAATCCTATTATCTCTGCATGAACCCTGCATGCAAAGTAGCATACTTTACCGAGGATTCATTTTTTGACAAGACCGCGCTAGACGCGCCGCTTTGGTACAAAAACGATGCTAATCCCAAATACGCTTGCTACTGCAGAAAGATAACTCAGGAAGAGGTCGCAAAGGCAGTCATGGAAACAGACCTGGCAGAAGCAGAGGACATTATGTATCACCTACGTGGAGAAGTAGAAAGCAACTGTAAAATTAACAACCCAACAGGCCATTGTTGCCATCCAGTATTCAACGAGGTGATTGCGAAAGCATTTGAAGCGAAAGCAAGAAAACTTCAATTAGCAACTAAGGCTTAAGAGCTGAACATGCTTACTAAGGTAGTTGGCTGGGTTGTAGAGATCTTTAGAGGAATGTGTATTGTGGAGGAAATTACTTGTTGCTGTCACCAAGGTTGCAACTAAGATGCTGTTTGATGTAGAAAAATGAGGTTTCGATTTTATGTTGGTGAGCATTTTTGGTTAATGTGTTGTTCAAAAAGTTATAAATTTGGATAGTTTTGCATCTAAAACATGGCTAAAATTAGTGAAATAGTTAACCAAAATCCTTTGTGGAAACATGGAGAAAAGTTTGCTATTTTTGACAAAAAGGAAAAAGGTGGGTTTAGAATGGTGCGAACACTCCTATGAAGACGAGCCATGCCAGTGCTGTTTTGGCTACAAAGCTTAGTATAATGTACATTCGTTCGCCGTAGAGGTAGTCTTTCCATTTGCCGACGCCTTTATACTGCAGTACCATGTTGAGGGCGAAGACATTAAACACTGCAAAGTACACAAAGAATATTAAGTACACGAATGTGGGCGGCTCGGCGCCTGTTGACGTTAT
This sequence comes from uncultured Candidatus Bathyarchaeia archaeon, assembly GCA_964582085.1. Classification (GTDB taxonomy): domain Archaea; phylum Thermoproteota; class Bathyarchaeia; order Bathyarchaeales; family Bathycorpusculaceae; genus JADGNF01. The sequence goes on along the minus strand of CAZOPV010000021.1, from coordinate 5,764 downwards.
TGCTGCTACGAAGTAGGCGAATAGCACTATCCATGGGACTCCTCCGGAAATGCATCCGACTAAGAAGGGTGACCAAGAGGTTTTTTCTGTATGTTGATTCACGGCTTCCATGTAGTATCCGAACATTATCATCATGGCGTTTAATGTGAAAATCATCACCAGCGACCAGAAGTCCCACACACCTACAAACGTGGCGATTAGCACAATCATTATTGAGCTGGAAAAGGCGTATTCATACCATCGATAGGGGTTCATTCCCTTCTTTAAGTTTTCATTATAGTCTTTGTTCTTTGGAAACGCAATCAGAAAGTGTGCTGCAGCTGAAAGCAGGGGGAAAGAAGCAACGATTACGCCTAGGTAGCTTAGTGTGAACCACACTTGAGGGTTAGGTGCGATGTTAAAGACTAATGGGGGTCCAGGGTTTACGTCAAGCTTCAGGTAGAACGTGTAGATCTGCCGTTCCCAGGTTAGCAGTGTACCCAGCACGAGCATTATTACTCCCTGAGACAAGTGGAGTATGCCGGCGCCTAAGTTGAACTTCTTCAAGTAGCTGAGGGAAATGGGTGATTTTGCTATTATCTCTTGTCTTTCTTTGTAATTCAACTTTTTCACCTCCCTGCAGAAAACTACTATTTCAGGTTTGTGGAAGTTTGTTTTTAAGCTTTTTTAACAGGGGAAAATGTGGTAAATAATTTTGGCGAATCGAAAATGTTTGCTTGTACTTCTAATAGTGAAATGGTCTACTGGAAAGTATGAAGTTCTGAAGATTAGGTGTTATCTATATGTGGTGCTTGTCAGAGGTTGGCTATCGTGTGAATGTTTCATCTAAAGCCAGTTGTAATCAGAAATTGACTGTAGTGGTGACGAGTTTGTTGTTTAATGAGAAATCGCCTTCCTTCTGACGTCTCGTTTCTAAAGTTTTGACTGAAATTTGGCTTTGCCGCTGAAAGCCTTTGGTGATTTCTTCGAGGGGGTATTAATTGTTCTTTTATCCCCCTTTTCTGTGCAGAAGCGAGGTGGCTACCGCGGCGTTTACCGAACTGTTGCTGGGTGCTATTTTACGCTTACTAGAATTTGTTCTTCTTCCACTTTCACAGCATATTTTGGCGCAGGTTTGGATGCCGGTCCATGCAGTACTTCGCCGCTTTTAACGTTGAAAACTGATTTGTGGCAAGGGCACTTGATTGTTTCTCCTTCGAATACGCCGCTAGATAACTTGCATCCTCGGTGTGTACATTTGTTGCCTATCGCATAGTACTCGCCGGCAATGTTGGCGAGCAAAACAGAGACGCCTGACACTTCAACAGCTTTCATTTTGCCTGCAGGTATTTCCTTTTTTAAAGCCGCTTTCTCAAAAGTCATATTTCCCTCTCATCCTCCTTAAAATAGATGGTGGTTTTAGGATAATTGTGTTTTGGTCGGCTAGAAGTGTAGCCGTCTATCGTTTTTGATTGAATCTTAAGTTAAACCGTTGTTGCTGCTAGTGGCTCAGTGTTTATTCCTGTTTAGCTGTTCTTTTTCTATGACCATGCGACATCAAAGCGGTCAAGGTTCATTACCTTGTTCCAAGCAGCTACAAAGTCATGTAAGAACTTTTCTTTTGAGTCTTCGCATGCGTAGACTTCTGCCAAAGCTCGCAACTGAGCGTTTGAACCAAAGATGAGGTCAACACGCGTGGCTGTCCATTTGAGTTCGCCTGTTGCGCGGTCATGCCCCTCAAACACCTCTTCGTCTTCTGAGGTTGCCTTCCATGTTGTGTTCATGTCAAGCAGGTTCACAAAGAAGTCATTGGTGAGAGTTTCTGGACGGTTGGTGAAAACGCCATGTTTGGATTGCTTGTAGTTGGCGTTCAAAACACGCATACCACCAACTAGCACTGTCATTTCAGGCGCGGTCAGCGTTAACAGTTGTGCGCGATCAACCAGAAGTTCATCTGTTCTTACAGCGTATTTGGTTTTAAGGTAGTTGCGGAATCCATCTGCAAGTGGTTCAAGGACTGCAAATGACTCTGCATCGGTTTGCTCTTGTGAAGCATCCATGCGTCCCGGCGTGAAGGGTACCGTTATTTTGTAACCTGCGTTCTTTGCTGCTTGCTCGACAGCTGTGCATCCGCCCAGAACAATTAAATCGGCAAGTGAAACTCGCTTTCTGTTTGTTTGTGCGTTGTTGAATTCCCTCTGAATGCCCTCTAGGGTGCCGAGTACCTTTGATAGTTGCTCGGGCTGGTTGACTTCCCAATCCTTTTGAGGTGCAAGACGTATACGTGCACCGTTTGCGCCGCCACGTTTATCGGAGCCACGGAATGTGGAGGCTGACGACCAAGCAGTATAGACAAGCTCTGAAATCGATAGGCCTGAGGTGATTATTTTTCGCTTAAGATTTGCGGTGTCCTGCTCGTCGATTAGTGCATGATTGACTGCTGGTATGGGGTCTTGCCAGATTAATTCCTCAGCTGGGACTTCAGGTCCTAGATAACGCGACTTAGGGCCCATGTCGCGGTGTGTAAGTTTAAACCAGGCCCTTGCAAAGGCGTCAGCGAACTCGTCGGGGTGCTCGTAGAATCGTTTTGCGATCTGCCTGTAGATGGGATCCGTTCGTAACGACATGTCCGCTGTGGTCATAATTGTCGTAACTTTCTTTGTGGGGTCATGAGCAGCTGGTGCAAGGTCATTTTCATCAGGGTTAACTGGGATCCATTGCCAGGCGCCTGCTGGGCTTTTAACCAGTTTGTATTCGTAATCAAAGAGCATATGGAAATAGTCTATGCCCCATTGGGTGGGGTTGGGGGTCCATGGGCCTTCGATGCCGCTTGTTATTGTGTCGTCTCCCTTGCCGGTGCGGAACTTGCTTTTCCAGCCGAGCCCTTGTTCTTCTATGCTTGCGGCTTCAGGTTCCGGACCCAACAGTGCCGGGTCGCCTGCGCCATGGCATTTGCCGAATGTGTGTCCGCCTGCTATGAGTGCGACAGTTTCTTCGTCGTTCATGCCCATGCGTGAGAAGGTTTCTCTTACGTCTTGGGCAGACGCGGCTGGGTCAGGATTGCCGTTAGGTCCTTCAGGGTTTACGTAGATTAAACCCATTTGTACTGCGGCGAGGGGATTTTCGAGTTTTTTTGCGTCGCTGTGGCGTTTGTCCTCAAGCCACTTGCTTTCGCTTCCCCAGTAAACTTCTTCAGGTTCCCATGCGTCTTTTCGTCCGCCGCCGAAGCCAAAAGTTTTCAATCCCATAGACTCTAGAGCGCAGTTGCCTGCTAGGATCATAAGGTCTGCCCAGGAGATTTTGCAGCCGTATTTCTGCTTGATTGGCCAAAGTAGACGGCGTGCTTTGTCGAGATTCACGTTATCTGGCCAGCTGTTGAGTGGTGGAAAGCGTTGTTGTCCTGAACCGGCGCCTCCGCGGCCGTCGCCTTTGCGGTACGTGCCTGCGCTGTGCCACGCCATTCTAATGAAGAGTCCCCCATAGTGACCGTAATCTGCTGGCCACCAATCTTTGGAGTCTGTCATAAGTGCGTAGAGGTCCTTCTTTACTGCCTCCAGATCAAGTTTTTTGAATTCGTTGGCGTAGTTGAAGTCTTTGCCCATTGGGTTGGATAAGGGGCAATTTTGATGTAGAATTTTTAGGTTTAGTTGGTTTGGCCACCAGTCTCGGATTGATTTGCTGCTGTGTTTATCTGCCTTGCTTTTTTCTTCATTCATGTTAAGGTACGTCCTTTTTGCGTGTTTTTTCTTATCAAAAATCGTTTTTTTGAGTTTATATAAACTGGCGTAAAGGGTTTATTTAAGAATTGTTATTATCTAATAATTCACATGACTTCCCCTGTAAAATTTGACGCTTCTTTAATTGAGAAGCTGCGCGGTAAGGGATACAAGGTAACTCCTCAGAGAATTGCCATCTGCAGGATCGTGTTGAACAGTAGATCTCATCCTTCAGCTCAGCAGGTTTACGATGAAGTTAAGAAGCTCCATCCGACAGTGAGTCTGGCTACTGTTTATAAGACTTTAGAGGTGCTTAGGAATTTAGATCTAGTGCAGGAGATTAATTTTTCTAGGGGGCAAGCGCGGTTTGATTCTTACTTGACCCCTCACATCAACTTGGTTTGCTTAAAATGTGGCAAAATAGCAGATGTAGATGATGTCACTGTGAAGGAAATGACAACAAGGGTTGCGGCGGCTGCAAAGTTTAAGCTGGTTGGGCAGCGTATGGATGTTTATGGGTTTTGTCAAAAATGCAGTGGGACTTTGTAATCAATCTGCTTTGTTTATTTGCTGAATATAAAACTCTTTGCGGAGATTCTTTTTGGTAGAGCCTGGGCTCAGCGAAGTTTTTCTATGCTTGCTTTTCACTTTGTGGTTTAGTAGACAAGTTGTAACTGAAGTAGTAGTGTGATTTTTTGCTGAAGAGTTTGTGGTTTCAACTTGAGAAGTCTCCGTGTGTTTTTGAGTTTACAAAACAATTAAATTAAGGTGCTGCGTTAGAGTGTTAAAAGTAGTGGTCTTTGATGAAGACAAAATTTGTAGTTGCAATAGTCGCCATAATCGCGGTTATAGTGGTTGCTGGTTTTGCCGTTATGTATTTTTCAACCTACAACCGCCTTGTAGCGTTGAATGCTTCTGTTGATGAGAAGTGGGCTCAGGTGGAGCAGGAGCTTCAGCGGCGGTATGATTTGATACCTAACATTGTGAGTGCCGCTAGAGCTTATATTACCTATGAGGGTTCAATACTGCAAAATGTTACCGCTCTGCGTAGCCAATGGATGAGTGCGGTGCAAAGTGGTAACCTAGATGCCATTAACAGTGCCACCGCTCAGATGGAGTCGGGCATTTCCAGTTTGATGGTTACTTTTGAGGCTTATCCTGATTTGCGTTCTTCAGAGGTGATTCAGTCTTTGATGATAACTCTTGAAGGTACAGAAAACCGTATTTCTACTGAGCGTATGCGTTTCAATGAGGCTGTACGTGACTTCAACACTGCCATTCAGTCGTTTCCTGCAAATTTGTGGGCTGCGGGTTGGGGTTTTAGTGTTAAATCTTACTTCCAAGCGCAGGTTGGTTCAAATGAGGTGCCGCCGTTAAACTTCTAAGTTGGCAGAGATGTTGTTTAGGCGAAGTAGTATAATATTTTTTCTTGTATTGTTCTTAGCCTCGAGTTTCTATGTGATTCAGCCGTCTGCTTGTTATCTTGTTGAATCTGACTGGGTTGAAAAAATTGAGACTCACGCCCGTGGTATCGATGCTAACACCACAGCGGAAATTGTTGTTTGTGTTTTTCCTTCGCTTTATGGGCACGGCGTAAAAGATCGTTCAGGCGTGGAAATTCATGACATCGTTAAGCTTGGTGTTCACTTATTCAATGAGGAGCCGCTCGAAGTTTATGGTGGTACCCAGACGGGTATCGGCAAAAGAGGCAAAGACAACGGTGTTCTGATTTTAGTCGTGATGGAGGAGCGGCAGTGGCGCATTGAAGTTGGCTATGGTTTAGAAGGTGACATAACCGACATAGAGGCAAACCTTATCGCTCAGAATTATCTGGTTCCAGCTTTTCAGCAGGGCGACTATGGCAAAGGTCTCTACGATACTGTTGTTGCTTTGGGTCAGCAGATTCCTGTAGGCACTGAACCAAGTAATCTGAGGCTTAGAGGGTACTATTATTATGAAAGTGGTGATGTTTCTGGTTCGTCGTCGACTCCTTTTTGGGAGTGGGAAATTTTTGGTGTTCCTTTGTGGGTTATAGTGCTTTTCATTCTTTTTGGGGTTTTCTTTCCAGT
>CAZOPV010000020.1:0-67099 GCA_964582085.1 uncultured Candidatus Bathyarchaeia archaeon | reverse complement strand
GCGCTGCGTTTTGTGAGAGGTCTGCTAGTTTTTGGGCTCCTGTGCTTACTTGTTGTGAGGCGGTGCTGACTTGTTGCATGCCTGTGGCCATTTGGTTTGATATGTTGGCTGCGTGTTTTCCCATCTCAACTACCTTTGTAGTTGCTTTAGTTGCTTTTTCAGCGCTAGTTGCTACTTTATTGGCGACCTCTTCAACGTTTTTTGCGATAGCACTAACTTTATTGACAATCTCTCCTGTGTTTGTTGCTAGTTGCGCAACTTTTACTGCTGACTGTTCTGCGTTATAGGCTATTTCGGCAGCTTTAGCTGCATTTTGCAGTGTTTCATCTGCCCGTTTCATAATTTTTTCAGCGCCGGCAATTGCATCTCTTAATACTTCGACAATTTTGTTTCGTAACTCTCTATTTTCAGCTACTAATTTTTTGTTTTCTTTTTCGAGCTTTTCTAGTTGTTTTTCAAAATCTGGGTTCCTTTTATCTTTAGGCTCGTCAGTCATGTAGTGCTACCTCTGTAGAATTGTGACTTCCTTTGTATTTTACTCATAAGTAGGTTATGAATTGTCCATGCGAAGTGTTAGTCAAAATTCTGAATGAATATTGTAACTAATTTTATAGAGCCCATATCAGATTTAATAATTGATCTCGACAAAAAACTGGTAAGCCTCGAAGGCGAAAAAGCAGTACTCTTATACATTAGAAATCTGGCAATGAAACAAGCCAGTAAAGCATTGGAGACAGAAAAAACAACACATGAGGAACGCAGAGTTCTGCATTTCATTCTTGACGAACAAAGCAAAGATGTAGCTGAAATCTCAAAGGCACTAAACTTAAGAGAAGCATTAGTTAGAGAAATTCTCGCAAAACTAAAAAGTGAATACCCCAAATTTGGTTTGAGTTAAACATATTTTCCATGACTTTCAAATATAAACACTAAACACAATTTCGAAGATGAATTTTTGGCTATTTGTGCCTTTTAAACCCGACAAAATATCGAAAGCCGCCTTGAAAAGTTAGAAGCAATTTTATTGGATAATCATGAAATTATCTTTTCCTGAAATTATTTCCCCTTTGTCCTTTGCTTGTTTCATGCGTTTTTTCACCATTTGAATAAGTCTTTTGCTTGCCACATCCAAACTTCTGGCGGCATCTTTCTGATAAACGCTTGATTGGGAGTCTCTGCATAATGCATGTTTAGACTTCCATGCATCCGGTTATTGTACCATTCAATCAACTCAGCCAAAGAACCATACCTGCCCCGGTGGTGCTCATAGAAATCAAACCACTTCTCCACTTTACCATTCGTCTGAGGATGATTCACTCCACATAAAAGCTGCTTGATGCCTTCTTCCCTAAGAAAGTTCTCAAACGCGTGGTCACCATAGCCATTTTTGTCTCTTCTCTCACCATAGAATTGGCTTCCATGATCACTTATGCATTCTCTGATACTCAAATTATAGCTGGATCGACAGTTACATAGGGCTTCTTTTAGTAGCAGAACAGAGTTCTCAGCGGTTGCATTGCTAAACTCGCCGCCGCAGAGAACTTTTCGTGAAGCATCATCCAAGACAACGCATACCTGCATGCCATGAACTGCCCTGCTTATGTGCCAATCCATATGTACAGCTGACAGGGAATGGTCTCGTTCATAACGAATCCATGGTTTACGCCTATTTTGTTTGCTTTCCTGTTCGCTTGCGTAACCTTTCGCCAGCATAATCTTATGTATGGTGTTGTGACGTATTCTCTGTTTCTGTTCCAGGTCGATTATTGTTTACAAGTAAAGAGCGTTCAGATGGTGCTTATTCCACTGGTCGGTTACAAGGGATTCTTGGTAATTTGGTATTTTGGTTTTTGGTCTTCCAACGTTTGATCCTATTATTGGGACAATGTTTGTTTTCTTGTAGATTCGATAGATTTGCTTAAGGCGCCTTGGTGTAACTCCAAGGTATCCTGAAAGCCATTTTTGTGTTGCTTTTCCCTGTTCAAACTGTCTAAGACACCATCGTAGCTTCGTACGATCTCTAAGTTTAGCCATGCAGCCTCTTGGTTTTACTGAGGGGAAATAATTTTGGGAAAAGATAATCGATGGTCTATTGACACAAGTGACAATCTTTAGGGAAGAAGAAAAACATCGAGTTTTCAAGATGTTGTTCTTCTTTCAGAGAAGAAGAAAAAACCGATGTTTTCTTAAAATGGCAATTTTTTCTTCTTTCGCTCATGTCCAACTTGGGAAGCGCGCCTTTTAAGTGGTAGAAGAAGAAGCGTCAATTCAGCAGCTTTCTTCTTCTTTTATTGTTCCTAAAAGTGAAAGAACAACACTGCAGATTTTTTCAATTGTTGTTGTTTTGCCTGACTATTGGAAGGATAGCGTTTGGTTCAGATGGCTACATTAGGCCTTCAAACATGGAGTCGGATTCTTCAGATAACTGGTTGTCCCAGCATTCCCAGCATTTGCCGTCGTAGTCGAGGTGTTCTTGTTGGGTGATTTTTTTGCCGCAGACTTCGCAGAGGTGTTTTTTCTTGGTTGGGCTCATGTTTGTTTTGTTTGGTGGATGTGTGGTTTAAGATTTTCGTTTGCGTCTTTTGCGGTTGTGTGTTGTCGCGTTGGAATACGTAAATCATATTATCTGTGAGGGACTCTTTGTTGTATCAGGCTAATGGCTGTCTGGGGTTAATTTGAATTGGCTACCGTTGAGTCTGCCTTGATTGAAAAGATTTTGAACACTCGAATCGTTTGTCTAAGGGTAAGAAGAGACGGAGTGTGCTTCTCTTCCTTAAGCAAAGCTATTGACTCATTAATTTTTTTAAGTCATTAACAAATTTGTTGAACATTTTTACTTTATCGCTTTCCTCTATAGGGTTAGGGCACATGACGTAACTTCCATCTGTATCGACTTCAACAATGGCTCGCCCTTTTTTAGCAGGCTTCTTGGTTGCAAGTGTACAGTCCTCGTCAGGGGTAACAAAGAAGACCTTAATGTGTTCGGTGACTTTGTCGCCTGAAAGCTTAATCTTCCAATAACCTGTTTGAGCTATACGTTCCCTCAAAGTTACTTTGCTTGAAATTACTGCAAGAACCTTCAGGCTTTTTGGTTCGTAGACTATTAGGTCAACATCTGGCAGATGAGATCCAAATTCTCCAAAATCTACGAGCAGGTTTCGTTTTACTTGCCCTAAATCTCTGGGTAGGTTCTGCCCATTGGTACGTTCCAGAGTGTTTCCTTCAACAATTCGCAAGCCAAGCAACTATTTCAGTTCTAAGCATATGTAGAACTATTTTTTCCAGGTTTTTCCCTTTCCATGCTCGCCAAGATTGTTCATGATCCTTCATCGAAGTAGGATTCTTAAGCCAGTCATTGTGATGAATTTTCTTTGCCTCATCAAACAACTCGGAGATGTGCTTGTAAACGTCAGAACCGTAAACTTTACGTTTCTGTTCATATAAATCAATTAAGTCTTTAATTTTCATAAGTAAGAGGTTGGTCATTCGCCTTTTTTGTTTTTCCCTCGTTTATAATACGCCCAGTTAATTTCTCTTGTTTCCTCGGTTTTTCTTTCGTCAAGAAGGGGTTTTCTCATTATGAAAAGGTACTTGAAGCCTCTCAGATAGAAATTGAAACGTCTGGCACGGTTAGCCCAAATACCCGTATTGGACGATTGATTTCTGCGAGTAACGCAGATGATGTCGACAGTATCAAAATATTTTGTCAATCTTGAATAAAGCAAAAAACCAACAGGCGTGAATTTCTTTTTAACCCATTGATCTCCTATTAACCATCCAAGCACTTTTCCTGGTTTAAGAATTCTATGAGCCTCTTTGATTACTTTCTCTAACTCGTCATAGAATTCTTTGGTTTCGCTAGAAATATTTCCTATACATTCAGGTTCTTCATTATATCTGATGTTATCTCCATAGGGTGAATCAATAAAAACCATGTCCGCGTAATTGTCGGGTAGCGGAATTTTTCTTGAGTCGTTTTTAATTATATCTTTTCTGTAAGGCGGCGGAGAGACGTCATAGCCTATCGCCTTTCTACCTTCTTCTTTACAGACATCGAGGGTTGTGCCACTTCCACACATTGGGTCAACGACTATGTCTCCCGGTTCAGTATATCTCCAGACCATGTTCCAGATTAGCTCAGCTGGAGTTACACCTGCGTACTTGTTGTTTCCCTTCGGTGTGCTACCATAACTCTGTCTTGGAAAATCCCAAAGAGTTGTCGATTGCATCTGGGGGACTTCTTCAACCTCTTCCTCTTTTTTTTCATTTTTCACATTAGTAAACATCTGCCATACCTTAGGCTCGGATGATACTTCAACTCTTTCAGCCGCTTTACCCTCAGATAAAAACTCAAACCACTGATTGATTGACATTTTTTCGGGTCTAAACAACTCAAGTATAGTAATAGTCTTGCTTTTGCCAAAAGGTGAAGACCTATCAATGTTAAGAGTAGCGAGAAGCTTTTTTGCCTCCCTTAATGGGTTGATTTTGCCTACTGCTTCAACTTTTACTTGATATGGATACTTGCCGTTCCAAGCTTCGGGGACTAGGTTTAATTGTGCATTTGTACTTGCTCGAAATACGCCATAAAGTAAGTCTGAATCTAGATTCCAAAGAAATAGAAAATCGCCCTTCTTAACTCTCATAGCGGTTGCTCCATAAACTTTATTGTTTCCAAAGAGCATTCGCTCAAAGCACTCTTTTTGCGACGAGTTGGTACATGCAAATATGAAACTTTTAACTGTTGACGGCAGCAACTTTTGAGTCACTGTGTTGTCCCTGCAAATCCTCTGTTTAGCGTATTCGCGTTAATATAAATATAGCCCCAACAAGAAGCAAAGGCGTCGGCTTCTATGAAGCCCCACTCATTCTACCCAGACTTCATCATGTGGATAAAGAAAGAACAAAAACAAACCATCGTATTCATAGACCCAAAAGGCTTAACTCACATGGGCTTAGACGACCCCAAACTAAAACTCCACGAATACCTGCACGAGAAGATAGAGAAGGAAATCGGCAACCCAAACATAAAACTCGACGCATTCGTAGTTTCAGTAACGCCCTTCAGAGACCTGGCAAGGCTACATGGACCGCACCTGACAATGGACTATTTTGAAAAGGAAAAACACGTCCTCTTCCAATCAACAGAAGCAGGCATCCCAACCAGATCATGCATAGAAAAAACGTTCGTAATTCTTGGAGTATAGGTCATTACTAATTATTCTTCGCAAGCAGCGATAATCTCGTTTGGTATATGCTCCAAAGGAGCAATTACATCAACACATCCTGTTTTTATAGCTACGTTAGGCATGCCAAAAACTACACAACTCTCCTGATTTTGAGCGATGGTCTTTCCGCCTTTATCTTTTATGGCTTTTATACCTTTGGCTCCATCGGAACCCATACCCGTCAAAACTACTCCGACATTTTTAGAGCCGTATGCTTCTGCAGCTGAAACCATCATGACGTCAGCTGCAGGGCGCACGTAATTCACTGGCGGATCCTGATTTAACCTAATTCTGCCATCTTTTGTCACCACCATGTGAAATCCGCCTGGAGCTACTAGTGCAAGCCCTTCTTGAACAAAATCACCTTCTTCCGCTTCTTTAACTTTGAACTTGCAGGTCTGGTTCAGCCCTTCAGCAAAAAGTTTGGTTACTCCCTTAGGCATATGTTGTACCAGTAAAATGGGCGGTATGTTACTTGGGAGATGGCTTAAAACGTATGTTATTGCTGGTGGTCCTCCTGTTGAAGCTGCCAGCGTAATTATCTTTTCACTTTTGGTTATTGGAACAGTCTCTTCATGGGTTTCTGGTTCCGTTTGGGCTCGGAAGACGTTAGCGGAGGCGGCGGTTTTGATCTTTGTTAAAATTTCGTATTTTACAGAGTCCATGTTTAATGATATTTGTCCTTGAGGTTTTGGTACGTAATCAACCGCGCCGAACTCTAACGCTTTTAAAGTGAGCAATGCTTCCCTTTGGGTTAACGCACTTATCATGACAACTGGAACAGGGTTAGTTTCCATGATTTTTCTAACCGCAGTTAAGCCGTTCATACGAGGCATTTCTATATCTAAGGTGACAACATCTGGATGCAAACTGGATATTTTTTGTAGTGCTTCTTCTCCGTTTCTTGCTGTGCCTATGACAGCCAATTGGGGATCTGATTCCAATAAATCTGTTAGCACTTTTTGCATAAGTAACGAGTCATCAACAACAAGAACTTTGATTTTATTCATAGGCACATGCTCAGCTTGCATAGATAGAAAATTGCTTTTTGGTTATTGCTAAACCGATGTCGCAACATCTGCTGTTTCTTTTTGGGTTTGAATCTGAAAACCTTTTGTTGTATCCTTTACGTTTTTTAGGTCACCTCTTGAAACCACTTTCATCAGATCGAGGAGAATTATTAGGTCCTTGTCATGTTTTGCAACGCCTAGAATAGCTTGTGAACTGTCATTGATTAGATCGCCGTGATTTGACTCTATGTCTTTTTTTGGTAATGTTAAAACTTCCATGACGGAGTCAACCATTACACCTATAGGGTGTTTGTCTTGGACTATAACCATGATGCCATTGTCTTCGTTCCCCTTTTTAGGAGCCATGCCAAAGCGTTTTCTGAGGTCAATGACAGGGATGACTTCGCCTCTAAGGTTAGTTACACCTTTAACGTAGGGGGGAGCATAAGGTACCGGCGTTACTCCTTCAAAGTTTTTTACCTCGCGAACTTGGTGGACATTAACCCCATAGGAAACATTGTCGAGTGAAAAAGTTAACATTTGGATTTCCTCTCGGGAAGTTTTCTGCTGATCGAAACTTGTCATGGGACATTACCCCTTTCTGTGGTTAAACAGAGTATTCAAAAAACAGTTATAAGATGCTTATGAAAGAGTTGTAAATACCTTTAATTCTTATTTTAGATTCAAGTTACCTATTTCTGTGCTTTCCTCTTGTAGTAGTTGCGCAAAGTGAATTTGCTAAATTGAGACAACTTTCAGACTATGTATTGAGTTTTGTTGCTGTTGTGGCGATCAGTTGGGTTTGTGAACCAACTGTCATTCATAAGGCACCATCTTGCATTGTCTCCATCGATTTGTAGTACAAGAATTAAATCTAGTTTGTTCATTTTGGCGTATTCTACAAGTACGTTATATACGTCCCGGCTAATTTCCACATTCAAATCTTGAGTCTGATTATCTGAAATTCGTCGTGCATGAAAAACTGCCTTAAGTTTATCTTCGCCTTCAGGAATTTTAACGTTAACTTTGTTGACGAAATAGACATTTTCGTTGTAGCTTAAGATTACATTGCGAGCGTTTTCCGATTTAACCTCGGTTTGATCTGACATGTTGCTACTCCTTTCTTGTGTGGTTGATAGTTTGAATAGCAATTAAGCAAGCTTTCAGTTTTTGTAATATTCTATTTTACTTACTATCACTATAATTATGTTTGTAAAAAAGTAAATCTCCGCTTTATGGGTAGATCTAGCTCTTATAAAGTAACCATTTGGCCTAAAAAAGGGCTTTAGAAAAATCAGAGTTGAAGTCTAAATTGAGTTAAGGTGAAAAAAAAGTTTTTCATCAATAAGAGTTTTTTGATTTGCTTACCAATTGGCCTACGTCTAAGACTAGAACCACTTGGCCATCACCTAGGATTGTTGCTCCATTTATGCCTTTAATTCCAGAGAGTGTCTCACTAAGAGATTTGACCAATATGTCCTGTTGCCTTAGGACTGAGTCCACGATCAGTCCTATCTTGGAGTTTTCGTCGTTGAGGTAAGTTATCAGCAGTTCCAAGTCCTCTTCGTCCGCGCCTTCTAATCCTAAAACTTTGTGTAAATGCACGACCGGTACAACTTTATCTCTAACGAGAATAGCGTCAGTTTTACCTAATGATTTTATATCGCCCTTTTTGGCGCGTACAATTTCTGATACCTGACTCGTTGGTATGGCGAAAGTTTGTCCTGAATCGTTCACTAAAATCGCTTGAATTATTGCTAAGGTAAGTGGAAGTTTGATTGTGGTTTTCGTTCCTTTTCCAACTTGGGTTTCAAGATGTACTGTGCCGCCTAGAGCGGCGATTTTGGTTTTCACTACATCCATGCCTACGCCTCTGCCGCTTGTGTCAGTAACTTCTTTGGCTGTTGAAAAGCCTGGTAGAAAAATCATGTTAATTATCTGTTCCCTTGACATTTTTTCTAGTTCCGCTTCGGTCGCAAAGCCTTTTTTAATCGCAACTTTTTTAATCTTCTCTGGATCTATACCTGCGCCGTCATCTTCCACTTCTATAATAACTTTATCACCGTTTCTTTGCGCTGAGAGCCTAATTATGCCTTTTTCAGGTTTGTTTGCTTGCACCCGCTCATTTGGCATTTCTATACCATGGTCGATACTGTTTCGAAGCATGTGAATTAGGGGCTCGCCTATTTCATCGAGCACGGTGCGGTCAACTTCTATATCTCTACCTTCCATAACTAGATCTATCTTCTTATTTTTCTTAATTGAAAGGTCCCGAACAAGTCTGGGAAACCTGTCAAAGATCTGACTTACTGGCACCATACGAACCTGCATAACCAAGTCTTGGAGATCTGCGGTCAAGCGGTCAATGTTTTCAGTAATGCGCTTTAATCCGTCATTTTTTACTTCTGCTGTAGCCTGAAGCAGCGCAATTTTATTTATAACCAATTCACCAACCCAGTTCATGAGTTTATCAAGCTGATCAAATTTTACGCGAACTGTTTGAGCAGAATAGACATCTGACAGTACTTTTGTTACTCTGCCATTTTCGATACCAACACAAAACGTTTTCTCTTCTCCCCTCGTCAGTTTTTGTCCCTTGCCCACAACCAAACTCTCAATAGGCGTCACTGAAACCTTTTCCACTTCAAGCACTTCTTGAGTGCATTTTTCAAGCTCTTTCCCGTCAATTTTCGTGGCAACAACCAATTTAAAGCCCTGCTTAAGTCTATCTTCGTCTAGCTCTCTCTTGACAGGCACCGTTTTAACAATCTCGCCGATTTTACTTATTTTGCTGAGAATCATGTTTGCTCTTATGACCTTGAAATGACAATCATCAGAAAATTTTAGGTCTATGCAATAGCCTTTTTCACCAATGTTTTTAGCTTTCTGTAAAGCCTCTTTTTCATTTTCGTCAAGCTCAACTAAAGCATTTTCGTTAATTCTGATTGAGTCTGAAGAATCTTTTGTTGTGGCAAGTCCTGAAGTTGACTCAGTTATGCTTCCAACCAGCCTTTTTTTGAGAGCCTCAACTTCTATTTCACCTTCAACGCCTTTTTGGATCCTTTCCAACCTTGCAGATAAGGCATCAATACACTCAAGAAGTACTGTAATTAATTCAGGCGTAGGCACATTACCTTTACGCATACCATCAAAAACATCTTCCATTTTATGAGTTAGCTCTTGGAAATCTTTGAATCCCATCATGCCTGAAGAGCCCTTTAATGTATGAGCTGATCTAAAAAGCATGTTTATGATCTCTTTGTTTTGAGGTTCTTTCTCAAGAGTCAGCATAGACTTAGTTAGACATTCAATGTGTTCTTTTGCTTCTTCAATAAATAATTCTCTGTATTGATCATTATCCAAAGACAACTGTAACAGTCCACCTTATGCTGGCTTGGTTTGATAACCATTTTTGAGCTTTGAAATTATTTTGTATGCGTGTGTCTCTGTTTGAGACACCCAAAATTGTCTCAATTTAAATTTGTTTGAATTTACAAAGTTAATTTTGTGGTGGGTTGAATAATACCTATTTGATCTATGTTTGATTGCTTTGGTTTCTGATAGACGCGTGTTCTTATGTCTACTACAGAAAACTTTCTGCTAGGTTCACCACTGAGCATTTCTGCTTTTCCAGTAATTAGATATCCGCCTTCGCGTAAAGCATTATAGAAGTTCATGTGAATTAACTGTTGGCTTTCTTTAGCAAAATAAATCATGACGTTTCTGCATAAAATTAAATCCAAATTTCGGCGTAACGGCTCTTTCATTAAGTCATGTTGCTCAAAATGGATAAGACCACGAACGCAATCGCGTACTCGATATGTTTCGCCTATCTTCGTGAAATATTCTTTGAAGATATCTTCTGTGAGTCCACATAACTGCTTTTTCTGGTACTCGCCTTTTACAGCTTTTAACAAAGCGTCTTTGTCAATATCCGAGGCAAAAATTGAAATTTGATGATTTTTTATTTTTTCGCCAAGAATCTTGTGTGCCAAAATGGCTACCGAATATGGTTCTTCCCCACTTGCACAACCCGCACTCCAAATTCTTACAGGGTTAGATGCGAAAAGTTTTGGCAAAAGAAATTTTTCTAAATAGAGATAAACGTCCGCATCCCTCATGAACATTGTGTAGTTTATTGTTAAATCGTTAAGAAGTTGTTGATATTCTCCAGGGTTTTTTTTCAGATAAATTATGTATTTACTGTAAGTTTGAGAACCTGTTGCTTTCAATCTAACATCAAATCGCCTTTTCAGATATTCGTCACGATAACCGTCACAATTTAGACCCACATTTTCAAAAAGCATTTTCTTTAGCTTCTGGAACGCCACTTTTTCAAAGAACTCTGATAGTCCTTTTGAGCTTTCCATCATTATTTCCTTTCCAGAAGTCAACTTTGGTTTCTGTATTTGTAGGTGCTATCTATTTGTTATATGAAACTTTTAAAGAGCGATTGAGCCGTTGGCTGCTTTCTTTATTAATCTTTAACCACTTCATTCCTTTGTTGACCATTATTTTTTGCAGTTCAGCACTTGGAAACATAATGAGGTATCCTCCAGCTGAACTTGTGCTACGTTTGAATTGTGCATCAAAAATTGCCGCAATATCCGAACACAGCGCCTGCTTTGACAGCAATTCATCAATAACCGCGTCAAAAGTGTCTAAAATTAATATTGGCGGCGTGGGAAGCAACTCTGTTGAAGTAAAATTCGCCATGGCGTTCAGAAATGAACAAAGCATAATTGAACCAAGTTCTTCTAAAGCGGATTTTTCTATCTCTTGATTCGCATCAATATCGCCCGTCATTATCGCCGCAATTTTTTTTGCTTCCTCCCATTCAAAAATGAGCATTAAATCGCATCCTGCTTTTTCTCTTAGTTGCATAAAAATGGCCGCCACAACTGTATCATGCTTCTCATAAATCTGTGGAACTAGGTGAGGAGGTTTTATGTGTAGACGTGGTACTTCTACATTTATTTTTTCATTCAGCATTGTGGAAAGTGCGGTTGTGGCTTGTCCTGCACCAATGCTTCCAATTTCCAATAATATATCTTGGGCCGTAATTTCTACGTTCTCGCTAACTCGGATAGGTTTTAATTTTTGTTGCCGCATTTTTTTATCCTGCCTTGCCATTGTTGTCAGATACCCATTTGTTCTTTTGACTTTTGTACAAGTTGTTTTTGTAGTTGTGGACTTAGGAATAATATTAAGATGGAATTCGCATTCTCATTGGAACGTTTGAATTGGGCGTCAAATATCAGTGCATTATCAGACATGATTGATTGTTTAACTATAAAATTATCAATTATAGAATCAAAGGTGTCTATTACTCTTTGAGGAGTTGTTGGGATTAGCTGTATACCTGTGAAATCAGATATAGCTGTTAAAAATGATCCAATGAGTATATTGCCAAGTTCTTGTATTGCCGACTCTTCCATAGTGGGATCCAGTTCCTCTGCCGATGGAGCCATTGTCATAATAGCCGCGATTTTCTTTGCTTCTACAGCGTCAAAGGCCAACAATATATCACAGTCATTGTTGGCTATCTGCATATAAACTGCAGTAGTTGGTTCTTCATGTTTTTCGTAGTACCTAGGCAACTCGTGTGGTGGGATCGTGTGAAGTCGAGGTATATTTATTGTAACTTGTTGCTGCAGAACCTCTGAGAGAGATGTGGCAGCATGCCCCGCTCCTATGCTACCAAGTTCTAAGAGTATACCTAGCTCAATTTCATCTATCAGTGCTGAATAAGACGGAGGCTTAAAATCAGTTTTTAGATAATTTATATTGTTATTTTTTTCAAGTTGTTCGCTCATAGTTTTGCGGTCGCTCCATTGAAAACTTTTACAGTTACATTTCCAGTTTTAACGTCAAAACTTATTCTTCGACCATGAGAGCCTCCAACATCTTCCGCAATAAGTCTAATTTTATTTTCAGCTAACGCTTCTTTAACTGCTTCGACGTTTTTGGCTCCTATGTTGAGAGCATTTATATTTGGAAACATATTTGCGCCACCTGCAATTTTTGCACTTAACCTGCCTTCATTTTTACAGAGTTTTCTGATTGCGTTTGCTAAGCTGGGAACGGCGGTGTCTGCGAATTTTCCTGGAAGAGATTCATGTGGAGCGATGGCGGATTTTGGAAGCATGATATGAGCCAACCCCCCACACATGTTGACTGCGTCGTACAGGCATATTGCGACGCACGAGCCGACACTGGTTACCAGCGTTACTGGCTTTTTTTCTGCTTTCATTTCCGCCATATTCACACGAATCTCCTCCAGATTTGTTTTTGTGGTGGCTTCTGTCGTTGTGGCTATTATTGGTTGGAGTTCATTAATTTCGCATGTTTGTACTCCATTTTGACTGCGGTTTATGGAGGAGATTGTTGTGTTGTGCAGCCAAATTGGAGCAGTCAGCAATTTTTGCTTCCTCAGCAGTATTTGGATAGGACTTCCATAACTTTTTGAGGTTGGAAAGGTTTGACAACGAAATCTTTTGCACCTGATTTAAGTGCCTCAGCTATGAGTGCTTGCTGACCCATGGAACTACACATGACTACTTTTGCTGCGGGGTCTACGGTGACTATCTGTTTGAGTGCTTCGATGCCGTCTTTGGCTTTGGGTGTTGGTGGCATTACGATGTCCATGAGAACCAAGTCAGGCTTCACTGTTTGAAACTGATTTATCGCCTCTTCGCCATTTGACGCTTCAGCTACAACTTCATGGCCGGATTGGAGTATTATTTTTTTGAGTACTGCCCTCATGAATGATGCGTCATCTACTACCATGACTGTTCCCATATGTGTTTTCCTCGTGTGTTAAGTTGGTTTATGGAGAGGCTTCTAAATATTAAAATATTGTGTATTACGATACTATATTAAATAACTTCACCTATGTTAGAGAGGTTGAGGATACATTCTGAATATTTAGTACATGTATTTTTGGTTGTTTGTGCTCATTGGGTGATCATTTTTGTGTTGATGAAACTACCACTGAGAAGGCTTCGGATATTTTTTGTAATTCTTTTGTTAACGTTGTTAAGAATTTAATCCTGTTTTCGACTTTTCGTTTCTGGGCGCTTGTTAAGCTTTTGAATTTAGGTAAGATGTCTGATACTACTGCCATCATGAGTTCGCGGTTCTTTTCTTCCTGAAGATTCTTGATCTCCATCCGCCCATCTTTATGTGTAAGTGAAAGGTGACCTGTGGGGTCAACAAACGCCTGTGTTATAGCTCCTGTTTCTGCAGGGAGAACGGAGACAGAAACTTGGATTGCTGTTGTTAACGGTTGCATAAGTTTAAAAAGTGCAACAAAAAATTGTGTTGTTAAAAGTTTTTCTTCACTTGTCAACTCGCTGATCTGTCCGATGTCGTCTGCAACGTTTTTGATAGATTCTAGCACTTCCTGTAATGAAATCTGCTTTCGCTCCTGTTTTTCATCAAGAATGGGCATTTCCACTACAGGTTTTGCCATAGTTTCCTGTGTCAAAGGTTATCGCTTGTGACTAACGTGCTCTTATGAGAAAAGGGCTTGTATGTAGTAAAGTTTACGTACATCTTTTTCAAAAGGAAGCGCTTTTCTAGTGCTGATCAATAAAGTACTTTCGTTGAAAGCGCATGTCAAACTATAGTAGTTGGTTGTGCAAAAGTTTCTGATTTTAATTAGGTCTCTAATTCAATGTCTCTTTTTTATGAGTTGTGTTTTGAATTTACTGTTGGTGTTTTGCCGTGATCTTTTATAATAAGTCGTAATACGTAATATTTATTTGTCTGGATTTAACACCTCATAGTAGTCAGAGGCGGCAGAGCATGGTTTATGGACATCAGGGCCTTAGAGAGCAAACTGCTGTTAGTCGAATTCAAGAAGTTACGTCTGTTAAACAGGACAGGTTTAGAGTTACAGTTTCTGTAGACAAAGAACGCCCAATGTCTCAGTCTCCATTATATCATAAATATGATATTCAAAAATATGATTTACATCCAAATTATAGTTTTGCACATTTGGATGATTTGATTCCAAAGAATACACCTGAATATTTAGACCATGGACAGCATTATGTAGAGCGGATTGTGCGAGCACTCTATTATTTTAAACAGTGCAGTTTAATCGGACCCTCAGGTACAGGTAAAACTCATATTGTCTATTTGGTCGCCGAATTGACAGGATTGCCTATTTGGGAGGTTAACTGTGGCTTATCTACATCGTCTTTTGACCTGATTGGTCGTTTTATCGGTTTAGGCAAAGAAAACTGGGTTGATGGTTTGTTGACACAGTGGCTCCGCAAAGGGGGCATTATGTATCTTGATGAAGCTAACATGATGAAGCAAGATGTAGCTACAAGACTCAATCCTGTTTTGGACACAAGGGGTCACTTGGTGCTCAATGAAAAAGACAGTGAAGTTATTGAACGCCACAAATATGCTTACATGATTATCAGTATGAACCCCGCCACCGCCGAGTTCTCAGGAACCAAACCATTGAACGCTGCTATGCGACGACGTATGGCTGTATGGATTAATTTTGACTTTCTCAGTGTAGGTGAGAACATCTCTCCAAACGAGGTGGAAATGCTGCAAAAACGTACAAAAATTGACAAGGACACTGCTTACAAAATTATACAGGCGGGAGCAGAATTGCGGCGCCAATATAAAGCTGGCGACCTGCCTTATGGGCCATCGTTGGGTGATCTGATTAACTGGGCTATGCTAGTTTATGATGGAAGTACCCCCCTCAATGCTGCCGAAGAAACCATAATTGGTTTAACGAGTGATAACCCTGAAGTTCAAGCTGATGTTCGCCGTATTATTGAGGCAGTGTTTAATACTCAATAGTTTCTGTGTGAAGGTTATATAATGGGCTTTTTAGAGTACGCTCGTGCAATCTCGTTCCAGAAAGACAAGGAAAAAGTGAAAATTCTTCTAGATCCCAGTTTAGCCCAACCAACTTTAGAACACGATGACCAAGGATTTACAATAAAATTACCTAAAACTCAGTTTTTAGAAAACAATCAAATCCTGTATTTAGGACAAACTTTTCCCTATGATAAGTCAGGTAAATCAAAAGTTGGGCGCCTTTTTAGAGCTGCCGTTTTGCATTTGACCACACATACACTTGTGCCTCTTCCTGACGTAGATATAGCCCCTTGCCCTTCTGATTCGCTGGTTGACGCGTTTGTGAAATCTCTTTTTAGAGATACTTATGTGAACTCGTATTTTCAAGCTTGGTACCCAGATAGGTTAATTGACATAGCCTACGCAAATGCCTTGGCTTACCAGAAAATTAAACCCGTAAACAGAATTTTTTCTTCTGCAACAAGGGTAATGTCTGCGATACTTACAAAAATGAATGTAGGTGAATACAAAGGAAAACTTGATACCGAGGAAATTCAGGCCGTAGACGCTGTTCAGAAAGATTTGTTGGCGTTGAGGGACACTTTTTTGGGATCATTAGCTGGTGAACAGATTAACTTCGAAAAGTTGTTCACCCAAGAACTTGAAAAACTAAGATGTATGCTGGAACCTTTTGGTCCCTTTATGGAGTGTCCTTCACTTCCGTACGCGGAAAGTCTTGGTCGCTGTAGTATCTACAGCGAAGCTAACCTTCATATGTCTTATGATGTAGAAAGCATATTTGTACAGTCCATAGAGGCGTTAGGCGGTTCAGTTCCTACTGTTGACAATATAGAGCAGTGTTGGAGACCTGAACAGGAGGCAGAAGCGCTTCAAGCGTTTAATTCTGACCAGCAACAGCAAGAGCGACAACAAAAAATTCTCTCCAAAATCACGCCGTATATAGGTTGGACACGTTTTAAGTCCGTTTCTTTCCCTGAAGAGGACTACACTCAGTATCTTAGAGCAAGATCTCTTGTGCAGGGTGCCAGCCGAAGGTTGATGGATGCACTACGGGAGGCTGTAGATCTTTATGATGAAAATACTCGGCAAGAAATGGGTATTTTAGATTTGTCTGAGGTTATCCAGGCTATGGCAAGCAACAAGCCTGCCACTGATGTTTTTACTTTGGAGGAGTACTTGAAGCAGAGCTTTGCTTGGTCTATTGTTTTTGATGTGAGTAGAAGTATGCAAGTTCGTGGTGAATATGGAAGAGCCTTAGCAATTGCGGTAGCTGAAGCTGCAAAAGAATTAATGACTGATTCAAGCTCGTGGACTTTTTTTGGTTTCAGTGACCGTCTTTATATTCTCAAAGATTCCACTGAATCTTACTCGCAGAAAGTTCGGGCTCGAATCGGTGGCCTCAAATTTGAGGGGTTAACCTATATCCCTGATGCCGTGCATATTGCCGGCAAAATGTTGGCAAAAAGGTTTGAGGAACAGCGCGTGCTTATTGTGATTTCAGATGGTTGGCCTTACGGTTACGTGAACATGCCTATTGCCTTAAAGGAAAACGTTGATGACCTTCTTAAGAAAGGGGTAATTGTGATAGGCATTGGAGTGGAAACAGAGCGTATGGGTAATTTTTTCAGGTTACACACCTCCATTTACACTCAGAAAGATTTAACGAACAAATTTGCTAAAGTTTACATTGACGCTTCACAAAAAGCGTTGGAAGCTTAAACTATCCTACGGCTATAAGTTTTATTTCGTAAAGGTGTGGCCAGTTTTTTCCTGTAACAAATAATCGATTATTCTGTGCATCGTAAGCAATACCGTTGAGCACTTCCTCTTCGCTTAAAGGTGCATTTTCTATTCCTGAAAGATTTATCCACGCTTTAACTTGCCCGTTTGTAGGGTTGATAACTGCAATTTTTTGTTCATGCCAAATATTTGCATAAACATCGCCTTTGACGTATTCAAGCTCATTTAGATTAGTTAGCGGAAAATTGCCATCCTTAACGTTAACGTAGCCTGTGCGCTGGTAGGTGGTTGGGTCAAGAAAGTAGAGTTTGTCTGTGCCGTCGCTCATAATTATGTGGGTGCCGTCAAAAGTTATACCCCAACCTTCGGTGGAATAAGTGAAGTTATACAGTAAACTTAAATTTTCCTTGCTGTAAACAAATGCAACTTGTGAACGCCACGTTAACTGAACGATTTTTTCGTCAATTAAAGTTATACCTTCCCCAAAGAATTCTGTAGGCAAAATAGTGCTAGCCAGTATGTTACCCGTTTCCAAGTCTACCTTCCGAAGGGTAGAACTGCCATAAAGCCCTGTGCTTTCATAGAGAAAACCATCTGCATAGATTAAACCTTGAGTGAAAGCGCTTTCGTTATGGGGGTAAACTCGGACAACTTCATAGGTGTAATATTGTGGTACCACCATTTGCAGCGAAAGGTTGGAACCATTATTAGTCCAGATTATAGCTATCACTGTCAATCCAAGAGCTGCAACTGCAGTTAGTACGCCTATTAAACTCCTTCGTTTCATAAGAGTTAATTTCACAGGCCTCTTATTTATAGAGTGCACGCTAAATATGCCTCTTTAGCGGCGTGTATTTTCCAGAGCCCTACATCCTGTCTACAATGATGACCGCAAACCTTAAGAAGCGCTTGCAGACTAACTTGTGCATACCAAACATACAAAGGTTGAATTAGATTGGCAGTCGAAGGATTTTTCGAAAACAAAAAGCAACCAGTTGAAGTCAAAGTTGGCGAGTTAACTCCACAGTCTAGAGCAGTTAACGTAACCGCCAAAGTAGTTTCCAAAAGCGAAATTAGAGAAATACCCATGGGCAGAGATGGGTCAGCCCACAAAGTCTGTGACGCGTTAGTTGGTGACGAGACAGGTGTTGTTTACTTGACATTGTGGGATGACAACATTGAGAAAGTGAATGAAAACGACACCATCAGGGTAGAAAATGGCTATGTCACTTTGTTTAAGGGTAACATGCGCCTAAATATTGGTAAATATGGAAAACTTGAACCTGCAGCTGCTCCAATTGAAGGAGAAGTTAATACAACTAACAATGTCTCCAGTAAAACCTATGAACAGGAAAGACGGCCATTTAGACGCGGTGGAAGAGGCTTTGGTGGTAGGGACAGACGTGGCGGTGGCTACGGCGGTGGTAGGGACAGACGTGGAGGTGGCGGCGGCTTTAGAGACCGTAGGTTTTAATCTCCACCACACATTTACTTTTTTATTTTTTTGAAGAGCTGACAGTTTTAAGTACTAGTTATTTTTTTGGCCTTTAAGAGGTGGATCCTTTTGCGTTTATTTTTTTTTTAAAAAAAAGTGTTATTTTATTAGTATGATTATTTTTAGACTAAGTTGATATTAGGGTAGCAGGTGACTTTTTATTTTTGATGCTGTTTGATCAAGTTGTTCTCTGCTTACTTCGCTTAAATCTCTGAACCTTGGTGTATTTTGTCCTTCAAATTTGGGAATTATGTGTACATGTAAATGGAAAACATCTTGATTTGCTGCTCTTCCATTTTGCTGGATTATACTGAGGCCATCTGCGTGTGTGGCTTTTTGCACAGCAACTGCTACGCGCTTCACTATTTTGTTGACGTACGCGTTTAGTTCTTCAGGTATGTCCAGTATTCCTTCGAAATGTTGCTTGGGAATTACCAATGTGTGTCCTTCATTAACTGGTCGAATGTCCATGAAAGCTAAAACTTTGTCATCTTCATATACGTTGCTTGAGGATAGTTCCTTTTGGACTATTCTACAGAAAACGCAGTTGTTGCTCACGTGAACATCTCCCATTCAAGAGAGCGGCAGCAGTATATATTTTATGCGCCTTGATTGCTTTCTTGTTTTCTGTCTTCAAAACTGTAGCTTTTATAGTTTCTGTATTGGAAGATCTTGTTTGATTAACTTGAACTTATAATAGAGCAGCAAATCGAAGAAACTTCAAGTAATATAGTTCCGTTAGTTTTCTGATGTCTATATTTTTGTAGCATTTTTGTTTTTTATTTCATTTTGTGGAACGCCCATGTTCCTACTACGATCATTGCCAAATCAAAAATGCCCACCACCGCGAGGTCTACAATGAGCGGCTGCAGTTGCAGAGACTGCCACGTTTCTCCCAAGATAACATGTCTCAGAGCGTCTACTCCGTAGGTTAGTGGGTTGAGTTTTGAAATATCTTGCAGCCAAGCAGGTAGACTTTGAATTTGGAATAATGCACCACTTAAGAAGAACAAAGGTAGGTTTATGAAGCTTTGAATTGCACCGAAACTTTCAAGGTTGTCCATAAAGCTTGCTATAATTAATCCTACGCTTACTAAACCAAAAGTAATGAGTAGCATTACGGGCAAGCACAAAAGAAACGACGCCGGGCTGAGTTTTACTCCTAAAACTAGGCCGAATGCAAGCACAATTAACCCTTGGATAAGAGCATCTGTGCTGTCACCTAACATTTTGCCTATAAAAATTGTAAAACGTGAAAGTGGAGCGACCAAAATTTCTTTCATGAATCCAAATTCTTTATCCCATATTACTGAAATTCCCATAAACATGGCTGTGAACAAGAGTGTTTGTCCTACGATTCCGGGAAAAATCAATTCTTGGTACGTCAATTCTTGGGTTGATACTGCTCCATGTAGGCTTGCGCCGATGCCTACGCCAAAAATGACCAGCCACAGTAGGGGTTGGATAAAACTGCTAAGTATACGCGTACTGTTGCGTAAGTAGCGTTTGACCTCTCGGAGCCACAGGGTATACAGTCCTTTGAGTTCTGTCACTTTATTCTTCTCCTTTTCATAGCTCCTAAACCGTAGCGTTCTTTTCCACTGTCGGCGCGTATGCCTCTTCCTGTGTAGTGGAGAAAAACGTCTTCGAGGTTGGGTTCACGTAGGAGAATCGACTCGACAAAAATGTTGTGAGTTGCAGTTGCCTCTACTATCCGCGGTAAAAGACTCTTGCCTTGTTTTACTGTAATTTCCATTGTGTCGTCAATAACGCGTATTTTTGTGAAGCCAAATTCTGCAATTAACAATCTTGTAAGTTCTTCTAGATTGTTAGCCTTAACTAAAATGACATCACCCTCAAGGGTCTCTTTAAGACTTGAAGGTTTATCTAAAGCGATTATCTTCCCATAATCAATTATGCCTATACGGTTGCAGAGTCTCTCCGCTTCCTCCATGTAGTGAGTCGTTAAAACGACGGTTATGTCATGTGTCTCTTTAAGTTCCTGAATATATTTCCAAATGTGAGAGCGGGTCTGTGGATCCAGCCCGACGGTTGGTTCGTCTAAAAATAACACTTTTGGATAGTGAATCAGTCCACGTCCAAGTTCGAGCCTGCGCCGCATGCCACTTGAATAGGTTCGCATGAGGTCGTCTGCTCGGTCTTCTAGTTCAATAAGTTTGAGTATACGGTTAATTCTTTCTTTTTGCTCGCTTGTAGGTACACCGTAGAGGTTTGCATGCATATACAGATTTTCTCTGCCAGTTAGTCTGTCGTCGATGCTGGGGTCTTGAAAGACAAGACCTATAGATTTCCGTACTCTGTTTGCCTCTTTGACTACGTCATAACCGTTGACTTTAGCGGTTCCAGAGGTAGGTTTGAGTATGGTACAGAGCATGTTTATAGTGGTTGTTTTTCCTGCGCCGTTTGGACCAAGCAAACCGAAAATTTCGTTTGCTTGAACTTCGATGTCTACTTTGTCAACTGCTATAAGACTGTTGAATTTTTTTGTTAATTGATCTGTTTCAATAATGGGACTCATTAGGTAGCCATCGTGTTTTATGTCGGTTGTTCAAAGGAGAGAGCGAGCTAAAAGATTTAAGTGTATTCCAAAGCTTGAGCAAGTTTTTCTTCTGCTGTCAGTAGAAGGCCTCAAAAATCTTGAAAAGTGGGGGAAATACAATGCTTGTTCATGTAAGCATTCGAACCAGTAATCTGGAGAAATCAATTGACTTTTATACTCGGCTACTTGGACTCCAACTTTTGAGTAAAAGAGAAATTTTACAAAATAACGCTGAAATTGCTTTTCTGCGAGATCCTCAAGCCAAAGGTGGCACACTTGAGCTTACTTTTTACCGCAACCAAAAAAGGTTTATACAACCTGACGAAAACCGCCTTTTTGATCATATAGCTTTTGAAGTTCAAGATATGCAGCAAGTAATAAACACCATGAAAAAAGAAAACGTAACTATAACTGATGGACCCTTCAGACTTCCTCATTCTAGATCGTTGATAGCGTTTGTAGAAGATCCTGAGGGCACCTTAATTGAGCTCATTGAAAGGAAATAGTCCTTCTTCTTTTTATGGAAACTTTTAGCGCACTCATGAATGGGTATTGCAAGTCTACAACGCAAGTTAGGCTCCATAGACAGCTGAAAAATGGAAAATGTTGTTGCAGGAAGGGAAAACCGCAGTTCTGGCAAAACTTGTATTCAGGTTGTTTACTGTGACACAATTTCCACAATAGAGCATATACCAATCACATTAAACGGTATTCTTTATTTTTACCGAAATAAATTTGAGTTAATTCTCGTTTTATACAGCAGATGCTGGAAATAACTAAAGGTAGTTTTCGTGAGTTCAGTTATTATTTGCCTTTGAGCAGCAACCAATTTTTGTCATCACCTTTTTTTAGGCGCACCAGCACGTAGCGCCCTAGGAGTTTTTTGCCTTTTAATGTGACTTCTATCATGTTCTCGTTCCAGACTTTGGTTTCGTAGTTGCCCTCATCCCAGATGGTGACTGTGCCTGCTCCGTATTGTCCTTCGGGAATTGTGCCTTCAAACTCTGCATATTCTAATGGGTGGTCTTCTGTTTCTACGGCTAAGCGTTTGTCTGCTGTGCTTTCTGGTATACCTTTTGGAACTGCCCAGCTTTTGAGGACACCCATATGCTCCAACCTGAAATCGTAGTGCAACCTCTTGGAGTGATGTTCCTGTACAACAAAGATTTTGTTTTGATTTTGTTTTTTCCTTTTGTTGCCTTGTGGTTCTGTGGTTGCATTGAAATCACGTTTTTCGTGATACTCTTTGAGTTGGTTGTTTTTGCCAAATTGGTTCAAGGCTTGCTCAGGTGGTGCCTTGGCTGTTTGTTTAACAGTTTTATTTTCCATTCCTTGTGTCACCAAAAAGATAGCGCCACTATAAGAGGGAACTATAGAAATTTAAATAGTTCTTTTCTAGACGATCCAGAGAATATTTGTTCCCCCTTTTGTAGGTTAACCCAGTCTTTCCCTTTTTAGGTTTCTTGTTTTACTAATTTAAGATTAAGATTTGTTGCTGCCGAAAATCTGGTCGGTTGCGTCCACTATCAATATGTGGATGAACAAGCAACCCCCTTTCAGATACTGAATCTTCTCTAACATTAACTTCTCGAGAGGGCGTCTGTGCTACTCGTTTATGAGTTTTGCAAAGTTCCAAACTTTGTCGCCGACGTAATGAACATTTTTAACAACGGCGCCGTGTTTAACATTTTTTGCTTCATTTAGGCTGTAGAGAGCCTCACCTATTGCTAAGGGTTTGCCATGTTTCTCATCCACCACAACTACGATATCGTTAACTCTGAATTCACCTTCATAGCGAACTGTGCCTGGAGCCATTATGTCTGCACCGTTACAGACAAAACGTACCGCACCCATATCTACTACCACTTTAGGTAGTGTTTCCAGCAATTCATGAGCCATTAAAGTCGGCAAAAACGTTTCATTGTTCCTGAATAACATAGGCTTGCCTGAGATTAGCAATAACTGACCAAAATCTGTCTCTATGCTCTCAACATTTGTTTTTGAACCCAGTATAGCTTCAAAATCTATTTTTAGTCTCGCTGAAACTTGAGAAATTATTTGTTTTGATTCTTTTGTTTTTAATGAAAACCGTCGATGTTTGTGACTCATGTGTGTCTCTCAATTTGGAATTTATTCGCTATGCGTGATGAGGCTGGTCCATAATTAACTTTCCTAAGTTTAAGTGCTTGTTGCGGTAGTTTCTTTGTTTTGTTTGGTCGCTTTAGGTTTTCGTCTAAAAATTTTTTCAATAAAATCTGCAACATCAACTTTAAGCAAGATCACGGTGACAATTATGGTTAGAGCTACCGAGAGTGTAATCATTGCTTCTTGGCTGAGAAATTCCGAGAAAGTGCTGTTTGTCCATGCGCCAAGAAATGCTCCTGCTAGCGTTATTGAGAGTTTTCCAAGAAAGAATGCAGTGAAGAACTTTACTGGGCTGTATTTCATCAATCCAAGCGGTATAACCACTGGTTCGTCAGGGATTGGTGTGGCAGCGGCTGCAATGAGCAATAGGAATGCCCAGCCTTTGATTTTTTCCGCGTCTTTGTCTAGTCGCTGGCGCTTTTTTGGGTTTAAATGTTTCCCTATAAAGAAGGTGACTAAGTAGTGCACACTTTTGGCGATTGATGCTCCTAAAGCTACTAGTAAACCGATTGCTCCTAAAGTTGTGGGTTCAGTGGAGCTTATGGTTAATGCTGCTGTTGATGCAATAAAAAGGTTGGATGGACCAGCAAAGGGTATCATATTGAACCCAAAAGAGCTCAAAAAAACTAGCGTAAGCTCTATTAGCGTTGTCATTCTGGTTCACATATTTGTCAATTCTAAGGCAAAAGGCACTTTATAAGGTGAGCGACAATTTTAGTGCATTGCGTTTGCTAGAGTATGAGTATTGATGAAATTAGAAGTATAGTTCCGAGTGTTCCTGTGTAGAGTGCAAAATAATGGAACTTTTTGCTTTTAACGGTTTTTGCTACTAGTCTTAAAGCCAAGTAGCCTCCTACTATGGCTATAGCGAAACCCGCGATTATGTTTATTGGGTCTATGCTAGTTGTGGAGAGTGCCCCGCGTTGATTATACGCTTCTACGATGAAATCGCCGATAATAGCTGGTATAGATAGGAGAAAAGAGAATTTAAACGCGGTTTCTTTTCGAAAACCAAGAAGTAGCGCTGTGGATATAGTTACCCCACTTCGCGAGAGCCCTGGGAATACAGCAAAACCCTGTGCGATACCTATCAGTATCACGTTTTTGTAAGCTATTTTTTCAGTTTTTTCCTGTCCAAATCTAGAGCTATAAACAATGGTAGCACCTACAAGAAACGTCACAGCTATGATCGGTATTGTCTGAAAAGCTTCCCCTAAAAGCAAGACGTAAACAAGCCCGATGGCAGCGGTGGGTACTGTTGCTACTATAATTGGCGGTATAAGGGCGCCACTTTCTGATTTGAAATCAAACCTAATAAGTGCCGAAAGAATGTTTTGTATGTCTCTTCTAAAAAAGAATACGACGGCTATTAAGGTGCCTATGTGTAATACAAGATTAAAGAGGGGTGTTATAGACAAGTTGATAAGAAACTTGTCAATTAACTTCAAGTGCGCCGTGCTTGAAATTGGTAGCCACTCAGTTATCCCTTGGAGTAAACCGAAAAGAAGCACTTGGAATAATTGTTCAGTCAAAGTTGCGCCCCTTTTTAAGTTTAATTTGCTAAAAGTAGATTTTTTCCGGCTTAATAGACTTTTACAGTAACATGGTGTTTATGGCTTAGATAGGTTTAAATGTTAAGAGTTTAAGTATAGAAGCGAACAATACGAAGGGTCTTTAAATGAGCGAAATGACCACTGAAATCCTTGAGCAAAACTTGAGCAAAATAGTGCTGGTACGCCTAAAAGGCGGCAAAAGCCTACGTGGCAGACTAAAGGGTTTTGATCAACATCTTAATTTGGTTCTGGAAGAAACCGAGGATACAACAGAAGTTGAAAACCAACGTAAGCTAGGCTTGATAATTGTCCGTGGAGACAACGTTGTACTTATATCGCCTCCTCCTAGGTGACAAAGTTGGGTAAAGGTACTCCATCACAGGGTAAACGTCAAGGTAAAGTTGTCCACATAAAATGCAGGCGTTGCGGTAGACGTGCATACCATGTCCGTCATAAGCGTTGTGCAGCGTGTGGCTACGGGGAATCCGCCACTATTAGAAGCTACAAGTGGCAAACTAAGACGTTGGCTAGACAAAGATTAGTCTAGCTGTCTCCTCTATTATCGTCATCTAAAAAAGTTTTTTGTGAATTTTAGTTTGTATAGTACGGTAGTTTGAGTTATGTGTGTTTTGTCTGCAATTTATGTCAAATTAGTGTACTATTGTTTTTGTGAGTAGATTTTCCGCTATGCGATGTTTTCTTATTTCAAGTTCTGCAACAAACAAGCGATATTCAAAGGTTAGGGCAATGTTTGATTCTTTGTTATAAAAAAGAGGCTATAGTTGATATTTTCCTCTTTTAGTTTACTGAGTTGTAGTAGCCTTTGTCAATTTTAACGAAAATCAGAGGACCTTTGCTCTGAGCCATATCTCGCGCTTTACGTAGTGCATTGTTAAGTACAGCCAACGTTTGTTCTTTTTCATTTAGCATAAATTGGTTTTTCTTCTCGCCTAACTCCAACTTCAGAATGTTTTCCGCTAAAATTTCGGTTCCGCAGATTTCTCCATTCTTCACTAGGGTGGAAATTACTATTTCCATGATTTCTTGTTTGTAGTTTAATTTTCTCCATAATGGTTCTGCGTCTGTGAGTGTCTTGGAGATTTTATTCCACTTGTTAGGGTTTTGGTTACCGATGAGTAACTTGACGCGCTCTTTCCATTTTTTCAGCCAGATGCCTGTCCAAATGGTAATGTAGGTTTCAAATTCTACTGGGTTCTCCTTGAAGAATTGTTCTATTTTATCTGCAAGTTCCCAGTTGTTTGACTCTTTGCCAACGAGATTCCAATGGTTCTTGAGGTAATTGGTGAAGTCTTGGGATGCTACTTGTAGTACTTTTTTGTCAGAACCTAGAATGTCTAGTGCTGGATCTGCTTCTTTCAATTTTTCTGTCAGGATTATTTCTACAAAGTTCATAGCAACTTCCGACTCTGAAGCCTTCTCCATATTAAGTATGCAATATTGGCTTTAATTAACCTATTTCCCCATTCACATATAACTGGTTTAGGCGGTTTTCAGCAATATTTCGACCTTAGAAATATGAAAATTTCTTTAATTTATAACTGTGGGTAAATCTTCTATTCCCTTTATTATTAGATCTGGGTTTGTTTTAGCGAGTTCTTCATGTGAATAAAGGCCGGAAAGCACGGCAATCGTGTTTGTTTTAGCCGCTTTTCCTGCTTGTATATCAATCACTGAGTCGCCCACTATGGCGCATTCATGAATGTGTGCATCCATGGCTTTTACAGCTTTGAGGAGTGCTTCCGGCGAAGGCTTAGGTTTGTCTGTGTCTAATGCTGTAAACACCTGATTGAAGTATCCCTCTAAGCCGAATTGCTTCAGTTCTTTGATAACAATTTCTTTAGGAACAAAACGCATAGTTATGATTGCAAGTTTTGCCTTTTGAGATAACTCTGCAAGAGTTTCTGCTACATGGGGAAAGGGGCATGTTTTGTCTGATGATATATCGTAGAACTCTTTAAGATAAACATCTAAGAATCGTGAGGAGTCAACTCCTACGAGGTCTGTTAGTGGTAGTTTTTGTTCTATCCGTTTTGGGATCTCCAACGCGACACTGTTTGTAGGTTCAGTAAGACCTAGTTTCTTGAAAGCGTTTTTTGCGGCTGTAACATAGGCATCTTTAGTATCTAATATTGTTCCATCTAAATCTAAAAGAATACTCTTTACTTTGAGTTTCACGTTGTACATTTCAAGTGCCTACATATCATCTTCTCTGTTTGCAGTGTTGTGTTTTGTCTTATTTCAAATAATGCTTGGTGGTTATTGGATTTGCATTAACCTTATTTAGGGTAACTGTGCCATATTCAAATTTATATGGAGTTATCTGCGAGCGATAGGCATGGAAGAGAAAAACCTCCACGAACACAACACTAATAACTTATCAAAATGTCCGTTTTGCCCTTGCTGTTTTTGCAACGAAATAGATCTGCAAAAACACTTGAAAACTTACGGGACTTCTAAAACTGAGCATCTCGACAAGTTCAGGAAAGACCATGGTCGCTTAGAGCATGGATTTGACAGTCCAGAATAAACTTTTGGTATCTGTAAAAGCTATAAAGAAGTCTGCTACTTCTCTTAACGTTGAAGCTTGAATAAACATGACTGAACCATCACCAAAAAACCCCCCACAACCCGCAATTGAAAAACTCCTTATCGATGACCTGTCAAATTTTCCTTTCCATGCTGCCTATTTAGTTTATTCCGAAGTTTTTGACTCTGCAAGAAGTGATGAAGAAAAACTTGACTTAAACAAAAACATCGAGGATCTGAAGAACAACATCATTAGCTCTGAGACTTTTTATCGTAACATTTCTCGTTACCGAAAAGAGGCAGTTCCCCCTCCTCCAAGATACGATCGCTTCACTGTACAAACCCAGAGAAAACGCGATTGGCGCATGATATCTCAAAGGCAAGACCGAATCAGAAGGCACAAAAAATAGTTGCCCTCATTTTATCAGCAAATTTTTTGTTTGGGTGGTTGTTGATAGGTTAAATTTAAAATGAATGTGCCCCCTCTTTTGTTGTAGCTATGAGTCTTCACAATTAAAGCTGCTGGAAAATATTCCAGTGCCCAAGTCTTTTCAGGTTCACATAAAACCTGATTTTTTGAAAATAGCTGAGACTTTGTTAGTAGCCATTTGCTTGAGAACCAAAGTACTCTGTCTTCATCTAAGATTAATACGATACATGTTTAAACATGTTTAAACAGTTCATAGGATAATCTTATTTAATGAGTCCCCATTTTGAAGGGATTATTAATTAAAAACACGGGGGCAAATATCGCATGAAAGCTTTCAACGTGGCGATAATCGCAATTTGCGCTGCACTTTACGCAGTCGTTGGTTATTTAACAAGTTTTGGTCTTACTTTTGGAGGCGTAGCCTTCTGGCCTGCCGCTTTTATACCTGCCGTTTTTGCAGTTCTTTTTGGACCTTGGGTTGGGGGTCTTGGTGCAGCCATCGGTATATTTATCAGGGATCTAGCTTTTCATGGTGATCCTCTTCTAAGCCTGACGGCTGGCGTTACAGCAAACTTCACCGTTTTTTTTGTAATAGGTTACCTTTCAAGAAGAAACCTTAACCGAAAAAAAATCCTTGTAGGCTTAGTAATTGGGACAATAATCATTTTGGCTGGTTTGCTGTTGCCAACTTTGTTGTTGCCAGTGGAGTCATCTGGTTTTGCACCATTTTCTACAATTGTAACCGTTGCCCTCTTTGTATCTCTGGTGGGCGTGAGTCTGGTTTTATTTGCTTTAATGACAAAATACTGGCGTGAATTCCGAAGCTTCGGGGTGGGTAGCGTTATCGGAATGGGTGTTGGTGCCGCTATAGTTGCTGTTGCTGTTTGGGCATATAGTCAACTTTTCTTTTCGCCCACAGGTTATTTTGCGTCGCCACTTTCAGCGTCCTTGGTTCCTTTAATATTTGTGTGGACATTTGCCACTGAAATTCCCTTTGTTTTGTTGCTCGGGCCTCCTATAATTAAGGCTTGCCAAAAGGCTTTCCCCCACCTTCGTTTTTATACAAAAGACGAAAAGGCGAAATGATGTTTAAAACTGCAAAAGCGTTTGCTCCAGCAGGTCTTTCTAGTTTCTTTGAAATTTGCGACCACACGGATGCTGGCATTCCCATAACTGACCCTGAAAGGATAGGTGCCCGTGGGGGTGGATTTGGTCTTCAACACGGTGTTTTAACCGAAGTTTCTCTTTCTGAAGCCAAACAGAATAGCATCCGCGTTTTTCTGAATGGGAAAGTGGCACCTGAAGCTGAAACAACAAAGGCCACTTTGCGTTTGCTCCTCGATAAGACCGAGAACAAGTATGACGTGATAGTTCATCATGAAATCTGTGTTCCGATCGGCGCAGGCTTTGGAACAAGCGCGGCCGGAGCTTTAACTGCAGCGTTGGCTTTCTCTAAAGCTTTGGATTTAACCTTAACTTTTAATCAAATTGGAAAAATTGCGCATGTTGCCGAGATATTATGTAAGACAGGGTTAGGTACCGTCGGACCTTTAATGGTTAGTGGTTGCGTAATAACTGTTGAGCCTGGGGCACCAGGAATAGGTGTTATTGACCGAATCCCCTTAAGTCCTGACTATGCTGTGGTTGTGGGATTTTTTGGTCCAACTCCTACAAGGCAGATTTTGTCTTCTGAAGAGAAACGAGTTGAGATCAATCGGTATGGACGCGAAACCTTAGATGCTATTTTAGATGAGCCCAGTTTAGAAAATTTTTTGGCTTGTTGCTGGGATTTTTCTGAAAAAACAGGTTTTACAACTGAACGTGTTAAACAGCTTGCTCACCTTGCAAAAAAAGCTGGTGCAATTGGCTATGCTCAAAACATGCTCGGAGAGGCAATTCATGCTGTTGCCTTTAAGGAAAACGCTGCAGCTGTGGCTGAAGCTTTTAAACAGATTTTACCAAAAAAGAACATCCTTGTTAGTGAGTTGGACTTTCAAGGCGCAAGATTGGTGGGTGTAAATGAGACGGTTTAAAAAGGTGGCTGTTGGAGGAACCTTTGATGAGTTGCATCGTGGTCATAAAACGTTGCTTTTGAAGGCTTTTGAAGTGGGAGACCACGTTGTAATTGGCTTAAGTTCTGATATGCTTGTTAATCAACTGAACAAACCCCACATAACTGCGGCTTACTGTGAGCGGCTGAAAAATTTGGAGGCTTTTCTTAGGGATTCAGATTTATGGAGCAGAACTGAAGTTGTAGCCTTAGATAATGCATATGGTACCTCAATTAATGATCCATACCTTGAAGCATTGGTGGTTAGCGAAGAAACCCGGTGTACCGCATTAAAAATCAACGAACTGCGGCAGAAAGCCGCCCTTTTGCCTTTG
Source organism: uncultured Candidatus Bathyarchaeia archaeon (assembly GCA_964582085.1). Lineage (GTDB taxonomy): Archaea > Thermoproteota > Bathyarchaeia > Bathyarchaeales > Bathycorpusculaceae > JADGNF01. The sequence continues at coordinate 37,153 of CAZOPV010000020.1, read as the reverse complement.
ACTATAATTACGGTTAGCATGGTTCCCTCCCAAAACTGTACACCCATATCTACTACACGTATACGGAAAGGCGAAATGGATAAGGAGGGTCGTTTACTCAAAATATAGGTGAGTTGTCGTGTCGTTTAAATATGGACTCACCTACTATACTCAAATATTCAATTCCTGCCTGTTGGTAAAAAAATGATTGACCCTCATGAGTGGCGCCAAATTTTTACTGTTGTAAAATTAGCTGAGGTGGGTGCTCATAAGAGAACTACCAAGATTTCAACAGAATATTTGGCTGAGAAATTGGGGGTAAGTCAGCAGACTGCTTCCCGATATCTTATTGAACTGGAGCGAAAAGGCTGGATAAAACGTAAAATTATTCATGAAGGTTGCTTAATAAAAATCGAGCCAAAGGGCATGGGGGCGCTTCAAAAGGTGTATGCAAACCTTAAACTTCTTATGGAAGCGCCTTATTCGCCTAGTATTACTCTTGAGGGTACAGTTTTTACAGGCTTAGGTGAAGGTGCTTATTACATAGCAAAAGACCCGTACCGTAAGCAATTCATAGAAAAACTTGGTTTTGATCCTTATCCTGGAACATTAAACATTAAACTTACAACCGACTATGACATCCAAGCTCGCACCGAATTAGAAGCATATCCAGCTATCCACGTGGAAGGTTTCAGAAGTGAGGATCGCACTTTTGGTGTAGTCAAATGTTATCCCATTCTGATTGAAAACAAGGTTAAAGGTGCCCTGATTTCTGCGTTACGTAGCCATTATGATGCTTCTGTCCTTGAAATTATTGCGCCTTTTTGTTTACGAAAGCAGCTTAACCTTAAAGATGGTAACAAAGTGAAAGTGGAAATTTTGGCTTTACCCTAATCTAAAATGGTGTAGTGTAAGAATAGCTGTAGGCATATGCAGTTTCAGGTTTTTGTTTTAATGCTAAAAGGTACCCTATAAGTAAACCCGCCACTAAACCGCCTAGGTGAGCCATGTTGTTTACTTCGGGTCCTGAACTGATCAGCAAGAGGAAAAACGCGAAAATCAATGCGCCTAGGATTGACTGCCCTACGGTTCGGCGGATGTAGATGCTGCAGGCGCCAAACATGGCGAAAATCGCTCCTGAGGCTCCAGCTGAGGGTACCCATGGGGGGAGAAAGCCCAATGATAATAAATTGCCTGCTAAGCCTCCCAAGAAGTAGATGAGTAGATATTCGGGTAGGGAGAACAGTTCTTCTGCTCGTAAGCCGAAAATTAGCAGAAACAGCATGTTCCCTGCTAAATGTACAATAGTGACGTGTACAAACATTGATGTGAACAGCTGATGATAATAGCCATAGCCGAGGACTAAGCCGTTGACTTGTCCATACTGCACTATCATATCAAAGCTTGTGTTTAGGGCGTCTCCACCCACAATTGACGTGTAGACGTAGACGGCTATGTTTATCGCAATCAAAACATATGTTATGCGGTATTGCTGGCTGCTTTTCATTTTGTTCATCTGGCAAATTTTTCAACAATTTTTTTTCTTATTTTTGAGGAGCTGTCTAGTTCATCTTCTTCAAACTTACTGATGTGTACCACTTTGATTTTCAGTTTATGCTTTTCAATGTATTTTTTCACTTGCTGCTCCATTCCTGTCTGGTCATATCCTAATGCGATAACGGCGGGCTTGATTTTTTCGATAACTTCGCCTATATCAAATTGTTCAAGACCCAGTACTGCTTCATCTACTATTTTTAGTGCTTCCACTAATGCGCGACGTTGATTTTCAGGCATCACAGGTCTTGCTCCTTTCATTTTCTCTACTGTGGTGTCACGTGCGATGATGACAACTAATTCTGCGTTTTCGCCGCCAGCTTTTTTTGCTTCCTCCAGAAACTTTACATGTCCCAAGTGGAGTAAATCGAATACTCCCGAAGCCAATACTATATTTCTGATTTTGGGCTCTATTGTCATCGGTTTGTGTGCTCCCAAATGAGGAATTATTTTAGTCATTTAACGTTGTTCAGGCATAAAAAGTTGGTTATGTTTTAAAAATTGATTTATGACGTTGAGAGAATTTTTATTGCTCCCACAATTTTTAATGCGTCTATAAGTCCTTCGCAGTAGGCGATGGATGTGAGGCTTGTTTCAAATTTTTTTTGTTGCCGGTAATATTTTGCGTCTTCCAAGTAGGCTTTGGCGTAAGACAAAATTTCATTTACGCCTTTTTTGTCCAGCTTAATTGTATCTTGTGTCTGTTGCATGTTTTTAAGCGCGTCCTCCGCGGAGACTATGTATTTGTCTATAAGTGCTTCTATGGTCATTTTAAGGCGCTCCGTAAAGTTGATGGTGCAGCTGCAAAGGCTATCAGCGCTTCAGCTTCCATAAAATGGAGTTGACCTAAAAAAATTAGGCTCTGAGGGGGTTCACCAAAATCAAATTTTATCAATTCATTCAGGTGATCTGCTTTAAGGAGGAGGTTGTTGCTTCCTGCCCTTGCTACTCCCAGAGCAAATGTTGTTGGGGTGATTATGTTCAGTTTCTTTTTCTGTTCAATTTGCATAAGCATGGTTAAAGCTTCTTTTATGGTTAAGAAACGTTTTTCGTCGGCTTTCAAATCTAGCAAGCAAAGCGTGTGAAGCCCCAGTTGCATGTTTTGATTGATGACGTTATAGGGTGTTTCGCTGAAATTCTCAGAGAAAGGTACTGTGACTGTTTTGCCAAATTTATAGTTATGTAAACCTGATAAACTGATTATAGCAGAGATTATGCTTGCACCATGAACTATGCGAGTTTTTATATTTAGTTTAGCTGCTTCTAAGCGCAAAGTCACATGTGTTGTTGCAATAAATGGGTCTCCAGGAACTAGAAATACCGTTTTGCCTGATTCTGCTGCATCCAAGATTCGCCTGCCATTTTCTTCTTCGAGATCCTTTCTTTGTAGAGTCTGAATTTGTTTACCGACTAACGTTTCAAGTTGTTTCATGGAGAAATCCGGAAGCAGACTAGTGTAGAGTTCAATAAAAACGTGGTCTGCACTTTGTGCTTCTTCTAAGCCTTGGAGGCTTATACCTCTTTCGTCGTTTAATCCTAACCCTACAAAGACAAGCTCTTTAACCACTTGTTTACCCTCTAGGTAACATTTAGCATGTTCTAACTTAAATTGTTCATTTGAGTGGTAGATCTGCCTTTGCTTCTTAACAGAACTGGCGTTTACTATCTGAGCGGTTTTCAAAAGGAATTAGGAACTTTATTGTTCTTTAATTTCGCCTTTTGCTTTAAGTTGATTATAGTAAATTCGACATGTATCCATTGAAACACCGTGGCGGGCGCAGAATTTAGTTAAAACTTTTTCTACTGGTTCAACGGGTTCTTTCTCTAAAATCATTTCTTTTAGCTCTTGTAAGTGTTGTTTATCTTCTTTTTTGCTCATCTGTTATTCTTGCTCCTTTACAATTTCTAATGCAATTTGGTTTCAAAAACATTTCTCGTGTTTAGTTCTTCCTCTCAAAATTCTGGTTGCGTTACCTTAAACATGGCTTTATTGTTAGGTACATTTGTGAAGGGGGTAAAAAGGGCGGTTACCCTTTTTTAGTTTTCGTGTGTGTCTATTGTTTGCTTTTTCGATTTTTCTTGTTCGAGAAAGCATATTCCGCGAAAGCTAGAGCTAAGCTGCCTGCGCCAACGCTGATCCAAAATAGCGTTCCAATTATTTCAAACATTTTTTGCACCTTTTATTTTTTGGCGTGTTGTTGATGGTTAATTGCTTTTATACTTTTGGTTTGACTTATCACGCTCCCATTCATTATAACAGAGGAATACTGTTAATGAAAGCCCTCCCTCAAACCTGTTTTTGCATAAAAGAGAACCTACACGGTTTTCCCTTTTGCGTCAATGTCCATGAGCAAAAATAATTCAACCAAACTGTTTTCTGCTTCTTGTCTTATTCTGCGTTTTTGCTTCAATTTGTTCGCCGTTTCCGCCTTAAATTTTAGCCAATTTGTTGGTTTAACGCTTTGTCTGTAGCTTTATCATACAACATTTTCCGGGTTCATTGCAAGTGCGGTTTAAGTGAGCGAAAGCTCTATATTCTAATGATGAAATTCCTTCTCAAAAAGCAGTCAAGTGGGCCCGTAGCTCAGTCAGGCCAGAGCGGCGGACTCTTAATCCGTAGGTCGCGGGTTCAATTCCCGTCGGGCCCGCCATACCGCACAAGAATTTATCTTGTTTTTCTTCTCTTTTTGGTTTGTTACTTGTTTGTCAGAGCGTTTTTAGAGGAAATGGCTTTTTGAAGATTTATAGTGATGATCATATTGCGGTATAAGGATCAATGAAGGCATTTTATATAAAGAACTGACTAGAAAACCCGCCTAATTTGAGATTGTGCTATTAAATCGTACATTGTTTTATAAAAAACCTATTAGAATACCTGTGGCGGTGGCGGCTTGATGAATGTGTCTGTAGGGTGCTATTTGGCTTATTTGTGGTTGGGTTTGAGGGAGTGTTTAGGACGGTTGCTGGCTGGTAGGGTTGATGGTGGTGTGTTTTTTTTGTTTCTGTTAAGGTTGGGGTGGGCGTTTGTGGCTTGAGGGTGTGCTGTGAAGGGCTGCTGGCGTTGTGGCTGGCGCAAGAATTGGAGGATACGTTAACCGCTTTAAACTGTAGATTCTCGCCTCTTCCGTGTCGAGTAGTTCACTTTTCTTGAATAAATTTTTTCTGTATGTGAGTTATCCTGCTTAAAATTGGCGGTTTTTTCTGCTTCGTAGTTTATATATAACTAAGCTTATAAAATGAACCAAGTGTCGCGGCAAGTAAGAACGGAAGGGTCTTGAATGAAATCTTTGGTTGTCTACTACTCAAGAAGTGGCAACACACGGTTCGTAGCAGAGCAGGTATGTAGGGAAATTGGTGGGGATGTTGAGGAGATAGTTGACAAGAAAAAAAGAAACGGCTTTTTAGGGTTTGTTTTAAGTGGCTACGACGCGACAAGAGGAAAAGTAACCACGATTGAGCCAGTGAAGCGATCTCCCAGAGACTATGATCTTGTTGTCGTGGGAACTCCAATGTGGAATAAGCGGATCACACCCGCTGTGAGAACATATCTGAAAGGCAACAATTTTTCAGGAAAGCAAGTGGCCCTTTTTTGTACAAACCTTGGATCGAATCCGGCGAGGGTCTTCAAAACCCTGAAGGAACTGATGCCTGGATGCAGTTTTGTGGGCGAACTAACAATAACTAACGCAAGAAAGGATAGAGAAAAAACTGAGAAAATGATCTCTGAGTGGGCTAAGAGCCTCGTCCTTAATTAATGGAGCTTTACCTGTATTCCTGAAATGGTCGTCTCCGGCGACAACTTTGCTTTTCATGTTCTTAGTAGTGACTAAAATTATTGAGTCAGCCAAGCTCCCACCTCTTCGCTTTCGTTTTCATATTCGCATTGATTTTTGCCTGCCTTATCGGGTTGCCTCAAAATCTAAGTTGATAATTTGGCTTGCTGTCCTGATGAATCCCGGCTTTTTGGAGAAAGCTTGGGCTTTCCGTGAAGTGGCTTAGTAAATACAAAGTAACATATAATAACATTTAAATATTATTATCTTCATCCAAAGCAGTAGCCTTACAAAGACAGACTGGAAGGCAAATATAACTAAGTCCAATAAGCTTGTAAGCGTAATCAAAAATTAACTTTCGGGTGAGTTGCCGTGAGTGATGGACCTATTAGAATTAGAAGCTGGGAAGAATTCAAACGTTTAGTTAACGAAAAAAATCCTAACTCCATTGTTTTTATTCTTGAACAAAATGGTTTCTCACCAAACAAAGAACTCACAACACTAAAACTAATAATGCTTCACGACAAGCGCTATTACATGTTTTATGATTTCCCGAAAGGCGACACTCTTCGAGAAACAGGAATTCCATTTCGTAAGGACAAGAAGGGGATTCCTAACTTGGATGAGGCTGAAGTTAAAGCTTTTCTGAAAAAACAGTTTCCAACCTTAGAAATTTACTCGTTCTGGACAGCCTAGACCGAGGAAATTTTAATGCATGAAAGCTTATTTCACGGAGTTCCACGAAGCAAGATACCTTGGTATCCAACCATTAACTACGAAAAATGCCTCTCATGCGGGAAATGCGTGAATTACTGCAAGCACGATGTCTACGGAGTTGAGGAGAAACAGGGAAAAAGAATGCCCCTTCGTAATGCTGACACCTGTATTGTTTACTGTGATGGTTGCGACGACATATGTCCTTCTGGCGCTATTAGCCATCCTTCAAAATTGGAAACTGGTAAAATAATCAGCAAACTAAGTCCTCAGAAAAGCTCCTACTTTGACTATTACATCTCACGTTCCCATCTTTTTTCACTATTATTTTTGTCTTTGCAATTTTTTCAATGAGGATCTTGAATCCCTAACAGTGTTAGTCTTTCTCTGCTTAGAATGCCACGTGTCTCATTTGCTTGAACAAATATCATTCCGCCACTGCTTAACTCAAATTTTTCTTTGCCTACTGTAAACATGCCCTTTCCACCGATAACGTAAAAGCAAACAGCATACGGTTCAGGACGGGAAGGAATCTCTTGACCAGTATCAAGACATATTAAGACAATGTTAAAGTTACTTGTTTTCAGCACATCCGTTTTCGCTCCAAGGCGATCTTTCATAGTACTTAACAAACCCTGCTTTTCAGAAAAAACAGCAAACTTTTTCAAATTAAATATTTTGGCCAAATGATATCAACTGCCTATATTACAACTTATACATGCTCAATGTTTTATCTTTTGTTTGTTAATCCATTAGCGTAGAATGAATAGACCCTTCCTCTAACTGCTTTCATTGTTTTCTCAGATAAAGCCTAAAGAGATTCTGCAATTTCGGGTAATAGTTTTGCTGGAATACTGATAAACATGTGTTCTGACGATGTATCTGTGGCTTGTCGGCATCTATAACAGCTTGGGGTCATGTTTACCCTCCTAATAGGTAGGGTATAATTGTTGCGTCGACGTATTCTGCTTGGAAAATTGACAAATTAAAGTCATGTCTTCCACCTTCCTTGTAATTTGCTGCCAACCCAAGCCACATTATGTTCTCGGGGACTCTCGACCACAAAATCAGGCTCCCATCAGGAGTTGTGTATTCGGCAATGCCGGCTGTCAATTGTATACGCCAAACATTGGTTGAAGTGGTCTTGGGCAAGACTCTTGTGAATTTGGGAATGGTGCCTGCTGCTACAATTGCTTGATTTATAGGTCAACCTTATGACATACCAACTATGCTATCAACCTCACGTATTGTGGGGTGGAAAATTGTTGTAACGTATGCACTCTTGGCCTTCGCAGCTTCAATCATTTCAGGGTTAGTTTATAGCATTTTAATTGGTGGCTTTTAAATTCAAAAAAGGAAAGTACACGTGCAGTGAATAAAATTTTTGCGATGCTCGTTTTTGGTTGTTACTTTGAGAGGCGGCGTGAATTTCTGGCAAATTGATAGCAATATTTAAATATTATTATTCCAAGTCTACGTCTAAAGCTTGAAGAACAAAGGAGGCAACAAAGCTTGATTGAAGAAACATATGAAGGAGTTCCAAGAGACAAAATACCATGGGCACCAAAAATAGATTACGGTAAATGCATTACTTGCGGAAAATGCGTAGACTACTGCCACAATCACGTTTTTGACTTTGAAAATAAAGATGGAGAAAAGAAAACAGTCGTAAAAAACCCAAATTCTTGCGTAGTTTTCTGCAGGGGTTGTGAAGACATATGCCCTGTTGGCGCTATTTCTCATCCATCAGAAGAAGAAACGCAGAAGATAATTGATGAACTAAAGAAAGCAAAAGCCTAACCCATCTCAGTATTCATCTTCCTAATCAAATTACCCTTTTCGTGTAAGGTAATTCCAAAATTCAAACTCAACCAGTATACGAAGTGAAAAAATGGAAAAAGAGAAAAAAGAACTGCAAGCTACAAATTTAGAATTAGGGCTAACTAGCCAAGAAGTAAAGGAAAGATTATCAACCTACGGATATAATGAGATGCCGGAGAAAAAAGTTAGCTTTCTTTCAAGGCTGGGAAAACGTTTCTGGGGCATCGTACCGTGGATGCTTGAAGCCACGGCTATTGTTACATTGGTGCTAGGCAAGTATCCACATACCCTCGTCATACTCTTCCTTCTTTTCTTCAACGCAGGGATGGCGCTTTGGCGTGAAGGCAAAGCAAAAAAGGCAATGGACACTCTAAAGCAGAGGTTGATGATTCAGTGCAGAGTAAAAAGAGATGGAAAATGGTTAACAATTCCCGCTAGGGAACTTGTTCCAGGGGACGTAGTTAGACTAAGAATTGGCGATCTCTTGCCAGCTGACGTAAAGATAGTTGATGGTTCACTAGGCTTGGATCAATCAGCGCTAACTGGCGAATCTGAAATTGTGGATAAGATTACCGCCGAGATAGCTTATTCAGGTTCAGCAGTAAAACGAGGCGAAGCCACAGGCATAGTTGAAGCAACAGGTATCAAAACTTATTTCGGAAAAACAATCTCTCTACTTGAACTTGCCAAACCCAAGATTCACATGGAAGAGGTCACTGTTAAAGTTGCACGCAAACTTGCTATAATAGTGTTAGCATCTCTCCTTATAGTCTTTGTATACGCTGCATTGACAGGTTTCGAACTGGCCGTCTTGCTTCCTCTTGTCGGAGTGCTACTTGTAGCATCAGTGCCAGTTGCAATGCCCACAATGTTTACCATAAATATGGCGCTCGGATCGGCAGTGCTCGCAAAACAGGGCGTTCTAGTGACGCGTCTCAGTGCAAGTGAAGATACAGCCACCATGAATGTACTATGCGTAGATAAAACGGGTACAATCACTATGAACCAACTTTTTGTAGAGGAAGAGCTTCCGCTTAATGGATTCCGTGAGGGCGACGTTTTGCTGTATGGGGCGCTTGCTTCAAAAGAGGCTAACCAAGATCCAATCGACATAGCATTTCTAACTGCCGCGTTGCAAGCAAATCTACCCTTGGATGGTTATATGCAAACAGAATTCATTCCCTTTGATCCCAAAACCCGAATGACTGAAGCTACAATCAGCAAGGATGGCAAAAAATTCTTTGTTGTAAAAGGCTCTTTCGATACAATGTGCACCGCTTGCAACGTTCCCGAAGAAGACGCAAAAACTATGCTCAAATTCGCCGAAGACTTTTCTGCAAAGGGATTGAGGGTTATAGCTGTCGCTAAAGGCTCTGACCGAAGTAAATTAGAGTTCGTTGGTCTTGCAGGTATAGCTGATAGAATAAGAGAAGATTCACGGGAGACGTTAGCTAAAATTCGAGAATTAGGCGTAGATGTAAAGATGCTTACTGGAGACGCACTTCCCATTGCAAAAAACATCGCTCAACAGGTAGGGTTAGGTAAAAATGTGATAACAATGTCAAGAATCAAAGAAGCTGAATCCAAACCACAACTACTTGCATCAACAATCGAAGACACCCATGGTATCGCTCAGGTCTATCCTGAAGACAAATTCACTATAGTAAAAACTCTTCAGCGCATAGGACACGTTGTAGGCATGACTGGCGACGGCGTTAACGACGCTCCAGCTCTTGCACAAGCAGAAGTTGGAATCGCCGTGAAAAACGCTACAGACATAGCCAAGGACTCTGCAAGTGCCATCTTAACCTTTGAGGGTCTTGGCGGTATAGTGTCTATGATCAAAACCTCAAGAACCATTTATCAGAGAATCTACAGTTGGGCTTTGATGATGGTTGCTCGGAAACTGCAGATTGTTGGCTATCTTGTTGTTATGCTGTTTCTTACCCATTCATTTCTGCTGTCGATAACTAGCACTGTGCTTATGCTTTTCTTAGGCGACTTCGTTTCGATGTCAATATCAACTGATAACGTGCGCTCTTCTCTTAAGCCTGATACTTTTGATATGCGGCGTCTATTTGGTGTCAGCGGATTTCTGGGCTTGCTTATGATTATTGAAGGCGTACTCTTTAGCGTGTCTGCTCTGTCGTACTTTGGGTTGATTGGCGATGTAAATAAAATATACACTTTTGGGTTTGTTTACCTCAACCTGGCAGGTATATCTACGCTTATGATCGTTCGTGAGCGAAATCATTTCTGGAACTCGAGACCAAGTAGGTTCTTGAGTGTTACCGTCTTTGCGGAAGTTTTGTTTGTGATTGCCGTCTCTGTCTTTGGTGTCTTGGAACTTGCACCAATTGGATTTGTGCCTGTTCTTGCAATTCTGGGCTATACGCTGCTAACGACTTTCGTTATCAACGATCCAATCAAGGTGTACCTGATACGAAAATTCAAGACTAAACAGAAAGTATAAGTGGTAATCTTGGGTGATACAGATATTCCTTGTTTACCATAATTTTTTCTGATAAATGCGATGGTTGTGGGAGTACGGGAAAACCACGCTGCGTCGAATACTGCCCAAACGGCGTTTATGCCTTCCAAGAGGGAAAAGAGGTTGTTGCCCACCCAACTAAATGCGTTAAAGATTGCTCGGCATACCAACAGACTACATCGAATACATGATGGGACACACCATAAGCACATACCCCGACATCAAAATGAAAGGCACCGAATACCTAAGAGGCATCTACATTTCTTCAGGCTTAAGCATAAAACCCAAAAACCCGCCTCAGCAAAATCGACGCACTAAAAGAAATCATACGCGCATGGGGATTAAACCCAGAAGAAATCCTAACAAAAGACGCCCTAACGAGACCCAACCGCACAATCATCGACAACAGCCAACTCGAAAACCAGCAGCTGGTTCAACTGACTGCTGCTCTAAAACAGCAGATGCTCAAAGAAATCCACGAAAATCAGCCTAAAAATAGTATAAATTCGCGCCTAGACAATGGTAGCCCGGAAGAGATTCGAACTCTTGTCGAGGGCTCCAGAGGCCCCTATGCTTGGCCACTACACCACCGGGCTCTTTAATGCAACAGTAGAAATTAACATCTAAATTATAACTTTAACGTTACTTATTCAACCTAACTTTCCGTCGTTGAATTGATTTTTGGGAGGGACAACCAAAAAGGTTTGCCTAAAAGGAAACCTGTCAAAAACCGCGCAAAACAATCGTTAATACTGTAATATTCAATCACTTCGTTACCAACCATGACCTTAAAGTTTTGTCTCAACGCCTTGGCAACAAGCTCAGCTACGCCAACTTCTTTTCCGCCTCCACCAACTTTGATCTTAAGCAGTTCTACAGCATCGGTAATTTTTCTTTTTATTAAAACGACCCACTCGCCCCCTTCAAGGTAAGGCCCAGCAACTACATTTCTGTCGCCTAAATATTTGGTTAAGAAATTCTCACATTCTTTTTGTTTCTCCAACGGTGGACCAAAATGTTTCTTAACCGCAGGCAAAAACTGGTCTTCAAGCTCAAACACAAAAACTATGTAACCCGCAGTTTCACTGCCCCAAGCATCAGACCTTAAAACAGAGAAATCGTGAAGTTTAAGCAACCTATGCAGAGCTCTCTGGGATCTGTATATTTGACCCCAAAAAACATCTGGAACAGCTTCAACTCCTGTCGTAGATAGAAAAATAAGAGTTGAGTTCCGACTATTCAATTTAGCAGTTATCTCAGAGGCACTGAAAGATTTGAGTTTTGGAGGATAAAAAAATTGGCTGTGAGGGATTTTCAAAAATTCTCTGGTTGCACCCACAAATACGTGTAGTTTTTGAAGGTGAACCGCAGAGGCTACGTTGCGTCTTCTGTCTACAGGATCAATTACGACTAAAGGTTCAGGAAAGAGTTTTTCTATTTCACGTTCTCTCCCTGCGAAATGCTTTTCTATGTCAACTATGCGTTTGGGCACGTGCTGAGCAAATGCCTGCAAAACCGACACAAACGACCCGTAATTAAGAATCAAAAGCTCACAAAGATAACCACTAAAGCCGCCCACTTTGATTTCTGCACCATACACGTTGACACCTTTCATAAATTTCTTGAGTAGTCGAACCTCGTCACGCAAATTTTTGTTCAAATGAGCATTTACGTAGTCAGTGTGGAAAGGTGTTCTGTCAGTGGCACTTAACCACTCTCCCGGTGTAGTATCGTAGCAGGGTACAATGTTTACTCGGACGCCGTCTATGAAGGTTTCAAGGTAAGGGTGCTCAGCAAAACGTTCAATTTGTTGCTTTGAATCTGCCGTGGCTTTCTTTGCAATTTTCAGACCTATGTTACCCAGGTCTTGACGAGAGATAGAAGGCGACAAGCGCATGAAAACGTCGATATCTGGCTCCTCTCTAAGCCAAGTATCCTTAGCAACGGAGCCTTCAAGGCGCACCTTGGCGTCAACGTTAAATTCTTTACAGGCAAAGATTAATTTCTGCTCAAGGCTTTTAGCTATCGCTTCCATTTTGGCTTTGTCAGCTTTTGACGGAGTAATTTTTTCCAAAACATCTTGAAGTAAAGCATCTATTTTGTTTTGTGGCATAGGCACTTCCTTGGTAAACGCTACGTGGGACAATACTCTCGGAGAGTGGAGTAAATGGGTCCTCTGGGAGTTAACTCACTACGTTTTAATCTGAGGCAGGCTGCTTTAACTGAGCCAAACTCGTAGCTACCATTCTCAGACACGAAATCGGACAGTTGAGACTTGTTTCGGGCAGAACGCACACGCGCAATTGTCAAGTGAGGCGAAAACCCTTTTGGGTCGCCTGCAAATCCTAAATCGCGGAGCCGAGACTCAAGCTGCATAAAAATATCCCGCAGCTGAATTGAACCCGACGTAATTCCCGCCCAAATGACACGTGGAAAATTCAAATTCGGAAAAACACCTAAACCGCTAATTTGCACGCTAAAAGGTTTAAATTGGATTTTTTTCATGTGCTCAAAAACCTTGTCAACCACGCCGACGGCTACGTCACCCAAGAAACGGACAGTTATGTGAATGTTTTCAACTTCGACAAGTTTAAGATCAGCGCCTGTCTGAGCTAAACGCCTCTGCGCCTCACAAAGTTTCTCTTTTACTTCTACACTCTCAATGTCGAAAGCCAAGAAAGCGCGTACAAACTGCGACATTACTCTACTGCAGCCTCAAATAGTTTTAACATGTTTCCTTCATAAATGCTTTTAATTCTGGACGCCGATTAATGTTAAAACACAAAAAGGGTATGCAATGAACGCTGTCAAAACAGTTGTAGGTTTAACAGGAATGCCCGGAGCAGGCAAATCACTAGTTTTGGTCGAAACCGCACACGAGCTAGGCTACGACGTTGTTGTAATGGGAGATGTCATCCGCGAAGAAACCGCAAAACGCGGCTTAGAACTGAACCCAAAAAACGTTGGTGCAGTTATGCTTGAACTCCGCGCCAAACATGGCAACAACGTAATCGCCGAAATGTGCATTGAGAAAATTAAACAGAAAAAAAGCCCACTAGTAGTTGTGGAGGGAATCAGAAGCCTACACGAAGTGAATGTTTTCAAAACTCATTTTCCGAGGTTCACTTTGATTGCAATTCACGCTTCACCTGAAACACGCTTCAAACGCCTCTCCAACAGGGGCAGAAGCGACGACCCTAAAACATGGGACGTATTCCATGAACGGGACATGCGTGAACTAAGCGTAGGTATAGGAAACGCCATAGCTATGGCGCAATACATGATAATCAACGAAAGCAGCCAAGAAGTCGCCAAAACTAAGGTTAAAGAGTCATTAAAGGAGATTGAAGAAAAATGGAAATAGTTATTTACGTAGAAACTGAAGTTAATCCCACGGAGTCAGAAGAGAAAGTCAAGAAGGCAATATGGAACCTTTTCGGAGATATCCCCACACAGATTACTTCTGCCCCTAAGGGCAGTATTCTAAAAGCTGAAGCAAAAGGCTTAGAGACTCTTTTAACGCTCCAAAACGTACTCCGCAAAGACCGCATCCGTGACGCTTCCAGAAAACTGCTACTTCAAGGTTTAAACAGCGACACAATCACCTTTTACTTAAACAAACAAGTGGCTTTTGCAGGTCATGTTTCTTTTTCGGAAGAAACAGCTGAATCGCCACTTGGCCCCATCAAAGTTACGGTAAAATGCGAAAACCCTTGGGAGCTTGTCGACTGGCTTGCGCCACGTTCAACAAAAAATTGAAGCCTTCCCGCAACCTTTGCAGGCTTCAGTGACGCAACGGGGCGCCGTACTTTTGGGCAATTCAGTTGCCTGCGACGCCTACGCAGAAAACCGTCCTCTGAGAGTTGTTACACACGCCCACGCAGACCACACAGGTGGCTTACGCTGGAGTCTGAAGGAATGCAAAAAAATTTTGATGACAGAAGCCACCCGAGACCTCATTGAAGTTTTAGAGGGAACCTTGGGAACAAGAGCTAAAAACATCAAGACTTTAAAGTATAACCAGCAGTTTCGTTTTGACGGCGAACGTATAACCCTCTTTAAAGCAGAGCACATTGTCGGCGCAGCACAGGTTTTGCTAGAAAACACACAAGGCGAAAAGATTGTTTGGACAGGCGACTTCAAAATAGACGGAACACCCGTGCTGGATTGCGATACCTTAGTGGTTGAAGCCACCTACGGTAACCCTACATGTAGGCGCTCATTTGAAGGAGATATACGAAAGCTACTGGTGAGGATGGTAGAAGAAAGACTGAAGATCGGTACGGTATACGTTTTTGGTTACCATGGCAAACTACAGGAAGTTATGCAGATCCTTCACGACGCCGACGTTACGGTGCCTTTTGTGATGCCGGAAAAAGTTTACAGCGTCTCAAAAATCTGCGAAAAACATGGCATGAAACTTGGATGCTTGACGCTTTCCACTGCAAAAGAAGGTCACACCTTACTGGAAGAAAATCTGCCCTGCGTAGCGTTTTACCACATGAACTCGCGAGGCAGCGTCGGCTTAAATAATGAACGCATCTGCGTCAGCGGCAGAGAATTCCGCAGTCCATGCAGACGAATTGGCAAAAAAGAATATTTGATAGCACTAAGTGACCACTCAGACTTCAACGGATTACTGGAATACGTAAAGCAAGCCTCACCAAAGAATGTAATTGCATACAACCACGGCGGAGCACACGGAGAAACACTGGCAAGAGAAATCACAAAACGGTTAGGTATTCCCGCAACAGCAATGCCTCAACAATAGCCGCGTAAAAATAATGTTACCTCTTTTTAATCAAATTTATTACTAAAACTTAAAAGCCAAATCGTAGTTGTAACAGCCTGTGGCATCCATGACCAAAACATCGGCCATTTCAGGCTTCTATAAACTGACACCAAAAGAGCGCTTAGCAAAAGTCAAAGAATTTGCGAACCTGACTGAAGAAGAATGTGCAATTCTCCAAAACACGGGAGCTCTGCCAATGGAAACAGCCGACAGGATGATAGAAAACGTAGTCGGCGCCATACCTATACCTCTCGGTATAGGAGTGAACTTTAAAATCAACAACAAAGATTACCTAATCCCCATGGCAACCGAGGAACCCTCAGTTGTAGCAGCAGCCAGCTACGCAGCAAAAATGGTGCGGGAAAGCGGAGGATTCTACACTAGCAGCACACCACCAGTTATGATTGGCCAAATTCAAACAGTCGGCATCAAAGATATCTCAGCAGCCAAAGAAAAAGTGATGGCTGCAAAACAAGAACTCCTAAAAAGGGCCAACGACCAAGATCCTCTTCTAAATTCTTTAGGGGGAGGCGCAAAAGACTTGGATTCAAAAATAATTCACACAACCCAAGGAGATATGCTTATCACAGAATTATACGTCGACTGCCGCGACGCCATGGGCGCCAACGCCGTAAACACCATGGCTGAAGCTATAGCGCCCCTCATTGAGACCCTAACTGGAGGTCACGTTTACTTGAGAATAATCTCAAATCTCGCGGTTAAACGTCTCGCAAAAGCGTGGTGTACGGTTTCCAAAGAAGCCGTGGGCGGGGAAGAAGTTGTGGATGGAATAGTTTATGCTTCTGCGTTTGCAGCTGCAGACCCCTACAGAGGAGCGACACACAACAAAGGCGCCTTGAACGGCGTCATAGCTGTGGTTTTAGCCACAGGTAACGACCACCGAGCCATCGAAGCCGGCGCACATGCTTATGCTGCATTAAACGGAAAATACACCACGTTATCTACATGGAAGAAAAATGAACAAGGCAACTTAGTCGGCGAAATTGAATTACCCATGGCTGTGGGGCTTGTCGGTGGAGCCGTAAAAACCCATCCAACCGCTAAGATTGCCATGAAAATACTCAAAGTCAAGTCAGCCAACGAATTCGCCGAGGTTTTAGCAGCGGTGGGTTTAGCTCAAAACCTTGCAGCCCTGAGAGCGTTAGCCCATGAAGGCATACAGCAAGGTCACATGTCTCTTCACGCCCGCAACATCGCCGTCCAAGCTGGAGCAACGGGCAAACTTGTTGACTTGGTGGCTGAAAAAATGGTTAAAGAACGGAAGATCCGCATGGACAGGGCAAAAGAAATACTTGCTGAACTCAGATCTGCATCGTAAGCTCTATATTTTTTTGTTTTTACGGAGCTCGGTGCATAATTCACAGAAACTGCTGCTGAACTCCTCGGATGTAATATTGGTGGTTGCCATACGTTCTGCTATTTTAGCTGCTGACTGCTGAAGCAAAGGCTCAATTTCAGAGTAGTTCGGTACGTCGTTAACACCGCGCTTACTGTTAATGTACTGGCTCACTGCAGCTTGGGTTGTGCCAAGTTTCTCGGCAACCACATTTTGCGTCAGCTTGTACTTTAAGATAAGTTCCTTAGCTACAAAAGAACGGTACACGGGTAAAATGCGACGTATTACGCTTTCACAGGAAAGAGACATAGTGCTCGATTTTCAATATAACGAGCCTATACTTAAGATGTTTGGTGCTTTTTAGAGCATCCTGAGAAGATCTGCCTTAGTTATTATACCCGTGACTTCACCTTTTTTTGAAACCAAAACTGCAGAATACACTTGCAACAAATTTGAAATAAGAGAAAGCGGCGCGTCTTCACCGACTTGGGGAAAAGCATCATCCATTATTTTCTCTGTGGGCAACTTACTAATTTCGGCAAGGTCAGAGCCAGCAAGGATCTGCCGCAGAATCGTTTTTTCAGACACGCTGCCTACTGATTGCTTTCCGTTGAAAACTGGAATTTGCGAGAAATTATTTTTTTTCATTAACTGGACAACTTTGGCGACAGGTTCATCTTTTTGGACAGCGACAACCTCTTTATGGAGTATTTTTTCAGCTTGAATTTTATTTTTTGCTTCAAGACGTTCAAGTGCATCAAAAATTGCTTTCACCTTAGTGTATGATGAGTCAATTTTTCCCGCTTCAAGTTTGGCAATTAAGCTTTGGCTTACGCCGGCTAACTTTGCTAGCTCAGATTGTTTTAAGCCTAATTGTCGGCGCCTTTTACCTATGTCTTGAAGTTGTGGAAACATGAGTTGCTAATAGAGTTGGGGGTTTGATATTCTTTTTGGAATAAAACAGACAAAAATACATATAACGCCGTTATCGGCTAATTTGTGCAAACAACAAACAAAAGGAGAAAAACCCACAAATGGCAACAAGAAAAATAGACACACTTGCGCTTCACGCAGGACAAGAAACAGCAGACCCTGCCACCGGCTCACGAGCGGTTCCCATATACCAAACAACTTCGTTTGTGTTCAAAAACACCGAACACGCAGCTAACCTATTTGCACTAAAAGAACTAGGCAACATTTACACAAGGATTATGAATCCAACAACAGACGCATTTGAAAAACGTCTCGCTTCAATTGAAGGAGGAACCACGGCGGTTGCGGTAGCGTCGGGCCAAGCTGCAGAAGCATTAGCACTCTTAGCCATTACACAAGTCGGCGACGAAATTGTCGCAGCAAACAACCTTTACGGTGGCACCTACCAACTTCTGCACTACACCTTTGCGAAACTAGGCAGAAAAGTGGTTTTTGTTGATTCATCCAAACCAGGCGAATTCAAAAAAGCCATTACTGATAAAACCAGAGCAGTGTACGCAGAAACAATCGGCAACCCAAAACTGGACATACCAGACTTTGAGGCTATCGCAAGAATAGCACATGAGGCAGAAATCCCGCTTGTAATCGATAACACCGTAGGAGTTGGTTTAGTTCGCCCCATAGACTATGGAGCAGATATTGTCATAGCTTCAGCCACAAAATACATAGGCGGGCACGGAACCAGCATAGGCGGCATAATCGTAGACTCAGGCAACTTCAAATGGAACAACGGCAAATTCCCAGAATTTACCGAGCCAGACCCAAGCTACCATGGCATCAAATATTGGGACGTATTCGGCAACTTTCCAGCCTTAGGCAACGTGGCTTTTGCGTTTAAGGTGCGCCTGCAACTGCTCAGAGATTTGGGTCCCTCCTTAAGCCCCTTCAACGCTTGGCTTTTTCTGCAAGGCTTAGAAACATTACCTCTCCGCCAACGCAAACACAGCGAAAACGCATTGAAAGTTGCTAAATTCCTCAAACAGCACCCCATAGTCAACTGGGTCAATTACCCTGGACTACCTGACCACCCAAGTCACCAATTAGCAAAGAAATACCTCAAAGGGAAATACGGCGGCATCGTCGGCTTTGGTATCAAAGGCGGATCAGAAGCAGGCCAAAAATTCATCAACTCAGTCAAACTGTTCTCCCACCTAGCAAATATAGGTGACTCAAAAAGCCTAGTAATTCACCCAGCATCCACAACACACCAGCAACTAACACCACAAGAACAAACAGCGACAGGTGTCACACCTGACTACATCCGCTTATCAGTAGGCATCGAAGACTTCGAAGACATCAAAGCCGATTTGGAGCAAGCTCTCCAAGCAACAACAGAAAGGTGAAACAAACTAACAGGCCAAAACAAACTTTCTGGAGACCACTCAAAGATGACAGACAAAACCACCGTAGACACCGTAGAAACCCGATACTTCACATTTGCTGAACCATCAAATGAGCTAACATTAGAACTAGGAGAAAAACTCGGACCCATAACCATAGCATATGAAACCTACGGCGAACTCAACCAAAACAAAACAAACGCCGTGCTAGTTCTTCATGCCCTAAGCGGCGATGCCCACGCAGCAGGTCGGCATAAAAACAGCAAAAACGCAGGTTGGTGGAATGACCTCATTGGACCAGGAAAAGGAATAGACACTAACCAATACTTTGTTATCTGTAGCAACGTCATTGGCGGATGCAAAGGCTCCACAGGCCCAAGCTCCATTAACCCAAAAACAGGCAAACCATACGCCCTCGATTTTCCACTAATAACCATAGGCGACATGGTCAACGCACAGCGCCACCTCATTGATTACCTGGGAATCGACAAACTTTTAGCTGTTATAGGCGGCTCCATGGGCGGCATGCAAGTTCTCCAATGGATGAACTCCTACCCCCAAAAAATATGCGCTGCAATTCCGATAGCTACAACTTTAAAACACACACCTCAACAAATTGCCTTCAACGAAGTAGGACGTCAAGCAGTAATGGCAGACCCAGCTTGGCAAAACGGCAACTACTACGGCAAAAAAGCTCCCGTCAAAGGTTTAGCCCTAGCAAGAATGATCGGGCACATCACCTATATGAGCGACACATCAATGGCAGAAAAATTTGGCAGAAAAACACGCGCAAACAAAGAAACCTACAAATTTAGCGCCGACTTTGAAGTAGAAGGCTACCTCAGATACCGCGGCGACAACTTTGTAAAACGCTTCGACGCAAACAGCTACCTCTACCTCACTAAAGCCATGGACTACTTCAACCTTTTAAACGGACACAACCTCAGCGACATCTTCAAAAACTTGAAGGCAAAAGTACTCGTTCTCTCATTCAAATCTGACTGGCTCTACCCAGCTTATCAGTCACAAGAAATCATAAAAGCCTGCAAACTGGCAGGCGTAGACGCATCCTACTGCGAAATAAACAGCACCTACGGACACGACGCCTTCCTCATAGAAATCGAACAAGAAACACAACTAATACAGCACTTCCTAAAAGCAACTACAAAAGAAAACAGAAACGGAGGCAAAAACAAATGAACCAACAAACACCGATAGATCACAAAATCATCTTAAACTGGATCCAAGAAAACACAACAGTTCTAGATTTAGGCTGCGGAGACGGAAACCTTCTTTCACTTCTAATTAAAGAAAAACATGTCCACGCCCAAGGAATTGAACTCCAAGATAAGGCAATCCGCCAATGCATCGCAGCAGGCTTAAATGTGATCCAACAAGACATCGACATAGGCCTAAGCGAATACGCCGACAAAACCTTTGACTACGTCATACTAAACCAAACACTCCAACAAGTAAAAAAACCCCACTTTGCCCTCAAAGAAGCTCTACGCGTAAGCAAAAAAGTAATAGTTGGCCTCCCCAACTTCGCCCATATTGAAGCACGCCTCCAAATCTTCTTTCAAGGCAAAGTACCAGTAACCACCGCACTACCATACCAGTGGTACAACACGCCAAACCTGCACTTTTTAAGCATCAAAGACTTCAAAAACTACTGCAAAAGCAAAAACATACAAATCAACCAAACCGCATACATCACCAACGGAAAAAAAACGCGCTGCTTACCAAACCTGCTCGCCGAAACAGCCCTTTTCCTACTCTCTAAACAAAAATAACAACAACCTCATACAACACAATCAACCAAACCACAAATTCAACATGCCCCAACCCTTACCTGTAAAAAAACCACCACAACCACAACCCAACAACCAAACACAACCCAAAACGAACCCAGCAAACAACCACAACAACACAAAAAACACCACAACACAACTAAAAGTTTAAGTGCAACAATTTATTTCCTATCTACAAACAGGTAAAACATAATGCCAACCCACGGTTCACTCTCAAAAGCAGGAAAAGTCCGAGCACAAACACCAAAAATCCAAGCACAAGAACACACAAAAGCAAGCCCAAAAAACAGAACCCGCCGCAACTACGAAAAACGCGTTATCCTACAACGCAAACCAGGCCAAAACTGGATATAAACACCATCAACCAACAAATCTTCAAACAATTTTTTCATACAACACAGTTCAACTTATTTATAGGCAAACAGAGACTTCAATACGGTTACTCCTATTGAATAAAAACAACCCCCTCAGAGAAATCATAGCAACTCTAAAGCTTTTACCTAACCCAACCCCTAACGATGTACACCGCCTAAAACTCAAAGTAGCCACCAAACACCATCTCCACCACATCCCCTCAAACGCAGACATAATAGCTGCACTACACCAAAATGAAAAACAAACCCTTTTACCGCTGCTACGCAGAAAAAACACCCGCACGATCTCAGGTGTCACCATCATAGCAGTCATGACCAAACCACAACCATGCCCACAAACTGAACCATGCGCCTACTGCCCCGGCGGACCAAACCACGGCTCACCCCAAAGCTACACAGGACACGAACCAGCAGCCATGCGCGGAGCACAAAACAACTACGATCCTTACATGCAGGTCCAAAGCCGAATAGAACAGCTCACAGCAATCGGACACCGCGTAGATAAAATTGAACTTATAGTAATGGGCGGGACCTTCCCAGCAACACCAAAAGAATACCAAGAATGGTTCATACAACGATGCCTAGACGCCATAACAAATAAAACCTCAGCAAACCTACAAGAAGCCAAAACCAACGCAGAAACCAGCAAAATCCGCAACGTCGGCATCACCATAGAAACCAGACCAGACTGGGCAAAACAAACGCACATAGATACAATGCTAAGCATGGGCGTAACACGTATAGAGCTGGGCGTTCAAAACCCAGACGACGAAATTTACCGCTTAGTTGGAAGAAACCACACAGTCGCCGATGTGAAAGAGGCAACACGCATCGCCAAAGATGCCGGTCTAAAAATTGTCTATCACCTTATGCCAGGAATTCCCGGATCAAACATACAGAAAGATTTAGAAGCATTTAAAACAGTGTTCAACGACGCAGCCTTCAAACCGGATATGATTAAAATTTACCCTTGCCTAGTAATAGAAGGCACAAAAGTCAGCCAATGGCACAAAGAAGGCACTTATCAACCATATACCACCGAAGAAGCAGCAGAACTAATTGCAGAAATTAAAAAAATCACTCCACCCTGGATCAGAGTTATGCGTGTACAACGCGATATACCTGCACAACTGATAACATCAGGAGTAAACAAAAGTAACCTAAGACAAATGATACACCAAAAACTGGCGGAACAAGGTCAACGTTGCAGATGCATCCGATGCCGAGAAGTGGGACACAGAACCATAATTAACCAGATTAAACCAGACTTAGACCAAGTCAAAATTCTCTCCACCACATACGAAGCATCAGAGGGTAAAGAAGTATTTTTATCAGCTGAAGACCCAACAAGCGACGTATTAATCGGCTATTTACGTTTACGCGTCCCCTCAACAAAAGCATACAGACCTGAAATCACCTCTTCACTAACTGCCATCGTAAGAGAACTTCACGTATACGGCCCACTGGTACCAGTAGGCAAACATTCAACTGAAGCATGGCAACATAAAGGTTATGGAGCAATTCTACTAAAAGAAGCAGAGAGGCTAACAAAGGAAGAATTCAACTTGAAAAAGCTTTTAGTTATAAGCGCACTAGGTACAAAGAAGTATTATATGCGCTTAGGCTACAGCCGCGATGGAGTTTATGTTTCCAAACAGTTGAGTGATAAAACATGAACCAAGATGAATCAAAATCAGCCTACAGAGGGCGAGCATTAAACGTGCTCACCCAAGCAGGATGCGAAGTAGGCGATATCATACGAATCATCAAAGAAGACAAAACCTACGAAGGCATCTTAATTCCCCGTTCCGAATCAAGCGACGACAAACATGTAGTTATAAAAATGAAAAGCGGCTACAACATAGGTGTCCGTCTTGAACCTAATGTCAAAATAGAAAAAGTCGGCAAAGGCATCAAACCCGCTTTTGCTTCACCCCCACTTCCACCACAAAAAGAAGAACTGCCGAAAATTGTCATTATGAGCACAGGAGGCACCATAGCCAGCCGTGTAGACTATCGCACAGGAGCTGTCCGCTCAGCAATATCCGCAAGCGACCTTTACGGTGTTGTTCCTGAACTAGCAGACCTCGCCCGCGTAGACACCCAAATCCTACTCAGCACCTACAGCGAGAACATTACACAAAAACACTGGACACAAATCGCACAAGCCGTCGCCGAACACATTAAACAAGGAGTAAACGGCTTGGTTATTGCACACGGCACAGACACGATGACCTACACTGCAGCGGCACTCAGTTTTGCTCTACAAAACTTACCTGTTCCAGTAATAGTAGTAGGAGCACAGAGAAGCTCAGACAGGCCTAGTTCAGATGCCGCCACAAACCTTATTGGAGCTGTAAAAGCAGCAGCGTATGGCCCATTTGCAGAGGTTGTAGTTGCTATGCATGAAACTATAGCAGACACAACCATCACACTCAACAGAGGAACCAAAGTTCGAAAGTGCCACACCAGTCGAAGAGACGCCTTCAAACCTGTGAACGGCTCACCCATTGCTCGAACAACAAGCGACAAAGAGATAACAATGCTAACCACCGACTACAGAAAACGCGATTCATCAGCAAAACTGGTTTTAAAGCCGAATTTCAGCGAAAAAGTTGCTTTGGTGAAGTTTTACCCTGGTTTTGACCCGTCCATAATTGATTGGTATGCTGAACGGGACATAAAAGGAATACTTCTAGAAGGCACAGGGCTAGGGCACGTCAGTGCTAGATGTTTTGGAGCAATAGAAAACGCCGTTAGCCAAGGAGTAATAGTTGCGTTGGCTTCACAGTGCATTTGGGGGCGCCTTAACATGAACGTCTACGATACAGGAAGAGACTTGCTTAAGCTGGGTGTTGTTCCATGCGAGGATATGTTTCCTGAAACTGCGTTGGTGAAGCTTATGTGGGTTCTTGGTCAAACCAGAGATTTAGAAGAAGCAAAAGGACTTTTGAAAACTAACATTGCAGGCGAGTTTTCGCCGCGGACACTACCGCAAGAAGAGCAAATAAACGAAGGAGGAATGTAGAGTGACTGTTGACTACACCAAGCTTGGCTTAAAAGTTGGTCTAGAAATTCATCAACAGTTAGCGACAGCTTCTAAACTGTTTTGTGGTTGTCCGCCACAATTGTTTAAGGCTGAACCTGAGATGGTTTTTCTGCGTAGGCTTAGACCTACTCAGAGCGAACTGGGACAGATTGATTCGTCAGCATACTTTGAATTTCAAAAAGGGGTTAAAATTCTCTACGAAGCTAACCGTGAAACTGCGTGTCTTGTAGAGATGGATGAAGAACCTCCTCACCATCTAAACAGGGAGGCAGTGGAAACTGTACTTGTGGCTTCTTTAATGATGAATATGCAGCCTGTTGATGAAGTTCATGTTATGCGTAAAACCGTTATAGACGGCTCTAACACA
The DNA here is from genome assembly GCA_964582085.1 of uncultured Candidatus Bathyarchaeia archaeon. Classification (GTDB taxonomy): domain Archaea; phylum Thermoproteota; class Bathyarchaeia; order Bathyarchaeales; family Bathycorpusculaceae; genus JADGNF01. Next base: position 12,738 of record CAZOPV010000020.1, on the reverse strand, counting down.
ACAGGTTTTCAACGTACCTGCATAGTGGCGTTGGACGGATGGATTAAGGTAGATGAAAAAATTATTCCTATACAGGCAACAAGCTTAGAAGAAGATGCCGCCAGAAAAATCGGAACTGAAGCGGACGGAAAAATAATCCGCTACCGAATAGACCGTTTAGGTATACCGCTAATTGAAATTGCAACAGCACCTGTAATTTATTCTCCCACGGAAGCACAGAAAGTGGCGTTAGCAATTGGGCGAATTCTTAGAGACACAGGGAAAGTTATGCGTGGTTTGGGAACCATACGGCAAGACTTGAACGTGTCTATCCCCAATGGTGCAATTATAGAGATTAAAGGTGTTCAAGAATTGGATTTGATTGCCACGGTTGTGGAATACGAAGTCCAAAGGCAACTAAATCTCTTAACCATAAAGGAAGAATTGACAAATAAGGGCGTAAAACCAGCAGATATCAGGGACGATTTTGTAGACGTCACCTTTGTGTTTAAAAATACCAAATGTAAAGTCATTAAGAAAGCTTTAGATGGAAAAAACATTGTCAAAGCGGTAAAACTTCCGGGGTTCGCTGGCTTTCTTGGGCGCGAGTTAATGCCCAACTTCCGTGTCGGCACGGAACTGTCTGACCGCGCCAAGTTCTGGGGTAGAGTGGGCGGTATTTTCCATACAGACGAGCTGCCTAACTACGGCATAACAGAAGAAGAAATTAAAGAGTTGCGCAAAATTGTAGCAGCTAACGTTGAGGATGCTGTGGTTTTCGTAGCAGATACTTCTGAAAACGTTATTGATGCCCTGAAAGCAGCAGTAGAGCGTGCACGAGAAATTTTGACGGGGGTGCCTTCTGAGACACGTATGGCAAAGGAGGATGGAACAACACGGTATATGCGCCCTAGACCTGGTGCTGCACGGATGTACCCGGAAACCGATATTCCGCCTATGATGATTACGCGTGAATTAATAGAGGAAATACGTGCCAAGTTGCCAGAGTCCGCCGAAAAAAAGCTACAACGGTTGATGAAGGATTACGGTTTGAATGTAAAGTTGGCGGGGCAAATTCTTGAATCAGAATATAGCCTGCTGTTTGAAAATATCGTGAAAGAAAGTGGCGTTTCAGGAACAATTGTTGCAGTTTTTCTTACGGAAAGTTTGAAGGCGCTCAAACGTGAAGGGGTAGCGGTTGAAAGCGTAACGGCGGAGCAGATTAAAGAGATTTTTCAAAGCGTTGGAACAGGAAAACTTGCTAAAGAGGTAATCTTGGATGTTTTTGTTTGGCTTTCCAAAAACAAAGGCAAAACGGTTAGGGATTGCGTTGAATCACTAGATCTGAGAATGTTGTCAAAAGAGAAATTGGCAGTACTGGTTGACCAAGTTATTGCCGAGAATAAGCATTCAATAGAAAAAAGTGGTAAGAACGCTTTTGGCTTGGTCATGGGGCTGGTGATGAAAGAAGCGCGAGGAAAAGCAAACCCTAATGAGGTTAGCATGATAGTTAAGCAGAAACTTCAGATTTAACATTTTTGTGGCAAAAATGCTAAAAAGGAAAATCACGAGTGTATAACATGATTACTGTGCAGAAAAAACTAGTAGATGAAAAAGCTGAAGGCTTCTTTATACGGGTCAAACTTGGAGATTATGAAGTGGAACTCAGCGGAACTCATGGCGAAGTAATGAAAACTCTAAAGAGTCTTCCAACACTTATCTCCAATGTTAACAAAGCGTTCGAGGTTGTAAAGCCTAAAACTGTCGCCACCATCACAGTGAAAACTGCAGAAGCCACCTCCGCTTCAGAAACATCTCCTATCCAAAGCTACCCAAAAATCGCGTCTACGGTGAAGCCAGAAGAGGCAATTTTAAAAGCCCTTGCAAGTGAATGGGGCAAATGGCGGCCGAGGACAATGGAAGAACTTAACGAAGTTATGAAATTCAACAACCTCAAATACCCAGGATTGGTTTTACCATCCATTCTTGAGGCTTTAGTTGAGAGGGGTTTAGTAAAGAGATGGAATACCAATCAAGGGTTTGTTTACATTTTGGCTGAACAGAACAACATGGAAACAAATGGAGAGGGTAATCTGTGAAACGTATGGTAGCACACATCAAGACCTCATTTGGCGAGGTCACAATTGAGGGAGATACTCCACAAGAAATTTTAAACATGCTAGAAAGTATACCTGAAAATTTTTTGGATAAGCTGTCAGATTTTGTAGCGGCTAGACTTGTGCCTTCTGGTGCCCAGTTGAAGGGCATAGTTGAGCCCACAACAGAAGGTCCTGTTATTGTGACACGAGAAAATCTTACACATTACGAAGCAGTAGGATTGATTCTTTATGCGTCAGATGATCGAAAAAACACTGCTGCACAAGTACAGAAACTTTTGGAATCAAGCGGTATAAAAAGTATGGTTCCCGCTAGGTTAAATGAAATGACAAAACGTGGCCAAGTTTTTAAACCTGACCCTGCAAAGCCCGAGTTTAAACTGACTATTCAAGGCGAGAAGTGGGTTGAAGATGAGGTTATTTCGAAACTCAGAGGCAAAATGAGTTGACCAGCAAACCCCACAAAGTGATTGCTCAAGTTTAAAAGTTTAGAAAAGACTTTTGAGGGTTCAATTGAGGAAACATGGGCTTGACTGAACCGGTTTTTTCTGCTTCATTCCAACCTTTGGGGTTGCCCAAAGGCTTTTGCTGTTTATTGGTTTACAAAAATTGGCTGATACTTGTGAAGGGTTAATTGCTTTTTCTGCTGCCAGTTAACAAATGTCTTAGCTCCAAAACACAAGTTGACTGATAATGAGGTGTTGAACCTTTTTGTTGTTGGCGGAATATCGGTTGTAAACTCGATTTTATTAGTGACGACACGCTTTCAAAGGATTAATTGCAGTTACAGTTGGATAAAAACGGAAAATTACTCACACGCGATTGGGCGAATTGGTCAAAGCTGGTAGAGTATGTAAAACTGCTGATGATAAATTTAGTTTGACAGCCATTAGGGTCGCACAACTTAAAACGAAGTCCTGCCGCGGATAAAAGCTAAACTTATGTCACTCGTCATTTGAAGGAACAATTCCTATATGTTAGGAAAAGCTTCTTGTGAAGCTAAAAAAAGAGTGTTCAAAAATGGATACGTTCGTCATCCTCTTAATTGCTGTAGGTTTAGCAATGGATGCCTTTGCCGTATCCGTAGCTAACGGTTTGACTATGCCGACGCAAAGTCGGCACAAAATGGCTGTAGTGTTCGGGATTTCTTTTGGTGGTTTCCAGATGTTGATGCCTCTAATTGGGTGGATGGTGGGATTAAGTTTAAGCGGGTTTATTGTGGCGTTTGATCATTGGGTAGCTTTTGCTCTGTTGCTGTTTATCGGATCAAAGATGCTTTATGATGCGTTGAGGGGCAACAGCGGTAATGAACATAGTTGGGGGTTACGTTTATCTGCGCTGTTGACTTTATCCGTCGCAACAAGCATTGACGCATTGATGGTCGGTTTGAGTTTCGCTTTCTTACAAAGCACTATCTTCTTTCCCGTTGCAGTAATTGGGATGGTGACTTTTGTGTTCTCTTACGTAGGTGTGTTGTTTGGTTGCGCCTTAGGTAAGTTTTTTGGCGGAAAAATTAAGGCTGTTGGTGGACTGATTTTGATTGGTATCGGGCTGAAGGTTTTACTGGACCACCTTTTGCTGGGTTAAGCTTTTTTTGTCTTTGATAGTTTTGGCAAGTTGTTTCTTTTTTTAACTAAGCTACTGCTGATTTGTCAATTACGCTTTTGCTAAGAATAAAAGCATAAACCTCGACATTGTATTTTAACAAGTTATGTCAAAGTTTGATGCAATTTGGGAACGACGTAGTGTCAGAAAATATCTGCCAAAAGCCGTTTCAAAAGACATTTTGTTAGAAATTTTAGATGCTGCACGGTTTGCGCCTTCAGCACATAACTCTCAACCATGGCGGTTCATTGTTTTAACTGAGCCTGAATCAAAGCGTCGGCTAGCAGTTGCGATGGCTCAGTCTTGGTTGGTCGACCTCAAAAAAGATGGAAAACCTTGTGACCCCAGCAAGTTTTCTACAGATACTTCAGTTGCGCGGTTTGTGAATGCACCAGTTCTTGTCGTGGTCTGCTTAACTGTGAAAGATATGCGTCAGTTTCCTGACGAGACAAGGCAGCAATGCGAACACGACCTCGCGGTACAGAGCTTGGGTGCAGCAGTACAAAATATGTTACTCATGGCATATGTAAGGCAGCTGGGTTCATGTTGGTATTGTGCACCGGTTTTTTCCAAATCTGCGGTAAGAGAAGCATTGAAAATTCCCGAAGATGTAGAGCCTCAAGCTTTGATCGCCCTTGGCTATGCTGCAGAAAAACCAATAACTCCGCAGAGGCTACCTCTCCAAAACATCGCTTTTTTGGAAGAATGGGATAAACCGTTGTAGTAAAGTCTTTGTTTATGCAGGCATTAAGGCGCTTAGAATTCTGAAGGCTAATCCACCAATTAGCAAAGCCAACCCTATGTCGATTAAGGTTATATACAAAGCCTTTTTCCATCCAAACTCTCGTTTACATGCTGCAATAGTTGCCAAACAGGGGGTATAAATCATAACAACCAATGCAAACACAATCATCTGCACTGCGCTTAGAGATTCTAGAGTTAACCCGATCGAACTTAAAGTTGTAGCCAAGAGAATTAGAGTGAGTTCCTTGCGTAAAATTCCGAAAAGTAACGGAATCGCGACAATTGCAGGTAAACCCAACCACGCCATCATAAGGGGGCTTACAATATCCACAAAAGAAGGCATCAAACCCGACAATGCAAACGCCTCAATTATCACGCTACCGACTATAATTATGGGAAAAGCAACGTAGACGAAATCTTTGGTGCGACTCCAAGTTTTGATAATCAATGTTTTCAGTGACGGTTTCTTGTAGCTGGGCATCTCCATAATTAATCCAACAGGTTCACCAGGTAACGCCTTAAATGCAATCCTGCCTAACATGAAAACTAACAATAGATCAAAGACATACAGTCCTATTACTGCGGTTAACCCCACATATCGCCCAACCAACCCCAAAATCACAACTGTTCGGGCTGCACAAGGAATCAACACTACAACAAACGCGCTGAGCAAGCGTTCCCGCTGGGTTTCCATGATTCGACAGCCAATACATGCAGGAACAGTACACCCATAACCTAGTATCAAAGGGATAAACGCTTTCCCATGGAGTCCGATTTTGTGCATCAGGTTGTCCATCAGGAACGCGGCTCTAGGTAAATATCCGCTATCTTCGAGTAACGCCAAAACCACATAAAACGGCACAATGTATGGTAGCGCAATCGTTATGCCTGACGCAATTCCTCCCAAAACGCCCTTCACAAGCAAATCAACCGCAAATACAGGTAAGGCAGGCGCCAGTAGTCCTCCAAAACTGTTCGATAACCACATGAGACATTCGTCAATTATTTTTGAAAGGTAGTTTCCCCCAGCAAAAATAAAGCCGAATGTAACTATGACTACAGCTGCCAAAATTAGGTAACCCCATATCTTATGTGTGGTAATAGTCGACAATGTCTGTTCTATACTGATTTTTGGTTTAGCCTCAACGGTTACGGTCTCTTTAACAATTTTGCTGGATAAAGTGTAACGTTCGGATGCCACTACAACCTGTGCGCTTTCACCATGAACTTTTTCAAGTTTTGCTGTTAATTTCTCTACTAACTCTAAAACAACCCTGTCATCAGTGGAGTCATTCACTTTTTCGGTTATATCTGAATCTTTTTCCAACAGCTTTATGGCAATCCAACGAGAAGGATAAATGGCGCAAAGTTGGGGCAATTTGGAAGCCACCAATTTTTCGGCGGCGGCAATTTGCTCTTCAAGTTCTTTGCCGTAGGCAACGTGGCATCTGTTCCGCTTTCTTTTTTCGGCAGTTTCATCCACAACTACTGAGAGTAGCTCGGTTATACCTTTACCTGCAACGGCTACTGTGGGCACAATTTTGACGCCTAAAAATTTGGAGAGCTTTGTAACATCGATTTTCAGCCCTTTCTTTGATGCAAAATCAATCTGGTTAAGAGCTATAACAAGAGGAACCTCCAACTCTAGAAGTTGCAGTGTTAAATACAGATTCCGCTCAAGAGCGGAGGCATCAACCACGTTAATGATGATGTCTGGTTTCTCTATAGCTAAGTATTCCCTTGAAACAATCTCTTCCATAGAATAGGCTGAAAGGGAGTAGATGCCCGGCAAGTCAACCACACGTATATTTTTCCCTTTAAAATGTAAAGTTCCTTCAGCTCGCTCTACCGTTTTACCTGGCCAGTTGCCGGTAACTTGGTTTAAACCGGTAAGTTGATTAAAGATAGCGCTTTTGCCTACATTGGCGTTTCCAGCTAAAGCAATAATTAACTCGTTTTCTTTTCGGACGCTTGATGGTGAATTGACCTTGTAGTGCTTTCCGCAAGCAGAGAAGCTTTTTGTGGAATTATTTTTCATTGGAGTGTACCTTTATCGGTTGGACCAACACTTTCAAAGCTAAACCGTAACCTAATGCAAGAGCTACGCCGCGTACTTCAACTTCCACTGGTCCATGGAAGGAACATTTTCTTAGCATTTTCACTTCGCAACCAGGAGTTAGTCCCATCTCCGTCAGCCTACGCATTGCAGCTAAACCGCCAACTATGTGTGTCATAATTCCTTTTTCTCCTTCTTTCAGCTCTGCAAGGCTAACTTCGTCAGAACTACGCTCTAATGACCGCTCGGTTTTTTGGTTACCATTTTTCATGCCACACATTAGAGACCCTCCTTGCTGGGTTTAATTCTGACATTTTCTGCAAGTGTATGCGTAAGCGTGACTTCTTTCTTGTTGACGCGCACAACAACTTTTGAAGCTGATTTTTCTAGAAGACAGATCGGTGCCTCTGGTTTAATGCCTGCACGTGCAAGAATCGAAAGGTTCTCTCTCTGTTCATCGGTAATTCGTGCAACCGTGTAGATTTTATTTAACTCTGTTTCGGTTAACATGACTGTTTTTTCTTCTTTTAAGGTGCCATTTTCAGATGGGATTGGATTTCCATGTGGACAATACTTTGGGTTTCCTAGTCTTCTCTCTAAAAGAGACGCAAAGTTTTTTGTCATAGCGTGTTCAAGGGCGCAGGCATCTTCGTGAACAGTGTTCCATTCTGCATTTAGTATGTCTGTAAGAAGCCGTTCGGCTAATCGATGCTTGCGGAGTATATCTAAAGCGACTTTTTCGCCTGCATGAGTTACCTTTACTCCTCGGTAGGGTTCATGCGCAACTAAACCGTGACTCTCCAGGTGTTGGATGGTGTTTGTTATTGAGCCTGGAACTACTCGTAAATTTTTGGCGAGATCACTAGTTTTTGCTACGCCTCGTCTTTTCTGCAAACGGTAAATTATCTCTATGTATTCTTCAGCTTCGTGTGAGAGGGTTGTTTCCATTATCGTGGCCCCTAAATAAATTGCGATAACTCGTAATTTTTACGAGAAATCGTAAATTAAGAATGAGGTCGGCTAAATAAGGATTACGCATAAAAAGAAAGCCGTTCAGGCACGAATCATTATTAACATCATTTTAAATTGTGTCAAAGCCCTGACCGAATGTGGTTTTCCAGCAGGCATAATTGTTAGCATACCTGCTTTTAGTTGCACAGGCTTGCCTTCAATAGTAACTTCCGCTTCTCCGTCAAAAACATAAACTATGGCATCAAAAGGTGCGGTATGTTCGCTTAACCCTTGATTTGTATCAAAAGCGAACAAAGTTACTGTTCCTACCTCTTTATCAATAATTGTCCTGCTCACAACTGCACCTTCTTGGTAGTCAATTAAACCTGTAAGATTAATTCCGTGGGCAGGGTTTAAGGTGCATTTTCCATTTTTATTCATAGCAGCTCTTGCCTTCAATTCAAAGGTCAAGCTGCCCCATATAAATGCTAGGTTTGCGGTCTTGGTTCTGATTGAGGCCGTCAGGTGTAGTTGAAATCCAGACTGTCAAGGCTTCAAAATTATAGAAATTAACTAAGTGGTGAAGACAGCTCCTTAAAGATTCAGTATGGTAAAAATAAACAGAGAAAATACGTTTTGTAAACCAGCCACCTCTAATAATCGTTTTGAACTTTTTCCTGAACAATTAAGATGATGCTTAATAAAGTCAATTAGAGCCATCCTCAAGAGGATTAGCAATACAACATTAATTTAATGAGGCAAATGTATTTATTCGCCTTTTAAACTTAGTTTCGAAACGCACGAAAAAGTGGAAGGTTATGAGTTTGCAAAAAGGTGACTTCGTATTAATCAATTACACTGCGAAAGTGAAAGAAACAAACGAAGTTTTCGACACAACTTATGAGGAAATAGCCAAAAAAGAGAATCTTCAAAAAGAAGGAGACATATACGAACCCCGTTTAATTGTTGTAGGTGAGGGTTGGGTTCTCAAGGCGTTAGATGACAGTTTTTCCACAATCGAACCAAATAAGCCCACGCAGGTTGAAATTCCACCAGAAAAGGCGTTTGGTCAACGTGATCCTGAGAAAATTAAACGCGTACCTATAAAGCAGTTAGTTGCAAAGGGAATCAATCCTGCAATAGGTATGCGTGTTGAATACGGAGGAAAAAACGCCATCATACGTAGTATAGGCGCTGGGCGTGTACTGTTAGATTTTAATCCTCCACTAGCAGGGAAAACTCTTCTCTATGATGTTGTTGTTGAGAAGAAACTTGAGAGTAACGACGAAAAGATTACTGCGTTGATCCATCGGAGAATCCCTATTACCGACACAAGTAAATTCAAATTTATCATACAAGAGAGAACGCTAACAATTGATATGCCTGAAGAAACCTTCTACGTTGAAGGTATACAGATTGCCAAACGGGGCATAGCATTGGATATACAGAAATTTTTCCCGGACTTAGAAGCGACAAAGTTTGTTGAGATATTCAAAGCGCCTCCAAAAATCGCTGAAACAAAAACAGTGGTGCCTGAAGCGGAAACAAAAAGTTAAACGATAAAAATTGCTTTATTTTTTCACTTGGTTTTAGTTTATTATACCCGTGGCTTTTGCCACTTTTTCACATGCTGCATAATTCATGCTTAATTTCTGCAAAATTGTGTACCTGTCGGGGCGTATTGAAGGTGCAAGTTCCAACGCTTTAATTATGTCTTCGTTTGAAACAGCTAGATCTGCTGCGGTGGTGGGGGCGCCTAGTTGCCTGAGGGCTTGTTTGATGCGCTTCCAGTTTGCACCATAAAGGTAAGCTATCATTATGGTGCCCAAACCGCACTGCTCTCCATGCATGCCTTTTGAAGGATTAAGCATATCTAACGCGTGACTAAAGAGGTGCTCTGAACCGCTACAAGGTCTGCTACTTCCTGCTATACTCATGGCTACGCCACAGCTTATCAATGCCTCTAAGAGCACTCGTAAACCTTCCTCATTTCCCTCTTTGATTTTTTCAGCATTTAAAGCGACAAGTCGTACACTCATCATGGCTAGGCTAGCAGCATATTCGCCATAATACTCCTGCTTTTCATCATGTGCCAGTTTCCAGTCTTTTACAGCAGTATATTTCGCGATAACATCGCCGCAGCCGCTCACCACTGAACGCAATGGTGCATCTGCTATAACTTCAGTGTCTGCTATTATAGCAAGTGGCGCTTGTGACATGACACTGTAGGGTTTGCCAAAACCTCGAATGGAAGCCAATGGGCTGGCTATGCCATCGTGGCTAACTGTGGTAGGCACGCTGATGAAGGGAATTTCTTGGTGGGCACTACTAAGCTTCGCAACATCAATTTTTGTTCCTCCGCCTACGCCAAAGATCACTTGAGGTTTCCACTCAAGAATTCTCTCTTCCACCATTAATACATCGCGTATTGTTGATGTTTCAACTAAAAGAGTGTCAACATCTATACCTGTTTTCGTAATAAGATCTCGAACAGTTTGACCTGCCACTTCGCAACTTTTTTGTCCCGCAATTATCAATACGGGTCCCCTAAGTTTGAGTCTTTTGATTACTTCGGGGATTCGCTCTATCGCGCCCTTTCCAATGATGACTTGGCGTGGAAGTTGCATGTAGTGGTATGGCAGAGTCAAATTCGATTAGCACACTCGTTTAATCTTAGTATAGCTTCAGATGCAAGGTTTAAAAGTTACGACAAAGCATCCCGTAAAGTTTTTAGGAGTTGCTTTAAAAGCAATTGTTTACTTTGCTTATCAAAGAACCTGGCTATCTACAGGGAAATTCGCGCTAAAATTTTCTGAAAACGTCTTTTATTCAGTTCTCTTTCACCGTAATATTAATAAAGTTCGTATAGTGATATCATCATGCCTCCTTCCTATAGAGGGAATTCTTTGCGAATTCCAAATTAGAGTTTTAGGGAGACAAACAACATGGCTCATAACGCAATTAATCAACTAGTCGTAAAAGGGACAACCACAATCGGTGTCGTCTGTAAAGATGGCGTAATCTTGGCTTCAGACACACGAGTAACGATGGGGTACTTTATTGCTCACAAACAAGGAAAAAAGGTCTACAAAATTGACGAGCACATCGGCATGACCATTGCTGGTTCGGTGGCTGATGCTCAAAAAGTCATCGATATTATTACTGCAAACGCCCAGCTTTACCGCATCAACCTCAACCGACCCATGCCCATCAGTTCTGCGGCACGTATGACCTCTAATTTGCTGTTTAGCGCTAGGGGTTTAATGGCACAAGTGCTTGTCGGCGGTGTAGACGATAGTGGCCCTCACGTTTTTAACTTGGATCCTTTTGGAAGTCTGACTGAAGAGAAAATGACTGCCACAGGTTCAGGCTCTCCCGTGGCAATTGGTGTTTTGGAAGACCAATTCCGTGAAGGAATGACTATTCAAGAAGCGTTACCTGTTGTAGCAAAAGCTGTGAACGCAGCTATGAAGCGTGATGTTGCAAGCGGCAACAATTACAACATAATTGTAATCGATAATAAAGGCTACAGGGAACTCACGGATTCTGAGAAGAAGGAGCTTTTGGCAAAGGGAAGTTAAATCTGTGGCGCGTTCGCAACAACCACAAGATAACGATAAAGTCGAAATTTCCCAGTATATTCTGCAACATGTTCCCACAGAAGCAGAAGTAACCCGTATAGAATATGAGGGTCCCATGCTTAGTGTTTACACAAAAAAACCTGAATTGTTGGTTGAACAAAGTGGCGTTATAGCTGAAATCGTCGGTGTCATACGTAAACGCATTGTTGTCCGTTCTGACCCGATGGTGCGTCTGCAGGAAGTAGAAGCTGAGAAAATCACTCGTGAAGTTATTCCAAAAGAGGCAGAGATAACTGACATAAATTTTGATCCGAGTCTAGGCGAGATTATAATTGAAACCAAAAAACCCGGCTTGGTTATCGGCAGAAACGGGGTTGTTTTACAAGAAATTATAAGGAGAACTAAGTGGCGTCCTCATGTTCTGCGTAGTCCGCCAATAAAATCGAAGATTATCACTAATATGCGTCACTATTTGCACTCAGAAAGCAAAGAGCGGGAACGAATTCTGCGTACAATCGGTGAGCGCATCTTTAGACCAAAAACCTACGATGTTGGAGATGTGCGTCTAACCGTACTGGGAGGTGCCCAAGAAGTCGGGCGATCAGCGTTTCTTTTGAAGACCCGTGAGAGCAGTGTGCTGTTAGATTGCGGAATTAACCCTGGTTCTCAAAGGCCATTTGAGTCTTTTCCGCGGTTTGATACTCCTGAATTTCAAATAGATACATTAGATGCTATCGTTATTACTCATGCGCACCTTGATCATTGTGGGTTAACGCCGTTTCTTTATAAGTATGGATATGACGGTCCTGTTTACTGTTCTGCACCTACAAGCAATTTGATGACCATGCTCCAGTTGGATTACTTGGATGTAGCGGGGAAACAGGGTATCACGCCGTTCTACGATCAGAAGGATGTCCGTGAATGTGTTTTACACACCATTCCATTGCGTTACGGTGTAGTCACAGACATAGCCCCTGACATTCGTTTAACCTTGCATAATTCGGGGCACATTTTAGGTGCTTCTGTTGCCCATTTACACATCGGTGAAGGCTTACATAACATAGTTTACACAGGCGACTACAAATTTGCAAGGACAACTCTGCTTGAGGCTGCCACCAACGAATTTCCAAGAGTTGAAACAGTGATAACTGAGAGTACTTACGGGGGACCGGATGATGTGATGCCTACACGTGCTGAGGCTGAAGAACGCTTGACTAAGGTTATAAATGAAACTTTGGAGCGTAAAGGGAAAGTTCTGATTCCTGTTCCTGCTGTGGGAAGGGCACAGGAAATTATGCTAATAATTGACGGCTACATGAAGCGGGGTTTAATGAAGGAAGCGCCTGTTTTTATTGAGGGCATGATATCTGAAGCGACTGCGATTCATACTGCTTACCCTGAATATCTAGGTCGAGATGTCCGTCACAGTATACTTCATGAAGAGGTCAATCCGTTCCAATCTGACTACTTCACTATTGTGGAGCACCCCAGTGTACGTCAGAGTATAATCGAAGGTGAACCGTGTATTGTGCTGGCAACTTCCGGTATGCTTGAAGGCGGACCTGTGATTGAGTATTTCAAAAACTGGGCTGAAGACGAGAAAAACACTATTATATTTGTGAGCTACCAAATCGAGGGCACCATGGGTCGCAGAGTGCAAAAAGGCGTCAACGAAGTCACAATGATGGATAACGAGGGCAAAATG
>CAZOPV010000019.1:0-13524 GCA_964582085.1 uncultured Candidatus Bathyarchaeia archaeon | reverse complement strand
GTGATTGAGTATTTCAAAAACTGGGCTGAAGACGAGAAAAACACTATTATATTTGTGAGCTACCAAATCGAGGGCACCATGGGTCGCAGAGTGCAAAAAGGCGTCAACGAAGTCACAATGATGGATAACGAGGGCAAAATGGGTGTGGTTCAATGCAACCTCCACGTGGAGTCAATTGAGGGCTTTTCAGGGCATAGTGACCGGCGACAGCTGATTAACTACTTAGTTAATCTTAATCCTAAACCTGAGAGGATTTTCCTAGTTCACGGTGAGAAGTCAAAGATTTACAATTTAGCTAGTTTCATTGAAAACAAAGCAGGCGTAAACACAATTGTACCTGCCGTAATGGAAACTTTTAAGCTGCTGTAGGCGCTGTTTCGTTTTTAACTGGAGTTTTTTCTCGCCAGATTCTAATTTTCGGGGGGCAGAGGACTATGCGTTCTTCGCCCAATCTGGCGATGTCGCCGTTTATGGATTCAGCGAATTCATAAAGATCGTTAACTGCTTTTTTTACGTCTTCAATGCTTTTGTTTGCCAGTGGTGTGATGCGCAAAATTAGGATGTTTCCGTTGTTAATTTCTGCTTTTATTGCTTCCAGGTCTTCTAGGCTGCGCAAGGGCATAGCTTTCAGGTATGTTTTGGAGTTTTCTTCTTTGTTTTCAGCATTTTCCGAAGATTGTGCTTCTGGTTTTTCTTCCATAAGTGATTCATCTTCCTTTTTGGGTTTATGGAACAGGTCCCAAATATGGCAAGTAGCTCCTCTCTAGAAGCTACTGTATTACGTTTGTACAGTTAAGCGTTTCTTTATTTTGAGTCTAAACTTCGGAATTTTACATAAATTTTGTAGGCAATACATCAAAAAGTAATGTTGTTTTTGGGACATGGAATTATTTGCTTGATACATTCTCTACTTTTTAGCCTACTACTGTGCCGTAAAGTTGTAATATGTTTATTTTTTTGAGCTACTAAAACTATCACTATTGCACCGACTAAGAGCATTAGAGCAGCACTTGCTTTAGGGTTTGCTGGAGCTCTGAGCGCTCGGTAAGATATTAAAAAGCTGTATACAAATTGACCCAACAAAAATTGGTTACAATGACATGTTTCATGTGAACGTAGCGTTCATGTCTCAAACTAATGAAAACCGGCGGTGGCTTAGACATGAGCGTAACAGTTATGATAAAAAGTATTGAATAGCTGCTTGAATTTTAAGACAAATTTTTTAGACTGCCTAGAATTACTAAGATAGAAACGCATGTATCGAAAGCGCCCAGTGTGTTTCTTACGCCTTGCCAATATATCTCAACATTTTATCCTAAGATGCTTGAGTGTAGCGAGTTATTTATCCAAAAAGTACATAAACCCAAAATAATAACTATCTTGCAACTGATGTTTCTTGGGGTTTTGATTTATGGCAAAATATAGGTGCACAGTATGCAACTACGTGTATGACGAAGAGAAAGAAGGAAAAAAATTTTTGGATCTGCCCGATGAGTGGGTTTGCCCCGTTTGTGGTGTTCCAAAAACCGCTTTTGTGTTGCTTACAGAAAAAAGTGAAAAGCCACAAAGGGAAGCTAGAACTGTTTCAGAAGTTTTTGTTGACCAAATTGTGGAGTGGGGTGTAACTTACGTTTTTGGTGTTCCAGGCACTTCTACGTTGGGCGTCGTTGATGCTATAAGAAAAAACGGTAAAATTAGGTACATCCAGGTGAGACATGAGCAAGTTGCTGCGTTTATGGCTTCAGCCTACGGCAAGCTTACAGGTCACGTTGCAGCTGTTTTAGGGGTTTCAGGTCCGGGTGCCACTAATCTTGCCACTGGACTTTATGATGCTAGTTTAGATCATGCTCCCGTTCTTGCTTTGACTGGGTTGGTTGCACGGCAGTTAATAGGACCAGGTTCACTTCAAGAGATTGACCAGTACAGTTTCTTTGAACCCATATGTGTCTACAATAAAATTCTCATGTCAGAAGACCAAACTACTATGCTGGCGACTCTTGCTCTTAAGCATGCCCTGTTGGATCGCGGTGTCAGCCACATAGGCATCCCCAATGATGTACAGAAATTGCCTTATGATGCCCTAATTCAGCCGCTTGAAGGACGCATGCCTAACGTCGCCTTTTGTGCAGACGATAAAGTTGTTGAAAAAGCAGCTTACGTCGTAAACCAGGCAGAACGCCCGGTTATAGTAGCAGGGTTTGGAGCTAGAGGTCAGGGGAACAAGTTGTTGCAGTTAGCTGAAAAAATTTCCGCGCCTATTGTAACCACCTTTAGGGCGAAAGGGGTTATTGACGAAAGTCATCCGCTGTGCGCGGGTAGCCACGGTGGCATGGGTTCGACTGCTTCAGCTGAACTTGTACGTAAAGCGGATTTACTTATAGTCGTTGGCTCCTCATTTAGCGAAATGACCAAATTGCCTCAAAAGAAAATTGTGCAAATCGACATCAACATGAAAATGATAGCCAAAACTTACCCTGTAGAAGTGGGGTTACTAGGCAATAGCGCCATACTGCTTCCTAAACTTACCGATAAAGTGCAGCGAAAACAGAACCCAGCCTACTTAAACGAGATTGCTCAACTAAAACAAGCTTGGCTTGAACAAATTCAGCGTGAGGCGGATCCAAACGCAATTCCCATTCGTCCGCCCTACATCATGAAGGTGCTAAACGAGAAAATTGCGTTAGACGCCGTCATATCTTTGGATGTAGGAGAAAATTGCTGGTGGTTTGGTAGAAATTTCCAGATGAAAAAAACCCAGAAAATGGTCATGAGCGGGCAATTGGCTTCTATGGGTTTCGGTTTACCTGGAGCTATGGCTGCAGCGCTGGCGTATCCTGACAGGCAAGTCGTATGTATTTCAGGTGACGGTGGCTTTACCATGGTTATGGGCGATTTTTTAACCGCGCTGAAGTACCAGTTACCCGTCAAAGTGTTCATACTTAACAACAAGCAGCTGGGCATGATTATGCAGGAACAAAAAGTTGAAGGCTACCCCAGTGTACAAACGGAGTTGTACGACTTTAGCTTCGCGAGTTTCGCTGAACAGGCAGGTGGAGTAGGCATCAAAGTAACAGAGCCAAGCCAACTTGAAGCTGCAGTGGAAAAAGCGCTTGCGGCCAACCGCGCTACAATTGTAGATATAGATACTGATCCAAGAAGATTCCTTTAAAAATGGGAGGAGTAGTTTGAATTTGTTAGCGCTGCAAGGGTGCACTCTTTATAGGCTAGACGTGTCTTTTAGCACTAAAGTTTTCATCTAAATCACTCTGAAGGCAACTTTTGTTTGTTCAAAATGTTTTTACCTAGTTATCATCTACTCTGATATAGTAAAAAACTACTTTTAGAAATTATCGGCAGGTGAGGTGGTCAATATAAACGGTTGCAATATGATTTTGCCTATACAAGGCAAAAACTACCTTTCAATGCCTCCATAATTTATTGATTTCAAGCAAATAGTTTGTCGTGTAAAACCTGAAAGTGATGTTTTATCCATGGTTTTTTAGGCTAAAAGTTTTTCATTAAACAATATGCCTCTATAGCATACATGCAAAACAATGCGGCAAAAGAGCAAACAGAAAAAATCAAAACAGCAATCAAAGCCTTAACTGAGTTGAACGAAAGCAAAAACGAATGCCTTAGCGCCATTCAGAACACAACCCAAGGGGCTGGAGACACAAAAAAATTGTGGCGCGAAGGAAACAAATCTAAGCTTATCCAAATTGGAATGGCGTTAATTGTCTTTCCTGAACCTACGCCAATAAGCGAAGTAATAGGCGCAGGATTCGTTGCGGCAGGGGCAGTGCAAAAAGGGATTCAGAACCGCGCTATATTCGTGGAGGATATAGGAAAAACCTTCAAGAGCACCCTAAAAGAGGTAATTAACACAAAACACGAATTGCAGCTTTGATCTGGTACTCTACCGCTCAGTTTTGTGTTTGGAAAGTTGCCACTGTTTATGCCTTGCTTATCAATATTTTTCAACAGTTACTTTTTGGAATAGGTTCACTGAAATATAATTATGAAGCAGATAAATCCGCCTGTTTATTAGAGTATAGTGATTGAGCTAACCTTGGACGTTTTTTCTTGTAGCTTTAAATTTCACAGGCGTTTTAAAGTAACACATAGGCGCCGTTCAAGCATAACATGTTTCCGCGTTGATCAATTCTGTTGGGGGTATTAACTTTTTAACAGACTTATCGATCAGACAGTTATTTTAGTTAATCCAGAAGTGAGTCAGTGAAACCCGTGAACACTGAGATGATAATGGCGGAAGCCTAGTTAACCGTACGAGAGGAAAGTGACGCATAAAGTAACAAGTAGCGCTTGCTACCAGAAAGCATAAGAAAACAGTTGGAAGGCTATGAATAATTAGATAGCTGAATAGTAGATGCACGAAGTAAGACTCAAGTAAAAAATCTCAAATAACTGAAATTGAAAGATCACCCGATATTTGGGTATTCCGTGTTAGTTCCGTTTCATATTATGAGTCAATGCATGATACGGAAGTGAGCGCTCGTTGTATCAGATCGTTTATAGTAACAGCAAGCCGTTATTCCTCTTGGAAAAAACCGGCGAGAACTGACTAGTCATCGTTTGGTAATATATGATACGCCATATTAAATACATATCAGGTGGCAAAAAAGTTAAAGCACAAAGTCACTAAACTCATAATCAATACTAAGTGACTAGTTGGTTGTGATAATTATGCGGATTCAAACTGTTAAGTCCGAAGTAGTCTCGCATATATCATACATATTGAGCTCTAAAAATGAGGCGATGGTAATAGACCCCAGAAGGGATTACGAGATTTATCTTGAAATCGCGAAAAAATGGGAAGCAAAAATAAAATTTATCTTTGAGACCCATAGGAATGAAGACTACGTTATAGGTTCTGTTGAACTTGCCAAGGAAACTGGAGCGCAGGTGTTTCATGGTCCAGGCTTAGATTGGGGTTATGGCTCAACAATCAGCGACAAGCAAGAGTTTTCAGTAGGTTCATTGAAGATACTGGCGCTGCACACGCCTGGGCATTCATTGGAGAGCACCTGTTATGTGCTTCTTGACAGTGAATCGGACCATACGTCCGTGATGGTTTTCACGGGGGACACATTATTCGTAGGCGATGTAGGCAGAACAGATTTTTTGGGAGCTGAGATGACTTACATCATGAGCGAAAAGTTGTACAAGAGCCTATTCGAAAAGCTACTACCACTAGGGGATGGTGTAATAGTGTTTCCAGCACACGGTGCAGGATCAGTATGCGGAGGAAAAATCAGCGAGAGAGAAATAAGCACTATAGGCATTGAGAAAGCAACAAACCCCATGCTGCAACTCAGCAAGGCGCGGTTCATAGCTGCCAAAGTTGCTGAGCGGCACGAAACACCGCCGTATTTCAAGAAAATGGAGCAATATAATCTGCATGGTCCTCCCATACGTGGTGTTGTGAGCAACCCACGTCCCCTTAAGCCCTCTGAATTCAACGACAAAGTGAAAAACGGCGCATACATCGTTGACGTTAGAACTCCAGTTGCTTTTGGAGGCGCTCACATACAAGGGTCGTATAGCTTGCCGCCAAGCAGGATTTCTAATGCAGGTTGGGTTCTGCCGTACGACAAACCGATTCTAATTGTAGCGGAGAACGTAGAAATGGCTGATTTTGCAGAAAGAAGCCTGTATCTCATGGGCTACGATAACGTGGAAGGCTACCTTGCTAACGGCATCGAGAGCTGGTACAAAGAAAACTTACCAGTTGCCAAACTCGACCTTGTAACAGTTCAAAATCTAAACCTGGTGCTATCCTCAAAACAGGACATTTTCGTCTTAGATGTCCGCAGGGAAGACGAGTGGAACGAAGGGCACATCGAAGGCTCAGCTCGCATTTACGTAGGAAAACTTCAGAACCAGACCGATAAAGTCCCTCGGAATAAACCAGTATTCGTCATATGCAAGACAGGAAACAGGTCCAGTTTTGGGGCAAGCGTGCTGTTGAGAAAGGGCTTCGATAAAGTATACAATGTTTTGGGCGGTATTGACGCTTGGAAGAAAGCCGTGTATCCCCTAGTTAAATGAGCTTGTTAACAAGATTTATGAACTGACCCTTTTCTATAGTATTCTGTGGTGATTATGGCTTGTTTCCTCTTGGAATAGAGCATTACCTAATTGGCGGAATATTGGTTGGGGTTGGCGTGAGTTTGATCTACATTCTAACGGGGTTCCACGCAACACAAAGCAGTTTCTTCACAACCACCCTCTCTTGGTTTTCAAAAAGAAAACACTTCCAGAAAGAACGAAATCTCCAAGAACGGAGCTGGCGGCTCCACCTTGCAATTGGACTGGTGATAGGCGCTTTACTTCACACGCTAACGCTTTCGCCAACAGGTTTCTGGACTACCTCTGTACAACTCTGGAGACTGGCTTTAGGCGGGATGCTCGTAGGGTTTGGCACACGATTATCAGAAGGTTGCACATCAGGACACGGGATCAGCGGTCTAGCATCACTATCTACCACCTCCCTAAGCGCAGTAATTGTCTTTATGGGCGTAGCTATAGTGACTGCCAACATAGTGCAGCTCATCGGGGTATCGCCATGAAAAAGCAAAATCTTATAGTACTGGTAGGCGGCGTTCTTTTTGGCTTTGGACTAGCCCACAGTGGGATGACAAAACAGGAAATCGTGCTATCCTTCCTCCAAATTAAGGATTTAGGTCTAATTTTTGTAATGGGTGGCGCAGCACTTGTCACGTTCTTTGCAATTAACGTAGTCCCACGATTTATTAAGAAACCTCCTTTTGGAAGCCAATTCAAGCCTCGAAAAGCAGCGATGTCGCGAAATGTAATTATTGGAGCAACAATCTTTGGCGTTGGTTGGGGTATATCAGGGCAGTGCCCAGGGTCTGCCGTGGCAAGTCTTGGAACAGGCAATTTACCAATTCTGGTTGGCTTGGCATCAATATTCATTGGTGCCTATATTAGAGGACTGCTGGACAAAGAGTAATTTGATTTCTGGTGGCAGAGCATAAGCTGTTTCAAATACTGGTAAGTTGCCGGTTGAGCAGGTCTATGGTGGAGGCAAAAACCAAACTGCGAGAAGAGAAACGATTAGAGTAGGTAAAGCAATTGCAACTCCTGCTTTTGTCAATTCGCTTTTTGACAAGCGCCCAGTTGAATAAACGAGTGCAGTTGATGGAACACCTACAGGAGTTATGAACGCAATTATCGCTGATAGCGCAACAGCCATAACAATGGGTACAGGCGTAATTCCAAGCAATCGAGAAGTCTCAATTGCGATAGGTATCAACATTGCTCCAGTGGCACTATTCGATATGAAATTCGTTAAAATAAGCGAAATCATACCAAACACAAGAGGTAGCACTATCGTTGGCGCAAAATTATTTAGCGAGAATAATGCCCCACTAATCTGACCAGCAGCCCCAGATGTTATCATAGCTTCACCTAACAATAGACCGCCGCCAACAAGAAACATCAACTCCCACTGAATGGCCTGCAAGTCCCTAAGATCGAGAAGGTTTGACCCAAACATAACCAAAATAGCCAGTATTGATACTAGCGCAGCACTCGATATTGAAGCGGGCATGCCCAACATCTCCTCGATTTGCCCGCCCATGAACCACAGTATTATCGTTCCAAGAAAAATTGATAGTACTCTTTTCTGCGAGCCTGTAAATCGTTCGGTTTGTTTTTTCTGCTCAATTATCTCATCCACATTAAGAGTCAATCTTGGCGACGGAAACATTCTCTTTAAGATGAGGAAGGCAATCGCTAGAGAACCCAGCGAAACGGGCAGACCGTAGTATGCCCACTGTAGAAAGCCAAATGTTCCTTCTTGCCCCAGCAAAGCCGCAACTATCATCGCGGGAGTGCTGCCTGTGAGCATCGCCATTCCACCAAGTGAAGTACTGATTGATATTCCCAGTAGCATCTTTTTTCTGAGGTTAACCAACTGCTCTGGTATTGCGGTTAGTATTGAGAGAGCAACAGGTAAGATTACAGCGATGGCAACTGTGTTAGACATCCACATACTTAAGAAAGCAGTTGCTAACATTGTCAATAGGACAAGTCTATCGATTTTTCCTTTCGAGTAGATGATCAAATTGTATCCAATCCATCTGTCAAGCCCGTGTTTTTTTATGGCTTGACCTAAAACTAACCCACCAATCATAAGAAAAATAATCGAGTTTGAGAAAGGAGCAAAAGCTTCTTGTGGTGAAAAAACTCCAAGCAAACTTAGCACTACTGGTATCATTAGCCCCGTAATGGGCAAAGGAAATACTTCAAGGACCCAGCATCCAGCTGCAAATACAAAAGTAGCTACCACTCTTCTGACCATTTCTGGTTGACTTGGAATCAAGAAATACGAAGCAACCGCAAAAATAGTCGCCAAGAGTAGATTCCGCTTGGAGTATATGAAACTATTTAGTTTACGTGGCATTACAAAGGTGATCCATTCAACTCGTTTACAAGAACGACATTTTGCCTCCTCCGCATCTTGGTTCGGCTGTTCTCTATCAGAATTTTTCATTATTTTCCCTTAGGAACTCAATGCAGAGAAATAATTAATTATTTCTGAGACCAAATGCTACTTAGAATAACAATTGAGAAATTGCGAGTAATTCCACAACTGAAATTTCTCGCTTCGCTGCAAATTAAACTGAAATTGTTTTTCACCACTTTATTTTTTTGATAGAGAATTATTCATTAGTTATAACGACGCTCTGAAGAGAGGAAAAAACTTTTTGTTGTGTTGAATTCAAAGAAAAAGTGGACGGAGGAATATTTTGCCACTGAAGACTGAGAGCGAATCCAATCGATAACCCAGATAATCAAAAACCCAACAACGAATTGAATTATGCTGATTTAGCACCAAATAAGGTTTAAATTTTTGAGAATCAAAACATCACGATAACTTGGAAACCGGGGAAACTCGATGAGGACTTTAGTTGCGTATTGTTCTCGAACTTGCAACACAAAATTTGTGGCTAAAAAATAGTCTCAGAACTAAAAGTAAAAATCGAAGACGGCGTTGGCTTTACGAATAGAAATGGGCGATTCAGTTTCTTAAGGGCGGGATACGATGTCACTTGCGGCAACGAAACCAAGATTTGAGAAACACAAAAGTAGCCAAACGACTTTTAACTATCAGTTGTTGGTACGCCAATGTAGAATAGCAGATCTGGCATCTGCAATTGGAATATATTTGAAGAGAAATAATTTCACAGTAAAGAAAGTGGAGATCTTTACCCTAACGAGGGAATGTGACAGGAAAAAGCGCTTGAAAGGACCGAGTTAATAACTAATGGAAATATTATGGGCGAATTAGTAGTGTCTAAGGCCATCGAGTATAAATAAGAAAATGAAGGTAAAATCTCAGAATAGTGTAATCAGCTAATTCTCTTTAAGACATGTTACCTTTTTCCTAAAATGTAGTGTACTATTCTTCAAATAGAACAAGGCAGTCAGAGTTATTAAGGTAAAGAAATCGTTTAGGCAATCAAAAATTTGAAGGAGGTTTAAGCTGCTGGGGCAATTCTCAATCTAAGCAAATTTTTTAAGGAAAATTCGCGCCATTGATTGCTATACATTTGGGTCAGCGACTAATCATTAGTGAATTCGCGCTTTTTTTGCTTCAATATTCGTTTTCAGAAGCGCGTGGACTTTTACTTGACGAATACTTTGGCAAATACAAGTTGTGGCTAATACTGATTTTAGGAGTTATCCTAACTTTTGTTGCTTTTATTGTGCTCGATTATGAAGTGAAGTGCAAAATAGCTAAGAAGCGGCAAGCATAGTTCTGAAAATTATTCCTCTTGTTGCCTTTTGCTTTGTCTCTAGCCTATCTAGAGTAGCAACTCTGAAAAGGTGTCACTCACTTCTGCAACATCTTTTAAACCACCAAACTCTAGACAACTATCGATTACAAAAGAAGTATTATAACTCGAAACGCGCGCTTTAAGCAGACCTAAAGTGTGTTCAATAAGTTTTTGTTTGGTTTTTAGATCGTCAGCTTTGAAGGTGCCCAATTTTCGCCACGTATTTATCAGCATCAAATTTTCTGCGTAATCCGTTTTCGTTCATGTACCGTACACTGCCAAAAACTGGTCTTTCCTTCCACGGGCGATCATGCTTGCCAAAGCACCATGCAACACCTGCAAAACTATTTGGGTCTCTTCCATCAAGCTCATATTTATTGTTAAGATTCAATGCCGTGTTGAATGCTAATTCTGGGTTTTCGCTCCACTCAATAATCTTCTTGCCCCAGTACATTCGCATGTAACCATGTATCTTACCTGTGATCCGCATCTCATTCTGAGCCGCATTCCAATATGGATCATGTGTCTCAAAATTTTCAAGTTCATTTAAACTATATAAGTACTCTCGGGGGTCACTTTTATGCGACAAAAGCGTCCGTTTTGCCCATTCAGGCAAGCCTTCAAAGCAGTCATAGTTACTGTTGTAATTAACATAATTTACTGCGAGCTCACGTCTGACAATTAACTCCTCCAAATACGCCTCCTTTGCAGAGGCGGGGGCTTGGGCACCTAAAACCTTCAGAGCGATTTGAATAGGAGAGATTTGACCAAAATGCAGATATGGACTTAGCATCGACTGATAGTCAACAGAGGGATCATTTCTAAAATCAGCATAACCAGATAACTTGTCTTCGACAAAGATTTCCAGACGCTTGCTTGCCTCGCTTGAACCCCCTCTAAAACCCGCGACCTTGCTCACCGAGCCATAATTCTAAAGGCTGAGGTGATGCCATAAACATCTTTCAAATCTAAGGAGTCAAATTCTAAGGTAAGTGAGACCTTATTAGGCTTTGTTTCCGCAAATTTGGATAGAAAGCGGGACCTCTTGTTGACAATTTTAGCTCTAATTGTCCTTGCGGAATACTCCTCTTTCCAAGAGGCCGCTTCAACTGGAACAACAATGTTGTCCTCGACCTGAATCAGAGGGCACTTCACATTTTCAGCCACAAAGCTGTACCACTCTCTCAAAATCCGTAGATAACCCTTGTCCACCACGGTCAGACAAGCATCTTTTGAAAGCTCAACAGCCCCCTTCTCAGGAGATCTGCCGCCAACTATCATTTTCACTCCGATATTCTGCAGGCCCTCGTTTACCTCCTGAAGCCCTTCCAGCATGAAACTGTAATGTCTCAAGTTTGCCTCGGGAAATGCAGGTGCCAATCCAAAAAAGACCACCAACGGTTTGTTCAAATTGTTGGCTTTTAAAATAGCATATTCGAGGGCAAGGTTTTGTTTTACCCTTTGTGAGGATTCCATCCAGTACAACACGTATCTTTTGTCTCTTATATCCCAATTATTTAGACGTTTCACGCGTTCTTCAAGTATCTGTTTTCCCGTTTCCTTCGAATCGTAAAAACTTTTCATGGTGATTGTAGTCCAATTTGTTCTGTTATATTTTTGAGTTTAACGATCAAAATTGGCTTGTCAGGAGTTAGGTAATTCCAGCCCTTTTCTGTGGGAAAACCGTGCGCTGTAAGAAAGTTCTCAGATAAGCCTTTCTTCTGGGCGACTTCAACTATCTTTCTAATTGCAAGGGCTCTTTCTTCAGGATTTGTCACAAATGCTAATTCACCAGTCAACGTTACAAAACTGTATTTATCTAGGTCTTGAGTGTACGCTTCGATTTCTACGCTTACGGATTTACCTTCCTCCAGAAGACTGATCTTTTTGCCGTATTTGGTGAAGTGAA
The DNA here is from genome assembly GCA_964582085.1 of uncultured Candidatus Bathyarchaeia archaeon. Classification (GTDB taxonomy): domain Archaea; phylum Thermoproteota; class Bathyarchaeia; order Bathyarchaeales; family Bathycorpusculaceae; genus JADGNF01. The sequence goes on along the minus strand of CAZOPV010000019.1, from coordinate 1,788 downwards.
AATATAGTTCCCCGTTAATGAAGACGTATTGAAAAGGAGCAATGTATGGGTTTTTCTTGCCACAAAATGCAATGCGGCATAAGAACTGTTCTTTAATCAGTTGTTCTATCTCTTTTCTGCTCATTTGGGGTAATTTTTTAGGTTTCAAACAATCACAACTACATAGGCTAACTAAATTCTGTTGAAGAATTATATCTAGTTTTTCCAATTTCCAGAAGAGCATTGGTATTAAAAAGTACGCTCTGCAGGTTAAGGCTCTCGTGAAATAGCTATCTGTTTCTTGAGATTAATTAAAAGAATTTATCAAGCCTGTGCCGTAAAATTGTTCTTGTCAAAGGGACTTCTGTATGGAGCGGTTGAGTGTGAGAGAGTTCCCGAAGCCTAATGTGGTAATTTCTAAATGCATAACTTTCGCACCTGTGCGCTACAACGGGCTCATGATTGCCAGCGAGTTTGTAGAGAAACTTAAGCGCTACGTAAACTTCTTTCCTGTTTGCCCTGAAGTCGAGATTGGCCTCGGCGTCCCCCGTGAACCCGTTAGAATAGTGCTGGTAAATGGCGAGCGACGGTTGCTTCAGCCAGCAACAGGTTTAGATTTCACTGAAAAGATGCAAAGTTTCTCTGAGGCTTTCTTGAATTCTCTGAACGATATTGATGGCTTCATTCTTAAACGAGGCTCGCCCAGCAGCGGCTTCAAGAACGTGAAAATGTACTATGGAGTACAGAGATCCGCGCTTGCTGGAAGGGGTCCAGGCTTCTTCGGTGAAGCTGTTCTAAAGAGGTTTGGCAACTTGGCAATTGAGGATGAGCTTCGTCTGATTAATCTCAGGATAAGGGAACATTTCTTGACAAAGCTCTTTGCATTGGCAAGTTTTAGAGAGGTTAAGGCTTCTGGAAAAATTAAGGCCTTGGTGCGTTTTCATTCAGAAAACAAATACTTGCTTACAGCGTACAATCAGAAAGAACTCAGAATCTTGGGAAACATAGTTGCAAATCAGGGGCAGAAGCCTCTTCAGGAAATCCTCAGGGACTATGAGGCGCACCTGTTTTTAGCTTTTTCTCGCACCCCAAGTATTGGCTCTTACGTGAACGTGTTGCTGAAGATAATGGGTTACTTTTCAAGTCAGCTTTCACGGGAAGAAAAAACGTTTTTCCTTGATTCAGTGGAAAAATACAAAGCAGGCCGGCTTCCTCTAAGCGCCAATTTGAGCATTTTGAGGTCTTGGATTGTTCGGTTTAAGCAGGATTATTTGTCTATTCAGTCTGTTCTAGAGCCATATCCTGAGCCTTTGACTGCTTTAGAAAGTTCATTTGCCGAGGACACTGGGAAGGACTACTGGAAATAATTTGAAAATAGTGCTGAAGGCAGGATTCTGTAAACTATTAATTCAATACAATATAAAATGTTGTATTATTTTTCTTTTTTCTTGCACCGCTGCAATCATAATAACAGACAATCATGTATTCAAGAGAGGTTAACTTGACTGCTTGGCTTCGCTTTAGACAGAGCGGGGGCATTTGGGTCCGCATTTGATTGCTGCGTCCAAAAAGGCGTTTGATACAGCGTTTATGGATGCGCTTGTGAGCGCCACACTTATCCTTAAATCCTATTCTGAATTGGTTTCCGTGATTAACTGGGGTATGTTTGAGTGGCATGTTTTTTGTTGGGTAGAAGAAAAATTGGTGTTTTTCCGAAAAAAGGGCGGTTTTTTCTTCTTTTGGGGCGTGTTTTTTGCGTGGTGGGGTTTAGGAGGGTTTTCTTTTTTTGCTTGTTGTTTTTGGAATTGA
>CAZOPV010000018.1:0-38996 GCA_964582085.1 uncultured Candidatus Bathyarchaeia archaeon | reverse complement strand
GTCTGCTACTTCTTGAATTTCATTATGATGAGTAATTATGAGCATCTGAGGAATTATCCTGCCGCCCTCTCTAAAGAAAGAGTTCAAGATGTTAACAAGCTCTTTCCGACGTTCCTCATCAAGATGCGTAGTAGGCTCATCCATAATTATGGTCTCAACTCTCCCAGAGAGCACCAGCGCAATAGCTAAACGCAACGCAATAGCAAGAGCAACACGCTCGCCGCCGCTAATCTGATCAATCCCCTGCTCACCAGCTGGACCAAGAACGCTAATGTTGTAGTCATCATCAATCTTCACATCCGAATACGACAAGTTAAAACGTTCAAACAGATCCCGCGTCGCCCTCTCCAACACAGGCCGAGCTCGTACACGAATGAGCTTTTGGATGCCATCTTTGCCGTAGGCGTCTCTGATTTTGCTAAGGACAGATAGGTACTGCTCTACTTGCTGCTTCTCCTTTGCAGTTTTTTCAAGGGCCTTGAGTTCATCTTCAAGTTTTGTTATTTGCGTTTGAGAATCAGTTTTTTCCTGCTCCAACCTGACAAGCTCTTTCTCCAGCGCCACCAGCTTAGCTTCTGCAGTTTGGCAATCAGTTTTCATACGACTATGCTCAGCTTCATCATAATCGAGCCCTTTGATCTGGGCTTCAAGCGCTAAAACACCTTTTTGCGCTTCTTCCAGCTTAGTCGAAGCCTCCCTAACCAAAGATTCAAACTCGAATTTTCTCTTTGCTATCGGAAGGTTTTGATCATACTCCTGACGGATTAGCCGCAACTGTTCCAGTTCCTTCTTTGCGTTTTCAGGCGTATAGCCTAACTCTTGCACTAAACAAGCTAAACGCGTTTTGATTTCTTCCAACGACTTAACCAAAGGCTGCTTTTCAGCGTCTAATGCCTCTTCGCTGGGAAGTCTGCCAAGCTGCTTCTCAGCAAAACTGTACTCTCTGAAGGCACCCTCCCAGAGAGTTTTCTCTTTTTCAAGCTGAGATATTTGCCCATCAATTTCAACCAAAGAAGCACTCAATTGACCTAGCCGTTCAACTTCAGCCTCCTGAGCAGCAACATCACTTTTAGCTTCTTCAAACGCAGCCGACAAGCTATGAAGCTGCTCAGGATCGATGACAAGAAGATGTTTACCATAATCCTTCTCTCCTTGAAGGCACTCCTCCAGTTTAGAAACATCACCGCTCAGCTTGATTATTTGAGTTTCAGCAGCTTTCTTTTCTTCATAATACCTGGTTAACAGTTGAGAGATGCGATCCGTTGTAAGCTCAGTCTCGCAGGTTGGACAAGTTTTAGATTCAGCGTCTGATGATAATTTGGAAATGTTAAAGTCAAGATCATTGATTCTTTGTCTTAGAGAAACACTCTTTTCATTCAAAGTCTGTTTTTCGGCTTCAAGCGCTCTAACTTTTTGCTCATTGGAAGCCTTGATTTTCAACAGTACGTTACCGATATTTTCGACTGAGATTTGTTCACCTAATGTTTTAGAAGTCTTTTCGATCTCCCGAGAAAGAAGATTAGCACGCTTCTCTTTCTCCCGCAGATATTTTTCAAGCAAGCGCTTAGCTTCACTTAGGGCTGTGTCAGAACCTTCAAACTTTTTCCTAAGCCTGTTCTTCTCAAGCAGATTAGCCTCTGCCTCGCGGTAAAGCATGTAACCTTGCTTGTTTTGTTCAAGCGCGCTTTTCAAACCCCTAATCTCAGTTAATAGCTTATCTAACTCTGAGATACTCCCCTCGATGGTAGTCTTTTCATAAAAAGTAGAGACGTAAGCCTCCAATGTAGAGAGCTTTGCCACTTGAGGCTCAAGCATCTGAATGGTTTGCTCTGCAAGAAGGGCCTTATTTAACTCTCCAGTGTGATTTTTTAATTCAGTCTTAAACCCCGCAACTTTCTGTTCTATTATGCCTTTTTGTTTGTCAAGCTTTTCAAAATCAGATTTTTTCTGGTCAAGCACGCCAAGCTTTGCTTTGAAAGCTGCAACCTCAGATTCTATGTCTCTTTTCTCAGCTTCCTTTGAGCCAAGCAACTTTCCAAGGTGTTTAATTTTGGATTCTGTCTCAGCTTTTTCTTTTTCGGCATCTGGCCAGCGTTTGAGAACCCCTTCAAGAGAACTCTTCCTGTCACGATAAACTTGGATAACATCTTTCATCCCGTCCCAAGCACGCTCTAAGTCTTCGACGCCAAGCAACTTGGAAATCAACTCTTTTCTTTCAGCAGGCTTTGCATTGACCAATGCCTCAATCTCACCTTGCCGCACATAAATCGACTGCAAAAACATGTTCTTGTCAAGACCCAAAACCTTCTTGATTTCTTCATCAGACGCCCGAGCCGTAGATGCCTTGATAAGTTTCTTTCCTTCCACAATTTGGTAGAAACTACAAAGAGGAGCTCTGTTGCGTTCCAACGAACGCTCCACAGAGTAGGCGACACCTGCTTCCATAAAACGGAGGGTGACCTTGCACTTTTTTGCTTTAGAATTTATCAGGTTCTCCTTCTTTCCCCGCTTCTCAGAATCGTTAAAGAGAGCAAAGCTTATTCCATCCAAAATCGAGGTTTTGCCTGCCCCATTTGGTCCTACTATGATGTTTATGCCGTAGCCAAAATCAAGCTGCGACTTCTTGTGGGAAATAAATTCTTCAAGAATAATCTGATTCAGAATCATGCCTTATGCTCCCGCTGAAAATAGTCTTCCGCAACTGCCTTGGCTTCGTCCACATCACCCGCCCGAAGGTGACGCCAAAGCTCCAACGCTAAACCTGAAACCGCAGGCTCCTTGAAGTACTCCTGAATCACCTGACTAACTTGGAAAGCACCTGACTTGACTTCTGGAAGTCGCTCCACAGTCTCATCAAGGAACTCCTGCCTAAACTGCAAAACCAAACCTGACAAACGCTTATTCAAAGCTGAATAAACACTTTGCCTGTCTATGTCTTTTCCTTCAATCTTGACATGAACGAGGGGCTTCTTCTCAAAACCATCAAGCGACTTAGCTAACCGCTCAAGCTCCTCATCTAAACAAGAATATTTCATTTTGACTTCAAGCTGCGGCCTTATACACGCAAGATTCACAGGCTCTACATCAACCCTGCCACGGTTAACATCAACTATGAAAAAGCCTTTGCCGTTTTTCCTCCACTCATCAACTTCGCTTCGGCTTATGATTTCACTGGAACCCGGATACGCCAATGTGCCCTTGCCCAATGAAGCCTTAATGCGAAAATGCAAGTGCCCCATGGCAACATAATCAAAATTCTTAGGAACCTCATCCAACCCAAGCTCAAAAGCGCCCTCGTAGGGAAGAAACTTGTCTATGCCTTCATGCAAGAGCAAAACAGACAATTTGCCTCTTAGATCAAGAGCCCCAAGTTTCTTCAATTCCTCCTGCATGATTGCGCGGTAAGTTCGACTCACGTTGGACAGCCCCGCAACCAAAACATCCTGACCACCCACAGAGAGAACCTGCTGTTGGGCGCTCCAATTTGCCCCTAAAATTTGGATTTGGTCATCAAACAGGAAATGAGGCGCCAACCCCCAAGTTTTAGGTCTATCATGATCACCCAAAACCGCGAAAACCTTAGCCTGTTCACCAATCCTCTTTAGAAACTTTTTGAAAGCACGATAAGCCTGAGGCGCAGGCCGAGAAGAATCAAAAAGATCACCGGCGTGAACAACAATGTCAGCACGCGCTTCCAAGATTTTATCTCCGATTTCTTCGAGACTGCTGTAGACGTCACGCTCTCTTTCTTCCAAGCCATACTGCCTGTAACCAAGATGGGTATCACTTAAATGAGCAACTCTAACCGTTTTCGTTGCCTCCTACTCTGAATCAGTCATGAACCCCTGCAGTTCACTTCTCAAACGGCTGCTCTCATTCTCAGGGGTCTCTTGACTCGCCTTTTCGATAGCAGCCTTCATTTTAGCCACGATATCAATGTCGCTTCCGCCCTCCTTGGTTCGGCGCTTCTTAATCTTGACCATGACGGGAGCACGAGTCATCTCACCAACAATCACAGCCTCGCCCGTGTTCAAACCGGGTAAATCACTCAGCAACGTCTGCCCCAACCGCTCCGAACTCTTAGCAATTGCCACCTGATCATCAGGATTAGTTATCCGCAAGATAATTTGACTGTTACATTGACTCAGAGCATCAGGATGAATCTTTGAAGGCCGCTGAGTAATAACAACCAAGAAAACACCAAACTTGCGTCCCTCAGCAGCAATCTTCTTGATTATACGACTAGAATCGGTACGCCCCTCATAGGGAATAAACCGATGAGCTTCCTCCACAAAAATGAAAACTGGAAACTCTAATTCGTTGCTTGAAGCCCGCTCATAAATATCCGTCAAAATACTATACGCAATGTAATCTGCCACTTCATCACTCAAACCTGACAAATCAACAACAGACAAATGCTGAGGCCTAAGCATCGCATCTATGCTGGTTGACGCGGAAGTGAAAACACGCATCTTCACAAGCTGCTTAACGTACTTCTTAGCCGCCTTTGCACCAGGAATCTTTCGCTTAACGTCGCCTTCAAGTTTCTTCCACTCATCAGCAGCCTCCAACTCTTCAAGAAGATCCTCAGGCTGAAACACCTCTTTTTCGGCTTTCACAAACTCAAACGCTTGCTCGAGACCCTCTCGGATACTCGTCATGGATTTTCCAATGTTAGCGATCAAACAGATTTCATCTATATCCAAGTCGGAAAAACAAATTTCATACGGTTCAATTCTACCAACTTCACCCTCAGAATATCGACCTGTACTAGCAGGATTCCTAAAAACCGTTATACGGTCCGACAAATCGTGACGCTTACCATCAGCAGCTCGCCCCAAGAACACGTAATCAGCATGAGGATCCAACATAACCACGGTGCCGCCTTTAGCAAGCAACTCATCTGCAAGAATACCAGCCAAGTATGTTTTTCCTGAACCAGTCTGCGCCAACACAGCCAAATGCCGCCGGAACCCCTTAACCGACAGTGCCGCAGGAACTTCACTTCTAGTGATCAAGCTTCCGATGCGTATGGCTTCATCCTGAGGGTAATTATAGAATCTCTCAAGCAACTCAGTAGGAGCAACATAAACAGGCTTCCCAGGCGTCACCGCCTTCTTTGGTAACTGTAACTCCCCCCTATCAGCAAGGTAACCTAAAACGCGGGCCTGCCCCCAAACTTTACTATCAGCTAAGCCGGACTCAATCAGCTTCTTGATTATTTCAAAATCTAACTCCTTCGTCAAAGCTTGACTAGCCGAAATAACCTTCTCCACTTGAGCTATAACTTCTACCCGCTTAATGACGCCTTCTTGTTCTTCGTCTGAGTAAACCATCAAATACTCCCAGCGAGAAGGCATCTCACTTGGGTTAGACGAAAAGAAAAACTCGTTAGAACTGGCTTCACCAATTATTACGCCCACTTCTTTAAGGGTACTTGACACGTCTATAGCTCCTCCCACGAATTATTTTTTCCCCAAACAACTTTTCAAGGTAGGGAACGTAAATATTATCAACCGTTTTCTTCTTAAGCCTGACTCTCTCATCAACGTTCTTCAACCAGAGATTATGGCAATCTAATCCGCAATAACCCGTCGCTAACACCTTCAAGACCTCGCTTAAATCGGCGGAAAACGGTTTATGCCAACCAACATCACCAAAACGCGTACTATAACAAGGTATATCGATCCTAAGCGGCGAATCACGGAGATCAAACAGCACATAAAAAGACAAAATTGCAGGAAAATCAGCAATATCAGCAATAACGCCGGCAACCTCATCAATTACACCCTTACCTATCTCGCGGATAGCATTTGGAAAATTCCTCTTAACATAGTCTTCCGGATGCGACTGAAACTGCCTCAAACGCCTCTCTAAACGGGGTGAGGCGCCCAAAAGCAGAGGCTGAGTATAACCTAAAACCTTTGCATACCGCATAATAACCTGATAATCAGGCCTAGAACGAGCCAACTCCTCCAAAATCAAACCTATCACATCAACTTTGCCACCGTACTTCTGTTTGAACCGCTGAAACCGCTGAAGACCAAAACTTGCGTCATCAGCGACTTCCATAAAAAGAGGCTTTATCAGTTTAATGGCGCTGTCTTCAAGGCCGGCCTCCTCCAGCGCTTTCTCAAAAACCAAACTTAACAAGTAATCCCTAAAAGCAGTTGAACGACTCTCCTTAGCAACGCCCACCAAAGTCACACCGCTCTGTTTACAAGCATCAAGCAATTGCCGATAAACCCTAAAGTAATTAAGAAGAACCAAACGGTCCTCTTCAACCTTCGACTCCAAAGGCACATGCACTAAACGCCCATAAAGCGAACCATCAATCAATATCGTCGAGCAATCAAGCCCACTCTTTAAAGCATCTAATGCTACCTGAAACTCCGCAAGCTCCATTTTAACTGTAAGATACTCACGTTCAGCAACAGAACCTCCCCTAGAAAAGAAAACATCACTCTCAAGCCACTTCTGCTGAAAACCCCGACAAACACCCAACGACCTCACAACATAAAAAACTCCGCCAGTTGAAAGCAAATTAGAATAAACACTTGAATCCACAGCCATAACATTTAACTCACTAACTTTAGCTGAAAGGCTATCGGACCTGTCTATCTTATTCCATAAAGAGGGAAACACAGAACTGAAATGACCATCTAAAGGATTCGGCGTCCCCTGAAAAACCTTCGCTTTCAAAACGTCTTTTTTACCTTCGATGCAGCGTCCAAACTCGCCAAGAAATTCCGGCATACCTCAAACTCCATTGAACAAGTTAACTGTAAAATGTCCCTCTCAAAATTTAAGATTTACAGCACCAGACAAGAAAGTAACCAAAAAGAATACGAAAATAGAAAAGTAGCCACCGCAAACAATTATATAGAATTAAAGTGTCGCTATTAACTGAGCGGTGGAAAGTTGTTTAAAAGTGTCGGATTAGTTGCGCGCTACGACAAAAAACAAGCGTTAACGCTTGCGGAAGAATTAACAAAGCACATGAAAGATAAAAAAATGCAAGTTTACATAGAAAACACACTAGAAGGAAAAGTGAATGTAGGCGGAGATGCCAAAATAGTTCCGCTTAAAGAAATGAAAGCTGACTTCATAATAACCATAGGCGGCGACGGAACCATACTACGCACCTGCGTGAACCTCCCCAAACCTGAACCGCCAATTCTCGCCGTGAACATGGGCGTACGAGGGTTCCTAACTGAAGTTGAACCTGAAGAGGCAATAGACGCTGTGGACAAAATTCTTACAGGCAAATTTGCAATTGAAAAATGTCCTAAACTGGTCGCTTCCGTGGACGGCCAAGACCTTGCGGACGCACTAAACGATGTCGTAGTTTCAGGAGTGGAACCTTCAAAAATTCTTTATATGCAGATATGTAAAAACGGCAACCCAGTCGCCAAGTGCGAAGCAGACGGACTAATAGTTTCCACACAGAAAGGCTCAACAGGTTACTCCCTTTCTGCTGGAGGCCCAGTCTTGGACCCTGACTTAGACGCCACTGTCGTAACGCCCATTTGCTCCTTAACGACTTTTCGCTCCTTAGTTTTTCCTGCTGACTCAAAAATCACAATCGAATTACTACGGCCTAAAGACATATTATTGATAGTTGACGGAAACTACCGTCAAGTGGTAGCCGCGAAAAAAACGAAAGTACATATTTTTCGCTCAAAGAACATGACAACTTTCATCAGATTCAGAAACGATTTCTACAACCGACTCCACAGCCGCCTACAGTTTAAAGGCACGGGATAAAAAATTCAAGCGCCACAGCAAAGAAAACGGCTCATATTGGTGGATACTTCTGCTTTCATTGCAGGATTTAACCCATTTTCTTCCGGAGAAGAACACGTAACCACGCCGATGGTAGAGGACGAAGTGTGGAATTCCCTTATTGCTTTGAGGGTAAAAACCGCTGTTGAAAGCGGAAAACTAAAAATTATGTTACCTTCTGCAGAATTTTTGGCTAAAGCCAAAGGTTACGCCACTTCTCTGGGCGATTCATTTGTCTTGTCAGAAACAGATATCCAATTGCTGGCTCTGGCACTGCAACTTCAAACTACGGGAAAAAACCCGATCATAGTCACAGATGACTACTCAATACAAAACGTTGCCACAAAAATGGGTTTAGAATTTGCTTCTCTTGCAGCATTTGGTATTCGCAGTCTTATTCGCTGGGTCTGCTATTGCCCTGCCTGCCACCAAAAATACCCTCCAAATGTTAAATCAAAAACATGCAGGGTTTGCGGCAGCGAGCTTAAACGGAAACCACAAAAAACCGAAAGAACCCTCAAGTAGCTTCCTCAAACCCCTACAAGAAAGCAAGAAGCAAAATTAAAAACAGCCCTTCCACGGCAAATATAGGAACAACAAGTTGCTTTGCCTTCTGAATACTCTTGTCAACAAGCACGGTTAAAGAGGTTAAGCATTCTTCACCGATTACCCTCACTCTGGGAACCACAATGCGAAAGCTTCCTGCCCTACAGGGTTCAACAACACTGGCAGCTTTTTGGGCAACTACCTTTATGTGGTTAACTAATATCTCTTGATCCATAACTTCACCGACGGCGTGGTAGCCTCGTTGACCAAGAACAACAGCACTGACAGCATGAGTGTCAGTTGTGAAAACTTCACTTTCTTGGAATCCAACTTCGCGAAGCGCACAGAGAATTTTCTCACGCAACCCAGAAATCATATTGTTTCCATCGATAACTATGTACGCCGTTTTCTGACCTGCAACCTTCACCACTAACGCAGTTATACCACCTTCACCCATTCCATCTTTAAGATTGAATTCCGAGGGGTAAACCGTGGCAGCGCCGACCTCAAAAGGACACAGAGGCATAGAAACCGCTTTTTGCAAGCATTTAGAAGCCACCTCTCTTAGTGTTTCCAACGATGCCTCAATGTTAACATTATTGGTTAAGCTGTTGTGAGCATTCACAACAATAGTGGCATCAAGCCCCAGTTTTTCCGCTTCTTGCCGAACAATACTACCTAGTTCTTGAGGCAGGTCTTCAGTGGTTTTTGGCGCAAGGGTAAAAGAAAGTAAAGCTGTCTTGCCGAAAAGTTGACAGAACGCCGTCACGAACCCCTCTGAGACAGTTACACATTGCGTGGCTTTGTCAATTGTAGAAGAAAAACCAGCGGCGCCCAAAACATGATTGATTATTTTGTGGTTCTGCGCTTGGGACGCAGCGTCAAGTTCATGCCCAAGAAGCCCAAGAGGCACACAAGCATCACCACCATATTTCTCCTCATACGCATGTTTCAACATAGAAGGAAGCAAACTACTTCCTATATTTTTGAAGGGCCCAGGATGAACAAGTGGAACAATTATGGCTGCTTTGGGTTTTGACGCATCAAATTTAAGGAACGAAACTTCAACATCTTCATCTTTGCCAAGCTTCTCAAAAAAAGCCTCTAAGGGATCGTTGAGAGCTGAGACCCAGTTCAGCATGAAGGCTTTGAAGATAGTCATAGAAGAGATATCATACATTTTTTGCCCCATACGATCCAACAAGTACACAAAAAGGCCTGCAGCTGCGCATGCAACAACCGGTGCTATTACAATGAAGGGCACATAAATAAGGGGCGCCACTTTGAAATCAAGCCAAAATGCAACAAAAGAAAGCATACAAAAGACAGGTTGAAGAAGTACCGCTGTTAAGCGTTTCACGGTGGTTGCCGATGAAGCAGCAAAAAACACTACTGCGCGCAACGTTAAAAGGGCAGCAAAACCAAAAAGGCAAAGCTTTACCCACCACAAAACATTGAAAATCAAACCAAAAACAACACCTACACCTATGAAGAAAAACCAGAGAAACCACCCAAAATACGAAAGAGCCACGGTTCTTCTAAGAACAAAGATAGGGTCGTTCAAAACAGCCTTACTAATGACCCAGTCGAAAAATAAACTCAATAAAAACAGGGCAACAGCAAGTAATACACCATGGAACATCCCTGTTATCGACGGAAAAAGCAGTATACTTGAAACGCCAACTATAGCGCAAATTATGGCTATGGCTACAGTTGCTTTTTTAAAAGACGGCAAAAAGAATAATGAGGCGTAATGCTTCTTTGCATTGTTCATTAACTCATTGAGGGAGTTGTTAATTGCCACAGCCATCAGCTCAGACGAATTCACTATGAGAGAAGAAATTCCTATTAAAGGTAGCTAAATCAAAGACAAGATTTTGAACACGAAACACAAATTTCAGCTAACCCAAAAAGAAGGAAAATGAAAATTTAACATAAATATATTAAAGAAGACGCCAAAAAAAGCAGAAGCAAAAGCCAATTTAACATAAAAATAGCCCAACTTTGGAGGGAGAAGCGTTTTATCATAATATGAGTATGTATACTGTTTGCGAAGCATATGCCCGAACAGGAATTGCCCCCATCGATATTTCAGATGCTCGAACGCAATGTGGGCAAAAAAATCAGAGTTATTCTAGACCCAGCCTACGGCTTTGAAGGCACTTTAATGGCAGTAACAAATCAACCTTCAGGTATCTGGCTTTCAGAGGCCGAAGCCATTGTTTTAAGGTCAACATTAGCTCAACCCATACCTCAAGTTGCAAGTCGAGAAGAAAGAAGTGAAATCTTTTTGAATCTACAGTCAGTTCAAAGAATCGAAGTTATGCATTCCGCTCCGCCAAGACGGGGAAAAGAGGGCCTTTAGAAAATTTTTGCCAGAACTGAAACAATGATTAAGGAAATTGCCGCAACCATCAGAAGTTCAGGTCGAATTTTGACGCCTTCTGTTTCTTCTTCAAAGAACCTTAACAACCCCGCGCTGCCGGCAGGCATTGGACCTTGCTCTTTGCGTTTTCTGCTCATATTTAATCCTCTTGGAAGAGTAACAGTATGCTATCGTTTACTGTATTATTAAGTTTGCGCGCTTCCCCAGAGTTGCCTCAAGGAAAAAACATTGTTGATTTACCCACCGAGTTGGCGAAAAACTTGAAAAACAACCCAAGATTCAGGATATAAGCCGCAAAAAGGTCATACTCACAGGGGTATAGAAAGTGCACATACAAGAATTTCAACAAATGATGAAGCATCTCTATTTCCACCGAGACTCAGAAAGAGGGGTAAGAGGCACGTATAACTGGCTCGTTGACGAAGTTCACGAGTTGGGCGAAGCCTTAGAAGGATCCGATAAGGAAGCATTAGAAAAAGAATTTGCTGATGTCATAGCATGGCTTGCATCCCTAGCAAACATTGTAAAGGTGGATCTAGAAAAAGCTACACTGAACAAGTACCCGTATAAGTGCCCAAAATGCAACAGTTCACCCTGTCAATGCACATTTTAGCCAATTAAGCGCTTCTGTCCTGAGCCTGTTAGCTCCCATAAATAGGGTCGCCTTGCCTTGCGACGAGCAGCACCAACCCTTTCAAGCAACCGCAAATGATGTAGCACCGAAACATAAGAAAGCCCAGTTTTCTGCGCTATACCTGTTGCACTGGAGGTTGTTGTCTCTAAAAGATTTAGAATTTTTGTTCGGGCGACTAAACCGGTTTTTACACTCTTTACACAGTGAAGGTAGGCGTTTGGATGGTAAGTCTCCTTAATGAGGTCCACCACAATTAATAATTTGTGGGGCATCAAGCTTTAAGCTTACGCAAAGTCAAAAAGGCTTGCCTGCTTGGGTTTTTTGTTATCAAACATGGAGTGAATCTCATCTTTTATCAACATGATTCTTTGGGTGTAATATTTTGGAAGCCCATATTTGTCAACAAGTTGCTGAGCAGCATCCAAGTATTTCTCGATACCCCCACGGTAAACAGTTAAAGTGAATTTACCACCACAGTAAGGACACTTCCCCAGTAAAGGCAACCGGCGAAAACGTTTGTTGCAGGATTTACACCTAAAAGCCTGCGTGGAAAAGGCACGAAGGTTCCCTGAGATGTCCCTAATAAAATGGGTAGTCAAAACTTTAAGTGCGACTCGACGAACATCGACAGCTTCAATTTTCTCTCCCAGTTCAAGCTGCAAATTCAACTTCTCAATCATGGACTTGAACTGTTTATAACTGCTCTCTTTGTTCCCCATGTTAATATTTGATACAGGGATCGTGTAGTAGAAGCCCTCGAATTGAGCCTCTGTGCCTAATCTGTGGCTAATTACGTCCATGATAGCGCTGACCTGCTTAGCCTCAGCTTTGTTGAGGGTACGATGGTAAAATTCAAGCGGGTAGGAGACATCGACATCAAAGTCATGGGCCTGTCGCTGAACCTCTTTTGTGTTAACAAAGGGGATAAGAAGCAACGGCGCATCCATGATTCCGCCTATTTGCGCAGGCAAGTAACGACGCGAAAAGTTAAGGAGGGTATCTAAAGCCAGCATAATGGCGTCCTCATCACCATCACAATCGCGGCGCTTAGCGGAATGCCAAATAGGATGAGCATAAATAACCTTCAAATTAGTAAACCCTATAATTCTCCCCAGAATACAGGCACAAGTATGAGGAGCCAACCCCATAATTAAATGTCCAACAAGGTCGTCAGGTGTCTTTACGTTGTAGTAACTAGGCAGATCGTAAACCTTAACAAGTAAAGCGTCTAAGAAGTTGGCTACTTGAACAAAGTATTCCGCGGCGTTCCGTGGAATCACAACATCTTGGATTTTAAGTTCCAAAACTTGCTCAGGATCAGTTAAAGGTGCACCGTAAACATCATGAGTGTAACCGAGTTGCCGAAGCTTTTCAACTGAAACCCCAATTTCGCCAGGCTTAATATGTGTCAATGGGGCATTGGTGGCGTCAAACCTGATTGTACCATCTTTATACACAGATAGCTCATATTTTGCGCGAAGGACGCCTTTTTCGAGAATTTCAGGAGTTTTATCCTCGTTTGTTAGCCCTTTAACACCCCTAAGCTGTTTTGGTAAGGGAACACCCAGATTTCTTGAAGCCTCTTCAAGGATTTCCTTGAAGTTGAGAGGTTGGCGTTGATAGGAAACACTGTTAGCTTTACACTGTGAACACTCATTCTCCTTTAAAGGTCGCCCACAGTGGGGACAACATTTCTCTGCAACGGTCTCACACTTGCAGGAAGCACACTTTATACGAAAAGTATACGTTTTGCAACTGGGACATTTGCGCTTAACCACTTCAACAAAAACAGGCCCTTTTTTGCCAGCCTCCAAGAGGTCTCTATGAGAACCACCTGCTAAGCCCACAGGGAAAAGAACATGAACTAGCGGCTTCATTTCGCGGCGCTTAGCTTTTTCAGGCCTTCCCATTCTAGCCCCCACAAACGTAGGTGCCTTGTCTTTAACTTCAACGCCCGCCAACAAAGAAAGCGCTCTAAAAACCGAATCGCCTACAGAATCTCCCAAAACACGTGAAGAGCCGTAACCAAGATTTAAAGCCAACATGTGAGCGTCAGCGCCAACCACCACGATGTTTCCATTAGAAAACTCATGAGGCGCAAAAATTTTCCGCAAAACCGCAACTACCTTTTGGTCTATGGCGCCAACAATCTTACGAATAGAAGGCCCTTCACAGATAACATCAGCTTTTGTTAACCACTCTTTCAGCAATACAACTTCTTGAACCGAAGAGAGATTAGACCAAAAAAACGTGAATCGCGGATGCAGAGGCACATGCAACACCGCGGACAACGCAAAAGCCTCTTCGACAGAAAAATCAACGTGAAAAGGATTCTGCAACAGGGCATGTAGCTTCTCAACTGAAATGTTTGCTGTCTCAGCTACCTTGGTGACGTCGCCGTCAAAACTATTTTTGAGTGCAGCGGTTAAGTCTTTAACCCACCACTCTTCCACATAGCCCGAAGGTGGCAAAGCTTTGTTGGTGTAAAGGAAATCCCCAAAACTTATGAGGATGTCGCCAAGAAACAGAATCTTGGCAACCTTATCCTTTATATCCTTAAAATTTTCAAGCGAAACTTTCACAACAGAACCGTCTTTTAGACACACAACAGGAGGTTCCAGAGAATCCACAGGCACAGTCACTCCACCTTTGCCTGGAAGCTCCAGCCGGAGTTGTGTACCTGCTGCAAGAAAATTTTCCACCACAAGCATAGTAGCTGGATGAATACCAACCGCAGATAAACCAGTGTTTCTAGACCTGCCGTATCTTAGTCGGAAGCCGCCTCGCCGTGAGGGAAAAGCGAAAATCGGGCGACCAGCAATAACATCATCCATAAATCCGCCAGATTTTTTTTCCTCAGATTTCTTTTTGAAGTCGCCCAGCCAATCCCAACCCTGAAACCCCAACTTCTCTATAATTACCAACACTTTGAGGGCGCGCCCAACGATTCCGTCGTTCACCACTCTCAACGCGCCCCCACGAACGCGGTTAGTTTCTACACGAGGAAGGTTACGGTAGGAAGAAACTTCCACAGGGTCAGATTCAGTACCTGTGACCTCCACAGGAAGCAGAGTTAGTGCTTTTTTTAATTCTTCATCGGGAATATGATATTGAAAACGCCCCACGGAACGCTCGTAGACCCGGAGTTCCTCAACAAAGCGCGCCAACTCTTCCTCTGTGGGTTTGTAGCGGTCCAAGCCAAGTTGCCGTCGCACAAAGTCTCCAACAACCAACGTGAGTGCTTGATCAGTGCCTCCTGCGGAACGTATGGGCCCTGCAAAATAGATAGCCAAGTACCGAGAATTGTCAGGGTTACTTTTGATTTTTACTTGAGCCACTCCTTGTATTGGAGCAGCAGTTAAACCCTCCGTAAAAATAGCCAAAGCGGTGCGGATAGCTTGCTCCGACGCAGCTTCAGGCGACAGCTCACCAAATTTGCCAGCTACAATTTGTTCAGCAATTTTGAAAGCAACTTCTTCACGACCAAAACGTTTGTTGAACTCGCGTATACTGGCGGCTACACCTTTTGGCCCAACAAGCCCCTCTACAAGGTCAGCTATGTCTTGGGCAATTATACATTCAGTTTTCAAGTCAGGGTCTAAGCCTTTTTCGCGTGCCATATCGCTGAGTCGATATATAGTATGGAGCTCTCTCCCCAAAGACTCAACGTACCTTTGATAGCTTGGGCTCATTTTGAGAGACACACTTTGTTTTCTCCGACAAGCAATGTTACAGCAAGACTTATTTTGGCTTTCCTTACACAAAAAAATAAAAACCAAAAAGAAGAAAAAGACAGTTCAAGCAGATTCAACTAAAAAAAGAACGTTCATTGCGACGTTCGTTTGATGCCGCTGACTATTTCCGCAATCGTCTGCTTGGAATCTGTGGTTTCCACAAGATTGCCCGTAACAATTATGTCAGCACCAGCAGAAGATGCTGCTACTGCTTGCTCTTTGGTTCTTATACCTCCACCAACAATCAGATATGCATTAGAGAAATGCTTGACCGAACGAATCATGTCTGCAGGCACAGGTTCTTTGGCTCCAGAGCCCCCTTCAAGATAAATGAAACGCATACCCAAGTATTGTCCTGCAAGGGCATGAGCCGCAGCAAGTTCAGGTTTATTGTAAGGAACAGGTATTGCTTTACCAACTATGCCTGCCGTTCCACCTTCACCCACTATGACGTAACCCATGGGTATAGGTTCTAATCCAAATTTTTTTATCAAGGGAGCCCCCAGAATTTGAGCCCCCATAATGAAGTATGGGTCAACAGAATTCAGCAGAGACATGAACCAGATGGCGTCTGCGTAACGGCTTATTCCCGTTATATTGTTAGGAAACAGTATTACAGGGATTTCAACGGTTTTTTTAATGGCTTCTACAATTTTGTCAAGGTGCTCTTGGGAAACAAAAGTGGAACCCCCAATCATAATAGCAGAGGTGCCGCTGTTTTTTGAGTTCTCTGCAATTGAGACAGCCTGTGGAACAGTCACCTTTTCAGGGTCAAGAAGGGTCATGTGAATAGAGCCATCAGTTCTAATTTTATCTACCAAGTACCTTTCGACAGGACCAAGCATGGACACATCATTCCTATCTAAGCGTCTTTAGCGGGAGGTGCCCGACGAGAAACCCCATAAATTTTGTCTGTGAAAAGGCAGTAGATATCAATTTCACTTTGCGCAGATTTTATTGGGAACTCATCCTGCAAGCCACAACTGCTACAACCAACAAGGGCACGGGTTTCCTCTCGCAAAATTTCGACGCGAACAGTTTCTTTTCCACACTTGGGGCACGAGAAGAATTTTGGTAACTTCTTTTTTGGAATATGAACAACTTTCTTTCGTCTTCGCCCCATCTCTTAACGACAACCTTTGAATGGCAAATTAATTGTTCCTTAGTATTTATCCTTGCCCTTAAATACTTGCCTACAACCATTAAAACATTGGGAATGTGAAATTTAACATGAAACTCACGCCTGCCGTTCTGGATATGGATTTGAGCTATGTTGAAAAAAGGCTTACACGATTCATCAAGCAATATGTAGAAAGCACAGAAACATCAGGAATCGTTTTGGGTTTATCTGGAGGCATAGACAGCAATACAATCGCAGCACTTTCCGCATTAGCCATAGGAGGTGAACGCGTGCTTGGACTTATTTTGCCTGAAAAAGAAACATACAACCAAAAGGACATAGAAGACGCCAAATTGGTGGCGGAAAAATTTGGCATAAAAACCCAAATTTGCGATATCACCCCAGCACTAGAAGGCTTTTACAGCAGCATTCCCGTTTTTGACCAAAAAGACAGACTTTGTAAGGGCAACATCAAAGCGCGAAGCCGAATGATTTACCTCTACTACTACGCAAACAGGTTCAATAAGATTGTATGCGGAAGCTCCGATAAGTCAGAGTCCATGATGGGATACTTTACGAAGTGGGGAGATGTCGCCGCAGATATATCACCGATTATGGACCTGTACAAAACACAAGTACGTAAACTGGCTGAGCACCTCGGTATCCCCAAAGAGTTAGCTACAAAACCTGCTACACCTGCACTTTGGCCTAATCAGTCAGCAGAAAATGAACTGGGAATCAAATATGAAGTGCTTGATTTAATTCTGCTTGGACTTGAACACTTCATGAAACCTCAGGAGATAGCAGAAGAATTGAATTTAGAAACTGCACGAGTCGAAAAAGTTAGGTCAAGATGGTTGGCAGCAGAACACAAAAGACGAATGCCCCTCACCGCAAAACTTGAATACCGTACAGTTGGAGCAGATTTTAGGCTTCCACGTAGCACATACTAAAAGAGGATAAAAAGTAATGAAAGAAAAAATTAAGCTAGCACTTATTCAAATGAGCACACAAAGAGAAAACAAGAAAGCAAATCTAAAGAAAATGGAGATTCTTACAGCTAAAGCAAAAACTCAGGGAGCAGACTTAGCAATTTTTCCTGAACTTTCGTTGACAGGCTATGTAATTAGAGATCAACTCTACGAGCTATCAGAAACAATCCCAGGTCCTTCGACGCAAAAAATTGAGGAATTAGCCAAAAGAACAGGGTTACACATTATTTTTGGAATGCCTGAGATAAGTGAAAAAACCAAAGCTACACTCTACAATACATCAGTTTTAGTGGGACCTGATGGTTTCATAGGGAAATATCGTAAAATGTACCTACCTACTCACAGCGTGTTTGAAGAAAAAAGATACTTCCGTGTTGGATATGACACAACAACTTTTGAGACGCCTGTAGGAAAAATAGGACTGTGCATTTGCTATGACTTGTTCTTTCCAGAGGTCACCCGTTTAACCCGATTAAAAGGAGCCCAACTGATTGTAGCAATCTCAGCTTCGCCTGCTGTGCGAAAAAACTATTTTGAAGTTATAACAGCTGCAAGAGCACTCGAGAACACTGTATTTTTGGCTTATGTTAACCTTGCAGGAGTCCAAGAAGGACTGCAATTTTGGGGAGGAAGCAGATTAATCAGCCCAACGGGAGAGATTATTGCAAAAGCAAAGTACGATGAAGAAGACTTTGTTATATGTGAAGTTAATTACAACGACTTAAGAGGTACAGAAGCTTTTATTCCTACTTTGAGAGATTTGCGCCCTGAACTCTTCGAAAAGCTTAAAAAAGAAGCAGAGGGCCTCTGAAACCTTAAATAGTAAGGTGCTACGTTTGAGAATTTTATGACATCTGCTGTTGTATCACAAAATCACACCGAATCACAAACACATCACACGTCGTGATTTTTAATGCAAATCACAAATTGTCACACGTGATTTATGCGTGATTTAACGTTATAGGTGACATCACAGACATTTATAGAGGAACATTAAGTATGTATATGTAAACAAAAGTTGTTTTTTCAGTACAACTTAGATACAAATTTCCAATCCTAAAGGGAAAGCAAGAAAGACAACTTAAGCTCATAAGTGCAGAGCTGAAAATCAAAAAATTTACAGAAAAACAACAAATACAATAAAGCACCAGTCAACAGCAACACAGCAAAAAGACGAATACAGAAAAATTTACCAAAAATACCCATTATTTTTATCTAAAAATCAAAATAATCCAATAAAATCAGCTAAAAACTAATTAAATACTATTTTTAAGCCTTTTTTGTGGTCATAAAAACCATTTTTAGGCAACAATAAACTTAAAAACCAAAGCCTGTATACAAAAACGTATTCTTTTTCAACAAAAGAGAGATGTAAAAAATGAAGCTGAAAGAAACCACGGAAATTTGGCTAAAAGTGGCATTAAATGATCCTATAGTTAAAATATTGGCAATTAATAGCCAATTAACGAAAACTCAACTTGAAACACTCTTAATTGACTTTTTAGCTGAAAATATATCCGACAAACAACTAAATTACGATGAAAAAGCGAGATTAAGGCTAACAAAGGCAAAATTAAGCCGCGGATCCTTTAACAGGACATTAAAACAAGCCAAAGAAAATGTAATAAAATCCATATACACAGTACTCCTCCTAGGCTATTTAGGAGTTTTTGAAACCTCAACTCTTGACCCCTATCTCGAAATAGCAAATAAATTGAAAGAATATACTGAAGCATATCAAGAGTTGCCTGAAGGAGAAAAAGAGCTAACAGACCACTTAAAAGTCATAGAAATCATAAGAGAAGAGCTAGAAACAAGCTTAAAACACCATTCTAACCCGTCAAAAAGCACAGTGTGACGTCACAAATCACATAATAATACAAAAAGAACAAAAATAAAAAGAAGTCAGGCAAAAACTAAAACCTTTTTTTAGCTTTTTTTACCTAAAAAAGTTCAAATAACGGCTATTTTTTTAAGGTTGTAAAAAGCTGCGAAATACAAATGTGATGTGTGACATCATGATAAAGTCACAAACAACAACCAAAAACCTTAAATTATTAATGGAAAACTGTGATATGTGATGCAACAGCATAAATCACGTGAGAATCACAAAGGCATCACGGAGGATTAGAGTGTTAGAACTTATGCTGCTAGGATTAGTCACAATATTGCTTATAGTCACGGTAACGGCAACATGCGAGTATTATAAGCAATTAAGGAAGGAAAAAAAAGAGTATGAGAAAGCAAGAGATGTTGTAGAAGATATTGTATTCAGTTTCAACAGAGAACTTAAACGTGAAGCGGAAAGAATAGAAGCGGTAGGGTATAAGGTTGAGGGAATAAATTCAAAAGCAGATGCAGGGTTCAGGAAGACAGAAGAAATTGAAAAAAGAATAACACCTATAGAAAGTCAACTAAAAGTGCAACTAGAGCAAATAAAAAGTCTGGAAGAAAAAATTGAAAACAGTATTCACACTCTTCAGAAAGTGGCGGCAGTGGACACAAAAATTGTTGAAATTGAAACAGCCCAAAAAACTTTGGGAACAAAGATAGGAAGCTTAGAAGAGCAAATGCAAAAAATCGTCAGTACGCAGGAAATAAAGGTTGAGCCACAAAGCGCAGCAATACCAGTAGTATCAATTAAAAGAGACAAAGCTATTGCAGCATTAACAGATACAGAGTTTGCAGCCTTAGATTTTTTAGCCACTGAAGGCCCAAAAACAGCACCTGAAATTAAAGAAAAACTACAATTAAGCAGGGAGCATACAGCTCGCCTTATGAAGAAGCTCTACGAGGAAGGGTACTTGGAGAGAGAGACGGGAAAGCTGCCTTTTAAGTACAGCATTAAAGAGGAAATGATAAAACTTCTCAGAAAACCAGAGCCTCAATCAACCTAAAAAAAAAGAACTAAACAACACAAGAATGGAAAAGAGAAATTATTTCAATTTTTGCTTAATAACAGTTTGAGGAGTTGTTGTCGACATTTTATATTTCAAATTGTTTGATCCGCCTGTTCTCAAAAGTAATCCTTTATTTGCCATTCTTGAAAGATAAGTTGAAACTGTACTCAAACTTATAGGTTCTCTTAGTTCACTTTCATAAAAAGACTGAATATCTTTGGATGAAAACCAAACTAATGGAAAATTTTTCTGTATAATATTTCGAACTTTTTCAAACCTTGATGTTGCACTGACAGGTGTAAAGGCTCCATTGGTAGAGGGTTGATTTTCATTAGGCACACCACCGAGTAATTCTACCAAATCTAAAAGGCGTAAAGCTTTATCTCTGGTTATTTGGCCTTCAAAAGCTACCGTATAGCGATTACCTTCACTGTCAAATAGCTCTACGCGTATTTTCCGAGCTGGCATCTACGGTGTACACCTAAAGAGTGTTCACAGTTTTACACTTCACAACTTATAGATGTTATGGTGAAAGCAATTAAAATAAAACCGATTTAAAAGTCTTTATTTATTAAAAAAGGCTTAAATTTCAACGATAATGACTTAACAAACTTCACAAAATAATTAAATTAAAAACAGAAATAAATATTTCGTTGTTTTCAAATTTCCATTAGAAGTAAAGGGGTGTGTCTTTCACAGTAAAGCGACATAAAAAAAGTAATTTTAGCTAAAAGATTATCATATAAGAGACATTGATATTGTAATTTCACAAGATGTTCACAATTTTGTGAAGTAATTTGCGGTTTAAGGAGTTTAAGTAAACAGGGCTAACATAAAGCCAAAGTTACTCTTAGTAAATCTTTAGTATAAAAGAAAACTTCAATTGAAAATTATGAGAAAAATGTGATTTTTGATGGATAATCGCTGCCACCCCTTGATTTCCTCTCGAGAAATTTGTCAATATGAACCTTCATTTTTATCGTTTAAAAAAATGTTTAGGATTTGTCTAATTTCTTTAATGATAATCATTAATATAGTTCATTCCAACTATTTTTCTCAGAGTATATTTCTTAATACCTAAAATAAAACTACTTTTAGTAAAGATATTTCTGTCCTCCAGTGGAAATTTTGGGGTGTGTGTAACTAAAAATCTTATTACACCAACCAGAAATCTATTTGTTTTAGGAATGTGATGTTTCTGAACTATTTTTTTATACCTAACTCTTTATCTGCTCCACACGAAATAACGGTGTAACCTCTGAAAATTGGGTGATGATAAATGGGGAATCCTAACATATTAGATGATGTTTTTGAAAAATTTGTTAATCAAGCAAAACTTTTCAAAGATCGAGAAGTTTTGCGGCATGATTACTTACCTGAAAAACTTCCACATAGAGAAGAACAAATCCGTGTTCTTGGTCAGACCGTGGCACCTGTCCTTAAAGATGCACGATGCTCTAACATATTCATTTATGGCAAAACTGGGACAGGTAAAACAGCTGTAACAAAGTTTGTTTTAAGTCACCTTGAAAGCAAGGCAAAAGAGTATGGCGCACCTATTAAATTCTGTTATGTAAACTGCCGTTTGACAGGCTCTGAATATCGAGTTTTTGCAAGCCTTAGTCAAAGTCTTGGTTTGTCAATACCTTTCACAGGACTTTCTGTAGGTGAAGTCTTTGATCGTTTCAGAAATGGTTTGGATAATTCAAGAACAATCTTTATTGTAGCCTTAGATGAAATTGATGCCTTGATTAAAGACCGTGGCGACAGCGTTCTCTATGAGTTGACTCGGATAAATGAGGCTTTGCATAAAAGTAAAGTTGCAATAATAGGTATATCCAACGATTTACGTCTCAAAGAGTTTCTTGATCCACGTGTTTTCAGTTCTCTTAGTGAAGAAGAAATGGTTTTCAGACCTTATGATGCTAGTGAACTACGTAATATTCTTCTTGAACGCTCTAAACTTTCCTTTTTTGATGGTTGCCTTTCAGATTCAGCGCTGAGTATTTGTGCCGCCTTGGCTGCAGCTGAGCATGGCGATGCGCGGCGTGCTTTAGATTTGCTACGTGTGGCAGGTGAAGTTGCAGAGCGACAGGGTTGTAGTGTAATAACTGAGGAACATGTGCGAGAAGCAGAGAAACATATTGAACATAATCGAGTTGTTGAAGCTCTTAAAAATTTAACCTTACATTCTAAGCTAGTTCTTCTTAGTGTTTATCACGTCAACAAGGGCAGCAGTGCAAGTGCCACTACTGGTGAAATTTATGATATCTATAACGAACTTTGCGGAGAGTTAGGTGCTAACCTTTTAACTCAAAGACGTTTAGGTACCTTGATTAATGAGTTAGATGTCATGGGTCTTTTAAATTCAAAAGTAGTAAGCATGGGGCGCTATGGTCGCACAAAAAAAATTCGTTTAGAAATTTCACGCACCCTTATTCAGGATGTTTTTGGGAGTGATGAGCGGCTTTGCCGTATGATTAAATATGAGCCTAAATTACTTTCAAAAAACACAGGACTCCGCTGATAAAAAATTTCAGTTACATCTTCACATAACTAAATGACGAAGGTTGTTAAATAAAAGATAAGATGGTGGTTTCCAGAGTTTGTAGATTAACCACAGGTACTTTTCCTGGGGTTGGAACCAGACCAAGCTTTGCCATGTAATCTGTCTGCTCTTGCCAGCCTCCTGAATTCACAACTAAAACTCCACGATAATTGCAACAGCCTAAGACATGGATGTGACCTGCGTGGAAGATGTCTGGTACCTTATCTATGACGAGGTAATCGCGGTTTTCAGGTGAAAGTAATGTTTTTCCTCCATAAATCGGCGCTAAATGGCGTCCTTGCATGAGTATTCTCATGGCTTTTTCCGGATGCTCATGAGTGATGTCCGGTACAGTGCCTATTATGTCGTCTAAACTTCTGCCATGGTACATCAAAACTTCTACGCCATGTAAGCTGACCCTGCAGGGATTTGCCACAGAATAGATTTTTCTAGAACCCTCTGACGTTGGCAAGAACTCCTCTGATATTGCTGGTTGAGGTAAGGCTTTTCTTGGCGCATCGTGATTACCCGGAGAAACTATAATTTCAATATGCTGTGGGATTTTTCCAAGGATTTTTGCTGCAAGTCTGTATTGTTTGTGGACATCTTTTATTACTAATTCTTTTACTTGTCCCGGAAAAACGCCAACGCCGTCAACGAGGTCTCCAGCAATCAAAACGTATTTTGTTTGACTTGCAATTTTTTTCATCTGCTCGTTGCCATATTTACCATTTAACCAAAGTAAGAAGCGCTTAAAGGCTTCTTTGTTGAATTTTGCGCTTCCTATATGAATATCTGAAGTGAGCACCGCGTAAACTGGTTCTGTAGCGCGATGATTTGGTTTTTGCCCCACTTCAGGGAATATAATATCTTCAGCTAGAAATAACTGACTTCTAGTTTTTATTACTGCCACGCATATAACTTGGTCTGGAAGCAGCATCTGTGCTTTCTTATGAACTTCTTCTTGTGCTTTACTAGGTATAAGAATTGTTGCGCTTGCACTTAAATCTTCAATTGTTATGAATAGTTGCTTTTTTGCTTCTCTTTTTTCTTGAACCATACCAATTATTTTGAGTTTGGTTTTCGTTGGAGATTTCAAAGCTTCCGAAATTGGTGTGGCGGCTTTAACGTCCATTCTTTGCCTTAGCAATTTCTCCATACGTCTAAATCTGTCTTGGAAGTACTGAAGGTATTCTTCCATGGTTCCGTTGGAACTCAATTTCCCTGTGGCATCTTCCAATATTTCAATCTTTGACTCGATATCCTTTGCATAAGGGTAAAAAGGTTCGTTGTTTTCTGAGTGTTCAACCATTGCAGTTGACGTTTCGGTTGCTTCTTTTTTGATGCATTGAGGTTGAGCTTGTTGCTGGACTTTTGTAATGGTTGGTTGAGCTACGGTTGCCTCAAGAAAACTTTTGCAAATGAACAAAGGTTTCTCTTCTAAAGCTTCAATTTTTTGCAAGGCCCTGTGTACGATTATATTTGGGTCATCTGTGGTGGCGATGTTGCTTAAGAAGTCGAATGCTTCTTTGTCCAATTGGTATCCTGCCGCCATTGTTAATTCTACGGCTTTTTGTAGCTTTCCTTTTTCACTCATACTTGAAGTGTTCTCCAGTCTCTTTTCTTTGGAACCACTATGTAACCTTCTTCTTGGTTGCCAAATATGTCTGTCTGATTGGCTATGTGTAGACTTGCGGTTAAAGCTGCTGTGGCGGCATCTAGTTCATGCGTAATTAAACGTCTCGTTTCCAGTTCTCCTTGTAGACCTATTGCTCTAAGTGTTTCTCGAACGGCTTTCCAGTCTTTAATACTCATTTGCAAGGCTTTTCTGGATGAGGTAGGATGAACTTCAATTATCTTATACTGTTTCTCCTCTAGGAGCTTATTTAATTTCACTGCTCGCAGTGTGAGAGGGTTCATAAAAGTTAATGTTGGTGGCAGAACTCGGTAACCTTGTCTGATCATTTCTCTGTCGGCTTTTCGTAAAAAACCTTTCACAGGTATGCTCAATGGGGCATCTATGGCTATGAGATCTGGCTTTTTCTCTTCAATAATTTGCAAAATTTCAGTATCTGTGTAAACTAGTTTTGTGCTAAGGTTCCGCCCTTGAAGTATAGCAATGCCGCTTGGGTTTTTCCTTTTTCCTGCTAAATCTAATCCAATTATACATGGAATGTCAAGTTTTAACATAGCTGCTTATGTTTATATTTCTCTATACATATTTTACTTTGCTTATTGGTTGAATGTAAACTAGTGGTTAAATATGAATGATTTGCGTAAGGTGCAACGTACGCCTACCGGGACTTTTTTTGTTTGTTTACCTCGTATTTGGTCTGAGCAATATGGTTTAAAGAAGGGGGCTTTGGTGGCTCTTAGTCAAACAACCGATGGGCGACTTATCATTGATCCATGGTATAATGCTGAACCTGCACCTAAGGTTGCCACTTTGCAGGTCGGCCCATATTTGGGGCGTGAAATTGTCGGGCAGTATCTTTTAGGATCTGATGTTATCCGCGTTGAAACTACAGAACAAATTGACGTTGAAATCCGCAAATCAGTGAAAACTACGGTAGGCTCTTTAATTGGGCTTGAAATCGTGGAGGAAACCTATTCTCAAATTGTTTTACAGTGCCTGCTTGAGCCATCGGGTTTTCCACCTGAAAAAATTTTGCGACGTAATTATGTCATTGTGGCGGGTATGCATCGGGATGCTGTGACTGCGTTTGTTACTGCCAACTCTCAACTTGCTAAAAGTGTAATAGCTAGGGATGATGAGAACAACAGACTTTATTTTCTGTTAGTTAGGATTCTGCGTACTATTTTACAGAATTCAGAGTTGAGCAGGAAGCTTGGCTTAACCCCAATTGAATGTTTGGATTATCGGTTAGCTGCAAATTTGGTGGAAAATATGGGGGATGCTTGCGTTCAGGTGGCTCAGAAAACTTTGGAGTTGAACTATGGGCGTCCTTCAGAGGCTTTCAGAAAGTTGTTGTGTGATTTACAGATGATTTGTTATGATGCTCATGACCAAGCGTTAAAGGCATTTGTGAATAAGGATATCGCTTTAGCGGAAAATGTACGGCAACTCCGCAAAAAAATTGATTTTCTTTCCTTAAATATTGAGAAGGCAGCTAGTGACAAAGAATTGGATGTTATACCTCAAACGTTGGCGGTAACTGCTTTTTTGAAGCAGATTTATGCGTACAGTGTAGATTTGGCAGATTTGGTTGTCTAAAATTTTGTTTTTTCTTTACTGTTTTTGGTGATTATATCAGGCTAAAACTAAACTCTCATGGGTTAACGGGACTTCAAGGCTGCATTATCCTTAGGATTTTAACATTCTTTTTGTGGAACGCTTGCCTTTCGTGGTTAGTTTAAACTCTTACTCTTTTAGGTAGTGTACCAATCAACTATTTTTTTGGCTACTTTTTTTGAGTAGCCCTCTTTTTCCAATGTTTGTTGCAGGTTTTCTTTTTTCTCCTTTTCCATCTTGCCACCGGTTAATTTTTAGTTCAACTTTGGATTTCAAAAGTATGATGTAAAAAACGAAAGATAAACATTATGGAGATGAGCCAATTCCGAAATCCTTCCAGTAAAGTTTTATTTATAACAAAAATTCCTATAGCATAAAGGACGAACTTTATGCTTACTCAGAAACAAGTTGTGGAAGCTCTAAAGAAACCAGACGCCTATGATGAGGTTCCTGGAGAAATTGAGCTTGTTCAGACACACATTTCTTTCGTTTTTTTAACCAATAAATATGCCTACAAAGTGAAGAAAGCAGTTGACCTTGGCTTTTTAGATTTCACTGCGCTTGAAAACCGAAAATTCTATTGTGAAAAAGAGTTAGCCCTAAACCGGCGGCTTTGTGAAGACTTGTATCTTGAGGTGGTTCCAATAAACAAATCTGACGTCATCAAAATGAAAGGTAAAGGTGAACCGGTTGAGTATGCTGTTAAAATGAAGCGAGTACCTCAAGACAAAATGTTGAGTGCTCTTCTGGAAAGAAACCAAGTTGACAAAACACTTGTTGAAAAAATCGCTAAAATCATAGCAAGTTTTCATGCGGAAGCTGAAACTAATAAGAGAATAAGCGAGTTTGGTTCTTTGGCCATACTGGAAACCAATTGGAAAGAGAATTTTGATCAAACTGAGGAGTTTGTAGGTAAAACGATATCGATGAAGCTTTTCCAGTCCATCCATGATAGAATCCGAAGTTTTACCCGGCGAAACGGACCTCTTTTTGAGAGAAGAGTATCAGAAGGCAAAATTCGAGACTGCCATGGCGACATCCATTCAGGCAATATTTTTGTTACCGATAAAATCTACATTTTTGACGCCATCGAATTCAATGAACGTTTCAGATACTCTGATGTTGCCTCTGACGTGGCCTTTTTGGCAATGGATCTAGACTTTAAAAATAGAGCAGATTTGACAGCTTTCTTTGTTGAAAAATATGTTGCGTTTTCAGGTGATTCTGAGTTGGCTCTTCTTTTGCCCTTCTACAAGTGCTACAGGGCGTATGTTCGTGGCAAGGTTCTAAGTTTTAAACTTAAGGATCCAAACATCTGCGCCCAGGAGAAAAAGATGTCGACAAGAGAAGCTAGGGCATACTTTAAACTGGCGGCTATGTACGCTAAAAGCTTATGAGCGAACCTTATTTGAGAAAATTTGTTTAGCAACAAAATGGGGTATATCTACAGTTCCCATGACTATAGGTTTTTGGTGGCAATCACTTCCTCCTGTCATTAGTAAATTATGCTTTTTAGCAAAGTTGATATAATGCTCTGTAGACAAGGCGTCGTGTCTTGGATGCCAACACTCTACACCGTCAATGTAGTCTAACATAGAACTTTCAATTATTGCCGTTTGCTCTTGTAGCAATTTAGTTAACGAAATTAGTGAGGTTCCATGAGGATCGTTTGGGTGGGCCAAGATAAGTTTTCCTCCGGCATCACGCACTAATTTTGAGGCTTCTGGAAGGTAGAGCGGGAACTTTTGGACGTCACATTTTACGAGGTACTTGTCAAATGCTTCCTGTCGGCTTTTTACAATGCCTTTCTTTACAAGATAGTCTGCTATGTGGGGGCGTGCAAGTACTCCGTCAACTGATTCTTGCAGTACCGTGAATTCTGCAGTGGTTAGCTTTTCAATTCCTTCTTTTTGGAATTCGGCATTGAGGTTGTTTAGAATTTTTTGTGCTCTTTGTTCTCTATATTCTGCCATCGTTTGTAACTTATGTGTTAGCTCTTGGTTTTCAATATCAAAATTGTAACCTAAAAAATCCAAGGTAACCTGTTTTCCTTGGTGGTATTGCGTGTGTGAAAAAGTAACGTTTAATTCAACACCTGACATACCTCGGATGCCTTTAGTTGTTGCTATTTGCAGGAACTCCTTTTGGCAACCAATTGAGTCATGGTCGGTAATTGACATAAACGTGATATTTCGTGCTTTTGCTTCTTTTACAATGTTGTTTACATCAAGTTTTCCGTCGGAATTTTTGGAGTGAATATGTAAGTCAATAATCATTTGTGAAACTGTGCTCTTTTAGTTTCTTTTTTCCATGCCAATTACATACCAGTCTTGGGGAGCGTCGTGCGAGGTGTCCACCATTAAATGGGTAACCTTAAGGGCTGGATAGTTCTTCTTCAAGTCGTCCAAATCAACAGGCTCAAATTTGTTCTTATTTGCAAGGTATGCTTCTGGTGTTAATGCGTTAGATTCGTATTTTTCCTTAGTTCTCTTTGCGATTCGTGCAAGAGAAACCTCCTGAGGGCAAATGGTTTGTAGTATGACAAACCTCATGTTGTGCTTAGCTGCTATTTCAGCTGCACGTCGCCGTAACTCTTGAGTAACGAATGTTGCATCTAAAATTAACCCTGTTTCTTTTTTGGATGCAACGTCGTTTGCTCGGCGGAAAACTTCGTCATAAACAGAGAGCCGTTTGCTCATGTTTCCTGCAACTTTTGAATCAAAAACATCTTCGTTTTTCAAGACTTCCAATCTGATGAGGTCGCTTCTAAGAATGGGATATCCTTTGATTTTGGAGATCTCTTCTGAGGTTTCAGTTTTCCAGGTTGCCGGAAGTCCACAAGTTATCAGTAGAACGTTTGGTTCTAACTCTCTTTTGACAAATTCAACAAAAGGTTCTTTCAAACATATCCCTGTTTCATAGGTTCAGAAAGGCAATAATTAAGTTTTTCCAGCATTAACTGGCTCAGTTCCTTTTTAATGTGGAGCTGTTTTACGTATTAAGGTAAATTCTAAATAGTTAGTCTACTACTTCTCCTAAAAGAAGTGAGCAAAATGGAGCAGTTCCAAGTTAAAGATACCTCATTAGCGCCGCAAGGTCGCTTACAAATTGAGTGGGCAACAACGCATATGCCTGTTCTGAACCAAATTAAAGACAGATTTACGAAAACAAAGCCCTTTAAAGGATTAACCTTAGGTGCTTGTCTCCATGTGACTAAGGAAACCGCGGTTTTGGTTGAAACTTTAGTTGCAGGGGGCGCAAAAGTTGCTCTCTGTGGCTCAAACCCTCTTTCCACCCAAGATGACGTTGCTGCGGCTTTAGCTGACGAGGAGGTTCATGTTTTTGCATGGCGTGGTCAAAACACTGAAGATTACTACAAATGCATCGATAGGGTGCTAGATTTTGCGCCTGCAATAACGTTAGATGACGGCGCTGACCTTGTCGGTACCCTTCATAGTAAGCGCACCGACCTATTAGCACAAGTGAAGGGTGGCACTGAAGAGACGACAACGGGTGTGGTGCGGCTTTGCGCAATGGAGCAAGATGGTAGTTTGAAGTATGCTATAATAGCTGTGAATGACGCATACACTAAATATTTGTTTGATAATCGCTACGGTACAGGTCAAAGTACCATCGACGGTTTACTCCGTGCCACAAACACGCTTTTGGCAGGTAAAACTTTTGTGGTCTGTGGCTACGGTTGGTGTAGCAGGGGTATTGCTATGCGTGCTCAAGGCTTGGGCGCCAACGTAATTGTGACTGAGGTGCAGCCCACCCGCGCTTTAGAGGCAGCAATGAACGGTTTACGTGTAATGCCTATGGCTAAAGCTGCTCCAATTGGGGATATTTTTGTTACAGCTACAGGTGATATAAATGTCATCCGAAAAGGGCACATGGAGAAAATGAAAGATGGCGCAATAATGGCGAACAGTGGTCACTTTAATGTGGAAATTAGTCTAAAACATTTAGAAGAACTGTCAAAATCAAAGAGAACCATAAGACCTAACTTAGAAGAATATACGTTGAAAGACGGCAGAAAGTTGTTCCTTCTATCAGAGGGGCGTCTAGTAAACTTGGCTGCTGCGGAAGGGCACCCCTCTGAAGTAATGGATATGTCTTTTGCCAACCAAGCTCTGTGCGCTGAAAGCCTTGCTAAATCAGGAAAGATGCAGCCGAAAGTCTACAGTGTTCCCAAAGAAATAGATGAAAAAGTTGCGGAGCTAAAACTTAAAGCCATGGGCATAACAATTGATAAACTTACGCCTGAACAGAAGAAATATTTGTCAACGTGGGAAATGGGGACAACTTGATATGCCAGCGTTAAACTTTATGGTAAACTTTAAAAGTACTAAGACTATAAACATGCTTCTATAAGTGGTGAACATAATGAGTAAAGATCAAGCAATAGGTGGAGCCATACTTGTCGTTTGTGTCCTCGTAGCTGTACTTTACATTGTAGGCATGTTCTTTTATCCATATGTTAAGCCCTATGTAAACATAGGCTCAGAAGAGGCTGTTAAATACTGGCTAGTTGCAGTGCCGGTGCTTGTTGCGTTCGTTGCTATACTGATGATTGGAGCATGGATAGGTTGGACCATGGCAACTACCCCGCCGCCAAAACCCATCGAGGAAATTACCGCTGAGATTGAAGAAAAGAAAGAAGAAGCTAAGCCCGCTGAACCGACAGCTCCAGCAAGTGCTGTACCTGAAAAGAAAAAGAAAGAAAAACAATAAGCCCAGTATTTTTTAGTCACTTTTCTTTTCCTAATTTTTCTTATGTAGTAGTTTTTTGTTTTATGGTTTATTGGAAAATTAAAAAGCTTGTTAGAGTCCCATCATTTTGAATGCAAAATATAAACCTACGTTAACAACGGCGGCCACAATCATAATAAAAACTAGATTCTTAGGGGAAAATGAAGACGATGCTTCTTCGCTTTTCGGTTGGATGTCGTACTCTTTAATTTCTTGAATGGTTTTGTCCACTTTAACTGTTGCAGAAAATTTTTTCATCTCCACTTCAACAGTGTACACTTCGCCTTCCAACGAAACGCGTTTGGGTTTCAAACCGCCTTTATGCCCAATTCTTTTTAGGAAACCTGCAACCATGGCTGTGACTGTTTCAGCATTTAATTCTTTAACTTGTTCTTTGGATTGTGGAGTTGCTTGGTTTAGAACTTCTGGGGGGGCTTCCTGGGCAGTCTCAGCCAAATAGCTCTGTCTCCTAAATGTGTGCTATAAAACTACTAAGATAGCGCTTAAAAAGAAGTGTGTGTATCACAACCGACAGACTATTTTTTTGTTTTTTCCAGCATACATTGAACTAGGACGCCGCAAAGCATGCATTCGTCAGGGATAACTTCTTTGACGGGTCGTTCACAGAGGTATCCCATGTAGTGTTTGCAACTGGAAGATTTACAAATAGTCTCTAGTACTTTTGATGCTGCTGTTTGTGCATTTGAAGCTTGCCTTTCGTCGAAGGTTATTTCGGTTAGGCAGTACGGGCAAGCGTAGTAGGGTATTATTGCTTTTTGCTTCAGATTAGAGACTCTAAGAGGCTTAGAGAAGGATCTGCGGCAAGAATCGTTTTTACATATGAAACTGTCTGTTGCTTGCTGCTGCTCTTTTTCGGTTTGAGAGATAAGGATAGCCTCCTTCATCTTAAATTAATAAAACAAGTTTATAGTATTGATGAATTCTGAATCGATACTCAAACTAGAGGTGGCATACTTCTTCAGGAGAGGCAAGTTTTTTGAAATCATTTACTCCTTCTGAGTAACCTGACGCTATCAAAATGTCTCCTAATTCGATTTTTGAGTCGCCCTTTGGGCGCAGAGTTTTTTCGCCTCGGCGGATAGCGAGCACCCACATGCCGGTTTCTTCGTTGAGGCGTGCCTCTCTCAAAGTTTTGTTGATTAAAGGAGATTTTTCTGTTACACAGGTTTGTGTGACTGTTTCTTCAGCCTCTTTTATGGTAAGTTTCAACACGGGGTGCGGTTCAATTCCTCTAAGTACAACCTCTGCCATTTCTGCTGCGGCGTCTGCAATTTTTTCTGTCGCAACCCCTAATCTGATCAAACCAAGAAATTCGGAGGCTTCTTCCTTTTTGAAGTCGCTTGTTAATGCAAGTAATTCAAAATTGGTGTGCAATTTGTCCATGTATTCTTCGAGGCGTTGCACCTCTTCAGCTAGCTCACGGCTGTTCAGCAGAAGTGAAGAGTATGCTAAATCCATCATTAATTCAGAGGTATTCTTAAGTTCCACAAACATAGACGCGATTTCTTCGAATTGTCTCTGTTCAGTCACCTTTTTTCCTCCCACTGCTTAAGTCTTCCTTCGGCGAGATCTTTGAATTCTTTTGTACCTACGGGTGCCCCCCGAGTGATGATTATATCTCCTGTAAGAAGTTTTTCTGAATCTTCAGGGTCTATTATCCAGTCTCTATTTCGGCGTATAGCAATTACGTCTACCCCCATTCGTGCAGCCAGTTCTAACTCTCCAATTTTTTTGCCCTTTATGACTGATTCTTCTTTTACAGTAGCTTTCATCAGCCGTTCTTCAACTTTCTCAAAAATTGACCCAACAATGGGGTGCACCCCGATGTTTCGGGTCACTATTGCTGCGATGTCTGCTGCGGCATCCGAAATTTTATCGGTTGCAGCCGCTACTGTGGAGACTCCGATAAGTTCTGCGGCGTCTTTTGGGTCGCCTCGTGCAGCAATCATAATCTCCATTTCTAAGAGGTAGGCTAAATTATCTATGTGGTCCTCAAGTACAAGGACGTCTTCTGCGAGTTCTTTATCGTTGAAGAGTGCTGCAGAGTAAGCTAAATCTATCATAAGTTCAGAGAGGTTTTTCATTTCTACTAGAAGCTCTCTGACAGGTATTGGTTTGTAATCTATTTTTTCAAAGTGGGGCATTCTGTAAGATGCCTC
This sequence comes from uncultured Candidatus Bathyarchaeia archaeon, assembly GCA_964582085.1. Taxonomy (GTDB): domain Archaea; phylum Thermoproteota; class Bathyarchaeia; order Bathyarchaeales; family Bathycorpusculaceae; genus JADGNF01. The sequence continues at coordinate 6,166 of CAZOPV010000018.1, read as the reverse complement.
TCCTCGTTAATTATTAGGTTCCTAAATATTTTAATCATGCTATACAACGCCTATCAGAACTATAGCTGCAAGCAGCGCCGTTGAAGTTATACTTGTAGAAAATGACGTTTCAATGGGAATGACAAAGTTGCCTGGGTCAAGTCCCTTTTGGAAGGTTACAATCGAAATTGAGTAGGATAAAAGCACAATTAAAAAAACAGCCATGAGATTAGTCAATAGCAATATGGCGGTGAGATTGTAAAAGTCAGCTAGTGATGAGACGCCGTGTAGCAGTGATGTAACAATCGACAGCAAAAACACTATAATGACTGAGGGTAACCAAGCGCTTAAAATGGTGGGGGCGTGGTTTTTGATGGAGGTAAGTTTCGGTTTTAGCATTCCTAATGCAAGTTTTGTGGTTGCAGTGGCGCCTACAACAGACCCAACATCGCTTACCACTCCTATGACTGCGGGGTATATTGTGTAGATTTTACTGCGGATTTGTACGTAGTTGCTGATGCCTCTTAGGAGGGTTCCCGTGATGTTGACGATGAACGCCACAATTATTAATGCCGCCAAGGCCTCTCGTATTGTTTTGATGAAATCAGGTGCGTGTAAATTTTTTAAAAAAAGGAAAATTACCACAAATAAGTGAGATAGCCCTATGAGAGCAGTTGCAGCTTCGCCGATGGTTGGGTAAGAGAAAAACAACTTCAAAGTTGCTAAGTAACAGAGTGTGATGAAAATTGTGGTTACAGCTGACATCACAGGGTACACAATTATGTCGGGGTCTAACCCTTTTTTGAAAGATAAGAATGCTACTTTCAAAGTTAAGCAGATGAGGATTAAACTGATTGTCATTGTTGCTATTGTCACTGAGGGTATCGCGGTTAGGTCGGTAAGGGTTATGCCCCAAAAAACTTGGCCAAAGAGCAGTGAGATGGTGCCTATTGCTAAACTTGTTATAAAAGTTAAAACAATTATAGCTTCTACAAGGTTGTAGAAACTTTTGGTGTTCCCTGAGAACTGTGGGTGGACGACACCTAGGTGAAGTGCGGTGCTTAAGCGACCACTTAATATGCCTTCCAGTACGCCTTTTGCGCCGATTAGGGCTGGATAAAGTGCTAAAATCCATGGCGCTTTATGGAAGAGCCCCAATTGAGAAGCGACAAGGAATCCTGCAAGCAAGCCACCTATGTTGAAAAAATAGGCGATTAATGCCTCCTTTGAGGTTTTTATGAAATTAAAACCGCCTAGGTGTGCCAGTTGCGTCGCCTCCAAGATTTACTTTTTCTTTATCTGGATCTTTTTTAGAAAGCCCTGAGGCATTAAACTTGAGGGGTTCTACGTTAATGGTTCCATTTAAACAGCTAGGGCGGGTTTGTATGAGAAAGTTGCAAGTGTTACCTAAATATGGGGCCCTGTTCATTTCGTCCGCCTTCGTGTAAATTGACTTCTTTTTTTTGACCAATCATATAGAGCACCCCTTCACTGATTCGTGTAGCAGTAAGCGCCGCTACAACGCTTCCTTAAATTTCTATGTGGTGGATTACGAGCGCTTAAATACATTTCTCACTTTTACTGATGGCAACGCCTTCTTTTTATGGTTGATAAACGCACCATGGATCTTCTTTCAAATAGTCCCCTTTTAATTCTGCGGGTTCATGAAGATCCCCACAGTAGTCAATGAAGTCGCTTGAGAGCCCGTAGGCTCGGGCGCGGCATCCTCCGCATATGCTTTTGTGTTTGCATGCACCGCATTTTCCTTTAAGGGCGTTGAGGTCTCGTATTTTTTTGAAAACTTCGGCGTTGAACCATATTTCTCTGAAGGGTTTTTCTTTTGTGTTTCCCAGTTTGATTGGGAGATAGGGGCATGGTGTGACTTCGCCGTTTGAATAAATTCTGCAGTAGTAAAGTCCGGCCATGCAACCGCGTATCCACTGCCGCATATCTACGTTCATGGTCTTGGCGATGCGCATGAATTGTGGTGCGCATGACGGTTTCACGTTAAGTTTATGGCGGGCTGTTTTTGCAAACGTTTTGATGATCATTTCCTCGTACATTGTTGGGGTTATGTCTTCTATTTTTTTGCCTCGCCCGGTAGGCACAAGGAAAAATAAGTGAAAGTTTTCAACTCCTAGTTTTTCAGCTATGGTCATGATTTCATCGATTTCATCGTAGTTTTGCTGGGTTAGTGTGGTGTTTACTTGAACTAAAATGTCTTTTTCTCTCAATAATTTGATGGCGTTTATTGCTTTTTCCCATGATCCTTTGACGCCGCGGAATTCGTCGTGGTTCTCTGGGACACTGGAGTCAATGCTTATTGAGACGGTTTTTATTCCTGCCTCTTTGAGTTTTTTTGCGACGGTGCTGTCTATGAGTGCGCCGTTGCTGCCCAGCCCCATACGTAAACCTTTATGGGTGCCGTATTGGATGAGTTCGTAAATATCTTCTCTCAAAAGGGGTTCTCCGCCGCTGAGTATTAGCAGAGGGTGGCTGACTTGGCAGATCTGGTCGATTAGACGTTTGCCTTCTTCGGTGGTTAGTTCATCTTTGCAGTCGGTTTCGGCTGCGTTTATGTAACAGTGAGCGCATTTCAAGTTGCATTTTCGGGTGACGTTCCATGAAATGACAAGCGGTATGTGTTTTTCTGTGTTTGTTGCGTTCGGTGAGTATCCAAGTTTTAGGTAGAAGTCGCATTTTCCTTGTGTAGCCATTTGTTGTGGTTGTGTTAATTTGAATGGGAAAGGTAGCACTGTTTCTAACATGGCTTTGGCGTGGGCAAAACAGAAATGGGTACAAAAAAGCGACGTTACTTCCTTATTTATACCTGTTTTTTCGCTTATGTAGGCGTGAGCGCCATGGATTGGGCAGTTTAGGAACTCCATGTGTCCATCTAGGGTTTCTATGCTCATGTTGTAGTTGATGAAGTGATCGCTTAGCATTATTGATTGAAGTTTTTCTCTGCGCATCCCCACTTTGAGTGTGACGTTGAGTGCTATGTTGACGGTTTCTTGGCCAAATTTGTCTTGAATTTTTGTCATGGCTGCCTTCAAGCGTGGGGCGCCTATGGTTTTGGAGAACTCAGCTAAATTTAGTAGCCCTTTTATGGTTTCGTATTCTTGTCGTAGACGAGTTTCTATAATATGTGTTGCCCATTCGTGGAAAAGGTTCTGTAGATTGGTTGAAACTTTTGGGTCTTGTTTTTCAAGCATGTGGGAGACTGAGCGGGTTTTTTCGTTCAGTTTGGTGAAAAGGGTAATTTTTTCGTTTGTGGTCAAATTTGGTTTTTCAGCAACACCTTTCGCGTCTATTGTAATGGCCAATTCTTTTGTAAGTTCTTTTGCGTCTGTAGCGAATTCGCCAAAGAACGGCTGCAAATTTTCTTCCACGTTGGGTATAGGCACTTTCAATTCTTCCAGAAGGACACGGCTTTCAGTTTCCATTTTGGTGACCATAGCCATGTGGTATAGCAGGGAACCCATCATGCCCGGGTCAGCTTTTTTGCCTGAAACTCCGTAAAAAATCTCTTTAAACAGCTGTTTTGCGTTTTCATACTCTTTTTTGGCTACTGCGTTCAAGAGGTTGTTGAGTTTTTCTTTTCTTTGGTTTAGCAGGAGAGCCCATTTGTGGCAGTGTCTTTCGTCAAAGATTGTAAATGTAATCACCAACGTGTGTAGGTGTTATTAAATGAGTGTTGAGTAAAAAAAAGGTAGTGGTTGCCCATCTTTTAAATGGGGGTTTACTGGGAGTTAGTGGCGGGCAGAAATGGATACCATAATCTATTAAACTTGCGTGGAGAAAGAGTTATCAAATTCAACAGGGTGCAGCGGTATGTACGAGTGGATTTATGCGTTAATTGGTTTCCTTATAATGTTTGGTGTCCTAGTGGGTATTGGGATTAACCAGCCCAGAGGAGTGAGTGTCAAAACATGGTGTTACGGGTACCTAGCCATCTCAGTGGTTTTTGACGTGCTGGTGGTAATAGCTCTGGTTAACTCTGCTCAGTACGTTTGGCTTACTAATCTTCTTTTGGGGCTTTCCGCGGGGGCTGCGACAGGTTTGGGAATTCATGTAGCGCATCATATCTCGGAAGAAAGCGAACATGAGCACGGCGAAAGTTCGGGAAAGAACAAAGGGATGTTTGGTTTTTAAGTGTAACCTGTAGAAGGGTGAAGGTAACAACTCTTGACTTTACACAATGTTTTCATAAGGTAGGTGTGGATCTGCCTTTTAACTGTGCAGTGGACAACTTTTTATATATGCCGAGAGCAGAAAGGTTCTGCCAAAGGACTTCGCCTTTGGGCAAGCAGCTAATGGAACGTAGCAATTGCTTGTTCAGTGGCTAAGTAGGTTTACCTGTCTTTCATGTACGTTAACTGTTGCTGAGGTGTGGGAAATGGGAAAAATAGGGATGAAGAACCCAATAGTTGAGATAGACGGGGACGAAATGACCCGTGTAATGTGGAAGATGATTAAAGACAAACTTCTTTTGCCCTATCTCGATCTGAAAGTTGCGTATTATGATCTGCAACTGAAAAAAAGGGATGAAACTGACGACAAGATCACTCTGCAGGCGGCAGAGGCCATAAAGAGACATGGTGTTGGCGTGAAGTGTGCTACCATAACTCCCAACAAAGATCGCGTAAAAGAGTATAACCTTAAAGGGGAGTGGCCAAGCCCCAACGGCACAATCAGGGCGGCTCTGGACGGCACCGTTTTTAGGGCCCCTATTCTTGTCAGGAATATTTTTCCTGCGGTGCGTTCATGGAAGAAGCCTATCCACATTGGGAGACATGCCTACGGTGATGTCTACAAGAACTGTGAATACCGTGTTCCAGAAGCTGGAAAAGCCGAACTGGTTTTCACTAACAGCAAAGGCAGAGAACTGTGGCGTGGCACTATACAAGAATTTACAGGGCCGGGGATAATCCAGGGCATCCATAACACTGACAAATCTATAACAAGTTTCGCCAAGGCATGCTTTACCTATGCATACGATCAGAAATTGAATGTTTGGTTTGGTGCTAAAGATACAATCTCCAAAACCTATGATGCCCGGTTCCGCGAAATATTCCATGAGGAATACCTGAAAAACTGGAAAACAAAATTTGAGCAAGAAGGTCTCACTTACTTCTTTACACTCATTGACGATGCCGTGGCGAGGATAATGAAGACGGAGGGTGGCTTGCTTTGGGCATGCAAAAACTACGATGGTGACGTCATGAGTGATATGCTTGGTTCAGCCTACGGCAGTCTTGCCATGATGACTTCTGTTTTGGTTAGCCCAGAAGGGTACTACGAGTATGAAGCTTCCCATGGAACTGTTCAGAAGCACTACTACAGATATTTGAGAGGTGAGAAAACTTCTACAAACCCCATGGCTCTTATTTTTGCTTGGAGTGGGGGTCTTAAAAAGCGCGGCGCCCTAGACAAGACGCCAGAAGTTGTGGTTTTCGCCTCGAAATTGGAGGAGGCAGCACTTGAAACCGTGGAAAGCGGAGTCTTGACTAGTGATTTGATGACGGTTGCTGCTCCTAGCCCTCAAAATAGGCAAGTTTACACTGAAGAGTTCATAGACGAAGTAGCAAAAAAGCTCAAGCGGAAAATTTAGAAAATGTTGCAAACGCCGTTTTTCTATTTCATGTTGCTCTTTAGGAATCAATACCCAGTCTTTTAGTTTATTGTGTGTTGCCTAAAGTGAAATTTGTAATTTAAAATCTTACATAGTGCATCAGAACTTCTGATAGACTGTTTGCGGAGTGGTGAAATATGGTTTCGGAAAAAGTGCCACTGCGTTGGAAGCAATTGTAGCGTTGGTGTCTTGCTTGGCTTTTCAACTTTTATTATGCCTTTTCCTGTGAAGCAATATTTGCACTTTGGATTTTTGCAGGTTAGTTGGTTTAGTTCTTCTTGCGTGTGCCTTCTTTACCTAATAGCAACAAAGCACTATATTAAAAAATAAGTTAGGATAATACCAACTTGAGGTTAGTGCTAGCAGAAGGAGGCTGACTGTTTTTTGAGATGCTTTTTGAGAAGAAGCAGTGTTTGCTGGGGCTCTGGTCGGCTGGAAGGATTCTTGGAGAGATTTCGGAGAGATAAAAATGAAAACCTCCAGTTCTGCTGCTACAGCTTCAAGAGGTTGAGCCGCCATAGCCCACTCAGCCTTGCTTCTCTCTAAATCAGT
>CAZOPV010000017.1:0-158562 GCA_964582085.1 uncultured Candidatus Bathyarchaeia archaeon | reverse complement strand
GACTCAACATATACTGAATGGATATGTCCCACTCCAATATGGGGCAATGTATGGTACAAGACAAGTCTTAGACGACTTGGTACAACAGTCTACCTCGACGTGACATATTGGTTGCCCGATGGATCAACAGGTACTCAGAATATTTTCGCAGATACGACAGCATCATACACCACCTTAACCTTTGACCGAGTCTATATGGGTACAAACAGCAACATGCTTGGTGGTAGTTATGGAGCTATGACTAAGTGCTACAACGGAGATACCCGCGTTACACAAGGCGGCTCACCTATATGGTACAAAGATTGGGAAACAAGCGGGCACACAATCAGCGGCATGAGCCTATACTATAGTCAACCGACTTATGTCGGTGAAGATGACCTATGGACTTATGACCTTCAACCGCACTGGTTACTGAATGAAGTCAAATCATCATCTTGCTTTAAAGACGATTTCAATGATGGCAATTATAACGGATGGACAGTTTATTCCGGAACATGGTCTATCCAAAATTACAAACTAAGAGGACAAGGATCAGATGCACCAATTTACACTAACACAAACTTCCCAAGCGACCGCGTGGTACAATCTGAACTGAGAACTGAAACTGCGGGTGGAACCCCATGGGCAGTAGCAACACTGATGATAAAATGGGTTGACATGCAAAACCAGATAACGACACGGATATTCACTGATGGAACAATAGAGCTCATAATGTGGAGAAATGGCAACAACGTATTCCAGACACAAGTAAGTTCAGCTTTAAGTCCTTATACAGCGCACATATTCACAGCAGCAGTCATAGGCACAAATATAAAGGTCTGGATTGACGGCATTTTACGTATTGATGCTAACAGTGCATACTTCGACGATATTTCAGGCGCCGTCGGATATCAAACGTGTACAAGCGCTTACTTCGACGACATGATAGTTAACTACTAAGAAACCCCAATCACCAAGAAATACTTCCCCCTTTTTTCAGAATTACGATAAAATTCAACTCCCAACGGCATATATACGCACGTATGCGTATACATACGGATGGGGAGAGCAGCATGGGAGCGAAAAAGAAGGTGAGCGTAAACATAGACGAAAATGTGTTCAAACGGAGCAAGGAATTAGGCGTAAACATAAGCCAAGCCTGCACAAACTACCTAAAACTCCTAAACAGTCAAATAGAAGCTACGCTTCAAGAAAACAAGAGCTTTCTTGGCAAAGCTTCTTTCACGAAAGAAGGTTTGGTGCGGTTGCCGGGATTTGAACCCGGGTCGTCAACGTGGCAGGCTGATGTCCTAAACCAGGCTAGACTACAACCGCTTTCTGCGTCTTTAACTGGAATCGAAAATACATTAATTAAACTTAAGCTTTCTGGTTGTAGACGAGAAATCTTTCAAACTTCTTTGCTAGGTGGTCTTTTTTGTACACTACACTTTGGTTGTTATATATCATTAATTGTGCTTTAGGTTGGGTGACAGTACCTTTTGCTGCTTTTAACACATTTCAGTTTTCTTTTTTTGCGTTCAAAAAAAAATAAATGCTGCCTTGTGCTATTAAATTTTGGGGATTGCGCTAGGGCATGGCTGATGCGGGATTGCTGCGTATTTTGTATGTTGATGATGATCTGTCTTTTTTGGATGTCGCACAGCAGATTTTAACGCTAAATAGGCAATTTGTCGTTGAAGCTGTTGCTTCCGCCGATAAAGCTCTGCAAGCATTGGCTTCTTTGTCGTTTGACGTTATCGTTGCTGATTATGATATGCCTGGCAGAGATGGTCTCATGTTACTTGAAGAGTTACGTAAAAGTGGAAATAGTATACCATTTATATTATTCACGGGTAAGGGTCGAGAAGAAGTTGCTATCAAAGCGTTGAACCTTGGTGCTAACTATTATCTAAACAAACACGGTACAACTGAAACAGTTTTTGGTGAACTTGAACATGCAATCTTAAGTGTGGTGAAGGCAGCTCGGACTGAACGGGCTTTAAATAAAAGCGAACAATGCTACAAGTCGATATTTGAATATAGCCTAGACGGAATAATGATGACAAAACCTGACGGTACAATTCTTTCGGCAAATCCACAAGCGTGCCGCATGTTAGGCATGACTGAAGATGAAATCAAGAAAGCAGGACGAGAAGGATTAGTTGTCAAAGATGAAAAGTTGGAAGTTGCGCTTAAAGAGCGTGAAAAAACAGGGTACGTAAGAGCTGAACTGACTTTCAGACGAAAAGACGGAACAACATTTATAGCAGATGTCTCATCAGCAGTCTTTAAAGATTCACCGGGTGAAATCAAGACTATCCTGTCAATCAGAGATATTACAGAACGCAAAAAGGCTGAGGAAGCCCTCAAACAAAGTGAGCGGCGTTTTCGAGACTTCCTTGATTCAATGCCTGAAATAGTATTCAAGACTAACCGCGAAGGAAAAATAATTTACATAAACAAGGCGGCAACGGAAATCACCGGTTTCGCCACCAGTGACGCCTTAGGGCAAGACGCGGTGGAGTTTCTTGCACCCAAAGACAGGAAAAGAGCTGCGCAAAACATTCAGAGAATATTACAAGGCGAAGAGTCATTAGGCAACGAATATCAACTGCTCAAAAAGGATGGTACAGCCTTCCCTGTAATGGTCTATTCAAAACGTGTTTTCGATGAGGGCGGTAACCCTTGTTTATGTGGAATAATGGTGGATATCTCAGAGCTGAAAAAACCCATCGGGCTTTGGCGCTATTTAATGAAAAACTAAACGTCATTGGTGGCTTAACCAGACATGATGTCCGAAATAAACTTGCCGCTATTGCAGGCCACGTCTATGTGTTTCAGAAAAAAATGGGTGCAAATCCAGAGATAGTTGAATTCGCCGAAAAAATACTCCGACTTGTAGGACAAACAGAGCGCCTCCTAAATTTCAGCAAGGACTACGAAGAAATAGGTGTAGAAACACCGCGTACTATAAATGCAGAAGAATGCTTCGATACTGCTGTTAAATTGTTTCCCGAACTGCCACAACGCGTACTAAACAAATTGAACGGACTTACAGTAACAGCAGATTCTATGCTTAGCAAAGTCTTTTACAACCTAATTGACAACTCTCTGAAGCACGGCAAAAAAGTAACCACTATAAGCGCCCATTTCACGGTGGAAAAAGACAAAGTAAAATTGATTTATGAAGACGATGGTGTAGGCATCGCAGAAACAATGAAGACAGCACTATTCGAAAGCCGTTCAGAAGCACATGGATTATTCCTAGTTAAAAAAATAACGACCCTCTACGGTTGGGACATAACAGAAGTAGGCGAGCTAGGCAAGGGTGCAAAATTCGTAATCACAATACCTATAACTCCCAACGGGCTGCAAATCAATTAAATCAAATCTAATAACATTCACGCAGTTTATGTCTTGTGTGCTGTGACTCCATACCACATGAAAACTTTGGCTATCAGGGGTATTATGGCTCCTGCTGCTACGCGGGTTAAAACTGTAAGCAAGAATCCATCTACACCTGTTATAACGTTTGAAGGGGAAAGCTGAAACATCCCAAACAAGAACACTCCGCCTGTTGTCGCTGACGCTATCCCTGCGATGAGCATCCGCCGAAAGTCGTCAGACCGCTTATTTAATGCTCCCGCCATGTAGCCTATTAGCATTGCACTGAGGACGTATCCCAGAATTGTTGGACCAAAGCCTGATCCTCCTCTACTGAACGCGCTAAACGAGAACATACCGTATTTGACTGCAAACCACATTGCATAAATGCTGCCCAATAGAAAGCCTGAGGCGCCGCCTGCCCAGCGGTTCCAAACTAGACCCAAAAGCAATGGAACTCCAACTATGATGACAAGTTCTTCTAACTCGCTAATAATTCCTATGTATAGGCCCACTGCCTCGAAATTGCCCCCGCTGCTCTTCATCAAAAACGGTCTTACCAATGAAAGACCCACTATGACCAATACTACTAAAAGGGGTGCTATAACCCCATATATGATGTCGCTGCGACTCCAATCTCTCCAACTGAACTCCATGACCTTTCCTCTTATGAGGGGGGATTATAAATTAGTTATATTTAAATATGTTTATTTAAGGTTTAAGTCGCTTTGAGGAAAAAACAAGGCAAGTTTGAAGTTTGGGTTAACAAGCAAAGTTGCTGTGCTCAGGATGTAAACAAACTGAAGAAAATGCCCAAAGAGCCACGCAAAAAGCTTAATGTTATTGCAAAAGAGAAATTTGCAAAATACAGTGTAGCTGCAACCCCTATGATAGGCACTCACCGAGTTTAAAAGTTGTGGGCAAGAAACTTGCAGGCGTTATTGAAAAATTAATCTTAAAAGAGTTGCGGGTAATCATTCAACAAATGTTACGCAAGCTGCTTTACTTTATGTTCTATAATTCTCCGAAAAGCATCATTCTAAGAGAAAGAGGTATCCCAGTCAGCAGAGACAAAATGGGGTTTCCAATATAGATGAGGGCGAAGTTAAACTTTAACTTGCGAAAAAGTTTCTTAATTTAGATTTACTCGTTTTGGATGGCGTAGTTCGGTTTTTAATCAAAATTATTCGTGGCAGATCGAACGGATACTAAAAAAATTATAGCGATATTTAAATATTAATATTTAATTGGGGTTGTGAGAAAAACAGACACATAAAAAGAGATTAAAAAATGACCGAAGAAACATACGGAGGGGTTCCAAGAGAGAAAATACCTTGGGAACCAAAGATAAACTGTGATAAATGTATATCTTGCGGTAGCTGTGTAGAGTTTTGCAATAATTACGTCTTTGCTTTCAAAGAGAAAGATGGAAAACGGCTATCTGTTGTGAAAAATCCAAACAACTGTGTTGTTTTCTGCAGAGGTTGCGAGGAAATTTGCCCAACTGGGGCTATAACGCATCCCTCGGAAGAGGAAACTCAAAAAGTAATTGATCAACTAAAAAGCGAGAACATCAAAAGTTGAGGCAGTGAAACAAGTTGGTAACTCCTTGGTTTCCTATAATCAATTCTGATAAGTGCGACGGCTGTGTTCACAGTGGCAACCCCCGATGTATAGAATTTTGCCCAAACGGTGTTTTCACCTTCCAAGGCGGCAAAGCTGTGGTTTCTTTTCCAGCTAAATGTGGCGGGGGTTGCAGTACGGTTCATTGTTCTGCATGTGCTCCTCTTTGCCACAAACGAGCCATAGTTTTTCCTTTCAACCAAACAGTTGCCCATGAGGAAGTAAAAAGCAAAGAGTTGATTCGAAAAACTACATGCCGCATCTGCGGTAAATCCTACTGGACCAACCGAGAAAAAGACATTTGTTTTGACTGTGAAACTCGGTAAATAACATTTTTTAGCCTACACACCAGCCAAACCTTTTCACCGTTGCAGGGTCAACTTTTTCTTCTCGCATCAAATCCCGTAAGCACATCGGATCAGATTCCAAGTAGTCACCAGTGCAAGCATAGGCTCGTCCTCTACAGCCACCGCAAGTCCATTGATATTCACATTTGCCACAAGCGTTTTTAAGCAGGCGTCTCTGCCTAAGTTCTTTGAGAATTTTAGAGTTGCGCCAGATGTCAGCAAGATTTTGTTCACGTACATTGCCAACTTTAATAGGCAAGAAGGTGCATGGATAAACATCTCCATTTGGCCGTAAACTAAAATATAAAATGCCCGCATGACACCCTACCGGATTGTGAACCCAAAACTCCTTTATCAGTAAATCTTTCGGTGCTGTGCCATTTGCTTTATGCATTGCATATGCGATCTCGGGATAAAGCGGCTGACCGCCGGACATTGTAAAAACCATCTCGGAGCTTTCCTGTCTATGCTGAAGGTACTTTATCAGGTTTACCCGTTGATCTTGACTCATCGCTTTATCCATTACTTCTCTACCTCGTCCAACAGGCACTAAATCATAAACCGCAACTTGATCAGCGCCCAACTTTTCCATCAAATCTATTCTCTTAGGTATTTCATGCACTGTATCTTTCAAAGCCATAGTCGTGATAACAACTTCCAAGTCTACAGCTTTGCATGTTCTGATTGCATTTACGGCTTTGGCAAAGCTGCCAGGCATATTCCTGAGAGCGTCGTGATCCGCAGGATCTAGTGCATCAATAGGTAAGCCGACTGCCATTATGCCTGCGTCTTTCAACTCCATTGCCACTTTGTGATGAAGCAATAGTCCATTTGTGAGAATAGAGGGAATTATCCCTAACTCCACACAATACTCCGCTAGTGCCAAAACAAAATTTTTACGAAGTAACGGTTCTCCACCGCTGAAAATCAGAGCTTTAGTTCCAAGCTCGGACATCTCTCCGATGACTTGCATGGCTTCTTTCAAGCTCAACTCGTTAGCTAAAGCCTCTTTTGCTTCTACGTGGCAATGGCGACATCGGAGGTTGCAGGCTTTGGTGACTGCATATGAAACAATGAGAGGGGTATTTACTTCGCCTTTTAACCCCTCATCGAAGAGTTTTTGACGAAGCAACAATTCTAATAGTCTGAGTTCTATACCCACAACCACCCCTCCAACTAACTACTTGCAACTGTGATTTCTTTGTTTGCGATTTCAGTTTTTTGGTCTTTGCTATTTTAAGTCCTTGAGTGGATTATCCACATTTGAATTGCTCTCCGCAAAACCCAAGCTACTGCAAAAACTACGGTGACAACTACAATTGCTGTCAATGTGTTTGATCCTATGTCAATTTGGGCGGCAAGAGTCTGCTTCTCTGGTGCGGTGTTGCTGATTCTTACTTCATCTATTATAACTTTAGAGTCATGGCCAAAATAGTATTCGGTGCCGTTCACTATTTTGCCTGTGGGGTTCTGAACGCCGCGGATAACGCGAACCTCTTGCTCGTAACCATTCACGTAGAGATGCATCCCTGTAGAAGTGCGGGTGAAAGCTACGTGTAACCACTCGTTTAGCGGTACAACAGGTCCAATAGTTACTATTTCATTGGCTGCGCCTGTATCCGTGAGAACAAACCCGCTCAGCGCTCCCTGAGGAACTGGAATTCCGTCTTCAGAAACTCCTGACCTTACAGCTAGCCCAACTACGCGACTTACGTTTTCCCAAGAAGCATCACTTCGATCGCATTTAACTATTATATTATTATATGTTGCATTAGTAAATTCCTGCAGATTAATCCATGCTTCAAGCTTAATTTCTTCTTGAATGTTAAGGTTGGGTGAGATTGGAATGTATATTGGCTGAGGAGAAGGAGGGAAGCCAACTAAGAACGAAATAGGAACGTAAACAAAGTTTTCGCCGTTAAACCGTAGGGCCTTATCAAATTTACCCTCAACCAGCATATTTGACGTTTCGCCACCTACAATTCCATGGTTTACTCCGGTGGCGTCAGAAGTTATCTGACGGTAACCATCAGGTACAATTTCATCAAGATGCCACAACCCCACGGTGTAGGGATCAACGGCGCCTTGCGCATGTACCGAAAGCAATACTGTTGTGCTTACCAACATGATTAGACATAAAGTCAAAATTAACTTTCCTGCTACTTTATTGTTTGATGTAATCATTGCTTTTTTCTCCATCTTTTTTCTATCTATTTCATATTTATGGCTACAAACTCTAATTTAACTCTCCCCTCAGAACACTACTGTTCTCCAAGAAGAACACCCATTCCTTACCTCGTTGGAACTTGATTTTAAACTAAGTTGAGCAACAAAAGAGAGGCGGGTGGTAATTTAGGGCTTTTTAGTTGTTTTCTATTCTTCAAAAACTTTTGTGCAATTAATGGCACTAGTAACGCAACAATAATCCTTGGCAAAATAACCAAAGTTATGCCACTCAAACCAGGGTTACTTACGATTGACGAAAACTGGTTAACAAGCAAAATAATCAAGGAACCCATAATTGCTGCAGTTACACCTGAAATTAACATTCTCCTGTAGCCGTCCGACTGCTTGTTTAACGCGCCCGCTATGTAACCTATTAGCATGGCACTCACCAAATTTCCCAGTAGACTTATATCTGTTGTACCTTGCGCAGCGTACAGTTGATCTGAATAATAGAGTGCGTAGAGACTGCCCATCAGAAAACCTGAAGTGCCTCCTGCCCACTGATTCCAAATTAATCCAATCAGCATGGGGACGCCCACTATCACGATTGCCTCTAGAAGCGGGTATTTAAGTCCTGCAAGAGTAGGTGTGGATAGCATAGAAACGTAAATGATGAATAATGCTAAGACTGTAGGGATCGCAACTCCGAAGATTGCGTCATTAACCTTCACTTTATTCCCTTTTTGGTCTTCTTTTTCTGTTTGAGTCATTAAACTTCACAGGGTATTACTTAATTGTTAACTAATGTTGTTTTATGTGTTACGCTCTTTCCTTTTTCGTGGGAAGTACTTTCTTGTTCGTAACCCAAGTTTTACAAGTGAAAGCATAAGTGGCACTTCAAATAACGGTCCAATAACAGTTGCTAACGCGGCGCCAGAACCGATGCCGTAAAGTGTTACTGCAACTGCTATGGCGACTTCAAAGTGGCTACTGCTGCCTATAAGTGTGGTGTCTATGGCACTTTCATATTTCCAGCCTAAAAAGTAGCCGAGGGGATAGGTCCACGCAATCATGGTAACGTAGTGTAGTAGGTTGGGTACTGCGATGTATCCCACCAATAAGGGGTCGTTGAGGATTGTTTGTCCGGCGAAGGAGAAGAGTACAATCAAAGTTATCAGCAATGCCACAATGGAAACCTTGCCCACCGCTGCAGTGTACACGTTACTGAACCATTCTTCTCCTTTTCTGCTGATTATAATTCTGCGCGATAATGCACCAGCGGCGACAGGTAATGCTATGAAGGCTAATACGCTGACTGCTATGAGGTCCCACGGTACGGGGATGCTGCTGACTCCCAAGTATAACGCGGCAAGAGGAGCATAAAGAATAAGCATAAACATGGCGTTGATTGCTGTGTTGATTAAGCCCTGTGCCATATCGCCTTTTGCCAAATACATCCACCACATGACCATGGCAGTGCAGGGAGACAAACCGAGAAGAATAACTCCTGCTATGTATTGGGGGTTGCCTGCGAGAAAAACGTTGGCGTAAACAGTCATGATTATAGGCGCTACAACCCAGTTGGCAATAAGGGTGACTATGAGAGGTTTGGGGTTTTTTGAAGCCATTTTTACGTCGCTAAACCGTATGCCCAAAACGGTGGGGTACATCATAAAAAATAGGAGTACGCCGATTGGTATGGAAAGGTTAGCAAATTTAAGTGAATCCATGAACTCGCCAAAAGCCGGGAAAAATCTGCCTACAAGTAGGCCCACAGCGATGCATGTGGCTATCCATAGGGTCAAATATTTCTCCCATATGCCTAAAGATCGTTCTTGACTGACGTGTTCTGTCTGTTCTTTTTCGTTTTTCATAGAGGACACTTTTTGCTTCTGTGAAAACTATCATATTTAGATATTTAAATATGATAGTTTAAATCTCTGAACAATTATTTAATAAGAGCTACTGTTTTATGTAAATCATGTAGACTGTAGAAAACCCATTTGCCTTCTTTTCGGGCTTTTATCAACTCTACATTCTCCAAAATCTTGAGGTGATGTGAAGCCGTCGGCTGAGTAAGTTCCAGCGCGACCATAATTTCGCAGACACACATCTCTCGTTCAGTCAATAATCCCAAAATTCTTAATCTCGTTGGATCCCCCAAGGCTTTGAAAATTTTGCTTTTTTTTAGCGCTGTGTCTTTAGTTATTTTTTTGTCTGCTAATTTTTTGAGTTCTTCAGCATATTCTGAGGCTTTTTCGTAGGTGCAGGTGTTTGATTTTGTTAACTGTCTCAGCCTTTTGTTAACTTGTGGAGTGAACATCTTTTATTTCCAGAACATAAGAAAGTCATAACATATTTAAATATGTTGTTAATTTGCTGTTTACTGATACAAATGAAACATGCATTTTTCACCTAGCGGCTAAAAAACACTGCCAAGCACCAGACGGTAACTTGTTTAATTTCTTATGTTGGTAAATCAAAAGTGATAGGTGGATTGCAACTGTTGGTTACTTAAGAACGTTAGGCCCTATAAAGGTGATTGTTGTGAAAGAACCTGTTATATGTCTTCTATGTGCTAACCTAAAGTTGCCCAAATAGGAGATGGTTGTTAAAATTGCTTTTGTTGTAGCAACGAGTTGCAGAATTGAATTTTTATTCTCGATCTTTTTTAGATGCTATAGGCTGGACGTTTAATGAGCCAAAGAGAAAAACCCTCGAACACATACCAGAAATTCAGGATAAAATTAATTTGAACATGAAAGTTTGTTTATAAGCAAGTACCAAACATTTTGGTGTAGAATGGAGCTGATAACTTTGGGTATCTACATTGGATTTAAACAAACTGCTGCTAAACCTGAAGTTTTTGAATCCGAAACACCGCCAACGAAAGAAAGCCATCCCCAGTATGACTTCACGTATGGCCCATTTAAGACTAAAGAGGACGCACAGCAATACATCAAAGCTATGTATGGATTAGCTTGCGGCGAAGGATAACGTCGGTTCTATATTCTTTTATCCTAATGTCCCTTTTATGGCATCAGCCCTTAGTCTAAGTGCATCCATTGCATCTTCATAATCCAAGCATGAATCTCCAACTTTCTCTGGATCCTTAAGAGTGCAGCGTCCTTCTTTCCAATTTATGCATTGTATATACTCACATAGTGGATAATCCACTTAGTGTTACCCTACCTTTTTCAACTTATATTATTTGTTCCAGCATTTTTTCCGTGAAGGTGTTGACCAGTTCAGGAGTTATCCCATCAATAATTTGAAATATCCGTTGGTCTGTTATCGAGTAAAGTCTTCGGTTGCCGTCTTTTTTGAACCTCACTACGCCACATTCTTTTAAAATTTTCAGGTGGCGGGAAACTACAGGTTGGATAAGTTTTACGTGGGGAATTATTTCGCAGACGCATTTTTCGCCATCACGCATAAACTCTAGTATATCAAGCCTGGCGGGGTCTGAGAGAGCCTTGAAGAGTTTTGCTTTAAACTTGTTTTTGTCTTGAACTTTTGATGTCATCAACTAAAAGTGGAAAAGTGAATATTTAAATATTGTTATGCGCTGTGCGCTCTGAACTACGATTCTCTTTGGCGACGTTCGCATGTCTTTTTCCTTTTAGTCTTTTAAAATCAACAAAATATATTTAAATTTATTATTGTACTTTTGCTCTCTATCAAGTGACATGTATCCTGCTCACTAAACGTATTTTTGCTATACTTATTTTCATCTTTATCTTTTCGGCTTTTGTGTTACCTTCTGCCCTGAATTTGTCTGTCTCTGCTATTCTCTTATTTTGATGAGTGGCCCATGTTCCGTCACGATTTAGCTCATACTGGTTTCTCGGACAGCGCTCCGCTTGCCACTTCTGATGTACTGTGGATTTATGCAAGTAGGCACTTATCTGGGCTTCTCCCTCAGTGAGGGACGGTTGCGTCTATGTAGCGTCTGATGACCGTAGCGTTTAGACAGTAAACGCTACGACAGGAGAGAAAATCTGGAATTACTCTGGTCGAAGTGCTTTTGGTTCTTCTGCAACCGTCATTGATGATTATCTTTATTTGGGTGCTATGATAGAAATGTCTATTGCCTCAATGCCTCTACAGACGTAAAAATATGGAATTTTACAACAAGCGTGACTGTTCAATCTTCCCCTGCAGTAGCTTATGGTTTTGTTTATGTAGGTTCTTGGGACAGAAACATTTATTGTTTGGATGCTCAAACTGGTGAGAAAATATGGAACTACACAGCAGGCAGTCTTGTAGAATCCTCTCCCGCAGTAGTTAATGGCTATGTTTATTTGGGTTCTGTTGACAGCAACGTGTATTGTCTGGACGCTTTGACAGGAGTAAAAATCTGGAATTATAGTACAGGAAACGTAATTCAGTCGTCTCCTGCCGTCAGCGGCGGCTATGTCTACATAGGTTCTGAAGATAATAATATTTATTGTTTGAACGCTACAACGGGGCAAAAATTTGGAGCTACGAAACCCAGGGTTGGGTTGACTCATCGCCTGCGGTAGCTGGAGACTATGTTTATGTAGGTTCATGGGATCATAACGTTTACGTTTTTGGTACATCTGAGGCATCAAGCACCATTTCTCAAAATTAGGTTTCATCAACTTCAGTAACCCAATTGTCAACTAAACCCTCCCCTTCTCCTTCAATTGTTCCGGCGGAGCCTCAGATTGAAACATGGTATTGGCTTGTAATATTCATTGTAGCTGTCATAGGGGCGTTGGGATTTTTGGTAACAAAAAAGAACTCTCCACCAAAAAGTGCTCAGGCAAACTTAAATGTGCGATTTGAAATACCCTGAAAGGTTACCCTTTTATTTAAAAAAACTTTGTGCTAAATCCCTATTCGGAAACTACTTCATAAGACGAAGTTATAGGTACCGCTTTTTGTAGCATGCCGCCTACGGAGCAGTATTTTTCCTCTGAAAGTTTGATGGCACTTTCAACTGCGCTGGGGCTTATGTTTTCTCCTTTGACTATGTATTTGAGGTGGATTTTTGTGAAAACTCTAGGCGGCGGGTCTTCTCTTCTTTCCGCTGTGGCTTCTACTGAGTAACCTGTAACTTTTTGCCTCTTCTTCTTTAGAATCGTTAAAACATGAAAGCTACTGCATGTGGCAAGGCTAGCCAACACGTTTTCCATGGGTGAGAGAGCAGTTTCTTCTCCTCCATGCTCTTTTGGGGCATCAAACTTTACGGATATACCCTTTTCATTTTTAGCTTCTAATCGATAGTTGCCTTTCCATTCTACAATCATTTTTTTGGTTGAGGACATGCTTTTATAGTAAACCATCATCTGATAAAAAAAGTTTTCACTCAAAACTTCCTTTCTTTTGATGTTTGCTTAGGGGGCGATTTAACACACTTCAGCAAAGATGTAAGGTTATCATCACACCTAAAATTTAGAAAAAAATTGTTGGTGAACTTGTGATTTGTGTGCTCCAAGTTCTGAATCATTCGCCTGAAAGTTGCCCCTTAGGCAGAGCGGAAAATCTTAAGACTATGAAAAATTGGCTGGAAAATGTTGAAGCTATAGCGGCTAAATTTGATATAATAACTTGTTTTCTTTAAAGCTTAATTTTTTGCATTTCTTTTTCAAGAAACATGTGGCTCTCAATGTGGAATAAATGACCTCTGCAGTGGCAGTCTGAGGAGCCAAAGCCTTCTACTGCTTCACCTTGCTTGGCGATTAAATCGGCCACTTTGCATTCTTCTGTTTTGTCTCCTCGCTTGTAACGTACCTCCACAACGCTGGCATATTCGCTATTTAACAAGTAGTCTATATGCCAAAATTTACGCTTCATCTTTCTTAGGTGACGTTTTACTCGATGCTCTAAATTTTTTTGCGCGGAACCAACGTAAGCATAAGTTCCCTCTTTTAACGTTACTGTACCTAAAGAGCCAATTTTTATATTGAGATCTTTCTTCAGCTGGATAATTAATACATAGATTCCTTTCAGACCTAACTTCACCTATGAAACCTGTTTCAACGCAGCCTTAAGCTCCACAAAATTTTTTACAATAATATCTGCATGGTAAGTAATCCATGGACTTAGACACTCTATGGCTGAAACAACAATTATTTTTTTCCCTTTTCCTTTTGCGTAAAATAACTCCATGCAGGCACCAGCCGAAATTTTAGGCATATAAACCACCATAATGTCGCATCTGTCTGCATCCTCAAGATCCCGTTGCACAAAATCCGCAACTGGCACTTTATTCCACCAGCAGGGTTCATCTTTGCGGTAAATGACTTTCTCGCGGAGCCAGGGGTCAATTACCTCCAAGCCTAACTGTTTGCAGATTTCCGTTATTACCTGCCTATAGTCTTGTTGGTTTTCCATGCCTTGTATTGGTCCAGAGATAAACACTTTCTTTTTCATGCCAAATCGCTTACTCAAAGTGGTTCCCCTTAGCTTAGACCGATTATTTCCAGCATTTTTGCTGTATCGTTTGTGGGAGGCATGCATGTTTGGTCGCAGCAGACGTAAGCAGTAGTTTTTCCATCAATTTTTTCGTATCCTACGCCTGCTTCATTTGCTTGTTTGAGCGAAATAACGAGGTTAGGCACATAGTTCTTTCTGAGCGCCAACAGCATCTCCTTGGTGTCTTTCGAATCAACTTTCCCCACTAAAATAACGCTGTATACTGGTCCCAAAGAAAAATCTAAAGCTGCAAGCATGAACGTGTAAGCTTGCGGGGCCTCTTTCACTTCTTCCGCAAAAACGTTGAACGTTTTCCTTGCTGTCTCTTCATAGCCAGTGTTACCCATTAAGCGTGCAAGCCGCAACAGATTCAGCAATGCCATAGAGTTGCCTGAAGGCAAAGCCCCATCGTAAACGTGCTTCATCCTTGGCATTGTAGTGTCAGCATCTCTGCACGTGAAATAGAACCCGCCTTCTTTTGTATCCCAAAACTGCGATAGCATTAGGTTGGTCAAATCTGCTGCTGTTTGTAGATACTTTTCTTCAAACGTAGCTTCATAAAGCTCAATTAACCCAAACGTCAGGAACGCGTAATCGTCTAAGAAGCCGTCAACAGCTTTTTCTCCTTTAACCCAAAGATGATGAAGTTCTCCATTAGGTTTTCTCAGGTTGCATAGAATAAAGTCTGCTGCTTTAACCGCAGCTTGAAGATACCTGGGTTCCTCAAAGATGGCTTTAGCTCTAGCTAATGCTGCTATCATCAAGCCGTTCCAGTCAACCAGTACTTTTTCATCTCGCAATGGTCGAACACGATTTTTTCTCATCTCAAAAAGTAGATTTCTAACCTTGCCTAAGAGACGGATTAATTCATCAAGTGTTAAACCTGATTCGGCGGCTATAGAGTCCAGTGGCTTGGGAATATGCAGAATGTTTTGGTTATTTTGCCTCCCCACACTAGGATCAACGTAGTTGCCTTCAGGGAGGATTCCAAAAAGCCGAATTGCCAACTCTGCTTCTTCCTTTGGCAGTGTTTTTGTGATTTCTTCCATTGACCACAGGTAAAATTTGCCTTCTTCTCCCTCAGAGTCTGCGTCTTCAGCTGAATAGAAGACGCCTTCAGGCGAAACTAAATCTCTCAGCACATAGTCCAAGGTTTCTTTTGCTGTCAATTTGAATTTGTCTGCACCTGTAACTTGATAAATCTCCGTGTAAGATAGCGCAAGCAAAGCTTGGTCATAGAGCATTTTCTCAAAATGTGGCACCAACCACTGAGAATCAGTGCTGTAGCGGTGAAAACCAAACCCTAATTGGTCAAAAATACCTCCCAACCGCATATACCGTAGTGTTTTCTCTACCATATCTCGTGCTTCTTTTTTGCATGTTCTCTTCCAATAACGTAGCAAAAACATCATCGTATGCGGCCGGGGAAATTTGGGAGCAGTGCCAAAACCTCCATTTTCCCAGTCAAAATCTGCAACCAATTTTTCGTAAGCATCATCCAACACCTCTTTTCCCAGTCCTTCCTCCGTTGCCATCCTTTTTTCTAAAGTCTCTACACGACTCCTGATGTCCGCGCCGACAATCTCCAACTGAGCTCGCCGTGTTTCCCAAATCTCAATTACTTGCGGAACCAACTCCATAAGTCCCAACATGCCACTCCTACCGTTCTTAGGTATGTAAGTAGCTGCAAAAAACGGGTTCTTGCTAGGAGTCATTAAAATATGCAGTGGCCACCCACAGTTTCGCCCTAACGCTTGACAAACCGCCATATAAGTTGCATCTAAATCTGGGCGTTCTTCGCGGTCTACTTTTATGCACACAAACGCCTCATTCAAAAGCGCGGCAACTTCCTCATCATTGAAACACTCTTTTTCCATGACGTGACACCAATGGCAAGTGGAGTAGCCGATGCTGAGGAAGATAGGCTTGTTTTCCATTTTCGCTTTTTCAAATGCTTCTTCACTCCATGGGAACCAGTCAACTGGGTTGTAGGCGTGTTGAAGAAGATAAGGACTCTTTTCTTTTATGAGGCGATTGGGTTTTTTCTCTTTGTGTAGTTTGGTTGACATGAAAATTCTATCCTTTTAAAAGGAATATACCGTTTGTTCGATAGGGGATCGTCTGTTCATTTCTGTGTGAACCTGTTTTATTAACTCTTCGCGTTTGCTTTAGTACTTGATAGTTAAATACAAGAGTACAGATAACGCCGCAAACTCAAATAAGTCTGGCAAAAACGCAAATGGTCCCAACCCGAAGATGCCAAATCCAAAAGCTCCGATTATAAAAGGGCTCCATGTAACGTCCTTTATGAGGAAGAAGGTTGCAAATATTAGCAGCCCAATTGTGAAGTGGGAACGTGTTTTGATGTATATGCTACCATAGGTAGTTATGAGGGCAATTAAAAGCGCTATGTTGATGGTGGAAAAAACTGTGCGGGCTATGTAGTAGAGCTCTATGTCCGCTGGGTTGATTCTCTGAATCGGCATAGGTCTAAATGGAAAATGGGGGGTGCCCTGTGTTCTTGGCTGGTTAATGGTATAAACTGCCAAAAACGCTGCAAGCGCAGCTATAGCTAAAACAGCTGCCATGACGGTGAATAGCCAAATTTTTAGATTCCTATTCATACAGATCTTCCCTCTATTTCTCTTCCTTTTCTACTTTTTCCAGATTCTGTTCAGAATCTCCTCAAACACGCGGTAGTTATCTTCCATGGTTTGTGTCAGGAAATATGTTGCTCCATACTTGTCTCCAACTGAGGTTAAGATTCGGTTTTTCTCTAGAACTTCCAGATGGTATCGCACTGTTTTATAGTCCATCCTGAGCGTGTTTGCCAATTGGTTGGCGTTTTGCGGAGTTTTATGTATGGTCTTGATTATTTCTGCGCGTGTGATGCCTCCTCTAGTGCCTGCGATTAACCATCCGAGCACATACTTTAAGGGGCGCACGCTAGTCGACAACCCATTCACTCCGCCGATTCCTTTTTCCCCTATTATAAAGGCGGTAATAAGCTTGTTCCCAAATTCAAAGCATCCTACAGTTGGGTTATACTTTTGATTGGGGATAAATTTGGGTATAATTTTGAAAAATTATTTTATATTTACTTACACCTTCATGGGAAGGGCGTAAAATGTAATGCCCTCCCTCGAAAACTCGTCGGTTCAGAGCAGGAAAGTCTTCTTTTTCGCCTGCTTTGAACTGCTGAATATCATAAAACAAACGGTAAGGACAGATGAAAAATGGACAAGACCACTCATCAGGCATTAAGACGATTAGGTCATTATGAAAATGTGTTAACTTCTTCTCAAAACCAAAGCTGGTGCAATCGATGGGTGTTTTAAATAGGGCGTACAGAAATATTTCAAGGCGAAAAGTCAGAGCACTACTAGTTATTCTAGCATTGGGCTTTTCTATGGCGATTCTAATTTCGATACCCGCAGGCATAACCGCTAATCAAACCGCTACCCAAACCATGACTGAAAGCTTAAGCGAGACAATTACTAGGACAGAAACTTCTATTAGTAGAGCATTAACCCAAATCGAATGCAGTTTAACTCCAAGTTTCGAGGGTTTTGGTTTCACCGCTTCGCCACCAGAGAACTTCGTAGGTGGTCAGAGGTCTGGAAGCTTTACTGGTAATTTTACGCCAGGACAATTTGGAGGCGGCAGGCTGCCGGGTCAGTTTGGCGGCGGTCCCTTTGGCGGTAGAGGAAACGTTGCCATGAATGAAACTCTATACACAGACATCCAATCAATTTCAGGTGTTGCAGCAGTTGTCCCAATTCTGGAGGTCTCTCAAGGCGAAAACGAAACAATAGAAATGTTCGGACGAAGTTTCGCCCGCATGGTTCCAGATTACATAATTGAAGGCGTTCCTCTGACTTCCCTTGTTGACAACTACCCTATCCTTCCAACTAATATCACAGCTGGCAGAAATCTGCAGGCAGGAGACAGCGGTGTTGTTCTCCTAAGCGAAAACAACACAATGTTCTTTGACGCAAGAGTAGGTGATAAAATTGAAATTTTAGGTCAAACTTTTGAAGTAGTTGGCGTATATGAGTCAACTGGCGTTTCAGATATTATGACGCTCTACATGAACCTAACTGACGCCCAAACAGTAACCAACAACATAGGATACATCACTAGTCTCTTAGTTTTTGCAAACGATAGTAGTAGTGTTTCTGACGTGGCTAATGCTGTAAGTTCTTTGCATCCCGAACTTAACGTACTCACGGCTCAGCAACGCCTAGACCAGTTGAATAATATGCAAGCTCGTTACACTGCCGCACTTCAAGATGCTCAAGCGACTCTAATTCATACACAAGCTACAGCCTTCCAAGAAATTGTTATTGTGGTGACCGCTACCAGCTTGCTTGTATTATTTGTAATGTTGTACACTATACGTGAGAGAACAAAAGAAATTGGCACTCTCAAAGCCATTGGTTTTAGTGACCGCAACATTCTGAGTCAATTCATGCTTGAAGGCATTATTCTCAGCACAGTAGGTGGTGTAGTTGGCATTGCAATAGGAACAATAGCAGCCCCCTTCTTCTCGTCTATTTTACTTCCAACTGTAAATCCACTGGGCAATACGAGAGTAGTCGTCGCAGACGCCGCTACAGCAGTTAATGCGGTTACTGTGGATCCACAACTTATGTTGCTGACGTTTGGTGCCTCTATCTTGTTAGGCGCCTTAGGCAGTCTTTACCCTGCTTGGCGGGCATCAAAAACAAGCCCCGCGGAGGCTATGAGATATGAGTGAGGCAGTTTTGAAAGCTGAGGGGTTGACAAAAATATATACTGATGGAAAGCGTCGCGTCTATGCCCTTTCAAATATTAACTTGCAAGTGAAAAAAGGCGAGTTCGTGGCAATTATGGGTCCCTCTGGTTCAGGAAAAACTACTTTGCTGAACGTACTGGGTTGCATAGACAAACCAACCAATGGTAAAGTAATCTTGGACAATATGTCTGTTGTAGACTTACCTGAGTCTGAACTCTGTAAAATTCGAAAAAACAAAATTGGTTTTGTTTTTCAAAGTTTCAACTTATTACCCTATTTGAATGCTCGAGAAAACGTTGAGTTACCTATGGAAAATAACGGAAAATCAAAGAGTGAACGAAAAAGCAAAGCTAAAGAATTGTTAGCTATGGTTGGCTTATCTGGAAGAGAAGAGCACCGCCCGCAGAGGTTGAGTGCTGGCGAACAGCAACGAGTTGCTATTGCACGTGCCTTAGCGAATGACCCTGCTATTATTTTGGCTGATGAGCCTACAGGAAACTTGGACAATAAAAACAAACAAGAGATCGTAAAGTTGCTCGCTAACTTAAATCTCACTCGGGGAACCACAATAATTGTGGTTACTCATGACGGCCAAGTGGCTTCATTTACTGAACGGATGCTTTTTCTGAGTGCGGGAAAAATAATACGGGAAAAGAATGGTGTTCACTTAGCAAAGAAACTTGTGTGCCCCAACTGTGGTAACAAACTACAAACTGCTGAGGCGAGATGTCCAAACTGTGGGAAAAGTTATGTTTCAAAAATGAAAGATCATCCTGATTCACCATTTGAAGAGGAGGTTGAAGATTAATGGAGTCATCAAATATTCCCCAGTCAGTTACACCTCCACCACCTAAAAGAAATCGTTTTTCTTCAGTAATTTTAGTTAGTCTTCTTTTTGTTGGTTTAGTTGCAGGTGGAGTAATTGGTTCTTCAGTAAGCTACGTTACGCTTAATGGAAAAATTGAGGAACTGCAGACTGCTTTTCAGACAAAACTAGATAATTTGTCATCTCAGAAAGCTACCTCTGTCTCTTACTCCAACACGACCTATGTTATGGGTGAAAACGTTTCACTTCCCCAACTATATGACCAAATCAAAGATTCCGTGGTAGTCATCCGAGGCTTAACTGTGCAGTACGACATATTCCGTCGAGCATACTATTCGTCTATTCAAGGTTCAGGATTTGTCTACAACTTTGAGGGTCAAATGGTAGTTATAACAAACAATCACGTTGTACAGGATGTGCAAAATATCAGTGTAACTTTCATAAACGGCAACGCATACGCGGCGACGGTTTTGGGGGCTGATCCCTATGCTGATCTTGCTGTGCTTTCAACTGAAGCACCTCCAAATGAACTAATTCCTCTGGAAATCGTTGATTCTTCTACATTGAGTGTTGGTGACTATTTGATTGCGGTTGGTGGTCCCTACGGCTTAGCTGGAACAATGACTACGGGCATAGTTAGTGCGTTAGGCAGAACAATAAGTGAAGACTTATCCGGCGGCTACCCCATCGCTAACGTCATACAGACGACTACTCCCATCAACGCTGGAAACTCGGGTGGTCCCCTTCTAAATTACGATGGCCAGGTTGTAGGTATAACTACCGCGATTGTAAGCAATTCTCAAGGTTTAGGTTTCGCTATCCCCTCCAGCACAATACTAAGAGAAATCTCTTTGATAGTCAAAGAGGGCTACTATGACAAGCATCCAACCATAGGTGCCTCAGGAATTGACATGAATTTTGATATCGCTAAGGCTATAGGCGCCAACGTGACCTATGGTTGGCTTATTGCCACTGTTACAGCTGGTGGTCCAGCAGCGGCGGCGGGGCTGCGTGGCGGTACCCATCAAATTGTCGTTGGAGGACAAACAGTAATTATTGGTGGCGACATAATCGTTGCAATTAATGGAGTAAAAATCACAAATTTGGATGATCTCTTAACCTACCTAGAGGAGCACACTGCACCTGGAGACGTAATTACTATTACTCTATTCAGAAGCAACCAGACTTTGGATCTGAAGCTTACCGTCGGTAGCCGAACAACAACGAAGTCTGCCGTAGTCTAATTTTATCCTTTACTTTTTATATTTCTAAAATGGCACGTTTTTCCTGTTTTGTTTCATTGTCCGTTATTTTTATAAGGTAAAAACTCTCAGTAGAGTTTTCATGCAGGCAGAAATAGGAATTATAGGCGGAACTGGTCTCTACGACCCCCAACTTCTCAAAAATGCCCAAGAAGTAGACGTCAACACCCCTTATGGCGTGCCCTCTGACTCTTTTATCGTCGGCGAGTTAGCTGGCAGAAGTGTGGCTTTTCTGCCAAGGCATGGGCGGAGACATACCATAAGACCTACTGACGTGAATTCTAGGGCGAACATGTATGCTTTCAAGAAACTTGGAGTTACGCGTGTTTTGGCTGTTTCAACAGTTGGTTCCTTAAAAGAAGAGTATATGCCGGGCGACATTGTGTTTGTGGATCAATTTATAGATAGAACAACGAGAAGGGAGCAGTCATTTTACACTGGAGATAAAGTTTGCCACATCTCAGTGGCTGAACCGATGTGTCCCGAAATCAGGAAAACCTTTATAGCTGTTGCAAAAAATGCAAGCATAAAAGCTCATCCCACAGGAACATATGTTTGCATCGAGGGTCCACGTTTCTCCACCAAGGCTGAATCTAGGATGTTTCAACAGTGGGGCGCCGATGTAGTGGGCATGACGATGGTTCCCGAATGTGTTTTGGCAAGAGAGGCAGAGTTATGTTACGCTTCAATTGCCACAGTCACGGACTATGACTGCTGGAAAGACCACCCTGTAAGCGCTGAAGAAATTGTGAAAACTATGAAGGCGAACATCGAGAAGGTCAAGCGTATAATAGTTGATACCGTAGCCGTTCTGCCTAAAGAGCGCAACTGTGTTTGTAGAGAAGCGTTAAGAAACGCTCTGGTTTGAGGAGGAAACAAAATGGATTTAAAAGCAAAAATAAGGAGGATACCTGAATTCAAAGGTGTAGTTTTCTGGGACATAACACCCCTATTGAAAGACAAGCAGGCCTTCAAAGAAGCCATCGACAAGTTAGTTGAACACTATAAAAACAAAGACATAGACATCATTGTCTCAAACGAGGCCCGTGGCTTCATCATAGGTGCTGCGTTGGCTTATGCACTTGGGGTAGGTTTTGTTCCGGTGCGCAAGAAAGGTAAACTTCCCTCAAAATGTGTTGAGCTTACCTATCAGAAAGAATACGAAAAAGACACGATAGAAATTCACGATGACGCTATAGTTAAGGGACAAAAAGTTTTGATTATTGATGATTTGCTTGCTACGGGAGGAACTGTCAAAGCAAATATAGACCTTGTTGAGAAACTCGGCGGAAAAATTGTAGGCGTAGGCTTCTTAATTGAATTGGAGTATCTTTCAGGTAGAAAAACTCTTGGTGACAAATACGAAATTTTCTCTCTGGTAAAATACGCCAACACTAAAGGGTAATCCCCTCTTTTTTACAGTTTTTTAATTCTTAAATATCCTGTAATGCTATAAGATAGCGGATGATTAAATTGACTTTGCTTCTGTTTTTGATAGTATGGGTTGTTTTGTGGTATATGCCCATACCGCCCCGAAAATTTAAGCCGACCTCTGCTTGGCGGCTGGTATCGCTCCTCATTGGGCTGTTCCTTTTCATTTCAAATGTGTTTTCACAGACACCACTGAGCATATTCATCTATGTGTTATTATTTTCTAGGTCGCTGGTGGCATTCATTGAGTATACCTTTTCTCTTAGTTCACTAAGTTATGAAGGATCGCAGCAATTTTCCAGCTTTGAGCGTCGCTCCAGGGGAAAAGTCGTCTTCAAGCATAAACGCGCGTTTTTTTCTTTGCTTTTCATTGGGCTATTCCTGTTTTCTGCCTGTTCAATTTTAGTTTATGGGCAAGTTCAGAGGGTATCTAATGCCTCATACTTTAACGGTTTTATACAAGCAGGCACGGGTTTACCTTTAACAGGCACGATCCCTGACAGCATGGTTCGCTTGGTCACAGAGGAACTTGCCACCTCAATTGCGAGGAGGCACATGTCTGAATTTGGAAGCAACACCCAGGTTTTAGATTGCCAAATAACTAAAACTCCTGAAGGTAATTTGGTTTGGGTAGCCGCCATAGCTTCAACCAATATAATCGCTGAGAATTACGTGAAGGGTTTTGTTATAGTTGATGCAACAGACCCAACTGCTCCGCCGACTATACTGCACAGCGAATTCAACCTTGGTAGAGGACTATGGTTTGACCGTAATGTTCCCTTCCGTAACTACTTAGATGATATGTCAAAGACCTATGGAGTGGCTTATTTGACTTGGAATCAGAATATTAATAACCCACTATACGTGGTGACTCGTTACGAAGTGGGTTTTGACCTAATCAGACGCTACTCCACACCTCTAGCTTACAATTCTCAAGGTGCGTTGCAGTATGAGCCTTCTGCGATGGCCGATGTTCCAACATGGATGACTCAAGTTTACGATGAGGACTGGCTAGAAAACATGATCAATGAAATGGGGAGCTTCAAGCGGGGAAGCGGTTTTGACTATTGGGCTGGTGGCTTCCTTTGGTTTTTGGCTCCCAGCCGCGATCGTTTCCAGATTACTGAAGACACTCGTTACATAGTTGACCCTGAAACCTCAGATGTTGTGGCTCTTGTATGTGTTAATCCGGTGGGAAACCAGCGCACTTTGTCTGGTGTTTTCAAGGCGACACGTGAGGGCATATTTTTCTACGATTTTAGACAAGCAAACTACATCTCAGGCACCACCGCTGAAGGTCTAGTTGAAGGTCGGTTACCTAAGCCTGCAGCAGGTAGTTACGATGCTACGATGCCTCTGCTTTATACTATTGAAACTTCGGTTGGAAATCACCGTCTTGCATGGTATGTCCCAGTTTACTGGTATGAAGAGAGTGGAGAAACTGACGAAACCATTTACTTAGCTGGTTTCGCAATTGTAGATGCTTTAGATACCAATAAAATTGCTTTATCCATAAATCCTGAGGGTGTAGCAAGCGCAGATATTGTTAGAGAAACCCGCCAGAATTTCGTTAGCCTATTTGGCGCGGCGCCTGCCACTCAAGTTGAATTCAACGCTACCGTTCTGGGGAAATACGACTACGTAAAAGATGGCACCACACATATAGTGCTAAACCTTGACGACGCGACATACCCCTGGGTGGAGGCTACCCCGCAAGACCTGACCCCCTTACAATGGAACCTGCTTCTAGCAACAAAGCCTTCAGATAAGGTAACCTTACATGTTGAAGAACGAGGCGGAAAATGGGTCATAACACGTTTTGAAACCTCCTCTCGTTCTTAGCTTGGGTGAATAATGGTCTTTAAAAATGGCTAAAAATTTGTGTTTACTCAATTATTGCTGAAAGATGAGTCGGGAAAGCATTTACAATTTTAACCCGCACGGTTTTACCCAGCAAGTCCTCTTTTCCTGAAATAACAGTTATCGGTTTGTAGGCAAAATTTCGACCAACCCATGAATTCTGCACTTTACCTTTCTCGTTTACAAGAATTTCCCCTCTCCAGCCGAGCCATTGCTGGTTTCTTTCCAACGCTATTTTTTTCGCGAGCTGCGCTGCGAGAATACTTCGCCGCTTGATTTCATTGCGTTCCACAAACTCTTCTTTCATTTTTAGCGCAGCTGTTTTAGGTCTGGCAAAAAACTTGGAGACATTTACAACGTCAGGTTTCACTTCTTTCAGAAGATCCAGAGTTTTCTCAAAGGCCTCAGAGCTTTCGCCTGGAAAACCACAAATCACGTCAGTACTCAATGTCAACTGTGGAAACGCCTTCTTAAACTGTGCGACAATATCTTTGAACTCTTTTGCTGTGTAACAGCGCCGCATTTTTTTGAGGATCTCATCATCACCCGCTTGCACAGGCAAATGCACAAACTTGTAAACTTTAGGGCTACTAAACGCCTCAATAACCTGAGGCAAAATCGGTGAAACAATGTTGGGCGTCATCATTCCTACTCGGATGTGAAAATCGCCTTCAATTCGACTTAATATGTGCAGAAGCCCTGCAATGTTTGTGCCTATGTCTCTGCCGTAGCATGCGGTATCTTGGCTGGTTATCCAGAACTCTTTTGTTCCTGAAGACAAATCCGCCTTTACTCGCTCCGTGATTGCGCTTATTGGGTAACTGCGTAGGCGCCCTCTTGCGTGAATAACACAGCAGTAGGCGCAAGAGCCCAAGCAACCATAGTTTACGGGGATTACGCTGACTACCGCGTTTGTTTGAGTTCGGGGCAGATCCAATGGAGGTTGAGTGGTTAAAGCGTCAGCTAACGCCACTACTTTTTCACCTTTTACAACGCGCTGCACAACTTCTACTATATTTTTGCCTATAGCCGGTCCAGCAACGCCGTCGAACTGGATTTCCCGTGAAAGTCGTTCAAAACTGATTAGGGGTAAACACCCTGTAACTACAATTTTCCGTCCGCGGGGAATATGCTTTAAAGCGTTAATGATGCGGTTTTCTGTTGGACCTTTTACTGCGCAACTGTTGTAGATTACTACTTCAGCATCGTTCTCAGAGTTTACCAGCGTAAAACCTGCAGACGTTAAGCAACCTGCTAAAACTTCGCCGTCTGCCAAGTTGGAGCTGCATCCAAAGTTGCGCAGGAAAACCCGCATTGTGATATCTTCCTATCCAATTAGAAACATAAAGTAATCAATAAAAACCTGCAGGTTCCCTTTGGCAGTTTTATACAGGAATGTGCAATGTAGCTTTTTAAATATTTATAAATTGTGGAACAAACATGTTATTAACATATTTGCCAAATGATATATAGAAGTATAACTGACGACATGGCTCTGTGTAGTTCACTGAGGGATAAGTCGGGATGAAGCTAATCACATTGTATCTTCCTGAAACGTATATTAAAGCTTTAGATCAACTCGTGGACGAATGTTTCTACCCAAATAGAGCTGAGGCTATCCGTGTGGCAATTCGAGATTTGATAAGCACTGAAGTGTGGAGGCGAAAAGGCGTTGACTAAACATGTTCCTACTGTAGATGAAGCTTTGCTCAAGTGTCATGTAACTGTGACCGAAGACGGTCAAGTAAGCCCAATAGTGAGCGAGGTTGTGCCTAATGCCTCTCTGTCGCTCTGTGGTGAACATATTAACACGGTTGCGCCTGTTTCAAAGGGTAAACTCAAAGTCACGGTGGCTGAGGCAAAACTTGCTGGTGTGTCAGGATTGGGGACAGCTCTGCATAAACTGTATGACCTTGAAGCGTCTAATCAACATGAAGAGCAACTGCGCATCGATTTGGGTGTTGACCTTTATCAGATGGAAGAATATTAGCTATCCTTTTTTCCATTTTTTTGTTTGATGTTTTTTGCTTCTTGTCTTAAGCGTTAATTCGTTTTTTTCTCTGTTTATACATATGCTTAAGTTTTATTACTTAACCGCCAAAAAGGTGTGCAATTAAAAACGAGTAATTTCCATTTGATGATTTGGCAGACAAGTAAGTGAAAGAAGAAGTGAGGTTTTAGTTTAGAGGCGCTTTTTCTTTTTCTTTCTTTTTTTAGTCAAAAAGGCAGCGGCAACAACGACTACTATAATGACCACTATCACAGAGATAATCGGCAACAGCGAAGGCGGCAATGTTTCAGCGGAAGCGCTCACTGTCCAACGGTTTGTTTCCGTTAATTTCCATGTTTCAGTGCCTGTTTGATCAGGGAATTCTGTGTGAACGATGCGTTCTACGAAAACACCTGTTATCTTGTCGATGTAGAAAGTTAATGTTTCGGTGCCTTCGGTGGTGTTGTAGAAGTCGGCAACGGGGTAACTGAAACTAACAACGTTTGTTTCTCTTGGGCCACTGGCATAATTGCGGCTTATCGTCTCGTTTATGGTTGGTGAATCAGTGATGCCTGAATACAGTGGTTCTCCGGCGGTGAGGTTAGCTTTGCAAAATCCTTGGAATCCATTCATAAAGTACATTTCTCGTGTTTCAACATCCATCACGACTAGCGAGTTTATTTCAGTGTCGTTGTTGAAGTGCCAAACGTTTGTGGCTGAAACGTTGGGGCCTATTACAGAGGAAATCATGACTTTGTAGTATGCGGTTTTGTTAATCTCCAAAAGATAAGGAGGCACAGTGGCGCTTGCGTTGGTGGTGCTCCACTGGCTAGTTACGTTGAAAGTAAAGTAGTCTCCAACGTTAACCCCTGAAATAGGTGTTTCAGTTTGCGCGAAGACATGTCCAATTAAGCCAACGCACACTAAAGTTAAGGTGATTATGGCTGGTGTCAATTTCCTATTCATATGCAATCACCCCTAATGGTTGACGTTAGCTTTTATGGTTTTCTAAAAACAAGGGGTGGATAATGCAAAACGAGGTTTTTGGAGCCCCCTTTATTTGAGGAATTCTTTAAGGTTCACCATGTAAGACATGACCTGCTCAATTTTCGGCTCAGCCATGTTCAACGCTAGCTGAACTGCTGTTCTAAGCTTGACTGAGGGCGCAAGCTCCATGGTTGCCAGTGCGTGGTCTAAATTTGTAAACAGAGGTTCCCATGGAATTTTGATTCGTTGCCCCTTTAAATTGTAGAGCGTTAGAAGATAGGCGCTGGCGCGGCTGAGGCTGTCTTTAAAAACTTGCAGGGTGCCCCTAATTTGCGTTGCGTCGTATTCTTTCCCTGCTAGATAGCTGTTTAATAATGCATAGTTGTTCTCCAAGTTTTGGATTTCAGCCAAGAGTTCCTGTTTTAGTCTGTTTTCAGTTTCTGTTCAAGTTTGCATACTAATCCATCTGTGATAGTGAAGTTGCAGTAAATAAGACTTTATTGGTGCAGGGGGTGCGATTCGACCCTGAAGTTGCGGTGCCTTTCCAGTCTGCCTCTTCCATGTTGTTTGTTTTCAACATTTGAGGCACTGTGATAGGATATTTCTGGGTTGGTTGAAATAAGCTTTTCCAATTTCCGGGGGTTTGATGTTCCACGCAACTGCGTAGGTTTCAGGAAAGTCAACCTATTTAAGGTAGGAATAAGCCAAGAGACAATAGTTGAAAGGACGCGATCCTCAGAACTCAAATCCGTGTAAGAGAATGCCACCTGCATGCGAAACATTTGGTTTATCCCCCCCTCAGAAATGGAAGCACTTTTAGAATTGGGCGAGGACAGGGATTGATCGTAACAGATGACATTCACGTTCCAGTAGACTTCGTGGCTACAAAAGAAGAATACGCTGTGTTCACAACAAAACCTACAGAGAGGATCACTTGACAATGGACGGCATATGATGCTACGACCTGAAAATCAGACAAAGGTCGAATCCTGGCTGACTTCCTAGTCTTATACAAGAAACCAAAAAAGGGATTATCTGAAAAACGTTAGTCAGTCAGACGTCAACACCTGAAAAATTAGAATATTCCGGAAGAGTGCAGGCATTTTTGATAAAAATAATGCGTGTGGACCCAACCCCGCATGGAGTGAGTCCGGTAGGACTAACACTGTTTAAGGTGCGAAACCGTTCAGATGCAAGCGGTTTTCATACACTCTCTAAAGGGTAAACGATTGCTCCCAACGAAAAAAAGTAGCTATAGTCAAAAACTCCTCAACAATGGGAACAGTGCTAAGCCATGACTACGTGACATCCCTCTACGTAAACAACAGCCTCGCCGTTCCTGACGGCTTGAAGCTGTATGGCAACGAGAAGAAGTGCCGCGAGAAGGGGATCGAGTTTAAAACGAGGCTGCAGTTAGCATGCGACATCATCGATGAGTACACTCCAGTGGCGAAGAAGACGATTTGGCTTTGGGATTCTTGGTTCACCTGCCAGGAGACGGCGTCAAAATGCAAGGCATACGGATACAGCTGGATCGGCGAGATTAAGAGCAACAGAATTGTGTTTTACGAGGGAAAAAGGTACCGCATAGATGAGCTCTTTGATAAGATTCGGTTAGAGGGCGGTTTCTTTGATGTTGTGGTGAAGGGCGAGGTTTATCATGCGTTTAAGGCTGACGCGTTCATGCTAAAGATGGGTTATTTGTCGATCGTGATGAACGTTAAGTCAGGCACTAAGGATGTTCATTTTCTCTGCACTGATTTGGTGGGCTGCAGTGTTGAGGAGATTTTGGGGCATGCTTTGGAGAGGCATCGGATAGAAGACTTCTATAAGGAGGCTAAGGCTTTAGGTTTTGGGGAGTACCGGTTCAGGACGAGCGAAGCGGCGCTTATACACGCGCACCTAGTCGCCCTGGCCCATACTCTCCTTGACATTTTAAGGCGCAGGCTTCTTAGGTATTCTATCGTTAGGTGTCTACCGACATTGGGGGCTACGGTGGAATGGGTGCGGAGGAAAGCAATGCACCTCTTCATACACAAAGTCAGGGAAGTGAAACTGCCAATCAAAACCATATTACGACTGGTAGACACCAGTTAACATGAAAACGCAAACAATCAGTTAAATGTGGAGAACTTGTTGAGGTTCATGCTCCTGATTCTGTATACAGAACCGCTTCAAGGCACGAAGAACCGTGTGGTCGAAGCGTAAAAGTTGAGCATAAATGCAAAACTTGCGGTCACTCCAACATTATCTACTGGTGCGATATTACTTGGAAATATTAGTTTCCTCATGACGGAAATGATAGACTTGTTTGACAAAATTATTGTTCCTGTAGATGGCTCTCATTCGTGTTTGCGAGCAAGAGAAGTCGCCGCATTAATCGCCAAGAAATTTGGTTCCACAGTGACAGCAGTACACGTAATTTCGCATGATTTCATGCATCCAGAATTAAAAGCACACCACCAACTGCCTGCGCTGATTCTGGGTGAATTGGATAACTCCTACGAAAAAGCCGGAAGAATAATTGTTAGAAATGCCGAAGAATTCTTCAGAGAAGAGAATATCGAGATTAAGACTGAACTCGTTAGAGCTGAAGATCCAGCGGAGAAAATTCTCCAAATGGTTAAGGAATCAAAATATGATCTATTAGTCATGGGCAACATCTCGAAAACTCAATCTGAACGCTTTGCATTGGGGAGTTTTGCTGAAAAAATAGCGCTCTATGCTAAATGCCCCGTCTTTATTGCAAAGAGAAAAACAGAAATCAAAAAATTGCTTGTTCCCGTTGATGGCTCTATCCAGGCTGATAAGGCTCTTGAATATGCTATTCTGCTTTGTCAGCGTTTTGAAGGGACGAAAATGACGATTCTTCATGTTGAAGACAGCCAGTTATTTAGGTTGGAGCCAAAGTATACTCAGGAAGTTGGAAAGAAAATTCTCGAAGAAGCTTCAACTAAGGCAAGAGAGGTTAATTCTGATTCACGCTTAGAGTTTGGAAATGCTGCTAGCGTAATATTGAAAGTTGCAAAACAAGACGATTATGACGTCATTGTTTTGGGGAGCAGGGGCATTAGTAGTGTAAAAAGGTTTTTGTTGGGCAGTGTAAGTGCAGATGTAAGCATGCATTCTCAGCGTTCGGTGTTAATTGTACGTTAGCGATAATGACCTGGATCGTTTGAATGAAACAACTTAAACGGTAAGAGTTATTTCTAACTTCAATCTACACTAAGAAGGTAAGACAATCCCAACCTTCTCAAACGCTCACGAACAATTGGTGAGGAAACAACCTATAAAAGTCTAATTGCTTCGTTCTTACGTTCTCCTGATTTCAGTTTTTTAGTAAACTAATGAGCATAGGCATTAACTCGGTGCCTCTCTGCAGGATTCCCAAGCTTCCTTTAGCGCATTCTTTCTCAGAAAAAATTGCAACATTATCTGGTTGAAGTCCGTTGCCAGATATTAAAACAGGCACCAGATCGTCGCTGTGTGCTTTTAGTATCCATGGTGTAGCATGATCCGCAGTCACGCAGATCAAATAATTTGCAAGATCTATTTTTGGCAAAAGTTTACCAAAAAAATACTTGTCCACGGTGGCTATCATTTCCTTTTTTAAATGGAAGTTGCCGTCGTGTCCTGGCTCGTCTGGACCTTTTATATGAATGTAGAAACAGTCGTAATGAGGTAATACCTCAATTAGCTTTTTTACTCGTAATATGCAGTCCCTTTTTAGATCCCCAGATGGAGGCGGTAAATCAATAAGGTTCATACCCGCCGGTTTAGCTATTCCCCTTTCAACAGGCATGTCTGCTAAACAGGCAAAGCGGAAACCATATCTTTCTTGGATGTCAAAGAATTGAGGTAGCGTATTTCCAGCGTCACGTGTCAATATGACATTTGCCTTCAACTTTTTGTTAACAGCACGATTTTTATTCACTTCATGATCATTTAGAACAACGTGAGATTTGCGAACAAATTCATTAACCAACGCAGCTGAAGTTTTTGCCGCATTGCTTTCGTCCATAGGGGCACGTTCTTCCAGTTCCATCCCATATTTTTTCTCAGCTACACTCAGCTCATCAAGGCGAGTATACGCTGGGTCTGTGTTAGTGATCTTGCTAGAAAGAAAACCTGATTCGCTTCGAATGACTAAAATCGCTCTGTATCCGATTGTACTTTTTAATTCAAAAGATACTGGGTAAGATTCCAACTTTACCTTTTCGTTTACAGTTTGACTTAGCTTTAATGCTTCTTGTGAAGTTAAGTCTCGACCAACTCGTCGGTCAATGATTTGATTGTTTTCATCAAGAGTTGCATAGTTGCAGCGCAAGACTAAATCGCCATTTCTTATGTTCATCCCTGTCCCTAGAGCTTCAAGGATTCCTCTACCTGGAGCGTAATGGAAGGGGTCGTATCCCAAAATTGATATGACTGCAGCATCACTTTGGGGCGCAATTCCTTTTCTTATGGTATACATAAGTCCAGTTTTACCTTTGCTGGCTAGCCCATCCAAGTTCGGTGTATATGCAGCGCTCAGGGGTGTCTCGTTTTCCTGTTCCGTAGTTGGAAAATCACCCATTCCATCAATTACAACATAAATCAACTTCATGGTTTCCACACTGCTTCATTAATTATGTCTATTTGAATTTACAGATAGGCTTCTGTAACGTATCTTCGCATCATCCTATGACTGTTAAAGTAGATAGGGATTTTTCCCATGGAGTTTTTCATAAGTTTCACCCATTCATCTTTTCGGTTGTAGAACATTGGAATAATTACGTATTCTAGTTTGTTGTATAGGTCATCTAATTCTGCTGTGGCGCGGTCAGCAAGAGAACCGTGGGCTTCGAAGTTAGGTCCTATTGCCCATCCTGTAACGCCCTCTATCCATCCTTCTATCCACCATCCATCCAACACGCTAAAATTTATGACCCCATTTAAGGCTGCTTTCATTCCGCTTGTTCCTGAGGCTTCTTGAGGTGGCATAGGAGTATTTAGCCAAATATCCACGCCTGCCACAGTCTTGGCTGCAGTCGCCATGTCATAATTTTCTAAATACACAATTTTAATGTAATCTCTTAGTTTTTCGCTGTAGCTATAAATTTGTTCAATCAAACCTTTACCTGTATAATCTTTAGGATGAGCCTTTCCGGCAAAAATTATCTGAATTTTTCCTTTCAGAGTTATCTTTTTTAGTCTTTCAATATCTGAAAACAGCAAATTTGCCCTTTTATATTCCGTTGCTCTACGCGCAAACCCAATGGTCAATACTTCATAATCCATACCTACATTCGCAACCTTATTGACGTGGTCAATGAGCACCTTTTTTGCTTCTTTATGTGCCTGCCAGATTTTTTCATCTGGAATAGCATCAACTCGTACAAGTAGACTTGGTTCATAAGCCCAGCCGGGAATGAACTCGTCGTACAATTTTTGGAAGCTTTCACAGGTCCATGTAAATGGGTGAACTCCATTTGTAATTGCATGAATTTCATAGGATGGAAACATTTCTGTTGTAACTTTCTGGTGTCTTTTAGCTACCCCATTCACAAAATTGCTCAAGTTAAGCGCGAGAAGCGTCATGTTTAATCTATCATATCCACCCAGTCTTTTTAAAACCTCCAAGGACACAAAATCCCCCAAAACTTCTTCAACAAGACCATAGGAAAATTTGTCATGCCCTGCCTCAATAGGAGTATGCGTGGTGAACACACAAAGATCTTTAACCTTTTCAAAATCCATGTCATATTTTCTTAGCAACTCAAAAGTGAGAAGACTAGAATGCCCCTCGTTTAAGTGAAATCTGCGAACTTCAATTCCCAACTTCTCTAGCATTCTGACTCCGCCGAAGCCCAAAACAATTTCCTGCTTAAGGCGATACCTCTCATCTCCGCCATACAAAAAAGAAGATATTTCCCTATCTTCCGGATTGTTTCCTTCAACATCAGTGTCAAGAAAGTACACAGGAACAACCCCACCCGTTTGGCTCTTCACGGTGTAGAGCCAAGCGGTAACGCGAACATCACGTCCTTGAATTTGGACTTTGACCTCTTCTGGAAGTAGTAGCATGAACTCTGAAGGGTTCCAGGGGTATTGATGCTCTAGTTGTTTACCTTCAGGGGTCAACTCTTGTTTAAAGTAGCCCTTTTTGCTGAGCAGAGTGACTGCCACCAAAGGAAGTCTCAGATCTGCACTTGATCTTATGCTATCTCCAGCAAGAACGCCTAGACCCCCGCTGTAAGTGTGAATATCATTTGATAAGGCAATTTCCATAGAGAAATATGCGATTTTTTGTTTCATCGAATTACTCTTCGTTTGAATCATTCTTTTCCCTCTTATGAAGACAGGATTTCAGCTAACCGATATAGACGCTTGTTCAAATCCTTCCTTCTTTTCCAAGAATCATCCAAGTCAACCGCCACCAAACGTTGTCCTTTAAGACCAACCATATTCTTCTTCGCACCCTTCAAAAGGAGGCTTACAGCGTATGATCCAAACTGATTGGCAAGTATTCTACTTTGGGCTGTAGGTGGACCTCCCCTCAAAGTATGACCAAGAATTGTAAGTCGGACACCATAACCAGTTTTTTCTCTAATTTCTTCAGCAACTTTTGCGGAGTCTCCTGCGCCCTCAGCTTTTACTATTATTTCTGAGGTTTTTTCCTTTTCTCGACCTTGTTCAAGTTTTTCACAAATAGACTCCAAATCAAATTTTATCTCTGGAACAAGAATGAATTCAGCCCCTTCAGCGAATCCCACCGCAAGCGCGAGAAAACCTCTTTTCCGCCCCATGACCTCGACAATGAATACTCGCTCATGAGAAGTTGCCGTATCACGAATCCTATCAATGGAAAACAACGCCGTGTTGACGGCTGTGTCGAAGCCTATGGTCGTATCCGTGCCGAAAACGTCATTATCTATTGTAGCGGGCACGCCTATGACGGGCACTCCGCAGGCTTGGTGAAGCTCGCTTGCTCCTCGAAAAGAACCGTCTCCTCCGATAACTATGAGGGCATCAATTTCATTATCTTTTAAGGTTTGAACGGCTTTTTGAATTCCCTGGGCGGTCTTTATTTCCTCGCAGCGCGCGGTCTTTAGTATGGTGCCTCCGCGATTGATTATTCCGCTAACTGATCGAATAGCTAAAGGGTGAATCTTGCTTTCCATGAGCCCTGCATAACCTCTTTCTATTCCCACAACTTCCAGTTCATTGAACAATGCCGTTCGAACTACCGAGCGGATTGCAGCGTTCATGCCAGAAGCATCACCGCCCGCTGTTACCACGCCGATTCTTTTCAAATTGGTATCTCCTGCAACGAATTAGTTTTATCCAAAATCTCTTTGATTGTTCGGTGAGCTTCAAGGACGGGCGCTGATGTATTGACGACATAGGTTTCTAAAGGAGTGAAGAAATCTTTGAAGAATTTCCTTCGCAAGTTCATCTTTCGCTCATCCTTCACGAGCATGTGAGGATTACAGAAGCCCACACTCTCTATGTAGCGGGTTGCTTCCTCTGGTGAGAGTCGGCTAACGATTGCCTTGTCCTGAGAGTCTCGCTTCAGCAATACCGCTTTTTTCAACGTGGTCATGGGCAGCACTTTTCCCTTCCCAACAACCCACCGAACATTCACAACCGCTCTGCCTTTTGAATCAAACTCGGCTTTATCCACAAGGTTTTTGTATTCTCCCCAGTTCTCCGCTATATCAGCTTGAATGTAATAATTTTTCTCAGAGCTAAAAGCAACAGCTTGATCAGCCATGAAGCGGACAAAAAACCAGTCATCAGATACCACACGAACACCGTTGAGTCTAAGAAGACCATACGTGTGTGTTGTCTTGCCTGTTCCCGAGGGCGCTATCAAACAGACCCCACGGCCGTCTAGGTCAACGCAGGCGCCATGAACCGAGTTTATTTCGTGACCGTCCTCAAGAATGTCTCCGGCAATGCTTAAGGCTATAGATTTCACCCAACCATAGTAGTCTACGTTTATTAGAACGGCAGTTTTTGAGAGGGGGTCATAGAGTACTCGCTGTTTTTCATTCTTCTCTTCGACCACGATAATTCTTCCGTGAGAACGAACGTGCGCAGACATCGGGTAGAAATTCTCTTCCCAACGTTCTTTCACATATTTACTGTCTGTCAAAAGTTTGATGCAGCAACCGTAAATGTCGGCTCTTTCTTCGTAAAGAAGGCGCTCACTGTATTTTCTCATTAATACGTTCTTATCTTCTATTGAGATGAGTTCAACTTCGTATTTTGATGACATAACAATCACTTTTTCACTTTGCTCCTAACGAATTTTCTTATTTCGTCAGCAATAAAAACTGAACTGGAAACAAGAACTATTGTCAGCCAGTCCCAAACCGAAAGCGCAGTGGTGCCCAATGCCGTTTGCAGCGGAGGCAAAAGTGTCGCTAGCACCTGCAGCGAAACAGAAGCTACAATGCCTCCTAGCAAGTACTTGTTGGTGGTTAAGCCTATTTTGAAAACTGATGTAGTTCTTGATCTGCAGTTTAGTCCGTTGAACACTTGAAATAGTGCTATGGTTGTGAAGGCTAAAGTCTGAGCTCTTCGAATGTCTCCATTGTTGTATCCGTTTGTGAAAATCCACAGGGTTCCAATCGCCATTAAAGCGCCCACGTAGATGATGTTTAACATCATATCTCGGTTGATTATTTTTTCTTTAGGTTTCCTTGGTGGCTGATCCATAATGCCTTTTTCTTTTGGCTCCATGGCTATGAACTTGTCAAGCAAGCCGTCGGTTACCAAGTTAACCCACAGTATCTGAACTGGAGTGAAAATTAGAGGTAAACCTGGCAAAAGAATTAGCGCCGCGAGTATAGTGATGATTTCGCCCGTGTTTGTTGAGATAAGGTATTTTACGACTTTTCTAATGTTTTCAAATACCACGCGTCCTTCTTCCACGGCGTTAAGAATGCTGGCAAAATTGTCATCAGTTAAAACCATGTCAGCCGCCTCTTTGGTGACAGCGGTTCCAGTGATGCCCATAGCAACGCCTATATCAGCCACTTTTAAGGCTGGAGCGTCATTGACTCCGTCTCCCGTCATTGCGACAACGTGACCTTTGCGCTTCAAAGATTCCACAATACGATATTTATGAGTCGGAGATACACGGGCAAACACCGCGGTGTCGTTTATTACAGCGTCTAATTCGGCATCAGACAAACCGTCAAGATCGGCGCCTGTGAGACCTTTTGAGTTTGTCTCTATAAGGCCTATTTCTTTTGCGATAGCCTCGGCGGTAAGTTTGTGGTCCCCTGTAGCCATGATTACCTTGATCCCAGCTTTTTTGCAGAGTTGAACCGCAGATTTGGCTTCCGATCTAGGGGGATCGATCATTCCTGCCAAACCGACAAAAACTAGTTTAGTTCGTCCGCGTTGGATGTCTAACTTGACGTTTTCAAGTTCTTTTGTTTCTATTGGCTCATAAGCTATAGCGAGCACTCTTAATGCTTCGCTAGCCATTTGTGTGCTGGCGTTCAAAATCTCTTCTTTATTTGGTTGGGTTAGCCGTTTTGTTTTGCCGTCTTCGAGAATTCCGGAACACATTTCTAAAATGGTTTCTGGTGCGCCCTTGACATAGACGTCCATTTTTTCTGTTGCGGTTTTGTGGAAAGTAGCCATGTATCTTTCTTTTGGATCAAATGGAATCTCGTCAATGCGTGGAGATTTTTTCTCTAGTTCGTCTTTTTGTAATCCTGCTTTTGCCGCAGCAACAATTAAGGCTCCTTCTGTTGGATCGCCGTGCATTTCCCATCGAGTTGCATCTTCAAGTTTGTGTTGCCTTAGCCTTGCATCATTGCAGAGAGTAGCGATTTGAAGCAAGAAACTAAGCGATTCATCTTTTGTTGCATCTATTTGGTTGTTGTCTACTTCAAAATGTCCTTCAGGAGTGTAACCGACGCCTGTAACTTTAACCATTTTGTTGTTTACAAATATTTTCTGGGTGGTCATCTGATTTGTTGTTAGTGTTCCAGTTTTGTCTGTGCAAATCGCTGTGGCAGAGCCTAATGTGTCAACTGCCTGCAGCTTTCGGATTATGGCATTCCGTTTTGCCATTCTGTGAACCCCAATTGCCAAGGTTATTGTAATCACAACTGGCAACCCTTCAGGGATAGCTGAGACCGCTGCCGCTAGAACGAACAGGAATGCCTCGAAGAACTCAAATCCTCGCAGAAGACTAATTACTAATATCAAGCCACTTGCCAGAAGAGCAAACAATCCGAGTTTTCTACTCAGGTCTAATGTTTGTTTTTGAATCGGGGTTGCAGCTTTTTTTGTTTCTTTTATCAGTTTAGCTATTTTGCCTATTTCGGTTTTCATTCCTGTGAAGACAACAACAGCTTTTCCTCTTCCCCTAGTAACTATAGCGCCCGAAAAAACCATGTTTGTCCTATCAGCAACAGGCAAGTCTTTCTTAAGGGGGGCAACAGACTTTTTCACTGGTGTTGATTCACCCGTTAGCATTGACTCGTCTATTTCTAGGTTTATGGCCTCAAAAAGGCGGGCGTCAGCTGGAACTTTGTCCCCAGCTTCCAGGTCTATTATATCCCCGGGAACTATCTCTCTTGCTTTGACGCGTAGTTCAAGGCACCTGCCTGTTTCAGTGCAATCCCGAATTACTTCTGCTTCAGGCGCTGCCATTGTTTTTAAGGCTTGAAGGGCGTTTTCTGCCTTGTATTCTTGGAAAAAACCTATGGCGGTGTTGAATGCTAAGACAATGATAATGACTGCCATGTCAATATATTTGCCTACAAAGAGCGAAATTAGGGCTGCAGCAAGAAGCACTCCGACAAGAGGACTTTTCAGCTGACCTAAGAGCAGAGCCAATTTGACTGATTTCTTTTCTTCTTCCAGCTCGTTTGCTCCATAAGTCTGCAGTCTCCTTGCTGCTTCGACAGTTGTTAATCCTCTTTTGCTGGTCTCTATCTTTTGGAATGCCACTTCAATTTCTAACTCATGCCAAGAATCTTCAGGAGCCAAAGTATTCACCTCATGACTTCTTGCATAGAACAAATCCAGTTTATACTCTGAACGCTCTACAATTAAAACGTATGTTCAAGAAATTCTATGATGGGTTTTGCGATCACCTTCAGTCGTCTTTTTGTAGAATTGAGGCAAAGAATTAATATTTGAAATAGGCGCGTTTCTT
The DNA here is from genome assembly GCA_964582085.1 of uncultured Candidatus Bathyarchaeia archaeon. Classification (GTDB taxonomy): domain Archaea; phylum Thermoproteota; class Bathyarchaeia; order Bathyarchaeales; family Bathycorpusculaceae; genus JADGNF01. The sequence continues at coordinate 120,316 of CAZOPV010000017.1, read as the reverse complement.
TTCAGAGGAACTATGATGAGAATGCTCAGGGTTGTCGTCTGGGAGTTTCTACTGCTTTTTGCCTCTATCTTGGTTTTCAGGAGTGTGTGGACGTTTCTTGATAAAATACCTTTTTTGGAAACCGAGTTCGGACTCCTAGCATCTTTAATTTTCGGAATGATTATCGCGTTAATTTCAATTTTCATGATTAACAACCATGCCGAAAAAATCGAAAAATAAAATTATACGTCTCCTAAAAAATTATAAAGGAAAAGAGTATAGGCGTATGATGTTTATTATAAGGGAAATATTTTGAAAACGTTCAAAACCTAATTGGACATGCAAACAAGAGATATTACTCGTCTATGAGAGTAACACTTATTATTAGAACCTTTTGCGTTTTAGCACGCGCCGTGTTGCCTGGAATAAATACACACACGGCAAGTTTTTATGTATTCTTAATTACTGAATTATTTGAAGGTGAAAAAGAGGCATGTATGAAGCGGTCACAGACGCATTATCAGGTTTATTGATAGGCATAATGTCTGGAACCGTGGCATTCTTCATTGTCATGCTACTGGCATTCGTCTACCGATATTTCACCACAGAAAAGTTGTCTTCAATACTCGGCATCGTTTTTGGATTAGGTTTCTTAGGCTTCTCTGGTGGCTTGCTCGCGATTCTGGAACAACCAACTGTCGGCGGAGCTATCGAAATTCTTATTGTTAGTATTTTTACTGTATGGGGCGTCAATATCGGAGACAAAATAGCTGAAAAAGCACCGAAGCGGTCAAGTATTCTTTTCAGCAGTCTTGGACGTAAAAAGGGCACTTACGCAAAAGTGAAGCTACCCATTGCAGATCTAATCTTAGATATTTCCGGTAGGAAGAAGGTGTCTAACTCTGTTAAAGCAGAGTTATCTGAAAGAGAGTTCATCCTACCTTCGGATTTGCCTATCGAAGAGGTGACTCAGCGGATAAAGAGACGATTAATCACCGATTGGGGCATAGGCGACGCGGAAATAGAAATAGATCGAAACGGCTATGTAACACAATTAGCGGTATCTGCTAAAGAGTCGGGTCTAAGCACAGCGGTGCCTAATGGGAATGTAGCTTTGCCAGTTGAATGTAGAATTATACCCTCAAACTTGGTTGCAGGTGATGTTGTAAGAATTTTTCTAGATAACAACCAGACCATCGAAGAGGCTGAAGTTTTAGGAGTAAGTCCTGACCAGAAAGTAATAACCATTATAGCGCCGTTTAGTTGGATTGAGAAAGTTCGGGAAAAGAAGGCAGAATTGGTTGTTGCTTTACCCAATTCTATGGAAAGGATAAAAACAATATGCGTCAAACATAGGTCAGGAGCGGTTGAAGAGTACCAAGTTGAAAAGGTATATAATTTTCTCAAGAGAAACGGGTTCAGCGAGCTTGTAGTCAAAGATGCAGTATCAAGGGTTGAGAATCGATTGTCAAAAGTAGAGGGCCCTGTCTCAACAGAGTATATAAAATCGGTGATTCTTGAAGAACTGGCGAAGATGGCCCCAAATGAGGCAAAAAAGCTGAGAACAAGAAAATTCTGGAAAGTATAAACTTTTTATGGCGAATCAGAAACCCTGCTTAAAACCATGCATAGATAGTTAACAGAGTTTCAGCTCCAAAAATGCTTATATCCAAAGAAAATAAACTAGTACTAATAGTTTTGGAGCGAAACATTTTGGCTAAGAAAAAAGGCGAAAAATACAAGTGTGAAGAATGTGGACTCGTCCTCTTGGTGGAAGATGTATGCGGGTGCGACGACTGCGACATAGTCTGCTGCAGCGTCCCAATGAAGCCAATCAAAAAAGAAAAAACCAAACCAAAAACTAAAGCAAAATCCAAAGTTTCAAAACCCAAGAAATAACCCGAGACCACCGCTTCCCGTCAAATTCCAATCAGGAGTCAGAATAATGACCGAAATACGAGTTGATGTTCTTGAAAAACTCCGAGAAGTTCAAAGCAAAATTAATGAGTACTTAGAAAAGACGCGGTCAAGTTCCGGCAACATCGATGTAGAGATACAGAACATGAGCTTTAACGTTGGAAAAAAAAAGAAAAAACCTACATTGTTGGTATGAAAATGGATTTCAGTCTCTTACCAAAAAACAAGCAAAATCAGAATAGCAAAATAGGCAAAACTCGAGGATTAAAAACAAACCCGCAGAATGAGATTAAGCAATCGAAATGACTAAACCGAAATGAGCGGGTATGGGAAACGTTTACTCTTGACCTTCAGAGTTATTTTTATTGATCGTCCATTCAAGGTTCACCTTCGCAGTCACCTTTTTAATTTGTTGATCTGAGTGCTTATAGACCTTGACCTTAAACTTTGAAAGAGACCCCATTTTTTCAGCGTAAGCTTTTGAAAATTGTACGCCAAATAATAGAAATAAGCTTGTCAAATATATCCAGAAAAACAAAAGCATTAAAGCCCCTGCTGTGCCCGCAAGAGTAGTTGCCGAAAAAAGACTAAGATAAACGCCAAAAAGATAGTTAAGCAAAGTAAAGATAAAACTCGTCAAGGCTGCAGCTAACGTAACATCTCCCCAACGGAGCCTTATTTCAGGTAACTGCTTGAATATGATCGAGAAAAGAAGAATACCCAGTCCAATGGATAGAATAACATGCAAAGCCCTTAGAATTATGGGAGTTAAATTACCAAATAAAGGTTCAAGAACCCAAACTGCAACACCAAAAAAACGGTAGAAAAAGCTGTCCAAACGCTGACAACAATTCCCACTATGGTGATTAGAACAAAAGGAATAAAATTACGCTTAACGCTTTCAATCCGTCCTTTTCTTACGACTTTCACCTCCCAAATAGAATTGACTGATTTCTGCAAAACCGAAAACGCACCAATCGCTCCTGAAAACGCAAAAGCAATTGCTATAAAGGAGCCTAAGACGGAAGTGAATGGACTTTGAGCATTCTGCAACAACTCAGAAGCTATATCTGCTATGCTTGGACCCGCAACAACACTAATTTGAAGAATAAGCTGCTCAAGCGCCTGCGATTGACCGTAAACTAACGCAAGAAACTCAACCACTCCGCAACGCCACGCCACACCGACTTTGAGGCTGCTGAGCGCCACTGCCACTAGGAAGCTAGTGCTTCTTCTTCCTCTCTTTCTGCGCTTGAAATTAACGGTCAAAGCGGTCAAACCTTCTCAGTAACTAAATCATGAAAATTTAAAAAGCGGGAGATACGAAAGAGGTTTTGGGCACGCTTCTTTTAACAGTAGACGCCTTCAGGAAGCCGAGCCAGAAACCGTTGCCCGTATATTAAATTGATTTTTTCCCTCTGTAGAGTGTTTTTTGTTGCTTTTGACCGCAGTTTTTTGCGTCTGTGACCGCGTTTGACCGGATTTCCCATCTTTTGACCGCAAGTGCAAGACTTAACCGCAGTTTTGACCGCGGAGAAGTGTCTTGACCGCATTCCTAATTGCCATTATAGCCATGTTTCCCGTCCATTTGTTTCTTCTATCGCTCACCTTTTTGACGCATTTAGTTTTCTATCCCGTTCGGTGCTTCTTTATTGTCTGTTAGCCGGGAGAATTTGTGGCTAATATGTTTTGGTTTTTGGTTGGTTATGTACTGGTTGTAGTGAGTTATGTGTTTAATCAGCAGCTTTGCTACGCAGTTGCATTGTCCTTTCCTTGGGTTATCCACTGGTTATATACTGGCTATATGCTTAGTTGCTTGGTGAATCGACTCAATGACGAGCAAGAAAACGATTGCTGAGAAAAACCTCACCACGATTCAGCTTTCAAAACCCACCGTCCAACAGCTAAGGCGAGCAGAGTCTTATCCGCGTGAAACGTACGACTGCATCATCAGCCGAATAGTCCAAGCAAACGTAACCATCACCGCCAAATTGAAGGGACTGGAAGCTTACCCAAACGAACCCTGCGAAAGCATAGTCGCCAGGTTGGCTGAAGAGCACAACCAGCTTTCTACGCATCCAGAACGCATACAAAGCAAGCCAACGCAGCCCGAGAAGGCAGGAACCGGAGAACTCGACGCAGCGAAAACTTTCCAAAAGGAACTCACGAAGATAATGACCCCAAAGTGAACCCGGGTCGGGTCCGAGAAAGAAAAAGGAAAGTGCTTGAGGCTTTACTGTGATCTGTTGAGTAGGGCTGTGATTGTTTGTTCCAGTTTCTGTAGTCTGGCTTGGACTTCCAGTTCTCGCTGTGCTGTTTTTTGTTCGAGTTCTCCTAAGGTTCTGTCCAGTATGAAGCCGCAGTAGATGCACCTAACGCTTTCTGGCTGGCTCTTTTGTCCGCATCTTGGGCATTCTTCAAGCCTGAAAGCCCTCTTCGCATCGTCCTTCTTGGCTAAGCCGTGCAGCTCAAGTACAGCCTCTTCCAGGTCGCGAGCAGAGAAGTGCACGTATCGCCTGGTCATTTTTGAGCCTTGCACCCAGCCAGCATACAGCTCTAGCTTTCTCTCAGTGAAAACCTTAGCCATCGCGGTCAGGCAGGGAGTGGCGGAACACATAAGGCCAGATGTCTTTCTTCAGGTTAGCCCGTTTCCCAAGAGTCTTGAGCATCTTGCGCATGTAGTAGTAGCTGACGCATTCGCCTTTCGAATTGTTTCCCAACGAAGCCCACAACGGAGCATCAGCATCCTTGCTCCTGGGATGTTTCTGTAGCCAATCCAACAACGGCTTAGTCGAAACCACTAACGGGATGCGCTTTATACCCGTCTTGCCATTCACGGTGATGATGCAGTAGTCCGCGTTGAACTGCACGCTTCCAACGCACATAGTTAAGAGTTCACCGGGTCTGAGCGCCGCTTCAAAAAGCACCGGTACCAACGCTCTGTCGCGCTCGTTCTGAGTCGCGTTTATCAGGGCATTAAGTTCTTCGGGCGTGATTAGCGCTTCAGGCTTGACACGCGAGTCCTTATCGCCTTTGCCTATCACTATCCAGGCGGCTTCGGGCGGAGTGGGGGCGGATTTGTCGCAGCGTCCAACTTTCGCGTACTGAACCAGTTTTTTGACGACTCGGCGTAAGTCCGCCTTCGTGGAGGACTTGTAAGGCTGGGTGTTTATCCAAGCAATCATTTTTTCTACGTCGTTCCTCGTTGCCGAGGTTGCGTTGAGGGGGCAGCATTTAGTGAGGGCGCAAACGTGGTTCGCATACTTCGCTACTCGCCCAGTCGATTGTCCGATAGCTTCGAGGTGTGCGATAAAACTTAGGTGTAGTTCTGCGTTTTCGAGTTGGGCGAGTCGGCGTTTGGCGCTGGCAAGGCGTTTGGCGTAGTCGTGGATGTCTTTCATTTCGGTATATTGGTTTTGTGGGATTTTAAAAGGCAGAACACTGGGAAGGGAACCGCAACTTGCGGATGTGGTGCAGGGGATGGGATTTGAACCCACGAACCTCTACAGGATAGGCTCCTGAAGCCTACGCCTTTGGCCATGCTCGGCGACCCCTGCGCTGGGGCATTTATTGTCAAAAAATGGTGCTTATCGATAAATATGTTACCACAAAAGCCATGTATTCGTTCCATGTTATAAAACTATGTAGTGAATAGTTCCAACAAATAATGGGAGAATCTAGAGAATAAAAAATGTGAAAATGAATTAATTAAGGGTGTTTTTTTGGTTTATGTATAAAATTTAGTGTTGGATAGGCATTTACTGTGTGTTTTTTGTTAACTGAAAGTTTTCTTGTCCTTTCTGGTTTATGCGGGGAATTGAGATTACAAATTTTACTCCTTTTTCTTTACTTCCCTGCTTTTGTATGTCCCAACCGTAGATTTCGGTTATCTTTTTTATTAAGTACAAGCCGTAGCCTGAGGAGCCTGCGGTGCTGAACCCTTTGCTAAATAGTTTTTGCCTGTCTGAGTCCAAAATTCCTTTTCCGTTATCTTCGTAAATCAACTTCAGTTTATCGGGTGTTGATCTTTCAAAGTATATTCTGATTTTTGTGACGTATTCACCGTGCTTTATCGAGTTGTCTATAAGATTATAAAAAAGTTGCCTCAAGAGCGAGTCGGCAAGTAGCCGTAGTCCCCTGCAATCATTTATAACCTTCACGTTGCTTGTCTGAGAGAAAAACATCAGTGCCTCATCAATTTTTTGCCCTACATCAATTAAACTTAGTTTTTCAACACCAAGCCGCTCGTATATTTTTGTGAAATCAAAAATTGCCTCAATTTCTTTAACTGCTTGCTCAATTCGTGTTATTCTCTCCACGATATCTTTTTGGTTTGGATGTTTACTTTTAATCAAGTAAGCATTTCCTGATACAGCGCACAGCTTGTTGCGTACATCATGTCGAGTTAGGTTGCCAACTACCCATAGTTTCTCGTTTATGATTTTTACTTTTTCATGTTCTTCTTCTAGTTCTTTTTCCCATTTTTTGCGTTTTGAAATGTCTCTTACAATACCAAGTGAGTGCCATTTTTTATCAAGCTTCAAAGCAGATACGGAAAGCTCAATTGGAAACTCTGACCCATCTTTTCTTAAACCCACTAACTCTATTGTTCTCCCGACTACTTTACCGTGGCCTCTTTCTTTGAATTTGACAAAACCTTTTTCGATATCTGGATTAAGAACACTGGGGGCTAAAATAAGGTGAAGATTTTTGCCAGATACTTCGTTTGTGGTGTATCCGAACATTTTTTCAGCCGCCGGATTCCAAAAGACTATGTTGCCTTCATCGTTAATGAGTATAATTGCATCTAAAGCCGCGTTGGTCATAGCTCTCAGTTGAGCTTCTTTGTTTTGAAGAGTATTCCATGTCAAATTGTTCTTTAGCGCGAGCGCGGCATAATTGCCAAAGGCAATTGCGTTGGCTGCATCTTCATCGGTGAAGCCTCTAGGCTTATTAGCTAGCCCTATCAGTCCAACCGCTTTACCGTCAATAATCAGTGGTGCAAACATGACATTATCCAACTTTACATGTCCTTCAGGTAAAAACTGTGTCCATTTACTTGTGGCAAAATTATTTTCATAAACCACTTTACACGTTAGGTACGCTTTTTCTCGAAGACCACGTATAGGCATTGGCAGGTTAGGATCAACTGTACATCTGAGTCCTCCTGAATCTAAAAATAGAACTTCGTTTTCTTTGCCGTCAGCCGACAACAAGGCAATATATCCCGCAGTTGCACCAATAAGTTTTTTACACGAATTAAATATTGATCTGGCTGTCTGAGTGAATCCACGAGTTTTCAAAATTGCCTCCGTGCATTCCAGTAACGCAGCAATTTTTGCTTCATTTTTTTTCTGTTCAGTTAAGTCTTTGGCGACGTGTACACACCTAACAAGCTCACCTTTTTCATTAAAGATTGGCGAAGTTGTTACAAGGAGAGTTACACCTCGTCTGGAGTCTACTATTTCGCCTGTAGTTGTGGTTTTTTCGTTAAATGTTGTTGTTGCAGGGCAGTTTGGCCAAGGCCTATCGGTGCCATGGAAAATCTCGTAACAATATCTGCCCAAAATTTCCTCAGGTTTCTGTTTGAAAAACTCGAAAGTTTTCTTGTTTACAAGTACAATACGCCGATTGCTGTCCATTACAAGCAGTAAATCGCCGATTCCGTCTATTATGCTGTTTATTTCTTGAATTTGTCTTTTTAATTCTTGTTGTTTAGCGCGGATTTCAGTTAAATCAATCACTATGCCTCTTATGCCAACTACTTCGTCTTCTGAAACAATCGGAACGCTTTCAATTGCCACAGGAAAAGTTGCGCCGTCTTTTTTTCGAATTTTAAATTGGCCTCGGGCTGGAGCAGCCTTTATCATCACTGACGCAGCGTCTCTTTTGGCACGTTCTACATCTTCAGGAACGAGCAGATCAAATACGCAGATACCCTTATCAAAATCTTCTTTAGTGTACCCTGTTAGTTCAAAACCTCTCTTGTTCGCATACGTTATTTTGCCTTGGGTGTCCAATTCAAAAACAATCTCGGGCAAAGAATCTGCTAACTCGCGATAGCGAGTTGCGCTTTTCTTTAAAAGAATTTCTGTTTGCTTTCGTTCAGTTATGTCGTTGTAAATTGCCACAATTTTTCCATCTGGAAGCTTATACACCCAGTTTTCACGCCATGACTCAAAAACACGACTGTCGCTGTAAACAGCAGCTGGGTGATACGCAGCTTTTCCAGTAAGCCATACCTCTTGGAAAACTTTAAAAAGCCCAAGCGCAACCACTCCTGGAAAGACCTCTGTGACCTTTTTTCCAATAACATCTGCCTTTCGCACCTTTTCAATTCTTTCTGCCGTCTCATTTAGATCTACAAAGACAAAATCTTCACCGCCATCAATGGCCTCATATATCGCAACCCCGCTGGGCATTCTTGAAAACAACTGCCTAAATTGGTTTTCACTTATAAGCAATTTTCTTTGGGTGGTAACGTATTCATAGGCTTGCTGTATGCTTGAGCTGAGTTCTTTATATACCGTTTCAGGGTCGCCATGTTTATTGATGTAGCGGAATGCTCCTAAATTCAGAGCTTTAACCGCTACTTCTTCGCGCCCTTTACCGGTAAAAACAATAAAAGGGGGTGGCTGTTCAACTCTTTTTCTAAGTTCAGCAAGAAAGTCCAAGCCTGATTTATAAGGCATTTCATAATCTGAAACAATCACATCATATGATTGGACTGCCAGCTTTTTTAAAGCCTCATCTACAGAGGAGGCGCTTTCAACACTTAAGTTACCTTCAATTTCCAGAATATCCTTAGTTATAGCTAAGGCGTTTGCGTCATCGTCTACATGTAAAACACGGCAATGGTTACCCATAGATAAAAACCCTCAATCTCCTTTTTGCTGGTTTGTAAAGGTTATATTCTATACTACAATAAACAACAGCGTTATATTTAATTTTTAAATTCCAAATACTTATTACCAAACTTTTTTTGTTACCTGCCTAACTAGATTTCTAAACCTCTTCCAGTCTGTGACTAACTTTTTAAATCAACTCTTCACATTAACTATCCAACTACATAAGGCTGGTATACTTGAACATTGAAAAACGAATCGAGTTAATCTGTAGACCTCCAACTGAAGAAATCCTAACTCCGGAGGATCTCAGGCAACTTATAGAAAAAGAAGAGCACCCCATAGCTTACAACGGTTTTGAGCCATCTGGACTTGTACACTTGGGCACAGGAGTTATCTGTGCCTACAAAATGAAAGACTTTGTTGAAGCGGGTGTGCGTTTTAAGGTTTACTTATCGACGTGGCATGCTTGGCTAAATAACAAGCTCGGAGGAGATTTGAAGTTAATCAGGAAGGCTGCTGACCTATTTCGGCATTCTTGGATCGCTTTGGGGGTTCCAGCCGATAAAGTTGAGTTCATATATTCTGACGAACTCTACGATAACCTTGAGTTTTGGGCAAAAACCGTGAAAATCGCCAAAAACCTAACTATAGCCCGAACAACACGCACGCTGGAAATTGCGGGAAGAAAAGAAACAGAAGCCCACTACGTGAGCGATTTTCTCTATACACCTATGCAGGTTGCAGATATTTTCCATTTAGATGTAAAAATTTGCCAGTTAGGCATGGATCAACGCAAAGCCAACGTTGTCGCACGCGAAATCGGCGAAAAAATCGGCTGCTGGAAACCCGTGTGTGTTCATCATCACTTGCTTCAAGGACTGGAAAAACCAAAAATTTGGCCAATTCCACAGGGCCAAGAAAAAGAAGCTGTTGCATCTGCCAAAATGAGCAAAAGCAAACCTGACACCTGTATCTTCATCTACGACACACCAACCGAAATTAAACATAAAATGTCTAAAGCGTTTTGTCCAGAGAAAACCGTAGCTTTCAACCCAGTGCTCGACATTTGCAAGTATATTATTTTTCGAGAAAACCCTATATTCACAATTGACCGCCCAACCAAATTCGGAGGCGCAGTACAATTTGAAAGCTTCAACGAACTCGCCGAAGCGTATACAACGGGAAAAGTGCACCCCCTAGACCTTAAAAACAGCGTTGCCGACCAACTTGCTGTTATACTGGAACCTGTCAGAAAATACTTTGAGTCAAACAAAGAAGCAGCCGAGTGCTTGGAAACCATACGGAAAGCTAAAATCACAAGGTAACTGTGCTTTGTCATCTAAGTTGAAGGAAAAAGAAGAGAAACTGCAACAAATCTTAGAATCCCTCATAACGGAATCGGCAAAGGGCACCCTTATAATTGTGGAAGGTCAAAAGGATCTCCAAACCTTACGTAACATAGGCGTCTGCGGACCAATATTAACCGTGAAAACAGGCGGCAAATCTTTCAACGAAGCTCTGTATGAAATTCAGAAAACTCATGCTTTAGAGGTAATTCTCCTTTTAGATTTTGACAGACGTGGAAAGGAAGGCACCGCGCACCTCAAACAAAACCTAGAATTTGCAAAAATTAAACCTAACCTGCGATATTGGCAAGGTCTCTCAACTCTACTTGGACGCGAAATTCAATGCGTCGAAAGCCTAACTGGGTACATCAACACTTTAAAGAAAAAAACCGCTCTGTAAACTCAAAAGCCACCATTGCATTTTAACCTGTTTTCCTAACAAGCTTTTTACCCAACGGAACGCAGAATTTAAACTGTGGGGAATACTTTGCCACTTACGGATTACCAGAGAATGCACATAGGCTTTGACGACACTGACTCCACACGTAAAGGCTGTACCACCTATGTAGCAGCACTTCTTGTGGCAGAGTTAGAGAAGTTTAAGGTGCGTTTTCGAGATTACCCTAGTTTAGTTAGGTTAAATCCTAATGTTCCTTGGAAAACGCGAGGTAACGGTGCCTTATGCTTGCGCATCGAGTTCCCTCAAGACGCCGAGGTACAACTAAAAGAAAAAATTATTGAGTTAATCAAGGAAAACTCGGATCTCAATTGGCACGGTACAGACCCAGGTATTGTTTTCCTAAAAAGTGATGACATACCAGCTGAAATCACCACGTTTACAAAGCGTGCAATCAGAAACATCGTGACGCTCAAAGAAGCCCTGCAGCTAATCCGTAAATTCCACGCTGAAGCGCTGGGATATAACACTCAACGGGGCATCATCGGTGCCCTCGCAGCGATAGGAGAAACTTTTGGCGGAGACTACACTTACGAATTGATTGCCTATCGCCTAGCAGAAAACCGTGGCACCAAACGGCAAGTAGATACAGCATCAATTTTCAAAATGGACAGCACCTTGCAACCGTACACTTTTAACAATGTGGACTATGCAAAACCACGCGTTATTATTACCCCCAGAGGTCCTGACCCGATTTTATTCGGGATCAGAGGAGAAACAGCCGAGGTAGTAAAGAAGGCGTTCAGTATGGTTAAGACGTTGGAGCCTGTGGAACGCTGGATGATTTTCCGTACTAACCAAGGAACAGACGCTCATCTTACACGTGTTGAAACATTAAAAGAAATTCAACCTTATCAGTCAATAGTCGTCAAAGGCGTCGTTTCTCGTCCACCTATGGTTGTTCCTTTACGACACGTGGTTTTTGCAATAAAAGACCACTCAGACGAAGTAGACTGTGCAGCTTATGAACCAACGGGTGATTTGCGTAAAGTAGCACGTCAACTTACCTTGGGCGACGTTGTTGAAGTTTATGGCGCCGTACGTAAAGTTTCAGGTAAACCTTTAACGGTGAATCTTGAGAAAATTCACGTTTTACAATTAGCTCCACAGTTTGTAAAACAGAATCCAGCATGCCCAAAATGTGGCAAACGATTAAAATCCATGGGGCAGAGGCAAGGTTTCAGATGTGAAAAATGCGGCTCCAGATATAACGATGTTGCTAAAACTGAAGTTGCTGTAGCTCGCGGATTAAATTTGGGGCTTTATGCAACTTCACCATGCTCACAACGACATCTAACTAAGCCCCTAAGGCGTTATGGTTTGGAAAAACACGGTGAAGCCATGGCGGACATGTTTGCCCAGTGGCATTCTTAAACTTTGATTTGGTTGGCGAAATGATTTAAATTTGTGGAGTCTGTAACTCAAACAGCAAAGAACTAATCCGTTACCATGAGGCTTTCAAGTTGAAGGAATTTCCAGCTGAGACATATGCCTTGCCTTTCTTTAAACAGGAAGGATTTATTCGGAAACATTGCCCAAAGTGTGGCGAATACTTTTGGACGCAAGATGCCCACCAGGAGTACTGTGGCGAATCCAGCAGTGACGAGTGTGGCTGTTACACTTTTCTGAAGAATCCGCCTACGAAAAAGCGGTTTACTTTACCTGAGATGCGTGAAGCGTTTTTGTCTTTTTTTGAGCAACAAGGTCACACAAGAATTAAACCTTACCCTGTAGTAGCACGTTGGCGCAGCGACATTTACCTCACCCATGCCAGCATAATTGACTTCCAACCCTATGTAACCGAAGGCATCGCACCACCGCCTGCAAACCCGCTGGTTATCTCTCAACCATCCATAAGACTAACCGATATCTCGAACACCGGACCAACTTTCGGTAGGCATTTAACAATTTTTGAAATGGGCGGCGCGCATGCTTTCAATTACCCTGACAAAGAAGTTTACTGGAAAGATGAGACGGTGCGTTATCATCACGAGTTTGCTACGAAGGTTTTGGGAATAAAATCTGAAGAAGTTATCTACAAAGAGGGAGTTTGGGTTGGCGGCGGTAACGCTGGACCTGACGTTGAATGCATCGTGCGGGGCTTAGAGGTGGGCACATTAGTGTTTATGCAATACAAAGTTGCCGGCGATGAATTTGTAGAGTTGCCAATACGTACTGTGGACACAGGTTACGGCATAGACAGGTTCGCGTGGATCAGTCAGGGTGTACCAAGCTGTTTCCAGGCCATATACGGAGATTTGTTAGACAAAATTTTCGATATGGCAAGTATCCTCAAGGTGGATGATGAATTTCTGTTTCGCATCGCCAAGTTTTCAGGTTTAGTCAGCGTAGATAAAATGGCAAACAGATGGGTCACAAGACGACGAGTTTCGGAACTTTCAGGCATCGACTTAGAAACGATGGACAAAATTCTTATACCCATCGAGAATGGGTGGGCGATAGCTGACCACACCAAGACCTTGAGTTTCATGCTTTCCGAAGGAGTAGTGCCATCAAACATTCAAGAGGGATATCTGGCACGCATGTTATTTCGCAGGGTTTACCGCCTGCTACGTCACTTAAACATTCCAATTGATAGATTGTACGATATCGTGGAGCTTCAGGCAGAATATTGGGGCGCAGATTTCCCACAGATTAAAGCTATGCGAGAAGAAATTGTAGAAATGCTCAAAGTTGAACAAGAGAAGTTCGAAGACACCTTAAAGCGCGGAGAAGGCATAGTCAAACGAATAGCAGATGACCTCAAAAGTAAAAAGACCTGTAAAATTTCAGATGCCACTCTGTCAGAGTTGTATGACTCACACGGTTTACCCCCTGAAATCGTCAAAGAATTCGCAGAAAACGAAGGCATAAAAGTGGACATACCAGAGAACTTTTTTTCATTAGTTGCAGAGAGGCATATGCAAGCAAACAAACCCACAGAAGACAAAGAAACCCAAGTGGAGCTTTCACTAGAGCTTGCCGTTGAAGGACTACCCCCAACCGAACAACTGTACTACACAGATACTTACATGCGAGAGTTCGAAGCAAAAGTTCTGAAAATCATAAACAACGAATTCATTGTGCTCAACCGCACTTGCTTTTACCCCGAAGGTGGCGGGCAACCTGCAGACCATGGATACTTCGCCTACGACGGAGGTGTTCAAGCTGAGGTCGTAGACGTGCAGAAAATCGGCAAAGTCATTTTGCACAAAATCAAAACAGTTAATCCACCTAAAGTTGATTCTGTTGTTCAGGGCATTTTGGACTGGGAGAAACGTTATGCGCTAATGAAGGCTCACACAGGCACTCACCTAATTAACGGAGCAGCAAGACGAGTTTTAGGCGAACATGTGTGGCAGGCGGGCACACAGAAAGGCACGGAAACTACTCGTATTGACATTTCCCATTATAGACGGCTAACACCTGAAGAAGTTCACAGAATTGAAACTTTAGCCAACGAGGCTATTTTGGCGAATATGCCTGTTGAAACAGCGTGGTTACCAAGGAATGAAGCTGAGACCCGTTATGGCTTCAGACTGTACCAAGGTGGCGCTGTGCCAGGCAAAGACATCCGTGTGGTAAAAACGGGTAATTGGGATGTGGAAGCCTGTGCCGGCACCCACCTAAAAAACACGGGAGAAATCGGTTACATTAAAATTCGTAGCACCGAGCGTGTTCAAGACGGTGTAGAACGACTGGTTTACTCAGTTGGAATGCAAGCCGTCAAAGCGGTGCAAGCGCAGGAACGGTTGCTATGGAAAATCGCCGAAGTTTTGAATGCACCTCTAGAGAAACTGGACAAAACTGCGGAGCGCGTCGTTAAGGAGTTGCGGGAAGCTAACGTAGAGAAACGTAAACTGCTCAAGGAGTTGGCTGCTAAGGAAAGTGCAGGTAGCGCTGGAACGGGGGCAGCAGATATGCAAGAAGATATTGCAGGTGTAAAGTTAATCAAACGGAACTTTGGCGAAGTCATAGATTTAAACCGTATGGTGCAGACTGCTAACGAAATCATAAAACGGAGTGAAGCAACGGTTACGCTATTTTATGGTGCAGATGGAAAAACGGCAAGAATAATGATTATGGCTGGAAACGCCGCCGTAGCTAAAGGCATTAACGCCAACGATATTGTAAAGGTCGCAACTCCAGTTTTTGGCGGAGGCGGCGGAGGACGACCAAACTTTGCGCAGGGTGGAGGAACTAAACCTGAAAGACTACAGGAAGCGGTAAAAGCCGCCGAGGAAACAATCAAAAAGCAATTGAACAAATGAAACAACCACCCAAAATGTATTTCTGACATGAAACCTGTGCGTTGATAATGGAAGACCCATAGTTACCCGCCTTTTTCACAAGTTGCAACACTCAACACAGCCAAAAAATCCCCAAAACCCTTTTACCTTGCTCCCCAACTTAATCAAAGCATCCAACTGAGGCTTCACCGTTGCAGGAAATTTCTCAAAACGCTTTTGAACTACTTGTAAAGCCCGTTCGTCGACTCATTGAACAAAAGGGCTTCACAAAACCTACTGAACCCCAGCAGAAAACCATACCAAAAATCCTCGAAGGAAAAAACCTTCTTCTCATTTCGCCGACGGCAACTGGAAAAACCGAAGCCTCATTTCTTCCGGTTCTCAGTATGCTCTTGCAAGCACCAAAAACACCAGGCATAAAAGTTCTATACATAACGCCACTGCGTGCTCTTAACCGCGACATGCTGGAACGTCTCGAATGGTGGTGCAACAACCTAGACATCAAACTTGCTGTACGCCACGGCGACACCGACACCAAAGAGCGCCAACGGCAATCCAGAAGTCCACCAGACATACTCATAACGACCCCTGAAACGCTGCAAGCTATACTTTCAGGCTGGATACTGAGGCAACATGTGCAAAGTTTACGCTGGGTCATAATAGATGAAGTCCATGAGCTTTCAGATACAAAACGCGGTAGTCAACTTGCTCTGGCGTTGGAACGCATACGTTATCTCATAGGTACCGATTTCCAGATGATTGGCTTATCAGCAACTATAGGTAGCCCGGATAAAGTTGCCCAATTTCTTGTTGGTGATCAGCGTCCCGTTGAGATTATTCGTGTTCCTGTTGCCAAGATGGTCAGGCTGCAAGTGCTCTACCCAAAACCATCAGAGGGAGATGTTCAACTTGCAGCAGAACTCTTCACCCACCCAGAAGTTGTAGCCAGACTTCGTGTCATCCGCGATCTTATGAGTAAACACAAATCTGTCCTGCTCTTTACCAATACGCGCTCCATCTCTGAAGTGCTTGCCAGTCGACTCAAACTCTGGGACATAGATTTTCCCATAAGCATTCATCACGGTAGCTTAACCAAAACCAGCCGTATCGCAGCTGAAACAGGGCTCAAAAGCGGTGAACTCAAAGGCTTAATCGCCACAAGCAGCCTTGAACTAGGCATAGACGTAGGGCGAATAGACCTTGTCATACAATACATGAGTCCACGACAAGTGACACGGCTCATCCAGCGGGTTGGCAGAGCCGGACATACTTATGGTCACGTTGCACAGGGCATACTCATAGGTGTGGACAGTGACGACACCCTCGAAGCCCTTGTCATAGCCCGACGGGCCCTCAAAGAACAAATGGAACCTGTTGACGTGCCGCCCAAACCCTATGACGCCCTCACCCACCAAATTGCAGGCCTCCTCCTCAAAACTAAAAGACTAAGCTTTAACCAAATCTTGGATATCGCCAAGAAAGCTTATCCCTATGAAAGCCTTACCCTTGAGGATATAGAAAAAACCATCAAATATATGCACAGCCGCAATCCCCGCCTTGCTTGGGCAAGCTTCGAAGACAAAATAGTCCTCAAGCCTTCTCAAACCAAAGCCCTCTTCGAGTACTACTTTGACAACCTGTCCATGATTCCGGAAGAAAAACAATTCCTCGTTATAGACGAAACCAGCGATGCCTCCATAGGCGTCCTCGATGAGGCTTTCATGGCAGAATATGGTAAGGCAGGCACAAAATTCATAATCCGAGGTAGCCCCTGGCAAATAATCCACACCACCGAAGACAAAGTCTACGTAAAACCCGTAGACGACCCATCAGGAGCAATCCCCAGCTGGATAGGCGAAGAAATTCCCGTACCCTATGAAGTGGCACAGGAAGTCGCCCAAATCCGTAGCTTCGTAGAAGAAAAATCTCACCGTGGACTTACCCCAAAACAAATTAGCGTTCTGCTCAGCGAAGAGTATCCAGCTGACGCAGAAACAATACAGCGTGCCATCTCCGAGACCATAGAGCAGGTAAATCAGAAAATCCCAGTGCCCACCCCTAATCGCCTTGTAATCGAAGACTGGGAGGACTTTGTTATAATCCACGCCAACTTCGGCTCCCTCACAAACCGTGCCCTAGCCCAACTTATCGGTCAAGCGCTCTCTGACAAACTGGGCTTTAGTATTGTTGTACAACACGACCCCTACCGCATTTTTGTGCAAACATTGGGACACACTAATGCTGAAAATCTAAAACAAACACTAGAAGAACTGCAGAACACACCCCAGCAAAATATCATAGCCGCATTAACACGGTCAACTGTGAAAACTGGGCTTTTCAAACGCCGTGTGATTCACGTTGCCCGCCGATTTGGCGCCCTAAAAAAATGGGCAGACTTCAGCAACGTTAGCCTCCAAAAACTTATCACAAGTTTCGAGAACACACCAATTTACGATGAAAGCGTCAAAGAAGTTTTCACAAAAGACCTTGACGCTGAGGGTTTGTTGATGGTTCTAAAAAAGATGCGTAAAGGCGATATGCAACTGCAAGTTGTAGACAATAAAGGTAACGCCACCCCTATAGCACGCGTCGGCATAGAGCATGTAGGCATGAAAACAGACTTAATTCCCCCTGAACGTATGCATACTGTGTTGCTAGAGACAGCTAAAGCGAGGTTACTCAACGAGACAAACAGTTTCATCTGTACCTGTTGCTGGAGTTATCTAGAGTCGCTCCGTGTAAAAGACCTGCCTGATAAACCAGTATGTCCACGATGTGGCTCTCCAGAACTGGGGCTTTTGAAAGTAGCCGAAGAGTATGCACAGCCACTTATCGAAAAGAAAGGTCAAAAACTGACAAAAAGTGAAGAGAGACTGCAAGCACTTGCATTCCAATCCGCTCAGCTAATAGCGAAACACGGCAAAAAGGCAGCTATAGCGCTAAGCGCGCACAGAGTCAACATAGCCGACATCGCTGGTGCACTCAAAACCGAAGATTCAAACAAATTCTACGAGCTAATTCTTGAAGCCGAACGCAAAGCATTACACAAACGCTTTATGTAACTTTAACCCGCCTTCAGTTCTAACTATCTCAAAAAACGACTCTACAGTCAAGCAAGACTGTTTGTCTTCTCAAGTTAGCCGAATGGGCTCCCTATCCAAGAACCACGCTCTGTGAACTTTTGCCTCTCAATGTTTTCGTCAGCCACTGAATCTAAGATTTTTTTCCAAACCTCACCTAACGGTTCTCTTTTTTCTCTAAAAAATGGTAAATCTACAACCTTCAACATGGATAAGTCGTTGGCGCTATTTCCCACTCCCACCGTCAGAACTTGTGAAAATTTCTCAACATACAACTCTTTTAATTTTACAACAGCGGTTCCTTTGTTGTGTTTCCCTTTTAGATGGTAGTAACGATCACCCTTTGTTACTTCAACCCCCTCATCTTCTGCCGCCTCCAGTAACTTCTTTTCATCGCAACTTATCATTCGAAAGGGTTCATCATATTCCCTTTGCTTTGCCAGCGCAGCTAACTCTACCCGCAGACCATTTTCATGGGAAACTTCTTCAACAGTCATGTCCCCAAAACCAATAAGTTTACACCCTGTTCTGAAGCTGATGTTTCGAAGTTTTTTTCTTAATTCTAAATAGGGTAAACCTAACTCTATTATGTTGTATTTTTTTGTTTTTTTATTGAAGGTAGCTGATCCTTCAAAGTAGTTTTTAGGCATAAAAACTGCTCCGCCATTTTCCGAAATAAATGGGTCACTTAAGTGGAGTGATTTACGATAAAACTCAATTTCTTTCCTTGTTTTGCTACTGCAAATCACAACAGCAACCTTAAACGATAGCAACTGGTCAATTATGGGTTTCACATTTTGGAAACTGTAATTTTCGTCTAGAACTGTGCCGTCAAGGTCCGTAAACACAACTGTTTTCATGCATTTACCTTTCTATGGCTGCCTTTTTGAGACGTTCTCTTGCGTTGGGCATAGCGGAAATCACCCTTAGCCAATCAGGAAGTTGGTTGGCAGTTGGCTTTTGTAGATAACTCTTACCTGCTTGCGTTATCACCTCAGATAAAGCATCAACACTGGTTTCTTCTTCATGCCTATCGAAAGGCAGAGAATTACAAATGTTGTCCGCGTGGTATTGGCGGACTCTGTCTTGTGCAAACCGCCGATACGTAACTTGTAGACTGAGCAAGAAAGCCTCTGAAATATCTATTCCTTCAGTTTCAGTTAACGTTCTCAGCAAAGTGATGAAACTGTCTTCAGCTGTTTTAAGCAACGCATCAGGGCTAATGGGTTTATGTTTATGATCAAAAAAGCCCAAATCCACCTCACAGATGCGTTTATTTGAGACATTCCTGTAGAGCTCAGCAAGTGTTCCTATCTCTAGACCCCAGTCTGCAGGAATTCGCAGGTTTAAAGCTAAATCGCTGTATATTGCTATTTCCCCAGAAAGCGGATACCTGAATGACTGTATATAGCGAATAAAAGTCGATTTGTGACCAAGCTTCTTCTGTAACGCCGCAAGCAAGGGATTTATAAACAACCTGTAGATCCGACCGTACATCCTTTTAGTATCAAGGTTAATTCGAGCATAGTAACCTTTTGAAAACCAAAAATCCAATCTTGGCTCAACAACAGTGTACAACAGTTTAGTAGGCAACATACCTGAATAAGAGAGTATGTCTGCATCATGCACCGCGAATGCAAACAATTCAAGCGAAGCAATTCCAATCGCCAACCAGAGATCTCTGCCCTTTCCATACGACGCTGAAACGTCCAGTCCTTTACTTTGTAGCTCATCTAAGATCTCTAAAACCTGCGGCTTGTTGCACCAAACAACTTCACAGGGCACTTCAAACTTTTCTGTCAACTGTAAGGTTTTTTGATAATTTGGCTCGTTAGCTGAGAGGGCTATGTACACTTTTTTCAGATATATGCATTCATTTAAGCCTTCAAAAATTTTTTGTAAAACCTGATTTTTTAGGTCGTTTTCATGCAAGGGAATTATAACCCCTGCGGGGTATTTGTTTTTCAAGGCTAACATTTGGGCTTTAAGGTGGTCAAAATTCATACAGAAATCGTGAATTCTCGTTATTTTTCCTTGCTCAAGATCTATTATTATTCACCCCCGTCAACAAATTAGGTGTTAATTCTCTTTGAAAGAATTTTGTTGATTTTTATTAGCGCGTTTAGCTAAAAATACGTGATAATAATATTTATAAGTATTCCCCAGTACTTATTGCGGTAAATCTACGGCTTAATTGTTTACTAAAACCCTAGGAATAGTGCCTATGGCGAATCTTTCGGAGATACTTCAACAATTGCTCCCAATAAACCCGTTAACTAGCGAAATCATTGTTGCCATACTCTTATTTGGCGTGACTGCTACGGTGGGATGGGTAATTTACTATGTTTTCAGTCATCACTTTTCCAGATGGGCGCAAAAAACAAAAACAAATCTTGATGATGAAATACTCAAAAGCATAAGGACAATGATTCTTCTTTTGATAATAACCATAGGCATCTATTATGCTTTAACATCTTTGTCTTTTATAGCTCCCTATGAAGTAGAGTTAGCTCAAATTTTCTCAGTTGTTCAAATTCTGCTGGTAGCTTTTGCAATAACTAGAGTAGCTAATGTTCTAATTGATTGGTATGCCACCAGACAAGTTGGCTATGAAAAAGGAAAAAATAATCATCTTATGTTTATTCTAAAGAAAGCAGTACAGTTAGTTGTATATGTAATGTCCTTTTTGGTGATTTTATACGTTTTCAAAATTGACCTCTCTGGAGTTATTGTTGGTTTAGGCGTTGGTGGTATCGCAATAGCATTAGCAGTACAAAATACGCTGAGTGATGTTTTCAGCGCGTTCTCAATTTATTTTGATCATCCCTTTGAAA
Organism: uncultured Candidatus Bathyarchaeia archaeon; assembly: GCA_964582085.1. Taxonomy (GTDB): domain Archaea; phylum Thermoproteota; class Bathyarchaeia; order Bathyarchaeales; family Bathycorpusculaceae; genus JADGNF01. The sequence continues at coordinate 99,605 of CAZOPV010000017.1, read as the reverse complement.
TTGGCGATTTTGTAGTTATAGGTGAGCACAGCGGGACCGTAACCAACATTGGCGTGAGATCCACACGTATAAAACTTCTCCAGGGCGAAGAGTTAATAATTTCAAACAAGGAACTTACATCAACACGTATTAGAAATTTCAAAAGACTCGACAAAAGAAGGATAACCTTCAATTTCGGCGTCGTGTACAGTACACCCTCCAATAAATTAAAACGGATCATAGAGATAGTTACCAAAATCATCAATGATATAGACATAGCAGAACTAGATCGGGTGCACTTCGCCCGCTTCGGAGATTTTAGCTTGATCTTTGAAGTAGTATACTACATGAAAGTGCCTGGATACAGAGAATACATGGATACGCAACAAAAAATTAACTTCGCAATTAAAGATGCTTTTGAAAAAGAGGGCATAGAAATGGCTTTCCCAACACAGACAATTTACCTTAAAGCAAACTCTGAAAACGTTCCGTTACATCAAAAAGCGTAAATTACAAATAAAACAAAAAAGATTTGTTTAACCACTTAATTCCACCAGAGAATTACGTTAAATGGGTGGAAATACTTATATTTATTCAACAACGCCATTCATTCGACAGTTAATGTTGAAAATATAGTTAATAAGAGGAAAGATGTATGGTGCAGTCGCTCTTTGCAGATTTACTGCTAAACTTGGTTGTTATAGGCTTCTCTTTCCTCGCTTTGAATTGGGCTAGCAATTTAGCAATAACTAATGCCCTCAAAGTTTCTGCCATATCACAACTCGGAAAAACATCCATAGGCTTTACATTAATTGCGATGTCCACAACTTTACCCGAATTAACCGTTGCAGTGATTGCGGCGTCAACAGACGGCGCAGCCCTTTCCGTTGGAAACGTGCTGGGATCAAACATTTTCAACATAAGCTGCGTTATTGGCTTGTCCGCATTGCTTGTTTACATTCGGCCGCGTAAGTTTGGACGTGAGAAACGTGTTGAACTTAACGTTATGCCCAGTCTCTCTAAGTCTGAACTAAGCAATATATACTTTGGTCTCTTCGTATCTTCAGTGGTTCCGTTGATCTTAATTTACATAGCCACAGCCACATGGGCAGTGGGGTTAATTCTTCTGCTAATTTTTGCTGGTTACATGTATGTCATGTCAAAAGTGCGCCTTCCCTCTGAAAATGGTGAACCTGATCCTCAAGAAAAAAAGAAACTGAAACGTTACGTGGCTTTTACGATAGGCGGAGCATTAGGTGTTGTTTTAAGCGCAAATTTCTTGGTGGATTCAGCTGTGGCTATAGCTGAAAGTGTGGGTGTGCCTCAAACAGTTATCGGCGCAACCATAATTGCCTTCGGTACAAGTCTTCCTGAATTAACAGTCAGCTTGAAATCTGTTTTACGTGGGCATTCTGATTTAGCCTTCGGTAATCTCATAGGCGCTAGTTTCATCAATACCACATTGATATTAGGGATAACCTTTTTTGTTCCTCAACTGGTTGGTGCACCTATAATTATGAACATGAACGTCTTCCAAAACCTAGTTATTTTCTCAATTATCATCAACTTGTTTTTCTGGTATTTCCTATCAAGAGAGAAAATAAGTTGGAAGGAAGGGGCAATATTTTTGTTCATTTATCTGCTGTTTTTAGCAACAACCTTAGGTTTTATTAATCCAACAACAGTAGCTTAGCTCTACAACCATTTTTCTTCTCCGTTATGTTCATAATGAGAAATTGCACGTTTTGATTATATTCTGCTTACTTTATGTTTTATCGGCTCCAATGGTTCTCAATGTTTATTGACACAAAAATGTCTAACTATGCTTATTTAATGTAGATTTTGTATGCAAATGTAATGGCAAATCTTTTATTCGCCATATCATAAGAAACCATAACTAAGTCACCTTATGGAGGAAACTAGATGGCTAAATGTTCAAAATGTGGAACCGACGTTTCAAAAGCAAAAAAGACTTGGAAAATGGCTGGGCGACCTGATAAATCAGGTAAACGCATGCAACTTGAAATAGGTCTCTTTGAATGTCCCAAATGTAAGACGACATTCCGAGAAGTCTTAAGCAAAAAGAAAATCTGAGCGCCGCAACAACTCTCAGATAGACCTTCACCTCTAACGCTTGACAATATTACGCTTTTCCCTAAAATCTCCTTCCCATTTTTTTGTTTTTATATCGGCGGTAAGTTTTAAAACATCAAAAGCTACTTGGAACAAGAACTTATCAGCAAAATCAGCAGGAAGCCACCGTGACAAAAACATTCAAAAGTCTCTGGAAAAACGAGTATCTCAAAACAGCCGTTTTGATATTTGCCCTTTTACTTATCGTCTTGGGGTTTTTTATAGCTGAAATCGCAGGGTTAATCCGTGTAGTTACCACTCCAAGCATGGCGATAGGCTATACGGGACCAGGGCATGAGTGGACGCACCCTTTTGATCGAACCATACAAGTCGGCGACATAATAGTAATTCAATCAGTAAACCCTGAAGACCTCAATGCCAACTATCCAAACAGCGACATAATAGTTTATCACATATACTCCTCAGACGTACCAATCGTCCACAGGATAGTGGCTAAAGAGCAAATCAACGGCACATGGTACTTCTACACCAAAGGAGACGCTAATGGCTGGAATAAATGGCCCGCAACACCCAGTCCAGCAGAATACGACGCATGGGCTCCAAGTCCAATCCCACCCGGCATGATCATCGGCAAAGTCGTCATGCGTATCCCTTGGGTTGGAAACATCGCCATTTTCATGCAAGGCATTCTCGGAGTAAGAAATAATCACTTAGTTATACCCATAATCTTAGCCCTCATCGTTATTCTCATAATAGTCGAATTCATAATTCCTATTTGCAAACACAAAAAACATTTGACCAAAAAGACGCCTCAACAAGGCTAATGTAGATGTATTTATAAAGAAAACCGATTTAATAAAGTTCAGGGAGAAGTAACATTATTGACTAAAGTCAAAGCCAATATAAGTATTGAAAACGTTGTCGCCTCCGCTACTCTGAACCAGAAGGTGGATTTAAACGCAGTTGTGAAGAGCTACCCTGGCGTGGAATATCGACCTGAACAGTTTCCAGGGCTTGTTTTCCGACTAAAACGACCTAAAACTGCAACTTTAATTTTCAATTCTGGAAAAATGGTGTGCACCGGCGCTAAATCTGAGAAGGAAGCTCGCCGGGCAGTTATGAAAGTTATCAAGGAACTAAAAAAAGGCGGCATAATAATTATAAGTAAACCTGAACTGAAAATACAAAATATTGTGTCTTCTGCAAGCCTAGGCGGCTTGATTGACTTAGAAAAAGCCGCGTACACTCTTGGGAAAACTATGTATGAACCTGAACAGTTCCCGGGGCTAATCTACCGTATGGATGAACCAAAGGTGGTAATTTTGCTATTTGCTAGTGGTAAACTTGTTTGTACAGGCGCCAAAAAGGAAGAAGACGTTTATGATGCAGTAGCTAAACTGCATCAGCTGCTGGAAACGCAAAATCTAATTTTTTATGATTAGCCAACTGATTTTTAATTCTTCTTAATTTGTTTTTTGATTATTTTTAGATTTTCCTCGTCAATGGCGCCCATCTCATATAGTGTGTTTGCGATTTCACTGATTCTAAGAAGCGTGTGCAATTTTATTCCTTCTTTTTCTAGTTTTTCTTTGCCCCCTTCTTCTCTGTCCAAAAAAGCCACGGCATCCGTCACTACTCCTCCCTCCGAACGTACTGCTTCCGCTGCTTTTTGTATGGTTAAACCTGTGGTCACCAAATCATCAACAATAAGAACGCGGTCTCCTGAAACCAAGACGCCCTCCACTCTTCTTTCTCTGCCATGAAGCTTAGGTGCTTGGCGAGAGTAAAGGAAGGGTTTTTTTAATTCAAAAGCAACCTGCGAAGCAAACGGTATGCCAGCTATAGGTATACCTGCGATTCTGTCAAAATTTTTAATTCCCACTTCCATGGCTATTGAATGTGCACAGAAGTTGCATATGTCTTGAAATACATCTGGAAAACTTGGGATAACCCGAAGGTCAATATAATAGGGGCTGGTCTTACCACTTGTAAGCTTAAAAATTCCAAATTGCAGAGCGCCAAGTTTGTTGAGAATTTTAGCAATTTCCATTTTTTTTGGTTCGTTCATGTTTTCTTTTCCCCTTTTGAAATCTGATATATCTTGTTTATTTCAGGAATCAAACAAGTGGTTTTTGGCAATTCTCGCTTAAGCGTTTCAGCAAATTTTTTCTGGTTAACCACAGTGTTCGAATGATAAGGAACTGCAACTTTGGGTTTAGTTAGCCAAGCAATTTCAAAACCTGTTTCAGCGGATGCCCCTGGTGCTATGCCCACGGTGCAGAAAACAACGTCTAGCTGTTCCTTCTGTGCTATGGTCGCCATTTCTGGGTATGGTGCGCTGTCAGAGGTGTGCCATATTTTGACTCCGTCTTCGCTTGTAATAATAAATGTTACAGGCGTCGCAGCTGGATGTTTGGCTTTTTCGGCTTTGATGACGACTTCTCCGATTTTTGTTTGTTCGCCTGTTTGAATTTCTCTCAGCTTTTCAGGAGGCAGAATGTTCCTCAGAGAACGAAAAGATGTTGAGTCGGCAATTACAAGGCATGATGTTGCCTTTTGCAGTTCGGCAACCAGTCTTTGGTCGAGATGATCGTAGTGTTCATGAGATATCAGGATTGCGTCAACTTGAGTAAAATTTCGTGCTTTGATCTCTACAGGATCTATGAGTAAGGTTTTAGAGGGTGTTTTTAAGAGTAACCCTGCATAATTATTTATCCAAACAAAAAAGACGGTGTTTTTCTCTGGAACTTTAGTGACTGACATGACAACTCCTCAACAGCTAATACTATGAAAGACAATTTTAAAGAATCTTTTGTTATTAACCTCAACCCAAGCAACGTTCATTGATGCTACCGCTGGTACATCCAGTCAAGATACTCGGAGGTTGTATCAAAAAATTGATCCATATAATCACTAAATACGCGGTAGACATGTATATCGTTTCCAAGGGAAGGACGCCAAATATTCATCCAATTGTAAATTTCAGTGGAGACACTGTTCAATGCAATTTGTCCAAGCGTATCATGGCTAAAGTAGTCTCTGATGGGGTCAAGAATGACAAGCTTGCCTTGGGTAAATGGAATTTGAACAGCCACATGTCCTGCTGTGCTCCCAGTTATCCATATACATTCAACAGTGTACCTGTAGCTACTGTTGCCGTCGAAGAAGTAAGCGCGTATAATAGAGGTTAAAAGTACAGCTATATCTTCACAGTCTCCCATTCCTAATGTCAAAGTTTCATTAGGGTACTGGATCATTTGATTAGTGTGCCGTAGACCTTTTGTTTCTACATCTGTGAGTTCATAGGGCAAAATTGGGTACAAACCATCTTCGCGATACTTGATGTTATTGTCGACCCAATCATACATTGCTTTGATGTCTTTCCATATTAAATTTGGGTCGGTGACATTGCCGCGTTTTCCTGTAATATTATAGACAAGGCTTAACACGGTAGGGTCTGAGGGAACAATAAACTTGGCTACGTTTCCTCGCATAAGCCTTTGGTCAGTTAAGGTGCGCAATTCATTGTAATTTGCCATCGCCTTATCATATTTTGTCCTCAAACTGTTATAGAGGCTCTGTAAAGCTTCTAATCTGTCTAAATATGCGGCGTTCTCTGATCCTGTCGCTCCTGGATTAGGAACCTCCGAAGGCGACTCCATGAGTACACGGGTATAATTCCATTCAAGAAAACTGTAGTTGCCTAAAAGCCAATAATATTTCTGTTGCAGCGCTGTATATTCCTCTTTCAGGGTAGCCAAATTACTGGCCAAAGTGTTATTTCTGGTGTTTGCCGAATACAAGCTTAAAAGAGAAACTGACAACAACACTGCCATTATTATAAGTGCAAAGAACGTTAGCGTGGACTTTTTCATGGGCTATGCCTCTTAACAATTAGGCTCAAACAGTGTTTTTATACGTTATGAAAAATGCTGATTCAACAGCCTTTACATCAAATTCACTTTTTATTACAATGATTGAAGAATGCGCCCTTTGGTATATGGAACAAACTCTCTGATGTCCTCTATAGACACTTTACCTAACCTGTCACATTGATCTTTTGGCAACTTTAACATTAATTCTTTCAAAATCTTACGCAACAAATCTTTGCCCGTTTGGTCTCCAGGAACCAGCACCAAAAACGCCTTAGCTTCAGTTTTTACTGCATCTACGGCTCCACCAAAGAAGCACAATTTGCCGTTGTTCTCAACGACCCCCACGGCAACTTGTAGCGGTGTGCTTCGCATCCAGTTTCGTTTGCCTATTACTGCAAACGCTCCGTGAGGGACAAACTCGCCTGACAGACCGCTTTTTCTGAGCTGGTCTGGTTTTACCCAGTAGACATCAGCAGATCCCATTCCTTCACGCCAAGCTCTTGAAAAAGAGGCAGCGTACTCTCCTGCTTCCTTTAAAGTTTGTTCGCCTGGTTCTTTGCCTTCTGTTTTTACAACAACAAATGGTGAACCCACAATTTCAGCGTGGAAAACTACATCGTGAGGTGCTGTGTATTTCTTTACCAGTACCTCGTTACTGACGACATCTTTGCCTGCAACCACCAAGAAGCCTTCTGACGATTTAAACCATCGGAATTTTTCATACCATTCTTTGTTTTCTATGCGGCGCTTACTGAGTGCCTCTAAAGCTTCTGTGGGTTTGAGGTTTTTTAAACGTTCAGCTTCGCTTAAACCTGCTTGTATCTCTGCCAGTTGCTTTTTTGACTGCATAAGTGCTGCTAATGCTCCAGCGCCTTTCTGCTTTGTTTTTTTTCCTCTCTCGTAAAACTCGGCGGCGTTCTCAAATAGGGTTTTACGCAGACTCAAACTAAACTTCAAATCGTCAACGGCGACATTAACGGCGAGGTTCCGTGCTTCAAAAGAATCGAAAAAAACAAAAGGCGACTTTCCTGCACGTTTTTCTGGCAGAATTTTTGTGATAACCGCGTTCCAATCTTTGTTTTCGAGCTTTGCCTTAGAAAAAAGATCTAGTAATGTTTGGAGTTCTTTAGCGTGGGCGTAAATAGTGTTGCCTATTTTCTTTTCTCTCTCTGATTTTTTTTCAGACTCAGCCACTATCTGCTGTTGCTCAGCTATGATGCGTTTTATTTTTTCTTCCTCTCGTTTAAGGTCACCAGTTTGAATTTGCGCTTTTGCTTTTTCCACAGTTGTTGTTTTGACGTAAAATTCGTCGAGTGCCGCCTGAAAACTTGGAAATAATTGAACTTTAGCGTTTTCGTAGCGTTTTAGTTTGAAAGGCACAACATCCAAAAAAGTGTCTTCTTCGTCAAGAACTATACAGGGCTCAAGGTTCCTCAATAAAAGTGGTGAAAGTAAACTTTGCATTGACTCAAAGACTGCTTTGATTTCGTCTTTAATTAATAAATTGCCTGCCTTCAGTTTATCCACTTGAGCTCGAAGTAGTAACTCTTCTGCGTAGATACCGCCGATCCCTAAAAACCGGGCCAGAGTGCGTACAACCTCTACATCTCCAGACTTTCTGATGGCTTCCGCCAGTTCTTTCTCGTTGACTTTAAAGGGGTTTTTTCCGCTTGACGGAGGTAACTCAAAAACTGTGCCGCGAAGAATATTACGGTCACGCATTCGCTTGTAAACCAGTGCTTGCAGGATCTCACCTTTTTCGTTTACCAAAATTACGTTTCCTTCACCAAAAATCTCCACCACCAACTTCACGACGCCTTCATTCGTCTTAAAAGAAAGAGACACTACACGTTCAAACTCGTATTGTTCAATGTTTACAAGCCATGCGCCTCGAAGATACTTGCGTAGTGCCATACAGAACGCGGGAGGATTAGTTGGATTTTCCATGGCATAATTTGTAAGGTGAAGTCTTCGTCCAGCTTCAATTACCACACGGATCGGCGGCTTATCAATTTTGTGTAACTTCAAAGTGAAAGTTTTGGCGTCTGCTTGGTAAATGTTGTTTACCCGTGAATCCAAGATTTCCCCTTTTAACTCTAGCAGTACGGCGGCGATGTCAAAGCTGGTGAACTCTTTTTTGAACAATTTTCTTCACCTAACGGTTTTTAATAATGACTTTGGAGGTTATAAATAGACTCGGAAGTAGCGCTGGTGCCTGATTCAGTTATTTCTGAAGCTTATAGGGCGGTTTCCCTTTTTCCTTGGTTTTTGAAATGGTTATAGCAAATTGGGCACCTTTACCTGCTTCTCCTGTTTCTTTAATTGTCCAACCGTATATTTCGCAGAGTTTAGCCATAAGGTAGAGGCCGTGGCCTGTGCTTTTTCCGGTTTCTTCTTTGAACAGTGTACGTTTTACGTCATCGGTTATTCCTACACCGTTGTCTTCATAAACGAGTTTTAGTTCGCCGTGTGTTTCGTCTTCTTTATAATACAAGCTGATTTGGCTTACTTTCTTTCCATGTCTCAGAGAGTTATCAATAAAGTTATAGAAGAGTTGTCTCAATTGCGAGTCAGCCAGCACCATCAAACCGTGGCAATTGTTCTTGATTTTAACGTCTCCTATGTCTGAAACCAAAGCTGCTGCTTCTTCAAAGCTTTTCTCAACATCCACGTAAGCGGGTTCTTCCATACCCAAACTTTCGTATGCTTTTGCGAAGTCAAAAATTTTCACCATTTGCTTGCAAGCTGAACTAATAGCGTCCAGATATGGTAGGACGAAGTTGTTGGTGGGCAACTTTTTCTTAGCCAAATACACGTTGCTTTCGATAACTGAAAGTTTGTTTCTGGCATCATGCCTAGTCCACTTGCTTATGACGCTCAACTTTTCATTCATAAACATCAATTTATTCGTTAGTTTAGCAAGTTTTTCTTCTGCTTCTTTGCGTTCTGTGACGTCCTGGGCAAAGGCGAGAGTATCTCCTGATCGTAGCAGGACACCATTAAACAGAAAAACGCGACGTTTTCCGTCTTTAGTCGTGATTGTGGCGTATCCTTCTTTGACTTTACCTTCCTCTAAAATTCTTTTATGCCATTTATTGGCGATTTTGTGGCGTTCCGTCTCGTTTGGGTAGAGTTTTTTGAACCACTCATTTAAAGTTGGAATTTCCCTAATAGTGAATCCTGTTATTTCTTCCATTTTCGGGTTGATAATTTTCAATTTACCGCCCACGTCGTAAGCTATGATGCCGACATCGGCGTTCATTATGGTTTCTCGATATTTTTCTTCTGCTTCTTGCAGTGCCTTCTTAACTCTCTTCTGTTCAGTGACATCGCGGAATGTTCCTTGCATTATTCTTTTGCCTGCAATGTCGAAGATAGTGGCGCTTATCTGGACGTCTCTGATTTCTCCGTTTTTAGTAATTATTTGGTCCTCAAAAACGCTCATCTTTTTTTCTTCACGATGCTGTTTGAATGTCCTACTAAATCCGTCCTCAATACTTTGGGGAGGGTGAAGAATTCGCTGATGTTTACCAATTAATTCAGATTTATCTCTCCCCAATAACTGGGTAGCTGCGTGGTTGCAGTCCACGATAATTCCTGTGTCTGCTTCTGCCAAGAAAATGGCGTCAGGTGTCTCCTCAAACTGCTTTCTGTATTTTTCTTCTGAACACTTAAGTTCCAGCTCTAACCGTTTGCGATAAGTGATGTCTCTTGCAATACTCAAGATTGCTTTTTTGTCTTGGTACGATATAATAGTAGAGCTAATCTCTACAGGAATTTTCCGTCCGTCCTTGGTTACGTGGGTTGTTTCAAAAACCTGTATCTGGTCAGCAGGTATGTTTTTGATTAAATTACCTATTTCTTCTGAGTTGAGACTGCCATCGATATCTGTAACTTTCATGGAAAGTAATTCTTCTCTGGAATACCCCAGAACCTTAACGGCTGCAGCGTTTACGTCAATAAACTTGCCGTCAAAACCAATAACCCAGACAGTATCATTCATTCCGTTAATTAATGACCTATACTTTTCCTCACTTGCCTTCAACGCCTTTTCAGCTTTTCTGCGTTCGCTTATATCTATAATTATTACTTGAAAGCCCTTTACTATGCCCACTTCGTTGATCAAGCTTATGTAAACTTCGCCAAAAGCCACTTTCCCTTCCTTCCGGCAATACTTTATTTCAAAGGGTTTCGGTATTATCCCCTTTAAGAGAGAATCATGTATTTTCACCAATTCTGGAATACAACTTTTTAGCATATCTAGCTTTGAAAAATGTTTGCCAACGAATTCTTCTCTGGAAAAACCTGAAATGCTCACTACAGCAGCGTTTACTGCTGTAACTACGCCGTTAACGTCAATTGTTATTATGCCTACTGGCGCCTGTTCAAATATATCCTGATATTTTTCTTCGACTTCTTTGAGTTGCATTTTTAGCTGTTGCTGTTCTGTGATGTCCACAAGTGAAGCGAGTGACTTCTTTGTTCTAGGAATTACATCAACTGTTAGCAGTATAGTTTTTATTTCGCCTTTTTTGTTGACGAAGTTAAAAACGTATTGGTTAGGGGCCTTGCCACCTTCTTTTCTTCTTTCATCATGGTATTTTTCCATTTTTTCTAAGTAATCTTTAGTGACAAATTCTGTCCATTTCTTGTTGCCTTCTATCTCTTCTTTGGAGTATCCGCTGAGTTTTTCAAACTGCTTGTTGCACAATGAAATAGTCTTGTCTTCTTCTATAATACATGTAGCAGCACCTGTGTTCTCAAAGAGATTTCGGTATTTTTCTTCAGATGCTTTTAGTTTACTCTCAACCCTTGCCCGTTGCACTGCTTGCCGTATGTAATGGGCAAGTTCACAGTACACTGTTTCTGGAGACCCCTTCTTTTCTACATAACCGTCTGCACCGAAGTTAACTGCTTTTACCGCAACCTCTTCTCTTCCTTTCCCAGTGAACAAAATAAACGGAATTCTGTTGCCGCCTGCTCTAAGCTCCATCAAAAATTGCAATCCGTCTTTTTCAGGCATCTGATAGTCGCAGACAACTGCATCATAGGCATTGTTCATCATTTTTACACACGCCTCTTTTACCGAAGAAGCGCTGTCCACCTCAAACCCGCCCTGCAACCGCAAGCATTCCTGCGTAACCTCCAAAAACGTCTGCTCATCATCTACACACAAAACACGTATAGGTGCTTTCAGAGCAAAATCTCCCTTTTCAGCCAAAACGGTGTTAAACTCAGCCACCTACCTCTACCCATAATTTAACAAAAGAATAAGCACACTTACAAACCTTTCAGAATCAACATATAAAAGAATATTGCTAAAACCTCACATTGACGCTGTATCTTTTTACCTTAAAGAGGTCTACACGGGCTAACTCGTAATAAAAACAGCGGAGAAAGTTTAATGTAGGAGGTAACTCTTTAAATGTAGTTCCAAAATATATAATGTTACAGGTTAGAAGAATCTTGGACATACTCACAAAAATATATTGGCTCAGAGTCTTCTTGGGCGGCGTCGCAGGTTTAGTAAGCGCAACCCTTCCAATTATAGCCCAAAGCGTCACAGGAAATTCAGTTTTAACTCAAATAAGTGAGCTCAACACATTGTTGAACAGCATCACCATCGCATTGCTCATCTATTTAGTTTCATTTTATCTGTTAAAAGCTAAATACATGACAAAAGTGGAGAAACCCTCAAAAATTATGAGCATGGGCATATTCATCTACTTCTTCACGTGGCTAGTCGTTATGGTTCTGACTTTAAGTGTAATAATTGGACCAATACCAACGGCTTAAGAGTTACACTGCCTGTTTACTCTTTTTCAGCATTATCCAATTTCTCTTTTAGAAAATTTGCTATGGTAGCCTGGCTTTTATCCGTCCTCAATGTCTCTAGCCGCGTTTTTTCAGACGACGCAACTAGAGGGGTAGCACTTTGTGATGATGAAATCTCAAGTCGGGCTAGGACACGCATGCAGTCCGCCCAAGCTGAGAAGTAACCGCGATCAAAGTCCCCATGTAAACTGTTCCTTGTGTGATCTAAAAATTCTCTTCGATATGCATGCAGTGTAGATTTATCGGCAAGGTCTATCTTGGAAAAGAAGGCGTATCCGTCATTATTTTTCTGGGCAAGATACATCCCGTATAGGGCCCTGAAGTAACCTCTATTCCACTCCGTTTTTGGCATTGTCTGTTTTATGTTCTCTAACTCACGTTCACCTTCGGTGAATTGCCGGTTAGCTATAAGCTGGAAATATCGCGTTACCAAAGCTTGTGAGACAGGCATTTTTATCGACCGCGGCTTTTTGCTGCTTTTTCCTCTTCGGTTACGTCTTCTATTCCATTTTCTGTTACTTTAAGTATTTCCTCCCCTTCAGGTAAGTAGGGACTTGAAACTAGCCGTGCAATGCGGACTTGGCCGTGAGATGCACGCCTAAGGTAGATGCGGGTGTGGCTTGTATGTCCAACTATGTGTCCACCAATGGGGTGAGTTACGTCGCCAAAGAACTGGTCAGGTTTAGCCATAACTTGATTGGTTACAACAGCTACTGTATTGAAGGCTCTTGCAAGCGCGATGAGTTTGTGCATATGTTTGTTTAGTTTTTGTTGGCGTGTAGCAAGCATCTCGCGGCCGATGTATTCGCTTCTGAAGTGTGCGGTCAAAGAGTCTATGACGATTAATTTGATGTTGTTTGCTTTGATTATCTCGTCAGCGTTTTCTAAAAGAAACATCTGGTGATCAGAGGTGTATGCTTCAGCATAAATTATATTTTTTACCACTTGTTCAGCATCAAGCCCCAGATGTTTAGCCATCTGCACTATTCGTTCTAGCCTAAATGTATTTTCTGTATCCACGTAAAGCGCACCACCATTTAGTCCCCCGCGTTCAGGTGGCAATTGTACGTTTACGCAGAGCTGGTGGCAGAATTGGCTTTTTCCACTGCCATACTCGCCGTAGAACTCGGTTATGGTTTGGGTTTCTAGCCCGCCGTTAATCATTCTGTCCACTGCTTTGCTGCCCGTTGTTAGACGTTGAACTGTTTGGCGCATTCTGTAGAGTTCATCTGCACGTATGAAGTTGACGCCTATAGATGAGCGTGCGGCTTCTATAATTTGGAAAGCTTTTTTTTCGCTCACCCCTACGGGCTCGAGTTCGCGTGCCGTAGCCATAGCCAACGATTCAACAGTGTGGTATCCTAAGTCACGTAGTTTTTGTGATGTAGCCGGACCAACTCCTGGCAAGTCTTCGATGAAAACGTACTTTGGCTTTTTTGGCTCTGCTTCTTTTTCTGCAGTTTTTTCGTTCATTTGGTCTTCTTGTTGGTTAACTGAGTCTTCCGTCATGGCGTTCCCTTTATTTTAAGTGCGGTTTGTGGGTTAAATGGCGTTAAGGGCTATTTAAAACACGCGAAGATTATATTGTTTTGTTCTGTAGAGAGTTAAGTTAAAGTGATTGTGGACTGGCTAAAAGGTATAAGTACAGTTTATTTGTATATTGAAAGTGTTATGGAGGCTTGACGTTGCGGCAGGCAGAAAAAATTGTGGCTGACGTGGCTTTTGAGCTTGTGAGGCAAGCAGTTATTTTTCTGCCTGAGGATGTTAAGATTGCCCTGCAGCGGGCTCATTCTGAGGAAACTAGTGAAGTAGCAAGGATGCAGTTGCAGGCTATTTTGGATAATGTATCGTTGGCAGAAAAGAAGAAGGTGCCGATTTGTCAAGATACAGGATCTTTAGTGTTTTTTGTTAAGGCAGGGGTGAATTTTGAAGGCTTAAATCGTGTAGAAAACGCGTTGTCTGCTGCTGTGCAGAGAGCCACTGTTGAAGTGCCCCTCAGACCTAATGCTGTTCACCCTTTTACACAGAAAAACAGTGGAAACAACATGGGCAAAGGTTTACCTGAGATTCATTGGGAGTTGGTTGAAGGCAAAACTTTGGAGTTGTCCGTTCTGATAAAAGGCGGAGGATCAGAAAATTTTTCAGTTTTGGGTATGCTAAATCCGGCTGAGGGTCTATCCGAGTTGAAGCGTTTTGTGGTTGACGCGGTAATTCGCGCTGGCGCACAACCCTGTCCACCGACAATTTTAGGCGTTGGCGTTGGAGGTAGTGCTGAGTTGGCTTTGAGTTTAGCCAAAAAAGCCTTGCTGAAACCTGTGGGTGAGTCGAACGAGGATGTAACTCTTGCTTGTTTGGAGCAGGAACTTTTGGAGGCGGCAAACATGACCGGTATTGGTCCTATGGGCGTAGGGGGAAAAACTACAGTTCTGGATATCCATGTTGATTATGCGTTTCGACATCCTGCCTCTTTTCCTGTAGCAGTTATGTTTAACTGCTGGGCTGCAAGGCGTGCATCTGCTATAATCGAAGTAGACGGGTCAGTCAAGTATTTAACAAATACAAAGCAAAGTTGGTAAAAGCATTTGGCAACATACAAGTTGAAAACGCCGCTTTCAGAAACAAAGGTGCGAGAACTCAAATTATACGATATAGTTTATCTTTCAGGTGTGATTGTTACTGCAAGAGACCAAGCTCATAGGCGAGCTTTAGACTTTTTTAAAGAGAAAAAAGAATTGCCTACGCATTTGGAGGGTTTGGCTATTTTTCATTGTGGTCCTGTTGTGAAAAAAGATGATGGTCAATGGGTTGTAGTTGCCGCTGGACCCACCACAAGCACCCGTATGGAGTTTGTTGAGGCCGAGTTCATTGAGGGATCAAAAGTACGTATGGTCATCGGCAAAGGAGGTATGGGTCAGCGTACAACTGAGGCGATGTCCAAGTTTGGTGCAGTTTACTGCGTTTTTACGGGCGGCGCTGCAGTTTTAGCTGCTCAAGCTATCAAACAAGTTTTAGATGTCCACTGGCTAGATTTAGGTGCACCTGAAGCTATGTGGCGGTTTGAAGTGAACGACTTTGGTCCTTTGGTGGTTGCAATCGACACCCATGGAGGCAATCTCTTTTCTGAGATAGCAAAAAAAGTTGAGCTTAATCGTAACAGTATTAGCCAGAAGCTTGGGTGTAAACTGTAATTTTTTTTATTTTGAGTATGTGCTGTATTGTTTAGCAGCCGATACTTTCCTTTCTATCTTTTAACGGTTGTTCTATGAGTTGAAAACGTCCATCAAAAAGCGTAATCGACTTGTGGGTTTAAAAATTAAAAGTGTTTTTAATAGGGAAAATTCTGAATTTTACCTTTCTCTTCCACCATCGGAAGCGCTGTGCTTAATTCTCTGAAATACTTAAGGACGGTGATGCCTTTTTGCGTGTTTGCGTAGACTATCCTACGTTTTCCAATGGTTCGTTCTTCTATGAGTCCTTGTTTTATGAGGAAGTCTAGGTACTCTTTGAGTACGCTGCAGTTGACGTTAGCTTTGTACATTATGTGGGTAAGCTTCAGCGGGCCACGATGCGCCAGCACCTTAAGAATATCAATATACATCTCAAGCTTAGAGCGTCTCATTTTATTAACCCTGTAAACTATGATGGGGCTGAATTCAGTATAATTATTTGTGTGTCAGAAAAAGTTCCGACTACTTTTCTTCTGTTCACCAATAAGGTACCATTAAAGTTTTATAGGTGTTCCTTTGAATTGCACAAGAAAACAGGTGAATTTACGTGAGCTATGCTGTGGAGGTAAAAAACCTCACAAAGAGATTCGGCAACATCCAAGCTTTAAATGATGCAACCTTCAAAATCGAGCAGGGCGAAGTTTACGGTCTAATTGGTCCAAACGGCGCAGGAAAAACAACTACCCTTCGTATCATTAGCACACTTATTGCTCCAACTTCAGGTTACGTTAAAGTTTTTGGTTTAGACGTAACCAAGCAGTCTGACGAGGTGCGTAAAATCCTTAGTTATCTACCTGAAGAGTCAGGTGCCTACCGTAATCTTAGTGGCATGGAATATCTGCAATTTATGGCCAAATTCTCCAATGTAAACACAGACCAAGCTGTCAAAGATGCAGCGGAAATCAGCGGTTTGGGCGAGCGCCTCAAAGACCGAACCAAAACCTACAGTAAAGGCATGAAACGCCGCCTTCTCCTTGCAAGGGCTTTGATGACTAAACCTAAGCTTGCTATACTAGACGAACCTGCAAGTGGACTTGACGTGTTACACGCTTATCACGTACGCCAAATTATCAAATCGTACGTAAAACAACATGGCATAACCGTATTGCTCAGTAGCCACAACATGCTTGAAGTTGAATTTCTTTGTGATCACGTAGCACTAATCAACAAAGGCAAAATCGTGCTTGAAGGCAAACCAGCCGACCTCAAGCAGCAGCACAGTAGCCAAAATCTAGAAGAAGTTTTCGCAAAGGTGATAGGCTATGCTTAAAGGCTTCACTACAATCCTTATAAAAGAACTCAAAGAACTAATCCGCGATCCAAAAATCCTCATCGGCATGATAGTTTTGCCTTTGGTCATGTTTCCCGTGCTCGGCTTGGTCATAGGATACGCACAGCAAACAGCAGTTGAACAAACCCAAAAATCCGCCGAACTCATCCTTATTGTAGACAATGACGGCGGGTACTGGAGTCAACAACTCATAGGTAATCTTAGTCAAGCCACCAACATAGTTGTACTAAACAATACTACCCCACAACAGATCATCGATACAGGTATACTTGCACAGTACAATCGTACTGAATTCATAGAGATCCCTTCAAACTTTACCGCAACCATAAACGCTCATTTCCAACAAAATCCAAATCTCACGGCAACTGTTAACGTCTACAGCATATTCCAAGAAGGCGGTATATTCTCTAACATAGGTGGTTCAATCGGGGCATCCATCGTCAACAACTTCAACCGAGTCGTCGCCCCCAATATACTTGCTACTACACCGTCTACAATTATACGGGGACAAATCCAAGCGGGGGTCGATCCTGCACAGATAAGTTCAGTTCTTTACCTGCAAAGCATAGCCCTACCCATAACCATAATGATACTTCTTACCTATTCCATGCAAATTGCCGCCACCAGCGTTGCCATGGAGAAAGAAGAAAAAACACTTGAAACACTACTGACAGTTCCAGTTGACCGATTTGCTATTCTTATGGGCAAACTTAGTAGCACCATTATCGTGGCAGGTGCAGCCGCAGTTGCAGTTATGGTGGGCTACAATTTCGTATTGGGTAATATTTCTGCCACCGTTCAAGCAGGCACAGCTGTAGATCTTGCTCAACTCGGTCTTGTTCCCACCCCACTTGGCTACCTACTGCTAGGTATCTCTCTATTTGTAACGTTACTTTCAGGATTAGCCCTCGCAGTAATTATGTCTGCTTTCAGTGAAGATGTACGGGGAGCTCAAGCCCTGATAGGTTACATCTATCCGCTCATATTCATCCCTTCACTCGCCATGCTCTACATTGACCCTAACAGTTTACCTGGTGCACTGCAAGCCGTTTTCTACGCCATTCCGTATAGCCACCCGATCATCGCATCTAAAGCTATCACAATGGGAAACTACTCAACAGCAGTATTTGGAATAATATACGTTGCCGTTTTCACTCTTCTCATTATGTACATTGCATCACGACTTTTTGCGACAGAGAAAATCTTGACCGCTAAATTCAGATTTGCACAAAAAAAGAAAAAACTTGCAGACCAAACAGACTAACCTGATTATTTTTTTTGATTTTTTCAAATGTTATAATAGCCACAACAAAACTGTATGATGCGTTGAAACACCAACGCCAAAGAACGCACTCACTTTAAGTAATACTCTATACTCTTAGACTTGCTGTTTTTGCCTCCCCATTTTGTAAGCACACAAAATTCAATAACTCATTTTTGACCCAAAGGATCGTCGTGCTTTTCTGGTTTTTAATTAAAACTACAAATACGCCACTATTTTTGAATGTTTAAATTCTACTTTTCCCAGAAATATAACGTGGGGTTCATTTGTATGAGTAGCCGACTTCTTGTCAGAGATGTTTTTTCCAAAAAATTTTTCACAGTCAAAGAAAACGACACTTTATCCAAATGTCTCGACCTATTAAAAAAAGACGTTGAGTCAGTGCTGGCCGTTACCGACGAAAAAGGAAAGTATCTAGGCGTCGTCGCACAAAGATTGATCACCCGAGCAAGACTCGACCCCGCAACAACCAAAGTTAAAACGTTGATGAAAACAGCTCCCAAAATTGCCCAAGATACCTCTCTGGGTAAAGCAGCTAAACTGATGATCCAAAGTGGCGTACGGCAACTTCCTGTTGTTGAAAAAGATAAACTTCTTGGTTTCGTAACCGACGAGGCAATCATTCATGGTGCGGTCACTGAAGATTGGGGTAATACTGCGATAGAACAAATTATGACTAAGGCACCATATACTATTGAAGCAAATAGAACAGTCGGTGCTGTGCTCAGTCTATTTAGAGAGCATGACATCAGTCACGTTCCTGTTGTAGAAAAGGGTCAGTTAGTGGGTATGATAAGCATCCGAGACATCATAGAGCATATTTTTCAGCCAACCCAACGACAAACCGTAGGAGACATAAAGGGGGAAAAAATCCAAGTTCTAAGCATTCCTGCAAAAGGCATAATGACCAAACCTGTAATTACGGTGGCCCCTGACACGACGCTGAAAGAGGCAGAGGCAAAAATGCACAAATTTAACGTTCACTGTTTAGCCGTAGTTGCTAAAGATCGACTTGTGGGTATAGCGACAAAGCTCGACTTTCTTGAGCCCCTCAGTGTCAGGGAGGATCTAGACAGACGTCTTACCATACAGTTTGCAGTTAAAGGCGTTGAAATCGACGAAGGCACACGTAACTTTATAATGAACGAATTTGACGCGTTTACACGAAAATACAAGGATTTACTTCAGTCAGGAACACTCTTTGTGTATATGAAACTTCACGGCACCAACCAAAAAGGGCAACCTCTTATCCACTGTCGTCTTCAGCTTAGAACAGTCAAAGGCATCCGAGGCTTCTTTGTCAGTTCAGGCGAAGGATATGGCGTAGAGCCCACGTTCCGTGTAGCCCTTGATAGATTAGATAAAAGAATTTTGCGGAGCAAAGAGTTATCATTTAATCCGACATACCAACAAGAATACCTAAGAGAACTTGGTTTCCCTTGGGAATAACTTTTTCTTTTTTTATGCCTTTTGTTGTCGGGATTTAACTTTGTAGTCCACCTCGAAACTTCGAGGACTTGTCTGCCGAGTTTGTCCAATAGATAATTCCAAAAGATTGTTAAATACTTTGAAGTCTCGCGCAAATTCTTCAATGTATGCTAAAGTCCCTCCGCATTCATAGCAAAACGGACCCGAAAACCCTATAGTGATCTGTTCAGGCAAAACTATCACAATTTTTGCCATAACTTTGGGGCTGTTTAACCTGTTGTAGAGAAGAACTGTTTTGCGGACACTTGCTTCCAATTCAGTTTGTGAAATCAAAGTGTCTACTTTGCCTCTACGGTTGAATTCGGCTTCCGTCAAAACCTAAGCGGGAGACCCCAAACTCGTTTTTAACCTCTTTTAGCTGGACAGACCTAAAAACAGGTCCATCACGGCAAACACGGTACTTACCTATCACGCAGCTTCCACACAAGCCGATGCCACATCGCATTAATCTCTCTAGGCTTGCTTCTAAGGCGATTTTGTATTTTTCAGCAACGTCAAACACTTTACACATCATGATTTCGGGACCACAGGTGTAAATCATGTTAAATTTGTGCTTTTCTATCAACTCCTCCAATGGTTCGGTTGCCAGACCCTTCATACCGTAACTGCCATCCTCTGTTGTTGTAACCAAATTCTCTTTAGTACAAACAGAACATAGCTCTTTGAGAAAAAGTAACTCATTTTCTGTTTTGGCACCTACAACAAAACTTACAAGTTCAGCTTTACCAACTAACTGTTTCGC
This sequence comes from uncultured Candidatus Bathyarchaeia archaeon, assembly GCA_964582085.1. GTDB lineage: Archaea > Thermoproteota > Bathyarchaeia > Bathyarchaeales > Bathycorpusculaceae > JADGNF01. The sequence continues at coordinate 79,792 of CAZOPV010000017.1, read as the reverse complement.
CAAAAAAATCAACGGCGCTACTCCCGTGCCCCCGCCGATTAAAAGAACTCTACCACGACTTTCAGTGAAGTAGTTTCCGAAAGGTCCTCGAACACCTACGATTTCGCCGATTTTCATCCTGTGCAGGCGCTTTGTGGCATCGCCCACAGCTTTAACCGAAACGGAGACTTTGCCATCGCTGGCATTTAGCACGCTGAGGGGGATTTCGTCCACGCCGGGTATCCAAAGCATTATGAACTGTCCTGGTTTAGACTTGGAACCCAGTTTGTCTTTTATTGTGAAGGTTTTCACTGTGTCGTTTTCAGGTTTTATATCTACGATTTGGGTAGTTCTGAGGGTATTAAGCTCGGTGAGCTTTGCCGACAATTTCATTCACACTCTTGTATCCTTTCTTTCTGAGGTAAGACTTTAGGCCTTTGTTGATTTCTCGGAATACTCTGGGCGACTTCATAGCTATTGCGGTGCCTACTTGAATTGTGGAAGCCCCTGCTAAGAGAAATTCTGCGGCGTCGCGCCAGTTACTGATGCCCCCGCAACCCATAATAGGCGTTTTTATACATTCGCTGATGTCGTAGACGCATCTTAACGCTATTGGTTTAATGGCTGGACCTGAAAGTCCGCCGCGGATATTAGTCAAAATAGGCAGCGATGTTTCTACGTCTATTGCAATGGCACGAACCGTATTTATAACTGTTAGAGCGTCGGCGCCTGCCTTGACCGCCGTATCTGCGAGTTCTACAATGTCGGTAACGTTTGGAGACAACTTCACAATGACTGGTTTAGTAACTTCTGATTTGACCTTGTAGATAACATCACGGAGAAGCTTGAGGTTGCCACCGATTTCTGAACCTGTATATTTAACATGCGGACAGGAAACGTTAAGCTCCACAGCGTCGGCTCCTGCAGCCACAGCCTTTTTGGCTACCAGCGCGTATTCTTCCGCAGAGTAGCCATAAATGCTCACAATAAGTGGCACTTGCAAAATTGACTTAGCGTAAGTGATTTCTTTGGTGTATTCATTTATACCCGGGTTGGGTAAACCCATCGCGTTGATGAGTCCACCGGCAGTTTGTGTTATAGTTGGGTTGGCGTAGCCCATACGGGGGTTAACGCCAACGGATTTTGTGACAATGGCGCCTGCGTCATTGTCGGCGACTGACTGCATAATATCTCCTGTATATCCAAGAATGCCCGAGGCGAGAGCAGTGGGGTTACCAAGTTGTAAGCCTGCGAAGCTAGTTTTTAACAAAGCGTCTTTCAAGGGGGTTCCGCCTGAAATGTTACCATAAAATGGGTATTACTTCTATAGAGATAAAGGTTCTTTTGGCTCATTTGTTACGCTTTAGGATAGTATTGTTTCCACGTTTAGGTTAAGCACTACTTCCGAGATGTCGCTAGCGTATTCAGCTGTGCGCCGAACACTTTCAATGAGCAGTCTTGTGATGGCTATTTCTTCAATATTTACGTCTTTGGAGGAGAGTATTGCTTCTTTTTCCAACTTGTGCACTTGAACTATTTTTTCTATCACAGATTCCGCTTGCTCATAGTCCCTTTTAAAGAGAGCTTGCATTGCTTCTTCAAACATAGATATAGCTAAGTTGCTCAGTTTGTCTATTCTCTCTACAAGCTCTTTATTGAGGGGTTCTTGGAGTAGCAAAACGTTTTCGGCGATTTTAGTTGCATGGTCGGCAGTTCGTTCTACCGATTTAGATATGAGCCTATAGCCAAGGCAGTTACGGGGATTGTTCAGCCCAACTTCCTTAATTATACGCGGGTTTGAAATGGCCATTTTTAGCAGTCTTATAATATATAAGCCAAAACGGTTGACTTCCCGATCAGTTTCCACAACTGCTTTTGCAGCGGAGTAGTCCAAATTTTTCAGAGCTGTTATTGCTTCTTTATGCATTGACGCTGCGATTATGGCCATTCGACTCAGAGCACTTTGAACGCTGAGTTCAGGGTAATTAAGCAGAACTTGCAATATCAAATCTGTAGGCGTATCCGCCACAATTTCAGTTCCTACAAGATAGTTTCGGGCGAAGTTTTTCAGTTGATTCCGCAGTTTTGTTGGTAACTGCTGCTGGTTTTGAGGCTTTAAGTGGAGTAAGTTGTATCCAACTACATAAACTGATATAACTTTGCGAATTACAGCTTCTGGTAAATCGTTGGCGGCAACTTTTATGAAAGCTTCTGTTTTTTCCCTTCTTACATTTTGAGGTGGCACTATTGATAAAGCGCCGTCGTCCTCTTCACGAAGCATTATAGTACTGCCCTTTTTGAGTTGATTTCGAGTGACCCAGTCTTTTGGCAGTGAGAGGATGTAAGTTGAGCCTCCTGTCACCTGTAGTTTTCTGTGCTCTTTTTTGTGATGATTAGTATCTGTTTTGGCCAAATCAGAATACCTTCGCTTTTGTATATTACATATCCAGTCTATATATACTATAAAGTTTACGTCGAACAGCTATAAAATCACCGCCTGAAATTTAGTTGCAAGAAGAGGTAAAAAAATGGAAACTACTTACAAATTAGTTGCTATAGTTGCAATTGTAATAGTGATTGCCGGTACATTAGGCTATGTATACTTGTCTCAACCAACTCCTGAGGCTACCCACTCACCAACTGAAACACCTGCGCCTACGCAAACACCACCAGCCGCATCTTCACCATCTGCTACCCCCACATCTGCTCCAACTTTGCCTTCTCCATCCCCTTCAAATGAGCCATCCCCAACCCTTACAACGACAACCTCCCCCACATCTGTTCCTACTTTTACACCCACCCCAACACAATCTGTTCCTACTTCTACACCTACCCCAACACCTACACCCACATCTATTCCTACTTCCACCCCTACTCCTACACCCGGACCCGCAACAATTAATGGCGCAGGAGCAACTTTTCCACAACCTTTCATCAATGCTACAATAATAAGATACACCACACAAATCCGTACAAACGTACAAATTAACTATCAAGGAGTCGGAAGCGGCTCAGGCATCTCATCGTTCACTGCCAAAACAGTTGACTTCGCATGCACAGATGCAGCATTAACTTCATCTCAAAGAACTGCTGCGCCAAACGCTGTTCACATTCCAGAGACAATCGGTGCCATAGTCATAACTTATAACTTGCCTGGTATTTCAACAGCTCTAAAACTAACAGGTCCGGTGATTGCCCACATCTACTTAGGAACAATTACCAAATGGAATGACCCTGCCATCGCTTCTCTAAATCCAGATATCACGTTACCCAACAATGCCATAGTCGTTGTCCGAAGGTCTGACAGCTCGGGCACCACAAACTGGTTCACCAAGTACTTGAGCGTGGTGAGTACGACTTGGGCTAATCAAGTTGGAAGTGGAACCACTGTTCAATGGCCTGGAGTAACTATTGGCGCAAGCGGTAACTCAAACGTTGCAGCAACAGTAAAACAGACCCCCTACGCAATCGGATACGTCGAGTTAGCTTATGCCTTACAAAACAACATGCCCACAGCGGCAATTCAAAATTACTCAGGAAACTTTGTGCAGCCAACATTGGCTTCATCTACAGCAGCGGCAGAATCTCTTCCAACTGGCGGTTTACCCGCAGGTGATGGTGACTGGACAAGTGTAAACATACTCAACGCTCCAGGAGCCCAAGCTTATCCAATAGTTGTACCAACGTATATGTTGCTGTATAAGGAACTCAACGTTGTTCCAGGCATGACATGGGACAAAGCAAAACAACTCGTAGACTACATCTGGTATGTCGTTCACGATGGACAACAACTAGCTGCAAACTTGCAGTACGCCGCCCTCCCTCAGAACTTGGTTCAAATTAACGAGACAACACTGAAGTCTATAACTTTCAACGGTCAACCTTTAATAACAACCTAAAAAACCCAATTTTTTTGTTCACAGCATCCAAAAAAACGTAGCGTGCAAATCCCGTGAAAGTAAAGATAACAGGCGATAATGTATTCAAACTTATAGCGGCGGCTATGGTCGCGTCTGCGGCTGTGATTTTACTTTTAAACACATACGTTTTAACCACTGGCTCTACGCTGGCTTTGCAGCGGTATGGCATAGACTTTTTAACTGGAACTAACTGGAACCCTGTAGAAGGCCGAGAATCCTTCGGGGTCCTCCCTTACGTACTTGGAACTTTGGTTACCTCAGGACTGGCACTTTTAATAGGAGTACCTTTAAGTTTAGGTATTGCAATCTTCCTTGTAGAAATGGCGCCAAGAGCTATAAGGGTGCCTTTTTCATATCTCATTGAACTCCTCGCTGCGGTTCCTAGCGTCATTTACGGCTTGTGGGGGCTTTTTGTGCTCCGATTCTGGATCCTCAACTACATAGAAATACCAATTAACAGCAGTTTAGGATGGATTCCTATCTTCAGTGGAGCACCCTTTGGTTTAGATCTCTTCACTGCGGGAATAATATTGGCGATAATGATAATTCCAACGGTTGCTTCAGTTTCAAGAGAAGTAATTAGCGCTGTTCCAGACTCAATTCGTGAAGGAGCTTATAGCATCGGAGCAACAAAATGGGAGGTTATTCGTCACTGGGTTCTAAGCTATGGGCGCTCAGGCATATTTGGAGCAATAATTTTAGGCTTGGGACGTGCTGTAGGAGAAACGATGGCGGTGACCATGGTGATAGGTAATGCTGTTGGTCCAATTGCTATGCCGTCTTCTCTTTTTAGACCTGGACAAACCTTGCCCTCGCTTATTGCAAACGGTTTCTTAGAGGCTCCAACACCGCTAGAAAAATCTGCCTACATTGGAGCCGGCTTAGTTTTGCTTCTTATCAGTTTGTTAATAAATATAGTTGCGCACATAATGGTTACCCGCATTTTGAAGGTCAAAGGAGGCGCTGTGGAATAATGTTTCACAGTTATCGTTTTCGTAAATTTAAAGACAGGTTTTTCTTCGTCATCTGTCTACTTTGCGTTATTATAGCCGTCATACCCTTAGCCAGTATTCTCTATGAAGTCATCGCAAGGGGAGCCTCCCAGATTAACTTTAAGTTTTTGACAGCTAATGGTTTAGAAGGCGGAATTGGGCCATCAATACAAGGCACTTTAATATTGATTGGTTTAACCAGTCTTATAGGTGTTCCAATAGGTGTATTTTCAGGGATTTACCTAGCAGAATTTGGCAGCAACAAATACGCTTCTACAATGCGGACAATCAACGATATCCTAACAGAGTTCCCCTCCATAGTTATTGGAATAACGGCGTTCAGCATAATCGTTATCGGTATAACTGGAACCTTCTCGCCCCTTGCAGGCTCAATAGCGCTTTCTTTCATGATGATTCCTATAGTGGCAAGAACCACCGAGGAGTCTCTAAAACTAGTTCCTACTTCAATTCGCGAAGCCTCATTGGCTTTAGGCACACACACTTGGAGAACAACTTTAAGCGTTGTTTTGCCTGCAGCACGTCAAGGGTTAGTCACAGGCATACTTTTAGCGATAGCTCGAATTGCAGGCGAAACTGCCCCAATTTTACTTACAATTATGGGAAACAGTTACTTTTTCCAAGGCCTCAACCAGCCTATGGATGCCTTGCCTTTGAGAATCTTTTTAAATTCTCGCCAACCTTCACCGGAAATCCAAGCGCAAGCATGGGGCGCAGCTTTGGTTTTGATTTTAATAGTTTTGTCTCTTAACGTAGGTGTCAGAATGATGAGTAGTGGGCGCCTTAGGAGGCAGTGATAAAAATGGAAAGTAATGAGAAACTGAGAAGCATAAACTTGAATGCGTGGTTTGGATCTAAACATGTCTTAAAGGACATTAATATGTCAGTGAAGGCGAATGCAGTTACTGCCATAATTGGCCCTTCAGGATGCGGCAAATCTACCCTCATTAGGACTTTTAACCGCATGCATGAATTGGTGCCCACAGCCAAGATTTCTGGGCAGATTCTTTTAGACGGCAAAGACATCTATGCTGACGACGTTGATCCAGTTCAAATCCGCAGACGCGTCGGCATGGTTTTCCAAAAACCCAACCCCTTCCCAACAATGTCCATCTACGATAACGTAGCTGCAGGCTTGAAGTTAAGTGGCTCACGTAAGGGGAAAGACTTAGACGATGTTGTGCGGCGTAGCCTTGAGCAGGCAACGCTTTGGGATGAAGTCAAAGACGACCTGAAAAAACCTGGAACCAGCATTTCTGGGGGGCAGCAGCAAAGACTGTGCATTGCTCGGGCGATTGCACTACAGCCTGAAGTTATACTCATGGACGAACCATGCTCAGCATTAGATCCAATAGCTACAGCCAAAATCGAAGAACTAGTTGTCAACCTGAAAAATAATTATACAGTGGTAATTGTAACCCACAACATGCAACAAGCCGCGCGTGTCTCCGACTTTACAGCTTTCATGTACCTCGGGCAACTTGTAGAGTTCGGAGAAACAACAAGTATCTTTGAGAACCCAAAAAGTGAGTTAACAGAAAAATACATAACAGGAAAATTCGGTTAAGATGACAAGTATGGACAGACTTTTAGACAAAGGATTAGAACAATTAACTGCAATAATCCACAAAATGAGCGATGTAGCAGAAAAAGTGTTAGTTATCTCCTTGCGAGGCTTTTTAAGAAGAAAAGACACCCCCGAAGACGTTTCTGAACTCTCAGAAATCCTAAGCTCTATGACCACTGATGTTGAAGAGAAAGCATTTGAACTAATAGTTAAATATCAACCTGTAGCTTCAGACCTGAGAATAATAAATTCATACATAAAAATAGCTTATGACTTTGAACGATATGGCCGATACGCCTTGGATATATCTAATGCAGCTAAAAGGTTAAGCGGAGAAGAAACATGCCCCGTTTGGATCACAGAGCAAATAGCCGAAATAAGTGAGAAAGTCCTAGACACAATAACAGCAACTAACCAAGCGCTTAAGAATCATGACTCTGAACTTGCACACTCTGTTGCCAAAAAAGAGCGCGAAATAGATCAATCTTACATTAGATTTCTCGATGGACTAGTAAAAGAAGCTTGCACCACAACTCAATGCACCATCTCCAGTGTGCTAGTGGTACGATATCTCGAGCGTATAGCGGACCACGCAACCTACATATCAGAATCGGTAGTCTACATAGCTACAGGAAAAAAAGTAATCTTACGGTAGCTTTCAATCAAAGGGGCTGAACTTTATTTCACCCACTCCCTTTTAAGATCACAACTTATCCCGGCAACAGACCAGTGAATCTTCTTTTATCTTCTAAACCATAATTGTTAATAAGATAAACAATAACCAACTATCTCCATAGAAGGGGAAACCGGTGACTCAAACTTCAGGTACACAAATAGTCCTTACAGCCTCAGCCACAGAAATGAGCGAATACGGCAACAGCCAATTCATAGCGTTCGTAGCAGGCTTCGCCCGTGGTCCAGTGCCAAAATGGCTCATAAGAAAATATCTCTACCCGCCAGTGGAACGCACACCTGACGGTAGAGCCAAACTTGCCCCCTATGGCTTACGAAAAGTCGAAGCGATGCTTCTCCAAAATGGCTTTACAGAAAACGAAGTTGCAGTTGTTCATCCAGCTGATCTAGAAAAGTTCGTTGGTCCCAACACAAAAGCCGTGGGCATAAGCAGCATGGACCCGACAGGCATGGGATACGTCAGCAAAACCTACAGCTCACTTATTGGAGGCGGAGAACCAATGAACGCTATGGAGTTCAAAGCTCTCGTCGAAAACCCTGCAATACGCGCCCACAAACCCAAAGTCATAGTCGGCGGCTTTGGTAGCTGGCAACTAGAACGCAAGAGATTAACAAAAGATTATGGCATAGACTGCCTTGTTATGGGACCAGGCCAAAAAACTATAGTTGAAATTTTCAAAAAGGCAGTTGCAGATGAACCTCTTCCACAAAGGGTTCGTTCACCCATGGAAGATGGTGAACAAGAACCACTTATCATGCATGCGGCGATCCATGGCGCCATCGAAATTAGCAAAGGTTGCGGAAGAAACTGTCAATTTTGTACTCCAACAGTGCAGCGTAAAATTGACGTTCCATTAGAAAACATAATGAAAGAAGTCGAATTAACCGCCAAAGAAATGGGTGACAAAGGCGCTGACATCACCTTGGTCACGGAAGACCTGTTTTTGTACGGGGTAAAAGGTAAAAGTTTCATACCAAACGAAGAAACCGTTGTTAAACTTGTCAAAAGTGTAGCGTCTGTTCCGAACGTCAGAGGTATTCAAACAAGTCACATGTCGCTTGCACCTGTTGTCAACAAACCCAACATGATACGTGACATAGCAGAAATTTTGTTGCAGCATCCTTGGTACCACCATAATGGTAAACCCATTGTAACAGGCGAAACAGGCATCGAAACAGGAAGTGTGAGGCTTATGAAGAAATACATGGCAGGCAAGATGTTGCCCTATAAACCCGAGCAGTGGAAAGAAATTGTGACTCAAGCCTTTGGTATACTCAACGATAATAACTGGTATCCGCTTGCTACACTCATTGTCGGTTTACCTGACGAAACAGAAGATGACGTAAATGAAACATTAATTTTAATGGATGACCTCAAAGACTACAACGCGTTTTATGTACCTCTCTTCTTTGTGCCTCTTGAGGACTGCTTACTCATGAACAAGCGCGGAGCAGAACTGGATTCTTTGACAAGGATGCGCTGGGAATTCCTTGCTCGTTGCTGGGAATACAACGTGCGCATCTGGCGCAGTACCTTCCTAGGCGATCGAATTCCAAACCCTACACTGCTCCAGATTGTAGATCATGGTGTAATACCTGTTGCAGCAAAAATTGCCAAAGCATACTATGACTTGATGCGCGATGAGCAAATAGGCGATATACTCTGGAGACTCTCAAGAACTTACCCTACAAACTAAAGATCCGCAAGAAAAACTCAAACATCAGTTTTCCCTCAATTTGCTTTTTATTCCATAAATATTGCTGGTTGGTAAGGCAGAGCCATATTAGCACGCTGCTTGGGGTCATAGCGGTCTTTGTCCTCTTCGCTGTAAACTGAGACTTCAGCGTTAAACCGCTCCCTCAAGAAACTTGCAGCGCCTGCAATCAGTTCTTTTTCGTCTAATGTTTTGACCTTCGCCATGTTGGCTTTTCGTTCACCAGAAAGCTTCGTCAAAGACTTTATTAACCGTGGCACAAGTGCAGCTAATTGTTTTATGTGTGGCTTCATAGTTGGATCAGCAGCTACTTCTTTCATGACCTCATTAATTTTTACTTCGCCACTAAATGACTTCTCAAGGATCCTTAAGTAAACATGCCACTTCCACAAAGCAGCAGTATAGTAACAAATGTGCTTTGGCGCGATTTTTATTGCCTTCAAAATATTAAATGTATCCGCGATAACATCTGTTACAAGATTCTCTTTCTCCAACGCAACAATATCTATTTTTGACTCATCAAAAACTGGCCATGGAGCCACGCTTATGAAGCCAGATTCGCCTGTTTGACTCCAGAGTTCCTCACAAGTGTAAGGTGCAAATGGAGCAAGCAGCTTCAGCCAAATCTTAACTGCCTCAGCCAGTGCTTTTGTGTCAGCTCGGCCTTTCCGTTGTATGTACCATCTCAGGTCATTCCATATTTCAAACAATGCAGTCTGCAGGGCTGTTCGCGTTTTCAGTTCCTCGAGAGCCGCTGTAACTTCCTTTACGTGTTGCTGCATTTTGCTACTTAACCAGTGTTCTAACGTCGTGTCTTCGTCATTTTTGGCTTTTTTAATTACATCGCTTGCAAAGCCTAACAAAGTTTCGAGTTTTACTTGGATATCCTTGACGTTATCTGAGCGCCAATCAGGATCATCCATACCTTCAGCGCCTAACATTAAACCGCAACGGGTAGCATCCGCCCCATACTTGTCAACTGCACCTTTCATGGTTATGAAGTTACCTTTGGACTTATGCATCTGTTTACCTTCAACCATGAGCATGCCATTAACTCCTATGGCGCGAGGCCAATGCTCAGGTGGAAACAGCGCAGCATGGTGGAAAATGCAGAAAGATAAGTGATTAGACACTAGTTCCTTTGCGGAATTACGTAGATCTACCGGGTACCAATACAGGAATTCTTGGCGCATATCTTTCAACAATTCAACATCTAAACCGGCATTTTTGCTAAGCTCCAAGGGTTCGCCTTTGCCGAGAAATATGTAGTCAAAAACTTCACGGGTTAACGATTCCGGTTTGATGTTGTGTTGCCTAATATGCTTGTTTATCGTGTAAAACGCCATGTAGACAGTGCTGTCACTTAAAGTTTCAATTATCCAGCCTTTACCCCACGGCAGAGGAGTTCCAAAACCTGTTGTGCGGGCGCATGCCCATTCACGCAACCAATCAATAACCGCCATAAACCAGGGTTTAGCGGAGTCAGGGTAAATTTTCATCTGTTCAATAACCTGTTTAGCAAGAGTCTTCCATTTTGTATCAGAGTAATTTAGGAACCATTGGTCGGAGAGAATCTTTACGACACATGGAGTCATGCAGCGACAGACGACAGGCTCGGGTAAGTCGTACATGCTACTTGCTATACCCAACTGCTTAAAGTCTTTGATGAGAACATCTTTTGCTTCTCTAATTGTCTTGCCACCGTAAGATCCACAACTCTCTTTAAGCACTCCACTATGGAACTCTTTTTTGTAAACAATGTTGGTTGCTTCGTCAGCGCGTGGATCATTCTGGTTCTTGATGCCCATTTTCGTGACAAGTTCCACCGCGGGAAAATCGCCATAACCTTCAACTTTGATAATCGAAATAGGCTTAATCGCCTTAACCAGCTCTGCGTCTATGTTGAAGTCTTTCAGCACCTCAGGGTTGTCCTGTAGGTCCTTAAGCGCCAAATAGTCAAACGGTGCATGGGCGGGAACGCTGTACACTACTCCTGTAGCCGTCTTGGTGTCCACGAACCAGCCTGGCAGAATAGGGAACCTCTGGTGAGTAAGCGGGTTTTCGATGGATTTACCTATAAGCTCTTTGCCTTTAAACTCACGTTTTACACTAACGTCATGTTCTTGCTCTTTGAGCTTCTCCGAAGCTTCCAAGCTGATAATCCAGCGCTCCCCATCTACCTCGGCTTCGACATAAGTCGAGTCAGGATTAATCCAGAGGTTCGTAATGCCATAGATAGTTTCAGGGCGGAAGGTTGCAGCTGGCAAGAAAGTTTTCTCATCTAGCTTGTATTTTATGAGGATGTACTCTTCGGGGGTGACACCTTCGCCGCTTTGTCGGTCGTGGTCGCCTGTTGGGCTTTTATCTTTTGGGCACCAGACGACGGGGTGAGTGCCCTTTGTGACAAAGCCTTTTTCGCATAGGTTGGCGTATTGCCACTCGATGAATTTCTGAAAAGTAGGCCAGATAGTGGTAAATTCTCTTCGCCAATCAACTGAGAATCCTATTCGCTTGGCGATGAGGCGACCTTCGTTAGTGTAATATTGGGCCATGTAAAGCGGGTCTATGAATTTCTTTAACTCCTCAGGCGGAACACCGTCTACGTCTCGGAGTACGCGTATGTAGTTTTCGTCGCCTTTTGCAACACGCTGGGAGGCACCGAGGAGAGGTTGCCCGGTCCAGTGCCAGGCCCAAGGCCAAAGCACATTATAGCCTTGCATGCGGCGGAAACGAGCGTAGACATCCACCCGTGAGGCTGTGAATGCGTGACCCACATGTAGCGGGCCATTCATGTAGGGAAAAGGAAAGGTGACCAGAACCTTCCGTCGGGACTGGTCGGGGTCAGCTTCAAAAACGTGGTAGCTATCCCAAGCACGCTGCCATTTAGCTTCAATATTCCTAAACGCGCACATGAAACCCCAAATAAACCCAAACACTATTAAGACTTGCGCTCAACAGACCTTGAACATAACACTCAGACACTTTACTGTACAGTTGTACAACACAAAAAAGCTCAACATTCCAGCTACTAACAGCTTATATATTGCGACACACGAGATATTTCCAACGTCGATATATCCACCTCAGAGGGATTAAGGGTGAAACTAATAAAAACCGTCATGTTGACAACGTTATCCGCAGTATTTCTAATATCCACTTTTAGCGGCGCAGCATATGGCGTAACCGGAAATTTTCAGGCTGACTCTACACCCTACGTGGGTGTGGTTGTGCTTTTCAGCGACGTCGCAAGGGAAGTTCCCGTTGGCTACTGCACAGGTTTTCTGATTTCCCCCACTGTTATGGTGACTGCAGGTCATAGTTGTATAGGTGTTGCCGCAGTAAGCGTCTGCTTCGATCAAGGTCCAATAATTTACACAATAAAAGACGGAAAAATAATCTACTCCACAAATGAACCCATCTACAGTGGTATACCAACTGCTTACCCAGAATACCTCCAAGGTTTAATTGCCGGAAACAACGCTCTTGAAAGCAGCGATGTAGGCGTGATCATACTAGATGAACCCGTCGCAAGCGTAACAACATACGCAACCTTGCCTCAAACAGGAATCGTAGACGAGTTGCCCGTAAAAACCTCACTTAAAGTTATAGGCTACGGAGTTCAACAACGAACTACACCAAAAAATAGTGGACCTGAAAACTCATGGGTCGGATATGTAACACGCAACTCCGCAAAGGTCAACCTGCTGTCACGAAACTTCGCAGAAAACGAAAGATACATAAAATGTAGCGCTAACTCAGCCCAAAACAAAGGTGGCGTAGCATACGGTGACTCAGGCGGGCCAGTTATTTACACCACAAGCACAGGTCAAGAGACAGTAATAGCCATAAACGAATACGTAAGCAATGCAAACTGCGCTGGCGTTACATATCACACAAGAATCGATAACCAACTAATTTTATCCTGGATCAAGGGGTTTCTAAACCCTTGAACCAACCCTAATCAAAACTGGTGAAAAAAGAGAAAAAACCGAGGTGAGAACCATGAGCAGCAAAAAAATAATCCGTGCAAAACCTCCAATAGTTGTAGGTTGGCTGTAAAAACGCCTCCCTCCCTTTATTTTTTGTCACCTAAACCTTAAAACGCTCTTTTATGACTGGGTTCATAACTTGTTTAAATACCTATAAAGATGATAAAAGGCAATTTAAACGACCCAAATAGCTGGTGCATATACAGATGGATTGTTCAGCGCAGATGAAAAAAGTGGTCCTCTCAAAAGGCTCTGCAGCCTTTTCATTAGTAAAACAACTAATACTTGAGAAATCAAAAGATAGTAGTCCAATCTCCCAGGCATTACAACACTTTGTAAATGTTACCTTAACCTCTGCCTTGCCAATTTTTCCCGCGTTGACTGCTCTTTCATGTGAAGCCGCTGGGGGTGACTCAAAAGCAACAGTTGGAGTAGCAGCGGCAATAATGATGATTGCAGGTGCAGCCGATATTCACGACGACGTAATAGACCAATCAAAATCAAAAGGACCCAACCTTACAGTATACGGAAAATTCGGCAAAGAAACCGCGATACTCGCCGGCGATTCCTTGCTTGTGTACGGTTTTAGGCAACTAGAAAAAGAATGCAAACCCCTTGCTGAAAACGAAAAAGATGCAATCTATAGTTCCCTGACCAAAGCATATTCTGAAATTAGTACAGCGGAATCAATTGAGATGTCGCTCAAAGGAGATTTTGAACTCCTCTCTAAGGAGAAACTTTATTCCATAATAAGACTAAAAGCCGCAATAACTGAAATGAACATGGCAATAGGCGCAATTTTAGCTCGCACAGATGAGGCTACAATCGAGCGTTTAAGATTTTTTGGGAGAAATCTTGGGTTATTATCCACAATTGCTGAAGAATATATCGACTTAGTAACCTATAAGGAACTTAAAAATAGATTGAAGAACGAATGTCCGCCTTTACCTCTTCTTTACGCAATAAATGAGATTAATCTAAAAGGGAAGTTACTTCCATTAATGTGTAAGTCTGACTTCAAGTACAATGATTTTGAGCAACTAAGAGAACTGGTACTAAATTCTAAGTCAGTTCAAAAGCTAACATCTGAAATGGCACTAATTGTTCAGAACGGAAAAGAATCCTTGCATTTTATAAAAAATGAAAAAATGCAGGAGAGCATATTGGTCTTCCCATTGACTGCTCTCTCATACATTCAAGAAATTATGTCTTAAAGCCAGCCTACTACTCGCGCTGGAATTTTTGCTTTTTTCATTTTTTTATAAGCCTCTCCTTCTTATTGTATTTCTGTTGTACCTGTCTACATAAAAATATTGTGGATAAATGTGATTTTGGATTCAGTTTTGGAAGTCTTAATGTTTAACTGTAAACTTAATGATGTATCCTCTGTATGCTAGATAGTGCAGTTGTTAAACTTACCAAAAATCTAAGAGGTACTTTAGCTAATACGTTTCTCGTCGCTAGTGCCTTTGCATGGTATTTTCTAGCATATTCTAGCCTAATAACCATGACTAACACCTGTTTTGCTGAAAACTTGATATCTATAATTGGTGTTAATATTGCTGGAATTGCATTTTCCGCGATTATCAGCACAAAAATGTTTTGCTGTCTTGAAAGAAGTACTTTTCTTTTAGGTTGGATGTTTGCAGGTATTTTTGTATCTTTATTGCCATTGGTGTTTTTCACAGTAAATGTAATTAATGTTGCAGTTACTGCAGCTTTTTTTGGCATTTATTTTGGTTTAGGTATGCCTGTTGTGATGGGTTATTTTGCTGCAAATACAAAGTCTAGTAATCGTTCAACAATAGGCGGAATTACTTTCTTATTTATCGGTTCAAGTATAGCTATACTTGGTCAAATTGGGTCAGAAAATATCATTTATAGTTGCATTATACTTGTTTTTCTTAAACTGATAAGTTTAATACTGCTGTATTTATTGAAGTTAAATGATGATACACGCCCAACTCAAAGCGCTGTCTCTTACAGAACCGTTCTGTTTAACCGCGGTTTTATGTTGTATCTTATTCCTTGGATTATGTTTAATTTGACCAATTATCTTACCGTTCCAGTGTTAAGTAACTTTGTTCAAGGGGATGTGCTAATTCGGTTATCTTTAATGGCTGAAACTATAATTACTGCCTTGGTTGCTGTCTTGGCTGGTATTTTGGCAGATAAATTTGGTCGAAAGCGTATACTTATTATAGGTTTTGCCTTTTTGGGAATCGGTTATGCTGTTCTAGGTCTTTCTCAGACACTTCTGGGTTGGTTATTCTATATTTGCGCGGACGGTGTAGCGTGGGGTGTCTTCTTTGTGCTATTTTTATTCACTATTTGGGGTGACCTTGCGAAAAATAGAAGAGGTGAAAAGTTCTATGTAATTGGTGCAATACCTTATTTGCTATCAAATTTCATGAGATTACTGCTTGAGCCTTACGTCAAAGGAATTTCTAAGGATGTTCTGTTCTCTTACGCAAGCATTTTCATATTTTTAGCAGTTCTTCCGTTGATTATTGCCCCTGAGACTTTATCTGAAAATATCGTGAAAAAGCGTGAACTTGAGAATTACGTCAAAGCCGCTTTGAAGAAGGCGCAGAAGGAGTCTAAAAACGAGCAGTTTTCTAAATCCCACGATTCAGAAGTTTTAGATTCTACTCAAAATATAGCAGAAAGTAGATCTGAGGATGAGGAAACACGTAGGTTGGCAGAAAAATACTATTAAGTTAGTTTTTTGCTTAGAGTTGACCTAATGTTCTTTCATGTGATAGTCACAACTGACTGCAACTTACAGTGCCGATACTGCTTTGGCGAAACCATGGATGACTTTGACGAAGACTTCGACGAGTTCGAACTGGACTATTCTCTGCCGAGAAAGGCTGAGTATCCTATGGAGATGCTAGCTGCCTTCTGCAGAAAAGACCCTGAATGCACGGTGACCTTTTACGGCGGTGAACCACTTCTTGCCTTGGATGTTGTTAAACAGGTTATGGATGTGGTGCACCCTAGATACTTTATGATTCAGACTAACGGCTTGCTGCTAAATGAGTTGCCACCTGAGTATGTTAACCGTTTTCACACAATTTTGGTTTCCCTCGACGGCGAGGAAGCTTTAACTGACTATTATCGCGGAAAAGGCACTTTCCGCAGAGTCATAGACAACCTCAAACTCATTAAGCGGAATGGGTTTGAGGGCGAATTGATCGCACGTGTTACTGTGATGGAACAAACTGATATCGAAAGGCAGATACGATGGCTCTTAAACAACGATGAGTTCTCTTTCAAAAGTACACATTGGCAGTTGAATGCAGGCTTTTGGGGAAACGACTACTTTAGGCGCGACTTCAAAAAATGGAGCGAAACAAACTACATTCCAGGTACAGCAAAGCTGGCTCAGTTTTGGGTAGATCAAATGGAGGCACAAGGCACCGTGTTGAAGTTATACCCTTTTTTAGGAGTTGCCTCTTCATTTCTGTTGGACAAAGAACCAGCTTTACTCCGTTGCGGTGGTGGCTGGATAAACTATGCTATCCAAACGGATGGTTACATAATCCCCTGTCCAACTATGTGGGGCATGAAAAAATACTACATAGGTCACATCAGTGAGGCGCATCCTTTGCACCTTGGGAAAGTTCTTGTTAACGATTCACCTTGCATCGAATGTGACATATTTGGTGTATGTGGGGGTCGTTGTCTCTACGCTAACGTCACAAAACGCTGGAGTGCCAAGGCATACGCGGAGATATGTAACACGGTGAGAGCTTTAGTTGAAGCTGTGCAGGCGAAGTTGCCAAGAATTAAGCGACTTATTTATGATAGAAAAGTAAGTTTAAGCGACTTTGAGTACCTGAGATACAACGGTTGCGAAATAATCCCATAAGCACGTAAACTTGAAGTTTAACTGATAGTCTGAGATAGGTAGTCTGCGATTATCCATTGTTCCTCTGTTGTTTCAAACGGCTCAGGTTCTATGGGTAACGTCAATATGAAGGTGGAGCCTTTGTCAACTTCACTTTCTACTATAATTTTGCCTTCGTGGGCTTCGACTATTCTTTTACAGATGGCTAATCCAAATCCCATACCTTTTGCCTTTGTTGTGAAAAGCGGTGTCCAAAGCCTGTTAATGGTTTCGCGTGTCATGCCAATGCCCGTGTCTTTGAAGGCGATTTCCACTTTGTTTTTTTGTTTTTGACTAATTACTGTTAAGGTTCCCCCGTGTGGCATTGCTTCTATGGCGTTTTTAATTATGTTCATGAAAACTCTGCTTATCTTTTCAACATCAACTTTAATTACAGGCGTGTCTTCTGTTTTGTCAATAACTTGTATGTGTTGTGGTACTTCAATCATTGATAGGGCATTTATTAACAGTAATCGCGGGGTTATGTCCGAACGTTCAAGTTTGATTGTACGCGAGTAGTCTGCCAGATCGTTAATGATCTTGTTTGAATGCTCGATGCTCTTGTCGATTATAGAGAATATCTCTTTTGCTTCTGTTCCTAAAATGTTTCCATACTTCCTTTTTAAAATGTAAACTGCGCCTTTGATGCTTGTCAAGGGGTTACGCAAGTCATGGCCAACCATACCTGCCAGTTCACCTATGGCAGCAAGCCTCTCCGCTTGGACAAGTTTAGCCTGTGTTTGATGGAGCTGTTTAGTTCTTTTTTTGACTAGATGTTCCAGTTTTCGTGAATACTCTTTGATCTTGTTTTCCAGTTCCTTCTTATCAGTTATGTCCACTGAGAGCTCTAACGCTGCTATAACTGTACCGCTTTTATCTCTAATGGGGGTTACAATGAGTTGATAATAATGGCGCCTACCACATAAGTCTGTGTAGAACCATTCATGCGTATCAAAGTCTATATTGAATTTAAAAATCTTAGTTACCCCGCAATCAGGGCATGGAGATTGCCGCTTTTCATAGGTAGTGTAGCATAGTTTACCCTCTGCAAATCCTGGTATTTGCTTCAAAAGACTGTTAGCCCAAACTATGCGGTAGTTTTTATCAATTATCGTAAGACCAGCGCCTATGTTTCGAGTAATACTTTCCAGCATATCGCGTTCTTGCTTGAGTTTCTCTTCCATTTTTTTACGCTCAGAAACGTCACGAATTATATTTAACATGAAAGAGGCACTTTGAATATTAAATGTGGAAATCGTCACTTCTATGGGAAATTCTGTTCCGTCTTTTTTGGTTGCTATGGTGCCAAAACTTTTTCCTGATACTTCATTAGGCATCAAAACTTTATCTGATAACTCTGAACTGTTATGATTATGTTTCGCGGGAACGATGAGACTGCCTAGTTTTCTGCCAAGTACCTCCTCTTTCGTATATCCAAAAATTTTCTCAGCCGCTGGATTCCAATAAATAATAGTTTCAGTAGCATCTAGCAATACTATTGCGTCAGATGCAAATGTGCTAATGGCCCGAAAGCGCTCCTCGCTACTACGCAGTTCAATCTCCAATTGTCTGCGTTCCGTGACGTCTTTTGCTACAACTACTGTCGCTATGTGTTTTCCTGATGTGTCCCTTACATTGCTGGCTGTAAGTTCGCAGTTAATTCTTTTCCCATCCTGCCTCAGGAATGTATAATCAATGTCTCTAACTACGTCTCCCACAGAGAGTTGTCCTTGTAACGCGTCAATAATTCTTTCACTCTGCTCCTCTTTCGTATAGCTTAAACTATTTTTGCCTATGAGACTCTTTTTGGAAGAAAAACCTAACATTTTCAAAGCTGCTTGATTACATTCCATAATTGTGCCTTTAGTATCTAAAACAAAAATAGCGTCGGGAGACGACTCAAAGACACCGCGCAATTTAGCTTCGCTTTCTATAATTTCAGCAGCTTTTTTGGTGACAAGCAATTCAAGCTCTTCTGCATACTTCTTAAGCTGCGCTTCATTTTTCTTTCGCTGAGTTATATCTCGGAAAATAACCAAATCTGCAACCCGTTCTTTATGGATAATTTTTTTTGCGTTTACTTCAAAGTAACCAGTTTCCCCTGTTTTGTGATTGATAAAGCTTACTTCATAAGGTTCAACATGTAAACCAATACATCTCTTTTTTAAATTTTCTAGTAGCAAAGCTTTGCTTTTTGGGTGGACAATTTCCAAGTCCAAAAAAGAAGTACCAATTAATTGCTCATTTTTTAAGCCCGTATAACTTTCAAATGCTTCATTTAAAATGACAAAAAAACCTTCTTCATCAACTACAACCGCAGGGTCAGCAATAAGGTTGAGAAGCGCTATAAAATTCCTGTTTTCGTCGACATCCTTAACCTGCCTTTCTTGAGTACTAAATATTGATTCTTCACCTCTGAGTTTTCTCTCGAAAAAAAGTCTCCTCGCTTCTCTTGTGGCGCTTTGCGTATCTTCCATCTTTTATTCTTCTCCGCAGCTACTAACTGCAGTTGCAGATGCTGAAAACACTAAATTGAGAACTTTTAATAAAGACTTATGAACCATCAATCCAACTTCCCAGTTCAAAAAATCTGAACTGCAATTGTTTTGTTAAAAGTTATATTCTCGAAAACTTACCGTTCAATTGGTGTGTTACTTGTCATTAACGTTACGTGATGTCCAGCACCTCTGCTGGAAAACCTTCAAGAAGCTGGAAATAAAAAAAGAAAAACCTACCACAGCAATTAACATAGCTTTGGAGCTGGTTAAACGAGCCGAAACTGTACTTTCTAAGCTTCAAAACACCAATGGCGGCGACAGTACTTTGGTGCAAAAAGAAGCTTTGCAAAAACTGTTTTCAGAGCTACTTTACCTGACGTTTGTGCTAGCTGAAAATTCCAGCGTCAACTTGGAAGAATCTTTCCTGCAAACAATCGACGAATATATCCTTGGATCTATAAACTGAAGACTGCAAAAGTTTATTTTTCCCTCGCGATACTCCTAAAGTGATCAATATGGATATTCTTGAAGTCAAAGACTTGTCTGTCAAAGTCGAAGACAAGTATATCCTCAAAAATATGAACTTCAGCTTAAAGCAGGGCGTCAGTCACATTCTTTTTGGACCCAATGGCTCAGGGAAAACTACCCTTATAAGCACACTTATGGGGCTTCCAGGCTACGAAGTGGTCTCAGGCAAAATTCTTTTTATGGGTCAAGACATAACCAACAAAGGCGTAGACGAACGCGCCAAACTTGGCATTGTGGTTAGCTTCCAAAATCCCCCAGAAATCACAGGTGTAAGGTTAGGCGACTTGCTAAAGCTATGTTTAGGAAAAGCTCCAACGGACAAGTTTACTGAAGAAGAACAGAAGCGAATCGAAGCTTTTCGTCTAACAAACTTTTTGGATCGGGAAATCAACGTTGGATTTTCAGGCGGAGAACGAAAACGTAGCGAAATTCTGCAACTAATTTTCTTAAAACCGAAACTTTTACTGTTAGACGAACCTGACAGCGGCGTGGACGTGGAAAGCCTACGCCTAATAGCTATGGAAATCCAGCATTATACAGAAACCACAGGAAGCAGTGCATTGATAATCACTCATAAAGGCGATATTATGGAACATGTAAAAGCAGGGTATGGGTGCATCTTGCTTGAAGGCCAATTTCACTGTTTTACCGAGCCTTTGGACATTTACGATGACATCAAAAAACTTGGCTACGAAGGGTGTGTAGCATGTCGCATGAGAAAACGTGAGGGGTGGCAGAGTGAGCAGCAAAAAACCCAGTGAACTTGTAAATATTCCACATGAAATTCTCGAAGAAGCACAGAAAGCAGGTGTAGAGATACAAGAGAACAAACGCGCTGGTACCTTTTTCCATATTGACCAGAAAACCATACACTCAAAAGTTAACGAACTCTTTGAGGGCAAATTGGAACTCATGGACATTAAGACTGCATTGCAGAAATACAACTGGCTTGATAATTATATGTGGAAATTAGTGGACAAAAACAAAGACGAATTCACTAAAAAAGTTGCCCAAGACTATAGCGGAGGCTACTTCATGAGAATTTTACCTGGGGCGGAATTAACTTTTCCTCTTCAGTCATGCTTGCTGATTACCCAGAAAAATCTGGAGCAACGAGTACATAACATTATAATCGCTGAAGAAGCCTCCAAGGCAAATATAATCACAAGTTGTCTCCAACATTCAAGTGTTCCAAATGCTGCCCACTTGGGAATTTCAGAAATCTACGTTAAAAAAAACGCGATGCTAAACTTTACAATGATTCACCAGTGGAGCGAGAACACGCTAGTACGTCCCAGAAGTGCTGCTGAAATAGATGACGGCGGCATTTTCGTGTCTAACTATGTTTGTATGCGTCCCGTTAGGGATGTACAAATGTACCCTATTGCATACTGCAAAGGTGCAAACTCGCGGGTGAGCTTCAATAGCATACTGTACGGACATAAAAATAGTCAAATGGACATAGGTTCAAAAGCAGTCCTCAGAGGAAAAAGCAGCAAAGCCGAAATGATTAGCCGCGCCATAGCACGCGAAGGCTCCAAGATGATAATTCGAGGCATGATCGAAGGAGACAGTTCAGAGTGCAAAGGACACTTGGAGTGTCGTGGTTTACTCATGGACGACGAATCACTTCTACAGTCTATACCAGAGTTAATTGCAAAAAAGAAAGGCGTAGAGATCACACATGAAGCGGCAGTGGGGAAAATCAGCGAGAAAGAAATAACCTATTTGATGACCCGTAAACTTTCACGGGAGCAAGCGGTATCGTTGATTATCCGAGGATTCATGGACGTGGGCATTTTAGGCCTACCTGCTGCTTTGAACTCCGAAATAAAAAGTATAATAGACGCTTCAACTGAAGGTGCTTAACCATAAATGCAGACTACATTTTTTTGTAGACAACATCCCGCTCTTTAACTGGGTGCACCACTTTCAAACCTACGTTTTGACCGCCTTCAGCTCTTTTTATGTTCTCATGCTCTATTTGCATTGAGTCGACAACCTGCTCAAAATCAGTTGCTGGTCCCTTAACCACTATTTGTTCTCCCACAGCTATAGGCGCCGTAAGTTCTATAACGGCGACACTTATCTTGGGGAAAAAATGCTTTACGATACCTACTTCTGTTAATTCGAGGTCAACCAACAATAATTCCTTCCAATTACCTATATATTAGGTAAGAATAGAATAAAAAATTTCCTCCCCACCTTTTTAAATAATTATAGCTCCCTCTGAAGAAACAATATAGTTACTTCTCACAAAAAACGCGTTCAGTGGAATTAGTGTAACTTCCCGAAACTTAAAACGCATCGCCTTATGGAGTTTCATTACTGATTAGCGCTTCATAAGCGCTTTATTAAAAATATACCACTCAAACTGTGAGCGGACGCCGATGCGGAGATCTAAACTGGAAGCTCACGAGGACATATTAGACGCCCTATCCCAAACACCTTTAACACTTGATTCTTTAGCTTACAAATGTAAAATGGATTGTTTCCTCTTAAACAAACGTCTTGAGTTTCTGCTAAAAAATAGCCTTGTGGAAGAAGCCTATATCAACAAAAAATTGCTATATCAGCTAACTCGAAGAGGCGTTGCCATCCAAAAAACTCTCAGCATTACTAAACGTCTCGAAAAACTCCAAACCCGCACCAATACTCCCATTCAAACTATTCCTGCAGTGCCCAAGGAAAATCAGCGTAGAACTCGGTCTTAACCAAAACAGTTAAAACAAGAGCCAAAATTTTCTTCTTGGATAAAATAATGACGCCCCAGTCTGCAATCCAAATTTGGGAAGCAACTGACACAGCACTGCTAGAATTACTTAACGCAAGCACACTCCGTCCGAAAACCCAAAAAATCCACTTTTACGCGCCAAGTTTCATGTACTACAAAACGACTCCTTATCAATCCAAGCCTGCTGAATTTCCAACAATATCCGTAACTGGCGACGTCTGTGCCCTCAAATGTAAACACTGCGAAGGAAAGATCCTACAAACAATGCACGCTGCAACCACACCACAAAAACTAACCGAACTCTGCGTAGAACTCAAGCGGAAAGGCGCTTTAGGTTGCCTTATAAGCGGCGGATGTTCATCTAACGGTTCAGTTCCGCTTAAACAGTTCATACCTGCTATAGTAAAGATAAAACGCGACTTGGGCTTGACCGTTCTGGTTCACACAGGCATAATCAACTTCACTACTGCACAACAACTTAAAGATGCAGGAATTGACACTGCCTTAATCGACGTGGTAGGCTCAGACGAAACAATACAAGAGATATGCAACCTCAAAGTCACAGTCAAAGATTACGCAGAATCTCTGCGAGCTCTCCAAGACGCAAAAATAGATTACGTACCCCACGTTATTGTCGGTTTACACCACGGCAAGTTGAAAGGTGAATTCACAGCCCTCAATATGATAGCTCTGCACAAACCATCAGCAGTAGTTATAATCGCCTTCATGCCTCTTCACGGCACAAATATGGCCAACATAATGCCGCCGACCTCGCTTGACATCGCCAAAGTTACAGCAACAGCACGTTTCTTGTTTCCCCAAACACCAATAGTTCTCGGTTGCATGCGACCAAAAGGTAAACACCGAAACCAAACCGACATTTTAGCTATAAAAGCAGGAGTTGACGCTATAGCGTTCCCCAGCGAGGAAGCCATAAAATACGCCGAACACCAAGGGTACAACATCAAATTTTCATCATATTGCTGTAGCCAAATCTACAAAGATCTCAAAACCTAAAACTATTAAGTAATCTTATGGTTTCAACTGAGAAATTTTTTACGAATTAACTTTTTGATTGTGACGATTTCTTCATAATCTTGGCTCCTAAAATTGCCGTCCATAGCGATCCCGCGAAAGCTGAAACAAACTCAGGAATAGCCACGTTCGAGACATAATGAACTGTGTACTGTAATACCCATGGAGTTGCAGCGGCTAAACCTATAACCAGAGTGAACAAACTCACTTTTAGTTGGTCCGTGAGCCAAAAATATCCAGCAAGAAGCAGAAGTGAAACTGGTAAGAAAACAAAGAAAGCTACAGAAAAATAAAAATGAATTGGTTTAAAACTCTCATTAAAGATGCCTATGCACACCAACGATACACACGCCAAACCCAAAAAGAGGGCCCCAGCCTTTCCCACCAATCGCTTGCTAACTAGCTGAAATACCCCTACAGCAAAAACTAGAAACAGAAATCCACTGATTACCAAACCAAAGTTGAAAATTGGCGCAGTGAAGCCTGCCTGCACACCTAGATCACTCAGTGCGTTGGTAACCCAGTTGAAAGGTGAATAAGAAGCAATCGCGGAAAGAATACACACAAACGCTAAAATAGGCGCTACTAAACCACAAATTCCAGCGACCTTAAGTACAGTACTCATTTTTGGGACCCAGAAGTAATTTCCTCTTTTGCCACTTAAGAGTTTTATGCGTCCAACGGAACAAACCGTCTAAGACCCTGTAATGCGCGAGTTTTCTCTTTATCACCAGCTTTCGCCGCCTGCACTGCCTCTTTGAGGATGTTTATAGACTCATCCATGGCTCTTTGATTAACAGGGTATGGCACGCCGTCTTTGCCGCCATAGGCGAAGCTGTACTTTACTGGATCATTCCAGCTAGGCTTTTCTCCATACACCAACTCAGCAATAAGAGCCAATCCACGCACCGTTGCCGGACCAACTCCCCTAATGCTTAACAACTCTTCGTAGTTACTGGGCTGTATCTCGTACGCCTCAAACAAGGCTTTCCAGTTGATGTTCCGCGGCATATCCAAAAAGGCAAGTTTCTGCGCATTAGCCTCGGTTGGAAGCCAACTTTGCAGCGACTTCTGGTTTGGTTGCGGCGGAGGAGTAACTGTTTGAACAAGTCTCATGAGTTTTTTAGTCGGCTCTTTGGCTAGGTCAACTGAAACTTTTCGGTTTCTTTCGCTTGTTTTTTCCGTCATATTCAGCGCTATTGGACGTTTAATGTCACCAACTATGGCCGTATGAGGCTCAACAATAAAATCCCCTGTGGCATCAGACAGCCAATGATATCTGCGTGCACTTCGGTCTGATATGCTCATGCCCTGCTGTACAACCGCCCACTTTGCATCTTTGGTCACAAAAAACGCGTGATGATAAAGCTGGTAGCCTGCTTGGATAGCCGCGTTATCAACCTTCGCCGTGATTTTGCTTGCATACGTTAAATGTTGAAGTTGTTCTTCTGAAAAGCCAAATTTATCCGCACTTTCCAAGATATCTGTGGGTGTTTTACGTGAAGTTTTACCTTTTCCGCCACAAACAACTACGCCGTGCTCTTCTGCCGAAAGAGCAGTTTTTAGCACGCCTGTAACCACCGTGGTTACGCCTGAACTGTGCCAATCGTAGCCTAAAACACATCCTAAAGCTTGAAACCAGTAAGGGTCACTCAACCGCGCAAGAAACGCAGCGGCGCCGTACTCCTCTATAATAATGGCTGTGATTTCTTTAGCAAGCTTGTGCATTCTACTTGTTAGCCATGCAGGCGCATCACCGTAGTGGAGAGGTAAACTGGCGAAACCTGTTCTTTGCATTAATCTTCAAGGTGTTTCAATACTGCTGGCTTTATTTTCATTGCTGCATTGTGGCTGTCACAATTGAGGTCGGAGTAATTGTGTTTTTGCCAAGAACACGTAGACAACCCTCGGCTCTTTTGTATTCAAAAATTACGATTTTAGAGGGGTAGGCCTCAGTGCGGACACATGTTAAGTGGAATGGCAGTGCCTATTCACAACATCGCCGCTCAGGGCCTTAACCCATTAATACAACTGAATTTGGACAAAAATTAAAACATTACGCTTTCATAGTATAGATTTCAGGTTAGCTCATTTAAGCTAAGTTGTTAACTCTGTTTTTCCAAGCCTCTTATTACCGGGTAAGGTAGAAGAGCGCCTTGGAGAAACTCGAGGCGCTGATCAAGTAGAATACAAGGCAATCATACAGGTGGTATCTTGATGTTAACTTTTGTTTTTTAGCAGTTGAGACGGATCTTTCGAAACAAAAATCTCCTAAGTTCAGTCAGTTCAAGAGATTAGCTTGCTTTTTGGACTAAATTGCAACCACCATAATCTGTTTTTTTATTTTAAGATGTTTCCGAAAGTGTTTAAAGGGCGAAGAATAACATCAGCTAAAAATAATGATAGGTGTTTATTGATGG
Organism: uncultured Candidatus Bathyarchaeia archaeon; assembly: GCA_964582085.1. Classification (GTDB taxonomy): domain Archaea; phylum Thermoproteota; class Bathyarchaeia; order Bathyarchaeales; family Bathycorpusculaceae; genus JADGNF01. The sequence continues at coordinate 53,812 of CAZOPV010000017.1, read as the reverse complement.
CTTGTCACGGCGGTTTTTCACTTGATGAGGCAGTAAGGCGTAGTTGGTACAATCCTGAAGAAATTCTAAAACAAGCAGGTTTGCAACAAGGTATGGTTTTTGTGGACGTTGGTTGTGGAGATGGTTTTTTTACAATATTGGCCGCTAGCATTGTAGGCGAAAAGGGCAAGGTCTACGCAGTAGACTCAGATGCTGCAGCGGTCGACAAGCTGAAACGCAAAGTTGCCGAGCAAAAACTACGGAATATCCATTCTGAGGTGGGTGTTGCGGAGCATACTCTTTTCTGTGAACACTGTGCCGACGTTGTTTTTTACAGCATGGTTCTTCATGACTTCAGTGACCCTGCTAAAGTTCTTCAGAACGCAAAAAGTATGCTCAAGCCTTCTGGGTTGCTGGTGAATTTGGATTGGAAAAAACTTCAAATGCCCTTTGGTCCGCCGCTTCAGATAAGATTCAGCGAGCAACAAGCTGAAGCGTTAATTACGCAGGCGGGTTTAACTGTGAAAAACTTGAAGGATGTAGGGCCTTACCATTATGTGATACAGGCAAAGCCATAGATATGCTATATTTTTGGTCGCTATGAGAGTGTACCTACGGCTTTTATCTTGTTTAAGTTCTCCGGACCGTGAGGTGCAAGATCAATTTCTTCGGTTAGATCTTTGCCTGCTTGGTGCGCACCTAAATGGTCTCCTCCCATCCAGAATGGGCTGTCGGAGACATCGTAAACTTTGCCTTTGTACGCGATGTAGGCAGGGTTGCCGTTTTTTCCGTCATATTTAGCTAGCTCAATGAGTGTAAACTTTTTTTCTTCTACCAAAATGTCACCTTCCGTGCTTATTTACATGAATGTAGCTGACAGGTTTAAATATTTAGTTTGAAGATGTAATTTATAAAATCTGTAGTTGACTTTTTGTTGTGGCTGGCACAAGAATTGAAAGTGGGTATCGACTGTTTTTGATTGGAACTACTTGCCCCTCAAGGAACCAATTTGGTTTTTTGAAAAAGAAGATATAGCTGAATTTGGCTAATGTATCTATAAGAGGGAACAAACTTTATGTCCTATTGTGAAAGGTGTGGCGGATTCTTGCCCGAAGGGGCTTTGTTCTGTCCGGCGTGTGGTGTGGAAGTGGGTGCTGGCTCAGTAAAGATGGCGTTTTGGGGAGAACGATTTGTCGCTTGGCTCATAGACAGTATAATAATTGGGTTTGTCGCGTATTCTTTGAGTCTATTTGCGTTGAACATTAATGTACCGTTTTCTTTTCTGCCAAGATGGATCAACTGGGTCCCTTTCTTCAACTTTAGCTTACACGGGCTTCTTTTGTTTCTTTACTGGACACTGATGGACGGTTTTTATGGGCAGTCAATAGGCAAGATGGTTATGAAGCTGCGTATAACAAATACAGCTGGTAGATATATTAGTATGAGTGAAGCTGCGTTGGAAAGTGTCGGAAAAGCGTTCTTCTTACCTATAGATTTCTTAATTGGTTTGTTCCTGTATCCAAAAAGGAGACAGCGGGTTTTTAATTTTCTCTCCAAAACCATAGTTATACGTAAGCGATAAAATTAAGCTGAAACTAAAGATAAACGATAAAAACGCTACTTTCTCCTTCTTTTATAAAATACAATAACCACGCTCGTGAACACAAGTAGACTTATTATTGCTGCTATAGCAGCAAACATGCTTAAACTTCCTTCATGAAATACTTTATTGTCTGACGGAGTTTCCGCAGAAGAGCCAAAGGCGTAAACGGCATGATCATAAGACCCAACAAAAACTTTTTTCTCAGCAACGGCAGGAGAAGAAATTATCCAGTCACCTGTCTGGTAACTCCACAGTAAAAATCCGTTGAAAGCATCTAAGGCGTATAACTTGCCATCATACGACCCCACAAAAATCACACCTTCAGCAACTGCTGGAGAAGATGCAACATCTCCGCCTGTGGAAAAGCTCCACCTAAAATTTCCTGTTGCAGCTTCTAAAGCGTAGAGTTTGTTGTCTGATGAACCAAAATAAATCATGTTGTATGCAACTGCGGGGGAAGATGCCACTGGACCATCCGTCTTAAAAGCCCACCGAAGACTTCCGTCGTAGGCGTTGAGGGCGTAAAGGTTTCCATCATAAGATCCAACATAAACCGAATCCCCAACTGCACAGGGGGAAGAAATAACAAAACCTCCAGTTGTGTACTTCCAAAGTAAAGTGCCGTCAGAAGCGTTTAACGCATAAATGCTATGGTCGTTGGAGCCCACATAAACCACGCCCTTGGCAACCGCTGCTGAAGACATGTGAATCTGATCACCTGTAACGTAGCTCCATATCAGAGTTCCTGTTGCAGCGTCTAGAGCGTAAAACACGTTGTCCTCTGAACCGATGTAAACTACTCCTTCCGCTATTGTGGGAGAGGAAACAACTGCGAATCCTGTAGTATAATTCCAAATCAACTGCCCACTGGTAGCGTTCAAAGCGTAGACGTTGCCGTCATAAGAACCCACATAAACTCTGTCATCTGCAACCGCAGGTGAAGAAAGCATAATCATGTCTCCTGTCTGGAAGCTCCACAAAACTTCGCTGGTGAACTCGTCAATCGGCGTAGCTCCAGTTGTGGAATTTAATGCATAGATTTTTCCATCATAAGAACCAATATACACCCTGCCGTTGGCTACAGCCGGCGAAGAATCCACCACGCCCCCCGTTGCATACTTCCAAACAAGCGAGCCTGAACCTGCGGCCAAAGCATAGAGGCGACCATCCCAGCAACCAATATATACTGTTTTCTCGGCGAACGCCGGCTGCGAAATCACCATTTCGCCAGTAGTGAAATTCCAAATTTGAGCACCGTTGGTTGAATTTAAGGCGTAAACATTTTTGTCATTTGAACCCACGTAAACTACGCCGTCGGCAAACGTAGGCGTTGAAGAAACAGCCTCTCCTGTAGTGTAGCTCCAGACAAAGGAGCCATCCAAAGCGTCTAAAGCGTAAACTCTGCCGTCTACTGACCCTGCAAAAACTGTTTGGTCGCCGACCGTAATTCCTGAAAACACTGGACCGCCAGTTTGATATCTCCATTTTAAAGTTCCCGCGAACGCGTCAAATGCATAAACGTTGCCGTCGTTAGAGCCGATGTAAACCATATTTCCTTCTGTGGCAGGCGAAGAAACTATAATGTCATCTGTGGTGTAGTTCCAAAGAGGCACGCCTGTGGTGGCGTTTACAGCGTGGATTTTTTTGTCTTGAGAGCCAATATAAACAATTCCGTTAGCGATTGCAGGAGATGAAAGCATGATTTGTCCGCCTGTCTCATAACTCCAAACTAACGCGCCGTTGGAAGCGTTAAGCGCATACACATTGAAGTCTTCTGATGCTGCGTAAACTACGCCGTCAAAGTAAGCAATGGCGGAATCTACAAAGTAACCTGTCCTAAAACTCCAAACATGTTCTCCTGTGGTGGCGTTTAGTGCATAAACGTTGAAGTCTTCTGAACCTACGTAAACTTTGCCTTCTGCAACAGCTGCAGGAGACAACACATTAGCACCTGTAGTATAACTCCAGATAAAAGCTCCGGTTGAGGCGTTAAACGCGTAAACCTTGTCATCCAACGAACCAAAATAAACTACCCCTTCAGCAACAACAGGTGAATCCACAGGACCACCAGTATTGAACCGCCACAATGTTTGGTTTGTCTTAGGTGCAACTGAGTCTGACTTGCCTGTGTGAGCCAAATCGTGGTGAAACATTGGCCAATATGTATCAGTTATAACGCTTTTTTCCATCTCTGTTTCAGTGAGTAATATGTTGACCGAGAAAATTGCTGTAAAAATCAGAGTTACTAAAATTATGTAAAATTTTTTCTTCGCCATCCTTTTTATCTTCACTCTTAACTTTTTGTAAGTTTAACTCTATTTTAATATTTAAAGGCAGCAAACAAAATTTGTCGACTTTCAAATTTAAACAACCGCTTTTTTGGCAATCAGCACCTATGCCTTTTTGCAAGCAGCGCCGTACAGTAAACCTCAGTTTAGCTTTCTTTTGTAGGGTTAGGGTTTAAAGGCAAGGTTACCGTAAATGTTGAGCCCTTACCTTTGATGCTTTGCACGTTGATGTGACCTCCGTGGGCTTCGACTAAACGTTTGGATATAGCTAAACCAAATCCCATGCCTTTTGCTTTTGTTGTGAACAGGGGCGTCCAAAGTTTACTCAATGTTTCTTCAGTCATGCCTTCTCCAGTGTCTTCAAAACTGAAAACGATGTCACCGCTTGTTTTGTGGCTATTTATAGTTAGTGTTCCACCATTTTGCATGGCATCAATCGCGTTTTTGATTATACTTGTGAAGACTCTTTCCATCTTTTTAATGTCGACTGTAAGCAACGGAGAGCTGGAGTTCTGATTTACAATTTTGATATTGCTTGGTACCTTTATTTGTTCGAGAGCGTTATCTACAAGGCGCTTTGGGTTGGTTTCTGTTAATTCTAACTGTATAATTTGAGAATATTCAATCAAATCATTAATTATTTTGTTTGAGCGTTCAATACACTTTTCAATATTTTCCAGCATCTCTCGCCCTTTACCTTCAATATTTGTGTTGGTTTTGAGGTAGTATGTGGAAGCAACTATACCCTGCAATGGATTTCGAAGGTCATGACCTATTATAGCTGCCAACTCACCTATAGCTGCCAACCTTTCGGCCTTCAACAGCTTCATTTGTGCTGCTTTCAGTTTTTCGTTTGTTTCCTCTAGTTTCTTCTCCAAAACCACAAAAGACGCCAAACTTACCGTGGCCACGCCTGTTTGGCGTGTGAACATTAAACCTATAAACACGACGCCAAAAAGTGCAAGAAGAACAGATATGTCTTCTGATGAACCCATTTCCATTGTGATTCCTTGAAAGAGAAAACATAGTGTAGCAAGGAGAAACTGGAGATTTAAACTGTCACGACTTTTTATAAATAAGTATACTAAGGGAGGAACCCCTATGCTTGTGAACGTGACAATTAAGGCTAAACGTAAATTTCCAAAGGAAGCCTGCAAAAAGACGGCAAGAACAGAGCAAACTGTGCCAACTAAGAAAATTAAAAATGGTTTTTCAAATTTTTTAATCCTGAAGAGGCTAGATAAGGCTGCTATTGGAACTGCAAAAGTTAACGGAATAAGCAACCAGTTTGTTGACTTAAAAAGAGGCGCATATCCCAGAGTCTCTTGCATTGAAGTGTAGAAACTGAACGAAGCCAGAAAAAGCCCCACTGCAAACAGAAGTTTACGTTTGTTTCTATCTCTATAATACAAGTAAGCTAAGATTAAAGCGACGCCTAAAGAGGCAACAAAGGGTACACTAAGGAAAAGTAGGCGTTTCAGATCTTCATACATTTCTTTTATCCTTCTCCTAGGTAAGCTTCATCTTTATTGTGCTCCGTGAGCTTACAAAGCAACATAAATGCAAGTACAGCCCCAATTTTTGTTACCTCAACAATTTGTTATACAATTCTTATATAATTGATTAACTTGGTATTCAACTCAGTATTTTCTTTACTCAATTAAATAATAATTTAAAAATTTATGTGTACGCTGAATAACACTATTTTTGGATAACATAAAAATCTGTATGTGTTGCTCTCAATAAATATCCAACTCGTAACGCTGCCTACACCTATAGCTGCTGTAACCAACTCCTTTTAGTTGCGCAAAGCAAAAAATCCAGAAACAAACAACCAAAACTCTAAGTATCCCCAATCAGACAACATCAAAAACAAAGCTGAACTACCTAAATAAAGAAAGTAACATTTATCCCACACGCAAACACAATGTTTATATGCAGTGAAAGCGCATCTGAACTAACTTAGCTAAATCAGCTGCCCCGCAATAACAACTTGGCGGCGGCTCAACACCAACCAAAAAGGCGACTACGCCCTGCAGGAATGCGGTGATTGGCCTCCAATTGCGGGGACACACATGTGGACCTGATAGAATTGCTCATGTTAGGTCTGAAATGGGCTTTGACGTTGTGGAATGTTCTCCCTCCAAATCCAGCAAAAACAAAAAGATAGCGAAGAACGTACCAAAATAAACGAATCCGACAGAATAAACGGAGTGTCATAACTCCGGTTGATCCTGCCGGACCCCACTGCTATCGGGATGGGACTAAGACATGCTAGTCAAGCGCCTTCCAGCCATGTGGGAGGTGCGGCGCACAGCTCAGTAACACGTGGCTAACCTGCCCTTGGGATAGGGACAACCCCGGGAAACTGGGGCTAATCCCTAATAGGCGAAGGCTCCTGGAATGGATCTTCACCAGAAAAGACCCTAGATCATGCTTCTAGGCGTCGCCCAAGGATGGGGCCGCGTCCGATCAGGTTGTTGGTGAGGTAATGGCCCACCAAGCCTTTTACCGGTGCGGGCCGTGAGAGCGGGAGCCCGGAGATGGGCACTGAGACAAGGGCCCAGGTCCTACGGGGCGCAGCAGTCGCGAAACCTTTGCAATACACGCAAGTGTGACAGGGTCATCCCGAGTGCCGACCGCTGAGGTTGGCTTTTACCCAGTCTAGAAAGCTGGGGGAATAAGGAGAGGGCAAGTCTGGTGTCAGCCGCCGCGGTAATACCAGCTCTCCGAGTGGTGTGGACGTTTATTGGGCCTAAAGCATCCGTAGCTGGCTGAACAAGTCCCCTGTTAAACCCACCGATTTAATCGTTGGCTTGCGGGGGATACTGCTCGGCTAGGGGACGAGAGAGGCAGACGGTATTCCCGGGGTAGGGGTGAAATCCTATAATCCCGAGAAGACCACCAGTGGCGAAGGCTGTCTGCTAGAACGCGCCCGACGGTGAGGGATGAAAGCTGGGGGAGCGAACCGGATTAGATACCCGGGTAGTCCCAGCTGTAAACGATGCAGGCTAGGTGTTAGGGCGGCCACGTGCCGCTCTAGTGCCGCAGGGAAGCTGTTAAGCCTGCCGCCTGGGGAGTACGGCCGCAAGGCTGAAACTTAAAGGAATTGGCGGGGGAGCACCACAAGGGGTGAAGCTTGCGGTTTAATTGGAGTCAACGCCGGAAATCTCACCAGGAGCGACAGCAGAGTGAAGGCCAGATTAAAGGTCTTGCTGGACGAGCTGAGAGGAGGTGCATGGCCGTCGCCAGTTCGTGCCGTGAGGTGTCCTGTTAAGTCAGGCAACGATCGAGACCCGCGTCCTCTGTTGCTACCAGTCTTGTGCTGGGCACACTGAGGAGACCGCCACTGATAAAGTGGAGGAAGGAGCGGGCCACGGCAGGTCAGTATGCCCCGAATCTCCTGGGCCACACGCGAGCTGCAATGGCAGGTACAATGAGTTCCAACCTCGAAAGGGGAAGGCAATCTCGAAAGCCTGCCGTAGTTGGGATCGAGGGTTGTAACCCACCCTCGTGAACATGGAATCCCTAGTAATCGCGTGTCACTAGCGCGCGGTGAATACGTCCCTGCTCCTTGCACACACCGCCCGTCGTTCCACCCGAGCGACTCTTGGGTGAGGCGTGGTCCTTAGTGGCTGCGTCGAATCCAGGTTTCGTGAGGGGGGAAAAGTCGTAACAAGGTGGCCGTAGGGGAACCTGCGGCCGGATCACCTCCTAAGAAAGTATAGCCTTGCAATGCCAGCTGGAGGAGAAAGTGTGAAATTGCCACAGAAGCGCTAAAGCCCAATTATCGTAGTTTTGAGGAGTTGAGGTCTTGGAGAGGCTAGCCCCCCTTATAAATAGATTCAACTTTAGGGTTCTGTGACGTGTTTGCATTGGGTTTAAAATATTTGGATGCTTATTCTTCTATGACTCTGCCTTTGCTGTATGGGATGAATTCTCTTATTTCTTCTATTGAAGCTTTCAGCATTTTTTTCTGTTGTTCTTTTGATGTTTTTTTCTCCACAGCTTCTTGAATATGCTTTACTAGTTCTTTGCCCTTTAAGTCTCCTGGAATAATGACTGCATATGCGTTTGTTTTAGCTTTAACCGCGTCGATGGGTCCGCAAATAAATTTTATTTTTTCTTCTTCAACTGCAGTCGTAACGCCAATCGCCAATTTTAATGGGACTCCATGTAACCAGTTTCTCTTTCCGCTAATGACAAATGCTCCATGTGGCACGTATTCGCCTGAAGGCGCACCCTTGCTGAGTTGGTCTGGTTTAATCCAATAAACATCTACAGAGGCGAAGCCTTCACGCCAACCGCGACTAAAGGCAGCGGCAAATTCTGCTACTTCGCGTAGACATTGTTCGCTGGGTTTTTTTCCTTCAGTCTTTATGACCACAAAGGGTGCTCCGACGATGTCAGCGTGGAAGACAATGTCATCAGCCTCGGTATATTTTTTAATCAATACCTCGTTGCTGACTGCATCTTTGCCTGCTACGACTAAGAAGCCGTCTGAAGATGTGAACCATCGGAATTTTTCGAACCATTCTTTATGCTTCACTTTGTGTTTAACATGTTCTTCCACAGCTTCCGCAGGTTTAGCATACTCCAAAGTTTCAGCTCTCTTAATCTTTTCTTCAATATCCACAAGTTTCTTGCGGGTTTCTTCTAAAGCCGCTTTTGCGCCTTCTAACTTTTGTTTAGCTCGTTTGCTCTTCTCGTAAAATCTTCCAGCATCTTCAAACAGTCTTCCATGCAAGTTTAAGCCAAAGCGCAAACCATCAACACTTACTTGAACTGTTAAGCCTTTAGCATCAAAAGACTCGAAGAAAACGCTGGGCGTTATGCCTAAACTCTTTTCAGCTAGAACTTCTGAAACAATTGTTTTCCATTCTTTCCCACTTTGTTTGGCGACTAAAAACTTGTCCATTAATGTCTGAAGTTCGCCAGTATGCGCATAGATTGTATCTCCGATACATCTATTCTTTGCAGCTTCAGCCTCAGCTTCAGCTAAAGTCTTTTCTTGACTTTCTATCATGCGTTTAAGTCTTTCAGCTTCCCGCTTCAATTCATCAACTTCTAAGTCTACTTTTGCCTTTTCAATGGCTGTAACTCTAACATAGAACTCGTCTAAAGCCTCATTAAAGCTGTTGAAGAGTTGATGCTGAAAGCTTTCGTATCGCTCAAGTCTGAAGGGCACAACATCCACAAACCTGCTTTCATCCAAAACAATGTATGGCTCTAACTTGCCAATTGAAAAACAAGAAAGCAGAGTTTGCAAATTATCGTAAATGCTGTCAATTTCAGCCTCACTTAATGCGTTGCATGGCTTAGTCTTGTGTATTCCAGCCCTCAATAAAACCTCTTCGGAATAGATGCCGCCAATGCTTAAGAATCTTGCAAGAGCTCGCACAACTTCAACATCGTCTAGCTTTCTTAACTCTTCCCTCAAATCTTCCTTGTTAATCTTAAACGGATTTTTCCCCCCAGAAGGGGCAAAGGTTAATTTTTCGCCTCGAAGAATGTTTCGGTCGCGCATTCGCTTATAGGTCAAAGCGTGCAGAATTTCGTTCTTTTCATTCACTAAAATAATGTTGCCTTCACCAAAAATCTCTAAAATTAGCTTATAATTGCCTGCTTTGGCTTTAAAAGAAAAAATGACAACACGTTCAAATTCGTATTGCTCCACATTTGTTAAAAAGCCGTCTCGCAAGTATTTTCTCAAAGCCATACAAAAAGCAGGCGGCATCAAAGGCTTTTCAACCACATAAGAGGTTAAATGCAGCCTTCTAGAAGAATCCAAAATCAACCCAAAAGCTGGCTTATCAGGCTTATGAAGTTTGAAGAGTAGGGTTTTAGAATCTAACTGGTAAATGTTGCTGACTCGAGAATCCAAAATAGCCTCTTTCAACTCTCGAACGACAGCGGCAACATCGAAACTTGTAAACTCTTTCATACACAACAAGAATCACTTTGCAGAACTTATAATAATTGCCAAATTATAAATAGACAACCTTAAATCATAATCAAAAAATAAAGTGAGAGGAAGCAAAAACATGACACCTTTAGAAAAGATATACTGGTTAAGAGTAGCATTAGGCATTGTTGCAGCCTTTTTAAGCGCTGGCTATGGAATAGTAGTTCCAGGAGCTATCACTAATACAGGTTTTCCTTTAGAGACATTTATGTACGGCTTGTCCATAGCTCTTGTTTTTTATCTAATATCTTTTTACTTTATAAAAAACAAATTCATACTTCAAGTGGAGAAGCCGCAGAAACTCGCGACAACTGGAATAGGTTTATACTTTATTACGTGGCTAGTCTTCTGGATTCTCCTATACACAATAATTGCTGGACAGCCACTACCTGAGCCGCCACCTTAACTTATTCGATAAAGTCTTCCATAGTCGCTTGAGTTTTATCATCCTTCAATGTTTCAACCTTCACATTCTCGGAAACTGGTACTCCTTTGTCATTAGCCTTTGGAATGTTAGATACATCGATTTTACTTAGAACGCGCATGCAATCAGCCCAAGCTGAAAAGAATCCACGGTCAAAATCTCCATGAAGCCTATTTTTCACATGTGCCAGAAACTCGCGTCTATAAGCATTCAAAGCCGCCTTATCTCCTAATTCTAACTTCGAGAAAAATGAATACGAATCATTACTGTTCGACCGTCGCCCAAGCTTCATCCCATATAAAGCCCTAAAATAACCTCTGTTCCACTCTGTCTTGTGCATTTTCTGCTTAATTCTCTCCAGCTCCCGCTCTGCTTCAGTAAACTGTCTATTAACCACAAGCAGAAAGTAACGTGTCACCAAGGCTGATGGTACAGGCATTTCCTAACGCCCACGCGGCTTCGATTTCTCTTCTTCAGAAACATCTTCTATGCCGTTCTCGGTTACTTTAAAGATTTCCTCTCCTTCTGGCAAATACGGACTTGAAACTAGACGGGCAATTCGCACAGGACCATGTGAAGCTCTTCGTAGATAAACACGTGTATGGCTTGTATGCCCAACTATGTGACCGCCAATGGGATGAATGGCATCTCCAAAGAATGCGTCAGGCTTAGCCATGACTTGATTTGTAACAACAGCTACAGCATTGAAGGCTCTAGCAATGCGAATCAGTTTATGCATGTGCTTGTTCAATTTCTGCTGTCTCGAAGCCAACATCTCACGTCCGATATATTCACTTCTAAAATGCGCAGTTAAAGAATCAACAATAATCAGCTTCACATTATTCGCCTTAATAACCTCATCAACATTATCCAACAAGAACATTTGATGGTCAGACGTGTAAGCCTCAGCATAAATAATGTTTTTGACAACTTGCTGTGGGTCAAGACCTAAATGCCTTGCCATTTGCACAATTCTCTCTGTTCTAAATGTGTTCTCAGTGTCTATGTATACTGCAGCGCCATTAAGCCCGCCTCTTTCTGGAGGCAATTGAACATTCACGCATAATTGGTGGCAAATTTGACTTTTTCCGCTACCATACTCACCATAAAACTCGGTTATAGTCTGCGTTTCTAATCCGCCATCAAGAATCTTATCCATGGCTTTACTACCAGTTGTTAAACGCAAAACACTCTGGCGCATCCTAAGAAGCTCATCAGCCCTAACAAAAGTAACGCTAAGAGCAGAGCGAGCAGCATCAATAATAGCAAAAGCCTTCTTTTCGCTTATACCAGCGGGCTCCAACTCTCGGGCTGTAGCCATAGCCAACGATTCAACAGTGTGAAAACCCAATTCTTGCAGTTTCTGAGCAGTAGCTGGACCAATTCCTGGCAAATCCTCCAGAAACTCGTATTTCTTTTTAGATGCACATTCTGCTTGTTCTTCCTCACTCATTAAATCATTCTCCTCTTCTAACTCATGAAAAGGTTAGGCTATGCCCTATTTAAAATACACGAAAAACAACAATGCTCAATCCGTGGAGAGATGAGTTAAAGTGATAGTCGCTTAGAAATCATGCTTAGTTTGGGTGATAAAGCAAGACAAAACATAAGTACGTGAATTATTCATAAAACCGAAAAAAGGAGAAAGAACTTTGGAGACAGCAAAAATTGTGGAAGATGTTGCCTTTAACATTTTGAAACAAGCTATAATCTATCTACCAGAAGATGTCAAGCAAGCATTGAAAAAGGCTTATGAAGAGGAAATAAGCGAGATAGGCAAAACACAGTTAAAGGCAATTTTAGACAATATTGAACTTGCAGAGAAATATAAGGCTCCTGTATGCCAAGACACAGGCACAATAATATTCTATGTTAAAGCTGGCGCCAAAGCAAAAGACCTCGACAAAATTGAGAATGCACTTGTAAATGCCACACGAAAAGCCACAAGAGAAATTCCTCTCAGACCAAATTCTGTCGATCCATTCACTCAAAAGAACAGCGGAGACAACACTGGAAGATACATACCATTCGTCAATTGGGAAGTCGTGTCTGGAAACAGCATAGAATTAACAGTTATGACAAAAGGTGGTGGTTCAGAAAATGTATGTGTGGCTGGAATGCTTGTGCCAGGAGAAGGAATCGATGGCTTGAAAAAGTTTGTCATTGACGCCGTAATAAAGGCTGGAGCACAACCATGTCCACCAACAATTTTAGGCATTGCAATGGGAGGAGGAGCAGACATATCAATGAAACTGGCTAAAAAAACTCTGTTAAGACCCCTCAACGAATCTAATCCAGACCCTGCAATAGCAAAACTTGAAAAAGAAATATTTGAGGCTGCAAACATGACTGGGATTGGACCAATGGGATTAGGAGGAAAAACAACAGTTCTAGGCGTGCATATTGACTATGCATTTAGGCATCCAGCGTCTTTTCCAGCAGCTGTTGCCTTCAACTGCTGGGCTGCAAGAAGAGCCTCTGCAAGAATCAATGCAGATGGAACCGTTGAATATTTAACGCATAAGATGAAATGATGAGGTGTATATGAAATGACTATTTACAAATTTAAAACACCCATAACAGAAGAAAATGTTCGCAAACTCAAAGTAAATGATGTACTTTACATAACTGGGACCATCGTAACCGCCAGAGACCAAGCGCACAGAAGAGCCTTAGAACATTTTAAAGAAGGAAAACCCTTACCCATAAACCTTGAAGGCTTAGCAGTTTTCCACTGCGGTCCAGTTGTAAGTAAGGAAGGCAATAAATGGATTGCCGTCGCTGCCGGTCCAACAACAAGCACAAGGATGGATATTTTCGAGGACGAATTCATAAAGAACTTCAAAGTCCGAGTAGTGATTGGCAAGGGTGGAATGGGTAAGAAGACAACCGATGCCATGGCGAAGTATGGCGCCGTTTACGGCGCTTTCACAGGAGGAGCCGCAATATTGGCTGCTAAAGCCATAAAAAGTGTCAAAAGCGTTGAATGGTTGGATTTAGGTACTCCAGAAGCACTGTGGATTTTCGAGGTTGAAGAATTCGGTCCATTGGCTGTAGCTATTGACTCTCATGGAAATAACATTTTCATGGATGTTCAGAAGAAGGTTGAAGAGAATAAGCAGAAGATATATCAGAAGCTTGGTTTGTCGCATTAGTTTCTAACCATATTTTTTCTGTTTATTTTTGTGTTTGATTTTTGATAGGGAGTTTAGATTCTGTTTAATGTGTCGGAAGATTTAATATATAATCTTACATCCACATAAACAGAGGAACCAAACATGCTCAAAAACTTTAGAGACAAAATAGCCCTTTCAGGAATCACCGTGCTACTGATAGGCGTAATTCTATTAATATTCACTTTCATAAGCGCCTACGGATTTCTAACTCAAAGCCTTTCAATAATAACCTCTGAAGACATGGTGCGAATATTTGGCGAAGCATTAGCGCCACTTATTACAACCAGCATACGCATAATGTATCTTGGCATAATGGGTTGGGTAGGCTCACTCTTAACAATAAGAGGAGTGACGATAATTGCTCACATACCAACCATGCAAACAGTTGCTCCACCGCAAAAACCCATAGTGCCTCAACAAAAGCCAGTGCCCCAGAAGGCAAAAGAAGAAAAACTGAAAGAACCAGAATTTGTGGTCATACCACCAGAGCAGGTTTCACAGCCGCAACCTCAACCAAAGCCAGAGGAAACGCAAAAAAACAATTCTCAACCGCAATAACCTAACCAGTAAAATCCAACGTGGAATATAGGGAAAAGGTGAAGTTATGCGAGTCCCAATTCGAATGATAAGCTTAGCCACAACATTTTTCTGGATATTCCTAATCGCATTCTTCATCACTGCAGTTTATTCCGTCAAAGATATAAGCTTCAATATTGGCGATCCACAAATGAGTGTAAAAACTGACAATGAGCTAGTTTTTTCTCTGCCAGTATCCATTACAAACAGAGGCTTTTACAATATAGGCGCTTTCAGCATAAAAACACAAGTCTTAGACAAAGAAGGCTTCATCCTAACTCAAGCGTCCACTCTTATACCTGTAATAAGGAAGAATAATGAGGTTATCATCAATCATAATATGACAGCAAATGTTACCGAGTTATTACAGAGATGCCAAAATTACTTGTTTAACGATACTGAACTGAGTATTTATGCAGCATTAGGCTTGAGAATTGCGGAGATGATTCCAGTTGAGGCTTCAGCCAACTTCTCCATGCTATGGGGCGCTCCATTGTACAATTTTTCATTAGGAGAGATTCAATACAGTGTGCACAATTCTACGCATGTAAGAGTTGTTGTTCCGATAAGTTTTGAAAACCACTCCTTCTTCGACATTGTGGGAAGTATCCATATGCAAATGTATAACAACACGGATGTGCTTATTGGTGAAGGAGAAGCACGCATAGAGGCATGGAGTAACATGCCTTACGATGGCTTCATAGAGCTTTTTGTTCAAATAATTGGAGTGACTGAAACTGGGCGTTTTGAAGTCTATTTTCTGACTTCGATATTTGAATATGGACCGTTGGTGATTCCTTATGGCTGATGTAAATAATAACTCGAGGAAAAAAATTCGAAGTACCGTGTTTAGGGCTTTGAAGGCAACTGTTAAGAGTGTTCTCGTCTATCTAATTTACTACATTATATGGATGTTTTTGGCTCCAATTTCAGAATATGTCCCAAGTCTTCAGCAAATGATTGAAAACTTCGTGATAATATACATTTCCTTAATGATAATTGGAGACCTTACTTCAGGAACCATCTTCCAATACTTCGTTAGCGTATCCAAATCTTTGTTTGTTATTGCCTATTTAATTCTCTCTTTAAAGGGAGGAATATTTGGAATAACATTCCAAAACGTGAATCTGACTGTGGATCTTCGCTTGTTTTTGACAATTGCGATACTTCTCAGCTTATTAGGACTTTCAAAGTCCCTGCTTCAAACAATAAATTTTCTGAATGAAAAGGCAGAGCCTATGCACGTCTAATCTTCTATTTGTTTTGATTTGAGTTCGCGACTCATCAAGTAAGCGTCTTCGCCATCAGCATAATAACCTTTGATTGTGCGTGAAATTTGAAAACCCAGCTTTTTATAGAGGCTTATTGCAGGCATGTTGGTTACTCTGACTTCTAGAAAACATTGTTTCGCGTTGTATAATTGCATGCCTTTCATGGCTTCGTTAACTAAAGCTTCTCCAACACCCTTATGTCTATATTGTGGCAAAACAGCCACAGAAACAATATGGCCTTTCTTCATCAAACCGCTAAGTAGGTTTGATAAGCCTACTTCAATGCGACACATTATGTAACCGATAACTTCTCCGTTTTCTTCTGCTACTATGAAAGTTTCTGGGAATCTTTTGTATAAATCGATGAAGAAGTAATTTGTGTAGTTTTCTGGTAAGCAGACATAGTTAATGTGCATCACACTTTTTAGGTCATCCATAGTGAATTTCCGCAGCTTGAAAGTTTTTTGCAAGTTTCTTTCTCCATTTCTGTTCTGATGCATAAATTTCAAGGATAGTTAATATTTTTTCTCACTCAGCTACTTTTGATTTGTCTTCATTTGCCTTGACTTCTGGATGCGTAAAGTTTCCATAGGGCATGACCCAAACCTTAGCGTTCTTACCAGCAATTTTGAAGGCTTCATTTAATGCGTCATTTACCGCTCTTGCGGTTTTCAATTTAAAAATATTCGTGGCGTAATAATCTGGCATAGAAGAAACCAGAATAATCTGATGATTCTGCAAAGCTCTCAAAAGATAATAGGCTTTGTGCCCCCCTAAAACAAAATTACGCTTAATTTCCCTCTCAACAGCCTTAATATCGCTAAACTTAACCATCCAATCATAAAAGACTTGATTCCCATGTCCCTCTCGACATTCAGCCACCAAAACTATAACGCCACCACGCTTAACAACTTCAAGAGCACTGTCAACACCCTTATAGGCTTGAAAAAGATTTACATCCGCGGGATAGCCACCTGAACTAACAACAACTACGTCTGCTTTACGGTCTACTGACACACGGTACATTTCATCAACAACTTTGACTCCTTCATAGAAGACCCGTTCTAAATCGCCAGCAAAGGCCTTCACGATTTCACCTTTACTGTTGATTACAACGTTTAAAATGAAATCCACTTTAGCCAGTTTTGCAGCTTCAACCATATCTTCATGAATTGGATTCCCATCTAAGACTCCAGTTTTTGCGTTTGGATGCAGAATCATTGCATGATTATGCTTAATCGTCTCTTCTCCAGAGATTGCAGGCAAGATGCTTTTTCTTCCCCCGCCGTAACCCGCATAATAATGAAAGCCGATATCGCCAGTTAAAATTTTTACATCAGCCTCAGCAAAAACCTTGTTTAAATAGACTTTATTCCCATGCTTCTGAGTAGTACCTACATAAACAAGGTCTTGCGCCTTACAGTCATGACTTATAATTTTAATGCGATCAAGAACCTCATTGCCCAAAAGTCTAACAGCCTCTTCACGAGTAACAGCCCTATGGGTTCCGCAACCAAAAATCACTGTAATTTGTTCATCTTTAACTCCAGCTAGTTTCAATTCATCCAGTATCGGTGGAACCAATATGTGACTTGGTGCGGGTCTTGTGGCATCATCAACAACAATTGCCACTTTGTGTTCTGGCTTCACAATTTCGCTTAACTTCTTAGAGTCAAGTGGTTCTTTTAATGCCCTCTCAATCTCGGCTTTAGCATCAGATATGCCTTGTTTCTCTTTAGGTTCTATTATGCCAAGAAAATTTTGTGTTGGAACTCTGGCGCAGATTTCTGTTTTTCCATATGGAAGCCAGACATCAACCATAGCCATCACGTTGAATATGAAAACACTCAAGCAGCAATTATTAAGCCTTTACTCAAAGAAAGGGAATCATCTGCAAGTTATAATTCGTAAATAATTCTAAAAGCACAGAAACAACTTTATATCTTACATTCTCTGGTTCATGAAACAAAAGTGGGACTTAATGGGACTACGCGACCTTCTTAAACGGGAATTCTACTTTATCACAGGAAACTATCAAATTCTAGTCGTCAGCTGGATAATAATGGATTTAGCAATGGAAATGCCAGCCCCAAACTTTCAATACTATGTACAAGCCTTAGGCGGAAGCGGCTTAGCTCTTGGAATTATAGGTCTAGCCAGCTGGGTTGCAATGGCTACCGTCGCGTTTCCTGGAGGCTATCTTGCAGATAAATATGGTAGACGTTGGCTCATAACCACAATGACTTTTATCATGGCTTTGTCAAATCTATTCTATGCATTTGCTCCAACATGGCACTTCATTCTTTTAGGAACAATTGTTCACAGCCTCTGCCTTATTTATCAGCCAGCATTGTTCGCAATGGTTCAAGATTCATTGCCGCCGGAAAGAAGAGGAATGGGTTCATCTATAATACAGCTTATCCATGGCACCTTTAACACTCCAGGACCAGTAATCGCAGGCATCCTATTGATACAATTTGGATTGGTATGGAGCATGAGAATAATCTATACAATTGTGACTATTCTCTACCTCATTGCAGCAATTTGGCGGTTAAAATTGAAGGAAACCGTGATGAACAAAGAACCCATTCGCTTCAGATATTTTATTTCTTCTTACCCAAAGGCTATAAAAGAATGCTTTAATGTATGGAAAGCAGTTCCACGCTCAGTATTTTGGCTATTTATTGTTCAAACGACAGTGATGTTCGGAATGTCGCTTACCCATGTCATGAACGCTATATATGCAAGAGACATTCTTGGAATACCCGAAGAACAATGGTGGCTCACCTTCATTCCCCTCTTAGTAACCATGATTGTTATGTCTATCCCAATAGGCAAGATGGTTGACAAAATAGGAAGAAAAACTCCACTGCTCCTCGGCATATCTTCATTAGGCGTGGCTACACTAATCTTTGTCATTGGAAATCTAGTAACCGTTATGATATCCATGATTCTTTTTGCCACTGGTCAATTGTTAGTCATGTCATCAGCAATGGCACTTTCAACGGACCTTGTAGAACCTGTAAACAGAGGTAAAGTTGTCGGATTTAGAAATTTTGTCGCTTACATCTTCAACGGCGTAGCCATGCTATTAGGAAGCTATTTATACGTAAACTTCATTCCCCAACTACCCTTCTACGTAGCACTTGGATTGCTCATCCCTACATTCCTTATAATTCTATTTCTTATCCAAGAAGCGAAAAATGAAAAGCCAAGTATAGAAAAACAAAAAATGTAAAGATGCTTTTTCAGAAGGCAGAGTGGATAACAGATTGCCTATGGGTACTTTCTGCAATTTAGTCAAACCATTATGTTATCAAGGCTTAACGCTACAATGCAACACAAGTTCTTTAAAACTAAAACACAATATTAAAGAGATGTGAGGAATATGTCAATCGAAAAAACTCCTACAAAAAACGAAATCTTTTTCGTATGGTTTAACCGTTATTCTGGAGTAACCATAAAAACCCCTACAAAAACTTTGATAATAGACCCAGTTGATGTTAAACCCCGAGACTTCAAAAACGTTGATGCCATTCTAATCACACATGAACATTACGACCATCTTGACCAGTCAGTTATTTCAGAAATTCAGAAACTAACGCAATGCATGGTTGTGGCTGACCTAACATCTGCAAAAAGATTAAAGAACACTATACCTTCAGAAAAATTGTCCGAGGTTCAACAAGGCTCAGAAATGAAAATCGGTGAGGTTTCTATAAAGGCTGAAAAATGCAATCATCCAGCTGCTACGCCCGTATCCTTCATAATAACAAGCGAAGACGGAGTCAAAATTTTCCACACAGCAGACAGTTTACCATTTCCAGAAATGGCAACAATAGGCGAAAAAGAAAAATTCGATGTAGTTTTCTGTACAGTTTCAATTGCACCTGGTTCGTCGCCAGAAACAGGCGCCGAAATCATAAGGTTAACGAAGCCAAAGGTGGCGGTTCCCTATCACACTGGTTCTCCAGCAGACCAAAAGAAGTTTGCGGAAATCTTGAAAAAGCAAATGCCAAAAGTCACATGCCTAATTCCAGAAGTCGGAAAAATCTACCAAGTTTCAAAACGGACGTGAAAAAGTGCCTATCAAAAAAAACGACGAGACCGGTAAGATAGAGATTTGCAAAATTCTGAACAAGATTGGTGCATTGCAGTTTGGGACATTTAAACTTACAAGTGGTAGAATAAGCCCCTACTACATTGATTTAAGAATAGTGCCAAGCTTCCCCGACGCTTTTCAAAAAATCTGTGAGTTCTATGTAGACTTTATAAAAAAAGAGATAGAGAGCAAAAATTTTGAGAGAATAACTGGAATTCCAGTAGCGGGCATACCATTTGCATCCATAATTGCCTACCATCTAAAGAAACCATTTATATACATCCGCAAAGGAGTGCGCCTCCATGGAAGACAAAGAAGAATAGAAGGGATAATTGCTCCAGGAAACCGAGTTTTGCTAGTTGATGACCTAATTACAACTGGCATATCGTTGAGGAATGCGGCAAAAGCCATAAGGGCAGAAGGCGGGGTGGTAACAGATGCCGTTGTGCTTTTGGACAGGGAAGAGGGTGGAAAAGAAAAGCTTGAGAAGAGTGGAATAAAGCTTCACGCAATGCTCAATGTTGGCGAGATAGCTGAAAGGCTATATGAAATAGAGGCAATAGATGAAGAACAATTGAAAACCATTCTGAAACAAACCAAAAAATATAAGAAATAAATGAGGACGAAGCAATACTACTCATAGAATATGAGTTCTTGTTCCTCTAACATTTTATGAAGCTTATGCACCGCATCATACACGTCCTGTTCCTTCTTTGCTCCTGTGCAAACAAGCTTTCCACTAGCAAACAATAGTATGACAACTTTAGGCTCATCCATTCTATAAATTAAACCTGGAAACTGCTCCGGCTCATACATAGTTTTCTCGAGAACATATGCCGATTTTTCCAAATCAATCATGCCACCTAGACTTGCAGAAGCTACGATATTCTGGATTTTCAACTCAGGCTTGCTGATGATTATTATTCCACCTTTCTTCAGCTCTTTAATAACCTTTATGACGGCTCTGCGCGCTTCTTTCTCCGATTTTGCACCCGTGCATACCATCTTTCCAGAATTAAAAATTAGAGTAGCTGTTTTTGGTCTCTTAAGTCTAAACACTAATCCAGGAAACTGTTCAGGACGATATTCTACACCTGGATAACCTTTAACAACAGCGTTTAAGTCAACTTTTTGATTCAAAGTAGCCGAAGCAACAACATTTTCAATGTTTACGACAGCTTTAACCTTTGGCATAAATCTCACTTCTTATAGTGAATGCTTAAATACCCTTTATAAAGCATTGGGTTTTAAAAACTGTTTTTTGAACTTTCCCTTAATTCGGTTTTAGGTCTTATCATCATTTCAAGCTTTTTGTCTAAATGTAGATGTCGAATCACAATCCAAAGGTTTAATAGCAAAAAGACTAAAAGCGAAGCTTGCATCCAAGAGAATGTTGGAACACCACGGCGTATGCCTTGATGTAAACCGTCGGTTACAAAGCAGTTAATCGCGTATGTTAGGAAACCATGAGAAAGAGAAGCGTTATGGATATTATTATGAGCTTCTTTAAAACTTAGATGGTATTGCAAATCGGGGTACATGCCCATAATAGTTACATTTTGGGGAGGATCAGCACCTATTTGATAAAAAGTGAAGCTTCCAAATAGACTAAAAAGCAAGATTCCTATGAGAAGGACATCTAGGATTATAAAAAAGATTGTTTTAATATCTAATTTTCCAAAAAATTTCCATTTCTCTTTCTGCTCTTCTTCAGCAGATTCTTTTTCTTCATCACCACTGAAAAGCGAAAATAAAATGCCAACAAAAATTATCATTACAATTAAAAAGAAATAAAAATTCCCCAATCTATTAACGAATAAAGCAAAATTGCCTACAAATGGAATTTTTGCTATCACCTTTCCAATAAGGGCGCTCTCATGAAAAATTTCTTCAGCATATACTAGATTGTTATCTCCATGGGTGGTAATAGTCCAAGTACCATCAGAGTTTTGCACTTTTTTAACAGCTCTATGAACAATGCGAAAATTTGGATCATCAGGTTTGGGACTTTTGAAAACAACGATGTCTCCAGTTATGTAGTCGGCATTTATTTGAGCTGCAGATACCCCTTGGACTATTATCACGTCGCCTACGTTTAATGTTGGCAGCATACTTTGAGAAGCTACTGCTAATGCAGGATACTCTGACCCCATCACTAGTTGTGAACCATACCAAAAGCCAAAAACTATTACCGCCATTAGGATAACCATTATGACCATTTGGAAATATTCATTTTCCCATATGCGTTTAAGTGGTTCTAAAGTCAAATTTGTGCCTTCTGTTAAATGAAGCATTCTTGATGACTTATGCTTTAATGCTTTAAAACTTAACGCTTTAAAATAGGAAAAATAGGGGAAGACAGATTAGCTTAGAGCTCTCTTGCCTAACTCTCTGTTACTCGAAGTTACCGGCATCGAAGACGTTTATATTTTCTTTTTACTTAGCACTTCTCGGAAGGGTTTCTTACATTTTGGACAATCAAAAAGTCCAATCTCTAGCTGCATTTTCTTGCCTGACTTGTCTGGACGCCCAGCCATTTTCCATGTTTTTTTAGGTGATGATACAACGGTTCCGCATTTTGGACATTTAGCCATTTAATTTCCTCCAACATTCTCGATAACGATGGTTTCATATGATGATAGATAAAAAACTTTCCATTGTTTTCGAATAGAAAAACACTATTGAAACATAAAGTTTAAACATATTTTTGATAAAAAAATGGAATGAATTTAATGCAACTTTTTAGTCAAGACCTAAAAAGCGCTACATAATTGAATTTGAGGGCTTATGGAAGAAAAACTTGGAGCTTGCTTATAGTTAACATGCTTTAAAATATCAAACAAATGATTATTGAAACATAATTTTAATGTTGTTTGATAATAAAATCTGCTTAGAAATTATCGGTTGCCACTTCTAGATTAATGTAGGTGTTGTTTGATTGTGCGATGTTTATTTGTTCAGCTGCAGATTTAAGCAAAAATACATAAGCCTAATTATTGAAATTTGCATCAAACGTGACAAAAATTACCAAGCAGAATTCTTTCCTTTAATTCCTTTTTCATCCCAGATTTTTAGAGTACCAAATGTATGTTTGGGCTTGCTTAAATCCTAGCCTTTTGATGAAGTGTATTCCAGCTATGTTGGTACTTTCCACATCCACTATAACAATGCGCGCACCTCTATTCTTGAATCGTCTTTCCAATTCTTTGTATAATCTTCTCCCAACGCCATGTCTTTGTTTTATTTTTTGGATGCCAGACCATACAAAATAACCATAAGTCCACGGACTAAATGGACGCTTCAAGATAATTCCCAAGGCGAAGCCAACTATTCTTTTTGATTTAGCATCTTCAGCGACAAGACAGAGTTCTGGTTCGCTACTAAAGAGAGACAGCAACTCATTAATATTCCATGTTCGATAAGTAAACTGTAGGCTTGATGGAGTGAAAATCCTCTCGCCTAAATGCCAAACTTCTGAAAGGTCCTCCAGAGTCATCTGTCGAACTTCAACTTGCAGTTTCCTTTTCTTACTGCGCCTTCCGTGTCCTTTCGCTTTTCTAGCCAGCGGCATCGCACATCTTATTTTACATTAAAAAATGGCGATATAAGCCTATTCGGAGCTTCCTCAACAGTGACACTTGTGCTATCTAAAAGTTACTTAGAGATAGGCTATTTTTGTGTTGTCCAGTGGATTGGCGTCGTTTAGGATTGTGCTTGTGTAGGCCTTTATTTCATAACTTCCGCTGGTTGTTGGTGTCCATGTGAAGTTTAGGGTCATCGTGGCTTCAAGCTCTAATGTTATGGTTTGAGTTCCAATTAAGGGGTCCCATACTCTTGTGTAATTACGCTTACATTAAATGTTTCAGTGAAATTCCCTACATTCTGAAGAGTCACATAGATACGCAATGTTTCATTTATCTTGGGGTTTTCGGTTGAGAATCTTAGGTTTACAATGGATATGTCATGTATCACTATCCACGGGTTCATAAGTGGATAACGGTCCTCGCCATAAGGGAAGAGTTAGTATGGTATGTTGCCTATTCCATCGCTTCCAGGCAGACTTGTAATATTAGCACTTGCTGACTTTAATGGATGTCAAATGTCGCTATGAAAACACATTAAAATAAGCATAAGCATTATTGTAAAAACTAATTTCCTTTCCATGATCAATATCCTGTTTGTATAAGAATTTCCGTCATATTAGAATCTAATTTCTAGTACAATCTAATCCAAATATAGAACGCCAAAAGCTTTGGCTACGTAATATTTATGAAACCCAAGATAGCAGATAAAGACTTCCAAAATGCTTTTACCTACGGTTTTCCGCTTATTCCTTAGCATCGAGGTTCAACAAATCTTGAAGAACCCTACGAAAAACGCTTTTGATTTGCTTGTTAAGCCCGTTCGAAGGCTTGTTGAACAGAGAGGATTCTCTAAGCCAACAGAGCCCCAAGAGAAAACTATTCCAAAAATTCTTGATGGAAAAAATGTCCTTCTTATCTCGCCTACAGCAACTGGTAAGACAGAAGCCGCTTTTTTACCAGTCTTGAGCATGCTTCTCCAAGGACAACAAGGAATGCCTGGCATTAAGGTTCTGTATATTACTCCTTTGCGAGCCTTAAACCGTGACATGCTAGAGAGGCTGGAATGGTGGTGTAACAATCTAGACATAAAATTAGCTGTAAGACATGGCGATACAGAAACGAAGGAGCGAACAAGACAAGCCCGAAGTCCACCAGACATTTTAATTACTACTCCTGAAACATTGCAAGCCATATTGCCAGGATGGCTTATGCGCCAGCATCTTCAGCGAGTGCGATGGATAATAATAGACGAAGTGCATGAAATGGCTGACAGCAAACGCGGAAGTCAACTAGTTTTGGGTTTGGAAAGGCTTAGAGCATTAATTGGCAGAGACTTTCAAGTAATAGGATTATCAGCAACCATTGGCAGTCCAGAGAGAGTAGCTCAGTTTCTCGTAGGGAAGAACAGAAGTGTTGAAATTGTCCACGTTCCGGTTGCCAGAATGATGCATCTAAAGATAGTTTTTCCAAAGCCCGATTCCGATGATTTTAGGCTTTCTACACAACTTTATACTCATCCAGAAGTTGCAGCTAGATTAAGGTTAATCCGTGATTTTATTAGTAGGCACAAGTCTGTGCTTTTATTTACTAATACGCGGGCAATATCAGAAGTATTAGCAAGCAGATTCAAAGTTTGGGACATGGATTTTCCAGTTTCCATACATCACGGCTCTCTTGCTAAACCATCTCGAATCGCCGCCGAAAGAGGATTAAAAAACGGCGAATTAAAAGGACTTGTTTGCACAAGCAGCCTCGAGTTAGGCATAGACGTTGGCAGAATAGACTTGGTCATACAATACATGAGCCCAAGACAAGTTACAAGGCTTATACAGCGGGTTGGCAGAAGTGGTCATCGAATCGGACGCATAGCAGAAGGATTAATTGTTACGATGGATTCTGACGATGCTTTAGAGGCTTTGGCTATAGCAAGAAAAGCTTTAAAAGAAGACCTTGAACCAGTAGAAATTCCACCAAAACCCTACGATGCCCTTGCTCACCAGATTGCAGGTTTACTGCTTAAAAACAGAAGACTGGAATTTAATGAAATATATGAGATGTTCAGAAATGCTTATCCTTATGAGGATTTGACAATAGAAGACATTGAAAAAATTTTGAGGTATATGCATCAACGTTTTCCACGCTTAGCATGGGTCTCCTTCGAAGACAAGATAGCTTTGAAACCACGCACAACAAAGGCTCTGTTTGAATATTACTTTGACAATTTATCCATGATACCAGAGGAAAAACAATTCCTAGTAGTGGATGAAACAAACGAATCTGCAATAGGAGTTTTAGACGAGGCTTTCATGGCTGAATATGGCAAGCCAGGAACAAAATTCATTATTAGAGGAAGCCCATGGCGAATATTGCACATTTCCGAGGAGAAAGTTCATGTAAAACCAGTCGATGACCCCGCTGGAGCTATACCAAGCTGGATAGGTGAAGAAATTCCAGTTCCTTTTGAAGTGGCGCAAGAAGTGGGCGTAATTAGAGGTTTTGTTGAAGAACAAGTGCAGAAGGGAATTCCAAGAGAGGAAATCGCTGAAAAATTAAGTGAGAAGTATCCATCTGATAAGGACACTATTTTGCGTGCCTTAGCCGAAACAATTGAGCACGTAACATCAGCATTTCCAGCTCCAACAGACAAGCGAATAATCATGGAAGATTGGGAAGACTTTGTCATAATTCACTCCAACTTCGGGTCTCTTACGAACAGAGCCCTAGCACAATTACTAGGTCAATTACTCACTGAAAAAGTCGGATACAGCGTAGTCGTTCAACATGATCCCTATCGCATTTTCGTACAAACAATGGGCACAGCAAACTCGAACATAATAATCAAATTGTTCGATGAAATACGGGCTATGCCAGATCAAGCAATAAGAGACGCTTTAACAAGGGCGACTGTGAAAACAGGGCTTTTCAAAAGAAGAATTATTCACGTAGCACGACGTTTTGGAGCGCTAAAGAAATGGGTCGACTTCAGCAATGTAAGTCTTCAGAGATTAATAAAGACTGTAGAAGACACACCTATTTATGAGGAAGCATTAAAAGAAGTTTTCACAAAAGATTTGGACCTTGAAAAACTTGTTTATGTTCTTGGAAAAATTCGCGAAGGCGAAATTCAAATAAAAAAAGCCGAAACTGGCGGTAATGCTACTCCTATTGCCCGTGTAGGCATTGAACGTGTAAGCATGAAAACTGATTTGATTCCTCCAGAAAGGATGCGTGCTGTCCTTATCGAATCCGCAAAGGCACGATTACTTAATGAAACATGCAGTTTTGTATGCACAAACTGTTGGAATTATATGGAAATGATACGAGCAAAGGATTTGGCAGATAAGCCTAAATGTCCAAGATGTGATTCTTCAGCTCTGGGACTTCTGAAAGTTGAGGAAGAAAAATTGCTTCCAATTCTTGAAAAGAAAGGCGAAAAACTGACAAAAAACGAGGAAAAACTGCATAAATATGCACTACAGACTGCCCAGTTAATGGCAAAATATGGAAAGGTTGCAGCTGTTGCTTTATGTGCCAGAAGAGTGCAACCATCAGATGTTATTGGTGTTCTCGAAGAAGAACCTAAACTGAATGATAGATTTTATGAGCTAATTCTTGAAGCAGAACGCAAAGCCATAAGCAAAAGATTCTGATGGCAACGAATGTTTACAACAACTTTAAATGAAAGCTTGCTTTATTGTGCATAAACACTTTGGCTAGTATTACAGGAGAAAAAATACATTGGAGATAAGTCGAAAAAAACTCCGCGAAGAAGTTCTTGAAAGAATCAAATATGTCAAAAATTGCGTTTTAGCACGAGAAATGTGCTTACTTATTCGCACAAACAGAGCTGTACTAGATCCTAAGGATGTTCAGGAAATTTGTCTCTCTATATCAAAGCTTTGCAAAGAACAGGAATGCGATGAAGCAAGCGAACTATGCCACAAAGCAGCAGATGCAATTGGCACAGGAGATGAAGAAAAATATCTCGAATTATGTGCTCAAAGCTGCATGAAATGTGGAGAAGCCAGAAGACCAGCTCCTAAAAAAGCTACATATGTCGCTTAGAAATGCAGAAAAACTTTAAGAGAGCTAGAATAATAAAAATCATGCTTAAACGAGGGACACATGGATGTATATTGCACCTTATGTTCCAAGCCCGCCTCAAGTAATTCGCCAAATGCTAATTTTGGCTCAATTAAAACCAAGAGAAGTGTTCTTTGATTTAGGTGCTGGCGACGGCAGAGCAGTTGTGATGGCTGCAAAAGATTTTGGAGCAAGAGCCGTCGGCGTCGAATTGAGAGAAGACTTGGTGAAAAGAGCATTAAACACTATTTACGAAAGTGGACTTCAAGACAGAGTAACAATAGTAAATGGCGACATTTTCAGTGTAGACTTGACATCAGCAGATGTTGTTTTCCTATATTTAACAACAAGCGCAAATGAAAAGGTTAAGCCTAAACTTGAGACTGAACTAAAACCAGGGGTTCGTGTAGTTTCTCATGATTATGAGATTGTTGGGTGGAAACCCTTTAAGGTTGAAAATTTTTGTGAAAATCAAACGTTAGGGTATCCTTCTCACACGATTTATCTTTACAAAAAATAGCTATTTGCAAATAGTGAAAAATTATGCTTAAATCTTTTAAGGCTGCCTTTCGTGGTCATAATGGTTGACGGAATCTTAAATCATGTGGATTGTATTAGCATAGCATAAACCATTAAGTGCACCAATAGAAAAGTAGAAAATACATCATTTTGGATAACAAACATTATCTCCATTGCGATTTTGATTCTAAACTATTTTATCTCGAGTTTGTTTAACAATTATTATCTATTCTACGTTTTCATAGCTGGATTAATTGCATATGCTATTGCAGTCTTCTGTAACAGATATTCGGAAAAATATGCAGACAAGTTTTTAAAAGAGAAAAAAATTTGAAAATTTACAGTAAAAAGACGGCAGGAAAAGCAGATGCTGTTTGCTCCATGGCAACACATTTATGATTGGAACTGCACATTGTGCGGTCAATGTTGCAGAGCTTACAGTGTCGTTTTAAACTTTTCAGAGTGGCTTAAAATTGTTAAAAATTATGGTATGGACAAAACTGTTTCGGGTTTAAACAAACTGTATATAAAAAGAAAAAACGAAGGCTCGTGCATCTTTCTGCAAAACTTTTCAAACATATCCTTGTGTAGATTGCAATATATGAAGCCAAAAGCATGCAAACTTTGGCCCTTCAAAATTCTCAGCAGACCAGAATATGGATATGTAAATGAGGCTGCATACAATTATGGTGGAAGTAAACTTTTCATATATGCAGACTCCACTTGTAGAGGCTTAAGGTATGGAAAACCATCATTTGATTTTGCAGCAAACACCTTGAGAGAGTTCATAGAAATTGCTTTAGACCTTCGTAGAGACCAATATAAAACTACTGCATATATTAACTTTCAGTTTTAACCTTAACCCAATAGTGTCAGCTAGATAACGCTTATACTGCAACCAAAGTTTCTTCAATCATAAATTTCCCGATTTAAAAAAAAGCAACAAAAATACAATCAGGCTTACGCTTCAGAAAAGTTCTAACCATGTTTGCTTTCGAGTTCAGCCTTCTTTATTAGAAAATAGCCGTTTTGATTTTTCCACACCTTCTCGGCTTCGGTGATTTTTATTCGCTTTTTGAAAAATGGTGCATCGAGAACAAGAGTTTCATATTCGCCGCCTTCGCCCACAAACGAAACGCCACATTTTCTGTTTAATTCAATTAACGCTTTTATGGTGGCACCATCTATGCGTCTTCCTAGCCATCCACTATCAAATCCATAAGCATATACTCCGGTAATGATAACGTCAAATTTGAGATTCACTATCTCCTTTAAAATGTCAAGAGGATTTAGATGCCAAAGAGGTGTTATGCACTTTAGCTCTAATTCTTTGCAGATTTTTTCAATCCTCGTCTTTTGATATTGTGATGCTATTGCTCCAGACACTATTGCATCCACGTCAATCTTTTCAATTAACCATTTAAGGTCTTCAACTTCTTCTTCTTTAACTGCAAGTGTTTCAGCCTTTACAAGCGGAATTTCCACAGCCTCAGCAAATAGGTCTACTAGGCGAATATTTGGGAAATGGAACAGCCAACTGTCCTCTTTTAAGGGGATCATGCTTACTAGATACTTTACCTCGAAACCTTCATTCAAAACCTTGTAGAGGGCTAAGGTAGAATCTTTTCCACCAGTGGCTAGAACAGCAACTCGCATGCAAATAACGCTCACGTCACATCAATTAATAATCAATCGCAGATTTAAAGGAAGCAAAGCATTTACGTCATAACTTTCGATTTAGCTTCTTTAAACAGCATTACTGTTTTCATTCGCCATTCATCGAAGCCTTCAGGCGTCTCTGGATATTCTCTATAATGAGCTCTAACCTGCTTCATCAAGTTTACTGTAAGTCTTAGCGTATTAAGAAAGCGTATGCTCTTTAATCCTTTGAAAACACGTTTAGCAGTCTCAGTTATATTCAAACGGAATTCTTCACCTAAACCAGCCTTAAGAACATCTTCCTCTGTTACAAGCTTATATTTCATTCCATAGTTTAATTCTGTATCCTTGCATTTTAAAAGCCACAAACGAAAAACATCAAGACCAGCCTGCTTTGCTCCGTACATTTCCATATATCTTCGGTTATAAGACCACAAAGATTTTTGGCTAACATCACCATTTTCCAAAGCTTCAATTATCGTTTTCCCTGCAAGATATCCGCTTAGCATGGATGGACCTATTCCTCCACCGTGAATAGGATTCACTAGACATGCTGCATCGCCGATTATTGCAACTCCATCTCCAACCATGTTGTCTAAGGGTCTGCGTGTAGGGTCGTACCATGCACCGCAATCAAGAAGTAGGGAACCTTCAAACAGTGGCTTGGTTAGAATGTGTTTATAGAATTGGTTTTTTGGATTTGGAAATTTGCCATTCATGCATATTCCTAAACCAGCGTTGACTTTTGCTCCGCTTTTAGGAAAAATCCATGTATAGCCTCCGGGAGTTACCTTTTGGTTGAGATAAAGTTCACAGTATTTAGTATTTTCAGATTCCTGTTTAAGATGTCTTATTTCCCGATAACAAGCTTCTACATCCTCATTGGCAATTTCATTATCTATTCTCATTTTTTTGGGAAGCTTTCGCCGAATAACTCCCATAAAACCACTGGCATCCAAGACAACTTGACTCTTTAAATGAAGGCGCTCGCCTGTTTTCAAGTTTTTAGCTAAAACTCCAGTTACAAAGCCTTTTTCAATAATAGGTTCTAAACACTGGGTAGAATCGAGAAGAACTGCACCCTCATCGAGAGCCTTTTTTAGAAGCCATTGCCCAAAAAGGCGTCTATTCAACATATAACCAACAAAATCTTTATCTGCAATTGTAAAAGTAGTTTCTAAATCTGGTGAATAAATTTTAATGCCTTCAATTCTTTTTTCTAACTCATCGCCTTGAGGTTTTTCTAGGCCCAAATTTTTCAGATGATGTTCTCCAAGGGCATCTCCGCAGATTTTTTCTCCAATTTCTTCCCTTTTTTTCCTCTCAACAAGACACGTTTTTAAACCCGCTTCAGCAGTTGTTTTTGCAGCAAGACAACCCCCAGTTCCTGCACCAACTATAATAATATCAAATTCCAATAATCATACTCTCCAAACGTGCTGATGTATTTTCTATACCTTGTTGTATAAGTAAACTTTTATAAATTATTAAGTAGGCTCTCCCACACTAGGTGTAGATTAATGAATTCACAGTTACCATTAAGCAGCGAGCTTCGCAAGCTTATTGAAGTGAGAATAGATCGCACCTTGAAGGGCATTGAAGATACGCTTCAACATATTTTGGAAAATCAAGAGATAAGCATGAAGAATTTGAAAAAGGACATTCAGAGTCTTGAGGAAAGTTTCAACAGGTTATCGCAAAAATGGAATCTTGAAATACTCTATATTCTCTTCTTGAAGGGCTCGACTAGTTTCAGTGAATTAAAGAAAATTTTGAGCGTGAATTCTCGCACATTATCTGACAAGCTTAAAATGCTGAAAAGATATGGCTACATAGAAAGAATTGTTGAGACTGGACCGCCGTTAAGAGTGAGGTATATGCTTACGACAAGAGGAAAGAACATAGTTTTGCTTGCATTACCATTAGTGTATTATTCAAGTAGTTTAACTCCGCTTTAGCGGAAGAAAAATTACTTGTAATACTGATTTGAGATTCATAATTGTTAATTATATTCTTGGCTAACCATGGAACAACATCGAAAGCAAAAATGAAAAGGTGTGTCAAAATGATGAAGAAAGCAGATGTTAAGAAAAGCATGATGTACACGATTGATTTGACGAAAATTGATGGTGATGGAGCTTTTCCATGCCCTAAATGTGGAACCATAATTTCTCCAGATGATGAGACTGAGGAAAACTATCAGATAATTGAGACGAAAGTTAAGAACGACGAGTTGGCAGAGTTAATTTTAATGTGTGGCAAATGTGGAAGCACTATTAAGCTTGTAGGCTTTCTATCGCAACCAGTAGAATAAAGCAAGTTTTCAAATTTCGTTTTAAGCTACTTTTCTCTTTCAAATCTTCTACTTATAGCTATGAAAGTCAACCATAAAATGGCACCATAAAAAACGCCGTTGAAAACCGCACTCAAATATTTTTCGTATTCGCTTGCTGTTAGTCCAATCCATGTGCAGAACACGTTTCCTGGAAACATTGGCAAGGGAAGTAGTAGAGATGCTAATGTAAAAAGTAAGAGAAACGCTAATAGGATTATTGTGCCCTTCATTAGGATTCACTTATAGTAGTTGTTTTTGAAATTTCACTCCGCAAAAGAATCTAATATCGTCATATTTAATAAACCTTATTGTATAAGTGCTCAACAAAAATACAAATAGACCAAAATGCCAATACCTCAAAGTCTAAAAAGCCATAACAGCACGTAAATTAAATAATGAAAGAAAGAAGAGAGCACAAGAATCGCTACTAATGCTATTGCAAATAGTTTTCTGCTCGTGGATAAGCTGGACACATCGTCTAAGGGTCCGGGATGTTTATACATGGACATAAACAAGACGAAGATAGCCATTGGCCAGCTTACTAATAACAAAAATAATATGGAAAGAAATGTCAGAACTGATCGTGTTTTCTCACTGAATAATGACCGAGAAACATGCCCGCCATCAAGCATAGCAGCAGGCAACAGGTTAAGCATAGTAACTAGCATGCCAACCCAACCAGCGAAAGCAACGGGATGCAACGAAATATAGAAATTCTCTGGAAGTTTCATAATGAACATGGCATATAAGTCGAAAATTAGTGGAGAAAATGGTAGAAAATTTTCTGTACCCGTAATTGCCTTGATTGGAGAGAACATAAGACCCACAACCGTGGCTATCAAAGCAAGAACAAAACTAAAAATTGGACCACTGGAACCCACATCAAACAGCGCATCTTTATTTGGAGGTAAAGATTTTTGCATTATAACAGCTCCAAAAGTCCCAATTCCCAAAAAGCCACCTACAGGAGGCGGTCCAGGAATAAAGTATGGTGGTGTAGCTTCTATTCTTCTTTTATTTGCAGTTATTTTGTGACCCATCTCATGCAATCCAATTATAGCCATTATAGCTACCATGAACATGAGCCCGCCAATTATTGGTTCGCTCAGGTCTTCTGACAGCATATATCCAGTAATGAATGTTGTTACTAATGTTGCAAAAAACAGCAGCCAATTAATCAGAACGTTGTTACGCTTCGTTGGAGGTTTGGGAATAATTTTTAAGACTATTCTGCCCTCATGTCTGCGCAGAAACGCTATAAAATTTATTGCCTCTAAATTTCTTAAAACTCTGAGAAAGGCTTGCTTTGTTTCTTGCGGTTGCTTTAGGTAGTAAGTAGGGATATTATGTTCTATTAGAGCTTCTTCTATTTGAAATTCAGCGGACACTATTGCACTTATTCGTTCAAAATCGATTTGGATGGAGGATATTTCTGAAGTGTCATATGGGAATTCGCTCATAGTTTTTTATTCCAGTGTTTTGGCGATATAAGAGCGCTCACAAATAAAAAAGCTTATTGGAAAATAATCATGTTCTTGTTCAGAATCTGAACCCCTAAAAACTTTTTAATAATCGTTTAAAGACAACAAAATCCGCCAAGTTGAATCGTACACAAAAACAGCAACCCCTATAGAAAACGTCCCAAGCCCAAACGGCACAAAAAGGATGGAAATCCTTGGAAAAAACTGTTGAAGAAAATCTAATAGATTCTGATGTGGGAATAATTCTTCCAACCTACTGTGAAGCAGCAAACATTGAAAACTTGATAGAAGAGATTGAAAATCTAAAATTAAACACATGTATTTTAGTCATTGATGACTCAAGCTTTGACGGCACCGCAAATGTCGTACAAAAACTCCAAATTAAATACCCAAACGTTTTACTTCACGTACGTCCTCAAAAGTTGGGGCTTGGAACAGCAATAACTGATGGATTCAGAATATTACTTTCATTAAAGAAACCGCCAAGATACATTGTTACGATGGATGCAGATTATTCTCATAATCCAAAATACATTCCTAAATTGGTATCAGCAGTCAATAAAGGCGCTGACCTTAGTATTGGAAGCAGATATTGCAAGGGAGGAGAAACCAGAAAATGGAGTATTCTACGCTTAGTAATCAGTCGAATAGCCAACTTCATTGCCTTCACAGTGATAGGCGCAAAAATAAGCGATTACACCAGCGGATTCAGATGCTACTCAACAAATCTCATAAGAAAAATCATAAATGATTTACACAGCCAAACATATGAAATACAGATAGAAACAATAAGGCAGACTCATCTGAGAAAACTTCGGATAAAAGAGGTCCCAGTAACTTTTATCAATAGAAAGAAAGGAAAATCAAAGCTTACACTTAACGAAATAGAGCAATTCCTTTCATACATAATTCTAAAGAGCGCAATAATGCGACGGAGATAATTTTGCACATAGTGGTTTTTGCCGAATATTTTCCGCCAAGCATGGGTAGCGACCGCAGAATATATGAGTTAATGAAAAGAATAGCTGTAAGACATAAAATCAATTTTCTTTTGATTCCCCCATTTCGTGAACTTCAAGGAGTATTAAAAAAAGAAAAATATAATATTTCTAAATCTAACACCAATACGCATAAA
This sequence comes from uncultured Candidatus Bathyarchaeia archaeon, assembly GCA_964582085.1. Classification (GTDB taxonomy): domain Archaea; phylum Thermoproteota; class Bathyarchaeia; order Bathyarchaeales; family Bathycorpusculaceae; genus JADGNF01. Next base: position 19,632 of record CAZOPV010000017.1, on the reverse strand, counting down.
AATATCATTGCCCACCACCTTGAAATTCCCAATATCATAAGGCAACAGTGGAAAAAATCCTTAAAAATAGCGTACCTATCCACCATGATTTTGCTTATTCCCAAAACTATAAAAAAACTGGTGGAAACAAATTCAGAAACCATCGTTTTAAATTATCCAAGCGTATACACTGGTGTTCTCGGATTTCTCGCTGCAAAAATTCTACGAAAAAACTGTATAGTAGATTTCAACGACCTAATAGCCCAATACACCGTACAATTGTTGAAAATAAATAAAAAAAGTTTCACAAGCAGAGTTATAATACTCATCCAAAATATCATCGTCAGAAATGCTGATGCAATTATCGCTCCTACATACTTCATCAAAAGTTATGCATTATCCCTTGGAGTAAAAGACGAAAAAATTTTTGTCATTCCTAATGGGGCTGATATGCAACTTTTCAGTGCAAGAACAGAATCAGATTATAGGTCAAAACTTCATCTGCAAGACAAGAAAGTTTGCTTATACTTCGGTCGCCTTGACGCATGGGCAGGCATCCACATTCTTGCTGAGTTATGCAGCATCTTTCAACAAAAAAGACCAGAAGTAAAGTTCCTAATGATTGGAGATGGAAGCGAAAAAATAGATTTCCCCAAAAACGTAATCACGATTAAGCAGATTCCACATTACGAGTTACCAAAAATGATCAATATAGCAGATGTTGTTCTGGTTCCGTTTCCAGACAATGAAGTTTCTCATGCGGCAAGTCCATTAAAGCTATTTGAGGCGATGGCTATGCGAAAACCTATAATTGCAAGCGGCGTAAGTGGAATAAAAGAAGTTGTTAAAAGCGGATACAACGGTTTGCTTGTTACTTCTAACAGACCGGAAGAATGGGTAGTAACCCTAGAAGCTATCTTAAATTCAAAAACTTTGCAGATGAAACTAAGTAAGAACGCAGAGGAATCTGTTAAAAATTATGATTGGAACGTACTGGCTTCACAATTCGAAAGCACATTGCTGAATTTGAGTTAACCAATGTATAGAGGCATTAAATAACATAATGTATGGACAAACAAAAGAAGAAGGATATACGCCTTAGTAAACTTCCAATTTTTGGAAAAGTAGAGAATTACAAATGGTAACGACCAAAGAAGATACCAAGGCTGAAATTGTGGAAGCAGAAATGGTAAAAAAACAAGAGTAACGCTTAAGCTTTTCTCAAGAGACCACGCATGAAAATAAGAAAACGCGAAAATCAAAAGAAAAATAACTATTGAAATACTAAACGACACAATTAGCACAGGCATAATTGTAGCTTCCAAAGGACCATCAATTAACTTGAATAAGAGCGTTTGAAAGAAGCCGTAAGGTATAGAAAATCTTGAGACGCCGAGAAACATATCAAAATATGCATTGAAAGACAAAAAAATGAAGGGCGAAGAAATCAAGCCTAAAACAGGAAACAGCGTTAGCAGAAACCGTAAGGCTGCCTTTCTATTCACAGAGAGAAAATGTTTTAATATGAAAGGAATGGCAGCAACTGGAAAGATTTTGGAACAAATTGAAAGACATAGGAAAATTGAAGAAAGCGCAGGTTTATTATCCAAAAAGATAATGGAAGTTATTAACAACAGTAAAGTGAATGAATCATTATGCCCTGAAAATGAATACTCCAATAGTGACACTGGAAAGAACAAGAGAATTAATGAAAGAAGTCTAACTCTTTCTAGAGGGAGCTTTCGTGACTTTAGCATATTATATATAATGAAAATTATGGCTAAGTCACATATTACAAAAAAGAGTTTCAAAAGTCTAACATTACCAGCCATTAAAAATGGGACTATTATGTAGATAGAAAGTGGAGGATAAGGAGCGGGAAAATCTTTGTATGGAACTTGACCGTTCAGTATTTTGTCACCTAAGTATTGATATTGAATAATGTCTGTAGAGAATGTTGTAGAAACGGTCAAACAGGGCAAAAATCGGTACAATATTCCAACTATTATGAGTAGCCTGAATGTAGCAGAGCATTCTTTAACCTTAAGTGCAAATGCAGTATAAGCTGTTACAATTGACACATACAAGATTAAAGCGTTAATCTTTTGGTCAATATTTAAAACCATAAGGATACATAGAGAAATAAGTAGAAAAGAAAAGAGTAGTGTAAAATACTTTCTAGTTTTAGAAGCCAATTTTTCAGCAACACTTAGGTCTCTGAATCTAATTGTCTTCATAATTGACAATCAGCCCATTATTACCTTCGTCACTCAAGTCAAGCATAATAGGTACACCTCGATCAACAAGGTCAAACTCTAAAAGTAAACCAGTGCTTATGCGCCCTCCCAAAATGCTGTTAGCGATTTCGGTGGGTGACAAGATTATATTGTAAAATCTTAAGGATGCAAAAAAACCATCATAATAATTGTCTTCAAAAGCTCTTCCTAAACGGAAAGGTTCGCTACTTAATACTGGTCTCCAGTAATCAACTTTTATTATTCCATTTAAGTTACCATTCTTGTACGAAATTATGTGTGTTCCATTGAAGATAAACGTGATGTGAACCCATTGGTTTAGCGAGATTTCTATCAATTGACTTTTCTTTTCAACGCCATTTTCGTTCCACATTGCCAAAAAAATGCTCGGATTTTCAGCATTGTCTCCCCACATAATTTCCCATCCTTCTTTTCTATCGAACGTAAATAGGCTTTTTCCCATCCACCGACCCCAAATCTGGAAGCGCAAAGGTTTAGCCCAAAACTCGATAGTGAAAGTTGAGGGAGAGAGTTTGCTACTATCAGACACTTCAATATATGTTTCGTTCTTAAATCGCAACAGGTTAGTATCTGCGGTTAAAAATGGCGGCTTAAACTCTCGAGGCTTCACATACACAGAAAAGCTACCGCTTGAATATATTTTAATGAAGTTGATGTCTCTGTTGCTACTGGGTACCCCGTACTTTGTCGACCCGATAAAGTAAGTAAAATTATAGTTATAATGCAAGCTTTCTTGTAAAGCAACGTCAAAATTTGTCCAATAATAAGAAATCAAAGTGATATTATCTCTAGGGGTCAAGTTCAACAACATAAACCCGGAAAGAGTTGTTTCAAATAGCACAGCGCTATGCTCCTTAATATTGTTGTCAAGCCACTTGATACAATTTTCCAAGTCTGGGATAAACTCGAAAGGAATAGTAGTTTTCTGCATTGTTTCAGGCAGATACCATTTAGATGGAAAGCTGTTATACAAAGCAAATGCGTCGGAAAGTGGACTTGTTACATACTCAAAAGAAATGAAAAGAAACAGAAATATTAAAGATGCCAAAAAGACGATTCGGAAAAACTTTTTCAACAGAGCCCCAAGCTTCCACTTAGAAATTTTCTGGTCTATAAAGGAAATTCCTCTAAACGCGTAAATACAAAAAGGAAAAACCAAAAACCACATCCACCGATCCCAGTGAAAAAGCGAAACTCCAATAATTAATGGACTAAAAGTGCATACGAGAGTCACAATAACATAGTATTTTAGTATAGGTGGAAGCTCTTCACGCTTATATCCAAATATTACCAAAGGCAAAAGCGGTATATACGCCACAAAGAATGTTAAGGCTATGCGGCTTACAAGTTCAGAATAGCTCATGTAGTTTAGATAATTAACAAAGAAGCGGGTTGCAACTTGTTCCATAAAAGGTTCAACGTATGACATCTGAAATGGATTTGCATCATTGGGGATTAACTTAGGCAAAACAAAAGGTAGAATAAGCAAAGGAAAGGCGGGCAACATACTAAAAATTAAACCTTTCATTTTTAAATCGAAAATCTTCTTGAATAAACGCTCCAAAATTATTAATGTTGCCACACCAAAGATTAAGAAAGATGTCATTTGATGAGTTAATGCAGTTAAAATTGAAAAAACAGCGAATTTCACATAGAAACTTTTTCCCTCTTCTTTTGACCTGCTAATCTTGTTCAACTCCCCTAACGCAAAGAACATAAATGATAAGCCAGCAACATTATGAAAAAGGTCCCAAGATAGACGCAGTGCAGGTGCCTGTGTCAGCAACAGTAAAGAAATTAGAAAACTTTGCTTTCTAGGCCATTTTAGAGAGTTTAAAAATTCATAAAAGGAGATTATTAAAAGTCCGTAGAGTTCTGGTCCGACAATTTTCAGCGTAAGGTAGGGGTTGCCTCCAGATATTACATAGTGGAATTTCAAGAAAAGCCATGTAGTTAAATGCCCCCAATAAAACATGTTTAACAAATCAAATCTGAACTTGGCAATGTAAGGTGCGTAAAAAGTGATTGTGTCGTTTCCCACTGGATACTTGCCTACCATGAATTCAGGAACAAGTCTCAAAAGATATGCACATAGGAACAAGATTATTGCATGAATGAATTTGACATGAATGATTATGCGTTTTAGTGAATTGATATATTTTTGAACCACATGAAAGGACGACAGAGGAATTTCTCCAAATGATTCATCTTTTTAGCGTGTCTTTTAGTTCAGTATAAAAAATCTATTCTGATTTACGAATAGTTGTCATTGGAGTATAAAATGCGAGATATTAAGCATTTTTTAAACATTGTTTATATAAAGATATAATCTGTTCTGCTATTTTTCTCCAATCAAAAGCACCCACAATATTCTTAGATTTTTGACCCATTGAGAAGGATAATTTTTTATCATTCAGTATCGTGAGTATTTTCTCAGACAAGTTTTCAACATCACCTGAATCCACGAGAAAACCATTTTTCCCATTTTGAATAAGCTCCAGCGCTATTCCAGTTTTTGTTGCAACGACTGGTTTTCCAGCAGCCATTGCTTCCAAAAGAAAAATGCTGAACCCTTCGTAAAGTGAAGGCACAACAGCTATGTCTGCTGACGCTAAGGCATTAAGCTTTTCTTTTCCATCAATCGGCCCGTAGAATATTACTTTGTCCTGCATCTTCATTTCTGCTGCAAGCTTCCTCAATTGTTGTCCATAGTTGAATTCAGGTCCAGCAATTACAAGTTTTACAGAGTTTGTCTCAGATTGTATTTTTGCAAGAGCCATTATCAAATATTGAAAACCCTTTATCTCTTCAAGTCTTCCAACAGAAAGTATCAATTTTTCGTTTTCTTTCATGTTGAGGCTTTCTCTGAAATTACTGCCGTTTAATGCGTAACTGAATTCTTCTAAGTTAACTCCGTTTGGGATTATAGTGATTTGCTCTTCGGGAACATCTATTGCCTTGAACTCTTGCACTACTCTATTGGATACTGCAATAATTTTTTTCGCAGTTTTCAAGGTTTTTTTACCTATTAAGTTAAAGTATGTTCTATGAAGTATTTTACTGAATCCACGTGGGAATCCATGCAACGTTAGAATAAGTGGTTTTTTCCTTATCTTGCTCATCAATGCAGCAGCGTCAGATGTGAAGAATTGATATCCGTGGGCGTGTATTATGTCGGTCTCTTCCTTCAGCAATGACGGCATTAGTGTTGGCGCAACCGAGTAAATTGTTCTCGGAACGGGGAATGCCGGGAAACGATATACTTTCACGTTTCCAAATTGTGTTTCAATAACTTTTCCAGCAACAAAAGAATTCTTTGTTGAGTTGAATGTGAATACTGTGACTTCTATCCCTTTTTTGACAAGTTCTCTTGTAAGATTGTACACGTGATAGCCTCCTCCTCCTATTAGAGGCGGAGGAAACTCTGGCGTAACTTGCATTACTTTCATATTTTCTGCCTATTTTTCTATGTTGCGTTAATCTTTATAAGATTAGGAGTCAATAAAGAGCCACATGGCGCAGGTTTCAGTTATTGTTACCGTTAAAAATGAAGAAGACTCTATTTTGCACTTGTTGCATTCTCTTGAAAGCCAATCCCTAAAACCGCATGAAGTAATCATTATAGACGGTGGCTCAACCGACAGAACAGTTAAAGTTGTTGAATCTTTCATTAGTTCAAGACCATCCTTCAAGCTTATCGTGACTAATGGTGTTAACAGGTCTAAAGGCAGAAACATCGGTATATCAAGTTCAAGCGAGGAAATAGTTGCGTGTACTGATGCTGGTGTGGCATTAGATGAACATTGGCTTGAAAACTTGGTTAAGCCATTGGTTAATGATTATGCGGATTTTGTTGGCGGAGTGTATGTTCAAAGTGGTGAAAGCCTATTGCAGAAATGTATAGGGATTCTGCAGTATCCAAATCCGCGAAAACTTCAAGCTGACGATTTTCTTCCTTCCAGCCGTTCTGTAGCCTTTAAAAAAAGTGTCTGGAAAACTGTTGGAGGCTATCCAGAATATCTGGAAAAGGCTGAAGACACCTACTTTGATTTGACAGTTCAAAGAAAGGGTTTTAGAATTGCTTTGGCGAAAGACGCAGTTGTTTCATGGCCAGCCAGAAAATCTTTGAAAGAACTTTTTCTGCAGTATTCTTCTTATGCAGAATGGGATGTGCGAGCTAAATTATTTTGGAAATTGAGAATTTACAGATTCATGATTTTAGCTTATGCATTTCTGGTTTTTTCAGTATTTTCGACGGTAACATTTGGTTTTTGGGGGTTCATGTTTCCTTTTCTGATAGTTTTAACTTATCTTATCCTTGCTGGTGCTAAGGCTTTTGGGAAAACTAAGAAAGTCTGGGCTTTTTTCCTTGCTATAGCAATAAAAATCACAATTTTTTCTGCAGAAACCTTTGGGTTAGTAAAAGGAATAGTTAAAAGATTAAAAAGCTAAAAATAATGGCTTTTCGAATAATTCAGAAAAATGTGGAAAAGAAAAAAGGGAATGTAGCGTTTTTATGGATCGTGAATTCCGCCTTTTATGACTTCTACTCGTGTTTCACTGATTGTTCCTAGGCATTCAAGTATACTGAATGTTGGATGCTCTGGGTCTGTGTAGTCTATTTCAATTATTATTGATGTTACGCACCGTGGAAAGCTTTGCAGTTCAAAGATTATTTCTTCGTGGAAGAACTGGGATGCATAGAATGTGTCTCTTGGACCAATACCCCATATTAAGAAGCCAACTGTTCCATTAATGTCCTTATACGTTGCGATAACAGCGTATCCCGTATCTACATCTGCTCCATAACCCTTCTTAGTGCCGTTCCAGCATGTTAAAGCGACGATTTTGTCTTGCCAAGTCTCATAGGGCGTGTATGTTTCTCCATAAAGCCATGTGTTGCTTCCCCAGAATGCATCAGTGAATTCGTTAAAGTAAAGCGTAAGCACGTTTGCTATTGGGCCGCCTACGCCAATCATGTTTGAGCTTGACACTGGCCATGTGGTGCACCAATCATCTTTGATTGCTGGTCTCTGTCCAGGCGTTTCACCATTATCTTTATAGTCTGATCTCGCGCCTGGCGCGGTTCCGAAGCAGTTCATAACGTAGGGTATGCTCACGTAGCTCCATTCATAAAGCATCATATCCAATCCAGCGTTGCCTATCTCAACTTGTTTATTCTTGAAAGCTGCAGTGACAAGTGTTGCACCGAGGACATCTGAAGTGTAGGCGTCTCTGCCTACAATTGTCCATTCGTAGCGTCCAGGAATGCGTTCTTCATATAATATGCCTGTGTTATAGTAAGGTTCAATGTCTATGGTAATATATATTGTGTAGTTTCCTGTTTCAGTGTTATAAATGGCTGTGAAGTTGTAAGAGATTATTGCATCAAGAAATTCTACATGAAGATCCAGCCCTGTAGGTCCATCCACTGTCCATTTTATGTCAAAGTCTGATGGGTCAATTTCAGTGGTATTTCCGCTTACTGTTATGTTCTGCGGTGGTAAATGTAAATCCCAAATTCCAAGCCAAGTGTAGTCTTCTTTAAAGACTTTGAAGTCATAGCCAAACCAGTTGAAGCTTCCGGTCAATGTAAATGTGGCGTTTCTTGTTATTGCAGTAATTTTGGTAAGCATCACCGTGCCATTAACTTCTACTGTGTGCTCTGCTCCTAAATAGTCAACCCATGTATCATCTGTGCTCCAATCCAACTCGACTACTCCATTGGCTGGGGTTTCCTCGCTTTCAAAAGTCAGAGATATTGGGTTTTCAGTTACATTGTATGCGTAATAAGTGTCAGTTGAATATAGGATTTTGATTTCTGTTCCAGCAGCGGGAACTTTGTTGTATGGGATATTTATGTAGCCTACTCCAGTGGTTTCGTTTACTACAAGTTCATAATGGTAGGTGGAATAGACTGAGCGGATTGGATATTTGAGAGCATTGCCCCAAATGACTCTTTCGCTGAAAGTGCAGTATTGCTCCCACACTGGCGCATATGTGACAGGCGCATTGTCAAGGTAAATTTTCAATGGGTATCCTAGGCTTGCATAATATACGTCTTCAGTTGTCACCGTATAAAATTGGACCCAACGGGTTGTGTCCTTGTGCACAGCTTGGTACAAGTCCCATGGTAAGAAGATCTCGTCAAGCTGATACCATGCCTCAATATCAATCTTGTTTTGAACGCCATTCCAGTATGGCGCTCTCGCGTTTGCATCATCTGCGTCGTGCCAGTTGCATATGCCTTTAACTTCAACAGCCCTAAACATTGGAATATATGCATGATCCAATAGGAAGTCCCATTCGCCTATTATGAGTGGGGACTGCTTTGGCTCAACACTCATATCGGCAACTTTGGTTTCAATGAGAGGCTGTAAGAAATTCAATATACCATCAACTGTATAGTCAGAAACACATGGCCAGAATGCTGTCCAAGCCACATACCGCCTGTCAGAAGAGATCACTTGAGCAATGTCATATTTATGATCCCATGTCTCAAGCTGCTCTTCTTCCTCTTCGGTTTTGAAGATGTATTTGTAATGGAACTCTATGTCAGCGCCATCTGCTGGAGCAGTAGTGAATGTTACTGTTCCAGCAGCCCAGTCAACTGTGTAGGGTGGCGGTGTCACAGTTGGATTCCTGAAAACACCATTCACATAAACTTTCAAGAAGCCTGAAGCGACTGGTTGTTTAGAAAGTGTAAACGTCTTTGTGCTGCCGTCTCCAGTCTGATGTTCAATTGTGTCTCTTGTCAAGTTCTTTGCATAGTGCCAATCAGGACCATAGCAACAGAGCCCTTCTTGCTCGTAGAAATGGGCAAAACTACTGTATCCCGGGCTTGGTCCCAAGTCGTATTCTTCACGATTGCTGAGCTGAATGTTAAGTTTGTCATAGAGGTGCATCTTCGGTATCTTGATCTTCACGTCTTTAAGCAAAATTACTTCTTTCTTAACTTTGTTGAAAATCATAGTTATCTCTAAATCGACAACTTGCCATGTTGTAGTTCCTTCTTTATCATAGATATGAGTCACTGACTTAGCAACAAAACGTCTTGGACCATTATAGAGAATCTGCAAATCCTCAGTCACACAGTATCCATTAGTTTTTCTTCCACCATGAGGCTCACCATCAGGAGTTGAGGCATAAGTCCAATTGCCACCCCACTGATTACCATCAGCAAACATCGCAAACGCAAACAAGTTTCTATCTTTAACAGATGCTGTCGGGTCTATATATGAAATGGTTATGTACCAACCGTTAATCCATGAAGCCATAGGAACAGTGTCAGCTGGAGCAAATGGATCTCGCCCACCATATTCCATACCAATCCAGTTGGTTTGAACATTTGGGTCAGCACCAGCAGGAATGCCAAGTAACTCACCATATTTTGAGAAGCCATATTTTACACTGTTCTTTTCAAATGGATAAAGTAGGTAATAGTCACTGTCAAGAACACCGTTAACTGTTATGTACCAACTATTAGGGTCAACAGCTCTTGTTATAGTCAATGAAGTGAAGATTGTCAAAAGCATTATTATAGAAGCTACTGTTCCGACAACTATTTTTTTTCTTTCCATTTTTATTCCTCTTTTAGGTCATTTATGAGAGCGTGCATATGTTTATTAAAATTTTTTAGTAGTTCTGATTCAGAATTAGAATAAAAACCAAATAAATATTGTAAATAAGAAATCTTGCAACAAAAACATTTCAAATTATTCAATATTCCTATTTTCAAAAACAAAAAACCAAAAACAGCTATTTACCGAAAACCCTCAACCACCAATATTTTTTATTTACTTCAGCAAACCTATGAACTTCGCAAAGTTCAACTTCAACACCACAAGATTTACATTGAGCAAAAAGATGACTACCCCTTACTGCAAACCAAAAACCTTCTGAAAAACGACATTTAGGGCATTCCTTCAAATGGCTTGATGCCTTTTCAATTTCCTGTAGTTTCAAAGATTCGCCAATCTCCATAATATTTTATTCTTCCAAAAGATTTAATGGTTTTGGAGTTCAAAAAGGCATAAAAAACATGCAAACACTTTATTAATTTTCCAAACCATTTTTTAGGAGTTGATGACAATGATAGTGCAAATGTTCACTGTTGGCAAGTTATTCACAAACTGCTATCTTGTAAGTTGCCAACACACAAAAGAGGCGATAATCATCGATCCCGGCTTTGACAGTCGCCTTGAAGCGGAAAAAATCTTTAAACGAATCAGCGAGCAAGGCTTACTATTGAAGTTTATTTTAAACACTCATGGACATCCAGATCACACATGCGGAAATAGAATAGTCAAAGAAAAATTTCACGTGCCAATTTTGATTCATGAATCTGACGCACATATGCTGGGTGTGTTAGGCATAAAAATTGCTAAATTTTTTGGCTTTGAGGATTCCTCGCCATCAGCAGATATTATACTGCACGATGGAGATTCGATAAAAATTGGAAGGATAAATTTGAAAGTTATGCACACTCCAGGTCACAGCCTTGGAAGTATATCACTTTTAGGAGAAAACGAAATTTTTACTGGTGACACTTTGTTTATGGGTTCGATTGGAAGAACAGATTTTCCAGAAAGTTCTGAACATGCCATGAATGATTCTCTAAAGAAGTTGGCATTTTTGCCCGATAATTATGTTGTTTACCCTGGTCATGGACCAAAAACAACAATAGGCGAGGAGAAGCGCAGTAATCCATTTCTGCAATGGTAAAGGTTCATAGCGTATTTCTAAACAAGTCTTCTTCGCTTGAAATCTGCAGTTCGTTGATACTGCATTTATCGCAGAATTCGATTATGCCGTTTAATCCTTTAAAAATGACAACAGGTGTTGCTTCCTTTGCTTGTCCCATAAGAAGTTCTGCCGCGGCGGCAATTTCATCTACCACCGCAACGTTTTTCACTTTAAGAGTTTGTCTAAAAAGGTCTTTCTTTCCTCTATAATCCTTAAATGGTTTGACCCCTGCTACACCTATAGCAAAGTTTACTTGCCCACGCCTGAAGGGACGACTGTAAGTATCGCATATAACAACAGCGACGTTTTTACCAGTTAATTTTTTAATTTTCATGCGACATTTTTCTGCTGATTCGTCTGGGTTTTCTGGCAATAGTGCAAAGTTTCCTCTGCCTTCTACGTTTGACTTGTCTATTCCAGCATTTATACATATAAAACCACGTTTATCTTCTACGATTAATATTTCTCGAGAAGATTTTACCACATTTTTTGTATCCTTCAGAACCAACTCTACAAACTTCGGACTTTTTCCTGCCTGTTTTGCAATTTCCTTAGCTTTTTTTGAGGGGACAATGTCTTTTAATTTAACCACTCTATTTTCAGCTTTAGAGAAAATTTTCTGTGCAACAACTATTACGTCTCCCTCATCAATTTTTAAGCCGTTTTTTTTGGCAGTTTTAACTATTATTTCTGCTATATTGTCTCCAGATACTATTAGAGGAAATTTTTCCAAAGCAAACGCAGCGAAAGTTTTCAATGGCACATCCTCCTAGTTCTTTTTAGGTTGTTCTTTTACTATGTTAAATCTCTTGCTAGTTTTTTGGCAAAAAAGGGATATTGTACAGATTTTGAAATTTTATTTTGAATTCATAATGTTTAAAGAAACATTGGTTAGAGTGATACTGTGAGCTTAACTACAAAAATGGATGCTTAAATATGAAGAAGTATTTGAAAATATTAGTTATCTTATTGACAATGATGTTTAGCATTGTTAATTTTACAAGTAGAACATTACTTCCAAAAGTAGATGCAACTTATATTGAAGGCCCGATTACACAAGATACAGTTTGGACTCTTGTAGACAGCCCCTTTGTAGTTTCAAAAAGTATTACTGTTTATTCAAACGCGACATTAATCATAGAGCCTGGTGTAGAAGTGCGGTTTGGAGGGGAATTCTCATTAATTATTTTAGGTAAATTGTATGCCAACGGTACGAACAAGCCAATTACTTTCACTTCGAATAAAGAAGAACCAGAAGTGGGAGATTGGAATGCAATCATATTTAACGGAACAGAAAAGTCTGTTTTGATAGGCTGCACCATAGCTTACTCAACGTATGGAATACTTGTAGAAAATGGCAATGTGGAAATTAGAAATTGTAATGTGGGATTTTCGCAAAATGGAATTGCAGCAACGAACAGCGAACTACTAGTTCATAACACTACCATTAGTTTTTGTCAGCAAAATGGTATCACCATAACCGACAGCAAATTGACGATTCAAGAGAGCACAATATCAGAGAATCAAGGGAATGGCATACTAATAACTGGAAACGAGCAAGTCATTATACAAAATAATACAATAATGGCCAACGGAAATGGAATACTGTTAACTGGAAATGAAACTTCAAACGTGGATATAAGCAAGAATATAATCTCGGCAAACGGTCAAGTAGGGATAAAAATCGACGCAAATGCGCATAGCGGCATTACGATTCTTAATAACATTGTATCATCAAACAACGAAGGATTTCACATCTCAACACCTACAAGCATACAAATCACCAACAATTCAGTCTCTTACAATCGAATTGGAATTTTATATGAAGAAGGAAATCATGCAACCCACTTAAACGATATCTATGGAAATGAAATGGGCATGGATGTATTATATAATGCCACCGTAGATGCAGAGCAAAATTATTGGGGAGACTCAAGCGGACCATATCATGAATCATTGAATCCTAATGGAAGAGGCAATCCTGTTGGCGGTGATGGAGTTAATCTTGATTTTATATTCTTTTTAGCCAAACCAATTGGCTATATCAATACACCTCCGACGGCAGTCCTTTTAACTGACAAACTTTTGGTTCCACCAAACGAAGATGTCATGTTTTTTGCTACAAATTCTTTTGATAACGATGGTCGCGTTGACAAGTATTTGTTCGATTTTGGGGATGGAAGTGGCAGTGGTTGGACAACATTATCGATTTTCACTCACAGATATTCCTTGTCAGGTCCGCCATTTGAGAGTTTTAATGTAACGTTGACAGTAATGGATGATTACGGTACTACAAGCACAAGTGTACTTACAACAATAACTGTTCAAAATCTTCCATCACTTCAAATTAATGTTAACTTGAATACTTCCAAAGTTCATGAAGGAGAACAAGTTTCGATAACAGTCTATGTGTCTAATGGAACCACAGCAGTGGAAAATGCAACAGTAACACTGTTTTCAGTGAAAGATGGAAATTTCACAGAATCATTTGGACTTACTGATGCAAACGGCAATTTCTTTACAACCTTCACGGCGCCAGATATAACTAAAATAGCTAATGTTAGAATAGTTGCAAGAGCCTCTAAAAGCGATTATGCAGACGGTTCAGATTATGAGTATTTGGAAGTTTCACCATTCCTTTCAGTTCAAATAGTTTCGACACCAAATACTGTCAAATCTGAGGAAACTGCACAAATCTCGATTTATGTCAAGAGTAATGAAGAACCTATAGCAAATGCTAGCGTTATAATAATATCCACTGGTGGAAGACTTTCTTCACAGACTGGAGTCACTGATTCAAACGGTGCTATTTCACTTGTTTTTAGTGCTCCTCAAACCACAACATTTTTGGACATTACTATAACCGCAACTGCAACAAAAAATGGCTACATGAATGGAGTAGGAGAGACAATTATAACCGTTGAACCCAAAATACTTGTTGTCCAGATTACCACCGTAACCAACGCTACACTTTCTGAGGCGAAACTTAACATATCTGTTCATGTAGAATATGATGACGTAGCCGTTTCAGGTGCTAGCGTTACCATAACGGCAGGAAATGGCACTTTCTCAGTGTCTACTGGAACAACAGATAGTTATGGCAACGTGATTTTCGTTTATACGGCGCCGCCTGTCGGCTGGCAAACAAATATTACAATTACAGCACAAGCGACAAAAATTGGATACGCTGATGGTATAGGTTATCTGGAAATAACAGTGAACCCAAGAACATTCAATATTCAGATAAGTACCCTCAATATTATGGCAGGAGAATCAGCAAATATTATAGTCACAGTAAAATGCAACGAAGACGCGACGCCTGTTACAGGCGCCATAGTTACAATATCATCCACTTACGGAGACTTCTCTGTAACTACCAAAACTACTAGCCCATCAGGCACTTGTACATTCATTTACAACGCTCCACAAACAACTGTACAGTTATCTGTAATCATAACGGTTAACGTCACTAAGAATGGATACATAAACGGTGAAAACCAAACAACAATCATAGTAACTCCTGCAATACAGCCAGAAGAAGGTTGGCCTCTTACAACGATATTACTGATAATTATTCCAGTGATAATTGCTGTCGTGGTTGTTATTTTGATTAAGTTGAAGATTATTGTGATTACTACGGAGGAAGAAAGTCAGTAACGTATCTTGAGACGCAATATTTAATAGACCGTACATATCATATATGTTGAGTAGGAGAACACATGCAATGACAAAACTACGACTCAAAGAAACACTAAGCAAGCTGAAAAAGGTAAGAGTCAAACTAGGTTTTAAAAAACGAGAACAAACTGCTATTCCTCCAGCCCCACCAAAACCAGTGCCTCGAGGATTCAAAGTAATCGACAAGTATCCTCTTTACGAACCCTTTGCGCATGTTGCAATAGTGCAAAATCCCAAAATAGGCGAATACAAATACGTACTGGATGAATTACAGCTTGATCCGTTAGAAAGAAGCGTTTACAACCGTATTTTGGAAATATTACTCGCAGAAATTGAGTCGCCAAAAGAGGAGATTCTCGATCCAAGAAGATTTTTTGCAGAAGAAGCCAAGAAAATTGTTGATAAATACCGTATCAGCTTAGGCTGGTTGCCTGATGTTTCATGGTATAAGATTTTATATCACGCAGAAAGAGACCTTGTAGGTTTCGGTCGAATTGACCCATTAATGAGAGACCCAAACATAGAAGATATTTCATGCGACGGAGTTAATAAGCCAGTTTACGTTTGGCACAGAAACTACGAAAGCATTGAAACAAACCTTGAGTTTGAAAGCGACGAAGAACTCGACAACATTGTCGTCAAACTTGTACACATGGCAGGAAAACATGTAAGCTCAGCCTTCCCAATAGTGGACGCTTCACTGCCTGGTAAGCATAGGCTGGCAGTATGCTATAGACGGGAAGTTACACCTTTTGGAACAGCTTTTACGATTAGAAAATTTAGAGAAGACCCCTACTCAATAGTGGATCTGATAAATTTGGGCACATTCTCAGAGGAAATGGCGGCATATTTCTGGACATGTCTCGAAAATAGGGCATCAATAATGGTTTTAGGTGGAACAGCCGCAGGGAAAACAACAGCTCTGAACTCTTTAGCATGCTTGATCAAGCCAGGCAGCAAAATAATCACTATAGAGGAAACAGCAGAGCTTAACCTACCACATGAAAACTGGGTTTCGCTTATAGCTAGACAAAGCTATGGTTTAGGCGGCAGTAGTGTAGGTGAAGTTACTCTTTTTGATCTTGTGAAAACTTCAATGAGGCATCGTCCTGATGTGTTGATTGTAGGTGAGGTAAGAGGACAAGAAGCCTACGTGCTTTTCCAAGCTCTAGCCACAGGACACGGTGGTCTGTGTACAATGCACGCTGAAAACTTGGATTCGGCAGTTAAGCGTTTGACTCAGAAACCTATGGATATTGCTCCAGCGTATATACCATTGATGAATATTGTGCTATCAATTCAAAGGGTTCATCTTGTAAAAGGCGCTGAGAAAAAGGCTTATAGACGTGTTATGAATGTTAGCGAAATTGCAGATTACGAAGATTATAGGAATATTTTCAAGTGGCATCCAGCAAAGGATGAGCAAATCCCTGCATTGGATAAAAGTATACTATTGACGGCAATTTCTGAACGCTTGGGCATCACCAAAAAAGAATTACTTGAGGAAATGGAAAGACGGAAAAATGTGCTCCATTGGATGAGAGAACGCAACATTAGAAGCTACAAAGATGTGGCTGCAATAATCGCAGAATACCACGCCAGACCAAAGCAAATTTATGAAAAAATTATTGCGGGAGAAGAGGTGAAAGCTATTGCCGTTGCTAGAAACCCTTGAGGCTTGGTCTTTCCGCCTCTTCGGAAGATTAGCGCCTTCCTTTCTAAAACATGTTTTTGAGTTCAAAGATTATCTGGAAAGGGCAAAAATCAAGATTTACCCAGAAACCTATGTTTCCTTAATGTTCTTTGCTGCTGTTTTGACACTACCAGCTACAATAGTTTCAATACTGATCCTATACTTTTATGGTTTTCTTCCAATAATTTTCCTCGTACCGCTTCCCTTCTACATAATGATAGGGTTCCTGCTTATACCAATGTCTAGAGCCAGCGACAGAGCAAGCAACTTGGAAAGAGAGATGCCTTTTGCAGCCGCTTATATCAGCGTTATGGCTTCTGGAGGCATAGCTCCTTACACAAGTTTCAAACGACTTGCAGAAGTTGAATTAATGCCTGCTATGAGAAGCGAAGCAAGAGAAATCATAAAGGATGTGGAAATTTTTGGAATAGACCCCCTTACAGCCATTGAGAACGCAGCCAAGAAAAATCCGTTAGATGTTTACAAAGATTTCCTATCTGGATACGCTTCGACAGTAATTATAGGCGGTGACATCGGACATTTCCTTGAAAGAAAAGCCGAGGACATTTTCAAAACAAGAGCCTTACGAGTCAAAGCTGCAGCAGAAAGACTTGGAATGCTTCTGGAAACCTTCATAATAGTGATGGTTCTGATGTCTCTATGTTTCTACATTCTATTTAGCGTAGAATCAATTTATAGCGTCGGCATATCCATGTATTCAGGCATAATCCTCTATACCTACTTGTTTACGCCTATGCTTTCGCTGATGTTCATTTATCTGGCACATAGCATGCAGCCTAAAACGCCAGTCGTAGAAATGCGCCCATACAAGGTCTTTGGAATTTGCAGCATAATAGCCATACTAATATTTCTATTACTAACCAACTTTGCGGGATTTATTGAAGTTCCGTTTTTCAGTTCGTTTCAGAATATAATTGACATGCCTGTGGCAATTGCAATAGCCCTTTTTGTTGCAACAGCACCAGCAGCAGTGGTAAACAGCAAACTCTCAAAGAAGAAAAACAGCACTGAACAAGGTATTAATAGCTTTTTAAGAGATTTAACAGAAGTCAGGAAAACAGGTTTATCGCCAGAAAAGTGCGTTGAGAGTCTTTCAAATCGTGATTATGGCGAGTTTAGCAAAGAACTTCGCAAAATAAGTTCAGAGATTTCATGGGGAGTGCCAGTAAAAAAGGTGATAATGGATTTTGTCAAGAGAACTCGAAGCTGGATGACTCAAATTGTGATGTTTCTCCTTGTTGAAACAATAGACGTTGGAGGCGGCACCATCGCCATGATTGAATCATTGACAAGGTTTAACAATTTAACTCAGGAGGTTGAAAAGGAAAAGAAAATGGCTGTACGTCCTTACATACTAATGCCCTATTTTGCTGCAATCTTGCTTGTAGCAACGACAACAATGATGATAGGTTTCACGACAGGCACTTTGGGCGTGGCTGAAACAGGTCAACAATCAAAAGATTTGAGCCCGATGATAACAACGTTCATAACTTCAGCTATTTTCCACAGCTATCTAATAGGTATTGTTGCGGGCAAGATAAGCGAAGAATCAATTGCTGCTGGCTTCAAGCATGCATCTCTTCTAGTGATAATAGCCGTACTTGCAGCAAAATTGGTACCCACATTTATAAAATTTGGATAGGAGGAGAGAAAAACGCGAAATGGGGTCCAGTTTCATAGTTTAAGAAAAGATAAAAGAGCGGTTAGTCCAGCAATTTCCACAGTCATTTTAACAAGCGCTATTGTAATACTGTTGTTAGTAACGATTGCATTTGCAAACAATTTTTTGACGGCGCGAATGGCTGAGAACGAATTTACTACTATGGAACAGTTTATGCAGACGGTTGGGCTTCAAATAGACGATGTGGCATGGACGATAGGACGTACACAGACAATTCGTTATGCAAGCAGGTATGGTCAGGTAGATTTTCAATCTGCAGTGTTAGAATATTCAGTTTATGTGTATAGAAACTCTAATTGGGAGTTACTTGTAACGAATAGAACTGGCATAATTATTTTCAAGATGTCGGTAAGCAGATACACGCTAGGTAATGACTATTTTAAACGCATATTCCCTTCTTCAGACGGTTCCTTTCTGCAAGTTGGAACCTCGGCGCCAGTAAGTCACATATTCGTTATTGAAAAAATACCCATGATAGATGGAAGCTATATACGAGTGGTTGCTGCGCCGTCAATAAGAATGCTAAACTCAACGATAAAGGTTGGGTCAGAAACAAAGGACTATTTCAAATTTTATTTGCCATATCTTGCACAAGGAGAACACCCCCGACGTTCTCAGTCTATTACAATAGCTGGAAAAGGTGTTAGTAGAGTGACGGAAAGTGGAGTTGATACAGTTAGAATAAATGTTACTTTTCCAAATGTAGGGTTAGGTTTTGATTCTGCTTTTTTCAACTTTAAGAGTACAGAAGAAACCTTTGATGTGCCTGATGACTCTATTGTCGAATTTTATATAGGTGAGGTGAGGGTTTCCTTAGGACTTCACGCTTAAAATTGTTATGGAGGGTTATGAATGCCGCATATAACTATTGAATACGTGATAATGATTCCGGTTTTGATTTTGCAGATATTCCTCTTTCCATTAGCGGCAAATTGGCTTATGAACATATGGGTTGATTCAAGAAGAACGCTTGCCCTTCAAGATGCTGCAAGCCATTTAGGAGGCACTATACAGCAAATGTATTTTTCCCTGAACCATGATGCAATATCAGCGGGAACTTTAACGCAGAAGTCGAATGTTCCGCCTTTTATAGAGAATTATCCATACACAGGAACAGCGACGCTAAGCACCGTTTTAGACCCAGCTTTAAATTCAAGCAAAGTTTTGAAAATAACGCTTAGACTTGGAGTTGCCGGAATAACCGTAAGCACTTCTGTTATTCTCGGTCAAAATGTTGAATGGATAGAATCCACTTTCGTAAGCAATTCCACAAATGCATGTATCAAAGCCACAAAATTCTGGGATGGAGATGAGTACATTATTCGCTTATCCTTCGGAGAATAAGGAGGCATAAAAATGGCAGGCTCAACTATAGATCACTTGGTCTCTGTGACAGTATTCTTAGGAGCACTACTTCTTTTCATAAGCCTCTTTAACCAAACATTACAAACAGCAATACTATATCAACGCCACAGATATCTCGCAGCAAAATGTAGCGACTTACTTGACAACATGCTATTGACCCCGGGAATTCCGACTGATTGGGGAAAGAGCAATAG
>CAZOPV010000016.1:0-70140 GCA_964582085.1 uncultured Candidatus Bathyarchaeia archaeon | reverse complement strand
GGACTAATAGAAAGCATAATAGAAAAACCCTCACGCTTCAAAGCAACCCCCCTAAAAACAGCAATAAGAACTCTGCTTCAGACCAGAAAAGAAGAATACCTAAAAATTGAGGAAAAAGCAAACGAGCTACTATCCAGCGCTCTTCAACAAAATCAACAGCCAACAGAGCAAGAACAAAATCAAAATCTTGTTTTATTCTCTGGTAAAGAAAGACTAATGAAACTTTCAACTGACCTGCTAAAAAACACAAAAAGTTCCCTTGAAGTTATTTGCACCTTCCCAAAACTGCTGGGGTGGATACAAACTCATCAGAAAATAATAGAACAGTTGCTTGAAAGAGAGATTTCTGTACGATTTATAGTAGAAGCTAAAGAAGACTCTGACTGCAAACAAGTAGCTAAAATATTGGAGTTATTGACGAAAAAAAAGGCTTTTCAATACAAAACAGCACCTGACATTAAAGCGTGCCTGGCATTGTACGATGATACGCAAATCACCATCAGTTCCCAACCAAAAACCCCTGCCTATAAATCTGAAGTGTATTGGTCTGCTAATCCCAGCTTAATTGAACTTGGAAGAGCATACTTTGAAGCACTCTGGAAACCAAAAAAACTACATTAGCAATTTCGACTGGATTAGCATATGATAAATTAGCTAGGTATTTGGAGTGGATGACAAAGAAAAATTTCATCATAATTGATGAAAACGGCTTGGTAGTCTTGACAGAGGCAGGATTAGAAGCGTACAAGGAACTTGTGCAATGGATAATGAAACATGTAGGGCAACTTAGATTCCCACGCCTTCGACCAAGAACATAGGAGCCTTACATATGTCCTGTAAATGATTCGAGTTTTAACTGAGTTTTAGGCAAACCTAACTCAGCAACCGCTTTGCCAATAGCTACAACCATAGCAGGTGGACCACAAGCAAAAAACAAACGCTCTTTGTAATCAAGCACTTCTTCTTTTATGAAATCGGCTGTTATGAAGCCCACTTTACCACGCCAGTTGCTGCCTGCCTCGCTAAGTACAAAGATAACTTTCAATTTTGGATTCTGCTGCTGCATATCCTTAAGCTCCGCTCCAAAGACGATGTCGTCTTCAGTTCGGCAACCATATAAAAGAACTATGGCGCTGCTAAGTTGCAGGTCAGTGGAGTATCGACACATGCTTCTAAAAGGGGTGATTCCAACTCCGCCTGCCAGTAGCAAAATCTTTTCGTGTTCGCCCATAAAAGTAAAGGAGCCATAGGGCGCATCGATTTTTACCCGATCTCCAACCTTTATAGCTTTTAGGGCGGTGGAGTATTCGCTATTGGTAAATTTTTTTGTGAACTCAATAAAGTTCTGTTCGGTTGGGCTACTTGAAAAGCTGAAGGTATGTGTAAGCTGTTTTTCGCCAGAGTTTATTGTAACAAACATGTACTGACCTGGGGCATACTTTAACTCTGCAGGTTTTGGAAACCTAAAACTTGTCACGTCGCGGGTACATGGGACAATCTCGTTGACAGAAGTTTCAAACAGCATCAAAAACACCCAAACTAACCTGAAAAGTAGAGCAACTAAATCATTAAAAGTTTTCTATAACTGGCATCTGTAAAAATGCACCATCACCATAACTCATAAAAAGGAAGGCAAATAGAAATTAAGGAAAAGCTGCCGAGCACAAAACTCGACAAGAGGTTACGCTGCTTTAGGTTTAGCTTTTTCCAAGGCATTGTTGAGGCTCTGCATTTCCGCGTGCGCTTTGCGTATCAAATCACCTATGGTTTCTTTGGTTGGTACTGCTGCACTTAAAGATAATGCAACTGCCTTTTGATGAGCAAGCTGTAACAGTAATTTTATGGTTTCACGTGTGGGGTAAGCTATGCCTAAGGCTAAAGCAAATGCTTCACTTTGGCTTTGCTGCAAACTCTGTTTTGTGGCGTCGAGGTCTATTTTCAACTTATTATCCAAGACTATTAAGCCGTCATCGTAAACAGCACGCATAGAAAGTCCAGCTTCCACCGCTTTTATGCCCAACTTTGAAAGGACACCTGCAAGACGTTCATTGATGACTTCGCCCTTGCGTACAACCAAGGTGTCCTTGGCGACCCAAACACTTCCAGACTCGATACGTGTAGGCAGACCCACACTATTCAACTGGCTAATGATGGGACCAGGAGGTTGACCCGTACTTCCCTCAGGAACAACCACGTCTATAGCTGCGATGTCGCCTGATTTAGCTATGGTTTTTACTTTTCCGCGTTCTAGTAAAAGTGCAAGTTTGAAGGGGTTAATTTCGGTGAAAAGTAGAACATTAGAGCCTTCTAAGAAGGGTTCAAGCTTTTTGAGTTTCTCGTCGCCTAACTCTCGGATAGCGATCTTCATAAGCGTGTTCTTCAAGACACGCATGTAAACTTTTCCAGCTAAACTCTTTTTGAGTTCTTGCAATTGAGTTGCGCGCACTTTTTGTAAACTGGCGATACCAATAGATTTGTATTCTTTAAGCAACACTTTGATTTCTTCAACTTCACCAGATTTTTCTTGCAACATTAGTTGGGATGGCATGGCGTTTCCTCTTAAATTAAGGCTTGATCTTTACAGGTTCACCCATCGACGTTTTTATGAAGACGACATCGATGTTTTTGAAACCGCGTTTAAGTTTACCCTCTAAAACACGAAGAACCGCTTGAATATTTTCCACTAAATCTTCATCTGATTGATCCTCGCTGCCTATGGAGGTTTGAATAATCGGCTGATTACGCATACGTACAACAATGGTTTTGCGGTTCCGCTCAATAATTGGCGCTATATCGGCAGCCGGCGGAACAGGTATAGGCATCTTTCCTCTTGGACCCAAAACTGGACCTAGAATTCTGCCTACTAGTGGCATCAAAGGAACTTCAGATATGAATACATCATAAGCGGTAGCTATTTTGCGGAGCTCTTTCTTTTTGCCCGCCAAGGCTTCAAGGTCGGCACGTTCAATCACGTTATCTGCATTTGCCTTTCTCGCTTTCAGGGCAAACTCGCCAGAAGCGACAACGCATACCTTGTTCAGTTTGGAGGGGGGACGTGGAAGCTCAACGACTTCTTGGATCTTGCCTTCGGGAGCTTTCATATCAATTTCCTTGATGTTCAGAATCATGTCTACAGTCTGGATGAATTTCTTTTTGCCAGACTTCTCTTTCGCTGTTTTCACCGCTTCTAACAAAGTTTTCTTGTCCAAGGGCATTTTTAAGCCTCGTGTCAATCAGGATTGGGTTGCAGTTATAAAAATATTCGCTTGCTAATCACTCTTTGAACATGGCATCATATTGACCGTTATCGATTTCTTTTTGGACTTCACGTGGATCTTTGCCTTCGATTGTGACGCCCATGCTTACACAAGTACCCATCAGCTCTTTAGCTGCGCCTTTTAGGGTTTTTGCTAGCAACTCAGGACGCTTGATTTTGGCTATACGTATTATTTGTTCTACTGATAAATCTCCAATTTTGGCGGAATTGGGTGTCCCCGAGCCTTTTTCAACTTTAAGTTCAGCAACCAGCAACGCAGAAGAGGTGGGAGTTCCCACAGTAACCTCAAAAGTTTTATCTTCAGGGTTAACTGAGATTTTCACCGGCACTTTCATGCCAGCGTAGTCCTTGGTAAGTTCATTTATTTTGTTTACCACGGCCATTATGTTTAAGCCTAATGGACCAAGTGCAGGACCCAATGGTGGGCCGGCTGTTGCTTGTCCACCTGCTACTAGCAACTCTACTGTTTTCATTTCAACCATTATTCTTCACTTCTGTTTCCTTTTTCTATTAACTTCACATAGTCTGAGTGAACTGTTATAGGCAAAGTAAAGGTTGCTTCCAGCAACTCCAAGGTTACTTCACCTTTAGACTTGTCAATACGGGTGATTTTTGCCCGCATACCTTTGAATGGACCGCCCGTAATTTCGACGACATCATCTTCACCTAAATCTTCAATGACTGGTTTTCTGATGATGTAGCGTTCAATCTCGCTGAAATTCACCAACCCAGGTATCCGTGACCGCACATGTCGAACTCCCCCTATGGCTTCTTCGACTAGGTGTGGCCCATCTGCTTCGATGAACACATAGCCTTTTAACGCATCTGGAACCAAGAGGGACTTTACAGGGATTTTTTCCATTTCAACTTTTGCAGCTATTAAGCGGGCTACGTTGCGCTCTTGGCCCGTGGTTGTTTTGACGGCGAAAATCTTTGTTTGGAATTGATCATCTTTTTTATCCATGGATTTTCCTTCTATGCGGGAATTGAAGTTGCAATTAGTTTAATTATGAAACCTACGAGTCCAACCACACCTATACCCAGTAATGAGATTTTTATTGAGAGCCAAAGCTCCTCTTTATCTGGTTTTGAGGCGAGTTTTAAAGTTCTTGCTGCCTGTTGTAGCCATGAACGCATTCCCATATTAACCGCACACTGAAGATTTCAGTTAGATATAATAAACGTTACTGTAATCTTTACGTTTTAGCAGATAACTTTTGCCCTACTTGGAGTTTAAATCTTTTTGATGGACAGTTGAGTTTCTTTTAAGACTGAGAGGAGAGCTACTTTGTCTTGGCTTTTAATACCCTTCCAGTCCAGTACAGCGTATTGTGGTTTTTCCACTATCTTTTGAATACACTGGTTCAGCAATCCAATGCTTAGTAGGTGGATCGCATGCTTGGGAACCATATGACCAAAGGCTACTTCATTGTTGAGTGCCATCTTAGTGAATTTTTGGTTGTAATGTGGTCCACCTATACCCACCGCCGTCGGAGTCAAAGAAGATTCGTTGAGGTTTCTAATCGTTTCTATGACAGCTTGAGCAACAGCGTCTGAAGCATGTAAGTCTCTCCACTGGATTGGTGTGCTACCGAGTTCTACAAACATTGTTGGCACGTTTAGTGAGGGACCATGGTGGGTACATTCATAGGAGACTTCATAGACTAGATTTCTTTCCTGTATCTGTTGGTTCAAAGCTTTGAGAGCAAACTTCATTGCATTAGCTGGAGAAACAGAAAGGGTACGTGGTAACCCTCCAAGTTCGGCTTCTGCGAAGTTTCCGGGTGTATGCACAGAGAGCGTAGGTTTACCGCTTTGACTACTATGCCTAGAGATAAATATAATGAAGCGGTGGTTTGGAAAATATTCTGGCAGATTTTGCGCATTGACTGCCTCGCCTGCGAGAGTGACGAGTGTGACGGATTGTTTTTTTATAGTTGCGGTGTAGACAATGTTGCCTTCGTAGGTTTGGCTACTTGCGGTGAAAGCTTGGCGTTGGACGATGCATCTTGCGATATTTGTGCCTGCCACGTCTTTGTTGGAGTACACGAGCAGAATCATATTTGTGCATTAGGGTTATTTGAAGAAAAAGGTTTCCATAAAGCTTAATTGCCAAAACGGCTCCACATGCTTTGTGGAAGGCTTAAAATTATGCACTTGATGAATTTCAGGGAGCTGTCAGGCGAGAAAATCGGGGAGTTTGTAGATTTAGGTATAGAGGTTAAACGTGAACCAAAAAAATACGCTAGAGCATTAGAGGGTAAATCGTTGGCTCTGATTTTCCAGAAAACTAGCACACGCACACGGGTTTCATTTGAGGTTGCCATGACTCAGCTTGGCGGACACTCATTATATATCGACTGGCGAACCACCAATTTTGCATTGGCTGACATTGGAGATGAGGTTCAATATTTATCCCGTAACGTTGACGGTATTATGGCAAGAATGTTGTACAATACTGATCTGCAGAAGATGATGCGGTCGTCGTGTGTACCAGTTATTAATGGCTGTGATGAGCGCTATCATCCTAGTCAAGCGTTGGCCGATTTGATCACCATCAAAGAGAAGCAACTCAAGTTAGAAGGCACCAAACTGGTTTACGTTGGCATCCACAATAATGTATGTAACTCGCTAATTGAAGCCTGCACCAAGACGGGCATACAGTTGACTACCGTCACGCCTATTTTTAATGAACCTTCACGTGATGATGAACTGCTTAAAGAAGCTAAGAAGACGGGATTGTGGAAGAATACTTTAGATGCAGCAAGCGCAGTGAAAGACGCAGATTTTGTTTACACGGACACCTGGGTAGACATGGAGTTCTTTACAGACCCAAAATTTGCCCAAGAAAAAGAGAAGCGGCTCAAGAAGATGATGCCATATCAGATAAACAAAGAAATGCTAAAAGACAGCAAAGCCTACATAATGCATGATATGCCTATCCATCGCGGTTACGAAATCAGTGCAGAAATTATCGAGAGTTCAAAGTCGCTAATTTATAAACAAGCTGAAAACAGATTGTACTCGGCTAAAGCCATATTGCTGAAACTTCTACAACAGAGAAGCTAAAACGCCTCTAATGTGAAGTTGAGGCATCGACCACGAACTCTATCGCTTATTATAATTTTTAAAGTTGAGTTATGTATAAAGAACCCGCCAACTGCTCGCGACTAAAGTTTTTTCAAACCCTATTTTGAAGTGAACAATTCAAAATGCAGCTCTAAAGCCATATGTCACAAAAATATGCTTTAGCCAGTGGTGTTAATTTTACGCTAAGACGTTTTTCTAAGTTCATGAAAAACAACATAACTTGTATAGTTTGCGTCTCTAAATAGCTACTGTTAAAAACACAGCAAGATAGGTTCCACTTTACCGCAAAATCATATTAACGAAAATTTCGGGATTGAACACTTCAAGATCTTTATAATCTTGCCCAACACCGATAAATAAGATAGGCTTTTGCGTCACATAGGTCACGCTGAGAGCTGCACCACCCTTTACGTCTGCATCTACTTTAGTTAAAATTGTCGCGTCTATTCCCACAAATTTATTGAACTCTTCAGCCTGTATAACCGCGTCGTTTCCTGCCAAAGAGTCCACAGTCAAAATGGTCAAATCAGGAGCAACAATACGCTTAATCTTGGCAAGTTCATTCATCAGGTTCTGGTTAGTCTGCATTCTACCAGCTGAATCTATGAGAACTACATTGGTGCCATGTGCCTGCGCGTGGCTTATCGCGTCGTAAGCAACAGCAGCGGGATCAGCGCCATACTGGTGTTTGATGACACGGAGGTTGAGCCGTTTTGCGTGCTCCTCTAACTGCTCGATGCTACCTGCACGGTAAGTGTCGCTACCAGCAAAAACCACTGAGTATTTTTTGGCCTTAAAGAACTGGGCCACCTTTGCAATGGTTGTGGTTTTTCCTGTACCGTTAATGCCTACAAAAAGAAGAATCAAGGGCTCTTTCTTTTCCCGTTTTGCTTCAGCCAAACTCACGATGTCTATTTTCTTATCAGTAAGCATGACTTCCAGAAGTACTTGGCGCAGATTGTCTTGGATAATTTTTTTGCGATCTTCTA
This sequence comes from uncultured Candidatus Bathyarchaeia archaeon, assembly GCA_964582085.1. GTDB lineage: Archaea > Thermoproteota > Bathyarchaeia > Bathyarchaeales > Bathycorpusculaceae > JADGNF01. Next base: position 62,784 of record CAZOPV010000016.1, on the reverse strand, counting down.
GTCTCTTCACTTGCAGACCATCTAAACGCTTAGCCAACTCGTCGCATACTTTGTCTGCTACTGGAAAAGCGACGTCGTTCTCAGCAAGGGTAATTTTAAAATCGGCAAGAAGTGGACGTAAAGTTTCAGCTTTAAGCTCAGTAGTGGTAACCTTGGTAACAAGACCTTTAAGTCCCGACTTGAGTTTATCAAACATGTGTCTATGGTGTTCCTTGTCGTAATTCGGCAACTAACCCTTCCATGCGGGCTCTGCCTTGGTTTATCCGTTCAACAATTTGAGAAAGTTGCTGTTGCCCTGAGATGCGAGTTTGCTCTAGCTCTTCGATGCGTTCTTTAACTATCTCTTTAGCTTCTGGCAGAGTTTTTTCCACAGAGACACCAGCGCCCAAACCCACCACAACTTTGTTGCTGTCTGCAAGCTTAACTTTCACGTAGCTACTGCCTCCTATGGGTACGAGAAGTTCAGCGTTTTCTTTTTCCTTCTCTATATTCTCCAAAGTCATGTTAGCGTAGGTTAAATCCGTCATGGCAGCGTTCATCATAGTAAGTCTCTGTTGAAGCGCTTCAGCTGCTTGCTCGTAGTATTGAAGCTCCACACTGAGTTTACGCAGTTCTTCCTCTTTACTCACAGTAGCCAAACTGTTTATTCCCCAGCAACAAGTTTCTTCAAAATTGGGTTATCAATATCCCCAGGCGAAACTTCCGTGACTTGGAGGAGTTTTATGTGGCACCGCTTTACGCGATGTTTGCTGCCAATTTCAGTGTAGATCTTCTCTTCAGCATGCTCAGCTTTGTCAGCTAGCACTTCTTTAACAAACGTCGTGTTCAATTTAGGCTTATTGATCTCGCCTGTTATTCTGAAAACCTTCATTTACTCAACTTCCTGCACAACATCCAATGCATTCCCTATTATAAACATCTCGGGTCCAGTTGTCAAAGAACCAGCAACTGCCGCATGACTATTCGCAATCAACCCTGTGCCTACATATGGTATGCCACAATTGACAGTACCCACATCCACAGGCACCTTCAACACCGACTCCAAAAGCTTCTTCTCATCTTCTTTGATCTGTGGATGAGCCAAAACACCCTTATTAGTTGCCACCGCCAGCGAACCCACGTAGGTTAAACCCGCAATTGTACCTGAAACCACCTCCACGTCTAACGTTTCAGAGACCTGTTTACGAACAAAGTCTTTCATGCGTGGATCAACAACGGCACCTTTATCGTTAGCTAAAATCAAATTACCAAAAGCAGTTTTGCGGCTCTCCATCACTGTCACGACACCGTCAAAAGAGGCTTTGATGGTGTCAAGTTCTTCTTGACGTACAAACGGAGAAAGCACAATTCCATGTGAGTTAGCACAAGCCAAGGCCCCTCCCAATAATGAGCCACCTATAGTTGTATGAACAAGTTTAGCATTGAGCCACTCAGCGGTTTTCTGAGCTTTAGACTCGGAAACCATCTTTGGAATCAAAACAAACTTTTCAGTGGCAAGGGCATACACACCTATGCTCGCGCTACCGACGATACTGGACAAATAAACCGTCAAGAACAATACGCCTCAGGTAATTGTTATTTGGCGATATCTCTGCAGCCTCCCTTTTCTGTGTTGCGGTCGCATCTAACACTTTGCAACCAACTTATAAACCAGCTATTCGGTTTTGGCTGGTTCCAGCCAGTTCCGCGACTTAAACAAAGTTTTTCCCACCAAGTTCACTTTTAGACAGCCGTCATAGGGGCACATCTCAACACACCGCAAGCAAGTGAGACACATCGAAGTGGCAATTTTTCCACCCTTCTGCTCGTACACCTCCGTGACCTGCACAGGGCAAACTCTCTCGCAAATGCCACATTTAGTGCATTTTTCTTCAACTTTATAGAGGTGAACGGGGGGCAACCAATTAAAACTTTTGAAGCGATTTATAGCTGCAAGGGATATACCTGTGGGACAGAAACGACACCAAAAGCGCCGCACAAACAGTGAGGCAACCACTGTTAAAATGATAAAGCTGAAAATTGCGATTAACTCTAAATTTTCACTCAAGTAGAACGCAAAGTCTGAAGCATACGGATAGCTAATGTTCACGCTGTTGATCACTAAAGGACTTTCCCAAGGTATAACCAAAGGTTCCAATGGACTCAACAGAACGAGTAGGGGCCTAAAAGGACCCCAGAGGGATAAAGCGTAAGGCCACAACCAGGTACTTGTGGAGCTAAAGATTAGTGGTGCCGAAAGGAAAAAAACTAAAAGTCCATACCTAAGTTGGTTCAAGGCGCCATTAAGTTTAACTGGAAGTTTTCGGTAACGTCTCTTCAAGACTATGCGGATTTGCGTTATCAAATCCATGTAAAAACCAAAGGGGCAGAACCAGCCGCAGAAAAATCTACCCACAAATAGAGTCATAATAAAAATGGCAAGCAGCAAAAATAGAAGCTGATTAAGTACGCTATATATGTAAAAAATCGTGATCAATGATATTGTCTGAACCCAAAAACGTAGGTAAGTTACTCTTGTGGATAAGTTTTTCTTCCATATCAGAACTACAAGTATTCCCGCCAGAGCTACTCCAGCTAGCACTGTAATTTTTAGCAGTTCAGTCACAATCACTGCAGCTTCAGCTCCCCATCTAAAGTTTCTATCTCACACGCTTTTTGAAGTACATCAGAACGGCTACATTAGTTACAGACAACACGGTAACCACAGCTGCAATCCACACTATCAAGGGTGACAAAATCAGTTGAGGTTTGGGGCTAGGTGCCTCTACGAAGCGGGTATTCCATTCGCGTAGGTATCTTAGATGTGCATCGTCATGGGGATAACTCTCAGATGGAGGATAAGGAAAGCCACTCATTGCCCGGAATGGTAAAGGCTCCACGGTGAAGTCAAAGCCATAACCCCAGTTGTTTGGGGGATCCTTAAACCAGCATGCGGCGAACATAAAGTAGTCACGCTCCATACCTTCAGCTAAAGGTAGAAGACAATCTGCAGGAAATAGTAGGTAAACTTCATCGCCTTGCCTGCCAATTACAAACATGTCATCAGCAACAAGCAACAAGGGCGTAACATCACCATATCTTGTAAAGTTCCCTGAAGCAAGCGATGGACTAGTAAATGCTTGAGCAAGGTTAGCAGAAGAAAGAGATAGGTGCTGAACAGTAATTGGTTGTTGTGGGGAAGTGTCGATTCCTATGTAATCAAAGGTTACATTCCAGAAGTTGCTAATTCGGATTTTGTATTCGGTAACGTTTTCGGGGAAAATTCCTGTTATGTCAACTATGTAGGTTCGAGCAACATAGTCGGCAGGAAGAGGTAGCTTGATACTGTCAGAAACACGTATCCAATTTCCTGTTGAATCTTGAACTTCTATGTAGGGGGCAGGAGTGATTTGTGTACCGTTTGGCAGTATTCCTTGGGCGGCTGCTGCCTTAAACTGCGCAATCCAGTTGTAGTACATATCCGCCAGACCCCAGTCCACCATGCCGTTAATTATAAGTTTGATTTTAGATGCATTGGATAAATCGCCCAAGTTCAAAGTCAACTGATTCCAACTAATGTTATTCCAAGAGGGACTAAGTAAACCGTTAATGCCTGGCGTGAAAACCTTGTCCAATTGTGTTATGTAAGGTAAGACGTTTTGCCCTTTTTCATTTACAGCTGAAACAGGGGTTTTAATGTTGTTTTTGTTCACTGTGTAAATTTGGTCATTAAATGCTGGGTTGAGGTAGCTCATCAAAGTTGCGTAGACATCTGTGTCTGCTGGGTGATCAACCACCACCATGTAAGCCGCATCGAGATAGAACAGTTCATTCCACTGCTGAAGCAACTTCAAAGAATAATAGCTATTGTTACCGATCAAAATTGGCTGTAAGTGGATCCTGTCAAGTTTAGCATGATCCCAAGGGTTACCTCCCAAATTTACAATAGAACCATTTTCAGTCATGTATCCTATGTACCCTAACCAGCCATCGTTGGATATGTCGGCAACATAAACATATTCAGCACCATTCCAGAAGTATACGGAAGGACAAGACGAACCAGGGTTATAATTAGCAGTAATAGAAGTCTTGGTTGTCAAGTTGATTGTTCTAGAGAGATTAGTGCTGTTGTCATCCCAACCAATCCACACAGCCACCCCTTCAGGGTCAGTGGATGGCATTGTGACTGTATATATGCCTTCAGGCAAAAGAGCAGACCAGAAAGTTTTATGTTTTTCAACTTGCCCATTTGGCAAAGTCAAGTTGAAATCTGCGTTTCCGTAAGGTGATATGGAAACAGAGAGGGTATGGTAACCTGTTTTGACCACTAAGATGCCTCCTGACAAGCTATTAACGGTGACACTGTGCATTTGTGAATCACCACCTTCAAGTGGAGGCGCTGTAAAGGTAAATTCCACGGTACCCACTTCACCTGCAGCCAACGTAAGTACCTTAGTTTGAACAGTTTCTCCATCAACTTTTAGTTTCAACGAAATGCTGCTATCGTCGCCAGTATTGTTTCCTCGGACTATAACGGTAACTGTTTCACCAGCCCAAACCTCATAGGGTTTAACAATCATGTTTACAAGTTGAATTTTGGATGGGTCTTGCACTTTAAGGGTAGCGGTTGCATCGCCAATTTTAATTGTATATGTGCCTTTTGCATTTTGAGTTAAAGTAAAAGCTACTTCTACTGTTTCGCCACCTCTAAGCTGAAGGGTTTTTGTTCCTTTTGTTTCACCGTTCAGGGTTAATTCAGCAGTATATGTACCGCTAAGTTCGCCAACGTTAGTTACTTTGGCGGTTATGTCAATGGGTGAACCTATTTCAGCTACTTCAGGATCAACTGAAAGGTTGTCAACTTTAAACTCCGCAGGTTTAGGTGGCAGAGCAGCAGAAACAACCTTAAAGGAGCCACTTAAACTGCCTATGTTGAATAGATAAGTTCCCTCGGTTTGCTCAACAACTTCAAACAAAACGTTTGTACTAGCACCAGCTTCAAGCTGGCCCATCTTGGTTTGGAAGGGGGCACCATTGATTTCCAGTGTTATTGAATAGGCACCGCTTTCTTGCCCTCTGTTAGTAATTCTAACTGTTATTCCTATGGCTTCACCTACACTAGCTTCGGTGCGGTTGACTGCCACATCTGATAACTCAAACATATTAAGAACAGTGAAACTGCCCTCCAAAGTGCCTATCTTTACGACATGAGTTCCTTCAGTTGCTTGGGAAATTGTAAATGTTATTGTCTTGGTTTCAACCCCAGCAAAACTGATGACGCTTGTCTGGTGTAATACGCCGTCAAGAAAAAGTTCAGCGTTGTAGACACTTTTTTCGCTTATCTTGCTGGTAGCGTTAACTGAAACCACAACAGTTTGACCAAGCATAACCCTGCTTGGAACAACCTGCAAATCCACAAACTGGATTTGGTCAGTTGAAAGCGATACGCCTGGAAGCGCATCAACATACAGGTAGGCTGATGCGGCTAAAGCAACAATAACTACATCAATTATGAGGATAGCTTTCAATTTAGTGAGGGCAAATTTGGAGTGCATATAAATTTTATAGCATTCTGTTGCTTTTATAATTATTGAAAATAACAGTAGATGGAAATGTAGTTTTGTTGCATGAAACTTTCGCTTAGGTTCTGAGCCTTGCTTGAACCTTAAAGCGGCTTCTCAGAGAATCATGCTAAACTGCACAGTTTTATATTTTGAAGCATCCTAACAGTATGGAATGGCGGAGTTTAGGGTTTAATCTACGCGATCCATGTTCCTCGCAGTTGCATCTTAGAATGCTCAGTGTCGAGGTGGCCCTAACCCGCCAATTATGAAGCCTTCAAAGTGCACAGCCAACCTGGTCAGCTTCAACCGTGGTTTCTCAAAAGGCTTCTTGATGGCTCTGAAGAGCAGCAAGTTAGCGTAGTTCCAAACATTATAGAGAAGCACAGAAGCCGAATGGTACAGCAGCCTCACCACGTATTGTATGCTTGTAGTCTTAGCCTGAACATTATCCTAAACCCTAAAGCCCGTCTCTATACCTCACCTGCGCCTGTACTCAGAAGGAATAAACACTGGAAGCTCAGTTGCCAAAGACCTCGGAAAATTAGTGGCGAACCCGTAGTAGAGATCATAGACGTTAAGCTTCTTCTTTTTAGGCAACTGCTTCTTAGTCCTCGGATAAATTGCAAGGTTGAAGCAGACACTTTTCTTGCGATCGCCTAAAGTGAAACGTTTTACTGGCTCTTTCTTGCCGTAGTTTTGCATTGCTTCTTTGACTTTGTCGTTCTTGACGGCAGGTATGATGAAGTGGACTCCTAGCCTTAGCAGCGTCGTGATGACGTCTACGGTGAAGAAGGCTCGGTCAAGCAGCACAATGCCAATGTGTACGCCGCGTGCTTTCGCTTCATTGATTAGCTTCTCCACTGCTTGCGCTTTCTCAGTGAACTGGTTCACGGTCATCGTATAAAGCGTCAGTCGTCTTCCGGCTTCAACGACGTCGATGCTTGCGTAGGAGTAGCTCCACGTGGTTCCTTTCTCCTGTTTGCCGCCTACAACGTTCTTTGCGTTTGGGTCGCCGTAGAAGAGGTCTCGCGTGTAGTCTATGGCAACCACTGCTTTACGTCTGAAGGCGCCATAGCCCTTGACAACTTGCAGAACGTGGTCGTTTGACTCAGTTAGCGCTTGTTGGATTTACGTTTCTTCTAGGCGTTCTATTCTTGCTCGGAAGGTTCTTCCTGTTGGAACCCTGTTTTTGCGGCTGCATTTTTCTGAGAGATCCGCCAGCCCGCTCTCTGCGTAGCCTTCGGAAAGTGACAGTTGAATGAGGCATTGGTTAATGTCGCTGCTGTTGTAGAGGCGGTTTTTTGCTGCTGGGAATTTGAGGTGCTCATTAAGGAGGTTGGCTGTGAACTTAAACACTTTCGCTGAAACCTTATGTTGACGTACTATGGACCTTGCAGTCTCAGGACGATGCCTCAAAGACGCCACTAAATAATAATATCAACGGTATAATATCAACGGTAAAAAGCACATTTCCATCTACTGAATAAGAAAGATTTCTTAAAGAGCACATCAGATTAATTGATCGGTTATTAAGCTAAATAGATATAGAGGGAAAAAATAGTAAATATCCAAACCGTTGTGGTAAAGCGAGACACACAATTATAGTAAAAAATGGTTGATAGGCATTTATGCTGCTTCGGCTAAATGAACAGTGACGTTGCCGTCTTTGTCTTTAGTAGCACGCACCCTAATTTTCCGCGGAGGTTTCTCGATACCTCTACCCCAGATTCGCTCATTTAGCTGGCTGGTTAATGTGATTTTTGGAGCTTCTTCATCATCTTCTTCAGCACGAAGAGGCACCTTCATATGTTTTCGTATATAGGCTTTAATCATACGGATAGCGCGGGGGGCACGCTTGCGTGGAGGCATGATCAGAGCTTTGGCAAGTGGGATTGTATATGTTTTCTCTTCCACTATGTCTTCTTCTTTATCCTTTTTCTTGCGAGTTTTGGTTTCACTTTTTTCTTCAGCGCCCTCTGTTGCAGTTTTTGCTATTTCTTCAACTTCGACTTCTTTCTCCGCTGTTTCTAAAAGACTCTGCTCGTTCTCAGTAACAGAGGTTGCTTCTGCTACATCTCCTTTTTGGAGTTGTTCTTCTTTAGCTTGAGTTTCCATAACCTATTCTCCTATGGTTTTATTTTTCTAGTTCGCCAGTTTCTTCGGCGTTTAGGGTTCGTCCTAACTTTGCCGTCTGTTCTTGCAATTACCCATGTAGGGACAGACTCTGTCTCTTTTCCTGCTTTAGCTAATCGACGTTTTTTGGCTGCTGGTTTAACTCGCGCCATACATTTCATATCCTTGTTATTTTTGTTTCTCTCTTCCGAGATTGAAGCTGAATTAATATCTGTTTCAGTTGCGCATCCGACAAAGGAATGGGAATTTTACCCAATTGCGCCAACTGTATTAGCTGAAGCTCTAACTGGTCGGTAAATTCAGGCTTGATCAACTTCAAATTTGTTAGCCTTTGTCGAGCTTCGGGGGAAAGTATCTGCTTCAGCAACGCTTGCTTTTGAGCTTCCATTTGCTGCTCAACTTGCATTTGCCTCTGCTCATCTGAGGCACGCTGCTGTAAAGCTGCAAGTTTCCTCTTGCGAATTGAGTCCAACTCTTCATCGGACATTACTGTTCGCCTTGATACTTCTTAAGTTCAGGAATTGTTTTAATCAGTTCTTTATGTAAGGTTTCACTTACCTCTTGAAGAAGTTTGCGACCTTTGGGAGTCATACGTCTCCCCGTAGGCCTAATTGTCTGAATTAACCCTGCAGTCTCAAGTTGCTGCAAAAGTTTCCTGATGTTGCTTCCGCCTGCTTTAGCTGCATGATTGGGTTTCACGTTAAAACCTTTTCGTCCACCGTATTCCGAACGGAGTTTTTCCAAGCCTATAGGACCGTAAACATAAATTTTTCGCAGTAAAGAAGCACCTCTAGTGTACCACCAGTCAGCGTTTTGGGGTTGCTTTTCCACGTGGCTACCTGTTTTAGCAAATGCTGCCCACGCTGGTGGGTGTACTTCCTCGACGTTTTCTTTTAAGTACTTAGACAGTTTTTCGATGAACTTCGATACTGGAACATCGTGAGGAGTCGTCAAGATTATATCCCTTTTCAGCTATTCCTTGCAGTAAGACAATGAAGCCCAATATAAATATTCTCCGGGCACATAATTTTTTCTATTCTGAAGCACCAAGGCTTTTGCCGTTACATGAATAGACAGATTTTCAAATGTCACACGATTCATCATGCGCTATAATTATTAGGGAAAATAAGTAACTGTTAAGATGGAGAAGACTGTATTTTGCGTCGCCTGTAAATTATGAAAACGTGCCCGCGAACTTCCACTAAAGCTGCCCCCGTTTCCGCCGCAGTTTTTTCACCTATGGCTTTTGCAGTGCTCCCCTGTAGAGCACTGGGGAGAATTCTAATTTTCACCATCTTGGCTTTTTGCAGTTGCTTTCCAACTTCAGTCAAAACCTGCGGTGTTAACCCTTCTTTACCAACCCAGATTGTTGGTTTTTCCTCTTTCAGCACATGTCGTACATGCCGCTTCATTTTTGTTGTTATTTTAATCAATTTTAATTTTCCCCCTTTTTGGCTTCACAACATAACGTGTTCTAGCACCGCAACTCAAACAGGTCACCACAACATGTTTCTCCCGCTTTGGCTTTACTCTTACACGGCAATTTTGACCGTGAACTAGTATCTCATGACAATTCTTGCAGATTCTACGCTTATAGTTCGCTGGTAAACGTATTCTTGTAGCCATAGCTATTTTTCTAGCAGTTATAATATAACGCTGAGCAATCGCAGGGTTAGATTTGCGTAAACCCACCGCTTGCTGAAAGAGAATATCAATACGTTGTCTCGCTATTTGTCTGGCGGCGAAGCTCATTGATTTTAAAGTACTCCTATGCCCACGTGGCTCTATTGTAAATTGAGTAGTGGAAAGTACGCTAATAAACATTTGTTGTTCAAAAACAAACTTTAAACTTAGATTATTGTTTATAGGCTAAGCCGGTGAAAACTGCAACTATTTTTTCTTCCTTGCGGATAATAATGTTATATAGTCCAAAAGTTCTCCCCTCGGACAATCTCACCGCCTCAGCTGTCAATACATCCCCCTCAACAGTGGGCTTAAGAAAGTTTATGCTAACTTGCACTGCAACTGCCACTTTGTCACCCCAGTTTGCTGCCTCTGCAAAAGCACAATCTGCCAGCGAGAAAACTACGCCACCATGGGTAACACCCACAAAGTTTAGGTGTTGCTTGTTAATTCTCAGGGTCATTTTGGAGTAGCCGTCTTTGACTTCGACGACTTGGATGCCTAGCAGTTCTCTGAAGTTGTCTGTGCCTTTCATTGCCTAACAGCCGCCCTTTTGTTCATCAAATAAACGTAGGCTCTGTCAATAATAGAGTGAATACCTTTTGGAGCAAAAATAACCACTAATAACAAGATTATGCCAAGAAGCATCATGCGTATTGGCGGACCTACATTACTTACCGCTGGAAACAGTGAACCCACGAATCCTTGCATAAGTGGGTCAATTCGAGGCAGATAAGCGTCTATAGAGACAATTATTACTGATCCTATAAGAGGTCCGCTTATGGTTCCTAGTCCACCTATGACTGCCATCATAAGGGGCAGAAAAGAGAAGTGTGGACTAAAAATTGAGACATCTATGTAACGAATGTATTGAGCGTATAATCCGCCTGCTAACCCTGCAAAAAATGTACTAAGTACAAACGCTACTAGACGGTATTTAGCTGTGTTTATACCCGTCATTTTGGCTTCAAGTTCATTTTCTCGTATAGCTTTAAAAGCCAAACCTAATTTCGACTTCATTATCAAGTAGATTATTAAAACCGAGATTGCTGCCATAGCGAATGTGAAATAGTAGAAGAAAATCCCGCGTGGAACAATTAAAGGAGTGCGGAAACCCATTATGCCACCTATCACAGAGTCAAATTGGCTGACAAGAGTAAGAGCAATCACCGCAAATCCGAAAGTAACCATTCCTAAAAACCAAGCTTTCAATCGTACACACGTAAGACCTATCAGAAAACCTATCGCGGCTGAAAAGAGCCCCCCAAAAAAAAGCCCAAGCAAAGGAGGTACCCCTATCTTTATTGCAAGCAAAGCGGAAGTGAAACCTCCAATACCTAGGAAAGCTGCATGCCCGAGGGAACCTTGTCCTGAACAGGCGAGCAGATTCCAACTGGATGCATAAATGGCAAAGATAAGCATAGGCGCTAGGACTTCACTAATAACATACTCACTGTCGATTATTAGAGGAAGAACAGCTATAAACACCAGACCCACTATAACAAAAATAAACTGTTTTGAGCAAAGCAAACGTAAACTAAATGATTTTGTATATCTTGCCATATTAGTCACCTTTTCCACCAAAGAGACCCGTGGGCTTAATCACCAACACAAAGATAAGAAGCACAAACGCAATCGCATCAGACCAAATTCCACCAAGCAAGTAGCCAGCAGTAGTTTCAGCTATGCCGTAGAGCAAGCCGCCCACCACTGCTCCAGGTATGCTACCCAACCCACCCAGTATTATTATTGCAAATGCTTTAATTGTTGGCAGCGCACCCAACGTTGGGCTAAAGGGAAAAATTATTCCGTACAGAGCACCGGCGGCACCGGCCAAAGCTGCGCCCAATGCAAACGTGAAGACATAAACCTTTTCCACATTTATTCCCATGAGTTTGGCCACGTCGCTTTTTTGGCTGGTGGCCTGCATAGCCAAACCTATCTTGGTTTTTTTCATCAAAAGCACAATTGATAAAAGAATAACGGCAACGATGCCCATGGCGGCTAACCTGTCGTAGCTTATTGAAATTCCAGCTAAAGAGAGAATACCAGGTATGGAACTTGAGATTTGAGCGGATTTATTGCCCCACAAAAGTACAGCGACATTTTCAAAAATGTAAATTAAACCTAAACTGACAAAAATTTCATTAAGTTTTTCAGTTCCCAAAACCTTACGGAACGTCAGTCGCTCAACAACGAAACCAATAATCGCCACGCCCACCATTGCAAATAGAATAGCAACGTAAGCGTTCAGCCCCAAAACAACAGAAGTTGTGAACGCTATGTAGGCACCAAGCATAAGAAGTTGTCCATGAGCGAAGTTGACCAGTTTCATTACACCAAAAATTATGCTTAGACCTGTTGCTAAGAGTATGTAAATACAACCGTTCGCTACACCCCAAAGTAATGTTTCAGCAAGTCCAGAGGGGGTAATCATGTGAGTTCAACCTCACCTATTTTCTCATGTTGAGTATTTAAAATATACCGAGAAAATCAAAAAGAAAAAGTTGGAGTGGAAAGTCTATGGACTTCCTGGCTGGTAACCCGTGGGCAAGACGAAATCTGCTTGTTTGATCGGGCCAACAACTGGCACAGTTGATGGATACACGATTTTGGGTCGGGCTTCTTGCAGAGTTGCGTTGTAGATTAATTGTTCAACGAAAGTTACGGGCAGAATTTCGTGGTAGTTGGTACCTGTGCTGAACTGTATTGTGCCTGTTTGGGTCATGATTAGCATTTGAGGTAGGTCTATCTGTTCGATAGCCGTTCTGACAGCGGCTTTATCCAAAGTTCCTGCACGTTCAATTGCATCTTTAGCTATGTAAAAGGCGTCATAAGTATCCGCGCCCATCATACCAGGGAGGGTGTTGTATTTGGCCTTGTAGTTGGCAACATAGGTTTCTATCGCAGGCAAATAGAATGGTGGACCAGCGTATGAAGCAAACTTGGATTCCAGCAGTACACCATCACCGTATTCGCCCAGTAAAGTGTAGAATTGTGGGTCTTCACAACATTCAACTGCTATGTAAACTGTATTTAATCCGACGTCTTTTCGCCCTTCTTTGATTATCTCAGCGGTGTTGGCTATAAAGTCAACTACGTAAACAGCGTCAGGTTTGGCATCTTTAATTACTGTAAGATCTGTTTGGAATGTGGTTGCAGTTGTCTGATATGATCGTTCTGCGACTATTTCTATGGGCAGGTTTCTTGTTGCTATGAGATTTTTGGTGTCAGCTACGACGCCTTTACCAAACGCGTCATTTCTGTATATAAGAGCAAGTCTAAATGGTCGTGAGGAATCAAAGTGGTAGGTGCTGTCAAGCAATGGTTTCATGGTTTCAGCGAAGAAATTAACCACGGTTGTACTGTAGTCGGAAGTTGTGGTGCAGTAATGGAACATGTAGCTCATGCCTTCAGCGTCGCTGATTCTTCTTGCGTCATCTTCAGCTAGCCCGCCGAAGTTACCTTGAGGACCTCTACGAGTAACCAAATTTGAGGAGGCACCTGTTATAATGAACGGAACACGATTCTCGATAGCTACAACTTGGCCTGCAAGTGTGCCTGCACTTGTGTATCCACCGATTAGAAGATCAACTCTATCTTCAACTACAGCTCGTGTGATGGGCCCAACGGTCTCTCCTGCAGTGTCCTTTCCTGTATCAACAATTATCAGCTCTATGGGAACTTTTGTGTTCCATTCGGCAACATAAACGCCTCCAGCAGCGTTAATTTCTTCTACTGCAAGTCTAGCGGCTCTATCCATGTCTTGACCTTCAGCTAGCTGGTAACCTGCAACTAAGCCTATACGAATGGATCGTGCATTCGGTGATGGAGTAGAAGTTGCTGTTTGAGTTGGTGTGGGCGATGGTGAGGGGGTTGGTTGTTGAGTTAGTTGCCATACACCTGCACTTGCTATGACAACAATTATCACTATTGTGGCGATAGCAACCAATATTTTCTTTTGCACTATAATATCTCCTCTTTTTTCCTTTGTATATCAAAGGTATGCCTAATAAAACTAACTCAAAGATACGCTTTGGCGTCCCAGTTCGAAAGCTTCAAGGTTTAGTCTTAAATATTTCTCTTTTAGGTTGCTGGTTATTGCCTGTTTGAATGAGTCTTGTTTGATAAGGTTCTCAGGTAAAGCGGAAACTGCGCCTAGAATAACTGTATTTACTACTAGAAGGTTTCCAAGTTTTTGAGCTATGCCAATACCGTCGATCTCGTACACGCATCGTGCATTTAGCCGCAGGAGGTCAAGCAGTTCTTTAGGCTTCACAGGTTTAGCGTTTCCTTGTTTGATGCTGTTAGGAGGAATATATTTTGTGTTAACCAAAACAGTACCCTTAGGTTTGAGCATGGGAAGTGCGCGGGCGGTTTCAAGAATCTCAAAACCAACAATTAGGTCAGCTGTACCTGTTTCAATTAACGGTGACAAAACTTTGTCGCCAATTCTGACATGGGCACTAATTGAGCCTCCTCTCTGAGCCATGCCATGGATTTCGGCTTTTGCTACATCAAAACCATCTAGCAATGCGGCTTCGCAGAAAATGTCGCTCAGAACAACTACTCCCTGTCCACCTACACCAGTGAAAATGAGATCTAACCCCATTCTACTCGGTGCTCCTTATAGCGTTGAATGGGCATAAAGCTTGGCACACACCGCATCCGCAGCAGAGTGTGGCGTCAATATCTGCCCGTTCAGGAGTCAAAGAAATTGCTGGGCAGCCGAAAGCAGTTACGCATAAGCCGCAGGAGTTACATTTTTCTGTAACTTCACGGACAGCATTTTTGGGAATCTTGAGGGGGCAAGGTCGCTCAGAAATGACTACTGAAGGCCCGTTGTAATCCAAAATCTCCTGCAGAGCTTTCCTTGTTCCAACCACATCATAGGGATCTACAATCTTCACTTTTTCGACTCCAAGGCTACGAGAGACTTCGGCAAGTTTCATAATTTTAGCATCCTCGCCCATCGCGTTTTTTCCAGAACCTGGAGTAGGTTGGTGGCCTGTCATGGCGACTACACGATTGTCGAGAATAACGACGCATACGTTAGCTTTATTATAAGTTATATTCAACAAACCAGGCATGCCGCCGTGAAAGAAAGTTGAGTCACCGATTACCGCGAAAACTTTTTCCTTGATACCTGCATGAATCATCCCTGCTGCCTGAGAAATTCCCGCACCCATACACAGACACGTTTGAACGGCATTAATAGGTGGCAGATACCCTAGAGTATAACAACCAATGTCGCCTGTTACAATTTTATCATCGGTTCGACCTGAGAAACTGAGGGCTCCCTCAGGGCAACTTTTCACACAACGTGGTTCTTCGTCACAGACATCACAGATCATTGCTTTTCGTTTTTGGGGATGTAAAGTAACAGCACCGTATTGACAGGCTGTTATGCACCAGCCACAGCCGTCACATTTGCTTTCGTCTACATGGATAATACCAGTTTTTGATGATTGAGACAGCGCGTCTTTTGGACAAGCCGCAACGCAAGGGGCGTTTTTGCAGATACGACAAGATAAAGCCATGTTAGAAAGTGTATCAAGCCGTGCGGTGCGGATTCTTGCTTTGTAGGGATTGAAAACCTGCTCTTTTTCCCAAGAACACACAAGTTCGCAGATATCACATCCGACACATTTTTGAGGATCACATTTCACAAATTGGCTAACAGTGTTTAAGGCGTAGTAAAAAGCTCGGTGTGGACAACCTGGACATAAAACTGGAGGGCGAGGAGGCAGATCTAAGTCGGCATGACGTCGTGGTGCTTTGCCGCATAAACCTATTTTAGAAAAGGCTTCACGGAGAAGATCAGGATTAAATTCCCCGATTTCGTCTAGGCTTAGTTTTCTTTTTCCTACAACTTCAACGTCCAAGCCACGCAGGTTGTCCTCAATGTAGGGACGTAGCTCCTCTACGACTATAATTTTTTCCAGTTTAGAAGCAAATTGTCTCACTAAGTTATGCGGAAATGGATAAACAAAACCGAGTTTCAACCAAGAAAACTTTTTGGGAGATAACAAAGATTTGGCGTGATAGTATCCTATACCGCTACCTACTACACCAATTTTCTTGTGGTTATCTTCAAAAACGTTATATTTGGATTCATTAGCAAGTTTTTCTGCCTCTGCTAAACGGTTTTTCAACACATGGTGCTGTCGCATCGCGTTTGAAGGCACCATAACCCACTTTGAGACATCTTTATCAAACTCGGCTTGACGATTAAGCTTGAGAAAGTCTCCTATTTTTACACGGGCTTTACCATGGGCAACGCGAGTGGTTAAACGTACAATGACGGGTAAGCTAAGCTTTTCGCTTATCTCAAACGCTTCTCTAGTCATACTGTAAGCTTCTTGAGGATTACCTGCGTCCAGTAAGGGAATATTTGAGTGAACTGAAAAATATCTGGTGTCCTGTTCGTTTTGGCTACTATGCATAGCTGGGTCGTCACAGACTACGATAACCAACCCGCCGACGACTCCTGTGTAAGCTAAAGTCATAGCGGCGTCTGCGGCGACGTTCAATCCGACGTGTTTCATGGAAACGAGGGATCTCACCCCAGTCATCGAAGCACCAGTAGCGACTTCTGTTGCGACTATCTCGTTGACACTCCACTCTGCGTAGATTCCAAGAGGTTTAGCTACTTCAGCGATTGCCTCCAAAATCTCCGTTGATGGAGTACCAGGATATGCAGCGGCAACTTTTATACCAGCTTCTATGGCGCCTCTACCAACTGCTTCGTCGCCGTTTAGTAGCATAAAACTGCCGGGTTTGTCAATTGCAAGTTTTGAAGCCATCCTACTTTAGTCCTTCACATTTTGCCTTTACGATTATCAAAAACGTGTTTTGCCTTTCCCTCTGTTCTGGGGATTTCGCCATATTTTACAATTTCAATTTCGGGATGAAGCCCTGTGACGCTACAGATTTTGCTTTGGATTTTAGCTGCAAGCTCCTTCAAATCCAGTTGCTTGTTTTTGGAAGCTTCCTCGTTTAATTCCACCTTTACCAAAAATGTATCTAAAGCATCGGGGCGATCTACAATTATGTGGTACTGTGCAGCCAATTCTGGGAATCCCATCACCGCGTATTCAATTTGTGATGGAAAAACATTGACCCCTCGAATAATGAGCATGTCGTCGGATCTACCACTGACACGCATCATACGGGCGTGTGTACGTCCGCAAGGGCAATTGCCGGTTTGGATAACAGAGATGTCACGTGTTCGGTACCTTAGAAGAGGGAGAGCTGTTTTGGAGAGAGGTGTAAAAACCAGTTCGCCTTCCTCGCCGTCAGGAAGGACTTCGCCTGTTTCAGAGTTTATAGTCTCAACTATGAAGTGGTCTTCCCAAATGTGTAATCCGTTATGCTCCGAACATTCTATTGAAACTCCTGGACCGCAAAGTTCCGTTAGTCCATAAACGTCAAAAGCTTTGATGCCTAATGTGGTTTGGATTCGCTCGCGTATTCTTTCTGACCAAGGTTCGGCTCCGAAAAGACCAAGTTTTAAAGATAGATCTTTTTTTGGGTCAACACCTTCAGCTACCATAGTTTCTGCGAGGTAAACAGCGAAGCTAGGAGTGCAGCATAGTATAGTAGCTTTGAGGTCTTTCATGAGTTTTATCTGCCTCTGGGTCATGCCACCGCTTGCTGGAATTATTGCGGCTCCGAGTTTTTGGGCACCATAGTGAAAGCCTAAACCACCTGTAAAAAGACCATAGCCATAGGCTATGTGAATTACATCTCCACTCCTGCCGCCGGTAGTGTATATAGATCTGGCCATTAATTCTTGCCAATTATCCATGTCGGCTTTAGTGTATGCCCCAATGATGGGGTTACCTGTAGTGCCGCTGGAAGCATGGACTTCAACAACTTCGGCTGGAGGAACCGCTAAAAGCCCAAGCGGATAGTTATCCCTCAGATCGTTTTTTACCGTAAAAGGAAGTTTGTGTAGATCCTCCAGAGTTTTTATGCTCTCAGGGGTAAGATTTGCCGCTTTAAGTTTTCTTTTATAAAATGGCGAGTTAGCATAGCAATGTTTGACTTGTGCTTTAAGTTTTTTTAGTTGAATTTCTTGGAGTTTTTTTCTTGGCATTGTTTCTATGGTTTTATTCCAGTAAATACTATCATTCATAAACGCTTTCTCCAGTTAAAGTCCCAGATATACTTCCTTGATGTGACTATCAGACAGCAGTTCTCTGCTTTCGCCTTCTATAATAATCTTGCCTTCTTCGAGGACATAGCCACGGTTAGATATATTAAGTGAGTCACGTATGTTTTGTTCAACAAGGAGGATGGTTACGCCGTCTTCGTTTATTTTTGTTATAGTGTCTAGAACTTTTTCTACGATTATTGGCGCTAGCCCCAACGAAGGCTCATCTAATATGAGAAGTTGCGGGTTGGACATTAGGCTACGGCAGATTACAAGCATTTGCTGCTCACCACCACTGAGAGTTTGGGCGAGGACTTTTTGTTTCTTTTTGAGAACAGGAAAAATTTGGTAGAGTTTTTCTTGTATGTCTTTTATTTTTTCTTTGTTTCTGACGCCGTAGGCACCGAGTTTGAGGTTTTCTTCAACTGTCAATTTGGGGAAAATCTCTCTTCCTTCAGGAATCATGGTTACGCCTTTTTTGACAATAGCGTAAGTGGGAAAATTTTGTATGTCTTCACCGTTAAATTTTATAGTGCCGCTTTTTGCATAAAGAAGAGCCATTATTGTTTTGACAAGAGTAGTTTTACCTGCCCCATTTGGTCCTATAATACTGACAATTTCTTTTTCTTTTATGTGAAATGATACATCCCACAGGATTTGAACCATACCATATCCAGAGGATAAATTTTTAATTTCTAGCATGTTATTCTTCTCCGAATGCAAATTTCTTGCCGAGATAAACTTTCACGACTTCTTCGTCGTTACAGACTTTTTCAGCTGTGCCCTCACAAAGTTTTTCACCATGGTGTAGCACGATAACACGAGTGCATAAGCCCATTATGACACGCATTACGTGTTCAACAATAAGTACGGTTACGCCCTGCCTGTTGATGAGTTTAACTAGTTCGACAGCTTGGTCACTTTCTTTTGGTGTTAAGCCTGTGAGAAGCTCATCGAGAAGAATCAGTTGGGGCTTGGTTGCTAAAGCGCGGGCAAGTTGAACACGGCGCAATTCAATTACGTTAAGGTTTTTCGCGGGCAGATTAATTTTTTCTTTAGGTAAACCAACAAATTCCAAAAGTTCAGCAGCTTTTTCAGCAGCGTTAATTTTTTCAGAATATTTCCTTGTTGAAAAAAGAACAGCTGTAAGAACGTTTTCAAGAGTGGTCATTTCAGGAAAGGATTGAACGGTTTGGGAAGTTTTAGTTATACCTCTTGAGCATATGGTGTAGGGGGGCAGTCGGGTAATATCTTCATTTTGGAAAAGAATTTTTCCACTATCAGGTTTGTAGACACCGCTGATAAGATTAAGCAGTGTAGATTTACCTGAGCCGTTTGGTCCAACGAGTCCTACGATTTCGTTTCTGTTAACAGTTAAGTCTACTCTTTTTAGTGCTTGAAGACCACCGAATGTTTTTGAAACTCCGAGACATTGCAGCAACCCATGTTTCTCCAGGTGAACTTTTGGAATATACTGGTTATGGAGATATATAGTTTTACGCTGAAACTGATTTTAAAGCTGAGCCACGGTAAAAGAGGGTAACCAACATAAAAAGACAGCCAATTTATTTTTGGTATAATTTCTCAAACCTTATAAACGGGTTTCACTTCAAATCAGTCAACCGTTTCAATGAAAATAATGCTAAGGAAAGGTTAAGTTGAAATTGCTACACAGGAAGAAAAGATAATGATAAATACTATAAAACCCAAAGTTGCTCTCCTTACTTCACCTCATCTTGAAAGAGCCTACCATCACCCACTTTTTCCGCCAATTGGCTTAAGTTATCTTGCCGCAGTTTTAGATCAATATGGCTACAAAGTAAAGGTGATAGATTGCCCCGCTTGTGATTTCACACAGGAAAAATTGAAAGCTGAGCTTGCTTCGTTTTCACCTGATATTGTGGGCATAGCATCAATGACTGCGACTATACCCTCAGCTTTGGAGTCTGCGCGAGTAGCAAAAGAAGCATGTCCTAATAGCAAAGTCATCATGGGTGGTCCGCATGCCACCTTCGCAGATGACCAGATTCTAATTGAAGAGGAAGCGGTGGATATCGTAGTACGAGGCGAAGGTGAAATGACATTGCTGGAGTTGGCGCAAAATAATGCTGATCCTAAAAGTTTACCTAAAATCAAAGGTATAACCTTTAGGAATAAAGGGGAAATTGTTAAGACAGAAAACCGAGGTTTTATCGAGGACTTGGACGCCCTTCCTAGACCCGCCTACAAATTCTTACCTATGAACAGATACAAAATTATGGGTAAAACGTTTCTACCGATAATGAGCAGTAGAGGTTGCCCTTTCCAATGTAGTTTCTGTGTTGCGAGTCAAATTTTCGGCGCAAAATTCCGTGCCCGTAGCCCAAAAAACGTCGTTGATGAATTGGAGTGGCTCAAAACAGAGTACGGTGCTGAAGGCATAAGCTTCCATGATGACACTTTAACTTTGGACAAGAAGCGTATTATCGATATATGTGATGAAATGATTAATCGTAAAATTAATTTGCCTTGGGGATGCCAAACTCGTGTGGACACAGTCTCAGAAGAGGTTTTAGCTAAAATGCGCAAGGCTGGCTGTAACGAGGTTTCCTTCGGCATCGAATCAGGCTGCCAACGAATACTAGATGCAGTGCACAAAAAGTTTGAGTTGGCACAGGCTGAAAAAGCCATCAAGTGGGCAAAAAAAGAGGGGCTGTTCGTTGCAGTTTCCACAATTATCGGCTATCCAGGGGAAACCAAAGAGACAATGCAGCAGACGATGGACTTAATGCGTCGAATTGAACCAGATGATGCGTGGTTATGCATAGCCACACCGTACCCAGGAACGGAGTTGCGGGCTTTAGTGGAAAAGAACGGTTGGAAGATGACTAATGACTGGACGAAGTATAACACGATGAATCCAATCTTTGATAACCCAGATCTGCCTTCAGAAGAATACAGCAAAATGCGGACAAAATTCTACAATAGCTTCTACACGCCCAAATATGTTCTCCGCCAATTCTCAAAAGGCTACTTGAAAGGGAACTTTTACAGTAAAATTATGGCAAGAACCGCTGTGAACTATATGCTGTGGCGGATCTTATCAAAGTTCCACTAAACTCCAAATTTAGGTTTTGCCATCTTTGGAAAACAGCAACATCAACCCAACCAGAGGTAATGTAGCCATCCACAAGTCGACGTTGTGCAACACCGCAAACGTTGGCCAAACTGTCAGAACTGTAGAGCCACCAAACAGAAACCACGAAACCAAAATGACATCAAAGTACAGTCCCAACGCAGCCAAAATTAAGCCTACTTTTCGAATGTTGAAATCGTTTAGGTTTTTTGCTTTAAAAGAACTTTTTGCACAGACTGCCGTATAAACTGCAACCAAAAGGAGCCCTATAACTGTAAGGGTGAATTCGAAGGCATACCGACCTGAAGAAAGGATAAATTCGGTACCTTGCAGGTAAATTTCGCTCCACCATTGCGAAGTGTAATTGAACCAGAAAACAAACATGTATGCGGCAAGGGTAACTAGCGCCCATTGCATAGCATTGACTGAGGACTTTGTGGGGCTTACCTTTAAAAACAAAACCCCCAACACCGTAGGCATGACTATAGCTTGTAAAAGACACGGCAGTCCTGCTTCTATTATGAAGAATTCTCGTGAGTATAGAACGCTCTGGAAGTTAAAACCCCAAAAACCAGCAGGAAGAAACAAGAGCCAGTAGACGGCTTCTAGCAGAATAATCCACCTGAGTGAAGTGATCAATTCGACTGTGGATAGTTCTCTTCTAACTAAGTAGAATAGGGAAATTATGAGGGCCATGAAGCTGGCGGCTGCACGGAAGCCAAAACCAACGGAACCAGGCATGTCAGTGACAGGCACATCGGTAATGTTGAGAACAGTAGTGCAAAATTTGTACATAGTAAAAGAAAACCATGCTAATGCAACTATGAACAAACCAGTTTTAAATAACCATGCCGATCGTTTTTCCAAAGTTAACCGCCCCTCGCAAGATAGGCAGCTCCTTGTTACATCTAAGTTTATACAACAAAACACTTATTCTTTACCATTTTATAAAAAATTAGATGTATCAAAAACAAAGCAAACACATAAGAGTTGCTCGAATAGTTTACATATTTTGTGATTATCTAAACGCGCCACCCAGCAACGAGGATACATCAAAAGCGAGAACAACACTTTTACCCAAAATAACCAGAACAAGATGCAACATCGTGTTTCGCCTGAAAACGTAAATTCTAAAGTTCAAACTGTTTAACAGAAACTTTATTACATATCCAGACCTTTCATGAAAGCTGGAAGTTTGAGGCTTTAAGCATGACGACATCTACCCACTCACAGAACAAACAGGAAGCTTATGAACAAAGAACTAACTGGCCTCCCTACACATACAGGGACTACCCAGAGATTAGACCTGAAACCTACAAAGCCTTCCTCGAATTTTTAAATACGGAAAACACCACAGGCAGACTTATGGAGTTACAACCATGGATCTCAGTCTGTGACTCTCGTTGTGCATTTTGCTATTTCCCAACAACAGCTTCAAGCAAAGTCAAACTAGAACCTTACCTTGAACTGCTCAAAAAAGAGCTTGACATGTACGCAAAAACCAAATATGTGAAAACTAGCGTCTTTGACGAGATAGTTTTAGGCGGCGGAACACCAAGTGTGCTTTCAGCTGAGCAGATAATTGACCTCATTGACTTCTGTAAAAAACGCTTCACAACCAGCAAAGAATACTTCATAAAAGTCACAGGTTCCTCCAAAACGTTGGCACTGAGCAAAATTGACAAACTTGCAGCCTACGGTATATACCAGATGGATATGGGAGCCCAGACCTTTGACGACAAACTCCGAAAAATGCTCTGCTTACCAGACAGCGCCGCAGCAGTCGAGAAAGCCATTCGCCACGCCAGAAAATTAGGCTTATGTGTGTGCGTGGATCTCATGTACAACTTGCCAGGGCAAACAATAGAAAGTTGGGTAAACACACTAAAGAAAGCCATAGAACTGGACGTAGAAATTGATGCTTACTCGTTGCATGTTGATCCCGGTACCCCACTGGAAACTATGATCAAGAAAGGCATTTCGCCACCCCAAGGCGACGCTGAATACGAAAAGCAGATGTATCTTACAGCTTACAATATGCTTACGCAAGCAGGATACAAAGCCGTTGGACATGACCGTTTCTCACGCGTTGAGTGGCACATGCGAGAAAACTGCCTCAACGGCTGGCCATGGGGTGGAATACTCACCACAGGCGCAGGTTGCTTTATGGGCTACTTGCAACGGTTCTCGTATAGTAATCTTGAAGACATAAATGCGTACATGGAGGCAGTAAAAGCTGGCAAACTGCCTATTCAGAAATTGTCCGAGTCCACTGATGAAGAAATGATGAGTCGCGAAATGAGCAGACTCTATCTGCGGTTACCAGTTAGTAAAAAGGAATTCAGGGAAAAATTTGGCAAACTTCCTGAGGATGTCTTCCCACAACAGTTGAAAAATCTCCAGAAAAAGGGTTTAATCGAAATCGACGAGAAAGAAATTCGAATAACTAAAGAAGGCGAAGTTTGGAAAGGCAACATAGCTTGGGAGTTCGCTCAAAAACCTTCTGCTTGCTAAACCTTTTTTCTGATTTTTCCTTTTTGTTTAACTTAAAATTAATTTGATAATTGATTGAGTACGTAACCCAGTTTCAGGTACAGTTTTGGTGAATATTTAAAAATAATTAAGAGGAAAAAAGGGAAAAGATTTTTGTTTAATGTTTCATGGGAGCGATGCCGTACCAAGTCATGACCTTGGCTACTATGGGAGCGATTATGCCCAAGATTATCATTGGAAGCATTGTCAAGAAGGCTGCGTTTAGTGGGTCACCAGCAGTCATCCAAGCGCTGAAGGCAACGGTTATGTTGAAAACGAACTGAAGTACACCAACCAGCAGAGCAGCGGTCAAGCCTGCACCTAACATGCGTTTGAAGCTGTATGAGCCGTTGTTTAATGCACCTGCAACGTATCCAACGAGGATTCCGCACACGATATAGTTGCCAATAAAGCTAGGGTCAGCATACAAATTGTATGTGTACTCTACTCCGAAGGATTTGAGGCTAGTGATTATGTTATAGCCGGCCATGCCCATATAGTACAGTGTACCCATGATGAAACCTGCGCAACCGCCAGCCCATTTATTCCAAAGTAATCCTAAGATAAGCGGGACAGCGAACATAACCATCTGAGCAAAGCCATGTGTGAATATAACTGTGAGGAACGCGTAGGGTGAGCCTGGATCACCGGTCATCATGTTTGGCGGCGGGAACCAGCTGTCAAGAGCAGGTCGAAGGATAGCAGGGAAAGCAACGATTATTAAGCCGACAATTACTGGTACAACTAAGCCAAATCCTATGTCTTTTAGCTTGAATTTTTCTGTTTCCATCTTTCTCATCCTTTGAATGTCTATACGTTTGGGCGCGTTTATAAATTTAATGTTTCAAATCGACGTAAGGGTCTTGCTTAAAACTCTCAGCTTTGAGAGCTATTGAGCTCGCGGTAAAAAATATTCAAGAAAAGAGACAAAACTTGCAAAAAAAAAGAAAAGGTGTGCTTATTGCTGTCGCATCATGCCTTTGGCAGTGAGTATTGATTTTCGGAGGTCGATTCTCGCGGGGCAAATAAACGTGCAGTGACCACAGCCAGTGCAGTAATCCGCGTGTAGTTTTGCCAGAGCGTCAAAGTCTTGTTTATCGTAGGCTTGCTTGATAAGTATTGGACTAAGGTTGTGGCAGCAAACACGCATACATGCGCCACATTTGATGCAAGCGTATTCTTTGACTTTTTCTGCAGCGAATTGTTTAGCTTTGGGCAGTTTAGGCTCTTTCTTTTCTTGACGGGGCTTAAGCTTGCCAATTTGATCTAGTTTTGAAACTGTCAGGTTCATGATTAGCAATGCCAAGATGGAACCGCCGAAGAAGTTCATGTAGGTCTGAATCAGTATTGTCAAGACACCTAAGCCGACACCGAAAATTAACTGTCCGGTATAAGTGAGGGGTGTTGTTGCAGGGTCAGTTGCCATGAAGAAGCCCATGAAAATTGAACTGCCAATGAAGACAGAGAAGAGCAAACGATATGTCATGTCGGTATCTGCATATGCAACTGACATTATAATGGACATGAGTGCTACTGTGGCAAAGTAGGCAAGAGTAATTCTCCATTTTATGAATCGGCGTGCAACAATGAACAGCGCTATACCCACTATTATGACGGCTATGCTTGAAGCTCCGCCTACCCAGCCGTGGAACTTCTCAAAGATCATAATGTATGTGACGTCTGGGGGGGTCATTACTGCAGGGTTGGCAAAGCAGCCTTGGAGATAGCTAGCAAAAGAAGCCATACCGTTGTCGCCTACGGGCATTATGCCTCCGCCAAGTGGACCTGCTAATGCAGGTACGCCAAGCCAGCCTGTTTTGAGGTGATCAACAGCAATGAATATTGAGTTGAATAGTGGGAGTAACACAAGGAATTTGGCGGCTGCGGCAGGGTTGAGCTTGTGAGGTAGCACTTTTTTGAACAGAACCATACCAACGAGAGAAATCAAAGCTACGTAAACAAAGGCTCCTGGAGCGTCGACGGGTAACCCTACTTCAGTGTTCATTGAAGGCAGACCTAAGCTGTATGAGAGGGTAACTATTAGACCGTAGACTGCCGCCGACATCAAATTTAGAGGGCTATCTGAGACAAGTTTGTAGAAAAGAACGTCGATTCCCACTGCAACACCTACAGATATGAGAGCACAGATCACAACTGTAAGCCCTAGGTTTAGGCTGGTAGTACCAGTCATAAGGTTTGTTGGAGTCACTTGTGACCACAAAGCGGCGGAGACAATAGTGATTGCAAGGAGCGCTATGAATGTGTAAAGCATAAGGCGATCTTTTGTCATGGCAGAATATTCTTTTGGTTTTGACATCTTTACATAATTCTCCTTTTAATGGAATCTGTCAAAACGTTAGGTTGTTAAGTTTATAAGATTTTCTGATTAAGGTACAGAAAAAGCCAAAAACAGAGTAATCCTATGGTTAGGTTTTTGGAGCAGACACAAAAAAGGTAAAACATAAACAGGCTCCAAAAAGAACTTTTTGTTTGCTTTTAAACACGACGTTGATGGTTTTCACTTAAGAATAAAGGCTAATAATAGATAATTTTATATCGTAAAGAATCGTCTAAGTCATGCTGTGAGTTTGATGGCAAACGCAACGCCTAATTCAAAAGCACCTTTATACATGGTAACTTGGAGATGTACTCGTCGATGTGTTGGCAGCTGCCTTTATTGCAGTTATACTCCTGAATACGCCAAGGACATAGAGTTAGACACAGAAGCTGCCAAAAGAATGGTGGATGAAATTCACGACTTTGGTTCTCCATGGTTTGGAATAAGCGGTGGAGAACCTTTGGTGAGACAAGACATTTTTGAGATCATTGACTACGCGAAAAAGACTTATGGTATGGAAGTAAGCCTAATTACCAGCGGTTTTGCTTTTGATCAGGCAAGGCTGGATAAGCTTGTAAAGCATGAAGTTCACACAGCAGTAAGCATTGACGGAAACCGAGAATCAAACGACATAATCCGCCGCAAAGGCAGCTACGACAAAGCTCTTTTTGCCATGAAAAAACTGTCAGAAAACGGCATTTTAGACTGCATAGTTACAACAATGACTAAGTACAACATCAAAGATATGGCGCACCCTGCCGCTTTAGGTGAAGAGTACAAAGCACGTATGGTGGTTTATCACAATCTTGTGCCTGTGGGTAGAGCAGGAAGCAACATGCCTGATTTGGCGCCTACTCCTGAGCAATATGAAGCCGCATTTAACGAGATTTATGATTTACAGTGTAAACTTATGGGCAAAATCAAAATTAACGTATACGCTCCTTTCTACGCACGTATTGTTCGCCAGAAAAACCCTGTGGACTTCTGGGACTGGTATCAGAATGGCTATTTGGGCAGATGCACAATAGGTGGCAACTACGTCAGCGTTACCGAAAATGGTGACTACCGCTCCTGTGGTTTTCATGAAGGCTACAGGTTAGGCAATGTGAAAGAGAAAAAGTTGACAAAAGTTTGGGAAGAACTGCAACAGAGTCCACTACATTTGAAACTACGTGACAAAAGCAATATTAAAGGTAGATGTGGAGTTTGCGAATACCGTGAAATTTGCGGTGGGTGCCGTACACGCGCAGAGTACTATACAGGTGACCTGTTTGAATCGGATCCTGCTTGTAACTACATCCCAAAAGTGCTCAGAGAAGATCCACAGCTAGCTAAAAAATACGGCGTAAAAATACCTTAAACCACTTGTTCCTTTTTTTGTTTTGTGGCCACTATTTTTTAGTGTTACCCCTACAGGAAACAGAGACACTACAACATCAATTTACTTCTGCTGTACCATGTACTGGTGAGAGATATTTATTAAATAACAGAAAACTTGAGGAAAGAAACAATCAAAAGTTAAAGGTTTGCTACGTCTTAAAGATCTTAAAATGCAGTTGTTTTTATGTCTTATAAACTTGGTTGAACTTTTCTTGAGCAATGCACAACTCTTCTACCGTATTGACGTTCAAAGCAACCTCAACTTTGTCTAGCACGTAAATCTCTTGTTCCAGTTCAGCATCATTGATTCTTCGACCATCGTTTACGTTTATTCCAGCGTACACTACCCGCTTGCCTTCCCAGTCGAATGCATAACCAACGCCTAAACCAAGTTTTTCACGTAACTCAAACGGAACTGCAACTGCCAAAGCCGCTTTCCCACAACGCAGATAGGCGTCCACGATGTCATCGATTATAGGAGCTGTTATAAGAGGTAAATCAGCCGCTATGGTCAAAACCGTACTTAACTTCAATATTCTGACAGCAAAACCCATGTCTGAAACGTATTCTCGACCAGGTGTTTTGATAACTTTAACTGGAAAGTGTGTAAGAAAAGCCGCAGTTTTTGGAGTATAATCACTGACCGTGACTACGATATCTTGAATTTTAGTGGCTTTCTGCAAGGCCAGCAGAACATGCTCTATAATAGCCTTTCCGCCAATTTGCAAAAGTGGCTTCTCTTCGCTTAAAGCCATGCGTTTGCCTTTGCCGCCAGCCATCACTAACGCTGTAACTTTCATTAAAGCATCGCCAACAAAACAACGACAGCAACCATACGCACTACCTCATTAGTAGCACCTAACACGTCACCCGTAACACCACCAAAATGGCGGTGTGCAATCGCAACCATCACGCCGCTAGCTAAAACCGAAACTAAAACCACTATTAAACCTACAAACCAGCCAGCAAACCATAAAAGTGGCACAGAAACCATCAAAGATAAAAACAAAGCAGCAACCACCCGTAGAGTTCCATATTTACCATGCATAATTTCCATAAAAGGCGAATTCATTCCCTTATGAATTGATCGACCAGCCCAGCAACCCACAACCATCGCTAATTTGGCACATAACTCAACCACAATTACACTCTGAATGATCACAACAGAACCCAAACCTGCAAACGCAAAAGCAGAAACCACATAAGTCATTAGCCCAAGACCCACCGCGCCAGCGCCTGTAAACTGATCATGCATAACTTCAATCTTTCGTTCAGGTGTGCCATGACACATAAGCGCATCGCCAAAATCCAGCAATCCATCTGTGTGATGTAAGCCAGTCAGCAGCAACAAAATGCTTAAAGTTAAAGCGCCCGTCACCAACTCAGGAAGAAAAAAGGAAATTATACAGCCAAAAACACCTGCCAACAACCCTAACAAGGCGCCTACAAGTGGAAAGATAAACATTAAACGCGCAGAATCAACTAGGCAATCCATGTCCATACGTATGGGCAGAACCGTCAAGAAAGCTAAAAGATTCTTGAGCGCTTTCAACATTAATACATCACGACACCAGACTCATCAATGTAGCATAGTTGCGCTCAATCTCAGAGAGCAATAAATCTTTAGTTAATGCACCCTCAAATTTCGCCATCGCGGCTATAGAAGAACCACCAGCGCCAACGCCTTCCTTAACTATACCTTGCTCGTAAGCTTTTAAACCATCAAATCGTGAGCGGCTAAAATTCAAGTCTGCAGCCAAAATAGGCACATCTGCGATCTGATCTACAATGCCACAAATATCGGAAGAATAATCTTTTGCAACCCAACGCGTAGTGCCAATTGCAACGTTACACAAGACGTTTGCGTTTAAAGCGTTTATTACAGCTAAAATAGCAGTCATCTGAGTCCCGCCAGCCATCAAAACCGGAACCTGTTCGGCAGCACCCAAAACTAAGCCTGCAAACGCCGCCATCATGGGATCGCCGACACAGGAGACGGCCTTAATGGGGTCGCGTGCAAAACTGGCAAAACTAGCGCCCGCAGCAGCTAACCCAGCTCTAACTGCTTCAATTTTTAAATCATGAGGATTAATAGGCATACTACTACTGACTTTGCCTTCTGCTTTTATGCCCATCGCGGAGAGAACACCCAACGCTGTTGTGGTTCCGCCTGGAATGCTCTCTCCAATAACTAAATACTCAGAGGTTTTAGCTAAATGCTCTCCTGCAACTTTGGCTCGTTCAATAACTTCCTCCACGTTATCAACAGCATTTCCTGTTCGGATGTCTCTTCCTGGACTTCCACCGAAATCTAAAAATGGTGCATGAGGTTTAATCTTCAAGCCACCACTTGCCACCAGAACAGGAAAATCCGCCAAACGCAAAACCGACATCGAAATCAATGCGGGAGTGGGAATGCCGTCTGGCGTCACAGGAACACCGTTAAAGCATTTACATTTGCCGAACAAAAGTAGCTCTGCGTCTGCAGGTGGCGTGTAATCTGTAATTTCAGGCATTTTACCTGCTGCGGATATACCTGCGATTTTGCCAGTTTCTGACGTAGCTATCGTCAAAACGAATAACGGTCTTTTGCCTATAATTTGTTCTAAAAAAGCTTCGCCTTTCGACGAATTTCGAACAGTCAATATATCAGAGATTTGGGTCATTTTATACACCTTTAGCTTTTTGGCATAACCGTGAAATTTACAATTTCCAAATGACCATATCCATTACTATACTGCCGTTTAGTTTCGTTGATAACTATGCGGTTCTTGAAGATAGGTCCGTCGGTTACGACGGTGTGATATTCTCCGCCTTCTCCGCATGGATCTACATTTTTCAGTTGGAGTATTTCATGTAGAAAGTTCTGGTTCAGTTGCCGACCAAGCCACTCTTCGCCTATTACACTTTTGTTGGTTCGAACAATAGTCGCTTCAAACCCCGCATTAACGAAATCTTGTAAAATCTGTTTGGTATCACCCATCCATAATGGTCTTATAGGTTGCAGGTCTACTTCTTTGCAAATACGTTCCAACCAGCGTTCTTCGTGACCAGCAACTTCGTAAATGTCGCCCGTCAGCAAACCTTCTGCGCCTTGAACTTTAAACTTACGTAGCGCGGCTTTGAATTGTTGTTCATAAGTTTCTGGTTTTGTTACATACTTAACAAGAGATATTCCGAGAGCTTGCGCTTGTGCATCTAAGAGTTTTACGTTTAATCCATGGAAGTTCGTTGCTGTTTCATTGCGCATGAAAGTCAACAAACTCATAACTTGATATTTTTCTTTGAGCGCTTTATATAGTGCGAAACAGCTGTCTTTTCCGCCACTCCAAGAGGCAACAATTTTCATGTGGTTTCAATCCCCTCTTTATCACATTTTATTTTTTCTTCTAAATTGTTAAGAAAAAGCAACAATTCGGTAGGACTCTTAACTGCTATTGCACCCCCAGTTTTAAGTTTCAGTAGATATTTTTTTGCTTGTCCCTTGCTGAAATCCCTCTCGTCTATAGACCCGTCTTCCATAATAACAGTTGGCACACCTTTTTCCAAGGCTACTTGAGCAGCTTCGAGATTCCGCAGATTTCCAGACCCAAACTGAGTCGGGGCAATAATAAGGACGTCAGCTTTGCTTGCTAGCTTCAAATTGGCTTCATGAGCTTCATCGGTTATGGGCGAAAAAGGAGCCTCGTTAACTGTAGTGATGTTTAATAATTGAGCTGTTTCTTGGTCTGTATCCAGTAAATGGAGAACGCCTGCAGTTATAGTAAAGCCTTCATCAGTAAGAATCTTCATCAAAGAACTGCCTGCGCCACCTCCGCAAATAAGGTGCACTACAGTGCGTTTGAATTGTTGGTTCTGAGGTTTGGATATAGGAGTTACATAAAGCGAGCCCGTCAGCGGGTGTTTTTTAACTAATGCATCAACATGAAAAACTTTTTTGACGTTTTCACTAGTGAGAGTTTGGCTTGCCTCTCCAACTGCTACAATTTTACCATCTTTCAACAAAATCAACGAGTCACAGTATCGAGCGGCAAGATTGAAGTCGTGAAAAACACCTATAATAAGAAGTTTTTTGGTTTTGCATAAATGCTTGAGCAAGTCCATTATTTCTAGCTGGTTACAAATGTCCAAATGGTTAGTTGGCTCGTCAAGTAGAAGAATTTTAGGTTCTTGTGTTAGGGCACGTGCAATAATTACGCGCTGTCGCTCTCCACCGCTAAGTTCAGTGATAGGGCGGTCTGCAAATTGCCACGTATCAGTAAGTTGCATTGATTTTTTGGCTATCGCCAAGTCTTCTTTGCTTTCCATCCCAAATTTGGACAAATGAGGATTGCGCCCCATAAGCACAACTTCTAGGGCAGTAAAGTCAAAAGTCATCGGTGAATCCTGTGGAACTACAGCCAAACGTTTGGCAACTTCCAACGTTTTGAGCTTATAGATGTCGGTTTCATCTATTAAAATGGTACCTGTAACGGGTTTGAGTACACGGCTGACACTTTTAATTAAGGTAGATTTTCCAGAACCGTTAGGTCCAAGGATGCCTAAGAATTGACCGCTTTCAACTTTAAACCGAACGTTGTCTAAAATCTTTTCAGAGCCATAAGAGCAGTCTATACCATCAATGTTCAAAACTACCATAAATATTCACTTTTACACGGTATATCCTTTCTTTTTTCTACGCAACAGGTACACAAAGAAGGGGGCACCAGACAACGCGGTAAGTATGCCCACAGGCGCCTCGCCTGAACCCATAACCACCCGTGAAAGAGCATCACAAAACACCAGAAAAGAGGCGCCGACAATAGCAGCTGTGGGCAAAAGAACCCGGTGGTCTGGACCAATCAGAACACGTGTCAAGTGAGGAATTATGAGACCAACAAAACCAATTAAACCACTAATGGAGACGGCGGCTGCTGTAAGGAGAGCGCCCGTAACTATAAGTATCATTTTAACTTTCTCTGTTTCGACACCGAGGTGCTGGGCTTGTTCTTCGCCTAAAGCAAGAACGTTCAAGTTCCGCGAATACAGGTAAGAAACGGCAAACCCCGTTACTATAAATGGCAAAATAGACCAGAATTTGTCCCAGTTTTCTGTGGGTGCCAAGCTGCCAATAATCCAGAATGTTAATCCATGAAGAATTCGGTCACTTGCAATTGTTTGCAAATAAGTAACTATAGCGTTGAGGAAAAGACTAACCGCAATGCCTACTAGGAGCAAAGTTGTGACTGGAACCCTCGAGCCCACTCTGGAAATGTTATAAACAAAGATAACAGTTATTAAAGAACCAATAAAAGCAAAAATTTGCAGAGTATTTACTCCAAAAAATGATAGGCCCATGCCCAAAACCAACACCAAAGCTGAGCCCACTGTAGCGCCAGTAGAGGCGCCGATAACATAGGGGTCGGCCATTGGATTCCTAAAGATACCTTGATAGATTACGCCTGCGGTGGCTAGTGCTGCACCAACAAAAGCTCCACATAACACGCGGGGTAATCTGATCTGGGTGATTATAATCTCAGTGGTCTTGGAGATATCTACGTTTTCCACCAATGTGTTAAGGAGAGGGACTTGCTTGAGCAGTGTAGTTAAGACATCGCTGTAAGGGATAGGAGAATAACCCAAATTAAGAGACAAAAATAGGATGACAACAAACGCGATTAAAAGTCCAACTATGTAAAATTTCCATCGTGAAACACGCTTTAAATGAACATGTTCAATATCGGTTTTCAAGTATATTTCACTAACATTGCGTTTTAATATAAAAAAGAAGGTAATTAGGGTTGCCCAAAGATTTCTGGATGAATCATCTTAGACAACTCTTCTAGTGCATCAACCAATCTGGGTCCTGAACGGGAAATTATGTCAGCGTTGATTTCATAGATTGCATCGTTCTTGACGGCGTTTATTATTCCCCATCCTGGTCGTTGCTTCACAGCCTCAATAGTTTGGTAGAAATTCTGGACACCCATATACATATCAGGAAACACCATAACATCGGGATTTTTTGCGACTATTGCTTCAGAACTTACCGTTGGCCAACTTGTTGTGGCGTCGTGGAAAATGTTTTCACCGCCTGCAAGTGTTATTAGCTCATCGATGAACGTTCCTGGACCTACACTCATGAGTGGGTCATTCCAAACTTCATGGTATACTTTTGGCTTTGTGGTAGCAGTTGCTGCTTTGGTGGTTACATTATCGATCCTTTCCCGCATAGCTGATACCAGCGCGCTAGCTTGTGCATTGTTGCCTGTGGCTCGACCGATCATCAAGATATCTTGCAAAACGCCATCCAAAGTTTTGGATTCCACAACCAGAACGTTAATGCCTAAATTGCGCAGATTGGCGGCTGCATCCAAACTTCCAGACGAAGCAAGCACTAAATCAGGATTCAATGCAACAATCGGCTCTGTTGATGGTCCATAGTAGCTACCGATACTGGTCATGTTGCCTGCTTCAATCCACGCTGTGAAATTGTAAGGATAGTTGCAGAAATCAGTCACACCTACAACTTTGTCTCCCGCACCGATGGCAAAAAGTATCTCTGTATTACTGGGAGCCAAAGAAACAATGCGTTGAGGAGACGAATTTAAAGTTACCACGTTACCCATAGAATCCACTAGTGTCACTTGCTGATACTCAGCGATTGTCTCTTGATACTCATTGATTTGCTGTTGAATGGTAGTCAAAGACCTTTGAATGCTATCTATAGAGCTTTCCAATGCAGTGTTGGAAGCTTTCAAATCGTCGATTTGACCTTGAAGAGCCACAAAACCATAGGCTGCAACAATCATTGAGACAACAGCCAGAATAGTCACGATATAGATGATTGTGGGTTTATCCATTTTTTACACCTTTGTTGGATAGATTATCCAACCCAGAGAGATATAAACGTTGTTCAAAATAACTTAATCACCAGTTGAGTTGAAAAAGATGACTAAGGCACCAACATGCCTCAGGACAAGAAAGCTACGAGACAAAAAACAGATGGAGAGTTGGTTCACGTAAAACTTAAGAAGCGCCCTTCACATTGAATTCGTCGATAGAGCATGAAATTTGAGACATCACCACCATTGCTGAAGTTTTTGGAAAAAAACGGCATAACCTTACAAGATCTTATTGATACAGCCTTGGAGTTCTATGTGCCACATCCAGGGGTGGAAACTAAAGAGAAAGCAGAAGAGTTATTACGGGAGGAGTTTTTGGATGTCTTATCCGATGTGAATATTGCCACGTTGGAGGTCATGTGCTTTAGGGCACAAGAAGATGCTGAAGCGGGACTGATCCCAGGATTGAGCGTTGAAAGATTTAAAGGGCGACCGGGGTTAGTTGCTGACGAGTTAATGGGGCTTGCAATAGCCAATTACATAGCAGGGGTAAAGGGTGTTTTTGAGTTTACACGATTTGACCAAGCAAAACCAGGAATCCTCAAGAAGTTAGGAGCCATAACCAACGATGGCATTGGTGGACTTGTGGCAGGCGTCTCTTCAAATATGTACACTCGCGCGTTCAGAGATGCATCACACAAATAGTTGCTTTTTAGGTTTTAGCTTTTTTGAACGCTGAAAAGACTCCGTGGCAGTCGCATGAGGTACCCACTACAAACTTATCTTTGGTTTTGGCCCATTTAAAAAATTCTTGAAGCTCAGAACCTTTGATGGCGCCCATACCTGGAGCTATAGAGTGGCTCAGCAAGATGAATGCGTCTGGACGTGCATACTGCATCATTTTTGTCATGGTGCAGGGTTTTTTTATTCCTGAAGAAGGACAGGTTTCAGGCATGGAACAGTTGTCGACGCAGTCGTGGTCTCTGTTAAAACTGAGAACAATTTTGCCTTTTCCAGCCAGCAAAACAACAGAGTGGGGGAGTCGAGGCAATATAGTGTTGATGACTTCCCGCCATGGCGTAAGTTGGAATTTAAGTTGCGCCATATCTGCAGCTATGTGAACTGGCGCGGTGGGAAAAACGTACTCTGGGTTCAATTTATCGATGAGGTCAATGACTGTAGACAAGTCACCATGAATGAAATAGCCACCAGGTTCGTCAAAACGAACACCTTCCTTGAGGGGAAACCGTTTAACAGCTTGACAGTTGGGGTCACTGTCGATAACCACGAAATCTTTGCGGTTTTTTCTTAGAAATTCCACGGCGGTGCAACCGTATTTTCCGCCTCCGATGATTATATCCATTCTTCTCCACGCAAACTTGGTTTTGCTGTTGATGGATAGTTCATCCAATATACAGGATATTAAGTTTCCGTAAAAGATTTGCTAGGGCAAACTTTAAGCTAAGCATTTTTTCTTAAGACTTTGACCCCCTCGCTTAACTATAGAGTTGTTTTATCCTAAAATTATAATAGTTTCTTTGTCGAGGAGATTAAGCAAAGCTGAGCCCCATGACTCAAACAAAGCTCTGTATCGTTACACATACGTTCTTACCTCATGTTGGAGGCATAGAGCGCGTTGTGTACGAACAAAGTAAGAGGCTTCTCAAACGGAAGTTCGAGCTCATGGTGCTAACTCATAGAAATTACACCACCAAGAATTACGTCTATGATCACATACCGGTTCAGTGCTACGAAGCTTTGAATGTAGGGTTTAGACTTGGAATTCCTTACCCCATTCCTGAGGTTTCCAGTTGTAGAACTTTTTTACAAGCCGTAAAATTCAGCGATATTGTGCACGCTCATGGACACCCTTATTTGTCATCTCTTGTCGCAGCGAAGTTGGCTAAGCGCTACCAGAAGCCGCTTGTACTAACGCAGCACAATACATTCATAGATTATAAGGGAATGTGGAATACTGTTGAGGGGTTAAACGATGTTTTGGTAGGTAAACAAGTTCTTAAAAGTGCAGATAAAATTGTTGCTGTAAGTAACGCAACTAAAAACTATGTTTTGAGTTTAGGAGCTGAAGTTGAAAAAGTAGAAGTTATTTACAACGGAGTTGATTTAGATCGCTTCAAACTTGTCCTCGCTGCAAAAGAGAAAATTAGAAAAAAACACCACATATCATCCAACGCAGTAGTCGCGGTTACAGTACGGCGGCTAGTTTACAAAAATGGAATTGATACCTTAATAGAGGCAGCAAAAATTGCACTTCAAAGGAATCCTGATTTAGTTTTCTTGGTGATTGGTAGAGGCCCAGATTTTGTTGACATAAAGGCTAAAATTGAACAGTTAGAGATTAGCCACAGGTTCCTACTTGTGGGTTTTGTACCTGATGAAGATTTACCAGATTATTATAATGCAGCAGATTTTTTTGTGTTGCCATCCAAATCAGGTGAGGGTTTACCTCTGGTAGCGTTGGAAGCTATGGCTTGTGGTTTGCCGTTGGTAACCACAGATGTTGGTGGTATAAAAGAGATTTTCATCAAGGGTTACGGAAAACTAGTACCACCTAATATGCCTAAAATTTTAGCTGAAGCGATATTGGAATTTTCTGTACCTACCTCATTGAACGTTAAGGAAAAACTGAGAAATGAAGTTGAGAAGAGCTTTGGATGGAACGTAAACGTTGACAAAATGGTTAAAATATACGAAGAATTTATTTAAGGTTACATAAAATATCTCCTTCCAACAAAAACGGAAGCTGTAGCTGTTGACGACGAAAGTAAATTTGGTGTCTGTGGTAATTCCAACACTTAATGAAGCTGGGAATATCCGTGAAACGTTGGAAACTATTGAAAGAGAGCTAAGATATCCAAAAGAAATTATTGTTGTTGACGGGAACTCGAACGATGGCACACTGGAAATTGCAAAGGACTCCAACTGTCGACTTATAGTTGAACCAAGACGGGGTTATGGTCTTGCTTTAAGGGTGGGTATGAAACACGCAAAAGGCGATGTAGTGATTATGGTCGATGGCGATGGGACCTACGAACTGAAGCATGTGAATCTCTTGCTTGAACGTATGATGGAAACTGATGCAGAAATGTGCTTGGCAACACGGATGTATGATCCAAATAAAGCTATGGGGTTGCTGAATTTCATAGGCAACAAAATAATAACGTTCTGTTTTAATATGCTTTAC
This sequence comes from uncultured Candidatus Bathyarchaeia archaeon, assembly GCA_964582085.1. Taxonomy (GTDB): domain Archaea; phylum Thermoproteota; class Bathyarchaeia; order Bathyarchaeales; family Bathycorpusculaceae; genus JADGNF01. The sequence continues at coordinate 25,873 of CAZOPV010000016.1, read as the reverse complement.
AAGCAAAACTTTAGTGATACACAGTCAGGGTTTAGAGCTATATCTCGGGCAGCTTTAGAAAAATCTGAATTTATTGAAACAGACATGGCGTTTGCCACTGAGATGCTCATAAAATTCGCTAAGAAGGGCTTTCGTATGGTTGAAGTCCCATCGTCTTATAAAGTCAGAAAGTATGGTAAGCCAAAGCTTAGACCTTTTAAGTCAGGAATTGAAATTTTTGCCACTATGCTTAAGGGATTGAGAGTGAGAGCATAGGAAAAATAATTAAGAGAATCACTCAAACACTCAGTTTAAGAGATGATGAAGATAGCTTTGTAGTTGCAGTTGCAGTTGCACTTTTGCTTTCTGCTATTTTGTTTGGATATTATTATATTGCCATTGGAACGCCAACGAAGGAGTATTTAACAATATATTTGCTTAATACTCAACGACGAGCTGAAGGATATCCTGACGTGCTAGTTGCTGGCGAAAATAGCACTTTTAGTGTCTATTTTACAGTGGAAAACCACATGAATACTTCTCGGCTGTGCGAGGTTCAAATAAAAGTGACTAACGATGTTAACCCAACGTTTCCACTTAATACAAGCGCGGTTCAAATTTTTAGAGAAACTGTACAGGTTGAAACTAAGTGGGAAAAACTTGTTGCGGTTTCTTTGGATCAGGTTGGGAATTTTTCCGTGGTTTTTGAACTATGGAGCCTCAATGAATTAGGAGTCTTGGAGTTCAGTGGTGAATTTTGCGTTTTGAATGTACAAGTTGTGGGGTAGGTAGGCAACTAAGATTTTTGGTTTTTCTGCACATAGTTTTCTTCTGTGTCTATCCGGTGGACATTGTTGTAGGCGCAGAAGGGTATAATTTTCTTGTTTGGCGTTACGTAGTGGATGACACAACGGCGAACGCGGTTTACATCAAATGTGTAGGGATCCATGAACGCCATGCAACCCAACAGGAAGATTCGCCTTCGTATAGGACCAAGCGATTGGTAAGCTGGAGAGACAAACATTTTCAAAATGGCTTTCATAAGAGTAAAGATGCCAACTTCCTTCGTCACTAGCAACATATTCATTGCAAGTGTAGATGAAATGAAAAGTGTTGCAAGCAAGGAAAATTTACTTTGTTCATCTACATTCTGAGCTGTCTTTAGGATTCCCCTAAAGAATTTGTCAAAGCTAACAAAGTGGTTAATTGGAATTATTTTTCCGCTTTTGGATACATACATCCAGTTAACGATACCGCAGTGAGGGCTACATGAGAAGAGAGGCCAAGGTTTTTTCATGAATTTTCGCATTATCTTTATCGGGGAAGTCATAACTGAGAGAGGGAATAAGTCAGTGGCTTTTATTTCTCCATTTAATTGGCTTTCCACCTCTTCGGCGAAGCGCCAATCACGCCATGTTTCTTTGAAAGGATTGTCAGTTGCTCGTCCGGTGAAGGCTATGGGCTGGAAAATTAATCCCCTGATGATGTCAGAGTTTTTGGCGGTGAATTTTATGATGTTTCCGACTTCTTGGTCGTTAAAGCCACGCATTAGTGTTGTGACAAGAATTATTTCCATGTCAAGTTTACGGCAGACATCTATGGCTTGATATTTGTATTTAAGGAGTTTTTTACCACGGATTTTCTCGTAGAAGCTGTCGTTGAAGCTGTCAAATTGGAGATAAACTATGTTCAGACCACTTTGTTTAAGTTTAGTTGCTAAAGCTGGATTTTGTGCTATGTGGATACCATTAGTTGCAAGTATCGTCATAAATTTTAGTTTGTGTGCCACCGCAATGATTTCGGGCATATCTTCGCGCTCTAAAGGTTCACCACCGGAGAAGAGAATGGCGGGTGGCTTAGGGTTGCGTTGGCTGAGAAAAGTCAGCATATCTATTAGTTCTTCTTTGGTAGGTTCGTAGTCTACTATGTGATCTGAGAAAGTTGAGAAGCAGATGGCACATTTTAGGTCACATTTTTTGGTGACGTCAATTACACCTATGACTGTACTTGAGACGTGGCTGTTACAGCTTTCACAGCTAGCTGGACAATCTTTTGGGTTGGCGGAGAAGTCAGATTCGGGGAAATATTTGAAGAAGTCGTAGTTTTCAACAAAATTATAGATTGGTTGACTTTGCCAGTGGGTAGCAACGAAGGTACCGTGCTCTTTGCAGTATTTGGTAATTATGATTTTTCCGTCTTTGGTGGTTAATTGTGCATCTATTATTTTGTTGCATACAGGGCATATGCTTTGGGTTTTTTTCAAAGCAGTCCACCAATTATGGTTGAGAGCGCCTCAAGTATAAGCGAGAAAATCAGAAGCATCATAGACATTGTAACAAGTCGCTCATATTTCCGAACGTTAGCAACAGTGGGTTCTGAGGTTACAAGGCGAATAGACGAGTAGATGAGAAGCACACTCCATATGAGAATGAGAGGCAGATAAAATATCGTAAAGTTGCCTATCAGATAGGGCAGCGGCGCAAGGGCGCCACAAAGTGTGAAGAAAAAGGCGCTGATTTTGACGGCTGCTTTGTCACCGACTTTGAGGGGAAGTGTGGGGTAACCGACTTTTGCGTCTCCTTCACGACTGAGAATGTCTCTGACTACGTTACCGCCGATTGTTCCGAAGGCTATGGGGTAAAGACTGGTTGAAACGAGGGTTATTGTGTTGAAAACTATGGCTTCGCCGTAAAGGAAAGCTGTACCGGTGAGGAGACCAACGAGTATGTTGGCAGCGAACCCTGATTTCTTCTTTATCAGAGCAGAGTAAATTATAAGCAGGATAGAATCAATTATGAGTATTACAAAGCTAAGGGTGTTTATTAACGCCGCAAATACCAAGCCAACAGTGAATAGTATCATTGATACCGCAAGAACTTGTTTTAGGGTCATTACACCTGAAGGAAGAGGACGCTGAGGTTTGATTATAGAATCGCTTTCTCTGTCAAAGTAGTCGTTGATGGAAAATCCTGCTGAGGTTATGAATGACATAGAAATGAAAGCCAAAAGCGCAGTTTGAGGGGCCACTGCGCCTTTGGTTATGGCAAGGGATGTGAGGAGAGCAAGCCCACCTGTCATCATCCAGTAGGGTAATCTTAAAAGTGCAATTAGTCCTTTCAGGCGAGTTTTATTACTCATATCAATTTCCTCTCTTCAATAAGCGTTCTTAGGTGGTCTTCAAGTCGGATTTTTGGGGCCCATTTGAGTTCTGTTTTTGCTTTGGTTATGTCGAACCAGATTGTGTGGATGTCGCCTTGCCATGAGACATTTGTTGTTGTGATTTTTGTTTTGTCTGTGAGTTTGAGAATATCCAGTATAATGTTTGCGAGTTCGATGATTTTGGTGGTTTTTCCGAAACCTAAGTTGTAGGTTTTTCCGACCGCTTTTTCATCTGTGGCCAGCAGAAGGGCGTCTGCTATGTCAGAAACATGAACGAAATCGCGAGCCTGCTGACCTGTGCCTATAATTTCAAGTTTGTTTGGATTACTTTGAAGTTTTTCTAAAAAGTCGTTTATTACACCATGACAACGTGAACCGTAGACGTTAGCAAACCTGAGAATTGTTATGTTTAAGCCATATTGCATGGCGTAAATTTGGCTGTATTGTTCACCGACAACCTTGCTCAAACCGTAGCAACTAAAGGGATGAAAACCGTATTCTTCCGGCGTGGGAAGTTGAGTGGGGTTGCCGTAGATTGCAGCGCTTGAAGCGAATATGAAACGAGCTTTGTCTTTTCGAGCTTTTTCGAGGACGTTGAGAGTGCCATGGGCGTTGGTTTTGAAGTCTTCAGCAGGGTTTTCCATGCTGTAAGGAACGACAACTTGAGCGGCTAAGTGGTAGATTATGTCAAATTTCGGCAGGTCAAGGAGGGTTTTTGTGTCGAGGATGTCCCCTTTGACGAAAGTAGCTTTTGGGTTATCTTTAACGTTTTCGATTTTGCCGCTGGAGAGGTTATCGTATATGGTTACGTTACCACCCATTTCGAGGAGTTTTTTGGTGAGGTGATAGCCTATGAATCCTGCTCCGCCGGTAACGAGGATGTTTTTTTGTTTGATTTGTGGCATTGGCTTGAACTCACGATAAAGCCTATATCTTATTTGATATAGTGTTAGGGTATATGTCGAAGGCGGATGCTATAAAAACTTTTAGGGATTTGTTGTCTTTCTTAACTGTGATCCCGTTGGCGAAGACTGATGAATTCGTTTTTACTTCAGCGCGGAATATGTGGTTGTTTCCATTAATTGGAGGGTTTATTGGAGTTTGTGGTGCGGCGTATTTTTTAGGCGTGGGTTATATCTTGAAATTTTTGGTTGGAGTTGTTAATTCAGTGGTTATTTTGCCTAGTGAATTATTAGTTGAAATTTTAGGTTCAGTAATGACGTTGGCGTTTTTGTTGGTGTTCACTGGGTTTCAGCATTTTGATGGACTAGTGGATTTAGGTAATGCCATCGGTATTAAGCGGGTTGAGGATAGACGCGAGATTGCACATCGGTGGATCGTGACGGCAAAAGGTGCATTTTTAGCAATTTTTGTAGAATTAGCGGCTATTGCAGGTTTGCTTGGGCTAAGTGGAAATTGGAATATTGCAGTGCGTGGGATAGTGATAGCTGAAGTGGCAGCGAAGTTAGCGATGGTGACGGTTGTTTGGCGTGGTAGGGCAGCTCATGAAGGATTAGGTTCACGGTTTATTAGTTGTGCAAAGAGGAAGCTAAATTTTGTAGCCTATGGGTCAGCAATAATTTTGGGATTTATCTTGCTGGGTGCTGTGGGGGCATTTGCAGTATTAGTGTCTGTATTCTTTGGGTTTTTCATGATAGCTGTTGGAAATCGCGTGTTCGGTGGTGTTTCAGGCGATATTATTGGTGCTACAAATGAGGGGACAAGGGCGATAATTTTGGTTTTGATTGTAGCAGTCTGGATTTCGTTTTCAGGGTTGATTTGGGGAGGGTTAGGGTTTTGAAGGTGCCTGTTTTAGTTATGGCTGGCGGTAGAGGCAAAAGAATGGGGTTGTCTGTAGAGAAGCCTCTTTTGCCGTTTATGGGTAAACCTCTTGTAGATTGGGTAGTTGAGGCTGCCAAGTCAGCCAGCAAAATTTCTGAGGTTTATGTGGTTACCAGCCCAAATACACCTGAAACAGAAAAGCGGTGCCTTGCTAAGGGTTGGAAGGTCTTACGAACAGATGCTAAAGGTTATCATGTAGATTTGAAGCAAGCAACGTTGAAAGGTGAACTGTTTGGTCCTGTATTGACGGTTCCTGCAGATTTACCTGCTGTAACCGGGGCGTTTTTGGATAAGGTTGTAGGTGAGTTTGAGATTTGTGGTATGGATTTTTTGGCGGTTTTTGTGCCCATAGTAAAACGTGAAAAATTGGGTTTGTCAGTTTCCAGTACAGATGAATACAAAGGCGTTTGGTACGCAGTTTCAGGGGTAAACATCGTTAACGGGGCTAAAATTCAGGGTGAAGGAAAAATTGAGACCAGCGCAATTATAACCGATGAAGTGGAAGTTTTGCTTAATATTAACACGCTGAAGGATTTGGAGATCGCCGAGAAAATAATGAAAGACTCAAAGAATTAGACTTTGATTTGTTTGCGCCCTAAACTGTATCGCTCCCTGCTGTGTAGGTATGTCTTGCAAACAATACAATGAGCCTTAAATTTCAAAAAAAGTATTTTCGTCGTAGGGAAATCTTTAACACTTTGCCACATCCATTTTAATACGATGTTTCGTTGCGTCAGGGTAGCTACAAATGAGTGTACTAAGTCATGACAAGCTGTGGAACACTATAATTAGTGTGCCCACTACCAAAAATATGCTTCAGCTCGCTCTGAAGAAGTGCCCCAATTGCAACCGAACAGTACTCGAAGCTGCACTGGACATGTATGTGGGTAAATCGGACCAAAAATGCGAAAAGTGTAGTAAAGCGTACTCTAAAATAATCGGTTTCTGGATAGAATTTTTGCGGAAAAGTCTTAACATAAAAAAAGAAAAAGTGGACAAGCTACTTTCTGACCCCTATGCGCGACGAGCCGTCCTCAACATCGCCCGCTCTTTTAAGTATTATGGCATAAAAAAACCTATTTGCCTTTACGCGCCATTCCTTGTAGTGTGGGACTTCACCCACAAATGTAACCTTCGTTGCAAGCATTGCTACAGTAAAAGTGGCGCAGTCCAAGAAGAAGAACTCACAACTCAAGAAGCAAAAAACGTAGTAGATCAACTGGCAGAAGCTGGCGTTACGGCGCTGGCGTTCTCAGGTGGCGAACCCCTCAGTCGCTGTGACTTTTTTGAAGTTGCAGAACACGCCGTCAAAAGAGGTTTGTACGTTTCCGTAGCCACCAATGGCACTCTTCTAACCAAGGAAATGGCGCGAAAACTAAAAGAAGCTAAAATTCACTACGTGGAAATCAGTATAGACGGCGCAACAGCCAAAACCCATGACTCTTTCCGTGGTGTAGCAGGCGCCTTCGACAAGGCGGTAGAGGGCTTAAAAAACTGCGTAGACGCAGATCTGTGTGCCTGCATCGCAAGCACTGCAACCAAAAATAACTTGGAAGAGTTCCCCGCAATGATTGACCTGGCAGAGGAAATTGGAGCTGAACGCTTCACTTACTTTAATTTCATACCTACAGGAAGAGCTAAAGAACATTTTGACCAAGACCTTTCTCCTGAAGAACGCGAAAAACTGATGCGGTATCTTCTCAACAGAATGTCAAGAGGTTGCAAAACAACTATTCTAACTACTGCTCCGCAACTAGCACGTGTAGCGCTACAATGTCAAGGCTCCGCAGGCACGGGTGAAGTCACGATGAGCATGGCTCACATGCAAACGGTCAGGGTCAGCAAAAAAGCCGTTCCGCTAGCAGACTTCATAGGCGGATGCGGAGCAGGTAGACTCTACTGTTCACTGAATCCCCAAGGCGACGTGCACCCATGCGTCTTCTTCCCTGCCATCGTAGGCAACCTCAAAACCGAAAAATTCCAAGATATCTGGCTTAACGCCACAATATTCAGAGATCTGAGAGATAGAAAAAAACTCAGAGGTACATGTGGAACCTGCAACTACAAATACATCTGCGGTGGATGTCGAGCCCGAGCTAATGCTTACTATGGCGACTTCCTCGCATCAGATCCCGGGTGCGCCTACGGTAAAAAACGAAAAGGAACCAAATGAGATGTCTCCCGCGCAAACCGTCAAAATTTACAGAGTCCAAAAAGACATAGCAGACATTATGAAGGACGCCGTTAAAAATTCAGACCTAAAAAGTAAAAACCGAATTTTCATAAAACCTAACTTAAGTCACCCTGAATACCTGCCAGGTGTGGTTACTAGCCCCCAACTTACCTATGAACTTATCAGTCTCATACGTGATAAAGCTCGGGAAGTCATCGTAGGTGAATCTGACGGGTTCAACTATGCGTGCAGCATGGCCTTCCAAAAGACGGGTATGGAAACAGCGGTAAAAAAAGCAGGCGGCACAATCATGAACCTGTCAGAAGATCAAGTGGTTAAAGTTAAATTTCCTGAGAGCACCAGTCCAGTCAAGCATCTATTCTTATCAAAAACCATGCTCAAGTCCGATGCTATAGTAGATTTGCCTCTGCTGAAAACACACGAATTCATGCTTTATAGCGGGGCTATCAAAAACCTCTTCGGTTGCATACCCAGCAACCGACGAATCTACCTGCACCCCTATCTGCCTGAAGTTTTCCTTCGCCTCTATCAGCTTTTCAAGCCGCAACTCACCATTATGGACGCTCGTATAGGCATTGAAGGAAACGGTCCTACCAAAGGCAAACCCGTAAAACTTGACCTCTTACTAACAGGAACGGACGCCCTTGCTGTTGACATTGTCTCGGCACAAGTTATGGGTTTGAACTGGAAAGATACTTACCTAAACTATCTTGCTAAACAAACAGGCCTCCAAGAAAAGGACATTCAAATTCAAGGATGCCAGATCTCTGAGGTTAAACGTAAATTTGAGCTTCCACGTATAGACTTGCCTGTTAAGGCTCAAATGGAAATATATAAACATGAATATTTAACCAAGTTCTTTTTTTGCTCTCTCGATGTGGTTAAACTGTTCCAAAAGATAACCTCGGCTTACCGAGGTGAAACCGTCCAATTTGCCTAACTGAGAACCTCTTCATAGACTGCCAGGGTTTTCTTAACGAGTACACGCCAGTCAAATCGTTCTTTGATAGTTTTCCGCGCCAAACGCCCAATCTCTTGGGCCTCTGCAGGATGTTCCAAAAAATACAAAATACGCTCAGAAAACTGCTCGGAGTTGAAAGGTTCACAGAGAAGACCATTTTTACCGTCGGTTATCGTCTCAGGTATACCGCCTACACGATTGGTCACCACAGGTAACCCTGTAGACAGCGCCTCCAACACCGCAAATGGATGATGTTCATAGAATGTGGAGAAAGCAAAAATATCCGCCGCCTGATATAATCGAGGTAACTTGCTGTCAGGATAGTAACCTGTGAAAACTATGTGTTCTTTCACGCCAAGCAGTCGGGCATGTGCTACTAGCTTCTTCATTTCGCTGCTTTGCCCCTTCCCAGAAATGACAAACTTGACCTTGGGGAATTTACGAACCACGTGAGGTATGCTTTCAATGAGAGTAAACAAGCCTTTGCGAGCATACAAGCGACCAACTGAAAGTATGGCTATGTCATCGGGATGAAAACCCAGTTCAGCCCTGATTTTCTGTTTGTCAATGGCCGGTTTAAACTTAACTGTGTCTACGCCGTTGTGTATGACACGAATTTTATTCTCTTTAATGCCGTAGTAGTTTACAAGTTCACGACGGGTGAAATCACTTACTGCAATGATTTTACGTGACCGCTCCATCATCTTTGTCTCAAAAAGTCTCAAAAACCAATTGAAACTTACCATAAACCTCTCATTTGAGTTCAACCGACTGTACGGTTCACTACGGATGGCGTCAGCCTCTCCTTTCCATGTTGAATGCACTGTCGAAACCAATGGCCGTCCAAAGTCTTGAGGTACCGCAAAATTTGGAACTAAGGGCAAATTCACATGTATCAAATTGATCCCTGTGATCTCCTGCACTTTACGCAGTTTGCGCATACTGGAAGCTGCAAACATAAACGATTTTACGATTGGCGTTTTGGGAATCTTAAGGAAGAAAACGTTGCATTGCCGGTTAACTTTGACATCGCCAGTTTGCATGTACCCTGTTACAATACAAACATCATAGTTGTTCTTCATGAGTTCCTTAGATAAATAGTAAACGTATGCGCCTGTGCCACCTGACAAGGGCAAATACTCAGGAGAAATAAAACAAATCTTCGTCACCGTTTATTCAGCCCCAATTTGTCGCGTAAAAATTTAAACGCTGTTAGCGCGGCACCTGAAATCCAAGCAAATGCCCGCACAAAATACAAAACCAGCAACCGCATTGCCGACCAATCTCTAAACTTCAAAGATACACGGACTGCAGAAATCACAAAATAAACAAAAATAAGCACAAACAACCCAGCTGAAACCAACCACAACACGCGCAACATATCCCAAACACCCAAGATTGCAAAACTAAAAATAATCAAAAATAACGCGGGTTGAAGGTTCATTCCAAAATCAGTGATTTCATCACCTCGTGCCAAACGTGAATGTTTAAAGTATAACCGTACTGTGTTTTTGCCATATTGTAGTTGCTGCCGCCAATACGCACTCAAACTTTCACGATGCAAATGGAAACATTTCGCCTCAGGTACGTAAGCAATTTTGTAACCTCTTTGGCTTAGACGAAAGCCAAAGTCTGTATCATACTGACTGGGCAGAGTTTCATCCCAACCGCCCACCTCTTCGATCACATTTCTTTTGAGTAACAAATTCATAGTAGCGATACGGCCGGTATACGCGCCTACCCGACTGTAACGCATCTTTAGCTCGTAACCTATGCTACGTGCCCATAAATTCTCAAAATTCCACGTCTCGATCCCTCCACTTACCCCTGCTACATTGGGTTCACCTAAATGCACCACCAACTTGCGCAACCAGTCGCGTTCCACTTTGGCATCAGCGTCCACGAAGCCTACCACAGGAAAACGTGCAAGTTTTAAGGCATAATTGTAAGCCGCTGCCGCATTCAAAGGCAATGAAAAAACTTGGGCAGGAAAACGCTCTGCAATTTTAACCGTATCGTCTGTGGAGCAACCATCCATAAATAAAATCTCAAAATACCTCGGGGGATAATTCTGCTCAAAAAGAGCTTGCAAGCAATCGCCAACAGTGGCTGCGCTGTTCCTTGCGGCAACAATTATTGAAACTTTGGGCAACTCCTCACTTGCCATTGTCTAACTCCTCAAATATGCTGAAATGATAGACAGCAGAATTTTGAGTCCATCAATCAAAGGATCTATCTGTGACGTGCCATAGGTACGTTGTATGAAACTTATGGGCACTTCCTTTATTCGAAAATTGCTTTTAGCGGTTTTCACTAGCATTTCAGACTCAATCTCGTACTCCACAGACCATAACTTCATACGCTGCAAAACTTGCCGTGTCATGACACGGTAACCTGACTGAGAATCCGTAATAGGACTTTGTATGAGAAAATGGATAAGTAGGTTAAAAAGGCGGTTGCCAGCAGCATTAATTCGCTTCGCATAAAACGTATGTGCATTCATAAACCTTGAACCAATAACTAAATCCGCTTCACCGCTCAACAGTGGTTTGAGTAATCTCGGTAACTCTTCAGGACGGTGAGAACCGTCAGAGTCAATTGTCACCACAAGGTCGCCTGTAACCCTTGCAAAGCCCACTCTTAAGGCATAGCCTTTGCCCATGTGCCTCTTTAACTTGTAAACTAAAACCTGATGACGTTTGGCAACTTCCACCGAGTTATCTATGGAAGAATCATCTACTACGATAATTTCATGGTTTAAACCTGTTTTTTGTAAAACTGCTTTCAAACGTTCGATTACGTTACCTACAGTCGGTTCCTCATTAAACACAGGCACAACCACGGAAATCATTTTACAGTCGGTTTGCATCTTGCTAAAAAGCTGAATGCAACACTTTATAAACTTTGGCTGTGGCTTTTATCAAGCAATCGCAAAAGGAAAATTAGCGAACCATGGAAAGAAGAATATGCTAGAAAGCATGCCAAGAGAGAGAATTATTTGGTTTTCTATGTGGTTCTTAGCTTCGATTGTAACTTTCGGCGTTGCTTTTTTTCCCATGTTCTACCGCCTCATAGAAAGCCGAAACATACACTTCCAACGTGAGACAATACTTGAAAAACAAATCATGGTAGCCCTTCAAGCTCAGGAAAAAAAACTTCCAAAAACCCTGGAGATACCGCGTGACAGAAACGCCACAGCGTGGGCAGCATCTATAATACTAGTCGTTCCGGTGTTTATAATTGTCTACTTTTTGTCGAAAGACTTACTTTTGCACGAAAGGCATCAAGACGAATTTCTTTCAGAGGTGCTTCCAGAAAGAATGTTCATGCCTCAGACAATACCGATAAAAAAATATGCCCTCATTACGATAGTTACTTTAGGCGTAGGCGGCGTCTACTGGCTCTACAAAATTATAAACAACTACAACGCACACTTCAAGGCACAATGGAAGCTGGAAAAAGAAATTATACGCCTGATGGAGGAAAACAAAATTGGAAAACCCCTGTAAACAGAAACGCTTCGTAAGCCACGGCGGTGACGTTTGGGGCTTTAGCAGAAAATACGATATTCCCCTCGAAAACGTGTTGGACTTCAGTGGTCCAATTAACTTTCTTGGGCCATCCCCAAAGGCTGTGGAAGCCGTGAGGCAGCATGCAAAACTTATGAGGTTTTATCCTGACCCAAACCCTGTGGCACTACAGGCAGAAATAGCTGCATATGTTGGTCACGGTGTATGCTCCGACAACGTCATTTTGGGTAACGGGTCTATAGAACTAATATATATGATTACCGAGATTTTACCTCCAAAATTTAAAGCTGTAATCCCTGTGCCCTCTTTTACTGAGTATGAGAAAGCTACGTTGCGTGTGGGTGGCGAAGTAGTTTATGTGCAGTTGCCAGCGAACTTTGACCTAATTATTGAAGACGTAAAAAAAGCAGTAACTGAAGACACCCGCATTGTTTGCATATGTAACCCTCATAGTCCTTCAGGGCGGCTCTATCAAAAAGAGGTTTTGCTGGAGCTTGTGGATTTCTGCCACAAAAAAGGCGTCATATTCAGCATAGACGAAAATTACATAGAATTTGCTGCTGAAGGCGAAGAGAACACCCTTGTAGGCGACGTGAAGAAATATGAGAACTTATTTGTTATCAGGTCAGTAACTAAATTCTACGGCATGCCAGGCATACGCTTCGGCTATGGCATAGCAGCTAAAGATCTCATAGAAAGATTGCAAATTGTAAGGCAGCCGTGGAGCATTAATGGTTTAGCTGGATTTGCAACGTTGGCGGCTTTCAAAGATTCCGACTTCATTCAAAACACGAAGCACACCATAACAAAGGAGAGGGTAGCATTTAGCAAAATGTTGAGCGAAATTGAAGGTTTGAAGGTTTTTCCGTCTGAAACCAACTTTTTGCTGGTGAAAATTTTAAATTCAAAACTAACTGCTACTGTACTGAGGGAAGAGTTAGGTAAGGAGGGTCTCCTCATCAGAGATTGCAGCACGTTTGTTGGTTTAGACAGCAGTTATTTCAGGTTAACAGTGCGTTCAGCAGCGGATAACTTGAAACTTGTTGAGGTTTTAAAGGAAAAAATCCGAAAACTAACGTGAACTTAAGTTTGCATTTTTATAAAAATTCGAGTTTCAAACTCAGTTAGTTTATTTGAATTCGTTTATTGTTAGAAAGATCTTTAGTGAAAAGACGTCAATGGTTTAGGCGGGGCGTTTGTTGTTCAGTTGTTTTGGTAAACGTCTTGTCTGACAATGCAATTCAATTTTTGTTTCGGTTTACACCCAGAAAATTCAAAGAAACACTTTATATGTTGGCAAATATGAGTATCACTAACTTTATGGGAACGGGGAAACAACCATACAGGAGAAGCATTAATTTGATTTTGTTGATGACTACTGCGCCATCTGAAAATGCGCCTTGGTATCTTGGCAGAAAATTCCCGCCTTTAGGTTTATCTTATGTTGCTGCGGCGCTGGAAAAAGCAGGTTTCCAAGTTCAGGTACTCGACAACTACTTGCTCAAAAAACCCATCGATGAAGTTAAACAGTTAGTTAAGCAGCTTAACCCTGAAATCGTTGGTATAACGTGCAGTTCCTCCACTTACAACAAGTGTGTTGAAACGGCTACTGCCATTAAAGAAGTTGTACCGGACTGCAAGATTGTGGTCGGTGGGTGGCATCCTACTTATGTACCCGATAGTATGCTTCAGCACCCCCAAATCGACTACGTCATTATGGGAGAAGGGGAACGAGCGATGGTAGAGCTTGCGATATACCTTGTAGAAAGCGAGAAAAAACGTTCGCTTGACTCAATCGCCGGAGTTGCCTACAAGGGGAGTGGCAAAATAATGAAAAATGCGCCGCAATTCATCAGCAATCTAGATGAGATCCCATTTCCTGCGCGTCATCTGCTGCCGATGGAGTTGTATGAGAGGAAAATGGAGTTCCTCAATGTTGAACCCGTGGACATTATGAGCATAATCCGTGGCTGCCCCTTCAACTGTGCTTTCTGTGAAACACGTAAAATGTGGGGACCGGTCTGCCGCTTTTTTAGTCCAAAAAGGGTTATAGACGAAATCAAATACTTGAAGGATAACTACGGCTCTAAAGGCATCTACTTCATAAATGACAACTTTACTATCCGAAAAAAGGAAACATTGGAACTCTGCGAACTAATGAAGCAAGAGAAACTGGATATTCAGTGGATTTGTGACACCCGAGCAGATATGATACAGCGTGAACTTCTGGTGAAAATGCGGGATGCCGGTTGCAAAACCATCTGGTTTGGTGTAGAGTCAGGTTCTCCACGTATCTTACAGAAAATCAATAAAAATGTCAGTTTAAAGCAGACGGAACAAGCGTTTAAGCTATGCCGTAAAGAAGGCATACAAATCGCCTGTAGTTTCATATTGGGCGTCCCAGGCGAGACCATACAAGACATGGAAGTCACACTTAAATTTGCCAAGAAGCTTAACCCTGATCTGTGCCAATTTAACATTTTCATTGCGTACCCAGACAGTAGCCTTTACGAAGAAATTCTGCAAAGTGGCAACTACGACAAACTGGACGACTTCTTGCTTGCCGCCAAAACAGACGAATTTGACTTCAAAAAGCTCTTAGAAATTCAGCGTCGCTTCCACAAAGAATTCACGAGGTCACCTAAACGGATTCTGTGGAAAACTAGACGCGATGGACCAGTGAAGGTTCTTAAGCAAGGTTTTAAACTTTTAACTTCAAAATAGGCGACGTTTAATTTGGCCCTTAACAAAAATTCAATAAAAAGAAAAAGAGGAAATGAAACTAGTTATTTCTTTATTTGTTTAATGTAGACTAAGTTGATCACGCCTAACAAAATGGCAATGATAACCGCCAAAATTATGACCGTGTCGACAATGCTGAAAGCTGTTGTTGGTTCTTCTGTCTCAGTGGTTGATTCAGCGACGCCTAAGGTGGTTGAAGCAGATGACGGCCAGTACGATTTTGTGCCTTCAAAGGATGCGACTATTTTGAATTGTCCACCCGAAGGTGGCGTCCAAGTTATGGCGTAATTGCCGTAGATGTCGCTTGTTGTGGTGCCAATGGGGATGGTGTTGCCGTTTTGGTCTACAGCGCTAAGTTTCACTGGGACGCCTTGAGCGTCTGTGGGGCATGGTTGCTGCAGATATAGGTATTTCATCCATGCACCCATGTCTTCGTCGGCAATTGCAGGTGTGCCTTTGGCGCCTGCAGATTGGTCGGTGATAGTACCTGTTATCATGATTGCTGCGCCTGCTGGCACTACAGTTTGCGGTGCAGAAACAGTCGTGGCAGATTGACCTTTCCCAAAAGCGTAGATACGGTTGTCGTAGGCATTGAAGTGCACTAGTATGCCGTCCGCGATGGCAGGATTTGTTGCCCAGCTTGGATCATAGAACGGAAAAGTCCAGAGTTCCTGCCCAGTTTGTGCATCAACGCAACGTAGTAGGGAGCCACGTTCTTTGGGGTCGTCTGGTGAGTGTTCACCTGAGAACAGGTAAACCTTGCCGTCGGCAAAGAGCATGTTGGCAACGTTGTAGTTTCCTCCCCATTTGGCTTCGAGGTAGTATGAGTCAGCTAGCCTGTAAGTCCAAAGTCGATTACCTGTTTTAACATCGTAGCAGTAGAGTATGCCTCCGTAGCCACCACTGTACAGTTTGCCGTAGGCAATGTAGCCTTGGGTGCCGACGAGGCTGTCCCATGCAACTTGAGGTTCAGTTGGTCCCCACAGATAGCGACCGTCGTTGAGGCTAAAGCCCCACCACTGCATTGTCTGTGAAGAGCGTATAGTGAATACACCGTCTTCTTCACTTGCGGGACCCATGTTTAAGGTCACGCCTTTGGGTGCTCCTGCAGGTAGGTTGTATGTTTGTTTCCAAAGTAGTTTGCCTTGTTCTCCTGGTTTCATGCTTAAAGCCCAGATGGTATAGTTCATAGTTTCGATAAAAGTGAAACCTGTGCCTCCCATGCCTAATCCAGAGGAAATGATCACTTTGTCGGGGAAGACAAAGCTTATGCTGCCAGTGACGTCTGCAGGAATTGAAACGTTCCATGAGTAACCTGTTTTGCCATCGACTACCTTGTTGTAGGGGCGCCATGTCCAATAGTTAGAGCCTGTGGCTCCGCCTAATAATGCAGGTATTGCTGAGGAATTCCATAGAGCTAAGCGGTGGCTTACGGCGTCAAGTTGAGGAATCAATATGCTGCCGTCGACGCCGTAGGTTATTTGTGGTGTTGAGACAAACGAAAAAGGTGCAGGAGGCGCGTCCGTGATAGTGTACCATCTGTCACCTGAGAAGGCGTCATAGCAGACCCAAGTGGTTGTTGGCGGCCCAAAGAAACCGCCGCCGATAACAGTCCATAGATAAGCAAAAGCGCCATGTTGATTGGGGGTATTGTAGTAGTATATTTGACCAAAGTTTATTCGGGTGTTGTTGTTATAGTAGATTTCTTTGCCAGTTCGCAAGTCAACTGCGTAGTATCCTGGTATGTTGAAGTTTGAAGGGTATTTATCGTAGAAAAGTACTCCGTTAATTATCACAGGTGGGAACCATTTACCTTCGTAAGCGTCACCGTCATGGTATGATGCATCGCCGAATTCGCCTCCAACAAGACCTCCGAATGTTAATGGTTTTGTCCAGAGTATATGTGATGTTTCCGGGCCTTCAGTGTATGCGGCGACATGGTTCATTGGGGTTGCAAGCCAGTTGCCGGTAAATGAGTGCCATTCACGATTTTCTGGGTTAACGGGGCTATCCCAGTAGCCGGCGGGGTGTTCAGCAGAGGGATAGGGTATAACCTGTGTTTGTTGTACTGTGAACGATGCTGTGCTACTGCTGGGCATATAGTAGTCACCTATATACTCTGTTCCGCCGAAGAAGTTGAACGGGTCGAGGTTTTCCCCTTCCAAGGTTTGACCTGGGAAGTCAAATTTGAGTTGGTAGGTACCGACTTCTGTTGGAGTGTACATGAACCATGCGAAACCAACCGGGTCGGAAGTGAATTTCTGAATTTCAGCTGTCCCATCTGGTTTTGTTATGGTTAGAGTGAAATCTTTCCATCGGTCACCGTAGGCACCTGAAGCTGTCGGCGGCGCTTTGTCTAGCCACATGTAGATGATTACTTGTTGGCCAACCCCTGTAGGGTTAGGCGCTGCAGTCAAGTATGCAAAGGTTGGAATGTTCTGTGGCGGGGTATGTGCAGTCACCGCAGAAATGAATATTGCTGAAGTTGTCATTGATGCAATTAGGATCAAAATAAAAATTGCAAATTGTCTATTTTTCATTTTTATCTCCCCTTTATGGTTTTTGATAGATTCTTTTTTAAGAGGTTTTAAGGGTTTGTAATCAGTACTACTTGTTACAGCTTTGAAAGAGAGCCATTGTCAGAAACATAAAAGGTACATAATCTTAGGTTTATAGCGATGTGTTTAATGTCTTAGGTGAAACCTATTACTAATTTTAAGTGTTCAATTGTTTTGGTGACGTTTTTTGCGGAGAAACCTCAAAAATCTAAAACTCTTATTATATGTGCGTTTGTAATGATTTGGGGTTTAGAAAAGAAAAGAGGGATTATTGCTTCTTTTTGAGGAGAAGCAATAGGTTGACTAATCCTATGATTAGGGCTAAGACAACTACGGCTACGATTACCATGCCTGTTGTTGCTGATACTGGAGCTTCTTCGGTTATTGGTGTCGGTGTTGGTGTTGCTGGTGCGGGTGAGACGCTGATTGCGGTTTCTGCAGATGATGGCCAGTATGAGCCTGAGCCTTCAAAGGTTGCAACAATCTTGTACATGCCTGCGGTTGGTGGAGTCCATGTCGTTGCGTAGAGGCCGCTGGCGTCGCTTGTTACTGTACCGATGTTGATGGTGTTGCCGTTTGAGTCAACAGCGGTTAGCTTCACTGGTACACCCTTAGCGTTTGCTGGGCATGGTTTCTGCATGTAGAGGAATTCCATGAAGGCGCTCATGCTTTCATCGGCTACTGCTGGAACAATGTTGAATTTACCTGATTCAACAAGTCGTTTAGCTCCTGCAGAGATGTCTGTGACTGTGCCTCGGATTGTTAGAGGTTGACATTCAGGTACTGCAATCGATGGAGCGTCAACTGTTATTTTGCTTGGTCCTTTACCGACGGCGTACAGTTGATTGTCATAGTAGTTATAGTACACCAGAACACCGTCTGCCAAGATACTCGTTGAAGTCCCTGGACCACCAGTTTGACCAGCCCAGCCCAACATAGTCCATAGTTCTTGTCCTGTGTAGGCATCTATGCAGTATATTTTTTCGCCTTTGTACAAAGGTGTGTTTGGCGAGTGCTCATTGTTAAATGCGTATACTTTGCCGTCTGCGATTGCAGCTATGAATATGGGATAGTTGCCCCATGGGGTTTCAACGCCGCTGTTGGTATTATTGTATTTCCATATTAGCCTGCCGTCTCTCGTGGAATAACAATGTATTTCCCCTCCGTATCCTTGGGTGTATAAATTACCGTAAGCAGGGAAGCCTATTTGTCCACCACCTAAACCGCTACCGTAGTATTGATACGCATTGAAGTCGCCTCCAACAGGACCCCATAACAGTTCACCTGTATCTAGACTGTAGCCCAGCCACTGGAAAGTTTCTTCGTCAGTCATTAAAATTACACGGTTCACAGGGTCTACACATTGTTGACCTAGACTGTAGCCTAGGACACGCTCAACTTCGTTTTGCGGACCAAAGTTTCTGGTTATGTTTCCTGGTGGTGCAGGATAGTCTCGCTTCCATAAAAGTTGTCCTCGTGTCTCCGGCTTATCGCTAATTGCCCACAACGTGTAAGGATCTGGAGTTCCAGTTGTTGTGAAACCTGCCCAAGGGGTGCTGTGACCGAAGATTATGTCTCCAGGGATGACGTAAGCGATCGTAGGAGCACCTTTGCCTGTAAGGTCATAGGATATCGAGACGTTCCACGAGTAGGCTTTACTCATGTTAACAGATTTGCCGTTTGGTCTCCACTGATAAGCTTCTGAGGTTGTGCCAATAGCACCGTGTAGTCCTACGTTATCTTGGGTGTTGTTCCACAGAGCTAGCCAGCCTGAACGTGTAGATGAGTTATAGTTAAGCACGTATCGGACTATTTCGCCCTTGTTGGTGTAGACTTCAAAGCCGTTTGGAACGTCAGTTAAGTTGTAAACCCATCGTCCTGTGAATCCATCATAGCCTACCCATGTAGTGCCAATCACTTGCCAGAGTATACCGCCCACGACACCGTGTTGGTTCATTGATTCATAGTCAAAAAGTTGCGCTTTTGAAGGAGCTACACTACCAATAACACCTATTTTGTCTGAATACCATAGCTGTTCACCTGTGGTTAGATCCCAGCACACGTAGCCGCCTCCGCTA
The DNA here is from genome assembly GCA_964582085.1 of uncultured Candidatus Bathyarchaeia archaeon. Lineage (GTDB taxonomy): Archaea > Thermoproteota > Bathyarchaeia > Bathyarchaeales > Bathycorpusculaceae > JADGNF01. The sequence goes on along the minus strand of CAZOPV010000016.1, from coordinate 6,830 downwards.
GCAGCGTGACCTAAGGGCAAAGCGAAGTAGAGTCTGCCTTGCATTATTATTGCATTTGCAAGTCTACCTTCATATGAACCACCGTGGTAGAAAGCTACGCCAGGTATTGAATTATCTGAACCACCAACGATGCCGCCGAATTCGATTGGTTTAGTCCACAGTATGTGTGAAGTATTTGGCGCAACACCACCTCTTTGCCAGAGTTTCATACCGCCAAGGTGTACTCCGCTTAACCAGTTTGATGCGATACATTCCCATGCAGTGTTCTGACCTTCAATTGGGCGTGTCCAGAAACTAGAAGGAAGCGGATAATCAGCGATTTTTGGTATTGGATCTTGCTGTACTGTTAAGAACTCGGTTGCGCTACTCGGTAGTGCAGTATCATTCTCAAAGTCCTGCATTCCGAATCTCCTAAGACCAGCCATATCAGCTTTGATACCTGTTTCAGGATGATATAGAGATATAGTTTGCCCAGGGTAGTTTAGAACAAATTTGTAGGTACCAACCATTTCAGGCGTATATGTAGTAAATGTTGATCCTGTGGCGTCAGAAACAAAGGGTCCAAGGGTCTGGGTGGTTCCATCAGGTTTTGTAACGGTTACTGTCATGTCTTTCCATCGGTCGCCGCCAATTCCTGCTGCTGTAGGCGGGTTTGGATGAACCCACATAACAAGGAATACGGTTTCACCAACTCCCACTGGATCTGGCGAGATTGCTAGGTAGGCATACGTTTTAATTGTCCACGGAGGGGTATGTGCTGTAGCTGTCTGCAAAGTTAGAAAGGGACTGAGGACCAGCATTGCTGCAAAAGCAATCATAGATAGAGCTAATTTATTTGAAATTTTCATGTTTTTTCTCTCCTTTGGGATACTGTGTAGTGAAAGTAGATATTTAAAATTTTGCCAACTTCTGCCAAGTCCCTTGAAAAGACCGTTGGTTGAAGGAAATTAGCAAACAAAAAAGAAAAGGGAAAGTTAGGATCGTTTTCTTATTATAAGCAGCAGGTTGACTAACCCTATCAGTATAGCAATTACAACTGCAACAATTATAGCAACGTCTGTTATTGAAATTTGCTCTGTTTCTGCTGTGGGAATCTGAGGTGTCGCAGATACGCCTAAGGCGGTTTCAGCTGAAGAGCTACCGTAAGAGTTGGAGCCAGCGAACGTAGCAATTATTTTGTAGGTATCTGCAGTTGGGGGAGTCCACTTTTGTTCAAAGTTGCCGTAGCCATCACTTGTAACGGTGCCTATGTCAATTGTGGTTCCATCGGAGCATCGTATAGCAGAGAGCTTCACAGGGACACCGCGAAGTTGTGCAGGGCAAGTTTGCTGCTGATGTAAGAAAGCCATGTAAGCGCCCATGTCCTCATCTGCTATTGCTGGCGTGTTCGGCTGACCAGGGGATTGGTCAGTGACTTTGCCTTCTATGAGCACCTCAGATGATTGCATTGCAATTTTAGGAGATACTGAAACTTCAGTTGCGCTCGGCCCCTTGCCTATACAGTAGATCCGATTATCATACAAGTTGTAGCCAACAAGATAGCCATCAGCTATGGCATCAATTGAAATCCAGCCGTTCATCCGCCACAATTCACTGCCTGTATTAGCATCCAACGCAAACAAGTTGCCGCCTCTATACAGAGGATTAGTCGGTGAGTGTTCACCTATGCCGCAGTAGACAACACCGTCTGCAACTATGGGTCCTGCACCCATTGGCCAACTACCATAGGGTGTCTCTAAACCTGAGTTTCCGCTGTTGAATTTCCACAGTTGTCTTCCATTAGTTATATCATATGCATATATGTTCCCACCCATGTCGGTTACAAACATTTTGCCTTCCGCGATAACTCCGCCAATGCTGTTAGCAGGGTACTGCCCCCAAGGATACTCTAAGGGGTCGCTGACCCACAGCTTCTCCCCTGTATTAAGACTGTAGCCGATGTAGGTCATATGTACTGGATCAAATTGCGCGTAAACACCCTCACCTATAGCATGGAATTGAGGATAGGGACCTTCGCGGTCAAATACCCAAAGTTCCTGACCTGTTTTCAGACTGTAAGCAACATGTAGCCTTGCTTCTGTAACACCGCCAGCAAAAGCGAGTAATACGTCGCCAGAGATTCTTCTGCCTTGAGAAGCATAATTAAGCCCGTAACCAGGCGTGGTTATACTCCGTTTGGGCACAGTCACGTTCCACTGTAGACCACTACTCCAATTGTAAGTTCCTGCTCGAGGTCTAAACTGAATCATCCCGCTAGCCTGAGCTTGCATAAATCCGTTTGCCTCGAAAGCTTTGGTTGAATTCCACATCGAAAACCAGCCTTGCCCTGCGTTGAGGGTGTAAACGTATATTGTGCCGTCCTCTCCGTAAACGACGTCGCCACCTAGTGCGTTGGCAAAGGTCATCAAAAGGTCACCTGTAAACGCGTCATAAACTTTGTACTGGCCTGGCACTACTGTTGGAACTGCACCAGAGATTACGAGAGGGAAGATGTCCCATAAGTACGCAATGCCACCCATCTGGTTTGCTGAAATGAAATTGTAGATTTGACCGTGGGAAATTATGCCCTGGGTGTTCTTGAATAATTCTTTGCCTGTTCGTAAGTCAACACACACAAATCCTGTTCCTATGCTTCCAGGTGAACCGCTAAAGCCAGACTGATAGATTTTGTAGTAGAGTCTACCATTCATTATTATTGGTGGTGACAATTTAGGTTCGTATGCTTGCCCTCCGTAGTAGCTATAGCCGCCATAGTCACCGCCGATTAAGCCACCTAATGTTAGCTCTTTTGTCCACATCACATGAGGAGCTCTAGCTGCTTGACTGTAGGGATTATAACCTACCACTTCTCCAAAGGTGCCATAGGTGCTGTTATAAGCACGCATCATCCAATTACCGCCTATAGAGTACCAGTTTCTGTGTTGCGCATTTATTGGGCGGGTCCAATAGTCAGTTGGAATAGGTGACTCACTGTAGGGCAGAATAGGGTTTTGCTGTACGACAAGTTCTGTGATTGGACTTTCAACTGATTTGTAGGTAATACCTCCGCCAAAAGCAAATGTTTCTCCAGGATAACTAAACTGGAATTTATACGTACCAACCATTGTCGGGATATATGAAAAATACTGTGAACCAATTGGCGAAGAGGTGTAGGGTCCTTTTGTCTCAGTATTACCATCAGGGGAAGTTATTGTAACAGTCATGCCGTGAAATATGTCTCTGGCTGTCGGCGGAATTGGTTGAATCATTAGTGTTACGTCAACTTGTTGATTAACACCTACAGGGTTAGGATTAATTGACAGAAAAGCCCTTGGTTCAACTTCCGCAGCTGTAGTAGATGGCAAGCAAGCAATCAGAGCTGACAAAGCTAAAATCAGCATTAGCGACGCAGATTTTATAACATCTACTTTTTTTGGTTTCATTCTCTTTTCTCTCCTCTATTAGAGATGAAAAATCTATGTCGTTGAATTTTGTATATATAATTTGTGAATAAACTTTTTCAACTAATTTTGTAAAAATAGGCCATATAATATTTTTACCTACGGAGAGGATAAAATTGAAGTGGGCTATATACTTTCAGATAGCTTCCGCCGGTGAACCAGTCGTGCTCTCCCAATTAAAATTGTAAGTGCCTTTTTGGGATTTCGCAGTGCGCGCCTTAAACGATCACAGTTAATCGTTGGATTCACCAGCATTGCTTGGGCGCAAAGCTCCCGTAGATCCTCCGCTGTGAATTCGGGAGTTTCAATAAGCGGTTGCGCCCATGAGAGGGCTTCATCGCTGAATTCAGGACGCAAGTAACCACCTTCCTTGGCTTGTCTGAAAAGTTCTGTGCCCACCAGTGGTGTGGCATAACTGAAGTAGAAGCGGTCTGCTCCAAGTTGCCTCAGTTTATAAGCGTAGTTGATGGTGGCTTGTATGTCCGCTTTGGTTTCACCTATAAAACCTATTATAAAGAAGCAACTGACTTTGATGCCAACCTTGTGAGCGTTGACAACGGCGGCCTCAACTTTTTTGAGGTCTTGATTCTTCTTTATAATGTCGTTGACGACGTACTGCACGCCTGATTCAGGGGCAACCATAATGCGCTTGCAACCGGACCTGCGCATCTTGGCAAGCAAAGAGGCATCTAAGCCGTCAGCTCTAACGCCGTTTGGCGTGTACCATTCGATGTCTAAGCCACGGTTGACGATTTCGTCACAGATCTCCTCCAGGCGTTTCTTGTTGAAGGTTAAATTGTCATCTTCAAAATCCACTTGTTGTACGCCGTAAGTTTCCACTAACTGCTGGAGTTCGTCAACGACGTTTTTTGGGGTTCGACCGCGCCATTTTTTACCCATGACGATGTGATTGCTACAGAATATGCAGTTGTTGGGGCAACCACGGCTAGTGAGAACACGAGCGCAGGGTTTGCGAATTTCACCACGAATTGGGGTTTGTTTGACGGCTGAAAAAAGCTCTTTCATAGGTAGCAGGTGCCGCGCGGGAAACGGCAATGAATCCAAATCTTCAATAAAAGGTCGGGGCGGATTGATTATGTCTTTGCCGTCTTTTTTAAAGCCTAACCCTTTGACTTTTTTAAGCTCATCTAGTTTTCCTGTTTCTATTGTGGCGGCTAGTTCCTGTACGGTTAGCTCAGGTTCACCAATGACTACAAAGTCTATGTAGGGTTGTGCAAGGCTTTCATGGGGTTTAGCTGAGGGATGTAAACCAATTAGAGCTGTTTTGATTTCTGAATTCACGCTTTTTACCGCGGTGGCGGTTTCGAAAGCAGTTTGCCACCAACCACTGAAAGGCACGGTGATTACCGTAAGATCAGGCTTCCATCCGCGGATACGGTCAGCGATCTGTTGACTAGACAAACCAAGTCGATATTTGACACCACCGATTTCTTGGAGATTACGCCAACCCTCTGTGGGGCAGTCGATGATGTTTACCGCGTGGTCCTTTTCGAGAACCGCAGCAACATAAGCGATGTCTAATGGTTGGAAAGCAGCGGGTTTCCCCCACAGTTTCTGCTGAATTCTGGGGGGATTAATAAGACATACACGCGTTGTTAGGTACCCCCATTTGTAATTGTTGCTCTACCAAAAGGATTTCTTTGTCCCTTTTGGAAGCCACATAGGTCATTGCTGCAAGCATCTCAAAGCAACAATGCAGAGTTGCCTGATTAATAGATTTTGCACACATAGAGCTTTATAGTGGAAAAAAGAATAAACGTACCAAAACAATCACCGGCAAAAAGAGCAGAATACACAAAACTATTGCAGTATTACGGATTTTGAGGGCATGCAAAATTTTTTGAGACACAAGCTCCTCAATGGCGTCTCCTAGTATGTATTGCCCTGGTTTTTCAAACTGCACACGTAGTGCCCCTGCCATTGCAGCCATTGGCCAGCCATGGTTGCGGCTGGGCGTTTTTGCGTGGTCACGTTTAGCTATATTCCACGCATTTTTATAATCGTAACCCAAAAGTGCCGCTGCTACAACTATAAGTACACCTGTAAGACGGGAAGGTATGTAGTTTATAATATGGTCAAGGTTGGCACTGAACCAGCCGAGATTGATGTTTTCTTTATCCTTGAAACCCACCATGCCATCGAGGGTGTTGATGGCGCGGAATGCAATGGCACCTGTGACACCCAGCAAAGAGTAGAATATTATGGGGGAGAGTTTGAAATCTATAAGGTTCTCAGCCATCGATTCGATGACTGCAGAACTGATCTGAGAGCCGTTAAGTGTTGAGGAATCGCGGCGGGAGAAATGAGAATATTTTCGGGCTTCTTCGAGATTGTTTTGCTGAATGGCTTGGGCTGCAGCTTTTGCCCAGTCTGTTTCCAGTTTGATGCATACTGTGAATTTTACGAGTATAATGGCAATTATGACGTAAACGATTATGCCGAGCCAACTATATACTGAGCCAAGGTAGGTGTAAATCGCCCAGAGTCCAACGTACACAGGTAAACTAAACGCAAGAATGACAGCTAAACCAAGCAGGACGCCGTTTAGTTTTTCCCGTTTTGGATCAGGGTTTTTCAGGTGGTTCTTGAGGGTTTTTGCCAAGTTACCCATCAACACTGTGGGGTGTACTTTGTAGTAGGATAACCAGGGACTATTGGGGGATGGATCACCTACTATTATGTCTAGGATTATGCCTAAAAGGAGAATTGTAATGCTGAGGGAGATTAATTCGAACAGGACAGCTACACCAACCAAAGCATGACAGGAACTAACTGCAGAAAAACAGTTAATATCAATTACGGTTCACAGCCTGTACCTGTTGGGACAGGTAATGTAATACTCTATAACATAAAAATTAAAAACAATCCCTTTATGTACACCACACATAGACCAAAAGGCACAACAACCGCAAAGCTCAACCAAATATCGCTCAGACACCAGCAGAGGACCCGACATCTCGAGCAATTGGAATTCGCAGGCTGAGTTGGTCGACCGAAGTCTTCCAACTTACACCCCGAACCCATCAAACCCATCTTTTATGGGCGCCCTCGTCCCGTGAAACGGGAATGGCTGCCTCTTTTCGGGAGAGGCTTCGAGCTTAGATGCTTTCAGCTCTTATCCTCAGCGGCGTGGCTGCCCGGCGTTTGCCCTGTCGGACAACCGGTTAACTAGAGGCCACAGCGTTCCGTTCCTCTCGTACTAGGAACCCTTTCCCCTCAGGCAGCCAACACTCCCAGCAGATAAAGTCCGACCTGTCTCACGACGGTCTAAACCCAGCTCACGTTCCCTTTTAATAGGCGAGCAGCCTCACCCTTGGCCCCTTATGCAGGGCCAGGATAGGAAGAGCCGACATCGAGGTACCAAGCCGC
>CAZOPV010000015.1:0-99577 GCA_964582085.1 uncultured Candidatus Bathyarchaeia archaeon | reverse complement strand
GTCGAAAGCGTGTGAAAACTACCTTAAACAGCTAATCGAGGCAATACAAAACGTTAACAGCAAAAGCAACCTTGAAGAATCAAAAGAAAACAGTTTGAAGCCTCGGGCGGGATTTGGACCCGCGACCATTACCTTACCAAGGTAACGCCCCACCGGGCTAGGCTACCGAGGCACGCAAAATCTGCGTCTTCTCTGAAGAGAACACGCCTATAGACATAAAACGCTTACGGTCTTTTGACACCAAAAAGTCTTAAGCAGAATTCGACTTAGTCTTGGTCTTGTGCCCACATGTTAATTTTTTCAAGATGGTGACTTCTGCTTATTAGCCAGAGTCGCAGAACTTCATGAATAATGAGATGAGACAGCTTTGGCCCAGACTCTACAAGTACCCTCACTGCTCACCATGCATGCACCCACAGGCTTTTGCGGCGTACAAGCCTTCATGAACATAGGACATTTATCAGGCTTGATTTTCCCAATGATCACCAAGTGACACTCGCAACCCAACAGAACATCTTTGCCCTGCTCCACTTTGACGTTAAATTTTGCATGCGCATCGTAGGCGGCAAATTCATCACGAAGTTTGTATGCAGAATTAGGCAGTCTGCCAATACCTCGCCAGTTACCCGACGTCACAGTGAAGGCCCGATTCATTATCTCTAACGCTTTCGGGTTGCCTTCCCATTTAACCACCCTCGCATACTCGTTTTCCAACCGTGCAGTCTTCTCCTTCAACTGTTTCATAAGCAGGTAAATTCCCATCAAAACATCAACAGGCTCAAACCCAGCCACTACCGTAGGCATACGGTAAACTTTGGGGAAAAGCTCGTAGGGTTTCATACCAATTATGGCACTCACGTGACCAGGCGCAATAAAGCCGTCAATTTGCAGGTCACCCACACCCAACAAAAGCTCCATGGCAGGCGGAATCAGACGGTGAGCAATCAAAAAACTAAAATTCACAGACGGCTTACTTAGCGCTTCTAAAGCGGTGGCAGGAGCAGTGGTTTCAAAACCCACCGCAAAGAACACAAACTCTTTTTCAGGCTCTTTTCTAGCCATGTTAACTGCGTCAGTTAAGCTGTAAACAATTCGCACATCGGCACCCTGAGCTTTAGCATCCAACAGGGATCCATCGCTACCAGGCACACGGAGTAAGTCGCCAAAACACGTCACCACAACGCCTTTTTTTGCTAGCAACACCGCTTCATCAATTTCTGCTGCGGGTACAATACAAACGGGGCAACCTGGACCAGCTATAACTTCAACATTTTCTGGCAGAAGGCTTCGTATGCCGTAATGTGTAATCGTCCACTCATGAGTGCCACAGACATGGCAAAACTTAAAAATACCCCTTTTAGGCGTGATCTCTTGGATTTTTGTGGCTATTTGCCGCGCCAACTTTGAGTCACGATAATTCCGCACTGCCACGATAGGTTCAACTTGCCCTTTTAAACTACTGGTTTTCTGCTTCAAGAATTTCTCTCCACAAACTGAGCGTTTCTAAAGCATCTTTCTCATCTAGTTTCTGTATCGCGTAGCCTGCATGAACCAAAACGTAGTCGCCGACTTTAACGTCTACAAGAGATATGTTTACCTGCCGCAGAACGTTTTGCCCAAAATCCACTTCCGCCTTATCACCAGAAACGCTCAAAACGTGGGCTGGAATTGCTAAACACATTCTTGATCACAATAAATCGAGTTGTCCCAACAATAAAAACCGTGTGGTTAAAAACTGGAAAACCCACCAACCACTGACTGACCAAAACTTACACCGCCATCGCCCGCCGGAAGCGATTCATGCACCAGAAAACGCAACCTAGCTGCTTCCACCACCTCACGCATAATCGACACAAGTAAGGCATTAACGGCTGCTCCTCCTGTGAACCCAACGGTTTGGATACCGTGCTCCTTTGCCTTTTCCACTGCCAAGGTTGCCAAGCTTTTAGCTAAGTAAGCATGCACAGAATAGGCAAGATCAGCTTTTGAACATACAGCGCGGTTTTCGTAAACTGCAAGCAATAATTGAGAGGTATTTACAACGTTATTGCAAACATTCACCTCTAAACCTAATACATCTTTGCCTTTGGTGGCCACTGCTTCAAGTTTCATAGCAGCCTCGCCCTCATAGGTTCGCTCATAGCATACACCTAAAACTGCGGAAGCCGCATCTAGAATTCTGCCGAGGCTGGTGGTTTCAGGCACACTGGCTTTTTTGAGTTGACTCAGTATAAGTTGTGCCTCAGTTTCACCATGCGGCAGATGTGAACTATGCTGTAGCAACCAAGGCGAGACATCAATTATTTTGTTCAATATACCCGCAGCTATACGTAACGGGTACTTAGTTGCCAAATCTCCACCGACTAGTGGTTGCTTCTCCAAATGCCCAACCCGACGAAAACTTGCAGGTCCATTGTCGCAGAGAAGTACTTCACCACCCCATGCAGAGCCGTCAGAGCCGTACCCGTAACCATCACAAGCTACACCAACAATATCTTCTACGCCATGCTCGGCCATCAACGCAGCCACATGTGCGTGGTGATGTTGCACCTGCACCAGACGCCAACTATTCTTTTCAGAGAGTTCACGCGCAAGATTTGTGGTTGTAAATTTCGGATGCAAATCACATGTAATAGTGTCAACTTTACTGTTGGTTAGGTTAATGAGGTGACCTATAGTTTCTTGCAGAAAACCTCTGGTCTCGAGGTTTTCCACGTCACCTATGTGTTGACTGATGAAAGCTTTGTCCCCGTTTAAGATGCACGAGGTGTTGTTGAGTTCACCGCCCACCGCAACTACACAGTTTTTTGCCACTTTGCGGAGTATTATAGGGGCCGGAGCGTAACCGCGACTACGCCTGAGGAATACATGGCGTTTGCCATGTATTCGCATAACCGAGTCATCGCAACGCTGAGCGATTTGCCTGTTGTGGAATAGAAAATAATCCACAGTGCCGCTTAGAATCTGGAGAGCTGCATCATTGTCGTTTATTATGGGTTGATTTGGCGGGTTAGCGCTAGTCATAACAAACGCCAAATCATCAACTTGGTCGAATAGCATATAATGCATTGCAGAGTAGGGTAGCATGACACCTACATTGTGCAGGTTAGGCGCCACCAGCGGCGAAAGGTTGTACTCGCTGTTTTTATTGAGTAAAACAATAGGTCGCGCCGAAGAAGCCAACAGCTCCTTTTCTTTGGAGTTTACTTCGGCAAAGACCTCTACTGCTTCCAAATCTTTAGCCATTATTGCAAAAGGTTTTTCGCGTCGACTTTTTGATCGACGAAGCCTCACCAAAGGGCCCTCAAGGACAGTGGATGCAGCAAGATGGAAGCCACCGTAACCTTTTACGGCAACTATTTGGCCTTCGCTTAGGAGTTTACCTGCTTCCCGCACAGCATCTACACATGTTACGGTCTCACCGGTGTTTGTGGCAAGGTAAGTTTGTGGTCCACAGGTGGGGCAAGCAACGGTTTGGGCGTGGAATCTGCGATTTGAAGGGTCAGTGTACTCTTTTAAGCAGAAACTGCAAAGTGGAAAATTGCGCATGGTAGTGTTCTCTCGATCGTATGGCAGTTTTTCGATCACAGTAAATCGAGGACCGCAGTTAACGCAGGTTATGAAGAAGTAGTCAAAACGTGGATTCTGAGTTGCACGGAGTTCTTTTAAGCAATCGTCGCAAATGGAGCTGTCAGGCGGAATCACTGAACCTGAAAGCTCGGTCTCCATCGAGCTTTCGACTATGGCGAATTGGTTGTACTTATTTTCCCCTTGTAGTGGAGTTTGTATAATGCGGTATATTTGGGCTTGCAACGGCTTTTGCCTATGCATATCCCTCAAAAAACTTTCTATCCCGATTTGGGAGCCTTCTAGAAGTATTTCTACGCCAGCGTCCCCTCGGTTACGAACATAACCCATTAAACCGTTTTTGACGGCAATACGATAGATAAAAGGGCGGAAACCGACACCTTGTACTATACCTGTAACGTTAATTTTAACCCTCAAATCGAGACACTCTGGCCTAGTTTAGGAAAAGAGAACTCATATAGCTTGTGACCACTACATTTAAGAACGCAGAATACGCCTTAAGACTTTCCCCGCCGAACCAAGGGGAAGCTCTTTTCGGATTTCGATTTCCCGTATGGCTTTGTAGGGCGCTACTTTCCCATTTACAAACTCCACAATCTCCCTTGCTGATATCTCTGCCCCCTCTTTGAGCACCACGAAGGCTTTAGGAATCTCCCCCACGTCAGGTACAGTTTTACCTACTACTGCACACAATTTCACAGCAGGATGCTCATATAACACATCTTCAAGTTCACGTGGGTAAACACTGTAGTCTTTGTATTTAATGAGGTCTTTTTTGCGGTCTGTGATGTAGAAGTAACCTTCTTCATCCATTTTAGCTATATCACCTGTGAGGAGCCAACCATCACGCAGAACCGAGGCGGTTTCGTCGGGTTTAAGCCAGTAACCCTTCATAATCTGTGGACCTTTAACTGCAAGCTCACCTATCTCGTTGGGCTTGAGCAATTTGATGCCTGTTTCTAAATCCACAATTTTGGCGTCGGTGCCAAGAATTGGTAAGCCAATGGAGCCAACCTTGACGGTTCGCATTGTTTTGTCCACGGGGTTGCAGTGGGTTACAGGCGAGGCTTCAGTTAAGCCATAGCCTTCCAACAGTAAACCTCCTGTTACAGCCATGAATTTTTTCTGCACTTGCGGTGGAAGCGGCGAAGCACCTGAGATGCAAACACGGATAGAGGTTAAGTCATATTTGTTAAGCTCAGGGTTAGCCAAAAGAATAGAGTACATTGTTGGAGAACCGCAGTAAACTGTGACTCGGTGCCGTTCAATAGCTTGCAAAACTTTTACGGGATCAAACTTTGGAAGCAACACCATTTTGGCTGCTAAACTAACGGGCACGTTTAAACTGGTTGTCATACCGTAGATGTGGAACAACGGCAAGGCAACCAAAAAAACATCGTTTACAGTTCCTTTTATCCACGATGCGAAAGCGGTAGCGTTGGCGACAAGGTTGCTGTGGGTAAGCATAGCAGCTTTAGCTGTACCCGTGGTACCCCCTGTATACTGCAGCGCCGCTAAATCTTCATCTGGATCTATGGCTATAGATGGCGGTTTTACATCTAAGTTTCGTCTGATGAGTTCTTGGAAGGAATAAACATCAGATTTATGTTCCGCCCCACCAGCCATTGATGTTTGAATGGCATGCTCCTCCAATCCTGCGACTATAATATTCTGGATTTTTGTTTTATGCCGAACTAACTCAACCATGGGGTATAAAGAGTCTAAAACAACTATAGTCTGGGCTTCAGAATCTGCCAGCTGATGTTCCACTTCGCGTTCTTTGTGAAGTGGACTGAGGGCGGTCAGAACAGCACCAGCTTTTAACGCACCATAATAGGCAATTACGAACTGAGGAATGTTGGGCAAAAAAACTGCAACACAATCGCCTTTCTTAACCTCTAACCCTTTGAGAGCAACAGCAAAACTGTCTGACAGCGATTCTAACTGAACATAACTCAACTCGCTGTCTTGAAAGGCAATAGCAGTCTGGTTCGGATATTTCTTTGCAGCCTCTGACAGAAGAGTATGTAGAGGAACCTGGGGGTAAGCTAGGCTTTTTGGTACGTCAGCTGGCCAGTTATTAAACCATGGTCTCTCTTGCATAACATAACTCACCTTTCAGTAAAAATGGAGCGGTAGGAAGTACAAACTTTCAGAAAGGTTCTCTGTTTCAGAAGCAGATATATGAAAAAAGAAAACAAGAAAGGTTACTTCTTGCTCATGAGATATTCATGCATAGCTTTAGCTGCACGTTTACCTGCACCCATGGCGCTGATTACTGTGGCTGCACCTGTGGCAACATCTCCACCCGCATAGACACCCTCAAGACTGGTTTTGCCAACTTCGTTCACATTAATGGTTCCATGCTTGGGGTTACTTTCTAATCCTTCTGTTGTACGCTGTATAATCGGGTTTGGTGTCTGCCCAATGGCAATTATTACCGTGTCGACATCCATGGTAAATTCTGATCCAGGAATTGGTTTGACGCTGCGTCTGCCTTTTTCGTCTGGCGCGCCAAGCTCCATGCAGATACACTTCATACTTTTAACCCAGCCTTTTTCGTCGCCGTAGAACTCCACAGGAGCAGCGAGAAACTTGCAGACTAAGCCTTCTTCTTCAGCGTTTTCGATTTCTTCGTGGCGGGCTGGTAATTCGTCGCGCGACCGTCTGTAGAGCAAACATACTTCTGCGCCTAAACGCATAGAGCAACGTGCACAGTCCATAGCTACGTTACCGCCACCTATGACAACTACATGCTTGCCAATGCGTATTGGAGTATCGTACTCTGGGAAAGCATAAGATTTCATAAGATTAACACGTATGAGAAACTCATTGGCAGAGTAAATGCCACCTAGGTTTTCACCGGGGCAACCTGTAAACTGTGGCAAGCCTGCACCGCTACCAATGAACACAGCGTCGTAACCGTTCTTCATCAACTCAGGGATTGTGTGAGTTCTGCCGATCAAGTTTCCTAACCTTAATTCAACACCTAATTTCTGGACGTACTCAACTTCATTTTGGACGATAGCTTTGGGTAAACGGAACTCAGGAATACCGTAAGAAAGTACTCCACCCCCAACATGGAGTGCTTCAAATATTGTGACTTCGTGACCAAGCTTTACTAAGTCAGCTGCCGCGGTTAATCCTGCAGGACCTGCACCTACTATGGCCACTTTCTTGCCTGTAGGCTTAGCTTTAGGTGGAAGCTGGAATCCGTGATCGCGTTCCCAGTCTGCCAGGAAACGTTCGAGGCGCCCAATGCTAACTGGATCACCCATTTTGCCTATAACACATTTGCTTTGGCACTGAGTCTCTTGTGGACAAACACGACCGCAGACCGCAGGCAAAGCATTTTTAGACTTGATTACAGCTATGCCCTCAGCATACTTCTTTTCGCGTATACATTTAATGAATTGAGGAATCGGAACCTCCACAGGACACCCAGTTACACACTGAGGTTTAGGACACTGTAAACAACGACTGGCTTCTTCTTGAGCTTGCTCTTCGGTGTAGCCTAAAGCAACTTCGTTAAAGTTTTTAGCACGGACTTTAGGCTCTTGTTTATTCATCTCTACAGCTTTTTTGTTTAACTTAGGTTTAGGCTTTGTTTCTGCCACATTTGCAACCTCCACTTGTTTCCCACAATAAAGAACCTACTCTTTCTTCAGGGAGCATCGTGCGTTGCCGCCGAATTAACTCCTCAAAGTCTGTTTGATGACCATCAAACTCTGGACCATCGACACAACCGAACTGCATTTTGCCACCAACAGTAACACGGCAGACACCACACATACCCATACCGTCAATCATGATGGGCGTCAAAGTGACAATTGTAGGAATCTTGTAAGGTTTAGTTATTTCACTAACATCTCGCATCATCACAACAGGACCTAAGACAACACAACGGTCAAACTTTTCCTTCTTCAGCAAATCCTTCAAGAAATCAAGACCTTTGTAACCTATGGTGCCATCATCAGAAGCTATGTAAACTATGTCGCTGAGGGCTTCAGCTTCTTTCTGCATAAACAAGAACTCTTTGGAGCGGCAACCTAAAACCGTGGTCACCTTGTTGCCTGCTTCTTTGAGAGCTTTTACCTGCAACAACATTGGAGCAATCATGATGCTTCCACCGACGCATAGAACCTTGCCGAACTTCTTGATTTCGGAAGGATTACCCAAAGGACCCGTTACGTTAAGCAGACAGTCTCCCTCGTTAAAGCAGGCTAACTCTTTGGTTGTTTTTCCGACCTCGTGAAAAGCAAAAGAAACCGTGCCCTTCTTGCGGTCATAACCGCATATCGTCAAAGGGATACGCTCACCCTTAGAGTGAGGAACCACGATTAAGAATTGACCAGGTTGAGCTTTAGCAGCAATATCAGGAGCTTCAACTTCAAACAGGGTTTCTTTGTGGGCAAGTTTTTTCTTAGAGATTATTTTGTACGTTTTCCTTTCGCCTCCACTTTGAGAATTGGGGTACATTGTGGCATAACCGCAATTTTATTGTAGAAAGCTTCGAATTTTGGTGCAAGTTCACCCTCACATCTTGGCGACAACTCCACCATTTCGAAGCGATCAATCAGATTCAGCTTCTTCAACACGTCTTTCAATACGCCTAAGTTGCGTTCAGCTGTGTCTCGTCCTTGCTGGAGCTTGCAGTCATCAGCTGAGCATACAATGCCCATAACGCCGTCGAAGCCACATTTCAAAGCGTTAACCACATGTACAGGATCCAGCCCCTTAAAACAGGGAACCTCAATGACCATTGCGTTCTTACCTTTGAGGACACTGTCAGGGTTATCTAGACCTGAATACTCAGCCCACTGACAACTAAACAGCAAAATAGCAGGGGCTTTCTTTTGAGCTTTAAGTTTTGTTGCTGCTTCGCCGTAGCGTTTCAAAATTTCTTCGAATTCGTAGCCTTTCACCATTATGGCATTATGTGGACAAACGAGTTGACAGGCACCACAGCCCACACATTTTTCTTCAACCACCATAGGTGAAGAGAAAGAGCCAACCTTGATTGCGTCGTAGGGACAGATAAAAACACATTTGTCACAGCCAACGCATTCTTCATTGTACCACACCGCTTTTCTGGAGAATTTTACAACTTTCAGGGCGTCTTCGTCATAACCCAACTGTTTGAGAACGTTTTTGCTCAAGAGAAAACGTCGTGTGTTAATTTTGGTGCCCTCTTTCATGCGACAGAAGGCATCTTCACATTGCACCGACACAATATTTTTCACGCCTGAATTGAGGACACTAAAAATGAAGTCGGTGGAGACTCTACCCGCACAGGGTAACCTCATTGGGATATACTTGTCAACTTTCAACCCTTGTTCGGCAAGGATGTCTTCGATTTCATAGTTAGATGGCGAGTTTCCTCTACACATCATAACTAATGTGTCAGCTTTTGAAGTTTTCCTCGCGGAAGTCACATACTCCAACAAATTATCGTCTTTGTAGTAGGATATTTCTATCGCGGAAGCTGGACAAGCACTGTAGCAAATGCCACAGACCTGACACTTCTGAATGTCAATCTCAACTTTGCATTCAGCGTCACGAGTTATGGCTTCAAAAGGGCAGATAGAATAACAAATTGAACAACGGCTACACAGGTCTTGATTAATTTTTACTGCTGTGAGACACTTTTCACCCATTTAAGTGACCTCGCTTATTTTCCGGTTTTAACGCCGTAAGCAAGCCAAGCTATTCTTATGGAAGCATGAAAAGGCATTTTGGGTGATATAACGTTTTCCCTTTATTTCCTATAATATGGGCGTTTGATATACGCATAGGCTTCCAGCGCCGCAGTTATACCTTGACCCACCGCTACTCCTATCTGCTTTACAGGATGATTTGTCACGTCACCAGCTGCATAGACACCAGCCACGTTTGTACGTTGGCGAATGTCAATTTTTATTCGAGCCTCCTCATCCAATTCAACCCCGGCTTCTTTAGCGAGTTTACTGTTGGCGTATTCGCCTATCTGAACAAAAACGCCGTCAACGGCCACCTCACGAGTCTCAGCCGTTTGGACATGACGGAGGAGGACGTTTTTGACGGTTTTATCGCCTTTTATTTCCTGAATTTCCAAGTTCCAAAAAATCTTTACATTACCCTTAGAAGCTAAATCTCTCACAAGCGCCTCTTCAGCCCGGAAAGCGTCTCTACGATGGACAACGAACACTTCATCAGCTAGATTCGAAAGATACAAAGTTGTTGCACAAGCAGTATTTCCGCCGCCGACCACCATAACTTTTTTACCTTTAAAAAATGGACCATCACAGACACCACAATAACTAACGCCTCTGCCACGGAACTCTTTTTCACCTTTCACACCTATCTCGCGGTAATGCGCTCCTGTTGCAATTATAACTGCGGTTGCTTCATATTCGGTCAGTGAAGTTTTCACTTTTTTCAGTTCACCGTTGAGAACTAGAGCTGTCACCGCCTCCAAATCACGGATGACTACGCCTGTTTTTTTGCAGTGAGAAAGCATCTTCTCAGCAAGCTCAGCTCCACTTATCTGCATAAAACCAGGGTAATTCTCCACTATGGGAGCGTCAGCGGTTGCCCCCCCAGCTAACTTCTCTTCTAGAAGCAAAGTTTTCAACCCGCTTCTAGAACCATAAATTCCAGCAGCTAAACCCGCAGCGCCTGCCCCAATTATTATGAGATCCCATTTTTCCATGCTGGTTCACTTGCGACAAGCTAAATTAAGTTTTGGGAATTTATGAACAATTCGGAGAAAAAGCAACTGCGCTAAAGGCAGCTTGTACACAAAGTTCTTATTTCTTTGAAGTTATTAGTTTTTCAGTTGTGGTTAAGGTAATTTGTATGACCAAGATTCTGGTTCTCTATTACAGTCGAACAGGGAATACAGAAAAGATGGCGAAAGCAGTTGTTGAAGGGGCCAAGAGCGTAGGCAGGGTAGACGTAGAACTGAGCTATTTTGTCGAAGCCACAGATTTGAACCAGTTTGACGCTATTTTAGTGGGAGCACCAACGTATCACCATGATATGCCCGTTGATATAAAAATGCTTTTTGAGGAAGCTGCAGCTCGAGGAATCAGTCTAAAAGGTAAACTAGGAGCCGCCTTCGGATCGTACGGATGGAGCGGAGAAGCACCAAAGTTAATCATTGAAATCATGAAAAACAAGTTTGAAATGAAAATCTCCGAACCTGCACTACTGGTTAAGTATACACCTGACCAAAAAACTTTGGAGCAGTGCAGAGCATTGGGAAAGCAAATATCCGAAAATCTTATTCAACATAGTTAAGTGCTAAGTGAGGAAAGAAAATGAGTACTCCAAATGAGAAAAAGTTACTTGAATTCATAAAAAAACAGATCTTAACAGAAAAAGAAATTGTGAAATCAGTTAACAATGGAATAAAAAACATCAAGAACCCACCTGTTAAAGGCGTTTTAAAGGGAATATCACTAGACTCCATGAAACACGCTGAACTCTACGCTTCAGCCGCTACCCTTTTAACCACTGTGTCTCAAGCTCTGACACAAGAGAATCTAGACGAACAGCGTGCATTAGTTGAAAAACACATAAAAATTGAAGCGGAACTCATCAAAAAACTTGAAGATGAACTGCCAAAAATAGAAAACAAAAAAGTCGCGTTCCTCCTCAAAGCCATCCTTGCTGACGAACACAGGCATCACGCGCTACTGAAAAAGGTTTTGGAAACAATTGTTCACTCGGAAACCATAACTGAAGAAGACTGGTGGAAAATCCTCTGGGAAGAGGTACCGTTCCATGGAGCCCCAGGCGGGTAAACAGACCTCTAAATTAATAAACAACTATTATATCTTCCAACAAAAAAGAGATTTTAACAATTTTCGTATTTTATATTAACGCCTAAACTGAACAGAATCTCTTCAAATTTTTGGAGTCACACAAGTAACAAGCAACTTGCCACCCTCCTGAGATATTCGCTACATGAATTTTCTGGTAAAACAAGTTTTTACCCTTTGAACGTCGCGCATATTTTTAGGCATCCCATAAAAGGATATTGATAAACAAATTTTTACAGATAATTCGAGAGAGGTTAAATGACTCACTTGAATAAAATATAGTAGAACAAAGTTGGCTACGTCTTGTAATTGTCAACTAAAGTTGGTTTTAGTTACTAGAAAAGATTTACTGGTAATATCTATTTGGACAAATATGAGAAAAAGACATACAAATATGCTGCGCTAAAAGTTGCTTTTTAGGCAAAGCCACCTAACAACAGAGAAGCAACTGTAGCTATAGCGACGATGGCCAGCGTCTCAGCCAATGTTACTTTCCAGTGAACGCGAGTTTTTTTAGAGCGATAGCGAACCAAAAAGATACCGGTGATTGCAGTAACTATGCTTAGAGATGAAATTATGTCCAGCGGTGTAGGAAGTGAAAGGTATACAATTATGGGTATACTTCCAGCGAGGAAAGTTGTTATGCTACAGATTATGGCGGCATAGAGATTTGAACGGCGAATTTCTTTACCCAAAACGAGAAAAAGCTTCTCAACCAGCAACAATGATTTATCTCGCTCTTTTTTGTCAGGTATATCGCTTAAACTGTAATTCATTAGTGTACGAAGAGTCATTATGTCAGCAAGATCCTCGGTTATTCCTCCTAGAAAAAAGCTGGAAAAGTTTGTTATGGCAACTGCTGTCAACGTTAGGAAAGCGGCAAAAATCACTGTCTTTGTGGATAAAAATACGCCACTCCCCGTCAGTAATGATATGAATGCAGATAAAATGAC
Source organism: uncultured Candidatus Bathyarchaeia archaeon (assembly GCA_964582085.1). GTDB lineage: Archaea > Thermoproteota > Bathyarchaeia > Bathyarchaeales > Bathycorpusculaceae > JADGNF01. The sequence continues at coordinate 87,231 of CAZOPV010000015.1, read as the reverse complement.
TACAAGCCCAGTTATGGAACCGTCAACAAGTCCAGCCACAACCTCAAAGATCGGGTCTTTTTTTAAAAGCAAACTTTTCCATTCTTTCCCAAGTTTTAGACCCTGATCGGTTAACTGCACGGTGTCTCCATTATCAAGTATCAATTTCTCAGAGGTCATTTCTGCCAAGGTTTTATCCAGTTCACTTATGCTAATGCAGCTCAGACTGGCACAGACTTTGTCAATATTACGTTTAAGGGTAACTTTAGGTACGACTTTGCCTTTGCTGAGATTCAAAAAGATAATTACGCGTATAACGTCAGGTAACTCTTGGATTTCAAAGGCCACTCAACAACTCACCGATTCAGCGTTATAGAGATTTGTGTAACTGAAATAATAAATTTATGTGCAAATTCCAGAAAAAGCAGATTTTTCACAGAGAGTAGCACGAATTTATAACTTTTTGAGCTAAACATTTTTATATTTAAGTAATACGCTTTTTAATAAAAGTAATACTGGAGAAATAATCATGCACATCCCCGATGGCTTTCTAAGCCCCCCCATAATCATAATCACTTTTGCAATTACCTTCATCTTCTGGGCCATCGCCTTCAAAAGAGTCGGGGGGAAACTTGATGAACACAAAGTTCCTCTCATGGGGTTGTTGACGGCACTCTTTTTTGCAGCTCAAATGGTAAATTACCCCATTATCGGCGGCACCACAGCGCACCTTCTTGGCGGGGCAGCCTTGGGAATAATCCTAGGTCCCTTCGCAGGCGGTATCTCGATGACTATAATTCTCGTTCTGCAAGCCTTCCTGTTTGGAGACGGGGGACTGACCGCTCTGGGTGCTAATGTACTAAACATGGGTATAATAGGCGTTGTCATTCCTGCTCTCTTAGTATTAACATTAAATAAAATCACAAAGGGCAAAGGACTCTTAATCTGGGTATTCATCGCAGCTTTCGTCGGCGACGTATTAGCCGCGATCTTTGCAGGTGTAGAACTAGGACTTTCGCAACCAGTTTTTCAGTACGGCCTTAACATCGCAGTACCTGCAATGGCGATAAATCACTCTGTAATCGGGGTAATTGAGGGGGTTGTGACAGCGGTTCTTATTGGGACGTTATTGAAGTTGCGCCCAGACGTGCTGAATAAAAGCTCTATTCTGAAAGATCTCCCCACAGTTAAAGCCTCTCAGGAGAAAAAGGAGTTATGAAATTATGTTGAACCTATCTAAAAAAGATAAACAAATGCTCGCAATTGGACTGACTCTAGCGACCATTTTTGTAATCTTGGGTGTCTTGGTCTTCTCTTATTCTATGGAAACGCTTGAGGTACAAGCCGAAGAACTTGGCGCCCAAGAGTCAAACTTGTACCAAGCACCATTTCCTGACTATATGATTCCTGGCTTTGAAAACGAAGCAGGCAGCATCCTCTTAGGAATTCTCTCAACGTTGGCAATATTCGGAGTTGCGTTAGGTGTAGGAGCGCTGTTAAAAAAATCAAAATTCAGCGAGTGATCCGCCGTTGAAAACCTCTTTTCGCGATTTAGCCGAAGGGGCGGAATCTCTACTTTATGTTGAAAACTTGAGCAGCAAAAGAGGCTTACTCCAATCTATTAATCCTCTGGTAAAGTTTGCAATTACCTTATTCATAATAAGCGCGTCTCTCTTCGTTTCTTCGCTATATTGTTTGATGTTAATGTGCGCTATACCTGTAGGTCTATCGTTGGCCTCAAAAATTCCTCTGAAAACCTTCATAACCAGAACCACCTTAATTCCCTTCTTCGCTGTTGTAATTTCACTACCTATACTGTTCATAACTTCTGGTACACCAGCCTTGAACGCCAATCGGGGTTTGTTCAACTTTACAGTAACCTTTGAAGGCATACAGCGGTTTCTGATATTTACAGCCCGTGTGTGGTTCTGCGTTGCCTCGCTCACCTTGCTCATACTTTCTATGGGCTTTGACTCCTTCCTAAAAATGCTTGCTTCAATTCGGGTCCCTTCAATAGTAATTCAACTATTCAGCTTGACCTACCGATACCTATTTGTCTCTATCCATGAAATCCAAAAAGTCCTCATAGCCAAAGAAGCCCGAACCTACATCAGAAAGCACACAGTTAACCTTGAAAACCTGAGACATTCAGGAACCCTCCTAGCCACTGTCTTCATGCGAACCTACGAGCGGTCTGAAAGAGTCTACATGGCCATGAAATCCCGAGGGTTTGACATGGACAACGCCAACAGACCCGCTGTTCAGTCACTGCACATAAAAGACTTGTTATTCACAATTTCAACAACTGTTATTTTTGGGCTCCTCGTAGTATTGTAGAGGTACATCTAAACATGAATGATTCAATTGTTAAAGTGAAAGAGGTACAATTCAGCTATCCAGGAGGAGTCAATGCCATCCGCGATATTTCTTTTGAAATCCGCAGAGGCGAAAAAGTTGCGGTTTTAGGTCCAAACGGTTCTGGGAAATCCACGCTTATACTCTTAATGGCTGGTCTGATGACCCCTAAAAAAGGGGAAATCACAGTTTTTGGCGAAAAAACCACATCAGAGAATTTTCAGAAACTGAGACAAAGGGTGGGAATAGTCTTCCAAGACCCAGATGATCAGTTGTTCACACAAAGTGTAATAGAAGACATCGAGTACGGTCCCAGAAACCTCAAAATCCCAGAAGCCGATATTAAGAAAAGAAGTACAGCCGTTCTCCTCAAAATAGGCATACAACATCTGGAGAATCGCCCGCCACACAGGTTGAGCTTCGGAGAGAAAAAGAAGGTTTCCTTGGCCACTGCACTGGTTCTAAAGCCCGACTTGCTAATTCTTGATGAGCCAACGGCGAACTTAGATCTTGTATCTAGACGAAGTCTTATCAACACCCTGAACGAGCTGAACCGCGAAGGTACAACCTTGTTTATTTCCACACATGATGTGGAAGCGTTACCTGAACTTGCCAACCGAGTTATCGTGATGAGTAATGGGTCTTTGCTAGGCGAGGGAGCAACTGCTGACGTCCTCCAAGATACAAAACTTCTTAATACTGCGGGGCTGGAGCCGCCCTCTATTGTCAAACTCTTCCTCCAGTTGAAAGAAGAAGGTTTGATCCAAGATTTACCCACTACAGTAAAAGACGCAGAACAAAAACTGGCCACACTAATGAAAAAAATCATTAAAATCCCCCATCAGCAGGCGTAACTTGAATATTTCTCGAGTTTAAACTACGCTAATTTTTCTAAACAAAAACCTATGGCGTTGATGGGAATCTATGAGGTCTTCCGAAGTGTTAGAAGCGAATAACATTAGCCGTAAGATACGTCGATGAGTAACCAGTACAGCAGATATTGTAAAAACCACTGAAAAAGTTGAAACAGTAGTTTAAACAGATTTTCACACGCAAAGTCGTCTTTTTTCTGCAACCTTCTCGCTTTACAACTAACGTTGAAAACCTTAAATCTCCACAAAACAACATTTAACAGTAGATTCTTTATGTTTTCAGGGAAGATAAAAAAGAGAGATGGCAGAATCATCGATTTTGATGTCAAGCGGATAAAGAGTGCGGTGCACAAAGCCTTTCTCGCGGTTGATCTTGGTAACGGGAAAAAAGCAGAAAGGGTAACCGAGGAAGTAGTACTCCGATTAGAGGAGAAATTCCGAGACCAGATTTTGACTGTTGAAAACGTACAAGACATGATTGTTGACGTTCTTAGAAGAAAAGGCTACGAAAAAGTAGCGGTGGCCTACGAAGAATTTAGAGATAAAAAGAAAGAGTTACGAGCACTCAGAAGTTTACTGGAAACGCAGCCGAAGTTAACAGTTAACGCCATAGAAGTGCTAAAAGCACGTTATCTTCTTCGTGATGAACAAGAGAACATAATTGAAACACCGGCTGAACTTTTTAGACGGGTAGCAAAAACCATCTCTAAAGTAGACGAAACATATGGTGACAAGGCAGATGAAAGCGAGAAAACATTCTATGATATGATGGCAAAAATGGAGTTTCTCCCTAACACACCCACACTCTTCAACGCAGGAACTAAAATAGGGCAACTCTCTGCTTGTTTTGTTTTACCCATTGAAGATTCTTTGGAAAGCATTTTTGACGCCGTAAAAAACATGGCGCTGATTGAACAGACTGGTGGCGGAGTGGGGTTTGATTTTTCCCCGCTTCGCCCAAAAGGAGACATTGTGCGCTCAACCAAAGGCGTGGCTTCTGGACCGGTTAGTTTTATGCGCGTCTTTGATGTGGCAACAGAAGTCATAAAGGCAGGCGGAAAACGTCGTGGAGCCATGATGGGCATTCTTCGTGCAGATCACCCCGACATCTTGGAGTTCATAACGGCTAAACAGAACCCCATTGCCCTTTCAAACTTTAACATCTCTGTAGCCGCGACAGATGAGTTTCTGAAAGCAGTAGATGAAGATGAAGTATACTGGCTAGTTAACCCACGAAACAAGGAAAAAGTGAAGCAGTTGAAGGCAAGAAAAGTATGGAATTTGATAGCTCAGTCGGCATGGTCAAGCGGTGATCCCGGTGTAGTATTCATCGATGAGATTAACAGACACAACCCCACCCCAAAAATAGGTAAAATAGAGTCAACTAATCCTTGTGGTGAGCAACCGCTACTTCCATACGAGAGTTGTAATCTCGGCTCGATTAACCTTTCACGTATGGTTAAAGCTGGCACCATAGACTGGGAAAAGCTGAAGCGAACAGTACAGGAAGCGGTTCATTTTCTTGACAACGTTGTAGATGCCAATGTTTACCCTTTGAAGAAGATAAGGGAGATCACGCTGGCTAACCGCAAAATTGGCTTAGGCGTAATGGGGTTTGCTGATATGCTCATCATGCTAGGTGTGCCCTATAATTCTGAAGAAGCTGTGAAGTTGGCAGAGAAGTTGATGCAGTTTATTCAGGAGACAGCTCATGAAAAATCAAAGGATATCGCTGAAGTACGTGGTTCTTTTCCAAATTTTGGGGGGAGTATATGGGAAACCAAATACTCGGCAATGAGGAATGCAACTGTAACTACTGTTGCTCCGACAGGCACCATAAGCATAATTGCGGGTTGCTCTTCAGGCATTGAGCCGTTATTTGCGATTTCTTTCATGCGCAATGTCTTAAATGGAGCTAGACTATTTGAGACAAACCCCCTGTTTGAGAATATAGCGAAGACAAAAGGCTTCTACAGCGCAATGTTGCTTGAAGAGATTGCTCGAACTGGATCGTTACAGAAAATTGCCGGCGTCCCTGATGAAGTTAAGCGCGTGTTTGTCACAGCTTTGGATATTGACCCAGTGTGGCATGTTAAGATGCAGGCAGCTTTCCAGAAGTATGTAGACAACGCAGTTTCTAAAACAGTTAACTTGCCAAACAACGCCAAAGTGGAGGATGTACGCGACATTTACAACCTGGCTTGGAAGTTAAAATGTAAAGGTGTCACAGTTTTCCGCTATGGTAGTAAACCTGAACAGGTGCTTTACATTGGCGAAGTGAAAGCTAAAGAGGGAAAATTTGTTTCCGCCTCGTCAGAATACGCAGGTGGTTGCCCCAACCGGAATTGCCCGTTTCCTTCTTGACGTAAAAAGTGCTTACATGTTTATTCATACAGCTAATACGGCGCCACATGAAATCGTCAACTTCTTGAAGTACTGCTTTACACCGTAGAGGTGACCTCAAAAAGCTACAATCACACAATTCCTCGATTAGATCAAAATTTGGGCTAAGAACTCATCAAAGAAAAAGGGGCACTTTACAAAAACGCCAAAAGATGCAAAACCCTAAAAAAGTAAAGCGAGGGAAGCTAACACTTAATTCGCTTGGCTATTTCGCGACCCAATTCGAAGCATTTCGTTAGATCTTCTCGGTCGGGGATATATTTCACCTCGACTCCTGGCTCATGCACTTTGAAACTTGCCTTTTTTGCAATTTCAGTCATACTTCTAACAGCACCTCCCCCCCATCCAAACGAACCAAAGAAGCACCATAGCTTGTCTTTAGGCTTCAGACCCGTAACGTAGGTGAGGAAAGACCCTAAAGTGGGAAAAATTCCGTTATTAATAGTAGGAGAACCCACAACAACTGCTTTGGCATCCAAAATCTCTGTTAAGGCCTCGGTATTGTCGGAAGCACGTAATTTTAACACTTTAACTTCTACACCCTGACTTGTTACACCCTCAGCTATAGCACGCGCCATTTTATCGGTGCTACCCCACATTGTGTCGTAGACTATGACAACTTTATTTTCGCTGATGCCAGCACTCCAATCTGAGTAAGTTTTTATTATTTTCGCCGGTTTTGAACGCCAGATAACACCGTGACTAGGAGCGATGATAGCTGGTGATATACCCATCTGCACAACTTCCTGGATTTTTCTAGCTATCAAAGGCCCCAACGCCATAAGGATGTTAGCATAGTAGGTTGAAGCTTCTTCCATGAGAATATGCTCGTCGACTTCGTCGTCGAATCGTTTTGAAGATGCCAGATGTTGCCCGAAAGCATCGTTGGACATAAGAATTTTGTCTTCTACCAGATAGGTAAACATGCTGTCAGGCCAGTGCAACATCGGCGCTTCTATGAATTTGAGAGTGCGCTTGCCAATTTTGAGTTCATCTCCTGTTTTTACAGTCTGAATATTAGAGATAGAACCATAGTGCTCCATAATTGCATCCTTGCCCCGTTCAGACGAGATTACAGTGGCTTTTTTGGCTTGATGGAAGACCATGGGCAAGCTACTTGAGTGATCCATTTCAACGTGGTTGACTATAATGTAGTCAATTTTTTCAGGATCCACCACTTTAGCTATGTTGGAAAGCAATTCTTCACAGAACATGTGTTTAACGGTATCAACGAGAACGATTTTCTCATCTTTGATTAGATATGCATTGTAGGTGGTTCCCCGTTTGGTGGTGTAGCCGTGGAAGTCTCGGATGTTCCAGTCAACCGCCCCTACCCAATGGACACCTTCTGTTAACGTTTTATTCAATTGTTCACCTTCACCTTTAGTCTTTTTGAGTTTTTATAGTATATGTTACTTTTGCTCCTGCCTTTTCAAACAAAATTCCCACAGGACAGTTTTTCAAAGTCAGTTCGTGTAATCTTTGGACACGATCTGCTGGGGCGTCAATCTTAAAGGTAATCTCGAAGGTTTCTTCCGTTATAGTTCCCACCTCAGAGTTTTTTATAGCTTCAACTTTAACATCACAGCCCTTCAAATCTAGCCGCATTTTCTTGGCAGTCAAAGCAGCAATTGTGGCGTAGCAACCTGCGTGGCTCATGACGCAAAGCTCAAGCGGTGTGGGCCCCAGCCCCGCCGATGTTTCTGTAGGCTGATCGGCTATTGTGGAGTGAGACCTACCGTTGTCAAGGACAAGTTCACAATTTTGTATTACTCGCGCTCTTGCAACAATTTTACCCATTTTTTCAACTCCTACAATCACAACAATACACGCTAAAGATTTTTTCTTTCATAATACAACAACATTTTCTCGTTAAAAACCTAAAAATCTTTGGGCTCACAAAGTTATATTGGTTTCGACTGCCCACCAAACCATAATTTTATGTTTAAATCGGTTTTTTATTAAGCCCCAACTCAGAGCAATTCTTCATGCTGCACCCCGACTTCCCATGATTTTGAGCTGAAGATGTCCTAAAAATTCATAAACATCCTATATCTTCACTGTAGCCCCTACATAAAAGGGGAATCCATATAGGCTGCGGTGTCTTTGGCGCCATAAATTTCGATAAAGAAGCTGTTTTTTCATATGTCTATTGGGGTCTTCGTGCACAAAACCACCGTGGACATCAATCGCATGGCTTTCTTACATATAGTGAAGGCAAGTTTTACACTTACAAAAATCTGGATTTAGTGCCTAAGCTGAAGGCAAGTGCCATACAAGAGTGGCTTACCCGTTTACCTGGAAATATAGGCATCGGCAACGTCAGGTATACGACGTCGGGAAAATGCGACGAGAAATCCATAGTTGATGGAACACAACCAATGACTGCGGAGGCAAACGGCATCAAAGTCGCTGCTTCATTCAACGGAAACATTGTCAACACACAACAGGTGACAGCGGAAATCAAAAGGCATATACCGAATTTTATGTGTACTTGCGATTCGGATTTGGTTTGTAACAAGTTACTTATTGAGTTAAAAAGTGGAAAAGATTTGGCAACTGCTGTCAAGTCTACGATGTTAAGTTTAGACGGCGCTTTCTCAGTCATAGGTATAACTGGAGATGGAGTTTTTTTTGCTTTCAAGGATCCCCATGGGATTAAACCCCTTTGTGCAGGCCACAGCATTGATGGAAAAAACTTTGCTTTCTCGTCCGAAACCGTAAGTTTAGACATAAATGGTTTTGTAAGAGATTTTGAGTTGGAAGCAGGCGAACTGGTAGTGGTCGATAAAGATGGTTTTAAACGGAAACAACTCATAGAGAACCCACGAAAGGCTTTCTGTGCTTTCGAGTTTGCTTATTTTGCTCGACCTGACTCACGATTTGACGGCAAATACGTTTACGAAATTCGTGAAGAGTTCGGGAGAAACCTTGTGAAGGAATTTTCTGAAGTTGTTAAGGATGCCGATATAATTATGTCGGTACCTGAAACTGGCGATGATCCTGCGATGGGGGTCCATGAAGCCTCAGGGTTGAGGTGGGAACGTGCTTCACGTAGGCACCGCTATGTAACTGAGCGTGCCTTCATCCTTTTGAACAACGAGCGATATTCCACCATTGACCGCAAAGTCAACATACTTGGGTCAGAGATTGCTGGAAAACGGGTAATAATAACAGAGGACAGCATTGTCAGAGGGGACACAACTAAGGTAATCATCGAAAAGCTACGTAGAGCGGGCGCCAAAAAGGTGTACATGTTTGTGACTTTCCCCCGAATAATAGGACCATGCTTCTATGGCATAGACATGTCTACCTACGGGCAACTTATTGGCTCTAATCATAACGACGAAGAAATTGCCAAACTCATAGGTGCAGACGCTGTATGCTACCAATCTATTGAAGGATTAGTTCGCGCTACCAACTGTAAACACAACGAATTATGCCTCGGATGCGTCACAGGCAAGTATCCTACTCCGATGGCACAGGAACTTGCAGATAAAATGAAACATAAATTTCTTCAAGGATACAAAGAGAAAGGCAGAATATATGAAGCAACAGAACATTGAAATAACGTGAAGTAGTAAAACAATTTAAACGGCTCTTTTGTTAATTTTGTACATTACGGTGTACCTATGGAAAAAATTGGCGTATTAGTCGTGGCTTATGGCGCAAGAGAAACTGCCATGGTGGATGTTTTTGCACGTAGTAGAAAGTATAAAGTTCAAATTTTTATTGCTGATAAACAGAAAAATCCCTTCAATGTAGAAAAAGCCACTAAACACGTGGTTATCCCTGATTTAGATGTGGAAAAAATCTGCCAGTTCGCAGAATCCAACAAATCAGACATAGATTTTGCAATTGTGGGTCCCGAGAAACCCATCATAGAAGGCATCCGTGACCTCATAGAAAAACGCACAGCTATACCTGTCATCTGTCCAAAAAAGCAATACGCAATAGAAGCCAGTAAAGTTGAACAGCGGTTGTTGTTCGAAGAAATTGCACCTGAAGCTAATCCACGCTTCAAAGTTTTTAACCCAAAAGACTACAAGAACGTTGCCTCTGTCAAGCAAGCAGTTTATGAATGGGTAGACGAGCTGCAAAACCAAGCAGTTGTAAAGCCTGATAAGCCAACTGCCGGTAAAGGTGTAGGTGTCTGGGGAGACCACTTCTCAACAAAAGAGCAAATGTTTGAGCATTTCATGTCTAATTTTCAGTATGGAACAGTCATAATTGAAGAGAAAATCGACGGAGAAGAATCAAGCTTCATGGCCTTCTGCGATGGAAAACATCTTGTTCCACTACCTGATACGCGGGATCACAAACGTGCCTTTGACGACGACAAAGGACCAAACACAGGCGGTATGGGCAGCTACAAAGATGAAAAAGAATACTTGCCTTTTATGACCGAAAATGACCATCAAAACGAGCTGAATATTGCCCAAAAAATTTTTGATAAATGGTCAGCAAAAATCCAAGATAAAACCGCACTACGAGGAGTACCACTTTATTTGGCGTTTATGCACAACCGTGGCAACCCAAAAATTTTGGAAAACAACAGCCGCCCAGGCGACCCTGAAATCATCAACATACTGCCTGTGCTGAAAGATGACTTTGTTGATGTATGTTATAAAATGATAGAAGGCAACTTAACAACCGTGGATGTAGAAAAAGTGGCAACCGTTTTGACCTACAAAGTTCCCCCCAGTTACGGCGGCTACGCAGAGGCTTTCCCAAGTAGAGTCAACAAAGAAGAAATTGATACTCCTGTCGACCTCTCAGAAGCACATTCATTGTCGCAGAAGTATGGTGAACGTATCCGAATTTATCCAGGATCAATAGAGCTTAAAGGCGACAGAACTTTCGCTTTGAAGTCCAGAGTCGTAGGCGTTTTAGGAGTCGGTGAAAATATAGAAGAGGCGCGGCAGATCAGCTTAGAAGGTATAAATGTCATTAGAGGCGCGGCTCTTTGGAGTCGAACCGACATAGCATCTAAACACCACATACAAAAATGTGTTGATCATATGAAGCAGTTGAGGAAACAGTCTTGAAGCGCCTGTTTGTCTCCGACTGTGAAGGCCCCATAAGTAAAAATGATAACGCCTTTGAGTTAACAGAGTGTTTTGTTCCTAACGGAGACAAACTTTTCTCTTTGGTAAGTAAATACGACGATTTCCTTGCTGATGTGGCGAAAAAAAAGGGTTACAGGGCAGGCAGCACCTTAAAGTTGATTTTACCTTTCCTGAAAGCTTACGATGTAACTGACAGGATGATGGAGGAGTTCTCCGCAACTAACCTCAGTCTAATCTCGGGTATCCAAACTACATTGAAACATATCAGAAGTATCACTGAGGCTTTTATAGTCAGTACCAGCTACGAACATTACATTAGAGCGCTGTGTAACGCCTTGAAATTTCCTTTTGAAAACACCTGTTGCACTCGACTCAGAATGGAAAACTGCTCTCTGAGCTCTGATGAAAAAAATCATCTGAAAAACATAGCAAAAGAGATTGCCAGCATGCCAGACATGAGCATTCCTCCATCCGCTAAATCCTTAAGAGATCTATCCCAGCAAGACAAACAAACAATTCAAAGGCTAGATGAAATATTCTGGACAGAAATCCCGCTGATGATTTGTGGAAAAATTTTTTATAAAGTAAACACAATCGGCGGTGAACAAAAAGCCAGAGCAATCCGTGTTGCTGCAAAAAGATCAGATGTACCGCTTTCGGCTGTAATGTACGTCGGCGATAGCATAACTGATGTGGAAGCTTTCCAGTTAGTTCGAAAGAAAGGGGGATTAGCGGTGTCTTTTAACGGTAATAACTACGCCGTGAGAAACGCGGACGTGGTGGTGCTGGCGGAACACAGTGTGGTTACTGCAGTTATATCGGACGTTTTTGTTAAGGAGGGAAGAGAAAAAGCCCTCCAGTTAGCTGCAAACTGGAACCTTAAGTACCTCAAAGGTTCTACTGTGGATCCATCTTTATTAGATTGGCTTGTTGAGTTGTATCCTACGTCTTTGCCCAAGGTTCAAATAGTAACAGCGGAGAATATGGAATCGCTGGCTAAAGAGAGTAGTCTGTTTAGGAAAAAGGTGAGAGGCGAAGTTGTTGGCAAACTCGGATAAAACCTTAAAAGTTGAAGATACCTACGCCGAGGCTTTTGAAGGTATTTTCTGTCGACTAATAGTTACAGCTGATGATGAACAAACTGTCCGCGCTGCCGCGGAGGACTCAACGGCCACACCTTCCGTAGTCATAGGCAGAATAGAGGGGGGTGTAGAAAGATATCTGAGTGAAAAAGAAACACCAGACAAACGCAAAGGTGCCTTGCTGCAGTTTTGGGCAGAAATAAACACTAAAAAACCTTTTTCTGAGACTCTACAGAAGTTTGAGAAGGAGTTGTCTTACAGAATTCGGCAGGACATTTTGGTGAAGCCATTCACTATGGTTCTTGATGCTTTACCTGAATCTGAAGCTAAGCTGGATATGATGGAAAGAGTAGGGCACTGCGGCGACGGATACGAGCGCGTGGAGAAAAGATATGGAAGAGAAGTTATTGTTGTTCCACTCATGGTACCTGACTTTGCTATTGAAAAACAAATCGGTTACGCTCATGGGATAACAGGAGCCAATTTTTGGTTTATGTGCCAAACTAAAGAAGCCCTCAACGAGGCAGGTGAAAGAGCCTTAAAAGCCATTCATAAAATTGAAGGCGTCATTACGCCGTTTGATATTTGTGCTGCTGGTTCCAAGCCTGAAACGCGTTACCCCCTTATTGGGCCAACTACAAATCACCTGTATTGCCCGTCTCTTAAGAAGCGGTTGGGCGCTACCTCGAAGGTCCCCCGAGGTGTCAAATATATCCCCGAAATTGTGATTAACGGCATGAACATGGACGCGGTGAAAGCCGCCATGAAAGCTGGAATACAAGCGGTATTAGATATAGATGAAGTGCTAGGTGTTTCAGCAGGGAACTATGGCGGAGAATTGGGCAAATACAGAATTTACTTACGTGAGTTGTTTTCATGACAAGATTAGATGTCATCGGCTTTGGCGCACTAAACGTTGATAAGCTCTTCAAAGTGAATCGTATTGCCCACGCTGAACAAGAAAGCTTCATCCACGCCTCCAACATAGCTTGCGGTGGTTCTGCAGCAAACACAATTGTTGGGTTGGCGCGACTTGGTTGCAAGGTAGGGTTTATAGGTAAAACGGGATTAGATGGAGAAGGTGAGTTGCTTGTTGAAGATTTTCTCACCGAAGGCGTCGACACCCTAGGAGTGATTCGAACAAAAGACGGCGAAAGCGGCACCGTTATGGGCTTTGTTGATCAGAAAGGGCAAAGAGCACTCTACATCAATTCAGGCGTCAACGACACAATAACTCTTCAGGAGATACGTGAAGAATACGTTTCGCAGACAAAGTTTCTGCATTTGACGTCTTTTGTAGGAGAACAAAGCTTTCAAACCCAAAAGAAACTTCTCGAAACTATCAAAAAATGCATCAAAATTAGCTTTGACCCGGGTGCTATTTACGCTCAGAGAGGGTATAACCAATTGGCGCCTCTCATAGAAAGAGCCCATGTTGTCTTGCCCAACATTCACGAATTGAAGCAGATCACGGGGCACAACAACCCTGAGAAGGGAGCAGCTTTTCTAAACAGCAAAGGAGTGGAGGTTGTCGCAGTAAAGTTGGGCAGCGAAGGTTGCTATGTGACCAATGGCTACGAACAACATTACATTGAAGCGTTAGAGGTGCCTGTTGTAGACACAACAGGTGCAGGTGATGCTTTCAACGCGGGTTTTCTGTATGGTTTATTACACAAGAAGAGTCTTCTTGAATGTGGGAAATTGGGCAACTTTGTCGCATCATGTTGCGTCAGAAAAATGGGTGCACGCACAGGGTTACCATACAAGAGGGAGCTAGAGCTTCTGAACTAAGTAGTCCAACAGTCCGTCAAATAAGAGTTTTCCGTCGGCGTATTGAATCTTCTGGTATTGGCGTGTCCAGTCAGGTTGTTGCCACCAATATAAAGCACGTTCAGGGTGAGGCATTAAACCAAATATGGTGCCCTGGCTGTTGCAGATGCCGGCTATGTCGTGGAAGCTACCGTTGGGATTCGTTGGGTACTGGCCATCGGCATAGTTGCCAAACTTGTCGCAGTAACGTAAAACCAGCATATCTTCTTCGTAGAGGCGTTCTAGAAACTGGTCTTCTTTTTCTTTAGGAAAGAGAAATCTGCCTTCGGAGTGGGCAACAGGTACATGTAATAATTTGCCTTGGGGGATACGACGGGTGAATATGCAGTTTCCTTTACTTTCATGTTTTAGGTAGACCCATCGGCAATTGTAGCCCTGTGGAATATTCGCTGCTAATGAAGCTTCAGGATAAGTGCTAAAAGTCTCGAATCCTGGCAACAGACCTTCTTCGACGAGAACTTGGAAGCCGTTACATATACCCAAGATGGGACGGTTGTCTTCCACGAAAACTTTTAGATCCTTACCGAGCTTAGCGTAAAGTCGTCGAGCAAAAATGACGCCTGCCCGCACGTAGTCTCCGTAGGAGAAACCGCCTGGAAAAACCAAAACGTGATAGTCTAGAAGGTCGCGGTTTTTCACCAATTCATTTAGATGGCGTATTTCTGCTTTCAAACCCAATTCTTTAAAAGCACGCGCTGTTTCTGTGTCACAATTGGTTCCACCTACACGTATAACGCAGACTCGCGCTTCTTCCAGTTTCACTTTGTTACATCCCTCTGCTTAATGGTTGTTTCCAGCTTTCACGCAACTTTTCCAGTGGCGCCTCCACAACAATGGAACCGCCTAAGCCGTTAATGACAAGTTTGGGGTTACGGCTAACTTTGCCTATCAAGCTGCAACCCTTCCATTTGGTTAAAATTTCGAATGCTTGGCGATCTTTCTCAGCCACTTCAACAAGAAAGCGGCTGTTGGATTCGGAGAACAAAACAAAATCGTCTCGTTTCAGTCCTTCTCCAACAACTTTTTTTAGATTTAACTCTGCACCATAGCCTCCTGCCAACGCCATCTCTGCAACAGTAACTGCCAAGCCGCCTTCTGAAAGATCATGGCAAGCTTTGATTAATCCTGCTTCGATGGCTTGTGTGATTACTTTAAAGTTTTTCTTGGCTTCTACCTTGCGAACTTGCGGTACAGATTTGCCAAGGTAGCCTTGGAGTTTGTAGTATTCAGAGCCACCTAGTTCAGGATAGGTGTTGCCGACAAGGTAAAGCAGATTGTTTGGAGATTTCAAGTCCATGGAAACGACGGAGCGTATGTCAGGGACAATCCCGATTGCTGTTATGAGCAAGGTAGGAGTAACTGGACCCATCGGTGACTCGTTATAGAGGCTGTCTTTTCCCGAAATAAAGGGTGTCTTAAATGCGGCAGCAAAGTCATAGCATGCTTCGCATGCCCTTACTAAGGAGCCCAAGCGCTCAGGTTTCTCTGGGTTACCCCAGACAAAATTGTCGAGGAGAGCGATACGGCGCCCACCAACTGCAAGGTTGTTTCTTATAGCTTCATCTATGGCTGAGGCAGCCATCCAGTAAGGGTCAATTTTGCCGTATTTTGGGTTCATGCCACATGATATGACTATACCCTTCCAACAGCTGTCAAGTGGTTTAATGACTGCAGCATCGTTAGGTCCCGCGTACTCGCCGTGTAGAGGTTTAAGAGCGGTATTTCCTTTAACTTCATGGTCATAAGTACGAATAACACTTTCTTTGCTTGCAATATTGGGGGCAGAAAGCATTCGGAGCAGAGTTTCTGTAAAGTCTTTGGGTACAGAAAAAGTTGGTTCTACAATGTCGGGAGCAATCCACGTGGCGGTTTTGGTGCTGGTTGTCGAACTAAAAAGTAATTCCATGTCCAAGTCTACAACTGTGACACCTGCGAAGCGGAGTTGAAGACGTCGCTCTTTGGTTAGTTTTCCTACTGCGGTTGCTTCGATTTCTTCTTTTTCAAATATAGCTAAAACTTTTTCGAGGTTTTCTGGCGGTACCGTTATGAGCATGCGCTCTTGAGATTCAGATATATAGATTTCCCACGGAGCTAAGCCTGCGTATTTAAGAGGAACTTTGTCTAGATCTACTATAGCCCCGCAGCCATATCTTTCTGCAGTCTCGCCCACAGCGCTCGACATGCCACCCCCACCCAGGTCGGTGACTGCAGATGAAAGTTCTTGGTCTCTAATTTCTATGAGGGCCCGTTTCACTTTTTCTTCTTCAATTGGATCGGCTATTTGCACAGCTGGACGACTTACTTCTTCAGATTTCTCGGTAAGTTCTGCTGAAGCAAAGGTGACGCCGTGTATTCCGTCGCGTCCCGTTTTTCCACCGGCCACGACTATAATATGGCCTGGTTTGGCTTCTTTTTTGAATTTTTTGAGCGGTAAAAGCCCTATACAACCACAGAAAACGACGACGTTACCTGTATAGGACTCATCAAAGTAGATGGCTCCATTAACTGTTGGGATGCCCATATTGTTGCCGTAGGCACCTATACCCGCAGTGACGCCCATGTAAACGTATTTGGGATGTTTTACTCCTGCGGGGAGTTTAGTGTAATCGTAGTCTAGAGGACCAAAACCGAGTACATCAGTGCACGCTACTGGGTCTGCCCAGACACCTAGGATATCTCTGATAACGCCGCCAACGCCTGTTGCGGCTCCACCAAAGGGTTCAACTGCTGAGGGGTGGTTGTGGGTTTCCACTTTGGCAGCTATGGCGTAGTCTTTGTAGAAGCTTATGATACCTGCGTTATCTTCGAAGACGCTGATACACCATTTTGGGTTTAGTTCTTTAGTAACTTTGGCTATGTAGGTTTTGAAAAGGCTATTGATTTCTTTGTTGCCCATTTTGATTTTGCCTTTGAAGGTTTTGTGGCAACAGTGTTCACTCCAAGTTTGCCCTAAAATCTGCAGTTCTACATCGGTAGGGTTACGTTTTTGGTTTTTAAAGTAATCTTGGATTTGCTTCATTTCTTGCAGATTCAGACCTAAGCCGAGGTCATTGCTTAGTTGTTGGAGTTGCTGATCGGTGGCGTTGTGAATGTCGATTTGGTGCATATTGAAGACAGTGTTGGCCCGTATGTAGAGGTGGCTAAGGGTCATTTTTGCTCCTCGATTTTGATTGTGTAGTTGTCTTTAGTTGGATTCGCTAGAAGCCGCTTTGCCATTTCTTCAGCTTTACTTTTAGCTTCTCTTGGATTTGAAGACTCTATGTGTACATTGTATATTTTGCTTACGCTGACAGTTGCTACGTTGTAGCCTAGTTCTTTCAGAAGCCTTTGGGCAGTGTCACCTTCAGGGTCAGTGTGTCCTGGTTTGAGGCTGACTTCGATTTTGACGCAGTATTTCATGGGTTAAGTGTTTAATTGTGGAGATTTAAACGCTTTCGCCATTTACTTGGCAAGTTTATGCTAGCTGCAGGTTTTTATTTTTGTAGTTGATCGTAACTTGTGGTTTCGCTGTGACTTTGCCTATTTGTTCAGGCATCTCCTGAGCCTTCTCTAAAACGTCTAGAGCTTTGTCTTTGTCATCTTTGTCAACTATTATAGCAAAGCCCCAACCCATATTGAAGGTTTGGAACATTTCCTCGTCCGTGATTGTGTAGCCAAGGTTAAGCGCAGTTCTTTGAATCAAGCCGAAAATGGGGTGAGGTTTAAAATTGTCGAACATAAAACCGATACCTTGTGAGAACTTAGAGAGATTGTTAAATTTGAGGTAAGCATCTCCTGTTATATGCACTGCCGCTTTGATTTGTACGGCATCGGCAACTTTGAGTAAAGGTTGGACATAAATTCTGGTAGGTTCCAGCATCTCACTGATTAAGTCACGGTTTAATCCGTCGGGTTTGTCGTTTGGGTCATACTTCCCGCCCCATTTTTTGAGGAGAATTTTCCTTGCGAGAGTAATTCCGTTGCTGTGTAAACCACTACTACGTAAGGCAATTATCGGATCTTCAGCTTTAATGTTACATCCCGTAATGATTTTATCTTTTGAGACATGCCCAATTGCAGCAACTATCATGTCAAATCCAGCACCTTCAGATACGCCATTTATAATCTCGGCAACATCACCGATCTCGCCACTGACAACAGGACATAGGGACTGCTTTGCGCCTTCGGTTATACCTTCTAACCAGTCCCTTACCAGTTTGGGGTTACTAGCTTGCGCATGAATGTTATCTGAAATCGCTAGTGGCGTTGCGCCTGACCTTATGACGTCGTTCACGGCCATGGCAACCGCGTCCACACCTATAGTGTCATATTTTCCTGCAAGTTGCGCAAGGAGAACCTTGGTTCCGACTCCTTCGATTGTTAAATCCAAAAATTTGTCGGTGGAAAACTGGAATATGTTGCTGTAGGGCAGATGCATAACATGACCAAAATGATTGAGTCTATATGTTTCCTTTAAAATTTCAAGAGCTTTTTTGGATTCGTGGCGTTGTTTGCGGTTTACACCTGCATCATTGTATGTAAACTCTTTGGGCATAAGTTTGGAGTTTCTCCTGACTTATGTTATGTGAGATATGTGCGAGATAACAATTACTGTTATTTTTCCGAATTAAAGAAAGACCGCAATTGAAAATAGCAAAGTTCTTGTTGGTAAATACTCATATTGACCACGTAATGGTAGGTCAAAAGTGAATCAGCCCAAGTACCATGTCTATATAGAATATACCGACAGCAAAGAGAAGACAGAAATAAAATTCAATCTCACCAAGGAAGAACTTGTACGGATAATTGTAACACCATACAATACTGGAAATCCATTCTGGTTCTGCGGAAAACTAGTCCGCCCTACAAATGTATCACAAGTTGTAATTTTTTGGTCACATGAAGACTGTGATAAAATAGTCTTACCAAACCGTGAAGAAATTGCTAATCATCAGGACAAAAAATTTGTTATTAACTATATTCTTAGAGGAAAAGTCAAAACAGCTTATGTCTGCACAGATAAATTCCTCAAACAAGGGTATTTAAAAAAATAAACTTAAGCCCTGAGGTAAAAGTTTAAGTTAGATTTCCTATGATATGTGTACCCAAACGCGGTCTTAGTCCAGCTTGGTTAGGACACCAGGTTCCCAACCTGACAACCCGGGTTCAAATCCCGGAGACCGCATCATGTATAAAAACGGAAAGGACATAAAATCGGCAAATAGATTCTGCGTTAGCTCACTGTAAAATTTTACATAACAGAAGAAGGTCTTATGGAAAAAGGAGCAAAGGGAAAAATTATTCTCGACTTGAAAGCACCACTATATAGTCCGCGGTGTCTGCACACATATCTGCAGCGTGCTCAATGAACTCGATTAAATCGTCATAAATAACCAATGCACCAGCGTTAATTTTTTCGCCGTATTTCACAAATAAAGCCTTAGCCTTAAGGTACTCCGCATCCAACTCATGCTCGCTACTTTCAACTTTGCGTGCTTCAACTATCGCTTCTGTTGGGCTTGAAGAAATCTTTTCTATACCGCCACGCAGAGCTTGAGCGGTATCTACAAGTTTTGATGTCATGAAAACGGTTTTCTTGCACAGTTCATCTGGAATTTTGGCATCTCCAAGCATTTCTAAACAGCGGGCAGCATCTTTGGTGTGATCCGCTAAAGTATCTAACCTCTTCACCAAATGCAGAAGGTCTTCCCGGTAATCAGCTACTAGTGCTGAACCTTTGCTTAACTCCGTGAAAACCGCTGTTCGCAGTTTATCTACTTCTTCTTCTGCCTTGTAGAGGTTTTCCACATATTTCTTTGTATCAGCATGTTTTCCCTCAGCAAAACTTTGCGTTGCCTTATAGAGTAAAGTTACAGTGTCAAAGGCCTTGGTTATCTGTTCATGAGCGAGTTCTAGACCTTTGGTTTTACGGCGTTTTTCAAACCAGTTGTAACTTCTTTTCTCCACAGTTGAGTCCCCAGTTACATTATTAGATTGTCCAGATATAACCCTTCTTCTCAAGAGATTCACAACAACGACCTCATAGTTCACGCCAAACAAGCATCAATCGCTAAAAACCAATCAATTGCATCAGATAATTGAAGCGACTCTTTTTTTCTATTAATTTTTTCTTCCACTACAAACATTTCCCCCTATTATTGGGTTAAAGACAACAAGGCGACGTTATATGTGTGGAAAATACCATATAGCATCGCTTCTTTTGCTATTACTTTCTTTGTTGCCTCTCTCTTTTTGCATCAACTAACCCTCAAAAATTACTTGACGACCTAGTAGGATATTTAGAGTACGCAAATAAAATATAGATAACAACATCTTCTATATATTAGAATGTTTTATCATAAAAAAGCTAAGACATATTTTGCCAATTGAATTTTATTGTCTAAGCTCCGCATTATGGTGTTTGTCACCTTAACATTTAGACCCAGTTGCTCTATACGGTTTTTTTCCAACCCATCAGCCAAATCGATAACGAAGCAATCAAGAAAATCGGCATAGAGTTTGGCAATTGAAAACGCTGAAACTTCAAAACCTAAGCCACGCAGTAATTTATCTGCTGGACCTTTCACTGGTACACCAGCTATGATGGGACTGATAGCAACTTTTTGTGCGTTACTACGTTTTAGAGTATCTTTAATTCCCTTAACCTGAAGAATTGTACCTATGCTCACAATAGGGTTACTTGGGCAAATCACTATTAACTCTGAGCTTTCTATAGCGTCCAATACCTCAGACGCAGGTTGCGCAACAGAAGCGCCAACAAATTCCACACCCACCACTTCATCTTTGGCGCCTCGTTTCACCAAGTATTCCTGAAAATGCATGGTTTTTTCTGGCGTTACAATATGGGTAACAAATTTATCATCGGTCATCGGCAAAATTTTCGTCTCAAGCCCCAGTGACCTGCTAATTTCGGCTGTAACTTGGGACAGCTTTACTCCTTGGTTCAACCGTGCAGTTCTATACACGTGAGTGGCGAGGTCTTTGTCGCCAATTTTAAACCATGTCTCAAAACCCAACCTTTGAATGGCATCAAGAAAATGGAAGGTGTCACCTCTGATGCCCCACCCTTTTGTCTCATCAACTATTTCAGCTAAAGTGTAACAAACAATATCTAAGTCAGGAGACACATGCAAACCATACATTTCAATGTCATCGCCAGTGTTGACAATCACTGTAAGATTTTTTGGATCAACAATTTTTACCAGCCCATTAAGGAATTTAGCCGCGCCTACTCCACCCGCCAAAGCTGTAATCACGATTGCTTACCTCGCAAATGCTCTAACAATATTGTTTGTCGGCTCTCTTTTAAATAGTCGACAAAAAAATAAAGTTGTCAGTCATAGATCCTTGTTATATCCTGACTCTGAAACCCAAGTTTCTTTCATGGATCCTTGCTTATCTATGATGCACTCTTTTTTGAAAACGGGCACTTGATGTTTGTACCGCTCAACTGCTTCTCGCAATACTGGAAAAACATCGGTTCGGTGAGAACCTGCGACAGCTACGTAAACCATGTCTTCCCCAACTCTAAAGTCGCCTATCAGATGATGAATTTGAACGTCGACGATACCAGGTTTCTTTTTTAAGTCGTCGCAGATGTGTTCTAACACCTCATTTGCTTTTTCCTCATAAGCCTCCAAAGTGATTTTCTTTACTTTTTCACCTTCAGCGCTTTCCCCGCGAACAACACCTATAAACAGGGTTATTGCACCTGCTTTTTCTAACGCAGCATTTTTCCTTATGCTTTCCATCAGATCCTCAAGAGTGAAGCTACCTTTTTGATGAACACCTGCATGATGGGTCATTGTCACACTCCCTATGAATACCTTAATTTACAAAGTTCACTCTAAAGTTGCTTTCGTAGAGAATAAAAAAGAAAAAGCAACAGTTACGCTTCAGGTTTAGCTTCGACTACTTCCGGTTTAACTTCTGCTGGAGGTGCCTCTGTCAACTGACTGGGTTGTGCAACAAGTTTAGATTTACGGATGCCCACATGTCGTAAGGGCGCAACAAGCTTTGCTTCGTTGTATACGTCTGAGGCAATTTTTCCGAGAACCATTTCCTGCACGAATTGATCCAACGAGAGAAGTGTAGCCTTTTCTTTAATTATCTTTGACATTATCTGACGAATTTGGTGCTCTTGGGAAGTTTTAATTCGCGAAAGCGACATAGCTGAAATGGCAACCCGCAACTTGTAGCCGTCTTTAGTGGTTAAATTAAAAAGGCCGTCTACTTTGGTGGTCCGCCTTCGCACCAAACTTCGCAAATAATCACGGCTGTACTCGTGACCTTTAAAGACGGTACGTGCCGTTTTGCCATCTAACTGGTTAACTTGGAAAAACAACTTTAAATACTGATGAGAAAAATCACCTGTTATATCGTAGAGGGTAGCTTCGGCGACCCTGCCTATTAGTTGCTGTGGTTCAGCAGCAGGAACAGATCCCAACTCGACGCTACCAAAGTATGGCGGCGCTACTATCATATACCACACTTTGCTTCGCCATTTGTCACGAACATGTTTTGATTTTGAAGACAAGTTTATCCTCCGAATGCGCCTTCAACATTCTCAGGGCAATATTAAAAGCTTTACCGTTTGAATGTTATCTTCTCGATGTCGCCCATATATTTTCGCAGCACTTTAGGCACCACAATTGAACCGTCCTCTTGTTGATTGTTTTCCATTATGGCAACAATTGTTCTGCCTGTAGCTATGGCAGTTGAGTTTAAAGTGTGTACAAAACCTTTTGGCGCGGAGCCTTCTTTTTCTCTGTATCTGATTCCTAAACTTCTAGCTTGGTAGTCGGTGCAATTACTGCAGGAGATGACTTCTCGGTAGGCACCTTGTGCAGGCATCCAAGCTTCGAAGTCGTATTTCTTTGATGCAACTGTTCCTATGTCGCCTGTGCAGACGTTAACTATGCGATAGGGAATTTCGAGTTTCTGGAAGAGTTCCTCAGCGTTGGCTGCCAACTCTTCGTGCAGTTTCCAGGACTCCTCAGGGGTGCAGAAAATGAATTGTTCAATTTTGTTGAATTGGTGAGTTCTGAAAATGCCTCTCGTGTCTTTACCGTGGGCTCCTGCTTCTTTTCGGAAACATGCGCTTATACCTGCAAGCTTCAGGGGCAAGTTTTCTTGTTTGAAAACTTCATTCATGTACATAGCGGCCATGGGGTGTTCGCTGGTGGCTATTAGATAGAGGTCTTCATTTTCGATCTTGTAGAGAACGTCAGCGAAGTCAGCAAGTGCAGTGACGCCTTCGTAGGGTTCACGTTTCATTAGGTAGGGTGGTTCAATGAGGGTGTAACCTTTTTTACTGAGAGTTTCTAGGGCAAACTGCATGAGAGCCATGTCAAGAAGTACACCTGCCCCTTTGAAAAAAAAGAAGCGGGCACCTGCGACTTTACCTGCTCTTTCTAGATCAACTATGTCGAGATTTATTCCGAGGTCTATGTGGTTTTTGATTGGAAAATTGAATTTGGGGATGTTGCCCCATCTTTTGATTTCCACGTTATCTGAGTCGCTTTGACCTATGGGGACGGTTTCGTGGAGCAGGTTGGGAAGCCGCATTAGTAAATCGCGTGTTTTTTTTTCTTGTTGAACAACTTCTTTTTCAAGGCAGCTTATTTCAACGTCGATTGCTTTGGCTTTTTGCACTTCTGTATCTGCATTTTTGTGTGACTTTTTGAGTTTGGCAATTTCGATAGTACAGACTTTTCGGTCGTGTCTGAGATCATTGAGTTTGGCGAGGCTTTGACGCCAAGACTTGTCCGTCTCTATGAGTTCCTCGAACATTTTGAGGCTTTCAGGGTTTCCTCTGAGGGCTATGTTTTTCCTCACTAATTCTTGGTTTTCACGAATAAGTTTAATGTCTAACATGACAGTCACAGAGCTAACTTCATTGTATAGTTGTCTGTTATTTAAAAACTTGCAAAATTAAATTCCAATAACCGCTTATTAAAAGTACCTGTTTTGGTCAGATAAGTATCAGTTTTTAGTAGAGACCACACGCTTTCGACTTGGTGGCGTCTACTCTAGTGGCTCCTTACTTTCCAATCACTGTAAAGTATTTTTATACCCTGTAAATACCCCACTCGATAGAAATAACACAGGAAAAATCAAAGTTTACGTTACAAAAGAGTTATTAGGTGTAAATTTACACTAGCAACTATGCCAGACAAAGTCCGATGTGCCCATATACTAGTCAAAACATTAACCGAAGCCAACAATGTCAAAGCCCGACTTGACAAAGGCGAAAAATTCGCTACAATCGCTCAAGCGGTTTCTCTTTGCCCTTCAGGAAAAAGAGGAGGAGAACTAGGAACTTTCACCAGAGGCAAAATGGTAAAAGAATTTGAGGCGATAGCTTTTGCACTACAAAAAGGCGAAATCTCGACTCCAGTTAAGACCCAGTTTGGATACCACATCATTAAACGAATAGAGTAATATCTCCAAGTCAAGCAAGCTTTTGATTATAAAACATTACAAAAGAGCAAAAACATGACAACAACTCTGAATATTCTCTAATTTTTTCTTTTTGCTCCTCGTAGACTTAGTCGCAGCGAACACAACTCTTTGAAAGATATGATTCCAACGGAATATATTAATCAAATCAGAAGAACGTTTGAAAAGTTTTTACAAACAATGCCCGACCCTTCGACGTAATTTCGAAATTTTTTCTTTTTTAAACCCAAATAGGCTTCAACAGCTCTTAACTAATTTCTTTACGTAGGCTACATCAGAAAGTATACACTAAACTGGACTCACGACCTTTCAGGCAGCTTTCACAGTTGTAAGGTTTTATACTTAATAGAACAATTTGACTGAATAGGAAGTATTAATTTATGGCAACGGCGAGAGATCCAGTCTGTGGAATGACTGTTGACAAAGAAACAGCTATAAAACGGAAAATAGGTGATCGATGGTACTACTTCTGTAGTCAACAGTGTGCAGATGTCTATGAAGCACCCGAACGTGAATTGAAAGCTATGAAGCGACGAGTAACCTTAACCCTTGTTGGTGTTGTAGCAACCTTGGGGTTACGGGTGTTAGCTACGTTTGGATTGGTTGCTGCCATAATGGCCTTAGAAGTCATCGGTAGCTTATCCGTTTATTCTTTGGCAATCTTCCTTGTGTCTACACCTATAGTTTGGGTTGCAGGATTAAGTATAATAAAAGGAGCATATTTCTCACTCCGCAATTGCAAGGTTAACATGGATGTGTTGGTGGCTACAGGGGTTTTGGCGGGTTGGATGTACGGTGCCTTGAACGCGTTTTTACCAAACATTGCAACAGAATCAGGATACTTAGAAGTGGCCATAGGAATCTTGGCATTTGTTCTCCTTGGCAAATACATTGAAGAGGTAATCCGCCGCAGGTCCGCTGCGTCAATACGTAAACTATTGGAACTTAAACCCACTGTTGCTACGGTTATCCGTAACGGGCAAGAAGTTGAAGTTTCAGTAGATGAACTTCAAGTGAACGACATTATCGTGGTGAAGCCCGGAGAGAAAATTCCCACAGACGGCGTGGTAATAGCGGGTTACTCTGCCG
This sequence comes from uncultured Candidatus Bathyarchaeia archaeon, assembly GCA_964582085.1. Taxonomy (GTDB): domain Archaea; phylum Thermoproteota; class Bathyarchaeia; order Bathyarchaeales; family Bathycorpusculaceae; genus JADGNF01. The sequence continues at coordinate 62,091 of CAZOPV010000015.1, read as the reverse complement.
TTGACGAAAAACTCATCACAGGAGAAAGCATACCCGTAGAGAAAAATGTGGGCAGCGAGGTTATTGGTGCCACAGTTAACAAAACGGGACTTTTGAAAATTAAAGCCACAAAAGTGGGAGAAGATACAGCACTATCCCAAATAATCCATCTAGTTGAGGAAGCACAAGCATCAAATGCGCCTGTTCAAAAATTTGCAGATCGCATAGTTTCTTGGTTTGTACCTATAGTTTTCACAGTAGCAGCGATTTCATTCACATTTTGGTTTCTCACAAGCGGTTTCCCAAAAGCATTTTTCGCTCTACTTGCGGTACTTCTGATAGCATGTCCCTGCGCTTTAGGAATCGCTACCCCAACTGCTATACTGGCGGGTGTTGGTAAAGGGGCTGAGTACGGCGTTTTGCTGAGAAGCGGCGAATATGTTGAAAAAGCCCGTAAACTGAGCACTATAGTTTTTGACAAAACTGGAACCTTAACAAAAGGGGAACCTGTTATAACTGATATCAAGACTTACAATGGCTTCAAAGAAAAGGATGTATTGATGTTTGCGGCCTCAGCGGAAAAAAGTTCTGAGCACCCCCTAGCAGAAGCTGTTGTTAAGAAGGCTAGAGTAAATAAAGTGAAACTTGCTGAAGCAGAAGCGTTTGAGGTTGCTCCTGGAAGGGGAGTTAAATGCAAAGTGAACGGCAAAAAAGTGCTACTTGGAAACCGCAAACTGATACAGGAAGAAAACATCCCAACAGTTAGCTTAGAAAGTGAGCTACTAACCTTAGAAGATCAGGGAAAAACCGTCATGATACTATCAGTTGAAGGAAAAATAGCAGGTTTAATTGCAGTCATGGATACTCCCAAAGATAGCGCTACCAAAGCGATAGAGCAACTGAAAAGTATGAACCTTGAAGTGGTCATGCTGACAGGAGACAACGAAAAAACAGCCCATGCAGTGGCAAAACAGTTAGGAATAACTAAGGTTATAGCTAACGTGCTACCATGGCAGAAAGTAGACGTCATCAAAAAACTGCAAAACGAAGGCAAAGTGGTTGCCATGGTTGGTGATGGCATAAACGACGCACCCGCATTAGCACAGGCAGACATAGGCATCGCCATAGGAAGCGGAACCGACATAGCCAAAGAGGCAGGCGGTATAGTGCTCATAAAAGACGATTTACGCGATGTTGCACTTGGCGTAGAGTTGAGTAAACGAACCATGCGGAAAATCAACACAAATCTGTTCTGGGCTTTCGCCTATAACGTTGTCATGATTCCCATCGCCGCTGCGGGCCTACTAAATCCGATGTATGCCGCTGGCGCCATGGCTGTGAGCTCCTTAACAGTGGTCAGCAATTCGGCTTTGCTGAAGTTAGCAAAATTAAAATTCGAAAAGTTTAACGCTTAAGAAAGCATGTGATACAAGAGAGGTGAAAAATATGCCTAAAGACCCAGTTTGTGGTATGACGGTTGACGAGAAAACCGCCAAGTACAAAAGCGACTATCAAGGCAAAACCTATTACTTCTGCGCTACCTCCTGTAAATCAACGTTCGACAAGAACCCATCAAAGTTTGTTAAAAGTTCAGGCTCTGGCGGTTGCTGTTGTTGCGGAGGGCACTGAAGAGGTGCAGAGGGCTATTTAAACCTCTACCATTTTATTTTGGTCCTTGTTAGGTTTGATATGCGCCCAGCAAAGCGTGTTCTGCAAAAAGATCTTCGTTGAATGAACCTACAAACTCAACTTTTCCGTTAATGACCACTTTGGGGACGCCCATAACAGAATACCTTTGAGCTAGATGTGGGAACTCTGCAGCGTCGATAACGTCAGCACGAATCATATCGCTTTCAACCGCAAGTTTATGCGCTATGGAAGCGGCTACCGAACAGTGTGGACAGGTTAAAGTAACGAAAACTTGGATGTGTACAGGCGAGTTTATATCCGCAATTATGTCTTTAGTTTTGTCAGAAAGATCAGTTTTGCCCCTTGAGACATTAATAACCGCGTCGATAAGTGTCTGCAACTCATAGCCGTAGGGCATACCATAGATCCTCACGCCATAATCTTTTTTGCCAATTATTGCTAAAGCAGGAATCTTGTCTACACCATACTGCTTTGCCTTGTCAGCATTTATCAAAAAATCATAAACTTCAATTGCAATCTTGTCTGTCAGCTTTGTCAGCTCCTGTATCAGTTGCCTTGTATCCGAGCAAAAGCGGCATTCAATCTCCTGTGTAAACAGGACAATCTTCACAGCATCTACCATTTTTTCTTTAAATTCACTTTGGAGAGAGACTTTTTTCTCATCCGGTATTAAACTCATATCAACAAAGCCTCCGTAACTTACACATATCGCGTTAAGAGCAACACGTAGGGTGTAAACCAATTGGTTTCCTTGAATATTATCTTTGCTAATACATAGACACAGTGTGAGGAAAAAGATTGGGCGCAGGAAAAGTTAGAAGAAAGCCTATAGTCTTTTTATAAATAAGTTTTACACCAACCTAACACAAAGTGCTATACCTTATGCGAAACAGTGTATTACGCATCAAAAATCACTCAGACATACTGCTAAAATTGTCGCCATTGGCTGCCTTTACAGGAGCTTTACTGTTGTTGTACATGTTGGATGCAACTTCCTTTGAACTCATGTGGAAAGGAAGAACATTCCAATTATTTTTCGTATGGCTTGTTATTTTGGAGTTGATTCTAAGTCATGAAAACCTTTCCCCCACTAAAGGTTTAAAGTTAACTTCAGCGAGAATGCTCGGGTTCTTTATGGCATTGATCTTACCTACAGTTTATGTTGCTGTCTCCTTCTACGGTGGTTTGAATGACGCCATTACAAAGTGGGCAACACAAAGTCACATTCAATGGGCAGGCTCTATGCCTCTATCAAGTGAGTACCTAATCTTTGCTTGTTTATTTTGCCTCATAGTTTACCTGTCGTTTGGTATTAAAGGCTTAAAATTCTATGCCCTCCCCATTTTTTTCCTCACACTCGTCGGGCTACTTTACACGGTAGACAACGTTTTTCCCTATGGGCAGTTCACGCCGTTTCAGATTCTGGTTCCCACAACAACGTTTCTCTCAGCATCCATCCTCAACTTGATGGGCTACCCCACCAGCATCACCTATGGACAAAACAGTCTCGGGGGTAACATGCCGTTCCTAACAGCTATCAATCCAAACATGGCAGGAACGCCATCCACCACCTTTGCTATAGCCTGGCCGTGTGCAGGCATCGAAAGTTTTCTCATCTTTACCGTCGTTGCATTGTTATTCCTTAAACGTATGAACTTTTCATTGAAGGCGAAAATAGGATTTTTCATGTTTGGCGCAGCTGTCACCTATTTGATTAATGCTTTTCGGATAGTGAACATTTTCCTATTAGGCATGAAGTATGGTGTGAACTCATTAGAAGTTAACTTGTTTCATTTTTATTATGGACCGCTGTATGCCATCACATGGATAGTTACGTATCCGCTTATCATAATTTTGATTCAAAAATACTGTAGACGTAAAAAGCCCAGATCACAAAACGCTACTGCTACAACTCCACCTGTTTAGCCAAACCTTGCTTCACCAAAATTCTTGCATTTTCAATTGGAACTGAAGCTACATCTTCAGCCAGAAATGGACCATAACTTTTCATGTCAGCGCCTATAATTTGTGGCACTTGCTTCAAAAAACGTAATGTCACCCGCTGGTACACCGCCGGCTTCACTTCAACTTTGGAGGCGTGACCACCAAGAAGAATCTGCATAAAATTATTGTAGGCTAAAGTAGAGGGCAATATGCCGTTGTAAAGACTGGTTTCTTCTGCCGTCAAAGACTCCAAAGGAACTCTATGCCCGGCAATCAGTCTCTTCAAGATTTTCTGATAACGCATCTGCAACAAGTTTTCAATCATATGTTGAACATTCGACAGTTCATGCTCCATTAGTTTTGTTTCAACAGTTTTCTTTTCCAACATCTGGTCTTCTCTGAGTTTTTTTAGGTATTTAGCTGCCCTTTCGTAAAAATCCGAAGATAAACTTCCCAGTTGCTCGTACTCAATTTCTACTCGCCATGCCGTATACAATTCATCATACATCTCTAAGTCACCACTTCCGCTCGGTCTTTACAGATTAGCATTATAGCTGCTGCAGTCGGCAATTCCATGACTTTGTTTTGGAAGGGCCCAAACGTTTGACCGGCTAACCTGAATTCAGGCGCATCCGAGACCAAAACTCTTACTTTACCCTCTTTAAAAGCTACTGCCTCTAAAAAGGGATCAAACTCATCTAACTGCGAAACAGGAAACTCTACCTTCAATAGGCCGGTTTTACCATGTAAGGTATTTTCCGCTCGGATTAAGCGATGTATATCGCTAGTGACCACCGTGTCAATTTTCGCCGCTTCCATTTCACGTACATACTCAGCAATTTTCATCCATGTTTCAAAACCAACGCCCTTTATCGCATCCCAGCGGTTCTCTTCGATGCATTGTCTCAAAATTCGATCCCGATTCTGGAGTATAACGTCAATTCTGCCCTTTAGCCCAATTTCCTTTAAATCATCTTTAGTCGCGTTCAAAATAAATCTGCGCATACCGTTTTTGAGACGGCGGTTCCATCCATAATTATTTAAACTAAAAAACTTTACACTGGTCTTCTGCTTGGGCTGCGAGTTTTTTTTCTGAAAAAGAGCCAGACCTGTACCTGAGACGTAATCTATGATTTCTCGGCGCCCCATAGCTCCTAAATCTCGAATCGAGTTATTTTCAATCTGAACGTGAAAACCGCGGTGACCTGAAAAAAAAGTGCGGATTTCAGATGCCTCAAATCCAAAATCTTTCTCCAATATATCCACAAGTTTTCGTACCTCCGTCCGCGCCGTGTCGATGCAGACATCACAAGGCCAACTTTTAACATCAAATTTTACTCCTCCACATATAGGACAGGTTTCTGGGGTGATGCCTTTGCCACTAAAACCGCAGGATTTATTGCTGCAAGTCCATGCATCATGAATTTTTTTACATCTTGTAGGTATGTGATCCGCATCTATGTCGAAAACTAAATCTGCACCTGCCCACCCCTTCTTATCCATCTCAGCCTCAGGAGTCTCGTAATATGCACATGAATAGTAGACGTCTGAAGGTACGTGCTCCCGTAGAAAATTACTCAGTGCGTGGGTATTAGCAAAACCTTTGTGCCTCGCCATGATTCTTTCCCTGAACAGGAGAAAAGCAAATTCACGTTGAGCAAAACCTACAGGTGTGGGAAGTTTAAAGGAGGGGTTACTGTAAAATTCACGAAATTTCTCATATACAAAGTCCCTAGTAGACACAACTAACCCCTCTTTCTCTGTGAGAGCTTATTTGTATGAATGAGATACACTCCGTCGATTTAACAATTAAGCATTTTGAAACATATAACACATAAAAATCAGATGCCAATCACTCGCCGTATGTTCTCAAGCAATGTTAAAGGGTTGTAAACAAAACCCCCAAATGACAACACAATCACAATAAATACCACCCAGATCACGGTAATTTCCAGTGCACGTTCTTCTTTTGGGAAAAGCAAATAGACAAAAAAGTACGGTAAATACCAAACCTGAAAGTAAGGCATAGCTAAACATGGGAAGAGCGAGAAAAACATGAACGACGAAACCAATCTGCTACGGTTCAGTAGATAAACCGCGCAAACCAAGGTCACCAACATAGTCAACAAAACCGCAGAAGCCTGCAGAGCCCAAGGTATCTGAGTATGCAAATTGAAAGCGTTCACGCCGTTCATTATAAATTCAGGTTTTACAGATACCAAAAAAGGTAAACTCAGGTAAGCAGTGAAAGCACTAAAACTCGCCAGAATAACAGCAAACAATACCGCCTTATTTCTGAGCAAAATCTGAGGTTTAACTTGCTGCAAAAGTTGAACTAGACTAGTCAACACTATCGGAAACAAGAAAATCCCTGCCTGATACTTGAAAAATAGTGAAACAGCACCAAACAATAAGAACAGGTCGAAACGTTTTTCAAAAAACTTTCTTACAGCGATTAACGTAAAAAGAAATGCAACTGTGTCGAACATGCCGTTTGCAGAGTAAACAACAAGCGCAATATACAATAAATAGACGCACACAACCTTGAGGGTTAAACTGAAATTTTGTTTCCAAGGATTTTTGATAAAACTGAAGCTTACTTCGTGGGTCCAATAGCTCTTCAAAAAAAGATACATACAAATATGCGAAATAACCAAGAAAAGACTAATCTCTAACTTGAAAACTATCGTTTGCAACACGCCACTCTCAAGCAACCATCCAAATGATAAAAACAGGAAGACACTACCCAGCGGGTAGAGATGAGGCATCTCAGCCCAAGTCACAAACTTGAAAAAAGAGTTATCACAACTCGATAGTTCTCCAAGTGGTGTGTCAAAAAGGGAGAAGCCAAACTTGGTGAACAAATTTGCGGAATAAGAGTTTCGTACGTGGTCGGTGTACCAGTTTTCAAAAGTCGCCAATGGATAGTTGTTAATAACTAAAAGTGACAGCCAGAACAGCAATGAAAACAGCAGAAAAAGTTGAAGTTTTCGGTAGTCTCTTTGGCTCAAAGTATACAAGCGCTGAATAGATTGTTCAACCTTGACGTTTTTAGATTCTAATGCCAAAATAGATAGTAAGAGCACTCCACTTGCGAAAAACAAAGTTTTAGCAATAGGCGCAAGCCAAGAAAACGGAGAATGCACCAAGGTCTTCTGAACAGAAATCTCCAGTTGAACGTCTCTTAAAGTTGTTGGGTTTGCCGAGAAAGAAACCTCGTAATAGTCGGATCCAGCCGTAAAAGTGTAGGTGAACCCAGTAATTGAATCGTTTTTGTAACGTGATCCACCGTAGGTTAACAACGTGAAATTAAAGTTTCCTGAACCTTGACTCTTTACGGTGATTGATATGTTTTCTCCGCCATGAAAGGAACCTAAACCTTGGCGGTAGGTTTCATTGGGAGTCAACTTGAACAACTCGCTAATGATAAGGTTACTCTGCGATTCAGAGGTTTCAACCGTAAAAAAACTAACAACCGCAATAAAGATGCTTGACATAAATAACACTATGACCACCGCCAAGAGCAACTTGCGCCCTGAAAAACCTCTGAATCTTGCCCATGGCGTATTCTTAAATTGCAAAGTTTTTGCCTTCACCTGTTTCTCTCGAAGGTCAGCTTTTTAAGGATTAATAAAGATTTTACAAAAATTGTTATTCACGCTCAGCAGTTAGTTGAGCAGGTAGTGTCTTCTGTTTTCGCTTATAATACGCCAAAGGATGCCTGATTCTTCTGCATAGTTCGTCCCTGTTCACGCAAACACCATGCGTCTGAAGAGTGAAGCAACTGGGGGGCGTGTAATGTGTCCCAGAACCTTTTTCACCAGCTATGTGTTCCACTTGATAACGAGTTAACCGGGCATTGTAGTCAGAAAAAGTTTTGAAAACTTCGGTTACTTTTTCTGGAGACAACCCTACAGTTAATAAAAAAGAAGTCAACGCAAATCGACCCACATGTGAAAGATGCCTACCTTTGGTTGCAGCTTCATAGAGAGCCATAATGCAAGGGGGAAAGGCAGACTGCGAGACAGTCTTGGGAAAACCCTCAGTTTCAACTTCGCCAATTTTCTCTTTAGCTAAAAGGTTTAGTTGCTCCGCTATTTCCATGATTCTCTGAGGGAAAGGTGGCAACTCTTTAGTGTCTAGGCGTTTTTCGATACGACGCTGCACTTCTTCCTGCAATAATCTTGAAATATCATGGTGGTTGAGGTAAACGCTGCCATTAACCAAAAGTCGGTTTAACAATTTCCATTTTTCATCCCGAAGGTTGGTAATATTACGCAGGTAATCAGCAAAATTTAAAACAAATTCTAAAGGAGGTTGAGAAGCCGTATTTAGTTCGATGTTCCACCCAAAATCCCGTGCTATAGCCAGCAAACGTTCATTGGGTTCCATTTGAAAATAACTGAAAGCTTGTTTTGCTTCTGCTAGGGCATAACGTTTTTTGATGAAACTATTTTTGGTGGCGAGAGCTATTATTATAGCAACTGGAAAAGAGGGAATTTCCACGTCACTGCTGCATCTTTGACCTACAGAGACATAAAGAACAGCGTTTTTAACTCTTTCTTCAGCCCTCTCTATGACGCTGTTCAGCTCCGGGTTGTTTAACTCTTCGATGTCTAAGCCTATTTTTTGTATATATTCTGTGGTTTCTTTTAGAAACGGGTATTTCGCCAAATCGTTGGGGGTGAACTTCACCGTTTCAAGTTGCATACCACACAGTTCTCATCAATCTGTTTCGATGCGGGGCGCTAAGAAGAAGGTCAGTTTGCCCTCTTTTGCTTGCTGGAAATCAATGCGTATAGGCATGTCTGTGGAAAATTCGAGTGTCGCTATATCGGATGTTGCGGATGCAGCTTTTATTATCTCAGTTAAATAACTCAAGCTGAAAGTTGCCTTTGAAACTTCTTTGGCTTCTAATTCCAGCAAAGCATCATTTCCTTTTTGCAGCATGATTGTTGCACCCATAAGGTCACCTGAAGCGTTAAGAACCAGTTTATCAGAGTCAGCTTCCATTCTAACATGATCACTCACTAATTGGGCATCCTCTATTGCTTGGCTCAAGCCCTGAGTTGTGGTTTTGGCTTTAACGTTAAAAGTAATCTTTGGCGTTGGTACCTCTTCTTCTGAAACCTCTAAAGTGGGCATTGTGAAGTTACGAACATACTTCCCAGTAATTTTAACTTGTAAGCGTCCTGTTTTCTCGTCAAGAGACAACTCTACAGCCTCATCTTTTCCGGCACGTTTTAGAAGTTTAAGCAACTCGCTTATGTTAATACAAATCTTAGTGGGTTCGTTGCAGATATATTCTTCAAAAACAGTTTTTGGCCACTCAAAATCAATCATGGCAACACGTGAAGGATCCATCGCCCTCAGTTTTAACCCATCAAGGTCAATTTTGAAAGTAGCTTCATCAACTAGAATAGAAATTGCGGTTGCCATATCTCTTAGGAGTTTGGCATCTGTAACTTTGAGCTTAAACATCTCGGCTTCCTCTATTAATGCATATTACAGCTAATGCTTTAAAGACTTACGCACTTAAGCATTGCCCATAAATAAATAATGTTCTCAGTAAACTCCGTATAACGTATTGAAAATAAAAAAAAGGAAGAGATCTATCAGAAATCAGACATACTTCTTGCAGCTGTAGCAATACCATCTTTGATACTGCTGGATATAGCTTAGCGGGTTTCTGCATGTTGGACACACAGGTTGTTGGGCATGTGAGGTTTGTTGTACTTGTTGAGCAGCTTGCATCACAGGTACGGATTCCGCTGCTCGAGTTGCTGCAGGTTTTAAAACCACAAAATCAGCTGCGCCTTGAATGTTTTCCCATGGTATGTCTTGAATTTCGCCCTCTTCGTCTTCGACGTTTAAAAAGATTCCTACTTTACCGACTGTAAAGCCAACATCCTTGACTGTCCCTACGAGCTTTCCGTCAGCATTAATAACTTTCATGCCTATGAGTTTGTCTTTGGTCAGGCTCTTATCTTTCTGTGATTTAGACAATGAAACCACCTTTGAAACAATATCTCTCAAAACTAAGCTAATAAGCTTTCACCATTGAACAAAAGTAATAATGCCGAAATTCATTAAGGAAATATGAGAAGTCCTAGTGCAAGTAGTTTTTCAAAAAGTTTACATTTGGTTTTAGAATTTTTTCTTAAACTGGGAAAATTTTGGGGTTCCAGAACCTAAAACTCCGAGTAAATCGAAAATTTAGCAAGCAGTGAACAGCTTTGAAACCATTGCGAAAGTCTTAAATTGAATATTTACTGAATAGAAATTATGACAACCCCCAATTATGACCCGAGTAAACTCGCAACCATAAAATCATACATAACAATCGCCTTTATCTTCAACATAATTGCCCTCGTAGCTTGGATACTCGCTGCCCTATCTCAAATAATAACCTATTTTACATTCCAATCATACGTCTATTACTACTATACCGTCAGCGCTCCCATCAGCATATTGATAACAGGAATAGTCTTTCTGGTATTCTTTGTACTGTCATTGCTGGTTTTCATGAGAGTACGCACAATGTATTCAGCAGTTAACCGCGGAGATATAGCTACAGTCAAACAACTCAATAACATGACGTGGTCAATCTTAGCATTAATCTTTGCAGGCGTAATTCCAGGCATACTACTGATTATGGCAACAAGCCCCATTAACGAAATAGGTCAACCAACCGCAGCTTATCCCCCACCTCCTCCACCCACCTAAAAGTAGCTGATCTTGAACATCTTTCATTTTTCTTTTTTTGACTTGTATAGAAATGTAATTTTAAATAATTATAAAAATAGCCTAATTATTTGGGAATTACCCAAGAGAACAGAGTAAGGGGGATAATGGATGTTTTCAGCTGTATTCTCTGAATGTATAGTTGCATTTTGTGCAACGCAAAAACTGCGTTGAGGATTCGTCCGCGCCGCGTGTCTGAACTTGCCACACGTATGCGGTGTTGTTTCCGCATTTGGGGCATTCTATTCGCACTGTGGGTAGAGTGTTCAGTTTCTGTTCTTCCTTCCCGATTACGGCTACAAATTGTTGAGGATTATGCTGGATAACTTTGGCTAGTTTTGGTTCAATTGTTTTTCCTGATTCAGCTTTTTTGTAGCCACATTTTGTGCATACCAGCGCTAAAGAAGCTTCTTTGCCGCTTTTAGCCTTCTTGGGTTCAAGGCGTGAACCACATTTTGGGCAGAATTCCATAGCTTAAGTTACTCCGTTTCGCTTTTCCCTTTGCAAGGGTGTCTCTTAAACTTTTTCATAAACTAAACAGTTAAAGCCTATATAGGTTTATGCCTGAAGCAATCAAGTGGGCAACTCTGAGAGCTTCAGGTATATTGCTTCGTTGCGAGGTAACGAATAGAATTTTTTGGGCGGTCTCTTTGCTTATACCTGCAATTTCGACATATACGGTTTGATTACCGCTACGCGCTTTCATAGGATAGATTCCGCCTGCGTTAAGCACAGCATTCCAGCGTTCTTTGGAGTTAGGTAAGTTCTGCAGGGCTTGTTTTACCTTATCAAGGTTAGGTTTTCTGGTAGTTACAGCTATAACAGGAAGAGAGGTCTCAACGTGAAGAGCTTTGATATCCACTATATTAAAACCTGCAAGAGTTATGCCATTGAGTAAAATCACTCTGAGTTGTTTGTAGTGAGGTGAAGCAGTTATCATCTGAGCCAGTTTTGCTGTAGCATCGAAATCATCTACCCTGATTATTGTACTCATTATGCCGTCAACGCAATCTCTGCCTCTGAACACTACCCCGACAACTAGCACTAGATCTTTTGAATGGGCAGTAAATCTGCCATCATCAATTCCAACTACGCGGATTTCAGGTTTAATTATGCGTAAAGGTCTGCGACCCAAGACCCACCCTTCATAAATATTAATGAAAGATAAGCGTTTTTAAGGCTTAGCTGACTTGTGCTCCAAGCAAACAATACTTAGCTCTGCCCAAAACTGCTTCTGCTGAGTTAGTGATGATGTCCTCCTCTTTAGAAAAAATGTTAATCACTAAATTAAATGGGCGCGGTTTGTATCCAAAAAATGTAAAGAAACTGGAAAGAGAAGATTTTAGTAATTTTTTGTTTTGCTTATTTCTTCAGGGTTATTTCCATCGTGGAAACCATTCTGGACTTGCTCTCGCCCTCACGTGGTGGCATCTCAGCTGTTCCAATGGCTATTTTGGTGACTTTGAGGTCTTTTACGAAGCGGTTTCGGGCTATTTCAGCCACATCAACTGCGGTGGTTATTGCTTGGCCACGAGCTTTCAACGTGATTTCTTTGGAAGCACCTGAGGAGAGAGCCGTTATTATCGCCAGAACATAACTCATTGGTGGTTTGTTCCCGATGAAGATAACATCCGCGTTTTCTGTCATTTCCTTTTACTCCTTTGTTTTTGTGTAACGTTGTCGTTTATGTGTGCGTCTGTTACGACGGTACGTTACTAGTTCATAGTAGTCTCTTATCTCCTTTATAAGTTATATGTGTAAAGATTTTGTAATTAAATTTAAAGTAATATTTTTAATTGAATTCTTTTTTAACATGTTTTCCCTAATCAAACAAGTAACGGGCGAAAAGGCACTTTAGCAGGTTGAGCCAAGCAAATCTCGAGATCCAACTTTAATAACAAGAACAACCATACAAAGCTAAGAATCTACATATGCTGACCAAACTTAAAAAGAGAGTTCAAGATGCACTGTCTTCGGAAGCAAGATTTGCGCATAAAATAGGTTTGACACCTAATGTCGTGTCCACCATCGGCTTTGTGTTGGCCTTTCTCTCCGCAGTAGCCTATGCGGTATACGAAAATCAACCATTCAGACTTATTTTAGGGTTAATTTTTCTTGCGGCGTCAGGGTTCTGTGACACTTTAGACGGAGTGTTGGCTCGAACTTTTAATCAGGCAAGTGTGTTCGGCGGTTTTCTTGATTCGATGTTAGACAGGTACGCTGATGCGGTAGTCTATATTGGAATTATTATAGGTGGACTCTGTGAACCAATTGTAGGATTGATTGCCCTAGTAGGCTCTCTTATGGTGAGTTACAGTCGTGCAAGAGCTGAAGCCACAGGCATAAAAATGGAGACCGTGGGCTTAGCTGAACGCCCTGAACGCATCATAATTTTGGCTGCATCAACTTTAGGCGCAGTTTTTTGGTTACCCGCGTTAAACATTGGAATGACTGTGCTGGCGGTGTTATCGAATTTCACAGTAGCAGAAAGAGGACTACATGTCTGTAGGAAATGTAAAAATCAGAAATAAGCTGAAAATTAATATCGGCGTCTTCCACGCGAATGCCTTTCGTTTTCTGCCCTAACCTTCACGATGCCTCTATGGACAGCACACGAAACACAGTACCACTTTGTATCCACCCATGAAGCGATATAAGTACCTTTTTGTCTCAATTCCTTTGCCAGTTGCGGTTCAACGAAAGATACACGACGAGTTGACCTTTTAGCCTTATCTCGCGGTACTTGTTGCCCACAGTTGGCACATTGAACTAGACTGCTACTGCCTTTGCTTCCTTTTGATCTTCCTCTGCTTTTTCTCTTGAATGGCAATTTTTAGAACCTCTTTCTGGTTCATTACCAAATAGTCAATCTACTAACTTATATATCTGCTCGTGAACCCAAAAGAAAAACAACGTCATCAAGTTTAACTGTAAAAATTTTCAGCTTGCAAACAAAATTGGAGCTTTTTAAATAGTCGACATAATGACTTTAGCAAACTCTTAAATTCCGCGTTCCTCATTGTTTTGACCAAGTACAAAAAGAGGTTGGCTAAAAAGAGCGTGTTGCAACCATGTCAGAAATAGGTTTAAGGGCAAAAATGCTCGTCAAAGACGCCATGAGCAGCCCGGTCATAACCACTGATGAAGATGCCACCGCGGACAAAATTGCTAAAATCATGGATGAAAACAATTTGGGTTGCGTTGTAGTCACCAACAGAGACGGAAAACCCCTCGGCATAATAACTGAACGTGACCTTGTTATCCGAGTACTTGCTAAAAATCTTCAACCCGCTATGGTTAAAGCCAAAGACATTATGACCTCCCCCCTAGCCACAATAGAGCCTGACGCGCCCATAACCGAAGCAGCAAGACGTATGAGTAGGTTAGATATCAGAAGACTAGGGGTGATCTATAAAGGTGACCTCGTTGGCTTAGTTTCTAACAGAGATATCTTAGGCATAATGCCCGAGTTGATAGAAATAATACAGGAAAAATCACGCATAGAAAACTCAACTACAACCGAAGATGCAGAAGGAGAGACACCGCTCTCAGGTTACTGCGACCGATGTGGAGTCTACTCTGAAAACCTCAAAGATAGAAACGGACAATTTCTATGCGAAGACTGCCAAATAGAAGTAGAAAACGAAAAATAGCAAAAGCTAAAAAGCCCATTCTTAAATATAAGCAAATAAGCTACTTCTCACCTCATCAATCAAAAGAGAGAAGCTAAATTGACTGTTGATTCCGTACTAAACAACACTAAAGCTTATCTAAAACAGGGTATCGTGGAATGTAGCATCGCCATTGAAGAAGGAAAGATTTTCAAAATCGGCAAAGAGGTAAACATGCCAAAAGCTGATGAAAAACTGAATCTCCACAACCTTCTGGTTTTACCAGGCGTCATTGACTCGCACGTACATCTCCGTGACGAAGCGAAAGCCTATAAAGAAACGTTTCTAACTGGAACCGCTGCTGCAGCAGCAGGCGGCGTCACCACAGTTTTGGATATGCCTAACAACACCCCTGTGACTATGAGCGCACAGGCACTACATAACCGTATACGCCTTGCCAAATCCAATATATTAGTCAATGTTGGCTTTTACTCTGAATTTCCCTCCAAACTTTCTGAAGTTGACAACATAGTTGCCTTAGGAGCCACAGGTTTCAAGCTTTTTATGGCTGAACAAGTCGGCGGACTAAACATCGATGACGAATCAGCTTTGAAGGAAGCGTTCAGAAAAATAGCAGATTTAGATATCCCTCTTGCAGTCCATGCTGAGGATCATATGCTCCTCAAAAAAAATGTGGAAAGGCTCAAACTCAACAAGCAGGACAAAATTCGAGATTTCCTAAAAGCCCATACAGAAGAAGTGGAATACGTAGCCATTAAACACTTGCTTAATATAAACATGCAAGTTCACAATCACCTACATTTCTGCCACTTGAGCACAGGAGAAGGCTTACGTGCTGTAGCTGAAGCAAAACAAACCGACCAAAAAGTTACCTGCGAAGTGACACCCCATCACCTGCTTTTGACAAAAGACAGCTACGAAGAACTAGGTCCAAAAGCATTGACAGCGCCACCGCTCCGCAGCAAAGAAGAAAGGGAAGCCCTCTGGAAAGGTATAACCGAAAACACCGTTGACACAATCGGTTCTGATCACGCACCCCATACCTTAGAGGAAAAAGAGGTAAACAGCATCTGGGAAGTCAAAGGTGGTGTGCCAGGCTTGGAAACAACACTCCCACTCATGTTAACCTTAGTGCATAAGAAACAGTTAAGTCTAGACAAATTAGTCCAGTTGCTTGCTGAAAAGCCTGCAGCAATTTTTGGCTTAAAAGATCGGGGGGTACTAGAGGAGGAAAAAAACGCAGATCTAGTGGTTATTGATTATGATAAGCGCTTCAAAATAGAAGCCTCAAAATTCAAGTCGAAAGCAAAATTCTCCCCCTTCGACGGCTGGGAAGTTCAAGGTAAGCCTGTTAAAACTTTTGTTAATGGAGAGTTAGTGATGGAAGAGCAAGAGATAGTTGCAAAACCTGGCTGCGGTAGAGTAGTTCGGAGAGCATAAACTTGAATTTCATTGTAGACGGCATGCTGGGAAAACTTGCTAGATGGCTTAGAATGATGGGGCATAACGTCGAATACTCCACCTCACTTAGCGACGCAGAACTGGTTTATACAGCTAAAATTGAGAATCGATTTCTTCTTACAAGAGACCTATCGCTATATCGGCAAGCTACTGCCAAAGGAGTTGAGGTATACTATGTTGAAGGAAAAAATGAGACGGAAAGATTAGCGGAACTTGTCCAACGCTTCAAAATCGCGTTATCAATTGATTTGGAAAAGTCAAGATGTCCGAGGTGTAACACAAATCTTCAAGGTGTGCTAAAACAGAAAATTGCAGATAAAGTAGAAAAGAACACGCTCAAAAACTATGATAATTTTTGGTTATGCCCTGAATGTGGAAAAGTTTACTGGCAAGGTGCGCATTGGTCTAACATCCAAGCGACTTTTGAAAAAGCAGAAGAAAAAGTGAAACTTAGCTCACGTTGAGCCATTTGAGAGGAATATCTTGGTAAGTACCGTCAGGCAAAGTACGCCTGATTGTAATAGGCAAGATTCCTGCTTCCAACTCTGCCAGCGCAATATCAATTGGGCTGGATAAGTCATCTGTCAACTCAATCAGAATCGGTGCCCCCATGCTGATTTGAAGACTGCGGGCGCCGACGATTCTTGCTTTTTCGAACCGTGTAGCTTTAGGAGGACCAACCAAAACCTTGTTTTGCGGGGATGCCACCTCTAGAAGCCCCCCATTCCACCCATGCCACCTGGAGGCATACCTCCGCCTGGGGGAGTTGGAGGTGTCTTCATTTTTTCTGCAGCAATTACATCATCAATTTTGATTATCAACATTGCTGCCTCAGCGGCAGATTTGATTATTTGTTTTTTAACGGTTAGGGGCTCAAAAACACCGGTTTTAGTCATGTCCTGCACTTTTCCAGAGAGAACTTCTATTCCAGCCCAAATTTCGCCTTTTTCATGTCTTGATCTGAGCTCAGAGAGTACATCTATAGGATCTAGACCGGCGTTTTCTGTAAGGGCCATAGTAATTGCTTCCAACCCTTCAGCAAAAGCTTTCACGGCAAGTTGTTCCCTACCAGGCAATGTTTCAGCATATTGACTAAGAACCCTTGAAACTTCAATTTCAGGAGCGCTACCGCCCGCCACAATTTTTGGCTCACGGAGAACATCGCGGACAACACACAAAGCATCATGGATAGAACGCTCGGTTTCAGCGTTCATACGAGGCGTGCTACCACGGATGAGAATTGTAACCGCTCTAGGATTTTTGCATCCTTCAATGAAGGTCATTTTGTCTTCAGCAATTTTCCGTTCTTCAACAAGAGCTGCATAGCCCAAATCCGCTGTAGACATATCATCTAAATTCGTAACAATTTTTGCTCCTGTAGCTTTGGAGAGTTTTTCGATATCTGATTTTTTGGCCCTACGAATTGCTACAATATTCTTTTTTGCTAAAAAGTGCTGCGCCATGTCGTCGATGCCTTTCTGACAAATGACAACGTTTGCACCGGTTGCGGCTATCTTATCTACCATATTCTTGAGCATGTCTTCTTCTTGCTGCAAGAATGCTTCAATTTGTTCAGGGCTTTCAATGTTAATTTTTGCGTCAAACTCTGTTTTTTCAATTTCTAATGAGGCGTCCAACAAGGCAAGTTTAGCTTTCTCCACACGTTTAGGCATCCCAGAGTGAACAATTTCTTTGTCTAGAACAATACCGTTTATTAGACTTGTATCCCGTAGAGATTCGCCTGTTTTCTTTTCCACCAGAATATCATCGACATCTGCTTTGTAAACGCCATTTTCTCTTTCAGCAACGGCGAGAATGGCTTTCACAACTATATCAGCGAGATATTCCTTGTGCTCCGCTACTAGTTTGCTGGCCATAGAGGTTACGGCAACTTTTTTGAGAAGATCTTGTTTTTCCAAATCAACTGGCATAGCTATTTTTTCTAGAGTTTCCAAGGCTTTTGCTTGAGCCAACGTGTAACCATCGATGATTACGGTAGGATGAACATTTTTCTCAATTAACTCCTGAGCTTTACTTAAAAGCTCGCCCGCAATTACAACCACTGAGGTAGTTCCATCCCCTGCCTCGTTATCTTGTGTTTTGGCAACTTCAACCAACATTTTTGCGGCGGGATTTTGTATATCCATCTCATCTAAAATCGTTCGGCCGTCACTAGTTATGGTCACATCGCCAAAGCTATCAACAAGCATCTTATCCATACCTTTTGGTCCTAGTGCGCTTCGGACACTTTCAGCCACTATTTTTGCAGCAGTTATATTGGTATTCTGAGCTTCTCGTCCACGAGAGCGAGTGGAACCTTCTTTCAATATGAGAACTGGCACACCGCCAGCTTGTGTATTTGAAGACAAATCCTATAAACCCCCTGATGCGAACTTACAACAAAACATAATTCACATATAAGTTTTTCTAAGCACTACATGTTTGCTTATGCTGGAAATCTGCATTTTGCATGTTTAATTTATTAATGCTCGGTATAACGCAAAAAATACTGCGAGCTAGTAAACCGCCACTTTGGCTACACCGTTAATTTTTAGTAGCTCATTGATAATATCGCCTGGAATTTTTTTCTCCACAATTAAGGTTAGCTTAGGTTCAGGGGAAAGTTCAGGATCATCCACAATTGCCTGGCGAATACTCAAACCGCTCTTGGTAAGAATCATAGTTGAATTGGCTAATATGCCATGTGCTCTCGCATCCACAGGCGTGATTTCAACTACGCCTAGATTGAGGTGCTTGGCTATTTCTTTAAGCGAGTGCCCCGCAGAGCGCAGGTCTTCAAAAATTATTCTAAGTTCGCGGTTAGCTTTTATTACATTGGCAGTTTCGTTAACAGTTCGCCTATCCACATTAGCAATCCTAGCTATCCGTACTGGTGGAATTTCAATTTGATTAAGATAGATTTTGCCATTTTTGACGTTTAAACCATTCTCTACAAGAACACGAGCTACTTTAAGACGCTCAGGGTATGATTCAAAGTATTTTTTGATAGTGTTCCACATATACAGTTTTCTCCAATGCGTGTTTTTGTACAGTAACGTATAAATATGTTCCCATACGTGTTGGTACCCAACACTCAAAATCAGCCTCTTTAAAGGTGTAGAATATGCCAAATAGAAAGATACTTTTACCCGAAGATGAGTTACCAAAACAATGGTATAATATAGCGCCTGACCTACCAAAACCTTTGCCGCCGTTCATAGATCCTGTAACAAAGGAACCTGGAGTTGGGATTGTTCCCCGCATTTTCCCAAAAGCAATTATTGCTCAGGAGTTAAGTCAAGACAGATGGATCGACATTCCAGAAGAAGTAAGGGAAGTCTACAGTCTATGGCGCCCCACTCCCCTTTATCGAGCTATAAACTTGGAGAAGGCGTTGAAGACCCCTGCCAAGATTTACTACAAGTACGAAGGCGTCAGTCCGTCGGGGAGCCACAAACCCAACACTGCCGTGCCTCAAGCCTACTACAACATGAAAGAGGGCACAAAGAGGTTAACCACAGAGACAGGGGCAGGTCAATGGGGTTCTGCGTTGTCTTTTGCAGCAGCAATGTTTGGTTTGAAAGCCACTGTGTACATGGTCCGCGCAAGCTTTGATCAAAAGCCATACCGCAAAATGATGATGAATGCTTTTGGTGCAGAATGCTTTGCAAGTCCCAGCAACAGGACAGAAGCAGGCAGAAAAATCCTCAAAGAAGACCCAGATAACAAAGGGAGTCTAGGTATAGCCATCAGTGAAGCTGTAGAAGATGCATTGGTCAACGAAGAGGAGGCAAACTACGCTATAGGTAGCGTCTTTAACCATGTCTTGATGCACCAAACCGTTGAGGGGTTGGAAGCAAAGAAACAACTGGAACTAGTTGATGATTATCCAGACGTGATTTATGGATGTATAGGTGGAGGAAGCAGCTACTCAGGTCTTATCTGGCCGTTTTATTATGACAAAGTTGCTAAGAAGGCACCTAAAGAGACGAAGTTTGTTGCTACTGAAGCTACAGCCTGTCCAAAAGTCACTAAGGGGCAATATATCTATGACCACGGCGACACCGCAAGGATAACACCTTTAGTGCCAATGCACACCTTAGGTCACGATTTTATACCTGCGCCGATCCATGCAGGCGGTTTACGCTACCACGGAATTGCTCCTACAATAAGCATATTGACTCAAGCAAAACAGATGACGACAGAAGCCTACAACCAGATAGACGTTTTTGACGCAGCTAAACTTTTCATCCAAACTGAAGGTATAATCCCCGCACCTGAACCATCCCATGCAATAAAAGGCGCCATCGATGAAGCGTTGAGATGTAAACAAACTGGCGAAACAAAAACTATACTCTTTGTACTTTGTGGTCATGGCCACTTTGACATGTCTGCCTATGATGAATACTTCAGCGGCAACCTTCAGCCATACGAATATCCGACAGAGAAAGTTGCGGAGTCCATGGAGAAACTTCGCAAGCTCTATCCTTGGTTGGACTCGGTGAACAAAAAATTCATCAACTGCGAACCAGTGTAGGCAAGTTTTAGCTACCTACGCGGTTGCTTCTTTTCATTTTTTTGTGTTTTTATTTTTCACGTGTAGCTTTTATTAACTGATATCCTGAATAACATATTAGGAAAAAATTATGGTTACCCTCACACCACAAAATCAAATCCAATCTAAAACTGGGAACGCCCCACATATAAAGAAGATCGGGTTAGTCGTAAACCCCATAGCAGGCATGGGAGGCGCAGTAGGCCTTAAAGGAACAGATGGGAAAACAACGCTTAACCGAGCCTTATCTTTGGGGGCTAAACCTGTTTCTCCTGTACGCGCGGAAGCATTTCTTTCTGAGTTGAGCCCATTTAAGGCGTATATAAAATTAGTAGTTGGCGCAGCCATCATGGGAGAAGATGAAGCTAGGCGCTGCGGTTTTGAGTACACTGTTGTTGGAGAAAAGAAGGAGGAGACAGAAGGTAAGGACACACAAGCCGCCGCCAGATACATCAAAGATTCGGGAGTTGAGCTTCTTGTTTTCTGTGGCGGAGACGGCACAGCTAGAGACATCTTGGCGGCGGTTGATGAAGAGCTACCTGTGCTGGGAGTACCCACGGGTGTCAAGATGCATAGCACGGTATTTGCGGTTACACCAGCTGCAGCCGCAAGAGTTGTTGTACGTTTCTTGGGAGACGTTCTACCGTTGAGAGAGGCTGAGGTTATGGATATTGACGAAACTGCTTTCAGGGAAGACCGCTTATCAGCTAAACTTTATGGTTATGTTTTAACACCATATGAACCGAATCTTATCCAAGAAAGCAAGCTGTCCAGCCCCATGACTGAAGATGAAATACGTAATCAAGCTGCCATAGCAGTCTACATTATTGAAAACATGGAACCTGACGTTGTTTATGTTGTTGGTCCTGGAACGACAACGCGCACAATCGGGGACCTGTTGGATGAGAAAAAAACAATTTTAGGTGTGGACTTATTCTACAATAAGAAAATTTTTGCTAAAGATGTTAACGAGAAACAAATCCTTGAGCATATAAAAGACAAAGCTGCACGGATCATAGTAACACCAATTGGCGGTCAAGGTTTCATTTTTGGGAGAGGAAACCAGCAGATAAGCGCCAAAGTGATCCAACAAGTTGGTTTAGACAATATTGTTGTTATTGCTACAGCAAATAAACTGCGGAGTCTAAAAAGGTTGAGAGTGGATACAGGCGACCCCGCCATGGACAATGCTCTCAGAGCGCACACCTTCAGGGTCGTTTCAGACTACAAAACCGAGCAACCTATTCAGGTTGAATAAAAAAATATTGAATCAGGCTTTTCCAAGCAAATACCCAACTAAATCGAAATATACCAGTGCACTAACACTACTCTTGCAACTTGGGGCAAAAAAATGATTCCAATCAACATTCCAAAACTTGGAGAAGAGGAAATCGAGGCAGTAGTTAATGTACTAAGAAGCGGCGTCGTAACAAACGCACTAGGCACAGGACCCATGGTTTCTGCCTTTGAAAAAAACTACGCTAAATTCGCAGGAGTGAAACATGCAGTAGCAGTCAACACAGGCACAGCAGCATTACACATGGCAGTTGTGGCAGCAGGAATAAAGAGAGGCGACGAGGTGATTCTGCCGAGCTTCACTTTTGTAGCCACCGCAGAAGCAGTCGTCATGGCAGGCGGCAAACCTGTATTTGCTGACATCGATCCTGAAAATTATTGTCTATCACCGGTTTCTGTAGAAAAGGAAATAACTAAAAAAACAAAAGCCATTCTACCTGTGGACCTCTACGGTTGGCCTGTTGACATCAAACCCCTGAGGGAAATTGCTGATAAGTACAGTTTGGCGATTATAGAGGATGCCGCGCAGGCACACGGTGCAACTCGGAGGGGTAAACCTGCAGGCACCTTTGCGGACATGGCTTGTTGGAGTCTTTATGCAAGTAAAAACATGACCACAGGCGAAGGCGGCGTTGTAACTACTGATAGCGACG
Source organism: uncultured Candidatus Bathyarchaeia archaeon (assembly GCA_964582085.1). GTDB lineage: Archaea > Thermoproteota > Bathyarchaeia > Bathyarchaeales > Bathycorpusculaceae > JADGNF01. Next base: position 40,177 of record CAZOPV010000015.1, on the reverse strand, counting down.
AATTTGCAGAAAAGTTACGAATGCTACGAACTCACGGCGAAAAATCGAAGTATTATTCGGAGATGCTTGGTTACAACTACCGAATGCCTGAAATGGAGGCGGCTATAGGGCTAGTTCAACTGGAAAAATTGCCCAGCTTTGTAGCCTCTCGTCGTGCAAACTCTGAAAGACTAAGCAGCATTCTCTCGGAAAATAAACGCCTCAAACTGCCTCTGGAACCAGAAGGAGGCTCACATAGCTGGTACCTTTACACTGTTAGGTTGGTCAACGGTGAGGAAAAAGAAAGGAACTGCCTTTTGGATGAAATGAAAAAGAGAGGCATAGGCACGGAGGCATATTATTCAAACCCTGTGCACCAGATGCCTTATTATCAGAGAAGTTTTGGTGCTCGAAATCTTCCTGAAACTGAAAAGGCATCAAAACAAGTGTTTTCATTACCTGTTCACCCCCGAGTCACGGAAGAACAAATTAATGAAATAGGGAAAATATTGTTACAGCTTCTGTCTTGAAGCCGATCTTTTTTATTCTTTTTTTCTCTCGTTTCAAGTTTTAGTAAAAGATTTTACTGTAAGAGTTAAATAGCGACTTGCGTACTATGACAGTTTGTTCCGAGAAAGTGCATTGCCCATTTCTTAATAAAACATGAGGAGAAGAACTTTGACTGAAGATGTTTCCCGTATAAAAGTAAAATTCTTAATAGAGGGTTTAGGTGAAGCTGAAGGTGAGCTTGTCCGCTTTTTGGCACCCCGAACAGTTGATACCTTAGTCAGGAAACTACCTTTGGAAGGTCGTGCTGCACTGTGGAAAGAAGAAATTTATTTTGAAATCCCTGTTAAAATGGGTGAAGAAAAAGCCAAATCCACCGTTGAAACTGGCGCCATAGCATTTTGGCCCATGGGTAGTGCGCTGTGTGTGTTCTATGGCCAATCACAACCTTACAGTCCCGTCAGTATACTAGGTAAAATCACAAGAAATTTGGAAATTTTTAGACATATAAAAAGTGGAACCAGAATCCGAGTTGAAGCTTAATAAGCTATGGAGCTTTCACGCCATAGTTCTAACAGTCGCGTGCACTCGTCTTTTACACTGGCGTCTTGGCTTTTTTCTTTCAGAACGCCCAAGAAGTCTATGCGCTTTTGTATAGTACGCTTTTCAGAGTTGCCGCCATAGTAGATTTCGCCATCTAAATACTCTTTCATATGATAAGCCTTCTGAACTATGAGACTTGCAAAATCAACAGGGTTTTCCACAGCGAACTTATTTGCCCAGATAGACGCTTCAGTTTCTCGGAGTTGAGTTAAACCGTCAATCTCCTTTATTTGGCGAATATAGATCCGTATAAAGTCGTAATACCCTGCAGTTTTTAATAACTCAATGGCCTCGCTGACTTTAGATGTGAATGAAAGTTCTCCTTTAACCGCAAGGTCATGCTTGTATCCTGCGTCTACAAGCTGTTTTGCTTTTTTTACTTCGTCTTCAGTATAAACTCTTTCAGGATAAGTCAATACACAACGTATCTCCCGTATTCAGTTTAGTTGCATATAAAGATGGGTTGAAACATGTTGGGAATTAATCGCAAGGCTTGTAAACCTTGAGGTTGTGGCTTCCTGAAACTAATTGCACTGCACCGTTTTGCTCTAGTTGTGCCAAAAATTGTTTAGCGGCACTTACGCGTACATTGTATTTTGTGGCTATGGTGTAAGGTGTCAAGACAGGCATTTTCTTTATTTCAGCGATAATTTTGTCGTTTTTTGCATCAGGAGGGATGACACCGATAACTGTGCGTTTCTCCTTTGGTGGCCCTTTTTTATCTTTCTTTTCTTTTGGAGCGGCAGTTTCGTCAGTCTTCTCTTGTTGCTTTTCCATCTGCTTTAAGCCGAGTTTCTTTTTTCCACCCATAATTTGTCACTTTCCGCTACACTAGGAAGGCTGAGTTATTTCAACCTTATGCTTGCTTTGCCATTCTTTAATTGGCATGCCCAATTTTTTCTCCACCGCAGCGCGGTGGAGGCTGTTCATAGTACAGAATGGGATTATGCGACCGTCAGGAACAGCGTAGTGAATAACGCAACGTTGGACACGTTCTAAGTCAAAGTTGTAGGGATCCATAAAGTGCATAGATGAGAGCAGAATAGCTTTTCTCTGCAGATCTCCGAGGCTTTTGTAGTCACCTTTTGTTAATACTTTAAGTACATATTTGCGTAAGAAGCTAAATTTCACATGCCTTACGGCTCCCAGCAAGCGTAGTTTGGCTCTGTTTTTGTTGCCTTTAGACGCTTCTTCAAATGCTTTTTTCATAGCGTTAGAGAATTTTTCTACGTTAGCGTAACGGCTGATAGGAATGATTTTGCCTTTTTCCACAAACAAATATGTTGCCATACCGCAGTGCGGATGCGCTGTGAATTCTACATATCGTTTATCTTGTAGAGCTCCTACGGCTTTAGAGACAGGCACAACTGTAGGTACAGGGTAGAAGTCGGATGCCTTGACCTCGCCCTTAGTTTGTTCCTCCACAGCTTGCATGAAGTCAGGGATAGTTATGCGCATTTTGTCGCGTTCTTTTTGCGGTAATCTGCCGCAGAGGGAAACTGGTTGAACATTTATACATCTAACGATGTCAAAGTTTTTAGCAGCAAAATTTATGATGCCGCCAAGCTGATTATCGTTGACACCTTTCACCAGAGTGACTACCAAAACAACACTTTTTATACCTGCCTCACGGAGGTTTTCAAGGGCCTTCAGTTTAACATCTAGTAGATCAACGCCACGTATGAATTTGTAAACGTCAGAAGTTAGACCATCGAACTGTAAATAGATGGTGCTTACTCCTGCTTCTTTAAGTTGCTTGGCGTATTCTAAGTTTTTGGAAATGCGAACGCCGTTGGTGTTGACTTCAACGTGGCGAAATCCAAGCTCTTTGGCTTTTCGAACAAAATCAGGGAGTTCATTGCGGATGGTAGGTTCGCCGCCTGAGAACTGTAATGCCGTAGCTGGAACAGGTCTGGTTGCACGCAGGTTTTCAAGCATAGCTGTAACCTGTTCTTTTGTGGGTTCATAGACATATCCTGCAGCTGCAGCGTTGGCAAAACAAACTGGGCATGTAAGATTGCAACGATTTGTTATATCAATAATAGCGAGCGCGGTATGGGATTTATGCTCAGGGCAGATACCACAATCGAGGGGACAGCCGTTGACTGTTTGGGTACGCGGATTCTCTACGCCGTCGCCGTCGTATCTGAAAGTTTCTGCACGCAAATACTGTTCATAATCAGACCAGTAGAGTTCCTCATAAACCCCATGCTGGCTACACTCTTTTTTTATGTAAACTTTACCCGCTTCCTCGTATATAGTGGCATCTAACGCTTTGAGACACTCAGGGCAAATGCTCTTTGTGTTCTTAATTACATTCATAATTGTCACTTATATAGCGTAAGCAGCTTAAAAGAAAGCAAGTGTAGTATTTAATAAGTTTTCCAAACCTTTACTAAGGTGAATAAGGGGAAAACAGGCATGCTAATAAGTGAAAACATACGGGAAATGTTACATGAAATGGGTCTGAGCGCTTACGAAATTGACGCCTACGTTGCGCTGCTCGGAAGAGGACATATGACTGCCATGGAAATAAGCCGCGAAGCCAAGGTGCCCTACAGCAAAATCTATGCGGTTTTAAATGCTCTTAAGGAGAAAGGTTGGGTTAAAAGTTCTGAAAACCGCCCATTTAAATATTATCCTGTGTCTCCCCTTGAAGCGACGACGTTAACAAAGCAACGTATAGAAGAAAAAGTTCAAAATTGGGAACAAATGGTAAACGAAGCGTTACAACCACTTTATGAAAAACGTGAATTGGTAGAAAGACCAGATATTTTGATTTTACATGGGCAACAGGCTGTAGTGGTCAAGCTTGAAGAGGTTCTCAAAAAAGCCGCCAAGGAGGTTATGATAGCTGCACCCGCTTTTGCTCGAGGCGTAATTACGTCAGCAGACCAAATGCTTTTGAATTTAAAGAAAAAGGTTGTGGTGAAACTAATGGTGGCAGGTGAAGGCGAAGAATGGCTGGCTTTGAGAAAAAATTCAGGCGTACACGAGTTTAGAGTTAGGGATCACATGTTTGGTGGTGGAATAATAGCAGACGGAAAAGAGGCTATGTTGCTTCTGGGGGAAGACAAACCCAGCCTCGTGATTTGGAGTAATCACGTTGGTTTGGTGGGCTTTGCACGTGAGTATTTTCAGTTTCTCTGGGATTCTTCAACTAAAACCAAAACTTAACTTTTTAACAAAAAAGAGAGAAAGAGAGAATGTTTATTTTCCCATGACTTTCTTTGCTGCAATTTCTATATCTTCGGATTTAATGGTTTTTCTTCCTGCGTGCATAGCGAAATCCAAAGCTTCCTTGGCAATTTTAACCCCTACTTCCTCAAGGGCTTTGGCAAGTTCTTTGGCGGCTGCTTCACTTACTCTGTCAGCGCCTGCTTTTTTACACAACCTATGCATGGGAGCTACTGCAATTTCTAAATCGGTCATAGAGACACTCTGCGGCTTCTTTTTCTTTTTAAAGCCATATTTAACCTTTATTGTCTCTTATTTTTTAAATTTGACGACCAGTCTGTTTTATCTGGAAAAAGAAAATTTTAAACCGAGCTAGTGGTTATATGGCGGCAGGTGTTCGATTGCGGTTGATTGATGCACATATTCATCTTTCAGACAAGGAATACCGGCTATACGTTAATGAAATCTTAGAGGATGCCAAAGCGGTAAACGTAGTCGCTTTGGTTTCAAACGCCACGGATTTTGAAAGCAGTGTTGAAGCACTGGATCTGGCAAAGAAACATCCCGAGTTAATTTATGTCGCGTTGGGAATTCACCCTTGGAATGTAAACGTGCTCAAACTGAACGAACTGGAAGAAACACTAAGTTTAATCGAGAAACAGCGTCACAAAAAATCCTTGGTTGCCATTGGTGAAATTGGATTGGACTGCAAATATGAAGTCATATGGGAAAAACAACTTGCTGTTTTTGACAAAATGTTGCGAACAGCAGAAAAATTTTCCTTACCAGTCATTATTCATTCTCGTGGAACAACTGAGTTTATAGTGGATATGTTGCCGTCTTACAATTTAAAGAGAGTTTTACTGCATTGGTTCAGCCACCCCCTCAGTGCGCTTCAAAAAGCCATAGATTACGGCTACTACATTACTGAGGGGCCACCAGTAGTGTATTCAAATGGTATACGCGAAGTTGTTATGCAAACACCATTGACCCATTTGTTGACGGAAACTGATGGCCCGGTGCTCTTCCGTAAGCCACCATTCAACGGTCAAATGACTAAGCCCTCGTTCATAAAGGAGGTTGTAGAAGCGATTGCAGACATTAAAAAAGTGAGCGCAGAAGAAGCCGCAAACCAGATTGTGCAAAATTTTGAAACGTTCTTCAACCTCCAAATTAGCAAAATGACGTAACAATAAGTTATCCAACGGATTATTGGCAAGGCGTAAACTTAAATTGAGCCTTGCCTCTATTGAAAGATGCTTTTGCGCTTTCAAAGCGGCAAAGAAAAAGCAAAAATCATGATCATATGTAAAGATGGAGGAATCAATGTGGGAAAAGTAAAGACGGAACAAATAAAGCATTTAGCTAAAGAGCTCATCTCAACGTATCCAAATAAGTTCACCACAAACTTTGACGACAACAAACGCATTGTGGATGAACTCACTGATGGCGCCACGACGAGAGTACGAAATCAAGTAGCAGGTTACATAACACGAACTGTAACACTTGCCCAACGCAGCGCGGTAATCGAAGAGGACGCCCTTGAAGAAGAACCCAGCGACGAATAAAAGGCTAAATGGGCTTTGAAAACATGATGGATACTTACAGACGTGGATGGGCGCTACGTTATCTCCGTGAAGCCAAAGCCGAATTAGAGGCAGCACGACGGATACCTTACATGGCGCCAACTCTGATTGTAGAAGCCATACGAAAAGCCCGAAACGCAATCTATTATAGCATAGGTGAACCTGCGTTTATAGAGATTCTCATCCGAGAAGAGTTAGGTAAGCCTAAACCACAAAACGACACGGTTCTGAGATTTTTAATTGAAATTGAAGAAACAGTGCAGCAACTTGGGCAAATTGAAGAAATGAACGATGAAGTCATGATGAAACAGGCGGACACGTTTGTTCAAGTTGCTTCAGAATTTGTCGAAACATTTACAGAGGAAAAACTTGTAAACTAAAGTCCCCTTGCAGGAGCCTTAAATCAAGTATAACGAGTTTTATTAACTTACGGTTAAATACTCAGAAGCATATGAAGGGTCAACTCCGTGTGCCAAATAAAAAATTGGGATACTTTGGTGGAAAATGGTAAAACAGATCTAACAAAAAAAGCACGGAAGTTGGCTCTACAAAGCCTCCAAGTTGCCTTGAAAGCAGCTAACCCAAAAAATTTGTTTTACAGCAAACTTGTGCTAAAACAGTCTTACTTACATATTGACCAGATAACTTTTGATTTGGAAAAATTCGGAAATATCTATGTGATTGGCGGGGGAAAAGCTAGCGGAGCGATGGCTGAAGCTATAGAAGAGATTTTAGGCAATCGCATCCGATCAGGGGCAGTTAATGTTCCCTATGGAGACCAAAGTAAAACTCGCATTGTCAAATTACACAAGGCTAGCCATCCTCTTCCAGATCTGGCAGGGGTGAAGGGAACTCAAAGAATAGTTAGAATTGCGCAGAACGCGGAAAAAGATGATTTGCTCATCTGTTTGATTTCTGGCGGTGGTTCTAGTCTTATGCCTTTGCCCCGTGAAGGAATTTCCTTGAAGGATAAGAAACAACTTACAGAAATGCTCTTGAAAAGTGGTGCCGCAATCAACGAGGTGAACATTGTGCGGAAGCATATTTCAGGCTTCAAAGGGGGATTACTAGCCAAGCATGCTTACCCCGCCACTGTTCTCAACTTGATTCTTTCTGATGTTGTAGGCGACGATTTAGCTTCAATTGCTTCAGGACCAACGGTACCAGATCCATCAACGTTTACTGACGCAAAACATGTCTTGGAAAAATACGGAATATGGAAAATCGCGCCTCCAGCAATTCGTAAAATTTTATCCGAGGGGGTGCAAAGCAAAATTGTAGACACACCAAAAAGCGGAAACCCTGTTTTTGAGAAAGTTTATAATGTAGTTGTTGGAAACAATCGCCTTGCAAGCAGTGCTGCTGTCAACTATCTGAAGTCTGAAGGCATAAATACGTTTTTGTTGACGTCCAGCTTGGAAGGTGAAGCAAAGTATGCAGGCATGATTATAGCGTCCATTTGCCGAGAAATTTTTGTTTCAGGCAATCCGTTGCGCCGACCTGCAAGCATAGTTTTAGGGGGAGAAACAACGGTGAAGGTTACTGGTTCAGGGTCAGGAGGCAGAAACCAAGAATTAACTTTGGCTGCCGCGTTGAAGTTGAATGGTTTAGAGCCGTGTGTTGTTGCTTCTTTGAGTACTGACGGCGTAGATGGACAAACAGATGCCGCTGGCGCAATTGCAGATGGGTACACGTTAGAGCGAGCAGGGCAAGCACGTTTGGATACCGAGAGGTTTTTGGGCGATAATGATTCCTACTCGTTCTTCTCAAAGCTAAATGATCTGATTTTTACGGGTCAAACAGGCACAAATGTTAATGATATATCAGTAATTGTGATCTTATAATAATGAGTGAAAATGCTATGGGGGTAACTTTAAAGTTCGTTGGTGCATTGAGGAGAGAGGCAGGGAAAGATCAAATTATATTGGAAGGTAAAAACGACGTGATTCTGCTTGACTTAGTGAACAGGGTAACCAGAGAATTGCCTCTTATGAGAAGCAGTTTGCTCGATGAGCAGTTGAAGCCGCCTAAATGCAATGCGCTGGTTCTTGTTAACGGCAAAGAAATTAGCGTTCTTAATGGACTGCAAACAAAAGTAAAAGACGGGGATGAAATAGTTTTTATTCCAGTTGTGCATGGAGGCTAAATTGTCAAACTAATAGGGCTGTACTGCACAAAAGTCCATTATCGCAGTGGATGTATCGCAAAATTTAATACACCTGTTGTTGCTAACTAAACAGAGGGACAATCTACGGTTAAAGCAGCGTTGGCAACGTCTGCATATCTTTCTGTTGCTTGGACTTTAATGATAAGCTATCAACTTTTTACTCAAAAAGCAGTCGTCAGTGTAGTGGAAAGTTTAAACTCGACCATCCCCGCCGTCGCCACTTGGTTTTCCTCGCGAATTGACATGATAATTTTTATTTACGCGTTTGCGTGGGTTTTTGTTTTGCCATCTGCAATTCCTTCAAAGATTCTTGGCGGAGAGCTTAGTGTAATCCAGTTTTTAGTCTGCTTGACCCTTACTCTTTCTGCCTTCATAATACTGGATTTGGTAAAAAACGCCTCTGGTGCAGCCGTTGACCAAATTCTCAGCTTTGCATCACTTCTGAACAACCCATTTTTAGTCGCTCTATATTTAGCGGCGCCATAAATTCTGATGGTTGGGCTAGATGCCAGATCAAGAAATAAGCATATGAAGGAAAAGCAACGTTTAACCAACCTAACAACGAAATATTTGAAAGATAGAGAAAAAATAAACCAGCAATACAAAGAAACGGAATAAACCACCGTATGACCAACATAATAACGTTAACAACCGATTTTGGCTTACATGACACTTACGTTGCCGAAATGAAAGGGGTAATTCTCGGCATTTACCCAAACGCAGTGATAGTCGACATTACTCATAAAGTGGAAAAATTTAACATACGAAAGGGAGCATTCATGTTAGCCACAGCTGCACCATACTTTCCAGCAGGCACAATTCATGTGGCGGTAGTAGACCCAGCGGTAGGCACCAAAAGACGCCCAATAATTGTTCAAACCGAACACAACGTATTTGTAGGCCCCGACAATGGCGTACTGATGCTGGCGGCTGAAGCCCACGGCATAAAACGTGTTTTCAAAATTGAAAACCAAAAATTTCTGTCGCTGCCAATTTCAAATACGTTCCACGGTCGGGATGTTTTTGCGCCTGTTGCCGCCCACATAGCCAAAGGAACAGCCGCATTGGAAGAATTTGGTCGTCCAATAACTGATGTTATAAAGCCCAAATTTTCTAAAGTTAAACGAACCACATGTGGTTTGGTTGGTGAAGTATTACACGTGGATAGTTTTGGAAATATAATCACGAACATACACAGAAAAGATATAGAACCCACAAAACCAGTCAAGCTACAAGTAAATTTACGGAATTTGAAACTAAATCTAAATTTTGTTAAAGCTTACGCAGAAGCTAAACCCTATGAGCCTTTAGCACTAATTGGGAGTCATAATTACTTTGAAATAGCTTTGAATCAAGGCAACGCAGCTGCCAAATTTCAAGTTCAAGTTGGCGACAAAATGGTCGTCTCTAATTTGTGAACCAATTCAGGCGCCTCATTTTAGAAAACTAAATAGAAAACGACTGGTCAATAACAACACTCAATGACCAAATATTATGCGTTGGCTGTAACCACAAAATATTGGAAACCAAAAACCAACTATCTTAACGAAGTAGTGACAGCAGTGCAAAATAGGGTAAAAGATGGTGATTTTTTAGTAATTTCTGAAAAAGCGATTTCAACCGCGAGCGGTAACATTATAGACGAAAGCAAGGTCATCCCAAGTTTAAGCGCCAAGTTTCTTGTGACGTTTTGGATGCGATTCGTCTGGGGATATTTTTTAGGTGTGGTTTGCCATTTCGGGCATAGACTTCTTTTTAGGCTTAGGGAATACCCTATTGAGGCGGGAAGTCGACATAAACAGATTGCTTTAACACATTGTGGGCTTTTGCAGGCGTTGATGTTCGGCTCTGAAGGTGGCATTGACGGTTCAAACCTGCCTTATTCTTATGTGAGTTTATCTTTAAACGATACACAACAGGTTTCTGAGAAAATTCAGCAACAAATCCAAAGCAAACTGAACAAGAGAGTTACGGTAGTTGTTGTGGATACAGATAAGACGTACACATTTCGGAATTTCCATTTTACCCCTAGACCTAACCCCATGAAGGGCATACACTCCGGTGGTGGCGTTGTCGCTTATGTTATGGGAAAGTTTTGGAAGCTACGACACCGGCCCACACCACTGGCGGTTTCTGGATGTTCAGTGGATGTTGAAACGGCTTTGACAATTGCTAACGTTGCAGACAGGGCAAGGGGGCCTGGTTCAGGAGCTACAGTTTGGGATATGGCGGCGCGGTTCAATGTTTCTCCAACTGAGGTAAGTTGGAGCATGCTAAGCAAAATTAACCATAAACCAATAGTTATTGTAAGAAGAGAGTACTCTTTTGGTCGAGAACAACATAGTAGTAAAAATAAGTATAAGTGACACATAGCGTTATTATACTTGCTTATTTAAACAGTAAAACATAAAACAGAATGAATTCATTCTAACCGAAAGCTGGGGTAGACTATGGAAGCAAACGTAAAAAAGATAGACGTTTTTTTTAATCCACGTTCCGTGGCAGTTATAGGTGCCACCAAAAAAATTGACAAGTCAGGACACGTCATATTCAAAAACTTTGCAATGAATAAAATGCGCCGAGTTTTCAAAGGTGAACTCTACCCCGTCAATCCAAATGAAGACTCCATTTTGGGCTTCAAATGCTACCACTCCATAACCGAAATTCCTGATTCGGTTGATCTCATTGTAATTATTGTCCCAGCAAAAGTTGTGCCCACAGTTATGAAAGAAGCAGTCTCAAAGAAAGCCAAAGCGGCAATTATAATAAGCTCGGGCTTCCGCGAAGTGGGAAACGCAGAACTTGAAGAACAAGTAGTGAACATCGCAAATGAGGGTAACATACGTCTTTTAGGACCAAACTGTCTTGGCGTCTTCTACTCCAAAACAGGCGTGGACACGTTATTTCTTCCTGAAACGAAAGTGCTCACAACAGGAGATGACGTGGTTGCTACGCCTAGACCATTACCAGGCAATATAGCCATGGTCACCCAGAGTGGTGCCTTCGGTGTTGCAGCACTGGACTATTTGACTGGACGACAAATGGGCATCAGCAAGTTTGTTAGCTTTGGCAATAAATGCGACGTCACTGAAACTGACATAATCCATTACTTCTTAAACGATAAAGAAACCAAAGTTATTCTGGCTTACCTAGAAGATATCAAATATGGCAGAGAATTCGTCAGAATAACCAAAAAAGTGACGCAGAAAAAGCCAGTTGTGGTGCTTAAATCGGGAAAAAGCGCGGCGGGCGCTAGGGCGGCGGCATCTCACACAGGCGCCATAGCAGGGTCAGACAAAATTTACGATGCTGCTTTTGAACAAGCAGGAGTTATACGTGCTCGCGACATGGAAGAATTTTTTGATGTAGGAAAAGCTTTGGCTTTGCAGCCTCCCGCAATGGGTAAAAACGTAGGTATACTTACGGATGCAGGTGGACCGGGGGTCATGACTGTGGATGAATGTGAAATTCAGGGATTGACGGTAGAGCATTTCTCTGAGGAGACAAGCCAAAAATTCCAGAAACTCAAAGAAGAAGGTACCATACTTAAAATAGCCGCTACGTCTAACCCTGTAGATTTAACAGGCTCTGTTACCGATGATATGTTTGTAACGGCTGCTGACATCATGTTTCAAGACAAGGACATATATGGTATAATCCTGTTGGGTTTACATCATATGCCTGGCTTGCGGGAGAGATATATAGATGGTGTAGTGGAGGTTTCCAAAAAGTACAACAAGCCTATTGTTATGTGTGACATAGGCGAAACAGAAATGGCGCTTTACACACGCAGTCGATTTGACAAGTTAGGAATCCCCTCTTACACTTCTCCTGAGGATGCGGCAAGAGCTATGCGCGCTCTTTATGTTTATGGTGCTTACTTGAAAAAACAGGGGTGCCTAGAAAAGTACATAGAAGAGTTCATTCAAAACAAGCGTAAGTCATAAGCTTTCTTGAAGTTTTATACTAACTGCGACTTTATCACCGTCGCTTAAGTGAAGGAATTCACGCAAATTTATAGACGCGATAACCTCTAGAAGATTTTCTGGGTATTCCGTAACTTGAGGAAGAACAACGCAGCAAGGGGTTTCTCTTATGTGTGCTGGAAAAATTAATCCGATGCAATAGCCTTTAGCTGGATCAATACGTAAGGCAGATTTTTGCGTTTTAAGAAGTTTACGGCGTTTTTGGCTTTCAGTTGAAAGCTGCAGGTTCAACGTTCCTAAGAAAGGGGTGAAGCCGAGTTTCTGTTTGATTTGTGCTGTGACCCATGGCAGTTTTAGGTATTTTTTTCCTTCGCCACTTCCAGAAATAACCTTTCCGTCTAATGTCAAGTGGGTTGCCATGTTACAAGACACTATTTTTGTTCTTTGAGCCATTGCGCAACTTTTCTGAGCAAAGAATTGGCGGAGATATCTATGACTGGGACAATCATTTTTTCTTTGGTTTCAATAGTAGGTTCATATTTCGGCATCAGTGCATATCCTACAAAAGTCCAGAAAACTTTGCCGCTTTCTATTAGCATACGTGCAACGGCTGTGTTCGATGGGGGCAAAGGAAAGTACAGAAAAACTACTCCTTCTGCCCAGTATAGACCGGCAAGTTTGCCGCCTGCAATAACAGAGGTGAAACGAGCAATATCATCAGGGCTATTAAATCTAGTTTGCTCCATGATTATGACTTCTCTGAAGGGTTCATATTTTATGTTGACGCTGCTTTTGCTCATGTTCCTACGCCTTCTGCTATTTTATGGGTATGTCCCCTTTTAACCTTGCCAAGTGAAATGTCGAATTGCACACAATAGAGGAAAAAGTTATAGATTAGACAAACATAAGCATCAGCAACAGAAGGTTAATCAACGTGCCAGAAATTCGCGTAGCGCTAGTAGGAGTGGGAAACAGCGCATCAGCTCTAGTACAAGGAACTCAATATTACAAGGACGCAAAAGAAGACACGACTGTACCAGGACTCATGCACGTCAACTTCGGTGGCTACCATATACGCGACATAAAATTTGTCGCCGCCTTTGAAGTCAACAGGGATAAGATTGGTAAAGACCTTTCTGAAGCAATCTTCACTGCACCCAACTGCTGCGAGAAGTTCGCTGATGTACCAAAATTGGGCGTAACGGTTTCACCTGCCCCCATCTTAGACGGCGTTGCGCCACATATGCGTGAGGCTTTTAATGTTTACGATGATAGCGGTTATGATAAGACAAACGTCGTTAAAGTTCTAAAAGCAGCTAAGGCACAAGTACTTGTTAACTATTTGCCTGTTGGTAGCCATGAAGCTACACAGTTTTACGCGCAAGCTGCTATAGACGCCGGCTGCGCCTTTGTGAATTGTATGCCTGAATTTATTGCTTCAGATAAAACGCAAGTGTGGAGCAAGAGGTTTGAAACTGCTGGTTTACCAGTGCTCGGCGATGATATAAAAAGTCAAGTGGGAGCGACCATTCTGCACAGGAATCTTGTGCGGCTTTGTTTGGACCGTGGCGTAATTGTGGATGAAACATACCAGCTTAATCTCGGCGGAGATACTGACTTTCAGAACATGACTGTGGAGAACCGTCTGAAGTCCAAGCGCATAAGCAAAACTGAAGCAGTCACAAGCCTAGTTCCCTATGAGCTACCTACTCGCATTGGTCCTTCGGATTACGTGCCCTTTTTGAGAAACAAAAAGATTTGTTACATATCGCTTAAAGGTCGCAAATTCGGCGATCGCCCTCTAAACATAAGCGTTAAACTTGAAGTTGAAGATTCACCTAACAGCGCAGGCGTCGTCATAGACTTGATCCGGGCAGCCAAAATTGCCCTAGATCGCAAAATTGCAGGTACACTCCTCAGTATTTCTGCTTACGCATTTAAACATCCGCCGATTCAAGTGCCTGACTCACAAGCAAGACAGTGGACAGAAGAATTCATACAGGGTAAACGAGAACGCTGAAAATTCGGCTTTTATGGGTGAAAAGGTTCTCCCAAAAGTCAGGGATTACTTATTTTTCTATTTCTTTTGGTGACGTTCCATTTAGAAGCGTACTTGGGGCGCACTATAACATTTGATCCATAATTAAAAGTGAGTATTTTTTGTGAAAACTTTTAAGCATCAACTTACTCCACAGTATTAACCAGAAAAAAGGTGCATAATAAATGGTAAATGTTGAAGGATATGAAGTACCTGAAGGGCTTTACTTCTCTAAAGATTTTGAATGGGTGAAAATTGAGGGCACCAAAGTTCGCATTGGCATAACTGACTATGCTCAGAAATCCTTGCGTGAAATTGTCTACGCTGAATTACCCAGCGTTGGTAGCGAAGTCAAACAGAACGAGCCATATGGAACCGTCGAATCTGTTAAAGCCGTCTCTGACCTTATTGCGCCTCTCAGCGGCACCATCGAAGAAGTCAATAGCGAAGTCTCATCGAAACCTGAGCTACTTAATGAAGATCCATTTACTAAGGGTTGGTTACTTGTAGTAAAACCCATTAACTTACAAGCAGAACTCTCTAATCTGATGGATTTCAACACTGCGGTTGAATGGCACAAGACTCAAGCTAAATGAAGGGCAAACCTTATGGCTCGACGCATAATTGTTGTTGGCGCCAACGCTGCAGGTGTAGAAGCTGCTTCAGCTGCCCGCAAAAAAGACCGCTCAGCTGAAATCACTTTGTTGACACAGGAAAAAATCGCAGGCTACTCAAGATGTGGCTTACCTTTTGTTATAGGCGGGCAAATTCCTGACTTCAAAAATTTAATTGTTTATCCACAGGCATACTTCCAGATGTTGAAACTTAACCTTAAAACCGAAACCAAAGTAACCGCCATAGACATCAAAACTAAAAGTGTAACTTGTGTAGACAATACAGGATCAATTTTAACTCTGCCCTACGATAGCCTGATCATTGCCACTGGTGCAGACGCGTTTATGCCCCCAATCAAAGGTAGAGAAAAATCAGGAATATTCAGTCTCCGTACCATCGAAGATGGAGAAAGAATACTCCAGGCGGTACAAAACGGCGCCAAATCTGCCGTGATAATGGGTGCAGGCTTAATTGGTTTAGAAACAGGTGCTGCTTTAATTGAGCGCGGCTTGAAAGTTACAATAGTGGAGATGTTACCTCAAATTTTGCCGCAGATGCTTGATGCTGACATGGCGAAGTTGGTTCAAGAGCACTTGCAAGAGAGAGGCATGGTTATTCTCACAGGAAAAACAGTTGAAGAGTTCCTTGGAGAAGGCAAGGTTACAGCAATTGTAGCTGCCGGCGAAAAAATCGAAGCCGACATGTTCATAAGCGCTTTTGGTGTGCGTGCAAACACGAAGCTTGCAATGGATGCAGGAATACCGCTTGGCGAGAGTCGCGCAATTAAAACAAACTCTCGTATGGAGACCGAGGTGAAGGATGTTTATGCTGTAGGTGATTGCGCCGAAGCCCCTAATCTAATCACTCATAAATCAGTCTGTCCGCAGTTGGGTACTATAGCAGTACGTGAAGGCAAGGTTGCAGGTGCAAACGCGGCGGGTGACTACTCTCAATTTACTGGTGTTTTAGCTTCTGCCGTAACAAGGTTATTTAATATTGAAGCAGGCGTAACCGGCTTGACAGAGAACTCTGCGGCTAGGAATCGTATTGAAGTGGTAACAGGCGCTATCACCAGCAAAACTAAAGCAGATTACTATCCGTCAGCTAAACCAGTGAGAGTCAAACTTGTCGTGGAAAAAGAGTCTCAGCGTATAATCGGTGGGCAAGTGGTCGGTGGTGAAGAAGTCACTCAACGTATAAATGCGCTGTCGTTTGCTATACAAAAGCAAATGACCGTACGCGACCTTGCAAAAGCAGACACTGCTTATGCGCCGCCGTTAAACGAAACGTGGGATCCTCTGGTATTAGCTGCCGAAATGGTTCTGATGAGACTACGCTAAAACACTTTCCGTTTTTTTCTTTATAGTCACAAAAATAAAGTTCGGGGCTGGGCTGGAAACATAAGGTTTCTCTTGACTTTTAGAGACTAAAGAAGGACTAATATGGTTTAATCACATTAAAAATGTGAGATTTGCTACCAGAGTGAAAAAAGTATAAGAGTATGCATGTTTTCTTTATGGAGTCTGGTAGTGATAAACGTGAATGTTCCTAAAGAAGTAACAACGTACTGTCCCAAGTGTAAGACACATCAAGTTCATGCCGTATCATTATATAAAGCTGGGAAACGAAGAGCACTCGCTAAAGGTGAACGCCACCACAAACGTGAAAAAGAAGGGTATGGTGGACAAAAGTATCCCCTGCAAAAAGAATTCGCAAAAACCACCAAGAAGCAAACACTGCGTCTCAAATGTAAGGTCTGCAACTATATGCGGCATAAAGAAGGCATACGCCTCAGAAAATTGACAATAGGATAATCAGGTGACATTGCAAATGAGTGAGTGGAATAAACTGGTTCCCAAACCAAAAAGCACTTTTCTGAGGGTGAAATGCCCAAAATGTGGCAATGAACAACTAATATTCAGCAACGCTGTTAACAAAGTTACCTGCAATGTTTGCAGTGTTGTTCTAGCTGAACCGACAGGTGGAAAAGCAAAAATAAAAGGGGATATACAGGCGGTTCTAGAATAGGTAAAAGAGTGGAAGCGTAAAGGGGATGGCGGAAAGAAAGCCTCAGTGGCCGGAAGTTGGCGACTTAGTTATCGCTACGATAGAAACGGTTACTGATTATGGCGCATATGCAAAACTCGATGAGTATGAAAAGAGAGGTTTGCTTCACGTCTCCGAAATTTCTTCTTCGTGGATAAGAAATATCCGCGATTTTGTTCGTGAAAACCAAAAAGTTGTGCTAAAAGTTCTCAGAGTAGACCAAGAAAAAGGGCATGTAGACCTTTCGCTCAGGCGCGTTACAAAACGCGAAAAAATTGAAAAGATAAAGTCTTGGAAAAAAGAACGAAAAGCTGAGGCTCTTCTGAAAGGTGTGGCAGAAAAACTCAAAATGACACCTGAAGAAGTCTACCAAAAAGCAGGTGTTTTGATAGATGAGAAGTACGGTTTATATGAAGGACTAGAAAAAACGGCGCTTGAAGGCCCTGAGGTTCTAACAAAACTCGGCATACCTCAAGAGATGGCAGAGGCATTTGCTGAAGTAGCACAAAGTCGCATCCAACTTAAAATGGTCAAGGTTAAAGGCGTCCTTGAAATCCGCTGCATGAAACCCAACGGCGTAAAATGTATTCAAGAGGCATTTAGCAATGCCAAAAAGGCAGAAAGATCCAAAGACACCACAGTTAAATTCTACGTTATAGCTGCACCAAAATACAGCGTTGAAGTCTCAGCTGAAAACTATAAACGCGCTGAAGATGTACTGCACAAAGTTGGTCAAAACATAGTCACGTTTATAACCAAAGCAGGTGGTCAAGGCTCCTTTAGAAGGGAGAAATAGTGGTGTGGTTACTGCGTCGATGCGGAAAATGTGGTGCCTACACCTTGAAAACGGACAAATGCCCCAACTGCAGCGGTTCCGTTCATAGCCCCCATCCAGCCAAGTTTTCCCCTGACGACAGATATCTCAAATATCGGTTAGCGCTCAGAAAGGAGCAACGGACAAAATGAAGGAAACGTATGTTAAAGAGATCGCCAAAATCCAAGCAAATAACCCTGTTCTAATAGAAGGCTTACCCGGTTTAGGTTTGGTTGGTAAAATTGCAATCCGCTACCTTATAAAGCAGCTTAAAGCTCAAAAAGTTGGCTATCTTTATTCGCCGCATTTTCCGTATTTTGTGCTTGTCAACAAAAAAGGCAAAGTGCGATTGCTTAGGGGGACGTTCTACTACGTAAAAAATACTTCCGGCGCAAATGATCTCTTATTGTTCACAGGAGATAGTCAAAGCCAAACCATTGAAGGGCAATATGAAATTGCTGACTGCATGGTTGAATACAGCAAGAAGCACAATGTGCAGACAATTGTCACTATCGGTGGCTACCGGATGGAAATCAAAGACAAACCAAAAGTGATAGTTGCCGGTACAAACCAAGAAATTCTTGACAGAGCCCTGCGTGCAGGCGCGACTTTGAGTTCATATGGAAGTCCCATAGTGGGAACTGCAGGGCTGATTTTGGGGTTAGCTCGCTTCCAAAAAATTAGCGCCCTTTGTCTGCTTGGTGAAACACGAGGTTATTTGCCTGATCCACTGGCTGCAAAAAGTGTTCTGGAAGTTCTGCGCGGAATGTTTAACTTTGATGTAGACCTAAAAGGATTAGATGAGGAGATAGCTAAAGCTGAAAAAATGATGAGCCGATTGCAGAAAATTGAACAGCAGAGAGTTCTTCAGGCTGAGGAAATCAGGAAAGAAGAAGATAAAAAAACAACATATATCTCTTAGGTTACAACAGAGTCTTCTATTATTTTTACAATCCGTTCTGCTGCTTTTCCATCGCCAAAAGGAGACTGGGGCGGCAGCTTGGTTTTGTTTTTTAAGACTGAGTGAATCGCAGATAAAATTTCGCCTTTTTTGGTGCCAACAACTTTGGCGAAGCCTGATTCCACGGCTTCCTGTCGTTCAGTGGAAAGTCGAATCACCAAAACAGGTTTTCTTATTTCGGGCGCAGTTGCTTCTTCTTGGATTCCGCCAGAATCGGTTATAATCAGTTCGCACTGTTTCATCAGAGTCAGAAAGTCTAAGTAGCCCAGCGGTGGCAGAATCTGAACGTTTTTGCAATTGTTAATTTTATTGTAAAGGCCGTTCTGGCGGAGGCGCTTTCTAGTGCGTGGATGCATTGGATACACCACAGGTAAAGGAGACTCTGAAAAAGTTTCCACAAAATTCGTCAAAACCTCAATGTCATCTACGTTTTCGGCTCTGTGGGCGGTAGCTAAAGCAAAGGTGGGAAACTTTATGCGGTGTAGTATTTCTGATTTTTTCTCAGCTATGGGAAGGTGCTGGTGTATGGCGTCTATGACGGTGTTTCCTGTAACAAAGATTTTACCCCAAACGTTTTCTCGATTTAGATTTGCTTCTGCCCTCTTGGTAGGCGCAAAAAGGTAAGTGGAGAGGTGATCAGTTAACCGTCTGTTATGTTCTTCAGGCATACGTAAGTCAAAACTTCGCAACCCAGCTTCTACATGTCCCACCGTGACTTGGCGTTTGTTTGCTGCTATGGCTGCTGCTAAAACGGTGTTGGTGTCGCCCTCCACCAAAGTGATCACCGGCAGCTTCTCTTTCATAAGTTTATCCATTTTAGTGATGATACGTGCCATCTGCACGTTAGGTGATGCCCCTTTAAGTTTGAAGAAAAAATCAGGAGGTGAAAGCTCGAGATCCTCAATGAAGGCTTGAGCCATATTGTAGTCGTAGTGTTGGCCGCAGTGAACAAAGACTGTTGAAAGTTTACGGTTGCGAAGGGCTCTTAGGAGAGGGGCCATTTTGATGATTTCTGGTCGGGTACCTGTGACCACCATTATGGTTTGCATATTTTTGCATCTCCAGCAGGATTTGGATTTACAGTTTAGGTTTTCTTTAACCGTCCCTCTCCGGGTTCATACAATGTGCCTTCTTTTAGCAGTTGCCCAATCATGCGTTCGATCTCTGATCTTGATAGTTTGTGCTTTTCTTCCAACTCTGTGATTAAGGCGTCTCTCTCAACTGTGCCGGTTTCTTTCTCCATTGCTATAACTGTTGACAGAACAAGTTGAAGCTTATCTCTAACACTTTTTGGTCTGCCTGTCATAATTATGTCGATGTCCATCTTATAAGAGGACATATCTATGCCTACCTCTTCCAGCGACCGCTTCATCAAGGCGATTGCTGCCTCTGCATCTTCGCCAGTGACTTCTTTTCGAAGCGCGGCACGCGCTCTGGCTTCCGCTACTCGGACTAGAGACTCAAGTTGGCGGGCCGTTATGGCTACGGGTGAACCTTCAGATTCGCTGGCAGCACGCATTGCTAAGTAGAAGTCGCGAAGCTTGTTGAGTGCGTCACCGCTGAGTGCTGGTTGGATTGTTTTGGCGTAGCCTATGTATTTACGTAGCAGTTCAGCGTCCACAGGTGCTTCGACTGGGGTTCTGCCACGCTGATGTATCTCTAGTATGTGCTGTGACATTTTGCCGTCGGCATCCTTGTTTGGAACGTCACGCAGCACAAAAATTATGTCGAATCTGGAGAGTATTGTGACTGGTAAGCTTATGTTTTCGGCGACTGTTCGGTGGGGCTCGTATCTTCCCAGGGCAGGGTTTGCTGCGGCGAGGACGGCAGTACGCGCATTTAAGGTGGCGACGATACCGCCTTTAGCTACGGAGACTGTGTGTTGTTCCATGGCTTCGTGTATGGCGACTCGGTCTTCGGGGCGCATCTTGTCCATTTCGTCGATACAGGCAATGCCTTTGTCGGCGAGGACTAGTGCTCCTGCTTCGAGGCTCATGGAGCCGCCTTTTTCGCGGATGACTGCTGCTGTAAGTCCAGCGGCTGTTGTTCCTCTGCCTGAGGTGTAGAGACCACGAGGGGCGATGCGTGCGACGTATTGGAGGAGTTGTGATTTGGCTGTGCCTGGGTCGCCGATGAGGAGGGCGTTCATTTCGCCTCTGACGTTAACGTCTGGGAGGGTTTTGGAGACGCCGCCGAAAAGTAGGTAGAGGATAGCTTCTTTGATGTGATCGTAGCCATATATGGAGGGCGCGATTGAGTTTGTGAGTTTACGGTGGACTTGTGGGTCTTTGGCTAGGGAGAGGATTTTTTCTTGTTCTTCGGGTGTTGGAGGAGAGGTTTCGGGTTCTTTGCCCAAAACTTCGACGCTGTTGGCGTCAAGTTGCAGAATAAAAGTGCGAAGTTTACCTAT
Organism: uncultured Candidatus Bathyarchaeia archaeon; assembly: GCA_964582085.1. GTDB lineage: Archaea > Thermoproteota > Bathyarchaeia > Bathyarchaeales > Bathycorpusculaceae > JADGNF01. The sequence continues at coordinate 19,348 of CAZOPV010000015.1, read as the reverse complement.
GCCGGGTTTTGAGGGGGCAAATGCTTGGACTATTCCGACTATTGAAACGTGGTCTCCTGGTCTGGCGACGTCTACGACGTCTTCTCCGATGAGTTTTGCAGCAAGGGTTCTTGGTAGTTGCCCTGGTGGGAGGTCTTCTGGGCGTTCTTGGAGCCTGAGGTCTTGGCTGTCTACGAAGGCTGATTCTTCCTGTACGAAGTCAAATGGACCGTCTTTTCCGCAGTCTGGTCCTGCGCATACGGTTGGTGCTTTGAGGAATTGGCCTTTTTGTTCTACTTGGTTTATTGTGCCGCATCGTTTGCATTTGAATGCTGCTCGCATGACCATTGGTCTGACGGGTGTGGCTCGGACTACTATGGCGTCTATCATAACGAGTTTGCCCATTTGTTTACTTCCGAGTTTACGGAGTTGTTCGTGCCCGAGGAGTTTGGTTATACGAACTGTGACTTTGTCAATTTTCTGGGCGTATTCGCTGTCTTCGATTCCGAGTTGGGCGTAGGCTGCGTTGTTTGCGTATTGGAGAAACTGTTCAGGTTTGTCTAAGAGGGCTTCGGCAAGGCTTTGGTCGAAGGCGAAGAGATCTTCAAATTCTACGGTTAGGGATTCCTTGCCCTGTATTGCCATTTGGCTGATTTTTTGGCGATATTTTTCTTTTTTGAAGAAGTCTAAGAAGCGTTCTTGTGGGTCTATGGTTTCTTGGGTGTGGGTCATGTTTTTCACTCCTCAGTTTCATGGTTGAGAATGCGGCTTCTCCAGTTGCGGATTATTTTTGCGAGTTGATTGAAGATTTGTTTTTCTTCTGGTGTGAGGTTTTTTATTAGTTGGTCAATTTGGGTTGGTCCTGAAGAGAGAGTTACGATTTTTTTGAGTCGAGAATTGACTATGTCGTTTGCAAGTTGCTTGATTTTTTGGTATTCTTGAACTTTTGCTGGTTCTGGTTGTTGGGTGATTTGGTTTTTTGCAGTTCTGAGGTATCTGCGGAGTTTTGGGTAGAAGTCTTCAGGTAGTCCGCTGATTTGTCCTGCAATTTGTACACGTTCTTTCCATTGGATTTTGTAGAGTTTGGTGGCATCTAATACGTCGTCTTGGCGGAAGTGTACGATGTTGGCTTCTGCGAGTTCTTTGGCTACCCAATAGTAGAGTTCGTATTCGGCACCTTCTTGGAGTGGCCCTATGGTTAAGCCTGCAAGTTTGATTTGTGGATGGTTTTTGTTTGCTATGACTGTTACTGTTGAGTTCTCAAATTGGAAGTCCAAGTTTGCAAGTTTCGGTGTTGGCGTTTGCTCTCCCTCGGTTAGTGCTGTTTGTGGAGTTGAACAGTATGTGGATAACTGTTAAAAGTATTTGGTTACTCTAAAGAGGCAAAAACAGCGCAAAGACCTACCTGTCTCTTGTACTGTTTTTGGGTATCTCATCTTGTGTGCAATTTAGACATCAAGAGAAGTTTGATGTTCTGTTTTTTGTTTTAGCAATAATTGAGTTTCAGTTAAACAAGAACTGTGAAGAGGGAGCGATGTAATTTTAGATTTTTGTGGCAATTACTGGGTCATGCTGTTATGGCCACAGACCTAGTGTTTTTATGGCTTTGGCTACTCTGCCTATGCCAAGCATAAGGGCGGCAGTGCGCAGGTCGCTTTCTTCTTTCTGGCTAAGCAAGTGAACGTCGTTGAATGCCTTAGTCATTTTGTCTTCCAGTTTCTTGTTTACTTTCTCTATTGTCCAGTGTTCGCGGGTGAGGTTTTGCACCCATTCAAAATAGCTTACGATTACGCCACCGCTGTTGGCAAGGATATCGGGAATCAGGTAAATGTTCCTTTCGAAGAGGATTTTGTCTGCTTCAGGAGTAGTTGGACCGTTGGCTGCCTCGGCTACCATATGGGCTTGGATTTTGTTAGCGTTTTTGCTGGTTATTTGGTTTTGCAGTGCAGCAGGTATGAGTATGTCGCATTCGGTTTCGAGCAGTTCTTCGTTGGTTATGTTTTTTGCGTTTTTAAAGTTCTGCACCGACCCGGTTTTTTCTTTGTGTGTTAAAACGGAGTGGGGGTTAAAGCCTTGAGAAGAGTAGATACCTCCTGAAGAGTCGCTGACCGCGACGATTTTGCAGCCTAATTCATGTGCTACTTGTGCTGCGTTGAAACCTACGTTACCAAAACCTTGAATTGCTACTTTTGCTCCTTTTAATTTCAAGTTAATTTTGGTCGCCGCTTCTTTTACGCAGTGAATTACACCTTTGCCTGTGGCTTCGGTTCTGCCTTCTGATCCTCCGATTTCAATGGGTTTGCCTGTGACGCATTCGGGTATACTGTAGCCTTTAAGTTGGCTGTAGGTGTCCATTATCCATGCCATTGTTTGCGCGTCTGTATACATGTCAGGTGCGGGTATATCACGGTGTGGTCCAAGGTAATCAATAATCAGACTGATGTAGCGACGGGTAAGCCTTTCCAGTTCGCCCTTGCTTAACTTTTTTGTGTCTACACATACACCGCCTTTGGCTCCACCGTAAGGAATGTCAGCGATCGCACATTTCCAAGTCATCAACATAGCTAGTGCTGTAACCTCAGCCATTGTGATGTTGGGGTAATAGCGGATGCCGCCTTTGAATGGCCCACGTACGTCCCAGTGCTGTACTCGTATGCCCCGAAAAACGCCTATTGAACAGTTATCTAACTTGATGTCGACGCTGACGATTATAGAACGTTTTGGCTCGCTTAGAATTTTGTGTATGCTAGGGTCTAAATTCAACTTTTTGGCGGCAAGTTTAAGCTGTGCTTGAGCCACCGCTAGAGGAGTATGCTCCGTTGTCATAAAGTAGCCTCATAAAAGGTGAATAATTAGTCTTTTTGAAATGATTTAAGAATTGCCCTTGATCTTGAGTAGTACGTTTAGGTTATAAGTATCAATAATTGCCCTTCAAGTTGTTAAATTTAAGTTAGCTAAGGCTTTTGCTAGGACATTTTTGGTAGTTTTAGCGCCTTAACGGAAAATGCAAATCAATACTGACCTTATAGTCCACATAAAAATGCGTTACTTAAAGGAGGTTGTTTAGAGGGTTGAATAATAGCTTTGCCAGATTACTGATAGAGACCTGAAAAACTAACTGTTAAAATCTAAAATTACCATTGCATTTTGGCGCTACAGTTAAAAGTAAACGTTATCTGTGAGGCTCTTGTTAACGCCAACCACAAAAATTTTCTTTAACGCAAAAGATTGGAAAGTGGCGGGCCCGCTGGGATTTGAACCCAGGGCCTCCGGCTCCGCAGGCCGGTGTCATAATCCGTACTAGACTACGAGCCCCCACCAGCTGCGTTGTTGTCTTTTAGACAAAATCGTAAGTGTCCTATTAAAACTTAGAAGTTCAAACCTAAAAAACGGATCAATAAAAAGCAACCCTAAATATGCCCCGCCATTTCAGCTTCATTGCTCGCAACAGAGGGGTTGAGCCCTTTTGGGCTTGATGTCACAAATCTTTTATACTAACCTTAACAGAAATGGAGAAATAGAAAGGAGAATTTGAAATGGTATATCAACAAGTTCAAAACAAACCAACCGCAGCATATGTACTTTCATTACTGGGCGGCATAATCGGCTTGCTTGCTTCGTTAGCTTTCTTGGCGTTTGGCATAATGGCGTATATGGCGCTAAGCGACTATTCGTATTACTATGGTTATTACTACGGTGTTGACTTGGGCATGTTTGGTTGGGGCTGGACGACCTTGCTTGGCTTTGGCATCTGGATGCTGATAACGTCCATACTTGTCATTGTTTTCGCGAGAAAATTGAATGCGAACCCGATGGAACATACAAAATGGGGCGCTTTGATTCTCGTCTTCTCAATCATTGGCGTGGGCGGACTGTTAGCGTTCATAGGCGGCATATTAGCCTTAGTGTACAAACCCATCCCCATGGCGGGTCAACCATATGGTTACGCGCCACAACAACCCTACGCTCCACCACCATATGCACCACCAACTGCCCCACAAAACATAACAAGAATCTGCCCCAAGTGTGGCCGTGTAGTCAACGAAAACGTGAAATTCTGCCCTCACTGTGGAAACCAACTAAATTAAGATGCTCTCTGAGCTCTAAACCACCTTTTTTTATTTTTGACTTTGTCAGTGTTAACAGTAAGTCCTTGAAAGCAAGTATAAGACAAAAAGGTAAAATGAAAAAGATCGGGGGCCCTTAAGTTAGGGCGCGTTTTAGTGCGGCAATAACGTTCTTTCGACCCATTGCCAGCACGTAGGGACCTAAGCGGGGTCCTTGCGGCGTGCCCAGAAGAATGGTGTAGAGGGTTCTGAAGAAGGCGGCAGGTTTGAGATTGTTGTCTTTTGCAACGTTGAATATGGCGTTTTGGATTTTGTCAGGGTTTTCTTCGTTTGCCAAGATCGCAATCAGAGCTCCAATGGCTTTTTTCTCCTCCAAAGTAAGGGTCGTTGTGGTTTCTTTGATTTCTTCAAAATCGACAATCCAGTTGAATGCGTATTCGATGCGTCTTCTCAAATCTGACTCAATTGACTGATTCTTCTGTAGGTAACCGTAGCTTTGCAGTTTCTCGGCGATGAAAACTTCAGCTGAGTCTTTAGGAGCCATTTTTGCCAGAAACGCCAGTAGATTATAGGGAACGTGGAGGCTTGCTTTTGTTGGCGGTTTCATCACCCAGCAGTATAAATACAACCCACGCAACTTCACCAGTTCCTTTTTGTCTTGAACCACTTTCTTACCGAAGTAAACATCCTCCAGCGCATCTAATTCGTTCATGTAAGAAGGAATATCAGAAACATCTAATGTACGGGTGCCTACAAACCGTTTCAACATGAGCAGCAACAGAGACTGAGGAGAACCATACTTGAACCAAACCTGAGGCGTAAAAACGTTACCTGAAGACTTGGAGATCTTCTTTCCGCCCTTATCAAGAAACATCTCGTACTTTGCATGAGATGGAGGCTCGTAACAAAGAACCTCACGACAGATACGGTCGTTAATGCGAACCGAATCAGCTATGTCTTTGCCGTAGGCTTCAAACCTGATGTCAAAAGCTTTCCACCGTGCAGCAAACTCGCTCTTCCAGCTAAGCTTTCCCGAGCCGTGGGCTATGTCGACTTCTCCTTTGTGTCCACAACCTTCAATAAGTTTGCCTCTGATTTCTAGACCCTCACAAGCATAGAGAACTTTGTCTGTTTTAGGTTCAAACTCCAAAGATTTAGTGGTGTAGATGCGTCCGCACTTTTCACAGACAGGGAAAAAAGGCAAAACCTCAGTGTACCGTTCTTGCCCAACTTCTTCTTTGACGATTTCGCCCACTTTCTTGGCGTTGAGTAATATTGTTCGGATTTCGTTGAGCATTAAGCCTTTGTCATAGACGTCTTTGGCAGACATGTAACGGTACTCGATGCCACATTTGTCCAAAGACTCCAGCAAAAGTGAACTCATGTGTTTGCCGAAACTTTCGTGGCATCCAAAAGGGTCAGGTATGCTGGACACGGGAAATCCTAGATATTTCTCCAGAGATTTGGGTAACCCTGCTGGAACCTTGCGTAAACCGTCTTTGTCGTCACAGTAGGCCACTAACTCCGAGTTATAACCCATGTTTCTGAGGGCTAAAGTAACAGCGTAAGAGCGCGCTGCATCACCGAGACTGCCGATGTGAGGGAACCCTGAAGCACCTAACCCCATTTCAGTTCTTATTAAACTTATACTTCTGCCCAGTTTCTTTTCGCGTTGGATTACTTTCTGGGCCATCATGTCATACCATGTCCCATGTCCTATGATTTCTTCGCTCATAACTGCGACCCTCTTGCAACAGTGACTACGCAATGAAATAGAAAAACGTTTAGAGCAAAAACGCTTTTACTTGTTTTTTACCGCCAATGCTAAGATTAAGGCAGTTATGACGAGCAGTATTAAAGATAAAGAATACAACCAGTTGAAACTAAGCAGATACCATGCACCGCCCACTGCAATTAATAGCAAACCTAAACTCATTGTGCTAAAGGCACTGCGTGTATACTTCTGAGGGGTAACACCGTACACACCTGCTGAAATCAGCATCCAAACGCCAAAAAACACCAGAACTAAAGGAGCAAACAAAGTCAAGCTTATGGCATTTACGGCGTAAAGCAGTATGGCAACTGTGAGAATTAAAAAGAAGGCGCCGATTGTGGTGAGGGTTCGTCTATACTCTGTCATATAGAGTCTGCCTTATGTTGAAGAAATTGTGGTGCCACATTCGGGACAGAATTTTGATTGCGCTGGGATTGATTTGCCACATTTAGGACAATTGATAGCTCCCGCCGCAGATGGCACGAGGGGATTCCCACATTCGGGGCAGAATTTGGAAGTAGCTGGGATCCTAGCACTGCATTTCGGGCAAATAACCAGCGCTGCTGCAGGGGCTTGTGTTGGACCTGCAGGAGTCATGATTTGTGGAATGAGCACCATGCCCGTTCCCAAAGCAGCGCCGCCGCCTGATTTTCCAAGGGATTCAGCTGCGCTTTTCAGGGTTTCCATGCGCAGAACTTCTTCGGGTGAAGACTTGCCTGTTTTGAGCCAGAAGAGGCGCTCACGGTATTCCGGTGTGGTGTCTACGCCTTCAAACCGCAGGTCACTTAGTTCGATGCCTAGCCGCTTGAAGTAGTCCATCACTGAGTTTTTCACGATGACTGAAGTTTCGTCTAGGCGTGTGAACACCGTCACTAGATCGTAGTGAGAAAGCTCATCGATTATTTTTTCGTTGAGGAACCCACGGAGGTAGTTGTTTACGCCCTCTGTGGTGTAAGCTCTCTGTCCACCGACAACTTCGTTCACAAATAAAGAGGCGTTTTCCACTTTAAACCAGAATTGCCCAAACACTTGAAGAGGAGCAAGCTCGGTGGTTTGCGCACGGGTGCCGTATTTTCCAGCAAAGACTTTGGTGCTTATGAATATGACACTAGCTTTGAAGGGTTTCTGTCCGCCAAAGCCAGCAAGACGAGTTAGCAAGCTGGTGAGTAGAGGCAAATTTAAAGTGGTTAAGGTGTGTCGACCAGCGTTGAACACGTCGTAGGCTTTGCCGTCTCGGAAAAACACTGCCATCTCATATTCATGCACGATAAGTTGGGCGCCCCATGTGATTTCTTCGTTGGGGTATCTCCAGACGATGTCGTCTGGTCCAGGGTTTTGCCATTCAATAATTTGTGGCATGTTTAGATCACTCCTAAAATCGCTTCTGCTCTTTTGTCAAAGGCTTCCTCAAAGTCGGCTAGTTTGTCTGTTAGGTTTTGGATTTTTGTTTTCAAGTTTTTAGTTTCACCGCTGCTTAATTCAGCTTTAAAAGCAGTTATTTCTGTGGCTAAACTGTTCACTTTATCAATTAGTTCAGCGTCGAAAGTGAGCATTCTGTCGAGGTTTTCTTCTTTAACCTTGACAACATCAAAAAATCCGGTATAACCGTAAGAAGCGTGATTCACTTTCTCAACTATACGATCCATTTTTGCGACTAACCTGTCCATGTCAGTTAAGATGTCTAGGTAGCGGCGGTCCGACAATTGCTGCGCAGCCGTTTTTAGATCAGTTTTCAGTGTCGAAAGGTTCAGATTTAAGTGATTGCGGATTAATTTGTCAGATTCGCGGCGTAGCTCTTTCTCTTTGTATCCTCTAAAACCAGGGATGAACGTGGCTATTCGTTCTGAAAGGCGCATTTGGCTTTTCGCCTTTGAATATACATCTTTTTTCTCGCTCACCAGTTATTCTCCCGCCTTTTTTATAGGCGTTCATAGATAGAGGCTCGCTTTTAAAGTTTGTTTTATAGCAAACCAAACTTCGAAGAGGGTATGTCCCCTCTAATGGCGGTGCCTGTTGCACCATCGATTAAGAGTTGAAAAGTCTGCTCCTTGTACTTGTAGGTTATGAACCAGATGGGTGCATGCAGGTAAACCATTTGCTTTAAGCTTATTTCCGTGCGAGATTCTATGATTTTATCTACATCTTCCTGAAGCAGAAATCTGTGGTGCGTCTCAATTTGGGTTCGGGCAAGCTCCAGCGCTGAATCGCGGTCGACTTCGCTGTTTAGAACCCTTGCGAAGCCCTCGATTTTCCTAAAATCGTAGGGAACCTTACCTTCCAGTGGAATATTATATTCTCTTGTGGGAAAATCTGAGGCTTTCCTAGCTAAAACTAGCCAGTTGTACTCTCTTTCTATTTTACCATCCTTGACGATGGCAGGAGTGATACGTTCGAATATACCTTTGTAGGTTGTTTTAACTTCAACCGAAACTACCCAAAACGGCAAATACACCAAGCTCTTCTCGGTAATTTTGGATTTTTTGGCGAGGTCAACGGGTTTGAGAAAGCCACTTTGCATCCAAGCTTTTATCGGCGTTTCGATTTGGGTTTGATCAAATTTGTTAAGCAAAACTGAGTGGTCGAAAGTGAAGGCGACGCCTGTCTGTATAACCGTGGTGAAGCCGCAGTATTTGCATGTGGCTATGATTTCGCCTGCTTTGAAATCAACTGGGGCGCCGCAGTGGCTGCACTTGATGTTTTGAGCAACTGCAGCCATTTTTTATGCCTTCAACTTCTCTCGCTTCATGATTTCCCTTGCAACTATGACGCCTGAAGCTGAAGCTTGGATGAGCCCGCGGGTAACGCCTGCTCCGTCTCCTATGGTGAACATATTGTGGATTTTGCTTTCCAACGTGTTGGTTAGCTGTAGGTGGGACGAGTAAAACTTGACTTCAACGCCGTAGAGCAACGTATCCCGTGAGTGAACTCCTGGGGCGATTACATCGAGTGCTTGAAGCATCTCACGTATGTCAGAGAGGTAACGGTAGGGTAAAACGAAACTTAAATCGCCTGGGGTAGCGTTTTTAAGCGATGGTCGGACTATGCTACGGGCTATTCGCTCGGGAGTAGAGCGCCGACCTGCAACCAAGTCACCGAGACGTTGAACCATGACGCCGCCGCTGAGGAGATTTGACAGGCGTGCAATGTATTTTCCGTAGGCGATTGGTTCCCTAAACGGTTCAGTGAAGGAGGTGCTGACTAGCACTGCGAAGTTTGTGTTGTCAGTTTTTCTTTCAGCGTAGCTCTGGCCGTTAACTGTGAGTACGCCGTCGTAGGATTCGGTTGTGACTTCGCCGTAGGGGGAAACACAGAACGTTCTCACCATGTCGTCGAAGAGTTTGGAGTAGTAAACCAGTTTGGGCTCGTAGAGGGTTTGGGTGAGTTTTTCTAGGGCAGTGGCCGAAACTTCCACGCGGACGCCTACATCAACGGGGTTATTTACTGTTTTTAAGCCGTGAAGTTGAGCTTCAGTTTGTAGCCATTCTGCGCCGCCTCTGCCAGGCGCAACTATCACGTATTTTCCCCAGTACTTTTCGCCACTTTCAGTCTCTACCCCTTTGATAGTCTGGTTCTCTATTATGAGCCCTTTTACGTCAGATTTGGGTATGAACGTGATTTTGTCGTCAAGCTCTTTGCGCATCATACGCAGGGTTTCGGCGCACTTTTCAGTGCCCATGTGGCGAACTACTTGGCGGATAAGGCGCAATCCTGCGGCGGCGGCTTGCCGTTCAATTTCATCCACTTTATCGGCGTCTCCACCGTAGACTTGTTCGCTTGCCCCAAATTTCAGGTAAACGTCGTCGACGTACTTCACAAGTTCTTCCAGTTCTTTTTGGGAAACGTACTGGTTTAGCCATCCGCCTACTTCGGTGGAGAGGGTAAGTTTTCCGTCACTGTAGGCTCCTGCGCCGCCCCAACCTGAAAGCACCGAGCATGGCTCACAATGGTGGCATTCAAGTCCTCGGCTGGAGGGGCACTTGCGGTTGTCGATTTCTGGTCCGCGATCAAGGATCAGGACTTTGAGTTTGTTTTTTTTGGTTAGTTCTAATGCTGAGAAAATTCCTGCTGGACCAGCACCCACGATTATGACGTCGTATTTCAATGGAGTTATCTCCGTGGAACCCAAAGTTAGATAGAGCCACTAGGATATATTTTTAGCGAAAACTTTGACGTTGGCTTAACTTTCTAAAGGTAAAATCCGCTCATAAAACCATTTTCTAAGACAAAGAACACGAAGCAGAAGGTTTCTTGGTATGGAAAATTTGGCTTTGAATACATTGCAGAAATAGATGAAGCCCACGTCTTCAGGAAGCGAAAGTAGTCTTATATGCACCCAGTTAATCTTTTATGGCTTCTATGAAGACTAAGTGGCGAAATCTCCCGCAAATCCCCTTTTCTTTGTGGTATCTTGCTACTAAGATTGATTTAGAACCATTTCTTGGCTTTTTTCGAGAATGCAATTAACAGCTTTGCAGAGGTCCCCGAAGTTGGCAACATAAGGATTTACATCGTCAAAACGGGAGCTTATAGAGTCGGGATACCGCGTTATCGCTTCCAATGGGTCCAAGAGTGAGGCAAGAGCTACTGACATTGCAATTAAAACCGAAAGCTTGAAGCTGTGAACAACTCTTCCCTTTATTTGGCCAAAGTTCGGAGGCTCTACACCCTCAACATTGAATCCTTGTGCCTTGACTAAACTTTTAGCTATTTGATATGCTTCCCGAAGGTCTAGCTTATCCATTTCTTTGGTCATTTTTCTTATGACGTCATCGAGGGCGCTGAGAATAGCTTCTGCCGCACGAATCTCTCCTTTGAGCTGATCTGCGTTTTCCACCGGCTTGAACGGTCTTTTCTTAAGCTTCTTGACACTTTTTTTGCCTTTTCTGACCAAGAGATGATACTCCTGTATTCTTGGTCCAAGCTCGCTCGACTCGATCAAACTCAAAAATCCGTCGATAGATGGAATAGTTTTTTCGACATTGGAAAGGAAAGACGGCATGGTTCTGTGCCTGTACGCGGCAGGCTCTTTAGGCAGGAAACCCAAGATTTCCTTAATTCTCAAGTCATTCTTAGCCCGTTTTGGCGACAAGAAGCCCATTGCTATTAGTAGTCCTTTGGCGAGCTTTTCGTTGCTCTGCTGAAGGTGATAGATGGCTGCGGGAAAGAGGCTGTTATCATAGAGTACTTTTGCGCACTTTAAATCCGATGCCGAGGCATAAAACCATTCCTGAATCGTTTTTTCTTTTTTGCTCCTGTCGCTCAAGATGTCGCCTGCCTTATACTTGGTAGTAACCGTCTATAATACTTCCGTAAGCCTCCTCATCAATGTGCCTAAACTGCTTGAGTTAAAACGAGAATTTTGTATTTTTAGAGTTATGCCCTTGATAATTGCCCTCTATTTGGTTGTTCCCTAATTATGGTTACTTTGTTGATGCCAATGTCATCTTCTATTTCCTCAGGCAGCTTTTCTCTTTTAAGAAGCGCTTCGACATACCGAGGGGCTTCCTTAACAATGAACCTATCTTGTCTGTCGCGGGAATCTCTAATTTTCCCGAAAACGTGTTGTACGAAATCAAACGCTCGGTAGGTAAGATGTGCATTGGGGTCGGCGGAATATCCTGTACAACATATTATGCAACTCCAAGGATACATCATATTAGCGACATCTTGTAATCGGTCTTTTCCTTGATTGACTATTGGAATGAGGGCTCTTGCATCTATAATTCCACATCCGAGCAATCGCACGTCTCGCTTACGCGAGTTGCAAAGCCAAGGAGCATAATAAATGTTGCAATCCCAGAAATTGTATAAGACATAGATTGGAAGAGTCGAGCTATATTTGCCGTTTATCGCCTTTCTAATGAGAAGGTCTATTTGTCTGGTTCCGTTTGGGGTTATATAGTTAAGGTCCTTGTAACGCAGAGTTTTTGGACTGAGTTTCTTTGCTTGAACCCTCAAGCCCAAGCGTGTTCCGGGAGAAACTAGCCACCATTCCCAATCTGCGCCTTCTTTGCCTTCTTTTCTCTTGCTGAATTTGATGGTTTCAATTTGCAAAGGATGTCTTCTTGTTAGCTCGAATAGATTGAAATCCGTAAAATATTCTTCATCGAGATTATAGGACAGTTGTTCAGCTTGCCTGATCTTGTTCCACGTTTTTCGTGATTGCGCCATGAAATCTTGGCAAAGGCTACTCATAACTCTGCCTCAAAGTCAACCTTTGACTGAACCATTATCCGTCTCTCTATTTTAAATATTCAGCAAAAACTTGCTTGAAACTGCATTTTGGACTCTGAAATAAAAATGCATGTAAACATTGCAATTTTATTTGGCAACAAAGCCTCTGCCTAACACGATTTGTCTATCTCCTATCTGGTTCCATCCAAACAGATAAATCGCCAAGTCTTTTCATTTCCCTTAAGCGGTTCTTTCCGTACAAGCCGAATCTCTTTTTCAGATCAAGTATTGCCACCATATGCTTAATGCATAATTCATCGCTGTACATGATTTTGTCGCATTGTTCATCCGTCATGTTTTCTATTTCGGCTGGTGAAACATTACAGACTGCACAGTTCGATGGCCGCTCAACTTCACCTACATTTGTTATTTTCTTAAGCACCGCCAGAGACAGGATAAAATTCAAGTTTGCATTTTCAAAAGCGCGAACTCTCCTTATTTCTTTGCCGACCTCGATTAGCGTACCCAAAGGCAGAGGTACAAAGAGTCCAAGGGCATCGCCTAGGAGGGATAATTTTGAGATATTAAATTGTCGAAGGTTTTCAGGTTGCATAAACTCCAGCAACCTTTGTTCATCGACAGCCAAGGTCTCTTTTATGTAATTTTTTTGTTCATCTGATAATTCATAACTTCCCCTAAACTTGTTTGCATAGGATAAAATGCCTTTTTGAAAATCTTCCTTGAAGTCTGTAAACAAGTTCAAAGTTGGAGCAGATTTAATGGGATCAAATGCTGGAATCTGCTGTTCAAATAGGAAATCGATAATGTTGCATGCAAGCGACGACATTTTCATTTCTGCGAGGAAATCAGTCTTGTAGCTTGAACAGAAATTCACAAATGGCTCTCTCAACCCAGGAAGCACGTAAAAATAGCCCCCAGCTTTTTTCGTAAACTCTAACAGAGCCATTGTTCCAAAATAGGCATACTCGCCTCCTTCGCCGCCGGGTTCATCACCTAGAGCTATGCGAAGAGCTTCTAACTGCTCTTCTGTTGGAGGGTTAGCCTCTTTGCTTAATGACAAACAATCCGCGGCTATTGCAGCGAGTTTTGCATAAGGATTGCCTAATAAAAGGTCGCCTTCCAGTGGCTCTGCAAAGTAGTGGAGTTCATCAAAAATTAGAGCATACCTAGGAAGAATGAATCGGCCAACTGGGTGATTACCCGCTCTAAACCACCCTGAGCAATAAACGTAGGAGCTTGTTTCCATTACTACTTTTAACATCGCAAAGTCCAATTTAGTTAGAAGTTGACTTATATCTTTTTCACTCTGACATGAAATATGCAATAAAGTTCCAATTTCAATTAACAGTTGAAGCATAATCTTTTCTTGTTTTTCGGTGTCTGAAAGAGACCGTTTTGGGCTCTATTTTTAGTGCCTTCATGAAAAACATTGAAACACCACAATATTGCCAATTTTTCGTTTCTCGCAACTATTTTTTACAATTCTCTCTGATTCATTCGGTTACAGCTGCAATTTTAGCTGGACTCTGTTGATGGTTAAAAAAGAGAAGAAAATGGGTGATCGGTTGTTTGTTGCACTTATGGTTTTTGCGTTATCGAGCGGTATGTTCCAACTGCATAAAGTGGGTCTTCGACGATTACCCCAGTTATGCTGTAGAGTTCGTCTTTCTGCTCGTAGAGTTTTCTGTCGGCCGTGGCAAAGACTGGTATGTATCCTTTGTTTTGCTTTAGCCAAGATAGTGCTGCTATGTGGCATAGGTCTTCTCTGTCGTCAAAGTTTGATCCGGATTGGTGAAGTTTATCGACTAGTATTGTTATTTGGTCAGGTGTGGGGTTGACGGGGATTTCGTCAATTATTCCTAGTTCCTTTTCGGTTCTTAGAAGTGCGTTCTTTGATTGGACGTAGTACTCGTTTAAGTAAACGCTGAGTTTTTGTAGGTAGTCCATTACTGGAAAGTGCCCTGTTTGGTCGCGTGGCATGTCCCTGAATACTTCGATTGCCCATAGTTCTACGGCTTGTATTTGGCTTTTTGAGAGTTCTCTTTCTTGTTCTCTTATCTTTTGTCGGAAGTACGTCTGTATGCTTGGTATGTCTTCGTCTCCAAGCATGGCATTTACTAGTATGTGTGGAAGACCTGCTCCTTTGTTCATGCATAGGTGATGCCAAAGGCCTCTGAGCGAGTTTCCGCCTGCTTCTATAACTTGACTGGTGATTCTTTCTCTAATCGTTCTGACTGTGGAGAGCATGTAACAGTTGATTTTGGCTTTTTGCACAGAGGTTTGGAAAATTGTGCATTTTCTTAGTAGTGGTTCTTGTTCGTAGTCGAGCGTTAGGAGAATGCTATCGTCGGGGTATATCCTAGCGCTCATCTTTTCACCTATTGTGTTGCTCCGATGAGGACTAAGTTTTTCCATAGTGTTTCTGTTGGCTTGTGATCTGCAGCTGTAACGAATACTGATGAATCGGCGTCGTAAAGGTGGCGTCGCAACGTTTCCAGTACTTGTTGTTGTTTGCTGTGTAATTCTTGTAATTGTGCTGGGTCAGCTTCGTAGGCTTTTTCTGTTGGGTTGTTTGGAAAGTCTTCCGATTTAGCGTAATCTGATAAGGCGATGAAGAGCCACAGCTTAAACTGTTCTTTAAGGAGTTTTTTGAATAGCTCTTCTGTTGGTTTGAGAATATCAAAGTAGTTTTGTATTGCTCTTTTTCTTTTAGGCAGGTTGATTCTTTCTCTGATTAGGAAGTGGTTGTGGCGGAAGTGCTCCTTGGTCATTTTTGCTCTGTATTCGTGGAAGTATGAAATAGTATAGTTGCCTAGGTAGAGGTCGCTGAATGTTGTGAATGGTACGTTTGATCTTAGGGCGTTCCACGCTAGTTCTTGGTTTATTTTTTGCCCAGCCGTTGCGACACGTGCGGCTAACGCGTCAAGTCCTATTAGGTATTCGCTTGCTGTTTTGTTGTCCATTCCATAGTATGGGTAGTTTTGTGCTAGCCTTGAGACTAGTGTTGTGAAGGCTTCATCTTTTTTTAGGAATTCTTTGAGGTTGTCTATTAGACGTTGAAGTAGAATTGTTTTGTCGAATCTGTTTGGGAGGCTAAGTTCGGACAAGCATTCAGAGTAGTATTCACTCATGGATTTGTAGTATGTTTCGATTTGTTTCTCTTTGACCCATTTTGGAACTGGCCAAGTTTTTCGGTTACCTATGTATTCGATTGTTGCGTTGGCATTCGCCGAGTGTTCTAAGACGGTAGTTTGCATATTCTATCCTTCTTCTCAATTTTGGTTTCCGTACTGGTCGACCTTGGTCGAAAAGCAGCATAACCCTCAGCGAATTTTAAGACCAGCGTAATTTTCTTGTTCATTTTTATGCTAATAAAGATTGTGCTTTGTCAATAAGGGAATCTTCAAGACTCTTTGATTTCCGCTTTGTTTCAAACAAGGCGACTATACTCTTGGACTTTCTTTATGACATTCTCGTTATATCCATGTTCTCTTAGCCCATCAAGAATTAAGTTCAGATAATCAGGCGACGGGTTTAGCAGAGAGAGCTCTTTATTCATTTCATAGGTTACCGCATGTAATGGCCTTTCATCTGTTTCGACACAAACCGTTTTCCTTCGGTAAACTCGTAGTACAACGCCTTCATAAGCGTCAAGCTTCTTGAATTGTTTCTCGCTAATAAGATAGACGGCGCCCTCGACTTGGCTGTTTAGGCATGGTTTTATGTTGGCATAGCCGCTTTTGTGTCTGTCATAGCCTTTGGCGAAGTGAAGAATGAAGCCCTTTAAAATTGCACACTGCTCTTGTTTCCATTCGCCTATTCTTTGTCTCAACCTTTCCCTTTTCAGATTGGAGCCATAAGCAAAGTACCATATACCCATTCTGTTTTTCCTCGCTACCCTAAACGAAGCTTAGAGATAAGAAGCAATGAATCTTTCCATTTTTCATAGAAAGGGAAACGAAAAAAACTATTCAGACAGTTTCACCAGGGGCTAAAAAGGTATAATGGCTAACCATAAGGGGAAGTAAGCCATGTGGCCTTGTGAATATTGTGGACATGAAAACCCTGAGGATGTCTTGGCACGCGATAACTGTGGTAAACCAAAAGACTCTAACGTGGGCGATGCTGGCGGCGATTGAGACTCAGAAGATCTATTCTTCGACGACAAATACCTTTGAAGATAACGGACTTGGGGACCTGAAACCAATGTGGAAAAGTCATTTGTTTATTTCGATGGTGACTTTTCCAGCTCCTTTGCTTTTTTGACCTCCGAGAACCGTTATGTTATTCAGCGCAGGAATCAAGATTTTGTTAATCAACAGAAGCTGTGCTTCGCCGATGGATTTTGAGGCAATACCATCTAACCACTTGTCGATTTTTGTTTCTCCAATTTCACGCGGCCTGCCGAATTCAAAGTTTCCTTGTTTCGCGATAATCTCTAGCGTTCCCTTGAATACGCTTCCTGGCTTCACTTGTTCTCCTGTGACTATTGCTCCTGTTGCTGCTGTTCCGCTTTTTCTGTCTATTCTTATGCTTGTTTGATCGATTCTGTATTCTCCAGCTTCTGACCAAACATTTGGGATTCGCAGCAATCCCATTAAGCCTGTAGCACCGAAGAAATAGCAAACTGGACACACACCATCCTTTGCGATCACTTTGTCTTCTTCAACTTTGACTTCACAGTGAGGGCGATACCCAAATTTTAGTAGCTGCTGTTCTGCTTTTGAGGGTTTAGGTGCGGGGATGCATGGTTTTAGCAGGTCGGCATTATCAATTCTGAGCTCTGATTTGAGTTCGTTTTTCTTGTTTATTAGGAGTTGTTCTAGTTGGTATCTAAAGGCTCCCTTGAAGCTTGATGCAGGTATTGCAGGTTTTCCATCTACTGAGAAGACGGGTGCTTTCTTTTCTGTAAGTGGTGAAGGGCTACCTCCAATATGGAGAAATGAGCCTTGTTGGACTGAAATCTTAATAGGAAGTTGGAAGACTTTTATGATTCCTTGTTGTTCACTTCGGGGCAGAGCTGTCAAATTTGCAATGTTATTCGTCTTTTATCACCTCCACAAATTCCTTTAATGAATTGAGTTTTCTAACAAAGAAGGCTATCTCAAGGACATCAAGATTCATGTTGTATAACTCCTTGACATACTCAAAGATTCTTTTCAAAGCACGCTTCTGATAACGATTTGCCTTGTCGATTTGGTAAAGAAAGAATTGTTCTACGGTAGGTTTTGTGTGATTCTCTATTACCTTTCCGTAATCCTCCATGTTTGGTAGCTTGCAGTCAAAGATTCCAAAGGAATCAAACAAATCAAATAGCTGTGACAAGAGGTTTGGTTTAGTTTCGAATGCTTTCTTGAGGGATTCGCCTATTTCAATTTGTCGCCTTCTCCAATATGGCGAACGAGATATTTCATAACCGAGATTTTGTAGCTGTCCGTCGATCAAGGAGTTGAAAGCTGTTTTGTCCTTTTTCTTAAAAGTCGCCTTCAGGTGTTTCCAGCTCTCTCTTGGGAAAAGCAAAGGGATGTTTATGCTTAAGTTTTTGTCAAAGGGCAACCCAAACACATCTGGGTCGTTTAGTACACGTTTCATTATATCGTCTAATGTCTTAGTCTGGGGCATCATATCCATATTCTCCGTCGATTAGAATTTCTGGTCCTTTGATTATGCTTCTTTCAAATAGGGCTTTTTTGTACACTCCCGTTATCCTATTTTTTGGATAAAACAAGTATCCATAAGTTGCTTTAATAATTTTTACAATACCAAAGCTAGTAGCTTCCTCTTCGAGTAATCTGCCTCTTAAATATCCAACTTTTAATGTCGTTTTGACCTCTTTGATGTAATCTAGATTGCATCTTCCAAAGTCTTTACTCTTCAAGGCGCCGATGTAAATGGTCGAAGGCATAGATTTGAGAAGTAATTCCGTCGCTTCATTCTTCAAGGCATAAATATCAGCAATCACTGCGTTAGAGTCATGTTTTGGTTTCAGGTATTCTAAGGTTATTGGCAGTTTAGAAGTGTTTAGCACTGCGTCAAATGGTGAATATGTGAAGAGTGCCTTTTCACATGACGTTTTGTCAAAAAAGCCGATGGCTGCCACATTCTCCAAGCCAAACTGCTCTTTGAATGCGCCTTTCAAAGTCGAGGTGGGTATTGTCTCTATGCAGGGACGAAAAGTTCCGCCTTTCACTCTTTCGCCTATGGCTACTGCTTGAGTGCTTAGTTTAAGATGAAGAAAAACATGATTGCCGCTCATGCTTGTTCCTCCCGAACTAAGTTGTAAAAAGCAAGTATTTGGTCTGGAGTTAATCCTTCTTCAAACAGTTCCAAAATAGCTGAGAACTTGTTTCGGTTATTTCTTTCATAAACTTCAAGCATGACCATTCTGTCACTTTTTGTGCTTGCTTTAATCTCTGTTAGGCGATGCAAGAAGTGGCTAAAAGCGATGTTTGCTCGGCCGATTTTTTCCTTGAGAACCATGTATTGCTGGGTGTTCAGCGTTAATCTTCCTGATGGACTTTTTATGTCAATTGTTCCTTTTGGTTCGGATAGAAAGCGCCAATGCTCTTGGTATGGATATTTTACAGACGCAATGCTGATTGCAAGTCTGATTGGCAAATTGCTGATGTCGAGGCATTTTGGAAAAATCTGTCTTATACAATCAGTGAAGGTATTGATGACTGCGAGAATGGATTTACCTGATGGCGCCTTGAATATCCCGAATTCGTTGTAGTCATCGATTGGATAAAGAAGAGTCTTCTGAGAGAAGGTTGGATTGCCTGTTTCGTCTTTTATACTATAGATTTTCTCTTTAAACTCGTTTAGTAACGCCTTGTAGTCTTTAACGAAATCCATTTGTACAGCAAGAGGTCTGAAGGAGTTTTTAAGTTCGGTCTTGTCAGTGCTTGCTACATTATTCATTAGAGGAGAATTATCTACGTAGTCGGCAAATAGTTCCAGAAGCATTTCTTTTAGTCGGTCTGGGTCAAGTGTGATTTTCATCCACGCTGCTTTCCCTTCCCACTTAGCATACTCGCTAGCTGGTTCGCCCATATTGCGAATCTCATAGCATGTGTCACACAAACATTCTCGAACCTGTTCTTTGATCCTTTCTTTGCCTTCCCTAATTTGGCAAGAGTCACAAATATTTGGTCCGATTTCGGGTTGAATCTGAGAGTTCAATTGCTTTTCATAGATTTTCAGGTATCTATTTGCCGCTGGTAAGGCATGAAATTTATGGTGAACTGCTTCATAAGCGGAAGTCAGCAGACCCAGTTCTGCTTCCATTTCTGTATAATCAATAACCAGACCCTTATCAATGAAGGGCTTTAAT
>CAZOPV010000014.1:0-5995 GCA_964582085.1 uncultured Candidatus Bathyarchaeia archaeon | reverse complement strand
AGAAACTTTTTGATTGCCGACAGAATTTCACGCAAATTCTGTTCGCTCAAGGGCGGTTCATAGGGAATTCTGAGTACTTCCCACCCTTGTAACTGCAGCAAGCTATCTATTTCTTCGTCGCGTTGCTGTGTCTTGTTCTTTGAATGGACATGCACTCCATCTAGAAATACTATTTTCCGTTTGTTAATCCAACAGAAATCTGGAATGGTGGATTTGAGAACAATGGGTTTTTGCGTAACCATGCCTTCCGTTAAGCCTGCAGCGCTAAGGGCTTTGAAAACTTCAATTTCCGCCTTGCTAACTTTAGGGTGCATGTTTTTTTTGTAACTCACCTTTGGCGCCTCAGATGACTTTAGGACTGGTCGTCTCTTCTTAATAACTTCACTCGCTTATGTGTTGCATTAAGAGAGCAGAATATATTTCTTATTAAATCGTTTGATGATAAATTTTTGTGCCAAATAGGGCAATACCTAAATTCAACCTGCCCTTTCCACGATTGATGTACACCATCAAAAAGGAGATGCAGATCACTAATGAGGAGCAAACAAAACTACACTTTGGCCGCTCAAAACTACTCTTACAACTCGACAAACCAGTATGAGTGGGCAAAAGAGATAATTCCAAAACTTAACCTTAAAGGAAATGAAAACGTTCTTGACATAGGTTGCGGTGACGGTAAAATCACAGCTCTGCTGGCTAGTTATCTACCCCACGGCAAAGTGGTTGGCATAGACAGTTCTGAAGAAATGATCACTTTTGCACGTAGCAAGTTTCCTCAATCCAAACACAATAATTTATCATTTCTTCGTATGGATGCACGAGAATTAACCTTCCGCGAACAGTTTGATGTTGCATTTTCGAATGCTTCATTGCACTGGATAATTGATCAACAAACGGTACTAAGAGGCGTGCATGAAAGTCTCGACAAAAAAGGTCGTTTGTTGTTTCAGATGGCGGGTAAAGGTAATGCTCAGGACTTAATTGCGGTTTTGGAGGAGCTTATAAGTGAGGAAGACTGTAAACCATATTTCAAGAGCTTTACGTTCCCATACGGCTTTTATGATCCTGAAGAATACACAGTGTGGCTTAGTGAAGCCGGATTCAAACCTGAATGTGTTGAATTGATACCAAAAACTTTGAAGCTCAAGGGAAAGGAAGGCTTAGTATCGTGGATTAGAACTACATGGTTACCTTTTACGGAACGAATCCCAGAGAGTCTGCGAGACTCATTCATAAACGAAGTTGCTAATAGGTACATTGCTGCTTACCCTCTAGATGTGGAAGGCATGGCAAATGTGCAGATGGTTCGGCTTGAGGTTCAAGCAACCAAAGCTTAAATGGCTGGGAAATCACTGTTCCATTTTAATGAATCTTTTTAGGATTTCTGGGTTTCGAACTTCAGGATGAAACAATAAGCCATACAGCGGCTTCTTTATGTGTTTTATTGCTTGGAAACATTGTGCGGATTTCGCTAGCACCTCAAAGTCGGCAGATGGCTCCACACAGTAATTGTGAAGTGAATATGCTTGAAATGTTTCTGCAAAAAAAGGATTTTCCTTGAGTGTGATTATCTGTGTCATACCTATTTCTAGGCAAGGTTTCAGTGGTGAACCGAAAAGTTTGCCTATGAGTTGCATACCTGCACATATGCCTAGCACTGGTTTATTAAAATCTTTTAGCCAGCTAAAATTTTCAAGATGATTTATAGCAGAATTATCTTTGAGCGCTACTCCTGAGAGAACAACTTTGGTGTAGTTTTCCAAGTTGTTGGGGTTTATTTCGGTGTAGTGTTTGACAGTGAATGGTTTTATTTCAGCAACGGCTGCAATAATGGGTGAAACAAATTCTTGAAAGGCCAAAGAATCTTTTTTCCAGTTCATGTCTATAACCAAAATCATTTTTGTGCCAGCCGCGCCTTTTTGATTCTGAAAACACCCGTGTTTCCTTTTGCTTCAGTTGTGTAGTGAAGGAGCTCGATTTTCCTTTTAAATAATGGAGCATCTAAAACGGTGGTTTCTATTTCGCCGCCTTCGCCTGAAGGGCTCAAACCGTATTCTCGTTGAAGCTTCAATAGTTTTTCTATAATTTCGCTGTTGACTTCTCTGCCTAGCCACTTCTCATCTAGAGGGTAGGCGAATATGCCTGAAATAATCACTTGGAAGTTCTTTGCCGTAAGTTCTTCCAATAGCGCTTTCTGGTTGTGTTTCCAAAGCGGGTTAAAGCACCAAAGGTCTAAGCGGTTGCAGATCCGCTGGATGCGTTCTGCTTGGTACACGGACTCCACCGCGCCTGTCACTACGCCTTCAACGCCAAAGTCTTTTTTTGCTTGGGTAACGGCTTCTTCTAAATCTGTGAGTTCCGCTTCTTTTTCGCCCTTTGTTACCTTAGTAATCATGGGGAGGCATAGCGCTTTGGCTTGAAGAGTAGTGATGTTGATGTTTGGCGTGTGGAACATGTAGCTCTCGGGATTCAGTGAGCGCAGCGTAATGAGGCAGACTACTTCTTCTTTTTCTGCTGCTTTGTGTAAAGCAAGTGTTGAATCTTTGCCTCCTGAAAACAAAACCCCAAGTTTCATGATTAACCTGAGACAGAGATAGTAAAGGGGCAACTTAGAGTTTATGGTTTAAATTTATCGCGTTGAACTTTGAAGCGGTTACAGTGGTGTTTGTTCCAGTCAGAAGATTCAATAAAAATTGGGGCTTTCTATTTCCTCTATGATTCACATTTTTTGCATTACGTTTTGACGTCGCAGACGTTGGGAATTCTCTTTAAGACCTCAATAATTTTCGGCTGAACTTTCTGATGCAGCACATAGACGGATATAGCGTAATTACCTTTGCCCACTTGCCGAGAGTAGTTGGCGCGTATGTTAATATTGTTGTCCGCCAGCACTTTGTCTATGTTGGCGAATACGCCAGGCACATCACGATGATGAATGAAGAGAGTATACACCGCTTTCTCTTCAAGTTCGATGCTTTCCCCCGCATTCACAGCATTTGTAAAGTCTCCGCCTGTCAAGTAGTTTGAGATAACACGTGCTATTTCTATCGCGGTTTCACGTTGAGCCTCCACTGTTGAAGCGCCCAAGTGTGCACTAAAAACGACGTTATCAAGTTCACGGAGTTTATTTTTGAATTCCGTGCCATCGGCTTTGGGTTCATCGGAATAAACATCAAGGGCTGCACCCGCAATACGTTTTTCCTTTAATGCTCGGTAAAGTGCTTCTTCGTCGATGTTGGCGCCTCTGGAAGTGTTGATGACGTAGGCGGTTGGCTTCATCATGGCAAGTTCTTTTTCTCCGATTAGAACTGCCTTTCCGCCTGTGTGGATGGTGATAAAATCAGCGTTTTTTATGACTTCTTCTTTGGATAAATATTTTATTTTTGCTTCCGCGCAGGGGCATATGTCGTAACCTAAAACTTCCATGTCGAAACCTCGGCGTGCTAACTCGGCAACGCGTTGTCCAATCTTGCCGCAACCCAAAATGCCTAAGGTTTTGTATGAGATTTCAGTGCCCTTCAACTTGCTTTTTTCCCACACACCGTTCTTCAACGACTGGTGCGCTTGGGGGATATTTCTTGCTACACTCAGGAGCAGGCATATTGTGAGCTCAGCAACGGCGTTTGTGTTGCCGTAAGGCGCAGTTTTCACAACAATACCATAGTCAGATGCTGCATCAACATCAATGTTGTCGTAGCCTACACCTGCGCGTCCAATAATTTTCAACTTCCCTTTTGCGCCTGCCTCAATGACTTCACGAGTTACTTTGGTGGCGCTTCTCACAATTAACGCGTCGAATTGACTAATGTCTGATATGAGGGCGACAGGGTCACGTTTTTTTGTGTCCGTCTCGATGCCATAATCTTCAAAGAACTTTAAACCTTCTTTTTCCAGCCCATCATTTAACAACACTTTCATTTTTATTAAACTCCTTATGAATTGAGTAACTCAAATTTTTTTGATGTACGATATGGCTTCTT
The DNA here is from genome assembly GCA_964582085.1 of uncultured Candidatus Bathyarchaeia archaeon. GTDB lineage: Archaea > Thermoproteota > Bathyarchaeia > Bathyarchaeales > Bathycorpusculaceae > JADGNF01. The sequence continues at coordinate 2,015 of CAZOPV010000014.1, read as the reverse complement.
CTACGTTTTGGAAGCCGTACTTTACCATGTTGAACTCCTTTTTGAGAGCTACGACGTCGGCTTTAACTTCTACGGGTTTACGTCTGCCCTTAATTACGTCGAGCATAAGGTCACATAGATGTTTAATATCGCTTTCTCGGAAGCCTCTACGGGTGACATCTTGGAAGCCTATACGCAAGCCTGACGGGTCACCTTTGATACCTTGATCATCATAGGGCAATAGGTTCTTATTCACAATAATATTTGCGTCCTCTAAGTCTTGCGCAACTTTGTTGCCACCGCCAAAACTGCGAATGTCTACAGCTATTTGGTGTGAACGGGTGAAACCTTTTTTCTCACAGAGGACTTTTACTCCGTTTTCGTAGAGATATTGCCCTGCGGTTTGTGCGTTTTTAACAATCTGTATTGCAAGTTCTGCACCGAACAATTTCATCTCCAACGCAGCTATGCCCAGCGCTGGCAATCTGCCAAGGTGAGTACTAGATGCACTGAGTGGAAAAATGGCGAACTGGATTTTTTTAATTGCCTTCTCCATCCGTGGACTATTGAAGTTGCCCATGATGACGCCGCCTTGAGGGCCAGGGAACGTTTTATGAGTTGAAGAAGAAATTATGTCAGCTCCCTCTTTGAATGGATCTTGGAAGACGCCGCCTGCGATTAAACCTAAAACGTGTGATGCATCGTAGGCTACGTAGGCGCCAACTTCGTTGCAGACTTCCTTTAGCTCTTTAATGGGGTGCGGAAAGAGAAAGAGGCTGCCGCCAAACGTTACAATGCCAGGTTTGGCTGCGCGAATTACCTCCGCTGAGCGGTCAGGGTCTATGTTGAACTCATTTATGTCGTAAACGTGATTAATGTTTTCTAAGCCGAGCACGCTGCCTGCTAAACCTGTGTAGTCATGCGAAATGTGCGCGCCGCAACTTAGTGGAGTGACAACCATCTTTCGGTTTTTAGATGCTAAAGACAAACCTTTGAAGGTGGCTAAGTTGGCGTGAGTACCTGAGACAATGCGAACATCTGCCCAATTGCATTTAAACAAGCCTTTCATTAGGTCGGTGGCATAATCTTCAATTTGAGACATGTATTTTTGACCTTGGTAATAGCGTTCTTTGACGTGCCCTTCAAGGTTATTTTCACCTTCCGCATACCTTCCTTCTAGATCCGAGGCAAAAGCCTGCATCTGTTTTACTGCAGGCGACTTGAGGCCTTCACTTGCAATCATATTTATGCATTCTACGTCGCGGTAATATTCGTGGTTACGAGTAGCTTCTACAAGTTTGAGAACGAGGTCTGAGAAAGTTTCCATGTGCGAATCGTCCTCTATACTGGGTACCAAGCGAAAATGTGTTTGGCACTATTTAGCCCTTACTGGAATTACTTGGCGCTCGCAAAGGGCTTTTTGGGCGACATTGTAAAGCGGCGTTTTGCAAAATAGTCATATACGGTGTTAGCCTTTTAGTTTGTATTTGAAGTTTGATGTTTATGAGGGATATTTGGCGTAAACCATATCATGTGGTTTTGGAAGTGGAAAATCGGGATTGTGCAATTGTGAAGAGATGCGCATCTATGGGGCTTACCCATTTTAAGGTAGTCGACGTGCGTAGTTCTAGTCGTGGCTCAGTGAAGCATCTTGTAGAATTAGATTCAACTGAAGCTAAGCAGGTGAGGAATTCATCTGTAGACTTAAAAACAGTTGCTTCCAAAAGTGAAAATAAAGCTTCAATTTGGTTGGAAAGCGAAGGATGCGGTGTTTGCAACGCTATCCTGTCCAGTGAAGCGTTTCTTGTTTCGGGAAAAAGCATGGAAAACTTTACAATTATGTATAGTTTTTTGGTGCCTAGTTTTGACTCCTACAAAAAGATTATTTCTACACTTGAGGCCATGGGGCTAAAGGTGAAAATTCTGAAGATGGGGCGTTTTGAGTCTCACGTGGGAATTTTGACTGAGAAACAAGAGAGAATTTTCTGGTTAGCTTTGAAAGGTGGATTTTTTGATTACCCGCGAAAAATTGACAC
>CAZOPV010000013.1:0-9263 GCA_964582085.1 uncultured Candidatus Bathyarchaeia archaeon | reverse complement strand
TACTAGGATAGATGGCAATAAGCCTAAAACTGAAGTTGCAAATGATATTCTCAAGTTTGTCATGAAATTTTCGAAGAATACTGGTTAACTTGAGTTAAGCGTTTTAATGATTTTCTTTGAAGACATTTTGGTGATTTCATTAACAACAAAATTGATTATATCCTCTGGCGATATGTATCTTGGTCCCCTTTCATGAAAAATCTGCATTCTTACCAGATTCTTATCAAATGTTAAGCGAATCATGTAATAGTCAAATTTTAGAGGAGTTTTTTTGCTATTTTGCATTTTATAATATTTTAGGGCGCAATAGAAATCCATTATTTCGAAGGGTCTTCCCTGCACAATCCTTAGCATTTTGTTTGTTTCCTCATCGTCTAGGTAATTGAAATTGTTAGCTTCTGCAATTCCGAACTCGAAAATTACTGAGCTGTTGGGTAGTGTGGGAACAGTGATCTCTTTTAAATTGAAGGTCTTGTTATTTACTTCTTTAAGAAGTTGTATTAGCAACTGCTGGAGTTTTTTGTTCGAGGTTGAAATGGCAAAAGTTGCTGTTTTATGGACGTTCTCCGGGAAATTCTCGTAAGCTCCAAGCATTACGATGAGTCCGCCTCTAGTTGCTTTTAATCTTCCTTATTTTTTCGAGATTTCCCAATAATTCAGAAAGTGTCGCTCCCAATTTTTGCAATTCTTCTATGCTTTCAGTGTGTTGCATTTTGTTCTGTATTCCTTGTATTTTTGTCATGAGCGTTGCTTCAAGAGTCTCTATGGCTATGGAACTAGTTATTTTCGGTTCCTCTCCTTCTTTCACGACTATCACTTTCTTTTCGCATTGTACACACCAAAGGTCGCCGCTTTTTAGTTTAAAAAGTGGTGAGGCGCATACTGGGCAGGCTAAATCTGTGAGTGTTTCGCCTCGTCGTAGTAGGTCAGCCATTTTTTTTATGTTTTTTTCTTGTGGTTTTTCTCCCGACAAGTTTTAAAGCCTCAAAATAAAATAGTATAAAAGCCTATAATAATTTGATTGCTGACGCAATTGTGAGGTGGCTGATGTGGTTCGAAAGAAAAAAATGGAAGAATATGAGGAAAGGATAAAACAGGCGATTGCTGTGCTTAATGCTGTTTCTGAAGATAATACAACGCCAAGAAACATTAGGAGAGCTGCTAAAGACTCTATGGATGCTTTGCAAACAACAGAATTCACGCCAGCTGTCAGAGCTTCCAATGTCATATCAATTCTAGACGAGATCCTGCAAGACCCGAACATGCCGCCTTACACCCGTGTGAAATTATGGAATGTAATGAGCCTAATAGAAGCCATAAAAGATTAACCATGAGCATAAAAGACTACTTCCGTTTCTGAGTATTGCAGCTCCGTCCATGTCTGTTATGTATTCAAAACTGACTTCAATCAGTTTGCAAGTTTCGTCTAAACTCTGAGCGACTTTTACGTGGGACTCTAGCATGTGGCATAACATCAGCAAGAAGTGTCGAGTTCTCGGGTGAATAGCGAAAATGCTAGCAAAAATAGTCGTTTCAATCGCTATTGAGCTATTTTAATGTTCGAAACACTAGGATTATAGGCAAGCAAGGTTTATCATCTTATTGAGAAAACAGTGGTAAATTCAACGCTTAAGGAAAAAGTTAGACTCTTGTTAGAAGGCATGTTTGCAGCGATGCTGTTTAGTCTACAGAGCATAGTTTACGGTGGTTGGGCTATCAGCGTCATGTCAATTCCCCTCTTGCCTTATTTGGTCATTCTCGTGACGGGGCATCCAAATCTGGAGCGAGACATCAATTTGCTATTTTTTGCTAAGGAGTTTATGGTTGGTCGGTTGATCGCTTTAATCGGATTCACAATATTTTTGCTTGCAGGGATACAATTCCTCAGAGACCGTGCCAGAGGTGTGAGACTCGTCAGAACAGGCTTATATTCTGTCGTTAGACACCCCCAATATACAGGAATAATAATCACCACTATTGGACTGACCGTAATGGTTCTGACGTTGGGGGGGAATCCCCAAATCACACTCTTGTGGCTGATGCAGATTTTGGGATACGTCACTTTGGCCAGATATGAAGAATCACATCTTGAGAAACAACATGGAAAGGATTTTCGCCAATATAAACGAGATGTCCCCTTTATGTTCCCAGTGAAATGTCCATCGAAAATTCCAGAAACGCTATTCACGATTTCAATAGCAGTTAGCATTTCTTTTGTTTTCTTGGTTTTTCCCTTTGATCTAATTCGCATCTATTAAGTTCGCGAAAATTGTTTTAAGCGCGCACGCGGCGCTTCCATAGACTTGAATTTTGCCTTATTAGCGAGCATCTCAAGGGGGCATTCTAAAGTAATAAACCCTAGTTACACAGTTCCAAAATCCGAGTTGCTTGGTGTTTTGCAGTACTTTCTTCCAAATGCTTGAGTGTTTGCGTTATTCTGCGTCATATTTTCTATCTTCCCTTGAAGTCGGCCTTTCTTTTTTCCAAAAATGCCATGACTCCTTCTTGCGCGTCCTCTGTCGTTCCTGCAATAGTCTGCCCAAAAGCTTCACACTCTAAAACTGAACTTAAGTCCATGCTCAGTCCTTTGTTTATTATTTTTTTAGCTATTCCAAAAGCTGCAGTTGCGCCTTCCGCCAGCTGTTTTGCTAGCATGTTCACCTCGTTATCTAATTCATCCGCTGATACCGCCTTGCTTATCAAGCCTATTCTTTCAGCCTCTTTAGCGTCAACCATTCTAGCAGTAAAGATGAGCTCCTTCGCCTTGGCTGGTCCCACTAGCCGTGGCAGATGGAACAGCGAACCTCCATCTGGAATAAGACCTATCCGACTGAAAATCAGGCTGAATTTGGCATTCTCCGACGCAATTATTATATCGGCACTTAAGGCTAAACTACATCCGATACCCACGGCGACGCCGTTTACCTTGGCTATCACAGGTTTCTCTAACTCTGTCAGACCGAGAATTATCTTATGTGCCATTTGTGTCCAATATCTGTTTTCAATAGGAGCTGCTGCTTGTGCCATGTCACCTACGTCAGCGCCACTACAGAATCCGCGACCAGCTCCAGTAACAACTAACGCTCTAACGCCTATATCTTTGGCTATTTCAACAATCGCATAATTTAGTTCCTCGGTCATTTTTCGGTTTATGGCGTTCAATTTTTCAGGACGGTTTAGTGTTAGGGTTCCGATGCCGTCTTTCCTTTCTAAAATTATGGTTTCATAGCGCATTCAATTTTCTCCTTCATGATGTTTCAGACGTTTTAAACCTTTTCTGCTAGTTTCTTCTATTTAAGTTCGGTTGTTGGGGTGAAGTTCTATTCAACCAACCTATGGTTTGCGTAAGAGAAGGTTATATGAAGCTTTTAATCATCGTTGACGAACAGTAAGTCCAGATATTGGAAATAGTGTCAATGGCAGTAAAATTTGCAAAACAGTTTAGTAAAAAGGATTATTTATAAAAAATTGTCAAGAGATAAGAAATGCACGAGTGGATGCTATTTTTCCAAAAACCATAATAACTGAATTTGCTAAATAGATGGAACGATGCGTTATGAAACGGGTAATGTTTGTTTTGTTTTTCTTGCTGTTGACTGTTGGGCTTTTACAAAAAAAGGCTATTGTATCAGTTGAGGCTTCTCCAGACATATATCAAGGAGACTTAATACTGAATGGTAACAACGTAACTGTCATTGAAGGAAGATTTGACATCAATGGAAGCATAATTGTAGAAGAAAATGCTACTCTGATTTTGCAGAATGCCGTTCTAAACTTTACACAAGTAGACGATTTCCAATTCACTATGATTTTCAGAAATCCAGTTAACGGAAACCCGCGTCTTTTAGCAGAGAACACCACAATAGCTTCAAGTGGTTACTATCTGGAAATTGATTTCTACGGAAACACCTCAGCGTCGCTTAACAACCTTACAGCTTCAACAGCCTATCTCTACGGCTGGGAATCCTCTGTTACAGAAATTTCAAATGCTACTTTGTGGGACTGCGGTGGCCTTGACTTTGCTATTGTAAACTTGGCAAATTGTGATTTGTGTTTTGCCATCGAAGCCCGCGAAGATTCAAGCTTCAGCGTCTTCAACTGTACGCTTCAGCTTCTACAGGCTTATAGCAGACTAAATATTGATGTGCTAAACTCTACCATTGAGAAATGCTTCTTAGTTACTCAGTCAGCAAACTGTTCTGTTGATGGGCTTAAGCCAGGTTTTTTCGACTACTGGGACTTTCAGCAAAACTGCTCAGTTTTAACTGCACCTGGGGGTTGGGCATCAAACCTCACGTTAACAGGCACACAAGTTGAAAGTTGGAAATTCGAAATCTATGAGTATTCAAACATAACGATCTCAAACTCCAAGCTAAACGAAATCTATGCCCGTGGTTTTTCAGACGTATTTATCTGCAACTCAACAACTGAATACTTAAACACTCGCCTCGCGCACACTACATTTCGGTTTGTCAACTCAACAAGCAACCGCTACAACATCCAAGACCAGTCAGAGGTTTACGTCTGCTGGTATCTTGACGTCCACGTAACAGATTCCATCGGTCAAAACGTGCCCTCTGCAAATGTTACTGCAACCTACCCTAACGCAACAACAGCTGGGTCAAAGCTGACAGACATAGACGGTTGGGCGACATTTACTTTGGTAGAGAAGATGAAGAATGCCACGGGAGAATATCCTGTTGGAAACTACACTGTTGAAGCAGCATATGAAACCCACTCAAAAAGCACATCAGTGAACATGACTGGAAACCAACAGATAATCCTACAACTCGAAGACTTCGTAATCCCAGAATATCCAATTAACATTATGATGCTGCTCCTAATAGCCATCACAACACTTGTCATAACATTCAGTGCAAGGAAAACCCTAAGAAAAACCCAACCGTAAACCATCCTATTTTCTCTCATTATCTGAACACAGTACACCCACTGACAAAATTAAAAAGCAACTATCCTATCCTTAACAATTGTATTAGACCGATTTCTTTTGCCACGGGTCTGATATACCTCAAATTTTCTAACGCTCCTCCAACTTTAATGGCTCTCCCCGTCTCATTCAAAAGATATCGCCCCAACCTTTGAAAAGTAAAAGTCCTAAACCTCGTAAATCCTTTTTTTAAATAGCACATATTCAACATGATTAAGTTTTTTTAGCTAACGTTCAGTTAGTCGCTGTTAGCGGAACACCTTGGCGCGCGCTAGTGACTCAGAGACCAAAGATTAAATATCGTTTGTGATGTATTTCTTATGGGAAACATATGTTCTTTGATAGATTGCTTCACAAACACCTATTTTTACATTTGATGCGCCAAAAACAGATAAAATTCATTTTTGGAAGAAGGAATCCTCCTAGTGTATTTAGCACACGACAAGGGTCTCTTGATGACATAATAAACACTACAGAAGCAAGAAAGGCTCGTCGTGAAAAGGTTAGAAGAGCCGTTTCATTTCTCGCTAGGATATTGGGTGCCAGCTTTATGATAATGTTGCTTCTTTTCGCAATCGCGCTCGTCGAAGGAATTGGCTACTCAAAATCATTTCAAATGGTTTCGAAAACCCTTATAAGGCCAAATCATCCATGTGATGGGACAGTTTGCAAGTTCAACCTCTCCATTACCTTCAATCCTTTCTTATACCTTGTAAGTTATGCCAACGGAACAGGACACATAAGCGGCGTCCGTACGCAAGTTTACTACCCCCCACTTAACAATATTCATATTCCCACTTCGGCAGAGATCGAAGAAAAAGTAGTAGGCACTTTTGTCTGGTCTGAAGCGGAAAAAAACCTTCCTTACTTATTTGCTGTAGCCTTGGCATTGAGCATTGTTGTGGTCAAAACTATCCAGATAACTAGGAGCAAGGTTTCAAAGAAGTCTACCGATCCATAAGTCACCAACCTTGATAAAGTTCGTAAGTCCTTTTTCCCTCAGAACTTCGTAAATTCTGACAGGGCATACTATGTACTGACAAATAATCAATCTTTTATGAGCTCTAAACCAACAAGCAGGACCTCGTCAAGTAGCTTACCAAAAAACCAGCAAACTTTTGGGCTTTTTTGTGGAAATATGCGTGCACAGCCTTGAGGACACTGCATAGATGAGCTCTTCATCATAACCACAGACTTGCACATAATATAAGCTTATGGGAACATCAAAGTATTTAGCCAAACTTTGAACGGCACCCACATAAATTCTAATAGTCTCAGGCGAGTAGTCTATATTCTGGAGCCAAACCACCACTATAAACATTAACGTTCCAAACTTCAAAACAGAAAGAAACTCCAAAACCTCAGAATCAAACTTCGTAAGAAACAACTGCCAAAACAAGAAAGAAACAGAAAAAGGAGGATTTGCGGGAGAATTCAGCCGATTTTTTAGAGGAATATTAAATTCAAGCTATATATATGTGGTCATAATCTATCAGACAACTGCAAAAAGCCAATTCAATGAGGCGATGTTAATGAAAATAATTCACTATCGAGATATCGAAGCAAAAAATGCAAATGAAGGAGCCTCAAAACTAAAAGTGCGATGGCTAATCACAAAGGAAATAGGTGCTCCTAATTTTGCCATGAGGCTTTTTGAAATGGAACCAAAGGGATACAGTCCTCTTCACAGCCACTCATGGGAACACGAAGTCTACATCCTTGAAGGCAAAGGCATTGTAATAGGGGGAACAGAAGAAAAGGAATTTAATGCTGGAGATGCTATTTTTATCCCTCCGAATGAGAAACACCAGTTCAAAAACAACGGCAAAAAACCCCTGAAATTTCTCTGTCTCGTACCGCACACACAAAAGTAAGATGCTGAAATTCTAAACATTAACTTGCTCGCTAAAAATATATGCAACTTGTTACACTTACTTTTGGGTTCCGTGGAGAGCAAGCCCTTTGAAATATGATGTAATAATAGTTGGAGCTGGTCCAGCAGGAATATTCTCAGCCCTAGAACTAACTGAAAAAAGTAACCTGCGCGTTCTCATGTTGGACAGAGGACCAGATATAAACCAGCGTAAATGTCCTGCAAGTCGCGGGTTTGAATGCGTACATTGCGAACCATGCGTTCTTCTATCTGGTTGGGGTGGTGCTGGCGCCTTCAGTGATGGTAAGCTAACGCTTTCTACTGAAGTGGGAGGATGGCTCAACCAATACATGTCATATAAAGAACTTGACGAGCTTGTAAAATATGTAGATAACACTTACTTGAAGTTTGGAGCAACTGAACATGTTTATGGGAATGATGTTGAGAAGATCGAGGAAATTGAGCGACAAGCTTCTTTAGCTGGATTAAAACTTGTTCGCCAAAAAATCAGGCACATGGGCACTGAAAGATGTGCTCAAACATTGAAGAAAATGCGTCAAGAATTGGATAATAAAGTGGACTTCAAGCCAAGAGTGGATGTTAAAGGACTTATAATCAAAGACAGCTCTATAGAAGGCGTTGAAACTGTTAACGGCGAGAAATATTTAGGAAAATACGTTATTGTAGCGCCTGGAAGAAGCGGTGCAGAATGGCTTCAAGCAGAGGCCCAAGCTCTCGGTTTGAAAACTCTTAACAATACTGTTGATGTGGGATTAAGAGTCGAAGTTTTAGCCTCTGTTATGGAAACATTAACTGACGTACTTTATGAACCTAAATTCATTTATTATTCCAAATCATTTGACGACCAAATTAGGACTTTCTGTGTTGCACCTTATGGTGAGGTTATAACAGAATCCTACAATGGAGTCTTAACAGTCAACGGTCAAAGCTATGCAGAAAGAAAAACGGAAAACACAAATTTTGCTATCCTCGTCAGCACATCCTTCACTGAACCCTTCAAAGAGCCAATAGCTTACGGAAAATATCTTGCAAGACTCTCAAATCTCCTCAGTGGCGGTGTAATGATACAGCGCCTAGGCGATTTGGAATCAGGCAGGCGATCAACGCCTGAGAGAATTGCCAGAAGCGTCGTAACTCCAACATTGAAAAATGCCACTCCGGGTGACCTTTCTTTTGTCTTGCCATACCGCTATTTGACTGACGTTAGAGAAATGTTGCAAGCACTGGATAAGATGGCACCAGGATTACATTCACGAGACACTCTGCTTTACGGTATTGAAGTGAAATTCTATTCTTCTCGGTTGCAATTAAGCAATTGTTTAGAAACTAAAATCCATAACTTATTTACTGTCGGCGATGGTGCAGGCGTTACAAGAGGCTTAATACAAGCTTCCGGTTCAGGGGTTATTGTAGCTAAAGAGATACTAAGACGGGAAAAACCCAAGGCGTAATCAGATGTCAATTGTAGAAGAGATTAGTTGTCCTCACTGCGGAGCACCAATATCTTTTGAACCAGGCGAAATATTAGCTACATGTAAATACTGTGGCTACACGGTTGTGATAGAAACAGGGAAAGCCTTCGTCTTTGAACATTCTATGCTGCTTAATAGGTATGACTCAACACAAATTGAGGAACCTATCAAAGAATGGATGCGCACAGGGTTTGTGAAGCCTTCAGATCTTGCTAAGAAATCCAAAATACTTGAAAAGAATTTGGTTTATCTGCCTTTTTGGATTGTAACTGTTGAGGCAGAGACAGCATATAAGGGTATTTTTGAACGAATCACGCCTCCAGTTGTTAAAGAAGGACGCCTCACAAAAGAATATAGTTGGCTTGTTCTTGGCAGAAAAGCAACAGAGTTTCCTACAAGAGAATATGAAGTGCCTTTAGAAGGCAAAATCCCTTATGACTTCCGTAAAATCGAAGGTTTCGCCAAAACTTTTAACAGTGAAATCGACAAGAACGAAGCTGAAAAACGGGCAAAACAAGAGATTGATGAACTCCATCATTACTTGACACAGCAAGATGTAGACAAAATAGTCGAAATTAAAAACGAAATGAACATTCGCCAAACTGTCTATTTACATGCACCCATCTGGTTCATAAAATATGAGTACAAAGGCAAGGTTTACCAACTGCTAATTGACGGAGCATCTGGAGCGGTCATAAAAGGAGACATCCCATTCACTAACTTTGGAATGCTGTGAGTGCGTTGTTGTAAACATTTTTTATATGCAGACCTATTTATGGTATTAGTGGGGTTTCATGAACGAGACAATCATTGGTCGTGGCACATGGTACGACAAAATGGCTTCAAAAATAATTGACAGAGAACGGAAACTAAACAGAAACTTGGATCTAGTCAGGACAGAGATGGGCATTGCAGCTTCTGGCTTTCCACACATTGGCAACTTGAGTGA
>CAZOPV010000012.1:0-29980 GCA_964582085.1 uncultured Candidatus Bathyarchaeia archaeon | reverse complement strand
TCAATTCCAAAAACAACAAGCAAAAAAAGAAAACCCTCCTAAACCCCACCACGCAAAAAACACGCCCCAAAAGAAGAAAAAACCGCCCTTTTTTCGGAAAAACACCAATTTTTCTTCTACCCAACAAAAAACATGCCACTCCAACATACCCAACTTAACCGCGGAAACCAAATCAGGATTAGCCAGAGCCATCAAACACCCTGATAAATTACTACAACCCAACGCCTTTTTTCCTGGGCAACAGGGAAGAAGAACAATGCCTCCCACCGCCGCTTCTCCTCTCAACCGCAGCCGCCCAAGCCAAAAACAAAGTGAACCACTACTGCCAGCCAAAACTTACACCAAGACGGAAAGAAACGCTATATGCATCGCCGAAAACTAGCACTCAAATCTTTACAGGCTCTCTTAAATCGATGAAAACAACCTTCATAAAAACCCGCAGACGACTAGCACAAACATTACAAAACCCACGGCTGCTAAGAATAACTTTCCACACGCTCAGACACTGGAAAGCCACCATGCTCTATCATCAAACCAAAGACCCATACTACGTACAACACTCCCTTGGAAATAAATCGCTAAAATCAACCGAGATATACATAAACATCGAACACACACTCTTTGAAGCTGGCGCCAACGACCAATTCACCGTAAGAATCGCAGAGAAACCTGAAGAAGTCAAAGAACTGCTCGAGGTAGGCTTCGAATACGTCTGCCAAAAAGATACGTTAATATTCCTGAGGAAACGCAAATGATAACAAAACCTGATGTCGCCAGTTTCCGAAGACTTCCAAAAAGTGGCCGAGGTGAGGTAGTCTGGCAGCCTAGAGGCCTGTGGAGCCTTTTGCCTGGGTTCAAATCCCAGCCTCGGCCCCTTCTACGCCAAAATAATTTGGCAAAGAAATTGGCGATGCAAATTGTTGACCCTAAACGAAATAATTAATTCAGAGAAAAACAAGAAATTCAGCGTTGACTCCCCCATAGGCTCACTCTGAGATTACTGCTCAGAATACAAAAGCCAAAACCACTATACACATTGAAGAATTATACAGAATTATACACCACTCAAAGGATTACGTCACAAATTTTTCTAAATATGCAACACCTATGGCACCTAACTCTAAAAGGCATGAAAATACTTAACTGCCTTGCCTACTTTATGTTTATATCCCACCGGCTAAATCCATGCCGACGGACCCAGCGGAAGAGGCAAGATCCACAAAGCTTGCCCTGCTTGTGATGCACGGGTTTACCCAAACATGGGACACGGTGGGCGCGGGCGCACTTCCCACGCCAGAGAGAGCTTAGCATAGAGGAGCGTACTGCTCCACTGTGAAGCTAAGTGTTAGGTTACGTGGGACACATCTGCCCGCGAAAAACCAACTAACCTTTAACAAAACTAAAAACAAACCCAAAGCAGAAAAGTGGCATATTAAGAACCAACAAACCACCCCCGTAAAACATAAATTCTCTTACACTACCTTTAAGACTCTGACGGGAGGTAGCTCAGCCTGGCAGAGCTCTCGAACCGGCTAACAGGCTTAGCTGGTGGAGAAGCTGTAGAGGTCTACCTACGGTGGGCTTCATTCTAGCCTGCACAGGCCACAGATACCGAGCTGTCGCAGGTTCAAATCCTGCTCTCCCGACCACATAAAACCCCTGAAAGCGCTTGTTTTGGGCAATTTTTTGCTATTGAGGCGTATAGATTGAGATTTGTTTCTGCCGTTTTTCAAGGTTTCACTTTGCGTTTGAACGGTAGATATTTTAAAGTTTTTAAGCTATTGAGTGTTTGAGGATGGAAGTCGACTCATACCGCGGTGACTCAGGCTAAGATCGTGGTGGTTGAGTGATGGTAAGCCGCGGTCATCGAAGGAGGTTGGTAAGGAGCTTGGGTTGGGGCGTGATTCGGTTGAAAGCGCTTTAGGGCGTATGTGGCGGAGCGAAAGGGTTTGCGGACGGCTGAGCCTAATGTAAGTAACGATAAGGTTTTTCGGACAAATAACGCATTGGAAAACACTGACTCAACAAACCCCCTAATAGAGCGTATCCATCTGGGGCGTGATCTAATAATTGAAGCCTCTAAACTTGTCACTGCTCAGCGACGAGGCCACTTTCCTAGAAACTATAATCCTCAAGAGACTCTTCCGTGCAAACCTTTTTTAGTTTCATCTAATTGATTCAGCAACAGCGCTATGTAAAGCTCTATCGCAGCTCTTTCTGATTCAGAAAGTTCTCCATATGTTTTGAATCGTTCAGGCTCTAAATGAAACTTAAATGTCAAAGTCAAGATCGCCTTGAAAGAGAAAAACGCCGTTTATGCTCTTTGCAGAAAGCCTGCAGGATTCCTTTAAACACTTCAGGAACTTCAGCGTCACTAAAGACTTCTTTGAGAGTGAGCCATTTGTACGCCATAGCTTCCTTGGAAAAGACAATTCTGCCCCCTACAACTTCAACCTTATATGCAGCGATAACGTGATTTATGGGTTCGTCATTCTCAATCAAGAAATCCTCGTAAAGACCTACGAGTTTAGTGTATGCCACCTTTAGTCCTGTTTCTTCCTCCACTTCACGTATAACTGTCTGTTCAACCGCCTCATCAGGTCTAACATAACCTCCAGGAAGAACCCACTGCTTGTGATATGGCATATCACCCTCATACATCAAAAGAACTTCATTGTTTTTTCCCTCGATTATGGCACAGGCACTCAGAAGTACCTTGCCTTTTGCAATGTCTCTCTCTGAGATTATTCTTTATCTCCTCCTACATTCACACTTTTTCACACCTATTCTCGATTTGACGCATTTTTCCTCCAATCCTTTACCTTTTTCCTATTGTTATTTCAAAGGGTGATTTCCGCGAGTTAGGTAAAGAAGGATAATACCCCCAGCCGCCGAAAGCGCGGCTGCATAGCCAAAAGCTACTAATGGAGATATGAGAGTCCAAAGTACTCCGACTACGGCGCTAGATGCAAAGTCCCCAACGCCATTAACCGTTTGCAATACGCCAAAACCAGTTCCCCTAGACTCTGATGGCAACAGGTCAGCTGCAGCGGTTCCCTCCAGAGTATCTGTAATTGCTGAGAAAAATCCTGCTAAAAGGAAAAGCGGAATCAGGAATAGAAAGTAGGCTGTAAGAAAAGCCGTTCCCAAGCAGGCTATGGCTGAAATGAAATAGCCAGCTGCAAGAATTCTTCTCGGCCCAATCCTATCGCTAAGTGCGCCTATTGGAAATGAAGAAGCCGCATAAGCAACATTCAGCAACGTGTACAACCCCACAGCAATAGTTGAAGCCTCTAAGGCGCCTACTCTTGGCGCTAAGACCTGTTGTGCTCTTAAGGTGAACAGACTGTTTGCGAAGTTACCCAGTCCAAAAACGCCTACGCCAACAAGGAAGAGCCGAAAAGACCTTGGAAGTGCCCTGATTGATTTGACAAAGCCCTTGTCCTTAACCACAACATCGCCAGGGGGAGAGACAACTGGAGTCTCCGGCAGCGATTTCTTTCGGACTTCACGAACAAAGAAAAAGACGATGAAAAAGGCTATCAGTCCTGGGATCACAGAGATTATGATGATTTGGTGGTAATTTAGAAAAGTTAGGAAAAACAATGCTAAAGCAGGTCCGATGATGGCACCCACCGTGTCCATTGTCCTATGGAAACCAAATGCCTTTCCCCTGTTTTCTGAAGAGACGGAATCAGATAATAAGGCATCTCGAGGTGGTCCTCTGGCACCTCTTCCTAACCAAGCCGTGACTCGAAGACCAAGAACTTGAAACCAAGAGTTAGCGGTTGAAATAAGAGGCGTAAATACCCCCGTAAAAAAATAACCAATGCTAATTATTGGTTTTCTCTTTCCAATTTTATCGCTCAGATACCCCGAAAAAGACTTTACGAGACTTGATGTAGCATCGGAAAAGCCTTCAATAAACCCCAAAGCCTCCGGTCCAGCACCTATCACGGCAAGAAAGAAGGGCAGAACCGCTGTAACCATTTCATGCCCTGCGTCTCCAAACAAGCTGGTTAGACCCATCGCGAGAACGTTTCTGTTGAGCCAACTTGCCTCTTTCGCGATCGATTCAGCACCCATCTTTTGCCCACATTCTTTATTTTTTTTGACTATGTAGGCATTGTCAGCATTGCTGTTATTTTGTGCGGTTTTGACTCTTCGGAGTCACGGCTAATGCCATAGCCGTTTCTGTTTTTTAGAGTAGTCCGTGATTAATATTAATACTTACCGCTCAGAGGAAGAATGAACCGTTTAAGCCGAGGGCTATTTCATATGTGTCTCACAAGTAGGAGGATTTCTGCGACTTTAAGTTTGAAAGGAAGTTTTTCCAACTAAGCTATTGCTTCATTGACTAGCTCCTCTCTTGATGGATTATTATCAGGTAGCCATTCTTTCTCGTCAATAAGAAATAGATCGCCCATGACGCACTTAAGAGTAAAGTCTGAAAAGTTTAGAATATACCTCAACCCGTTGTCTTCTTTTACCAAAAAGTGCTCATTCGAACGCCAGTTCAACCTTTTCACTTCTTCAAGATTATTTTCTAAGTCGATTTCCTTTGGTTTCAGCTTGATTTCAAATATCTGGTAAATAGAGTTCACCGCACTATTTACTATATTCTACTGTTTCTGACTTCAAGTATTGAATTTCTTTCTTGATGACCCCCCCAAACAAGGCGAACGTTACGAAGTCTTCATGATGTTTCAGCCCTTCTAAGAACGTATTTCTGATAATAGCTCTCCACAGCAGATTCATCCCCTCACCCCATTCGTCCCCAGCAAAGCAATTTCCTATACCAAATTTTTGCAAAGCACGCGGTATTCTTGTCGATTGCCCTCTTGATTTGTAGATAAGCGATGTCTACGCCCATCCTTTTCTCTCCTCAAAATTGCCCAGCTTGTGCAAGATTTTGATGGCGCTGTACGTATCGACGAATGTGGAAATGCCGAGGTCTGAGCGTGCAAAACCACCATTATTGTTTTGACATTTCAAAACCCAATCTATAGTTTGGGAAGGATACTTGCTCTTTTCGCCCAGCAAATCAAGTGTCATCAAGCCATAGTACGTGTGTTCCATGTACGGGTTAAAATTGATCGGGACAACCGTGAAGCCCCCGTAAGGCTTTTCGCATGCCCTGACAAACCTTAGAGTTTCATTTAGTTTTTTGGGATTCTCCTTAAGCAAGGACATAGAAGCAATTGCAAAGTAAGTCGAGTTAATGTTAGAGTAGCCACGAGTGCCGAAACCTCCATCTTCATTCCTGAAACCAAGCAGCCACCGAGCCACTTCTCGTGTGTTAGCGTTTATTTTGAGTAAGGCTGCAAGTTCCAGAGCCATGAAGGTTGTCATGAACTCTGACGAGACTTCTGAAAAGAAATCGGTGGAACCAAAATATTTTTTCGATTCGATAACTGCGGCAACACGCTCTTTTAAATCCACATTGATGTCTTTGCCTAAAATCAATTGAGCCTTAGTAATATAGTAAATTGCGTAAATGTTATCTAAGCGACTTTCCTCAAGGAATCTCGACGTTTTTTCAGGGTTTGGAAAACTTGCATTAAGCTCTCTTAGGATAGCCAACCCGTAGTATGTATCTTGACCGTTTGATTCAAGCGAACCTTGACAGAAAGCGTAGCCGCCATCCTCGTTCTGTCGATTAACTACATAATCTATAATTTTTGAGCGCCATAAGGGATCATTTAACAGTCTTGCTTCAACCAACGTCAACTCACTCTTCCGTTTCAAGTTGGTAGAAGCTATCAGCCCTTGCACCTGAAGAAGCAAAGGCGGTTAAAGGCGAGCCTCATCGCCCTAAACATTTGGTGTTATAGGACTGATAAATAAGTATTCCCTTCAGGACGACGCTAAAAACACCCTAATTTTAGGTTTCCAGCATCTTAACCTTTTCCTGAATTTTAAGTATATTGGAAAGTTACATAAAAGGAAGCAATTTCAGCAGAGCGTTCAGTTAAAAACAAAAAATGAAAGGGGAAATTCAGACTGTCTGTACATTAGTTTCGGTACAGTATACAGCTTGGGTAGTTGAAATAACAATACGAATGGGTTGTCCAAGATCGTATACCATGATGCGATCTGGAATGACCATGTAAAACATCATTGTCCAGCCAGATTTAAGCGTCAACCCTTCCTCTGCAACTGTGAAAACGAAAGGCTCGTTTCCAACGGTTATAGTGTTGTTGCCAACATTAGTTAAGTCCTCAACATACAGTAAGTCCCCGGGCAAACTTTGATTGATTTTGCAGTAAACCACAAAATTTTCTGAGTTATTCCAAGCACACTGGAACCCTTTGACTGTAATTCGACTCAACACTACATCAGTAGGTCCAGTGTTCGTGACCGCTATACCTGCTACGCTGTAACTGCTGTTGGTGTACCAAACGTGGCTAGTTGCAACATACAAGTTTTCTCGCTGCACTTGACTGGTTGTAACGTTCATAGCGAAGACGGATACGGTAATAGACAGCAAAACTGCTGCTGTCAAAACAATTAAATTAGCCACAGGCGTACCTAGACCGCACTTACTTCGCAGAAAACGCTTCATTTCTTAGTCCTCCTAGGCAACTTCGCCTCTGGCGCTACAGCATCAACAGACATAGACCCAAAGTTGACGTCCCCCTCTTTGACTACTCGAAGATACGTCAACGATCTACATTGGTAGATCACTGAGGCGCCGTTTCGACCGTTAATATACTTTAATAAACGGAGATATTGCTTTGTGGTACCCTTCAAAACAAACGCCATATAAAAATAGGGTTCCGAAGCACCAATTTTTTTCTCATTCATATGTTTCAGTCCTTCGTTCAATTTGTTGCTTGTCGCAACCCGCCTTTAATATTAAATATTAATACTTAATAAATATTACTCATCAGGCTTCATAATCCACAACAAAAAACATATCACTCACTCATAACTCTCACACGGCCAGATTTTTTTTCGCAAGCAGGTTGCTCGACGACCTCACAATTTGAGGTACCCCCACCAGATCCTCCAGTATCAAAAGCGCCCTAGCAACGATAGCAAAAGCTCCAGCAAGCGTTGTAGATACACCCAACAGGCTGAAGATACCAACTATACCAAACTCCTGGATACCTGCCCCCGCAGGAGTTATCGGCACAAACGCAAGCGCCGTGACAAGAGGATGTATAAGGAAATAGCCAACCCAAGAAATCTGCGTGACACCGAGAGCCAAACCCAAGAAGTACCATTCAAAGCCTTTCAGCACCCAGCTCATTAACGTTAAAACAAAAATTTCAGGAAGGGCATTGCGAGACCTTTTAGCGTTTTGAGCATACTCCTCAAATTTGTCCACAAGTCCACCTGTAAACCTTGCAAGAAGTCTGTGACATGCGATCTTTTTAACTGCCACAATTACACGTTGCGACCAACACATAGCTGCAAGTAAAATTGCGCCAGTCAACATCAACCCTATGCCCAAACCTATAATTAACAAGTCCGACGCCTGCAAAGATACCACGGAAAACTCAGTTAAAAACAACAAAGCACCCACTCCCCCTGCCACTTTAACTAAAAACTCTACAGACTGAATACCTAAAATTGCAGACAGACTCACCGACACGGGGATGTTTTGATCTTTGAGATAAACCGGCATTAAAACGTATCCTGAACGCCCAGGTGTAACATCACTGGTAAGCATACCCGCATACTGCGCAAAAAGAGTTCTGACAAAGGATACTTTAATGCCTTCCTTTGCAAGGACATGTCTGAGTCTAATCGTAAAGAGCAAGTTTATCCCAAAATAGGCAACAAACGCGGCAACAAAATATTCAAGCTTGATGTTGCTAAGTGCGTCCCAAAGAGAACCAAAACCCACGTACCAGAGTAGCGCAACAAACAGCGTCACCGTAAACCCAACTTGCAACAACAGACGGAGGGTTTTTTTTGCTTTCGGATTCACATAACTCAACTCAAAGTCGAATTGTTAAAAGTAAAATTGTATCTTCATTAAATCTCTTGCGCTAAAGAGTCGCTACATTTGTTACGCGCTTATTTGATGAAAACCCCTAAAAGCAACACAAAGCACAGCTATAAACATGAAAAAGAAGCAAGCGGCTTTAATGGCAATACTTGGAGGCATAGCCGTACTTAGCATAAAGCTAGTCGCTTTTTTTGTTTCTGACTCGGTGGCCTTGCTTTCCGATGCGCTTGAGTCTATAGTCAACATCGCCGCTTCGGGACTCATGTTTTTTTCAGTGTGGCTCTCAGAAAAACCTGCAGATGACAGCCACAACTATGGTCACCAAAAAATTGAGGAAGTATCCTGCATGATAGAAGGTATATTAATAATTGCGGCCGCTTTGCTTATTGTATACACATCAGCAACACGGTTATCCTCGAAAGCTTTACCCACCCAGTTAAACTTGGCAATTGGCATATCCATGAGTGCGACTGCAGTTAACGGTTTACTTTCATGGTTCCTTTTGCGCAGTGCACAAAAAAATGGTTCAGCAGCCTTAGAAGGGGACTCGAAACATCTTTTGTCCGACGTGATTTCTTCAGTCGGTATATGGATCGGACTCTTTATCGTAGAGTTAACAGGTTGGGGTCCACTCGACTCCTTTTTAGCTTTGGCTATTGCAGCGTTAATTGGCAGAATGGGGATAAACTTAGTCACAAAGTCATGCCAACGCCTCATGGATAAATCATGTAAAGAAGAAGAGACAAAGATACGTGAGGTTCTATTGCGACACAAATTTCGATTTATAGATTTTCACGATATGAAAACGCGGCGACATGGCAATCAGGTCTTTGCTGAACTGCACCTATCTGTTGATGGTTCACTTAGTGTTAACGAAGCGCATACTTTGACTGACCATCTGGAAAACGAGTTAAAAAGCGAGTTGCCAAACACCAGCTTAACAATCCATGTGGAGCCAAAAAACATCTCTGACGCAAACTAGAGCTACAACAGCAGACAAGCCCCGCATAGGTAACCTTTTATTTGCTTCAACCCAAAGTTAAAAACATAGTTAGTTTACCTGAGGCTAATTTAGAGGAAGTTCTAAATGGTAAGGGAGTTAACACCACAAAATTTGAGAAGAACATGTGATCCATCCACACTAAAATGTAAAACCACCCAAGAAGTCTTACCTTTAGTGGAAATCATTGGACAAGAAAGGGCAGTTCGCGCACTAAAATTTGGCTTAAATATTAGAGATCAAGGGTTTAATATTTATGTTGCAGGCCTTCCTGGCACTGGGAGAACAACGGCAGTTACAAATTTTCTAGAACAAATCGCCAAAGCACAACCCACGCCGCCTGACTGGTGTTATGTAAATAATTTCTCTGATGAATATACACCTAAAGCGATTAAGCTTCCCGCAGGTAAAGCAAAAGAGTTTCAAAAAGACATAAAAAACTTTATCGAAGATGCAAAAAGGGGACTGAGAAAAGCTTTTGAAAGCGAAGACTACACAAACCGAAGAGAAGAAACCATAAAAAATGTAGAGATACAAAGAAAGCAGCTGATTGATCAACTTAATATTGAAGCCCAGAAAGAGGGCTTTGCTATTCAGAGCACCCAAATTGGCTTAATTTTCATACCCATAATCAAAGGTAAACCAGCCAGCGAAGAAGAACTGTTGAAGTTACCGCCTAAAATTCAAGCTGAGATTCATGAAAGGCAAGTACATCTTGAGGGACATTTGCGAACAGCCATGCGACAATTCATGGATTTAGACCGTAAAGCCCGCGAGGACATCGAGAAGCTCGACAGGGACATAGCTATGTACGCCATCGGAAACTTAACTGCCGAGCTCATAGAGAAATACAGAGGTTTTTCAGATGTAGCTGCTTACCTTAAAGATGTAGAAAACGATATCCTCAGCAACATAGCCCAGTTCACCAAAAGCGGTGAAAAAGAGCAAACACCATTCCCATTGCCATGGGTTCGAGAACCCTCGTTTAAGAGATATGACGTAACAGTTGTTGTGGACAATTCTGGCTTGAAAGGTGCACCCGTAGTTATGGCTACTAACCCCACCTATCAAAACCTGTTTGGCAGAATAGAAAAAGAAGTACAATTTGGTGCCTTAATTACAGATTTCACTATGATTAGAGGAGGCTTTTTGCATAAGGCAAACGGCGGTTACCTTGTTGTTCCTGTGGAGGAATTGTTACGCAATCCGTTTGCTTACGAAGGATTAAAACGTGCTTTGCGCAGTGAACGTATAAATATCGAGGAATTGGAAGAACGTTTCGGTTTTTTTAGCACCAAAAGTCTAAAGCCTGAACCAATCCCGCTAAACATGAAAGTTATAATCATTGGGGACTCATATTTGTATCAGCAACTCTACAGTCTAGACAAAGAATTCAAAGAACTGTTTAAAGTTAAAGCAGACTTTGATACAAGTATGCCGCGGACGGAGGAGAACATTCAGCAGTACGCTGCATTTGTTTGTACACTTTGCAACAAGGAAAAATTAAAACACCTCAACGGTGCAGGTCTTGCAAAACTCATTGAGTTTAGTTCTCGTTTAGCCAACGACCAAACTAAGCTATCTACACGATTTGCCGAAGTAGCAGATATAGCCAGAGAAGCGAACTTTTATGCGACCCAAGACAGTTCCGAGTACACAACTGACGAGCACGTCAAGAAAGCAGTCGAAGAAAAAATTTACCGCTCAAAAATGATTCAAGAAAAGATTCAGGAAATGGTAAAGCGTAATTTTCTACTTATAGATACAGAGTCAATGCAAATCGGGCAAGTGAACGGTCTTTCAGTAGTGGAATTAGGAGATTATGCTTTTGGTATGGCATCGCGGGTAACAGCTAGCGTGGGGCTGGGCAGGGAAGGCGTAGTAGATATAGAGCGAGAAGCAAAAATGGGCGGACCAATTCACACAAAAGGTGTTTTGATTCTTAGCGGTTACTTAAACGAAAAATACGCCAAAGATAAACCGTTAAGTCTAAGCGCCCGTTTGGTGTTTGAGCAGAACTATGAAGGCGTAGAAGGAGACAGCGCAAGTAGCACTGAACTGTACGCAATTTTGTCAAACCTTGCAAGTCTGCCAATTAAGCAAAGCATTGCCGTTACAGGTTCAGTTAACCAGAAAGGTGAAGTGCAAGCTATAGGCGGAGTTAACGAGAAAATTGAGGGGTATTTTGAGATTTGCAAGCTTAAAGGACTTACAGGTGGTCAGGGCGTTATGATTCCAGAAAGTAATGTACAAAATCTGATGCTGAAAGAAGAAGTTGTTGAGGCAGTAAAAACTGGAAAGTTCCACATCTACAGTGTGAAAAGTATCGATGAAGGCATTGAAGTACTGACAGGTGTTAAAGCAGGAGCGAAAGGAAAAGATGGCATATATGAAGAAGGCACAGTGAACTATCTTGTTGACAAACGGTTTAGAGAAATGGCAAAAAAAATGGCTGAATATGCAACACTACATTCTGAAAGCACAGATAAGCACCAAAAAGAGAACTAAAAAACCAACTACAGATTTTTGGAAGCCCTAAAAATGTAAAAGAAAATTAAAAAGGTTAGATAAAAGCGCTCGTTGCAGTGTTTATTAGCTCTATGAAAAATGTTGGGTAGACACCAACAATTATCACCAGAACCAACAAGATAACCATTGACAGCTGCATGAAACGGGGAACCTCGAATTTCTTTTGCTTTCCAGTTTCGTCGGTTGACTGTATTTTAGATGGACCTAGAAAAACTTTGGAGATGAACCGTAACGAGTAACCAAGCGAAAGCACAGTTGCTGTCAGCATTAAAGCCGTTGGAACAATATAGAAGCTGTCTATTGGAATCAACTGGAACGCGCCAATAAATATGAAGAACTCACTGATGAAACAAGCAAACGGTGGAGCACCACCTAGACTTAACGCCGCAACAGCCGAAGCAGTACCAGTCACAGGCATTTTACCCGCAAGGTCCCCCATCTCGCGGATATCGCGCTTTTCTGTTTGATGCATAACTGCGCCTGCGGAAAGGAAGAACAAACCCTTGCTGAGCCCATGAGTTACAATATGCAAAACAGTCCCCGTCATTGCAGCCTGTAGCGGAAAGAGGGAAACACCAAAAAGTATGTAACCGATGTGCGAAATGCTGGAGTAGGCAATTATGCGCTTGATGTCAGTATGTGAAAGCGCTACAAGTGAACCAAAGAAGGCTGAAACTACACCGAAAATGGCTAGACCATGCAAGAAGTTTACTCCAAACGACGTTGCTGCGAGTGCTGGAAAAACCGTTTCCATAGATATGCGAACTATAGCATAGGCACCTGCACTGGTAAGCACACCACTTATAAGCGTAGACATTGGCGCTGGCGCTTCAGCATACGCGTCTGGAAGCCACATATGAACTGGAAAAATTGCCATCTTGACTGCGAAACCTGCAGTTAAAGCCATCAGAACCCATTTAACGCTATCAGGATTCTGGGTTAATAGCAATTTTCCAGCGGTAAATATGTCAATGCTGCCAGTAAGCATGTAAATTGCGCCTATACCTAACAAAACAAAAACGGCGCCAGCATGGGTGAACACAAAAAATTTGAAACTGGCTTTATAAGAATCTTGATATCCCCACCCCCCGACGAGAAAGAACGCCGGCACAAGCATGAGCTCCCAGCAGAAATAGAAGAACAGGAGATTTGAGGAGATAAAGACCCCAATTAGACCCGTAAAAAGCAAAGACATCAAAGTGTAGTAGACGGGCAGGTTCTTTTTGTGAGCCATATAATTTACCGAATACAAAGACGCCGCTATGATCAACACCATTGTAAGGATAACTAGGGATAAACTAATGCCGTCTACAAATAATGTGAAGTTGGAGTTCAAAACAGGAATCCAGGGATAATCTTCGACATACCTGTTGAAGGGGCTGTCAAGAATTGTAGGGACAGTTGTCAAAACTAATGCTAAAGTTGCAGCTGCAACCAAAGAAAGCAGAATAGCCGCGGACTTAGCGGATTTTCTTCCAGCTAAATACACGAAGGGAGCGGACAAAACAGGCAGTAGAAGCACAGACAAGAGAAGGTACGACATACTCACACACCTACACTAATAATTATTAATACTACTAGCATGATAAAGCCGATAATCGCAGCTGCAAGGTAATGTTGCAAACTGTTTCTGGAGACTTTACGTGCTTTAGAAGCGGAACGTAAAGTTCTGCCGGCAAGCAAATCTAAGAGCTTATCAGCCAAGGTATCAATAGTTTTTACTTTGGAGGCACCACCCATTGTTTGCCCAGCAATCACATTCAAAAATTGATCGGCGGCAGTATCAAAATATTTGTAAACGCCACCAGCCAAGCGGACTATGCCACCAGCGAATTTCTGTGGAAACAGTTCAAATCCAGCTTCCTCGCTGAACTTGATACCACCAGAGAAAACCATGATGGCTTTGGCAACCACTTTCTCGTAGAAGTCATCAAAAAAATAGCCGTGTTTAAGCAATTTAATGATGGGATTTTTGTCGCTTCGGATAGCAGCCAGTATAGAATCTTTACGCCAGTAAGCAGAATAAACAAGAATAGCTGTTGGCACAAGAATAACGGCAAAGATGGCAGTCTCTATGTTGAAAAAGGCAAAAGGCAAACTTAATTCGACTTCGGCATGCATAAAACTGCCAAGTGCAGGCTCAACAAAACCCCAAATCACGCATAAGATAGCAAGCACAAATGCAGGCGCCAACATGACTTTAGGTGCCTCGTGCACGTGAAGTTTCTTTAAATGTTCAGAGGATTCGCCTAAGAAAACCAGTTTCATGAACCTAATGCTATAGGCGAAGGTAAGTGCCGTAGTAGTAAATAATAAAATAACCTGCAGGAGTACGCCTGTCTCCATTAAACTTTCAAGAACTAACCCTTTACTGAAGAAAGCCGCGAATGGAGGCAAACCGCTCGTCGTAATTATCATTATTAAAGCCAAAAAATAGGTAACAGGCATGAGTTTTCTTAGCCCACCCATAAGACGCATATCACGTGTACCCAACGCATGAATTATGCCGCCTGCCAGTAGGAAGCCCAACCCCTCGAAAAAGGCGTGGCTAACCATGTGGAAGAGACTTGCAAACCAACCCAACGAGGCGGCAGCATGAACACCAACAGAACCCAAAGCGGCCATCATAAAGCCCAATTGGCTGACCGTTGAATAAGCCAACACACCCTTGATATCTGTTGTATACAAAGCCATAGTAGCACCCAAAAAGGCAGTCAAAACTCCAACCCACGCCACGCTAGGCAACCACAAAGGCAGAGTCGCTACAAGAGGACCTGCGATAAATATGAAGCGAGTAATAAGGTAGATGCCTGCTTTAACCATCGTGGCAGCGTGCAATAAAGCACTCACCGAGGTGGGAGCCTCCATTGCACTGTACAACCATGTGTGGAGGGGTAGCTGCGCCGATTTTGCAATAGCTCCTCCGAGAAGTAAGAAAGCAATCGTCGTTACAGTAGAGACAGGAAGAGTAGGCAGTAAGTCAATGGTTTCACGGAACGAAAAGGTACCTAAACTTGAGTACAGAACCCCAATGGCTGCAAGCAGCAAAACATCGCCTATGCGGGTCATGATAAAAACTTTGTTGCCCGACTTGACCGATTCAGGCCTGTTACTCCAAAACGAAATTAGGGAGTAGCTGCAAAGACCCACCATCTCCCAGAATATGAACATCTGTAAGAAGTTATCTGAGATTACTAACCCAATCATTGAGCCAATGAAAAGTAGCAAGAAAAAGTAGTAACGGGTTAAGTTTTCTTCACCCTTCATGTAGCCTTGAGAGTAAATCGTGATTACAATTCCAAATAAACTTACCAAACATGTAAACAGAACACTAAGTGGATCTATGAAGACACCTGCAGTTACGCCGTTAGGAATCCACGCCGCCGTCAAATTAATGAAGCCTTCACCGGCTGATGCAATTTCAGGCACCAAAGAAAATGCCAGAAATGCCGTAAAAGTGCTGACAAGTATGACAAAGTAGTTGCGAACTTTGGCGCTGAATCGGGCTATCAAAGGGACGAAAATGCTGGAAACCAAAGGCAGTATCCAGACAAGCCAGCATGAAACATCAAAAAATTGAATCATGCATCCACCTCGAATGTTTCCTCTTCTTCAGGTTCACCGATTTTACTAATATCTGTGGTTCCATACTTGCGTGACGCAATAACCAGCAAAGCCAAAATGACCGCGCTCACACAAGTGTCCGTGGAAAACGCCAAAATCAAGAAAGCCTCCCCCACTTCTCGGCTAAGGGAAGAGGCAAGCATGACAAAGTTGAGGGTGGCGGCTGTGGCAACTAACTCGATTGATATGAAAACCTTGAGCAAATGACGCTGAGTTAACAACCCATAAACGCCTATACCCAGCAAAACGATGGACAAGATAACAAAGTCCATTATTGTTTCACACTCCTCTTAACAATTTTTTTCTTGCGGTACAAAACAATGGCTATGCCTAAAGCCACAGTCATAACAACTAACCCTTGTAAAACCACATCCAAAGCTCGATAATCCCAAAGTGCTTCCCCAAAGGGAACGGAATAAGTGGCGCCGTTCTGCTGTGAAACGGAAAAGAAAAATGTGGGCAGAGACAAAAGCGCACCCAGCGCACTCAACACAGCCAGCTGCTTTGGCTGCGTCTTAGTTAAAGGCTTTTCGCTGAGAGTTTCACCAGACAAAAACAAAACTGCAACGGTGCCGACGCCTACAGCAAACTGAAAAACAGCAACATAAATCGCGCCGTTCAAAGCATACAACAAAGAGGTAAACATAAAAGTACCCGCCAAAGCGGCAACCGAGTAAACAGCTTCATCAAGAAAAATTGCTAAACAAGCAGATATTACTACTCCTGCGCTGAAGAGTTCAAGCAACATTTGAAACACCAGACTCTTGATCTAGTGGTTGAGGTTTTAGAACTAGGTCAGATTTATTTGTTGTCGCTAGCTCAAAAAATTCCGTGTTTTTGATGGCGTTTCGTGGGCAGCTTTCAGCGCACTGATAACAAAAAATACAGCGATCCAAAAGAAACATTGGACGCTTTTTCCCATTAACATCCACCATCTCTATGGCTTTTGCAGGACAATCACGACTACACAGCCCGCAACTTACACATAGAGTAATGTCAAAAACTTGTTTTCCGCGGAAATCTTCTGCAGGAGTGCATTTCACAATAGGGTATTTGCCAGTAGCAGGTTTCTTGAATAGATAATTTAACACTTCACCGAAGATTGGAGATATGAGGTTTTTTTTGGTCATTGATATCACACCATTGGATAAACCCATACTGCCAAACCTATAGTCAACAGTAGCGAGAGCACAGAGAGCGGCAGCATGAACTTCCAGTTGGCTCTCACAATTTGGTCGATACGTAATCTCGCAAAAAGAACGGTCATGTACTCGGAAATTACTATTACAGCCACAACTTTTAGCACAAACCATAAGGTACCCCACAGCTCAGGCAACCCAAAAAATGTAGGACCATTAGCACCGCCTAAGAAGAGCACGGTAACCAACGAGGCGCCAAAAACAATTTGTACGTCGCGTGCAAACTTGAGGAAAGCAAGTTTTCCTCCGCTGTATTCAGTTTCGTGCCCAGCGACAACTTCGCTTTCCGCGTGAGGAATATCGAAAGGATCTTTCTCTAGCTCGGCTTGCATAGTTATTATGAAAAGTACAAAGGCCCAAGGAGCCAAAACCATAAAGGGTATCCATTGTCTAGCAACAATTGTCGCTATTGTTAATGAGCCTGCTAGAAATGCAGGTGCAAGTGCAAGCATCAAGAGCGGAATATCATAGCCTAAAAATTGGGTCAGAACTCTGGCGGCACCTATGGAGCTATAAGGGTTAGAGGAGGACCAACCTGAAAGGAACAGTAAAAAGTTTGCCACAGAAATCAACGCCATAACAAATATGAGGTCACCTCCAAAACTTACGTTGGGAATGACAGAGGCGCCATCTATAGGCAAAAAGCAGAGTGCAAAAATGAGTACTGAGAAAGCGAAGAAAGGCGCAAAACGGAAAATGGTCTTCCTAGATTCATTTGGTGTGATTTCTTCTTTAGTAAGTAGCTTGATGAAGTCAGCCAGTGGTTGAAGAATCCCACTTGGACCTGTGAAGGAAGGCCCCATGCGGTTTTGCATACGGGCTTCGATTTTGCGTTCTATCCAGTCACAAAACATTGTAAGAAATAAAATGAAAGTAAACCCTGGGAAAACAAGTACTCGAAATATGAGCCAGAGGTAGTCAATCATCTTTTATCACTCATCTGTCTGTGCATGAAAAGCAAGGATCTAAGCTGACAAAGTTAGGTGGAACATCAGCTATGCTTTCACCTATAGCTGTTTTGAGGAATGCAGGTATGTTAGCAAAAGTTGGAGTGCGCACTTTGACACGCTCTGGGAAGGCAGTACCGTTGCTTTTGACATAATAGAAAAGTTCGCCTCGGGGTGCTTCGACGCGGTTAACAGCTTCTCCTGGTGGCACAACACGAGGCACTTTGACGCGGTAGGCGCCACTTGGCAGATGATCAAGGGCATACTCAATTATGTTGATGCTTTCCTCAACTTCATCCATGCGGACATTCATCCTTGCCCAAGTATCTCCGGCGGTGTAGACTACTTCTTTAAATGGAATTTCTCCGTATGCCTCGTAGGGTTCATCTTTGCGTACATCAATATCTACTCCTGAACCTCGGGCTACTGGACCAACTACGCAAAGTTTCAAGGCATCTTCTCGTGCAAGAACGCCAACTTTTTGCATGCGCATTTTAATCGAAGGTTCATTTTCATACATCTGTTTATAGAAAGGTATTTTCTTTCGGAGCTCTGTTAGTGTGGCTTTGATTTTGGGTATATCCGTCTCTTTGATGTCCCGTCTCACGCCGCCTACTGTTAAAGAGGAGGAAATAACGCGGTTACCTGTAATCATCTCGGTTAGATCCATTACGGGTTCTCGGTCACGCCAGAAATATTGGAATAAGGTTTCATACCCAATTTCTAAACCTGCATGACCCAAAGTGAGCAAGTGGCTATGCAACCGGTTAAGCTCCAAAATTATTGTTCGGATATATTTTGCTCTAGGTGGCACATCGGTTTTCAAGATTTTCTCTACAGCTTCAACAAAAGCTGTGGCGTGACATGAATTACAAATACCACAAATACGTTCTACCAGGTAGACGTCTTGCAGATACGTTTTGGATTCTGATGCTTTTTCTACACCTCTGTGAACATAACCTATGCGTGGCTCCACTTTTTTCACGGTTTCTCCGTCAACTAAAACAGCAAATTTCTCAGGCTCCAAAAGCGCGGGATGGTGAGGCCCAATAACGATCTTGACGAGACCGCTCTCATCCGATAACTTTACATCTTCAGAAGAAGGCGCATTTAGTTTAACTTCGTTTATTTTGACATCTTTTCTTAGAGGGTAAACGCCTTCGGGCCAAGTATCGGGTAAAACAAGCCTGCCAGGACTTGGGTGACCCTCAAATACCACACCAAGTAAATCAGCAACTTCCAGTTCATGAAAAGCAGCGCCAGGAACCAAGTCCGTTATAGTTGCAAGTGTAGGCTTATCTTTGGGGACTTCACATTGAATAGTAACAAAAGAATTTGAAGTTCGTACATGGTAATACACACCTACGCTTGCACCTAAATCGATACCAGTTATTGCTGTAACAGCAGTTTTTTCGTCTAAATCTAGCAGTATTTTCAAAGCGTCTCTGTGTTTGTCAACAGGAGCTTGAATTGCTGCAGTCCCAAGCTTACCTATCTGAATTTGGAAATTTTTGGCTTCAAGCGCTTTCAGAATATCTAAATTATTGCTCGTCATCTGATTTCACCTTTTCTTTAGTTTTAGGTTGCTGTATAGAATTCAGTAATTTCACGACACCATCAATTATAGCCTCGGGTCGTGGGGGACACCCTGGTATGTAAGCATCAACAGGAATAACTTTGTCTACACCGCCAACCACACTGTAATTACCAGAAAATATGCCGCCAGAACAGGCGCAAGCACCAATTGCCACTACAAATTTTGGCTGGGGCATCTGTTCATAAATACGCTTGAGCCTTTCCGCGCACTGTTCTGTGACGCAACCGGTGGTTAACAGCACATCAGCGTGACGAGGTGAGGGTTCAAGTTTGATGCCGAAACGTTCTACATCGTACTTTGGTGTTAACAGAGCAACAACTTCGATGTCGCAACCGTTGCATGCACCTGAGTTGAAGTGTAAAACCCATGGCGACTTGACTCTTGCCCAAGTGGTTATGTTTACCATGTTAGTTTTTGCCTCCTTCAAATAAAATTATGGCTGAGACAAACGCCATGAAAAGGTAAAGTAGAAGTAAAGGGGTATTCATAACTTGCTCTGCAAATGATGCATAGGCTAAGAGTAGAACAGCGCTGTCGAGGATAACAAAGTATATGAGATACTTGTAAAGGGAAATGTTAACTTTCAATTTTGGGTAAACAACCTTTTCTCCACAGGCATACACTGACCGCTCTCCTATTGTTTGGACAGTTTTTGGGGCCACACGTCGACCCAGTAAGTAAATGATACTGGTAGCAGACACTATCAGCAAGAAAGTTATGGTGATCTCAACAAGCAAAAGCTTTTACCTCCATTGGAAGATTTTGGGTTTAACAAGCCTGTCACATTTCCAAATCGATTTGCCAATTGTAAGCACAATGCAGATATAAAATAAACATATTTAAAGATAACTCTAATATTATCAGCCAATTGTACAATAAAATCGAGAACTCTCGTCAACACGCCTAAACAAAATTCATTGTCGGAACGGCGTTTTCTGCGCCAAAGAGAGTGAACGGTTTTAATCATGACGGTCCGGGCTTGACTCTTTTAGAGTAATATTTGAAACATTTAAAGTTTAGCCACAGAGTTCAACACAACTTGATGGTTCTCAGTAAAGAAACCAAACAAAAAGTGGAAAAGAGACGGTGTAAAGATTCCTACTCGGTTTCTTCATCTGAGCCAAGCCATTTCTTTTCCAAATGCAAAATCAGACTAAAAAGACCCCTGCTTATAATCACAAGTATAAGTAGCAGGAATTCTTCATATGTTCGGACAACTACAGTTTTTATGATTTCGGCACCTATAAACAACTCTAAGCTCAAGGTTAAGTAGCCTGAAAGAAACTTTGTTGCGCAAGAAGGTTTGTAGGGACTTTTTAGCTTACATTGTACAAACCTGAAAGCAACAAGCGCTGCACCGAAAGCCACCACAGCACCACCAAGTATGTATAAAACATCAGTTGCCATAGTGAGAAGAATGAAAATGACTTCATATACTGAACCGCCTGGCTCGTAAACCGCGTCTCCTGGCAGAAAAAGCTTGCCAAAGTCAGGGATAGTTAAACTGAAATATACGCCAATAACAGCTGTGAAAGCTAAAACTACAATTATGACAATTGTTAAAGAATCTAGGCCTTTTTTAGCTGTGGGTATAGTACATTCGCCCATAGAGCAAACAACCAAAGAGACTTTAGTTTAAGTAACCTTCAACAACTAATATTATTTACTCTTTTTACCCCCCTAAAAATCCAGACAATTAGCAAAAAATCACAAACAACAAATCGCTTACAAACTAATGACAAGTAAAGTATAGGAGTGTCGTCGATAAGTTTTTATGTACGGTTTAAATCTGTAAGGTGTCTAAAAAGTGTGATAGCGGCAAAAATTAGGATTGATGGGCGAAATGGTTAGAAAAGCGCGAATCCGGCTAACAAGTACCGACTACGGAAAACTCGAAGAAGTATGTGAAGAACTGAGAAGTATCGCCCAAAAAACAGGCGTCAAAATCAACGGACCCGTACCGTTGCCAACTAAACGGTTACGTGTGCCAGTTTTGAAGGCCCCTTCAGGGGAAGGAACTGCCACTTGGGACAGGTGGGAAATGCGTATTCATAAACGCTTAATCGACATTGACTCAGAAGAGCGGGTTATGAGGCGAATTATGCGCATCCGTGTACCTGAAGAAGTGCACGTTACAATAGAACTTGTCTAAACCGCTTTTTAATTCAAATTTTAGATTCTTTTAAGTTGTTGCCTTTCAAAGAAGATTTTATTTAAGCAAAAATGTAGGTGTAGATCGTCAACGCCATAGCCACTGCGAACAATAATGCCCAGATTTTCTTGTCCCAACTGAAAATCTTCAGACCATCCAAAACACCAAAAGGAAGAAGATTAAACAAGGCTATGAAGGCGTTGAACGAGGAGAGCAACAGAAAAGCCATAGAGTAGGCAAAAGAAGTGGGAACATAAGCTAAGCTCAAAAAGATAATAGATAAGAGGATGTTAGTAGAAGGACCTGCTATGGAAATTTTTCCCATGTCGTCACGTCTTGCAGGTCCAGCAATCATCACAGCCCCTGGGGCGATTAGCCTGAAGGGAGTAAATACCGAAATCAGAGTTAAAACCGCGCCCCAAGTGATGAGACGGAATTCAGCCCACAACCCACTTTTTTGTGCAGAAATTTTATGAGCGATCTCGTGGATTAAAAAAGACAACGTCAAGAAAAACGAAAAAACAGCGGCAACAGTCCATGTCCAACCGTACCAGTAAAAGAAATTATTGTATATCGCAATAGAGAAGCCAATGCCCATAATTAACAGCGCTGCTGGGAGCAAATGTTTAACTTCTGTGGAACTGATATAGATTTTGTTTTTTTGACGGGGCTGCCAAAAACTAATGGAATAATCATAAGAGGTTGTGGGAGACCTTGCAAAAGCCTGAGCAGTTGCCTCCCGCCTTTGTGTTTGTGCTAATCCAATATTTGGGCAACTGTGGGTTTCAGGTAAGCGGTGTACACTGCAAAATTGACCACCACAATAGGGACATCGAAAAGGCATTAATACCTCTTGACCACATTTCTGGCAGTTCATAATGACGTAAACACTCTTTTCTCAGTGCATAAATATGAAATTATGGTTTATATGTTTCCCTTCAAAACCTCAAAGTTGCCTGTTAATACTTATAGTAAAGCCTTAAAACATTAAACTTGAAAATAAAAGGGCGCCAATAAAGTTAAGTGGGAGATGTAACAACTCTTTGAAAGCTTTCAACTTCGTCCACGCGGCTGATCTGCACCTAGGCTATGCTCAGTACGGCTTAGAGACGCGGAGGCAAGATTTTGATAATGCTTTTCGGGAGATTGTGGATAGAACTATAGATTTGAAAGCAGACTTCATGATTATTGCAGGTGACCTGTTCCATCAAGCAAGACCCTCAAACATAACTTTGGAGAACACAGTAAAAACGTTTAAGCGACTCAAAGACGCAAATATCCCCGTTTTAACAGTTGACGGTAGCCACGACTTAGCTCCAAACTCGATTACAAGCACTATCTTGTACCCGTTGGACAGTGCAGGATTAATCTATCATCTACCTCGACATGAGGGGGCGTGCTGGCGCAAACCTGACTGTTGCTACGTCTACGGGGTACCTAACTTTCGAAGCAGACGCAAAACAGAAGAAGCACTGCCCCAGTTTTTACAACAAAATCCTCCCACGCCTGATCCGTCAGTCACTAACATTTTTGTTTTACACGCCACCATTGATCTGCCTACAGTGAAGCCACCGTACATTGAAGCTGAAATTCCTGTTGACCTTATCCCTGACGGGTTTGACTACTACGCTGCAGGTCACATGCACCAAAGATCAATAAGCAAGTTCAAAAGTGGATTTTTAGTTTACAGCGGATGCACAGAAACCGTCAGCTACGACGAGGCCAAATATAAAAAAGGGTTTTACCACGTCAAAGTTAACGAAAAATGCGAAATTTCACCTGAAGCGATGGAGCTACAGTCACCACGTAAGTTTGTAGTTATAGAAGAGGAATTCTCAGGTTTAAACGCACATAAAATAACCGACGTCGTTGTTCAGATGGTGAAAAACGCAGATGAAGAAGGTGCCATCATCATACCCGTCTTAAAGGGTTTTTTACCTGCAGAAGCAAGCCGCACCGAACTGGACATTGGTAGCATACGAAACACCGCAGAAAAAGCCCTACTTGTCCACCCCATTGTGTTACTTAAAGAAAGCACGGTCTCGGAGGAAATTGTCCGCTCCATCTTTGAAAGCGAAGTCAAAGACGTCAAAACCAAAGCTTTTGAGTACTTCACGCAGATTTTCAGTGCCTACTACAGCCACAGTGAAGCAGAAAAATTCGCTCACCATGCCCTCAGCCTAATCGAACCGTTGACCCAAAAAAAAGAGGAAAAAGTGAGGCAAATACTTGAGGAGCTATTGCATTGAAAATTGAAATTGTGCAGCTGGAAAACATTCGTTCTCACGTCAAATCCACTGTGCCGTTTGCCCTCGGTTTCAACTGTCTGGTAGGCGGTTTAGGTTGCGGCAAATCCAGCGTGCTATACGGTATCGACTTCGCTTTTTTTGGCGATCCACTCGGCAGAAGCTTCGAATACCTACTACGGGAAGGGGTAGACTCGGCAAAAGTGACTGTGCAGTTTACTCAGAACGGGAGCACCTACAAAATTACACGTGGAATTAAACGGCGCGGCAAAGGTATAAATCAGGATCTCGAAGAACTCAAACTGCTCCATGACGACAATCTCGTCGCAAGCATGAACACTACTGCTATCGCCGAACAGTTTCAAGCCATCACAGGATTAGACAGAGAATTGTGGCGAGAAATTGTTTGGGTCAGGCAAGAGCACCTCAAAGAACTCATCGACACCGCCCCACGGGACAGACAAAAACGTCTAG
Source organism: uncultured Candidatus Bathyarchaeia archaeon (assembly GCA_964582085.1). Lineage (GTDB taxonomy): Archaea > Thermoproteota > Bathyarchaeia > Bathyarchaeales > Bathycorpusculaceae > JADGNF01. The sequence continues at coordinate 6,252 of CAZOPV010000012.1, read as the reverse complement.
ACGACTTATTCAGCTTGTCCGATTATGAAACAGCATGGATTAGAATAGCAGAGTACCAACGAGAGTACGAGACAGAAAAGCGGATTTTAGAAAAAGACCCTGATATTACAGGAAGAGAAAAACTGGAAGCGGAGTACAACCGTCTCACAGAAGAGTATGCACTCTTGGAGATTGAGTTGCAGAACACCTCGGCGAAACTGTCGTTGAATAAACACGTTTTAGATGAAGCAGACGCGAAACTCAAAAAGTTAGAGGAAAAAAAACTCCATATTGAGGAACTAAGCAGAAAAGAAGCAAAACTGCAAGCCAACCTTAGTAATGCACAAGACGCGACAAACGTTTTAACACAGCGACTGGAAGACAAAAAAACCATATTGAAGAATTTGAACCAGCGTCTAAAAAGCATGAATTCTCAAATAGAATTTTGTAAAAATAACATCCGCAAAGCAGGACTACCAGTCGATCAGCCCTTAGAGGTAATCCAGTTTCACTTGTTAGCGCTTGATGATAAAATCAGTAGTCTAAAAGTAGAGCAAGAAACTACTTCACGTAATATGCAGCTAGACCAAAAGCGACTCACCCAACTATACACTAATACAGAGAATCAGTGTCCGCTGTGCCTGCAACCAATAAACACAGAATACAAAAAAGCCATGTTGCATCGGCTCCAGCAAGAAAATGTTGAACGCCAAAAAATAATTTGCCAGTTACAAAAGGAAATTGAAGGACTGGAACAGGCAAAGCGTTTAGCTGGTGAAGCATTCTCGAATCTACAGATGAACCTCTTTAAAGTTGAAGACCTTAAAGCACGTATTATTGAAGAAGAAAGGAGCCTTCTAGATATTCAAACTGAGTTAAATGAAAAGAAAAACAGCCAGTATGAAGCGCATTTACAGTTGGAAGCGTTAAGGTTCGAAATTAGCAAATTTGACACAGCAGATTTGGAAATGGCCCGCATTCAACGGGAGCAAGCATTTAGGCAATATTATCTTGTTGAGTCGGATTTGCGAACCAAAGAAAACCGCAAAAAAGATACACTCAAGCGACTTGATGAAGTTAAAGAGCGTATAGACAACGCCATAATGAAAGTAGAACGTACAGAGAAAATAACAAAAACGATACAGGCCATAGGCGCTATACGTGATGCCTACCGCAGCATCCAACCTAAACTACGCGGAGAACTCGTCAAAGTTTTGAGAAATTTTGTACAACAAGTTCTCGACACTTTAATTGGAAACGAAGCCCCCCTACTGAATGTTGTTATAGATGAGACGTATACACCTTACGTGAAAAGCGAAAGTGGAGCTGAGCGGGAAGTAGCCAACCTGTCTGGAGGAGAACGAACACTGTTGGCTTTCGCATATAGGCTAGGGTTGGGGCAGTTGATTATGCAGTCGCGTACAGGACATGGGTTGGGCATATTATTGCTGGATGAACCCACAGAAAACTTGGGCTCTGAAGACGGCAGCATTAATCGCTTAGCTGAAGCTATATCAAGGTTTAAGGCGATTGAACAAATTATTGCAGTAACACACAGTGAAGCCTTTGCTGAAAAGGCAGAACATGTGGTAATTTTGGAGAAAGAAGCAGGTATAAGCAAGGCATCCATAGCAAAAGGGCACATATAAAAAAGCTATTTTTCTTCAACAACGTTCTCTAAAACGCCGATACCTTCAATTTCTATACGCACCACGTCACCATCTTTAAGCCAAACCTGCGGCTTCATAGCCATGCCTACACCCGATGGGGTCCCCGTAGCTATTATGTCGCAGGGCTCCAGCGTCATGAATCGACTCAGATGATAAATTATTTGGTTGACATCAAACACCATGTCTTTTGTAGTTCCACTTTGTCGAAGTTCGCCATTAACCCAAGTATAAATGTGTAAATTTTTTGCGTCTGGAATTTCATCACATGTTGTTATACAAGGACCTGTCGGCGCAAAAGTATCAAAACTTTTACCTTTTGTCCACTGTCCATCTTTAAACTGAAAATCACGAGCTGAAACATCATTAAGTATAGTATAACCGAAAATATATTTTCCCGCTTCTTCAACTGGAACATTTTTAGCTGTTTTGCCGACTACTATTGCAAGTTCGCCTTCGTAGTCGAGTTCCTTCACAAAGGGAGGTTTAACTATTTTCTGAGAGGGGCCGATTATTGTGGTATGTGGCTTTATGAAAATGACAGGTTCTTCGGGAACTTTCATTTTAACTTCGCTAGCGTGATCAAGGTAGTTCCAGCCCAGACCTATAATTTTAGGGGGAAAACGAATTGGCGCCAATAGAGAAATGTCGTCGACCGGAATAGATGCGGCTCTAAACTGGCTGAGGGGCACAGTTCTCAGCAACTTTTCTAAAATGCCCAACGAATCTGGGTCAGCAATGAAATCCGAAAATTCTTGGGGCAAATTGATCTTTGAAAGTTTAGCTAAAGTGGGCAAACATAACACATTTTGCTTATCTAAAACTCCGTAGTTTTCTTCATTCTTGTAATGATACCGAACAAGTTTCATGCAATCACCTTCATGGCAATTAACAAAGGTTTGGTGTGTTTAAAAAAATAGGGGTGTCAAAACGTGAGGAAATTACTCCTCGTAGACTTTCCTTTCGCTTATTACCAACAGGTCTTCTTCTCCGCCGATAACGCGATGGGTTTCTTTGAGGTCGTGCTGATGTAGAAACTTCTTGAGCAAGACACGTACGTACTTCTTGTTAACGCCAACGCCTTCAGTTTTTAAAGTCATTAGGCCTCCTTCGCTAGTTACATCGCCGGAAGTTTTTTCTTTAAGGAAAGTTGCAAGCTTTGAGGATTCATCTTTAATTTTTGAAGCATCAATTTTTATTTCCACCATATTTTTCACCTCACATTTTTTTGTAAAATATGACTTGGCACGTAATTTAGCTGACGGCTATTTCCTCCTTTAAACTGCTACCCTCAGGGTACGGAAACACATGAATATGCTCAACAGGAAAAACCACTGTCACTGTTTCGCCTATACTAAACCAGTTACCCGCCATGGTTGACTTAACAACCACAACTAAGGTGTCGTTTTCTAAACGAACCTCATAACGCATATTTGGTCCTTCAAAAGTGATGCGCTCAATCTTTCCCTGAACGCCATTCTGAATTCTTTTAGAACCTCTTTCCAAAATCAACGTTTCAGGACGTACACTTAAAACCGCTTGTTTCCCCTGAGCTACTACGCCGTGAGAAGCGTGAATTTTCAGGCCTTCCCTAATTTCAACTACAACGGTACTTTTATTGCCACTGGAGACGTAACCCTCCAAAAAGTTAGACTCTCCAATAAAATGGGCTACAAAAATGCTTTCAGGCTTAATGTAAAGTTCCTGTGGCGTACCCACCTGCAAAATCTTACCTTTTCTCATGACGGCTATTCGGTCGCTTATCGCCATAGCCTCAGATTGGTCATGTGTAACATGGATACCTGTTAAATTGAGGTCTTTGGCCATCTTGCGAATCTCATAACGAATTTCGTTTCGCACTTTCGCATCCAACTGCCCTAATGCCTCATCTAAAAGTAACAGCTTTGCACCTGCAGCCAACGCACGCGCAACTGCTACACGCTGCATCATACCACCGCTCAACTCACCAGGATAAGCATCCAGTCGTTCATGCAGCTTAACCATCTCTAAAACTTCATGCCCGATTGTTGTTGCCTCAGCCATATCAAATCCCTTAACCTTTGGGCCATAGGTCACGTTATCCCACGCTGTCATGTGTGGAAAAAGCGCAAACGTCTGAAAAACAAAGCCGATGTCACGGTCTTCAGGCGGCACATCATTAACTAGCCTGTTGCCGATGTAGATTTCGCCGCTGTCGGGTTCAATCAAACCTGCAACAAGACGCAACAGAGTCGTTTTTCCACAACCACTTGGCCCTAGCAAAGAAAAGTATTCTTGATCACGAATTGTCAGGTTTATGTTGTCAAGTGCAGTGATGTTACCGAATTTCTTGGAAACATTCACGATGCGAACTTCGGGCATAGCTCTTATTCTTCCTGAACGTTTGCATATTGGTTTATCATACTAATACTTTTCTTCGCGACCTATGACAAGCCGCAAGGCTAAGAGGATAACAAAGCTGAAAAACACGAGAAAACCAGAAGCTAAAGCAATATCCAAACCCGACGCTGGAACAACCTTTTTTATCCAGTTAACAAGCAACACGGGTGCAGTCTGCAATGTCGAGGTAACGGCAAGTGTGGCACCAGTTTCGCTAACGCTCCTAGTAAAAACCATTATGGCACCTGAAAGCAGAGAATACTTCGTTAACGGAAAAATTATTGTTCGGAAGACACCAAACGGCTTAGCACCCAAGGTTCTAGCGGCTTCTTCTATGTCAGGGTTTATGCGCTCTAAAGCCGCAGCCATTGACCTAACAAAGTACGGATAAGTTATAGCTAAATGCGCAAATATAAGCAGTATCAAATCAGGCAATGCAAAGCTGGTTTTCCAGAACATACCCAGAGAAACGCCCAGAGCTATCGAAGGCACAACCAAAGGCACATTAACCAAAAGATCAAATACTGATGACATAAATTTACCTAGTTTTTGGCGTGCAATAAGTATAGCAGTAGGCAAGCCAAGTACAATGTTAATGAGGGTAACAACTGCGCCTAAACCGTAACTAAGCAGCAAACTTTGCCAGTACCCCTGCCAGATGCCTGAACCAGTCACCGCGTTCGACAAAGAATCTGTAAATATCGCTTGAAAAGCGGGTAACGCAACAAACAAAGAAGGCACAAGAATCAAAACAAAGAAAACAAAAAGAGTTACAAAATTACGGTATGTTTCAGCTTTTTTGTAGCTAAGCCGCCTTTCCGTAGGAGGTCTGACTCGTTTAAGAGGTAATTTTAACTTTGGACCAAAAAGATGAACCAAAACAAAAACCAGAATGGAAAGTGCTATCAAAATAAAACTTGCAAAAACAACAGCCCCATCATAAAGCACAGGATTAAATGCAGAAAACTCTGTCCTCATATTATGGATAAAAACAGAACCATTCTCAAAAAAGCCTGCAACAACAATAGTTGCCCCCGTCTCCGATATGGAACGAGCAAAAGCCAAAATAAACGCAGAAACCATTGCAGGTCGCAAAACTGGAAAGGTCACTGTACGCATCGCAGTAAAAGGCGCTGCACCTAAAGTTCGGGAAGCACGCTCAAACTCCATTTTATAGTCAAGAAGGGCTCCAACCAAAGTGCGAACAACCACAGGAAAAGAAAATGTAAAGTGAAGCAACATAACAAGCAACCAACCAGGAGAAACAAGGGAACCCCCAAAAAGCCCAGAGACGCCGCTTGGTGTATTCCAAAAAAGAAGCAAAGAATAACCCAGCGCCGTAGTGGGTATAATAAAAGGAATGTCAGCCAAAGTGTCTATGGCACTTAACCAGCGGGATTTACCGCGAGCTATGAGCCACGCCATTGGTATGCCCGCTAGAAGGTCAAAAAAACCAACAATCAAGGCAATTATAAAACTATTCTGAATTGCATTTAATGCACGACTTACAAGCTCAGGTTGTTCTAAAATGAACTGTATATTATCCCGTTTAATTATAATGCCTGCGATAGGTGGAAAAAGGATAAGCATAAAAAACAGGATTACAGCTGATGCGTAAACGGCATATCTAATTGGGGCCCTCGCCGACAGCTTATCTAAAGTTTCGTGGATTTTTTGAGTCAATGATTTCAGCCTTAAACCTGACTCGCTCACTTCTCCAGACGTAAGGCTCGAGTCGGTTTTTCTTCTACATCTTTGTTGATAAGTTTTACGTACTGTAAAGTGTCAGTTTGCCCGTCGAGTCAATCTCACTGCCAGTGAAGCTCATGACTCTAGCGTTCATCATCCAAGTCATAAAAGTAATAACCATTCATTTAAGAACCTTTCAGTTGAAGACATGAAAAAAGGCAGAATAAACAATAGCGTTCTGTTTAAAAGTTTGGTTCACATGTACTGAAATGAGCTTTGACGTCCCCCTATGTTTAGGATGTGGCTTATTCTCCTTACTCCTCCAGCAAAAACAACACGTGTTTCATAGGAGGTGATCCGGCCGCAGGTTCCCCTACGGCCACCTTGTTACGACTTTTCCCCCCTCACGAAGCTTAGATTCGACGCAGCCAAACAGAGACCACGCCTCACCTAAGGATCGCTCGGGTGGAACGACGGGCGGTGTGTGCAAGGAGCAGGGACGTATTCACCGCGCGCTAGTGACACGCGATTACTAGGG
>CAZOPV010000011.1:0-4083 GCA_964582085.1 uncultured Candidatus Bathyarchaeia archaeon | reverse complement strand
TGAGCTTAAGCATGGGCGGTGTGTATGCCCACTGGTTTCTGAGAACACGGTTGAATTGGCTCCTAAACTATGCTTGGCATGCTCTACCAACTTTTTCGAGCACATCTTCGGAAAAGCTGCTAAAAGACCTGTTAGAGTCGAAGTCATAGAAAGCTTTGCAACGGGCGCGGATAAATGCGCTTTTCGAGTATGGCTACTATAAGAAAACTTTTGTCGGAAAGTTGAAAGAAGAAACTTGTAGAGAAACGTCCAAGGCTCCTCTTACAAAATCTCCGTTTCATTTTAAGGCTTTAATCACCTGTCACCTTCATGTAACGCCTAAATGTGTGTGGTGCTTTCTCACGTGAAAGCTACGCCACGCTTCGAACATTTTCTCTTATGTGGCTTATTCGGCTAAGGTTGTCTATAACGACTTTTATTCTATAAGGACTGCTTAAGGTTCTCGCAAATTGCTTTGAGATAAAGCTTGGTCGAAGGACAAACCGATAAAAGGCTTCATGAACCATCTGTTTGATTTCGCTGAAAGGCACTGCCGTCGGACATATTTCGGAAACAGCGATACCTGTCTCCCAATATTCTCCTTTCTCTAGCAATCCCTTAGCGTTGAATTCATCCCATATGTCTGTTCCAGGGTAAACACCCAATATGTTGAATTGCGGAAAATCAATCGGAAGTTGGTTTGCAAATTGGATCGTGTTCTGAATTTCTTCTCTGGTTTCGTCAGGGGCTCCTACTATGAAAGAACCAATTATCACGTCTATTCCGGCTTTTCTGGCAGTTTTCACGGCGGTTTCAGATTGCTCTGGTGTTATTCTTTTGTTGTAGTAGTCTAGTATTCTTTGATTGGCGCTTTCAATGCCGAAATAGAGGATTCTGCAGCCCGCTCTTGCAAGTTCGCGCAACATCTCATAAGAGCAATTGTCAACTCTTCCCTCGCAAATCCAATCCATATCAATTTTTTCCTTCCTCATCTCTCTGCAAAGTCTAATCACTCTTTTCGGATTCATCGTGAAGCTATCATCCACAAAGATGAATTGTTGATACCCCTCGCTGGCCAAGAAATTTAATTCTTCCAAGGTGTTTTCAACAGATCTAGGCCTCCATATGTTGCGAGCCAGTTGGGTGCAACTGCAAAATCGACACCGATAAACGCATCCGCGCGAAGACACAACGCTTGTAAACTTTTTAGGTGCTACGTTTGCCCCAGCAATCATGCAATGATATTTGACGTCGATCAATTTGCGGTTTGGGAAAGGAAGAGAGTCCAAATCTTTTATTAAGGGCCTGTTAGGGGTTGAAATTACACTATTTTTGTTTCTGAAACTGATTCCTAGAACGTCTTTAAGGTTGCCTTTTTTCTCGAAACAATTCACCAAATCAATGACCGTGTTTTCTCCTTCTCCTCGAACAATAACATCAACTGACGGATATTTGTGAAGAATTCTTTCAGAGTTGAAAGTGGCATAGTAGTTTCCAAATATCGTGACAATATTGGGGTTTTCCCGTTTCACTTCGTCGCTAATTAAAGCTGCGGTGCGACCTGAAGTTCCAAGCGTCGAAAAGCCCAAAATGTCTGGATTTTCTTTTTTCACCCACCTAACTGTTTCCTCTATCGTTAAGCCTTTCGCAGCTTGCTCCAAAACAGATACTTCTATGCCTCTTTCTTCAAGAACCGCGGCTAAATACAAAATGCCTAAGGGTGGAAACGACCCTATAGATTTTCTTCTTTCACGCTCATCAAGGCCTTCGTTTGGACCAGCATTTATGAACGAGAATTTCATCTCACCATTCAGCTTCCAAAGTTAAGTTTCTCAATGTGCGTATAAACTTTTGGAGAACACAAAACCAGAGTTTGCTATAGTGGTCAAATTTTGTTTAAAAATCATGTGGACCGGGCGGGATTTGAACCCGCGGCCTCCTGAGTGCAAGTCAGGCGTTCATACCAAACTGAACTACCGGCCCATGTTGCCTTTTCCAGACTATTTTGATTAACAAGGCTTGATTTAAGGTTATTTGTAATGTTTGTTTTCTTGAGCGTTTTTAACAACTCTTTGTTAGAGTCGGAGTTAGAAGTTGAATTCAAAATTCATAAACTATTTTTGGCATCAAGCTAAGACTTCACTCAGAGTGTTGAACTTTATGAAAAGGAAAACTATTAGGAAAATTGGTGCGATACTGGGATTAAAGGGCATCCTTTGCCTTGCCTCTTTGACAGCGGTTGCTTTAGCCTTGGTAGCTTATACAGTGACCGTAACCGTCACCCCAACGCAGCAATTAACTGTAGGAGCCACTTCGGCCTCTTGGACAGTCTACGTGAACGACGAAGATGAAATAAGGTATCTGCCAGGGTCAGGAACTCCAGCAGGGTCTTCAGAACCAACATTTGACGAAAGTAATTCTAGCACGTACGCCTTCAAAGTTGTCACTGACGATTCTAAAGTTTGCGCAGTAAAAATCAGGCTGACTTCAGCCGTGGACAGCAGCAAGTTCTCAAAGTTTCAAATAACAGCCAAACAATGGAACGGTACAGCATGGGTTGACGAAACATTATACAATGCCACAACTGGCTCAGGTACAAAGTCTTACATAGATGGATTAACATCCGGAGACACTGGTTATGTACGTCAAGGCACAACAGAAACTGGATACTACCTGCTTAAGGTAACATACTCATACTTGTCAGATGAGACATCAGATGTAACGGTCACCTTCCAGTACACGCCAATACCGCAAGACTCGTTTAGTTAGCCATCCACCATCTTTTCTTTTCGGAAAGGATGCAAATGGAACAAAAAACTAGATATCTAAAGGTAAAATTATTTCTCGGATGTTTCACGCTAGCCGTTGGTTTTTTAGCCGCCAATTTAGCATTATTCCACTGGGTAGAGCGAACAGGCCTTTACTATTTGCTAGGAGAATTTGCCCGCTACGTCTGCGCATATGGAGGATTTGGAGCCATGATTTTCGGAGCAATGCTGATAAACGACTTTTTGAATTTTAGAGCCTCCATGGTTAAGAGGCCAAAAGCTAAGCCATTAAGAGTAAAAAACGCTTATCAAAAAATATTAGCCAAAACTGCATGGTTGCTGGCTGAAGATCTAAAAAAATCCAGTATAATATACCATGAAATCACAACATTATATAACTTGGAAGAAGAGGAAATCGTCGCTGTGCAACATCCACAGCAACAGTCATTAGTGACTCCGGAAAACGCGAAGATTCCCTCAGAACTCAATGCGTGATAAACACTTTATGTTTTTGTATTTCAAATAAAATTAAAGTTTTAAAGTTTGCACTAAAAATATATAAAAAGAAGAAATTTTGCTTTAAATTAAAGCTGTTAGCTTAATCTAATATCTTCTTCTTTGGCTTCTTCTCTTCGACCAGCATTCTCGGCAGTAAACAGGCCTACTTGGGTCAGGTTTGAACGGAACTTCGCATTCCTTTCCACAATCGGCACAAACTGCCTTATGCATCTCTTTTTCATACATACGTTTTCAACTCCTATTCTTTTTGTGCAAAAATCGCTTATTGCACAATGCAACCATGACTATCTCATGTTCCTAATAAAACTTGCCCCTTAAATCGCATGTAACCATCATTTTTCCCAAAAGTATTTACATACGTATCTTCAAATTTCAGAGACGAGGAACATGTCAACCACTGCGTCTGGAAGATTTGTCATTCAGAGGCACCGTGCAACCCATCTGCATTATGATTTTCGACTTGAAATGGATGGTGTTCTGAAAAGCTGGGCTGTTCCAAAAGAGCCTCCGACAGAATCAGGCGTTAAAAGGCTTGCAGTTGAAGTTGAAGATCATTCGATTAACTACATAAATTTTGAGGGAACAATACCTGAAGGAATGTACGGCGCTGGAGAAGTGGAAATCTGGGATAAAGGCACATACACACTTAATCATAGAAGCAAAGACAAAATAGAGTTTACACTACACGGCCAAAAACTAAGCGGAGACTACACTTTGATAAGATTTAAAGAAGACAAAAACTGGCTATTCATCAAAAAGAAACTTCCGTGAAAAACGTTTCATTGAAATTTTAACAACAAACCTTTTACCCTTAATC
>CAZOPV010000010.1:0-123228 GCA_964582085.1 uncultured Candidatus Bathyarchaeia archaeon | reverse complement strand
TGTTAAAAAAGACGCGCCGCTTCGTATGCGCGGCAACTATAGCTATATTTCCAACGGTCTAAATTGTTGGAGCGACCCCTTTTCCTTTGAACAGAATACGTTGTGACACTATTTTCCTTTTATAGCTGTTGCGTCGGGGTTAAATATTCACGTTGTTTTATGTAACTTAAGGTAAACGTTGCTTTGGAACTGAGTTTATCCAATGGTGTTTTCTTTCGACTGCCATTAGATGAAAACATACGCTTGGTACATCAGTTAGGTTTTTCCAATTTGGAGTTTAATATGAAAAGTGTTGAGGAAAATGACGAAGACTCAGTTTACACAGTAAAAGAGTTAATTGAGGCATATGGGTTAAAGTGTCTCACGCTCCACGCCGCGAGCTTACACCTGAGCGGCACAGACGAGTTGTGTAAGGCACTTTATTACGTCAAAGTCTCAACAGAATTCGCCAAAAAACTTGGAGCTCCCCTTATGGTGGTTCATTCAAACGTCTCTAGGCGACTTCCTGAAAATTTGCGGCGCTCTTTTTTGAAGGAACTTTTTGGGTTCCTTAAACCGTACGCCAAAAAGCTGGGCGTCAAATTGGCTTTGGAAAATCTCTCGTATGCATCCAGCGGTTATGGCAAAAATGTTGCTGAGCTTGAGGAAATTTTTGGGCTTATTGATGGAGATGGTTCTATTGGGTTTACTCTTGATTTTTGCCATGCTGAAGCTACCGGGCAAACGTTTCAGCTTCTCGAAAAATACAAGAACAGGCTTTGCAACATTCATATGAGTAACCGTGCGCATAAACCTTTTTTGAAGGAAGATTCGCGTTTAATTGGTTTTCTCTCAAGACTGAAGGAATTTAACTATAATGGATCTTTAACCTTGGAACTCACCCGTAAATGCAACTTCGAGGCGATACTTACAACAAAATCGGTTGTTGAAAAACTGCTTTATAAGTGACAACAAAATATTTTAGGTTATACAGTTGGGTTGGTACCTATTAATTGTGGAGTGATGCCTCGAATAGGCAAAGCCACCGGTCGGAGTTAGACGCTGAAAATAAGTTTAGTGTAGGAGGTGAACATGTGACGAATGTGGGGGAATTATATCTGTGCAAAATCTGCGGCAACTCTGTTGAAGTTGTTGTTGCGGGAGCAGGAAAACTTGTTTGTTGTGGGCAACCTATGGAGCTTATAGGTAATGTTGAAGAGGAAGAGTAAAAGTAGTTACACTGTTTAAGCGTAAGGTTAATCATGATCTTAACAGCTATTTAGTTGTGTGTTTCCGATATGAAGCCTAAAGTTACAAAGCCAACGCCAGAAGAAAAACAAACAGCAGAATCATGGCCTATCTGGGAAAAAGAAGAATCAATTTTTCCATGGGAATACGACGAAAAAGAAACCTGTCTGATTCTCAAAGGGAAAGCTGTTGTCAAATGCCCCGAAGGAACAGTTGAATTTGGTGCAGGTGACTACGTAGTTTTCCCAAAAGGGCTCAAATGCATTTGGGAGATCAAAGAAAAAATCAGAAAACACTACAATTTTGGGTAAACCTCCCTTTTTTATTTAGTGATCAGGAAGCTTTACAGAAAATATCCACTTTAGCGACATTGAACATTTTTATGTCCACAGGTGTTATTGTCAGGTGAGTGATGCATCAATGTCGATTAGCGGTGTAGCCGGCAAGGCGGAAAGTTTTGTCAGTTTTTCCATTAGAAGTTATTCTTACTAAGAAAAACAACCGCCGCGAAAAAAGACTCTAACCCGCTTGTGGCAACCTGATAAAACAGGACTTTTTTCTTAAACTGGAAAATGTGGGTGTTACAAGATGAAAGAGCCTTTATTTGCTACCGCTACCATGGTAGACCTCTAGTCAAGCTCAATTTAAACAACGGACAGTTTTATGCTTCAAAAGCCGAAATCTACATATTCGGAAAAGGGGAAGTACAAAACCAAGCAAACATAATTCTGGATATAATTAAGCAGGATGGTTTTTCAGTAGCAACAAGTTAACCTTCCTACATCAACCACCGTTTTTAACTCACTTTCACATGAATTTTTCTACACTGGCTATTAATAAATCTAAAAGCGTGGGTAAAAGTATCCACTAACGTAACACCTTTGGTGAGGAATGCTTATTTTGATGACTACTCAACATAGAGCTACAAACAACTAAACAAGGGGCTGTCGGCTAGCTTGGTCTAGGCTTGTAGCCTCGGGCGCTATAGACCCCGGTTCAAATCCGGGCAGCCCCATCATTAATCTTCAATAAAAAAAGAAAATTACCTTCTTCTTTTTATTCTACTTGATTGAAGACTTTATCTTTTCACACATCGGCCTGTCTTTGGGTCATAATGGTTTGTGTCGGAGTAGTCGCAGTTTTTGCAATCATCTTTTACGTCAAAACCGTAAGGGCAATCTTTTATGTCTGCCATATTTTTTTTATCTCCTTGCGCTTTTTATGTTGGCGGTAAATTTAAATGTTGAACTTTATGCCTGGAAAAGTTGTTGATGTACAAAAATACTACTTTGTTTTAGATGTTGTACCCAAAATAGTCAGCTACATTTTGTCGTCTCTGTTCTGATTTTTGCATCGTATGTTACGTAGGCGGAGTCTGCCCCAGTCCCAATTCTTGTGGAGCAAAGGTTGCGAGCGGCTTTCGTTGATTTTAGTTTTTCTTAGTTGAGCCTAATCATCCAAATTGTATTGGCTTTTTCGGTTCAAAATTTGTTTCCATGGTCCAGAAGTAGACTTCACCTTTGGCTATACGGAAAATAACCAGTTCAGGACTGTTGGCAGTGAACCCCCATACTTTTAAGAATGGTCTTGTGTCAATAAGCTTTCGTTTTAGTGCTGTGTCGTTTATGAATTCCACTTCGCCTGCTACTCGCATCATGACACCGCCTTCTTGTTTGTTGTTAAAAAAACAAACTTCAACTTTGGAGTTAGCCTTTAGTTGATGATAGACGGATTTCATGGTTCCAGTGTGAAAATAAAAACCTGTTTTGTCAGCATACCAAATTAAAAAGCCCCGTACACGGGGTTGACCGTTCTCGTCAATTGTGGCAAGGAAACTCGTTGGGTTGTCGTTGGCAAACTTTATGCATGACTCAAAGTCCATGGACGTTCACTCTTTTTCCATTTATTGTTTTCCCCATAATTAACTTTTTGATTGACTCTAGAATTATCACTGGCTCTAGGCGGGGTTTTTTGAGGGCAATTCAGTTACATATAGCCCTTCATGTTAGCAAAGTATAAAAGCATCAGTGCCCTTTTAAGGATGCTTCATCAGTTTATGGGTGCCCAAAACATGAGAACCTGTTTGGAAAACACCGTAAACATTAACGTTAGGAGGCGAAGAAAAGGATGTTATCAAGAGATTGTGATGGTTGCTCACAGATGAAGCTGTGTAGCCAAAGATACGTTGTAGTCGGGAAAGGCAGTAAAGTCTATTGCCCTGATGGAACTGCTCACTTAGTGGATGGGATGTGAAACCTTACAGGTAAAACTCAAACCTATTTAAGTTGAGGTTGTTCGCTGTTCTTCCTAATTCTTTTTTTGATTATGGCTTTTAGGCCTTTGCTGTGTTCTTCGCAAATTGTTGGTTTCCACATACATAATCCTTTGATTATTTCTGAGAGGTAGTATTCTATTTCTTCGTTGAGCAGGTTTTTGGCGCAATCCACTTGGTAGACAATTTCTTCTTTGTCGCGACTTACCGTTATTGCAATTAATACGTTGTCTTTAACCAAGATGTGTTCCCTGTTAACTATTTTTGTGTATTTTACTTTTAAAATGTTCGAAAACCGTTTTGAAGCGAGAATGCAAAACGATGATCTGCATGAAATTTTAATACAATCGTGTAGACGTATATTCGTGGGGTTAGCCTGTTGAATTATGCTGAAATCGCGGATGTATACGAGAAAATTGAGGCAACTACTAAACGGCTTGAAATGACTGCTTTGCTCGTCGGACTACTAAAAAACACGCCGGTTAGCCTAATCGATAAAGTTGTTTACCTCACGCAGGGCAAACTCTATCCTGACTTTGAAGGCATCGAAATCGGTGTCGCTGAAAAACTCGCTGTAAAAGCGATTACTCGCGTATCAGGCAGCCGCGAGAGCGAAATCGAAGAAACTCTTAAGACAAGCGGAGACATAGGCGAGACTGCGCAAATTTTTATTGCAAAAAAGAAGCAATCTACTTTCTTTCAGAAAGCCCTCACCGTCCAAAGAGTGTATGAGACGTTGGATAAAATGGCGAAAACTGCTGGTTCTGGAGCGGTTGAAACTAAAATGGCTCTTTTATCAGGGATTTTATCTGATGCTTCACCTAAAGAAGCAAAATATCTCCTCCGCACAGTTACAGGTAGCCTACGATTAGGCATAGCTGACATGACCGTGCTAGATGCGTTGGCTATTGCCTACGGAGGCGGAAAAGAAACACGTGAATTCATAGAACGTGCCTACAACATAAGCAGTGACCTAGGTAAGGTCGCTAAAACAGTTGCAGAAAAAGGTCTAGATGGTATAAAAGCGTTTCAGGTAACAGTTTTTGAACCCATACGTCCCATGCTTGCAGAGCGGTTAGCTTCCCCAGAAGAAATTTTAGAGAAACTGGGCGGCAAATGCATTGCCGAGTACAAATATGACGGCGAGCGAATCCAAATGCACAAAAATGGCAAAAAAATAGTTCTTTTTTCACGGCGGTTAGAGAAAATTTCAGAGCAGTATCCTGACGCCTTAGAACTTGTGGCAAAGTATATTGCTGCTGATGAAGCTATTCTGGAAGGTGAATGTGTTGCCATGGATACCGAAACAGGCGATATGCTACCTTTTCAAGAGTTGATGCATCGCAGACGTAAATACGAAATCGAGCAAGCAATGGAGCAGTATCCTGTGTCACTATTTATGTTCGACGCCCTCTATGTGGACGGCAAAGATTTGACGCGTGAAGCTTATCCTACAAGAAGAAAAGCTCTAGAGAAGGTAATTAAAAAAAATGATAAAGTGTTACTTGCAAACAGTGTTACTGTAAACAGCGTAAAGCAACTAGAAGCTTTCTTCGAAGAAGCCATCGAAAACGGTTGTGAAGGACTCATGTGTAAGGCCACAGGTAAAGAATCTGTTTATCAGGCGGGTGCACGCGGTTGGCTTTGGATTAAATATAAACGCGATTACAAGAGTGAAATGACCGATACTGTGGATCTCGTAGTGGTAGGCGCATTTCATGGAAGAGGCAGGCGTGTGGGAACCTACGGCGCGCTGTTACTCGCCACATATAACAAGGAAAACGATACATTCGAAACAGTAACTAAATGCGGGACGGGCTTTACGGATAAGGACCTTTCAAGTTTTCCTGAACTGCTAAGTAAGCATGAAATTCCAAAAAAGCATTCGCGTGTTCAATCAACTCTTGAAGCGGATGTATGGGTTGAACCAGTGGTAGTTTTGGAAATTTTAGGTGCAGAAATCACTTTGAGTCCTATTCACACCTGTGCTATGGATTCCATCCGCAAGGGAAGCGGTTTGGCGATTCGATTTCCACGTTTTACTGGTAAATACCGCACCGATAAGTCGGCGGAGGATGCCACGACTAGCATGGAAATTGTGGAGATGTATCGTAGACAACTGAAAAAGATAAGTTAAAACTATAGCGTGGTTTTGTTCAAAAGACTTGATAAGGAAGCGCAGATAAACCTTTAGTGTGGAGAAGAGATGTCACAAGACCAAGAAAGAACAAAAGCGTTACTTGCTCTTAAACAACGTTTAGAGAAACGTACAGCTGAGCTAGAAGAGGAACTCGCTGAAATCAAAGTAAGCTTGGAAGCAGTTAATACTATTATACTTGAAAAAGGTTTCAAACGAGGTAACCTCAAAGAGACAGAAGCACAACCTAAAACAGAAGTAGCAATTAGAGAGCCACCCTCTGAAGGATACAAAGGCGGTGAACCAGAAAATGTCATACCGCTAAAAACTGTTACTGACGAATCATTAGCTATAATTTACGTAGAAAATAACGCTGTTCATGTTTTGCCTGATGAAAGTAAACGCTTCAGCGTCAACACTCCCCCTTTCACTAGCTTCCTTGTGGAGCGCGTATTGACGAGGATGCAGGAAAAAGACAGTGAATTGGTACGGCTGAAACAGTTGGCACCCGAAAAAATGTTTGCGTATAGCATTATACAGGAAGACGATCTGATCCGTGAGATAGTCATAAAAAACGTCGATGAGGAACGCTTAAAAGAGTTAAAATCTAGCATCCGCTGGACACTCGAGAAAATGTACGAAAAAATGAAAAACTAGCTCTTTCTATTGCTTATCATTTACCTTAGATACTTTTGCAGGGCGGCTTCAAAGTTTCTTTTTGGGCATAAACCGACGATTCGGTCAACTTCAAAGCCATTCTTAATGAGCACTACGGTAGGTATGCTGTACACTTGGAACCTTTCGGCGGTTTGAGGGTTTTCATCAACATCCAGTTTTGCCACAAGAACTTTTCCTGCATATTCTTTGGCTAGCTCCTGTATAGTTGGAGCTAATGCCCTGCAGGGTCCACACCAACCAGCCCAAAAATCAACTAGAACTAAGGGGTTTTTCTTTATGGTTTCGTCAAAGTTGGCATCTGTCAAATGAAATGGTTCTGTGCTCAATAAAATGAACTCTCCATGATATCAAATTATGTTAGTATTTGGTTGAATATAAACCGTTTTATGTAGCTTTTGATCGGGGCGACGTTTAAGACTTTTTTAATGTAACTTGGTCTGGGCATGCAGACTTTTAGTTGAGTTATATTCTGTGTTTTATTTGTAGAAGTTATTGTTTTGTAAAAGCTTTTAGGCTAAAAAGTCTATTCATATCCCGTGAGTTACATGTCAAAAATTACTCGAGTAGGCGTAACGTTTCCACCCGACCTTCTGAAAGACTTTGATGCAATAATCGAGAAGATGGGCTATGAAAGTCGCTCTAAAGCTGTTCAAGATGCAGTAAGACTCTACGTTTCTGAACGCAAATGGCTCCAAGAAGAGGCTGATACAATCCAGACAGGCATTATATTGATGGTTTATGACCACGAAGTACGTGGGTTGGAGAACGGCTTAACTGAGGCACAGCATCACCATTCAGATCTTGTGACTTCAACGTTGCATATCCACATCGGAGAGAGAGATTGTTTAGAGGCAATAGCTGTTAAAGGTAAAGCACGTGAAATTCGTCATTTAAGCGACGAGCTAGCTACAAAGCGCGGCGTCAAAATTTTAAAAACTGTAGTGGTAAGTGTTTAGCTTTTAACTTCAAACATTCGCTGTAGTGCCAAACGGGCTTTATTCGCTACTGATTCAGGGACCTTGATTGGATGTTTTTCTTCTTTAAGTGAAGTGTAGATCCGTTCTAAAGTTGTTAGCTTCATGTTAGGGCAGACTGCATCTATATAAGCAATTATGAACTGCTTATCAGGGTTTTCTTTTCGTAAACGGTGCAGTATACCTTCTTCGGTGCAAACGATGAAGGTTTTAGATTTACTTTCTTTGGCATATTTGCACATTTTGCTGGTGCTACCTATGTAGTCAGCTGTTTTGCGCATCTCAGCGCTACATTCAGGATGGACCATAACAGCTGCTTGTGGATATTGTTGCTTTAGGATGGCTACGTCTTCAGGTTGAAACAGCAGGTGAGTAGGGCAGAAACCCCATTCGGGAATTGAAACTATGTTTTTACCTGTTTTTTCAGCTACGTATTCAGCGAGGTTACGGTCGGGACCAAATAATATAATCTCTGAATTCAAGGAATTGATGACTTCTACGGCGTTGGCGCTGGTGCAGCAAATGTCTGAGTGTGCTTTGGCTTCCGCAAGGGTGTTAACGTACACTACGACGGGTGCGTTAGGATAGCGTTTTTTTGCATGTTGTATTTCATCAACAGTGAGCATTTGCGCCATTGGGCAGCGTGCCCCAAGAGTAGGCAAC
Source organism: uncultured Candidatus Bathyarchaeia archaeon (assembly GCA_964582085.1). Classification (GTDB taxonomy): domain Archaea; phylum Thermoproteota; class Bathyarchaeia; order Bathyarchaeales; family Bathycorpusculaceae; genus JADGNF01. Next base: position 115,277 of record CAZOPV010000010.1, on the reverse strand, counting down.
AACACTTTTTTAGCAGGGTTGAGAATCGCCGCGGATTGTGCCATAAAATCTACAGCTGAAAAAACGATGATTTTGGCTTCTTTTTCCTGCATGGCTTTACGGCTTAGTTCAATGCTATCGCCAACGTAATCGGCAATTTCTTGAACTTCAGGTCTCTGGTAGTTATGGGCGAGAATTATGGCTTGTTTTTCCTTTTTGAGTTGTTGAATTTTGGCGGCTAAGTCTTTCATTCGGGTACGCCTTAAGTTTGAAGGTTAGAAGGCAAATATCGAGATATATGTTTTTACCTTTTTTTGAGCTGATTTATTCATTCTCACGTATAATGTAGTTATGCGTATTCTTGTTGATGTATCGCGCCATTTTCTTAAATAATTCAATTTAGATTCACAAAATAATACCCACAAGTTAGGTTCTGAACTAGTTTTTTGTCTTCAGTTAGGAGCTATGTGGTACCAAACTTTACGTTTTACACTCCATAAGGATGTGATGATTGTAATAATTAAAGTGCCTATAAAAATAAAGTTGGAGACCGTTGCCCAGTTACTATTTTGGATAACAGCGGCGCCTACTCCTAATGCTATGTATAGACATAAAACACTCAGAGCTGCTTGAGTGACATGAACTATATGTCTCCCTTTATATGCAACATATTTCATGCGACAAAGAATTTTCGCAGTATACCGTGAAACATCAGCCAAGTCATCCAAAAGCAGAGCTAAACCGCCTAAAACAAAAAAACGGCCCACGTTTACAGAAAAATCCGTTATATTATCAGTAAACAGATTCACCAGAGAAACCGAAGTGAATATTACAAGAAAACCAACTGCTAAGATTAAAACCAAAAAGCCGTAAACGTAATGGTGGAACCACAATCTGCCAGTTTTAACTTGCCCTATAAAAGCAGCTGGGAAAATATTAATCATCGAAGCAGTAATCAGCGCCCAAAAGATGTTTCCATCAAAAATATATGGCTGATAAAGTTGCCAGTTAGCTGTATAAAATCCTGTTAAAAGACCCATCGAATAAACTATACAAACTAACGCATTAAAGATTAAAGCTATGCTAAAAAGTTTTCTGCCGTAAGCTAAAGCTCCACCGCTCACAAACGCCACCTAAATTTCAATGCTGTAGATTGTTTCACTTCAAACTCAAGTCTAAGTGAGTTACTGCTATTATTCTGTTACGGAAATTCATGACAAAAATCACGCGGTCTCTAGGCGGTTTTATAAGCTAAATTGACACATACATATCTTATTCCATCTAAAGGAGCAGAAATCTTGTGAGATACGAAATCAAGTATAAACCCTCTTACTCGATGCTTGTAGTATATCTCGACCAAGGAGAAAGCATAACCGCAGAATCAGGCGCTATGACCTACATGGACCCCACAATTGAAGCTCACACAAGAAAACGTGAAAAAAGCCTCTGGGGCACCTTAGGCTTGAGCATTATAGGCGGACAAAGCTTCTGGGTAAATGACTACATCGCAAGCATGGGCCCAGGTCAAGCAGGTTTTGTTTCCGCGCCAGTAGGCGATATAGAAATGCTTGAAGTCAAGCCTGGACAGGGCTACGTTATACAAAAATCGGCATATATTGCAAGTACCTCAGGCATAGATTTGGATGTAAAGTGGGAAGGCTTCACTAAAGGCTTGTTTGGACAAGGACTCTTTATGTTGCGCGCAAGAGGAGGCGGCTTACTTTTCATCAACACTTTTGGAGCTATAGACAAGCACACTCTAATGCCCGGGCAAACTCTCATAGTGGATAACTTTCACCTTGTAGCCTTCAGCGATACCTGTAGTTACCGCGTTACTAAATTTGGAGGATTAAAAGAAACATTGCTGGGCGGCGAAGGCTTAGTAACACAGATAACAGGACCAGGAGACGTATATATCCAAACCAAGAACCTCAAAGAGTTTGTTGATTGGCTCTGGACTCTAATAGAACCCCGTGTCCAATCCCGAGCACGCTAAAAGCGCTATAACTTCTTTTTTTCTTTTTTTGTTTATCTTTCAAACATAAATGATCTTTCACTTTCCGTCTTTGATGGAAACTGCCCAATTAACATTCTCTCTCCGACTTTTTTACTCAAAACGACTGGCGCTAACTTCTCTGCTAATTCCAAAGCCTCCTCCAAATTGCTACTTCGTTCAGCATAAATTTCAAAAAGGGTAGCGTCTTTTGCCACTGCATCCCCCATCTTCGCTTTAAGAATTATGCCTGCTCCTTTATCCTTAGGCGTTCCTGCTGCGCGCGCCACGCGAACTATAGCTTCAGTGTTTATCCATGATACTCTTCCTTTTTGGGTTGCTTTAACTACCGCTTTCTTTGTACCAATGGGTATTTCTTCAGGTTTGACGTTTGGGTTACCCCCTTGCGCAGCAATTATCTCTCGAAGTTTACCCTCAGCTCTCCCTGACCGAATAATCTCTTCAGCTTTTTTTCGTCCATCTTTCTCCCCAACCAATTCAAGAAGCATACCTGCTAAACTCAAAGCTTTCTCGTAAACATCCACCGGTCCTTTACCAATTAGAGTGTTTAATGCCTCTTGTGATTCAAGTGCCGGCCCAATACAGCACCCTAAAGGCTGATCTCCTAAAGTCAAAGCACACTGCACCTTTATTCCTAAATGTTCCCCCAAATGCACAAAATCCGAAGCCAAGGTATAAGCCTCAGTAGGGCTCTTAATTTTAGCGCCGCTCCCCGTGGGGATGTCCACTACTAAGTGTGTGGCACCTATGGCTTTCTTTTTACTCATAATGGACGGCAGAAGCAACGGATCAATTCCTAACGGATACTCAACTCTTATAAACAGATCATCTGCTGGAGCTAACTCCAACGCACCACCCCACACAAGGCAACCATTTGTTTTTCTCACAACCTCTCTGATTTCGTCAATTGTCAAGTTAACAGGACAAAGTGTTTCAACCCTGTCAGCTGTCCCCGCAGGAGAAGTGATGGCGCGCGAAGACGTTTTAGGTATGATAAATCCTGCAGCAGCAATTATTGGTACAACAACAATAGATGTTTTATCTCCTGGGATACCGCCTATGCTGTGCTTGTCTAAAACAGGTGTTTTGCCAAAGTTGAGACTTTTTCCCGTCTCTATTATAGCGCGTGACAGTGCTTCCGTTTCACTCATGTCTAACCCATAAATCTTTAGTGCTGTCAAAAACGCGGATATTTCTATGTCGCTCAGGTGTTGCTCCACTACGTCTTTGACTATATTAGATAGCTCGGGTGCATGGAGTCTTTCCCCGCGGAGTTTATTTCGCACATAATTTAGTGACTCAGGCATGGCTGCCAACTGTACTTCCACAGTTTCTCCTCCTTTAACTTCAAGTGCTTCAGCGATTTCAGAGTAGAGCCAAACCCCTTCAGGTGGAAAATCCGTGGCCACGTTGGCTATAGCAATGACTTCTTTACCCTTATATGACAATTTGATTCTGTCTGAGGAATGAACTCCCAACAGCGATGCAGTTTCATTGTCTATGATGGCAATTCGTTTACCACCAGCAGTAATTTTTAAAACCCCAACGACTAGCTTCATATGCGTCACACTCTAATCATTAATTAACGAAATAGTTAAAGATTTTAAAGTACATAATCAATTGTATACCAGAGGAGTAATACATTTTGAAATACCTTGATTTTGTAGATTTAAATTATATTCCTGACCGCTCAGATCTGATTTGTACATTCACATTTGAATCCGACGGCATGACCCCTGCAGAGGCAGCAGGTGCTATAGCCGCCGAAAGTAGCATCGGTACTTGGACTGAACTGACTACAGTTAAACCATATGTTGAGAAACTAGCTGCCCGCGTTTTCAGTTTAGAAGGTACCACTGCAAAAATAGCCTACCCGATAGAGCTCTTTGAGCTAGGCAATATGCCAAATATTCTCAGCAGTGTTGCAGGAAACGTCTTTGGGCTTCGAGCTATGCGTAACCTTAGGCTTAACGATATCGCTTTTTCTGAAGAACTCGCTAAAAGCTTTATTGGTCCACATTTTGGCATAGACGGCATCCGAAGACTTCTTAATGTTGCTGAGCGCCCTTTGGTTGGAACCATAATTAAACCTAAGCTGGGACTAAAAACCGTAGATCACGCTCGTGTCGCATATGAAGCTTGGGTGGGCGGTTGCGATATAGTCAAAGACGACGAGAACCTCTCCAGTCAAGAGTTCAACCCTTTTGAGGACCGTGTTGTAGAAACGCTGGAAGCTCGCGATCAAGCAGAAGCAGAAACAGGCGAAAAAAAAGTTTACATGGCAAACGTCACAGGAGAAGCAGATGTTATGATTAAACGCGCTGAGTTTGTGAAAGAACACGGAGGCGAATACATAATGGTTGATATTTTGACTTGCGGCTGGTCTGCGCTACAAACTCTACGCGAGCAAGACTTCAGGTTGGTTATCCACGCACACCGTGCAGGACACGCTGCATTTACAAAAAATCCCCAACATGGAATTGCAATGCGGGTTATAGCTACTGTTGCTCGCTTAATAGGTGTCGATCAACTTCATGTGGGAACGGTAGTAGGAAAAATGTCTGAAACAAAGGCTGAAGTTCTCGAAAATATGCATGCCCTTAAAATGAGTCTTCATGGTCACAACAAAGTGATGCCTGTAGCTTCAGGTGGCCTGCATCCCAGCTTAGTTCCTGCTTTGGTTAAAACTTTTGGTAACGATGTTGTAATTCAAGCAGGCGGCGGAATCCACGGTCACACTGGCGGCACTGCGGAAGGAGCGAAGGCTATGCGGCAAGCAGTTGATGCTATTTCAAAAGGTGAAAGTTTAGAAGAGTACGCAAAATCACACAAAGAACTGCAGACAGCATTGGATTTATGGCGCATATAAAAAAGAGCTTAGTGGAAAACCCATGGATAAACCCTGTACACTACTTCAGCTATAGCGTGTGGAGAAATAATCCCTTCTTCGCAAATTATCCCATGAATTAAATGGCGAGGTGTAACGTCAAATGCAGGGTTTCGTACATCCAACTCTACAGGAGCATTTTTCCAAACTTCGTCGCGGCTACGTTCTTCAATTTTCTCGTATTCTCCATAGAGCGTTGCTGGATCAAACTTTAACAGTTCAGAAACTACATAAAACGGCTTTCGTGCTTCCCGAGCCAACAAAGCAATCGTGCCTGTCCCAATCTTGTTAACGACATTTCCTTCCGAAGTAAGGGCATCAGCGCCCACAACCACCAAGTCAACATCACGCATAAGTGAACGTGCCGCTGAATCTACTATAAACGTAGTTTTCACCCCCAAAGAAAGCATTTCGTTTGCAGTAATTCTACCCTGAAACGCAGGGCGCGTCTCAGTGCATATGACCCTGAATGTTTTACCCTCACTCAAAGCCTTGCTTAACATGTACGTTACAGTGGACGAGTGACAATGTGTAAGAACAGTTGTTCCGTCGATGATTCTTTTGGCTCCAATTTCTGCTATACGCTCTTTAGCTTCTTCAAAACTCTTTTGAATTTTTTTAGCACTCGCAAAAACTATTCGTCCTAACTCTCCTACGTTTCGTTCGTCGCTGTCCTCCACCTGGTTTAGCACCCAGCGCACTACGTTTCGCATAAGCGGCTCGGTTTCTCTAGAAGCAAAAAGTAGCTCTTTTGCTTCGGAGAGTTCCTTCATAAAGTCAGCGCGCTTTTTAGCTTTGGTTTCTTTAGCGAGGAGTTCGAGAGCTTTTATGGCTGCTATAGCCACGTTTCTTGCGCCCTGCACCTCAAGTCGTTGAATTTTTTCTGCTGCTTCATGAACCGATTTACTCATTATTTATCACTTTAAGGATTAAAGATGTTAGGTGCAACTATTGTATGGAGAGACATATAAGGCGATTGAAACATATTTCACGTATAACACGTGTACCAAAAATGATGTTGCCTTCAATCGAAAACGTCAACGATGCCCTCAAACCCATCATCGGACCTTGGTATGAGTCTCTATATAACCCCCAGAAAGCTCAGGAGCGCACTCTTTTTGAGTTGCTCAAAAAATATGAAGCCAGCTGCTACGGTAAACAACACAAGGCTGCTCAAATTACATGCATTCAAGAGTATCAAAAGTGCTTCCCCATCATAAACTATCAGACTATGTTGCCGTATTTAGCTGAGGTAAAAGCAGGAAACTATCAAGCCTTCTTGCCTGAACCGCCAACCTGTTGGGTCATGACGCGTGGTTCAACGGGGCAATCCAAGGTTCTGCCCGCCACCCAGAGTCACCTTAAGCAAATTTTTTCCTGCGGTGCTCGTGCTTTGGTTCATTATGCCTTACAAAAGCAGAATTTTGATGTTTTCACAGGCAACATCCTGAACTTGAACTTTCCCAGCAATGTACACGTCATTGACAAGAACGGCAAAAAAGAAACTTACGGTTACAGTTCAGGTACATATGCTCGACTCAACCCTATGTTTGACAGAGTCAGTTTGCTGCCGCGGCAAGAGGACATTGACGCCTTAGGTTCAGGAATCAGCGCAAGAGACTGGGAAAAACGATTTGAATTGGCATATCAACAAGCCCTAGATAAGAATGTGACGGCAACTATGGGTGTAACTCCTGTGATCTTAGCTTTCGCGCGATACGTCCAACGCAAACATGGTAAAAAACCCGTAGACCTATGGAAGTTACAAGCAATGTTCTGCACAAGCGTACGCAAAATTCAGTTCAAGTACGCGCCTATTCTTCGCAAATATTTTGGGCAAGTGCCTGTGATAGAGATGTACACCGCCACTGAGGGTGTATTTGCTCAGCAATACGACGAGTTGCCTTATGTTACGCCGAATTATGATGCCTATGTATTTGAGGTGGTGACGGGTAAAGGCTTGAAAATGCTGCATGAACTCAAACGTGGTGAATGGGGGCGCCTAATAATCTCTTCATGTATGCTTCCACGCTATGATATAGGTGATATGGTAGAAGCTGCTGGGAAAAACTACTTCCGTGTTTTCGGTAGAAGGAAAACCTTGACCCTTATAGAGCATAGACTGTATAGGCTGTTTTTCGGTTGGCTTCTCTAATCTAAGAAGGTGGTGGGTTTTGCCTTCTTGCCTTCATGCCTAAATAGGCGCCTACAGCAATAATTATGACGCCAATCACTAACAGGAAGAGTGCCCACGCCATTGTGGTGTTGACTAAGCGGAAATGCAGATTAAGAAAGTAGAGCGCGCCTATGAATATCAAAATTAGTCCACCAATTAACCAGCCGATAAAGCTGAACTCGGCTTTTTCGTGTTTTTCACCCTTTTCCCGCTCATTTTTCTCTTGTTTTTCTCCTTTCTCTTGTTTTTCTTGCTTTTCCCCCTTCTCGTTTTGCTGATATCTCGATGGCGGCGGGGTCGAAGCACCAACTGCAGCGCCTAATGCAGATCCGCAGCGGGGACAAAATGTCATGGTTGTTTCGTCTACTTTGTTGCCACATTTTGGACAATAAGACATAAGCTTTCACCAGAGCCTTTTACTTCATTATGAAGGAATGACTATTTAAAACATACACCTTCACGTCGTTGTTATAAAAAAGAGTTATATGCTCTTTTCAATGATAAAGACCTATAGAAGAAGGGAAAATAGTTGGGGAGAAACTCACACAACTCCGCATATAAGGGACGCAACGAAGGTTTAATCAGCGCCACAGCAGTCGGTGCTGTTTTCATTTTAATCGGACTAATCTTTGTTACCAATGTTGGTCTGACACAAGATATTGTGTCCTTTTTTAAAGATATCAAACTTGTTACGTATCCTTTGGATAACGATGCTTCCGTCCTTGTTTTGCCTGCACCATCTAACCCTGCATCTCATATCGCTTTTTATAACGCAGTTATACAGTTTGCCTTAGGCATAGGTATTCTGCAAGTTTTAATTTTGGCTTTAAGGCTAAGTTTCAAATCAGCAACGGGGAAAATAGCCGAAACTGTGGGCAACTTATTTTTCTGGTTTGGTGCAGTGGTTCTCATAAGCTATCTTCTGCAAGCTGGTACCTATGAAAGTTGGTTCCAGTTTTGGGGGGCGTTCATAATCGTTACGGGCTTCTCCTTGATTGCCCGAGCAATTATTTGTTTCGTTAAGCGGTAAACGTATTCCCATTTTTCAGGTAAAATCTTGTTGCTTCACTCAGTTTGTAGCGTCCACCACAGTTTCAGTACCTGTTTACCCATGTTGAGACTGTCTTTGAAAAGATTCACTTTGGTTTGGCGCCCGCTTTTCCACTCCACTGCTATCTCTTTTATTTTGTAGCCCTCTTTGGCTGCTCTAACGAGGATTTCCGTGTCCCAGAACCAGTGGCGGTCTTTAACTTCGTCAAGCAATTGTAATGTAGGTTGACGTTTGAAAGCTTTGAATCCACATTGATGATCATATATTTTTGAACCCAGAATGAGCCGTACCATGAAATTATAAAATTTACTAGTGAGGCGACGGCGGAGTGTGCGTTCAACTCTGCTTTCAGGCATCAGCCTTGAACCTGTTGCAAAATCGTAACCTTCTTTTGCAACTGCGTCAATTAGCGGTCTTAGATATTTCAGATCTGTAGCTAAGTCTAAATCCATGTAGACCAAAACTTCGCCGTGGCTTTGTTTGAAAGCTTTGTTTAGAGCGGTTCCTCTACCTAAACGCTTTTCGCCATGGATGTGTTTAACATAAGCAAATCTTTTGGCTAGTTCTTCTGCGCGTTCAGCGGTGCCGTCGGTGCTTCCATCTTCAGCGATTATGAGTTCAAAGGAATTTGTGAATTTTTTTAGGGTTCGTGCTGTTTTTTCCACTGCATTTTCCAGATGTTCAACTTCGTTGTATGCCGGGAAGACGATGGATACATCCACGGTTTTTTCAGAGGCAGTTTTTTTGTTCATTAGAAATACCAACTTGGGAACAGCCTTAATTTTTCAATCCATGAAGCGTTAGATGGTGCACCTGATATAACGGGGTAGAAAATGCCAAACAGAACTATGACACTTACAAAGAAAGCTACCGTCAAGGTTTTTCCCCGCGTGTTTTCCCAGTGTTGATTTATCACGTAAGCCGCGGCAAGACAGAGGAAGGGGACGCTAACATAGAAATGATAGATAAATGTAGCTCTAGAAATGATAATATATGGAATCCAGCTGAAAAAGAATATTGATGCAATAAATATAGCAGGCACGCTCCATTTTCGGCCGGCGTTACGTGGTGACTGTTCAGGAAGACTATTTACAGTTTCCCCAGTCATAACCTCTTCAGTTGCAGATTCTCCTGTTTTTTTGGTTACCCGCTTTCTTATCCAATAAGCTATTTCCTTGCCACGTATTGCTCTTTCTGTTACTACAAACATGCATGCAAAACCCACCCACCAAACAGCTGGATTGCCGAAAACCGAAATTGTTGAGCGCATATTGTTGGGTAAATAGGAAATTGAAAGCCACAGCGGAACATATCCTTGTGGGCTGATCATGATAGGCCAACTCCACCATGATGACATATAGGAATGGGTTGCTGTTAAGGTGGAGTGAAAGTTGTACATCTCAAATTGTAACTTTATGATGTCCGAAAAAGAATTTCCAAAGAGCATATCCGGAATGTAGGTTGCAAAATAAATTACAGCTACTAATCCTGCTAAACCTAGCAACAAGAGAAAAGGATGATTAAAAAACGCTACATATTTTGTTCCTAACCCTTCTTTAAGTTTAACTACCTCACGAAGCCTAAGTGCCACAAGTAACGCAAGCATACCTAAGGCGCTATAGAGCGCTAACCACTTGGTGGAAAAAGCCAACGCAAAGAAGACAACTGCAAAAAGCAAAGGCAAAACCGAAGTTTTCCAGCCTTTCTTGACGACACTCATTAAGTATATTAAAAAGCAGAGTTGAGATGCCAAAGCAAAAAATACTACGTAGGTGTCCACGGTGCCCATACGTGCCATGGTAAAATGCATGAAATCAAATGTCAACAGAAAAGCTGCGGCAAAACTCCCAATCCACGTGCCAAAAAGTTTCTTTCCTATTATGTACATCAGCGGTATCATCAAAGTAGCAAATAGGACTCCCATTATGCGCCAACCAAACGGAGTATCTCCAAAAACAGCTATCCCTGAAGCTTGAATTAACTTCCCCAGCGGAGGATGGGTTCGCTCAAAAGGCGCCCGAAAATGTAAATAATCCTGTGCGGCTCGAACAAAATACACCTCATCAAAGTATGTTTGAGACATGTACGTGGGGGGAAGTTGCACTAATTTTTGCTCGTCAAACAACAGAGACAGGTTTTCGTTAGTTTTCGTTTCATCTACCACTTTCTTAATTTGAATCAACTGATTTTCTTGGTCCAAAAATGCTATTTCAACTATCTCAATGAATGGTCTTGGCAGTACATCAGATGGGTTTGGTACTGACCAGTAAAAGTTTGGGCGAGATTCGTAAACGCCGGGTTGAACGGCAAACCGCCAATATTTAGACATAGCCTTTGTATCGAGGTTGTTCCAACTGGAATCCCCTTTGAGTACAATTTCGCCTCTTGAAGTCCAGTTTCCAAGGTCACCAGAATATACGTTAACAGTCGCGTTGCCTCTTTTGACAAAAAAGTATACAGTTGAAACATTTTTCGCTTCCTCCAGTTCAACATAGAATGTCCTTTTTTCGGTTTCCTGCAAAAATGTTTGAGGTGTAGTCGCCAAGCCGAGGTTCCAAGTGGCCATAGCGAAGAAAAGAACTGAAAGCAAAATAATCGTAATTATGTCTTGTTTGTTGAGGTGCATTTGAGTTTATTTTCTCCTTGCGCATTACTTTTGTTTTTAAGTGGGTTGAATTGCAGGTTTTGCCGAAGTTTTACCACCATTATCGTTAAGACGTATAGAAACGCTATTGAATTAATCAAGCTTACTGACAGAACCACCACATCGTTTACTTGAATAAATGCTCCTGAATTGAGGAACTGTAAGACGTAGACTTGATTAACAAAGCAGGTGCCTGTCAAAACGACGTATAGCAACCGAATCTTTTTAAGAAAAGGTAGCAGCAAAGCCAAAACGGCTATAGCGGGAAACAAATAGCGCTCATGTATGCGAGTAGGCAACATAAAGAAGGCAAAGAAAAGCACAAACGCCGCAAACAGCACTGGAATTTCAGTTGGTATGTGAAGGTTTTTATGAACAAAATGCACTGCAAAGATAGCTACCGTTGCAAACGAAAGCCAACCTGATATGAACGAAGTCACAGTTTCTGGTTGCCACATGCCTCCAAAGCCCCACAGATTAAATGCGTTGATAGTGGTAAAGCTGTAGCCTTGGTAGGCTCCAACGTAGATGTTGCTCAAAAACGTGATGGGATTGCTCCACTCAAATGGCAATATGACAACAAGAATAGTCATAATTGCCACCAACAGTGAAACTATCAAGCCTTTCCAGCTGAACTTCCGATAAATTAGAAAAACCATTAATGGTGCCAAAGCAATACTTTGTGGTTTAGTTAAGATGCCTAGCGTAAAACAAATAATCGCCAATTTTGGTTTGTTGCGGAAAACAAGCATAAGAGAGAGAATTAAAAAGAAAGTGTAAATAGCGTCAAATTGGCCCCATATCGCTGTATTAAAAATTACAGCAGGATTAAAGACATACGCCCCGGTTGCTAAAAGTGCCCATTTGAAGTTTAATCTTTTTTGCACAAAAAGGAAGATGAGACTTGCTGTTGCCATGTCAAAGAGGTTAGGCAGCAACTTCATGACGTACACAAAGAGGTTGTTTCCAATTAGGGATAAACTCTTGGCTAAAGTGCCAAATAGCCAAAAAAAGTAGACGTTAAATGGGGGATAATCACACCAACCGACTACGCTGTAGAAGACACGGATACCGTGTGTTGCCGCGGTGTTAAACCATGCCTGGTAAGTTTGTGTGTCGTTGGAGTAACCTACATTAGAGAAAAAAATAAGCCTGAAGCCAAAAGCTACAAGAAGTATCGACAAAAGGGCAAGTTCATTTTTCCCCAGAGGGTTTTTCATGACTTTTCCGTCTCCGTATGTTCTATTCTTAGATGATTTTTAATAAGTGCCTTGTGTTGGTTTTTACCTAAAGTACGACTGTTGCACTGCCGCTTGGTTATTTGAACAAGCTATGAGTACCGTACTTGTAGTTTGATCCCAACCGATGGAGAGGTATCGATCGTTTATGTGCCAATAGCAGAATCTATCTTTTATTGCCCCTGTGTTGTTCATCATGAAGTTGAACGCAACAAAGAATTCGCACGCATCGTAATGTGTGTCCCACCCTATTCTCCAAGTGAAAAGGTATTCGTTGCCCCGTTCGTAGTAGGTTAATTTGTCTCCGCCCCATCCTGAGGAAGCAGCTTTTGCGTCTTCTATGGAGAGCCATTTGGCTAGCATCACCTGTATAAAGTATTCACCATAACTGTCTGTGCTTATTTGTGTCCAAGTGTTTTCTGCTAAAATCGGAGCTGTAATTTGCTGGGCTGTTTCGTTGACAAAATATTTTTCTGGGTGAAGAATTTGTTCTGTGGTGCTGGGTGGATTTTTGTATGCCTGATTCACTGTTGCCCAACCCCCTTCAGAATATAAGGCAGCGACGTATTTTTTGCCGTAATCATATGGGAAATAGTTAAGATAAGAGATTGTAGTGGGTAAACTTAATTGAAGTTCCTTCAGCAGCGGAGTGCGTATAAGAAACAAAGGCGCCTGGTCCACCACTAAAGTAGCCGTTAAAGTGGTGGCCTGCTGGGTTTTGTTTATGAAAAAATCACCCATGTAGCTGGCGTCTCCTTCAGTTAACGATGCTTGTGCCTTTTCTGCATCAAATGTGGTAACATATGGCAAACGTGGTTGCCAAATATGCGTCAACTCGTGCACAAAGGTGGCTTCGGCGTTTGGCAAATCCCACGGGTTAAAGTTTTCCTTTACAATATAGATTTTTCCGTTCCAGGTTGCTGCGCCCCAATTTCCTGCCCAATCCACATTTGCTTGGTAGAGGCTTTCGTTTTCTGCAATTATGAAAAGCCCTTTGTAAATTTTCTCTTCTCGAAGGATATTCGTCAAATCTTGGTCTGCATAACCTCTTCCCCATGTATCTATGGCCCACTGCTTGGTTATAACTTCGACTTCAACATGTGGCAATGTTGTGTTTCGAATTTCCTCCACTTGCGCTATGGCATTTCTAAGAAGGCGTTGAGCTTGTGCTTTATACTCAGCCATTTCTGAACTGGTTAAAATTTGTGCTGCGCTAAATGCACTTAAAACTGTGACGGCGACAAGACAAGTAACGCCGACGAGGAGTTTACGTTTTGTTTTCGTTTAATTCACCAATTAATCAGAGGGCAAAGTTGGCACTAATTTTAAGGATAGGAAAAAAATAAATCTTGTCGTAGACTCCAGAGTTAAAAATCTCAAAATATTAGTGTGGTGATTGGGAACAAAAAAGACTAAATTTTTATAGGCTGTTCTGTGTATTCAGCGATAGATTGGGATATCTGTGACCGCCAAATCAACCATAACTTTCAATCAATCTCTTGCGCAAGATTACCGTCCGCTTGAATTGGAACAGGAAATCCAAGAGTTTTGGGAGAACAACAATATCCGCGAAAAGCTTGAAAACCGATTAAGCGCAGCCAACAAAGGCAACTTGGGCTACGTGGAGGGTCCCCCAACTCTGAACGGTATTCCTCATATAGGTCACGCCCGTGGGCGAGTTATGAAGGATATACGTTACCGATGGAAAACCATGCAAGGCTATTACATGCCCTTCTGGGCGGGTTGGGACTGCCAAGGTTTACCTGTAGAGCTTGAAGTGGAAAAAATTCTTGGTGTAAAAAATAAACGTGAGCTTCTAGAGCGCGTAGGCATGGAACGCTTCATTGAAGAATGCAAGAAGGCCATCATGCGGTACCACCAAATGTGGTTAGAAGCTGATGAACGGTTGGGCATAGCTATCAACCAGCAGAAAGCCTACTGGACCTACAAGGATGAGTACATTGAACGCGAATGGCAAATTCTCAAACGTGCTTGGGATCAAAATCTACTTGAAGAGGGTTATTATGTGGTGGCTTATTGTCCTGGTTGTCAAACTTCTTTGAGTAGCGCAGAAGTTGGGTATGAGGGTAGTTACAAGGAAGTGGAAGATCCCTCATTGTATTTTAAATTTAAAGTAGCTGATAGCGCCAACGAATTCTTTTTGATTTGGACAACGATGCCTTTTACCATTATCACTGATACAATGTTGGCAGTTCAACCCGGAGCCGAATATGTCAAAGTCCATGTTGGTGGCGAAATCTGGATAATGGTCAAGCAACGTGTCGATGCTGTCATGCAGGAACTTGGCATAAAGAACTACTCAATCAAAGAAATCCTGAAGGGAAAAACTCTAGAAGGCATAAGATATGAATACCCCCTCAAAGACATAATTCCAAAACAAGCTGAACTGGAACTCGAGAATCCTTTGGTGCACTGCGTTATAGGAGAAGATTTTGTAGATATCAACACTGCCACAGGTGTGGTTCATTTGTCCCCCGGCAACGGCGAAGAAGACTTTTGGGCAGCCAAAAAGCGCGGTGTTCCCATCTTTGCGCCCTACGATGACGAAGTTAAATTTACAAAAGATGCAGGTATGTTCCAAGGTGTATTCGCTCGAGATGCCGACATGCGTGTAGTAGATGAACTCCGTAACAGGAATGCTCTTGTCGAAATTAAAAAAACCAAACATGAATATCCCACCTGCTGGCGTAGCCACCACAAACTCGTTTGGTTAGCCCGAAAAGAATACTTTTTACGTACAGACAAGATAAACAGCAAAGTCTTGGAAGCTGCTGAAAAAATTGAATATTTCTTTGACGAACCAAAAAACCGTTTTATATCTTTCCTCAAAGAGGGCAAACCGTGGTGCATCAGCCGTGAACGAGTCTGGGGTACGCCTCTGCCTGTGTGGCTTTGCGAAAAATGTGAGCATAAACGTGTAATCGGTAGCAAAGCTGAACTTCTTGAAGCTGCACAGGAAAAAATCCCTGAAAACTTTGAATTGCACAAGCCATGGGTTGACCGTGTCACTTTGAAATGTGAAAAATGTGGCGGTATTATGCGGCGAGAGGATTACGTGTTGGATACTTGGCACAACAGTGGTGCTTCACCTTTTGCTCGGTTCACTGACGAGGAATTCCAGCAATATGTGCCTGCCGCTTTCTTGACCGAAGGGATTGACCAAACTCGTGGTTGGGCAAATTCACTTTTACTTGAATATGTTATTTTGACAGGTAAAGCAGAAAGTCCCTACAAGGCATTTCTATTTCAAGGTTTGACACAGGATTCCAAAGGCAGAAAAATGAGTAAAAGCTTAGGCAACGTTGTGGAAACCAATAAACTTCTTCAGACCACCAGTGCAGATCTGAGCCGGTTTTACATGATGCGCAAATGCTCTCCCATTGACTTCATGAATTTTGACTTGCAGGAGTTAAGCCGTCGAACCTATCAAGTGCTTTCTACCCTATATCATTTGAGCAGATTCTTTTTGCAGAACGCCGAATTTGACAAGTTCACGCCTGAAAAGTTTAGTTTGGACTGGGCGCTCAAGGAAAATTTGCTAGATAAGCCTGACTATTGGTTGCTCTCTAAATTGCAAAATAAAATTGAGGAGTACACAAGGCAACTGGAAAGCTGTCAGTTCAATGTTGCTGTTGCCATTTTAGAAGATTTTGTTATAGAAACACTAAGCAGACTCTACGTACCTATGATCCGCAAGGAACTGTGGACTGATGAAACTGAAACGAATCAGAGGCGCCAAGCAATCTACACAGTACTTCATTATGCTCTAAAAACTGTCACATTGCTTTTCAATCCAGTTACGCCTCACATAAGCGAAGCTTTATACCAAAAAGTTTACCGTAAACTTGATCCTGAATTGCCTGAATCTGTAAATTTTGAGAAGTGGCCTGAACCTGACCTCTCTTTGCGGGACATAGCTACTGAAGAAACTTTTGATTTACTCTTCAGATGTGTCTCGCTAGTTAATGCTGCAAGACAATCTGCTAAGCTCAAGCGTCGATGGCCGCTGAGCTCCATTATAGTTGTCGCTCCTGAAAAAATAATTAATGCCCTGTCAAGCGTAGAACCAATATTCTTAGAGCTAATTAACATAAAGACCGCGCAATTCACTATCCAAGAGCCGCAACAACCGCTTCAAGGCAAGTGGGTTTCTGCAGTAGACGATAACATAACTGTAATCATAAGTGGCGAACGCGACGATAAGCTGCTCGGCGAGGGGGTAATGCGTGATTTAGCCCGTCGGGTGCAGGCATTACGTAAAGAACTAGGTTACCTGCCAACTGATGTTCTGGAGTCAGTGCGCATAGCTGAACTTGAAGAAGAAAACATTATCCTGCTAAAACCTTACCTTGAAGAGATGGCTGAACTAGTGCGCACTCGAAGAGTCTTCCTGCATAAAACTAAAGTTGAGGTTGAAGCGACTTGGCGTGACTCTGAACTAGACGGCAAGAAAATCTTTATCAGCATCAACTAAACAGGGGGCTGTCACCAAAAACCCTTTTATTCATTCTATGCTTGTCTACTTAAAAATGGAGCACAGGGGGGCCGGTAGATCAGTCTGGTATGATCGCCGCGTTCGCAACGCGGAAGTCGGGGGTTCAAATCCCCCTCGGTCCACTCTAAATGTTGAGAATACTTTTGACTTTTAGAAGTTGGTCTTCTTTTTAATAAAACAAGTTTACTACGGCCCCTTAAATAAAAAAATAACCCTCCAAAATGACTGCTATTAAAAGTGCCAGAAGTATCATGTGCTTTTAAGCTGGTAGGTCGACTGTAAATTTGGTTCCTCTCCCCACTTCACTTTCAAACGTTACTGTTCCACCCAAAGCTTCCACTAACCTTTTCACGACAACCAAGCCTAATCCTTGTCCCTTCGCCTTCGTAGTAATCAAAGGCTTGAAAAGCTTCGTTTTTACGTCATCAGGTATTCCTTGTCCCGTATCTTTAACGTTTAACCGCACTTTATTTCCATCCGCAATCGCCTCTAAAGTTATTTTTCCTCCTCTGGGCATGGCTTGCACAGAATTGCTGAGTAAATTTATCAAAATTCTCTTTACGTAGCCAGCGTCAGTTTTCAGTTTGATAAGACGCTCATCTATGTGTAAATCAACTTCTACGTTGTCAGGAATTTTAACGCTGTCTAATGCTTCCTTAAGTAAGGCATACGTCTCAATCTCTTGGATGAAGGGGTGTAGTGGCCGTGAGTAATCTTTAAGGTCAGAAACTATCTTGTTGATATACTTGACTTGTTCTTCTATTACTTCAAAATTTTTCCTCAGAGTCTCTTTAATCTTGTCATTAGACAACTCTTCCAGTTTCTTTTTTGATAAGTAGATAGAGGCCGTCATGGTCGTCAATGGATTGCGTATATCATGACCCACCATACCTGCTGTGGTACCTATAGCGGTCAATTGTTCCGCCGCTTTTAATTCTTCTATACGTTCCGCCACTATACTCTCCAAATTCTTTGTGTATTGTTCAAGTTCAGTCTGCAACTCTTGACGTTTTGACAAATCTTGGAAACTTTTGCGACGATACAAATGCAGTTGCCAAGCACTGACTATCCCAATCAGGTTGACAAATATTAAGCTAAAAAGCACTGTGAAGATTGTGGTTTTTTCAGAAGACGGGAGAATAACCAAAATAATGCTTGCCTCTCCAATTGTAGTTGCCGTTGCCAGAAAAATTTGAGTTATGAATCAATTATAGATGACCAAGTACAAAACAAATAGTGATATGCTTGCCATTAAAACATGTAAAATAAAGTTTGGTGGTCTTGTTGTATGAATAATTCCGCTTCCAAATAAAATGACAATACTTGTGATTGTAACCAATTTGTCGTAGACAAGGTAATTTTTCACTTTTCCTAAATAAGAAAATGTAAAGCTTAAAAAAACCAGCAAACAAAGCCTCAATAAAACAGTTGCTATAAAGATGCTAGAAAATCCAAGAAATTGGTAATCGTTAAAGATGAACGCAACCATAGGGATTGTAAACAGTAACAGTCCTCTTCTAGTCTGCTTAATGTCAAAACCAAGATAGAACTGCCTGTATTTTTTTTCTTGGTCTTCAGATAACCTAAAAGGTTGCGTTTTTAGCCTCACAGAGGCCACCCTTCACACAGTTATTTTTAATCGATAATCTTATTTATAATTATGTGTTTCAAATTGGTTGGGGGAACAGAATAAACCTCTGAATTATTCGTCTTCATGATAAAATTTTTTATCAAAGCTTGGAGTGCATATACAGTAAAACACTAAATCGGTTTCTCCAATGTTTTGAATTTTCTGGTTTGTGCCCGCTGGAATAACAACCATATCACCCTCTGCTACATCAGCGTCGAGTTCTCCCACCGTAACTCTGCCTTTTCCTTTTATGATTAGATAGATTTCCTGCACTCCTTCTAAATGATGCGTTCTAGTGGTCATTTTAGGTTCAACTCTGGCGCGTGCAATTGAAATGTTTTTGTCGCCAGTTGTGACGCCGTAATTTTCGTAAATAAAGCATTGTTCAGACGTCCAAAACTCCTTTAATGAGTTTGCCCTTACAATTTTTGGCAACATAGTCCACCGCCTCTACGTATTTACTCTTTGAGCACTTGGAATATAAGCTCTGTTTGTTTACAAACCTACAAAGTGTTTACAATAGAAAAAATTGGGTTTTTTGACCTGTTGCTGATAACGCTATTGTTTGTTAGAGTGATGGCGGTGGGGGTGGGATGTAGTTTGGTGCTGGCATTTGGGCGGCGGGTTTCTTTCGTTTTTTCATGACTACAACGACAACGACGACAATGACTACAACCGCAACTACTACGCCTATTATAATAAATAACATTGTTCCACTAAACAACCCGCCTCCACTGATGCTGTTTAGCAAGGACATAACTGCGTTTTCACTCTGGGAGTTAGCGTCATATAGTGCATAGGCATTAATGTAATAGTTATCTTTTATGAAAACCAATTCCAATTCATATGCGTCATAAGTTGAATCATAACCTTTGGCGTATCCTGCTTGGACACCTGCAACCGTCATGATTCCGCTTTCGTCATACATTTTTTCATGATCACGAGAGAATATGTACTCCACTTCGTTCTGTAAGTCTGCGGTGGTGTAGGTTGTTGAAGGTGCCCTTTCGTAATAGATCATAACGCCGTCATAGTTAACGGGGTTCTGGTATTGCAATAGGCCTGCGCCTTGAGAATCATGTTCCGAATCTGCGCTAGGATAGGGTGTTTCGTCAACAAGTTGCCAACCACTTGGAATTGTCACAGATGGTTTTGAGAGGGACTGTGCGGAAGCTAAAGGTATAGCTGCTAAGGCAAAGGTTGCAACAATCAAAATAGCTATAATTTGCTCTTTTTTCATTTATTTTTCTCCTCCTTAATTTCTACTCGAATATGCGAGCGCGTGAAGATAAACCTTTACGATTAACAAAATTCTCGTCTGATCGTGAAATCAGATATGTTTTTCGCTATTAAAATAAAGTTACTTGCAAAAAGAAAGGTGATGAAAGCCTTCTCCTTTCTCATTCCCTTTCTCTGAAAAGAGTTAGTCTTTTATTTGTTTATAAAAGCTTATGCCTAAATCGGAATATTACCAATCTCATTAAAAACGCATATATTTTTCACTCTAAATAATAACCAAGGCGTTTAAGTATGATTTCTCAACAACCCATCACTTTAGTGCCTATTGGTTTTGTTAAGACCGATGCACGAGGCGACGAAGTTAAAGATAAACAACACCTTTCACAGATTGTGGTGCGCAAGAAATTAGCTGAGGCATTGGATGGTATAGAGGGTTTTTCTCATCTTTTTGTACTCTTTTGGCTCAGCGAAATCTCCCTTTCGCAGCGGCAAACTTTGAAGGTGCATCCAAGAGGTAGACGCGATTTACCCTTGGTTGGTGTGTTTGCTGTCCGAACTAATCTACGTCCTAACCCGATTGGCCTAACACTGGTGGAGTTAGTTAAATGTGAAGGCTCTGTCTTGACTGTTCGGGGATTGGATGCATTTGATGGTACACCTATTTTGGACATTAAGCCTTTTGACTTTTGGGATACAGCCACAAACGCTAAGGTTCCTAGTTGGTGGCTCAGACTGCAAGAAAAACGTCCAAGAACGTCAAAGAGCTAAATATTTTTACATTAAGACTCAATGCCATAGCGTTGTTGGACTACTTTTATTATTGTTTCTCTTAGTTTTTCACCTTTTAATCCTGTCATTTTAATTTTTAGTAGTTCTTCAGCAAAATCCAAATCCTCTAAAGTGGTGCGCATCCAGTTCTCAAAATCTCCCCTGCTGAGGTGAAAGTCGAGTGATGCAACATCCGCCTTTTTTATAGCGTCATAAAATTCCTTTACTGATGTAGCACATAAATTTGCAGGTTGATCTAAACCGTTATAAAATTTAAATTCTTTTCCTGTAGCCACATGTTCTATAGCTTTGAGAGTTTGTTTCCCTTTTTCGGTTATTGCGTATCCTCTACCACTTTTCTTGGCAAATCCTGCCTTAACTAATCCATTTACTTGAATCATTGCTTCCGTTGGAGTTAAACCGACAGCAATGGCGAATTCTTTTATGTTTCGACTTCCTGTGACTTTACTCATGGCTCTTAAAATTTTCAATCTTTGCTCCAAAAATTCTCAGCCTCCTTTTACATATCTAAATTTGTTGTCGGCACTTAAATGTGTACTGCTCTTATGAAAATTTGGTAAAAAAAGTTGCTCTTCGATCAATTTTGATCCTGCAGAGAGGTGCAGTCTAAACGAGTACTTAGTCTAAAAGTAAGATGGTCTAAAAGGACATGTATCACGCAAACTAGTTGTATATGTTAACAAAATTAAAATAAGAACAAACAGAAGCTTTCATCAGAGGAGTTATGAACGTTACAATGGGCACTGAAACGCTTCTTCCCTTTGTAAGGGACAAAAGTACAGCCAAAGAACCGCAACCAGAGATAATAGTAGATTGTCGTGAAGCAAATACTGCAACAAAAATTGTTAAGGGTTTAATAGAAAAAGGTGTAACCCTCAAAAGTGAAACTTTAGAAAAAGGCGACTACATACTCAGCGACCAATGCGCAGTGGAACGTAAAACAGTACAAGATTTTGTCTACACCCTTACGCGGAGGTATCTTTTTGAGCAGCTTTTCAAACTCAAAGAGGCATATCCAAAATCGCTCTTGTTAATCGAAGGTTACATGCCTATGATTTACAAATTTAGTCATATCCAACCTGCGGCGGTTTGGGGCGCCATGTTTAATCTGGCAAAAAACGGCGTTGCCATTGTCAACACTTCAAGCTACAAGGAGACTATAGACTTTCTTTATGTAGCTGCGCGACAAGAACAAATAGTCGAAAAGAGGTCGCCGACGGTTCACGCTTTTAAAAAGAATGAAACCTTATCGGAATCTCAAATTTACTTTATTGCGAGTTTACCCAATATAGGCAGAGAGAAAGCAACATCCATTCTCCAGTCATACCAAACGCCTCTTAACGCTCTGATTAATGTTGATGACTGGGCAAAAACCGTTAATGGCCTAGGACCAGTGATAACTAATAAAGTTAAGGCTGTGCTAACTACCCCTCATAACGAACAAAAAACATAGAAATCTCATTTTAAGAGCTCTAAACACTTATAACCAAATTAACCCAGCAACTATTTTATTAGGACATGTATAAGATATAATTCACAATAGCGGTGAATGAATGTAATGAAAGTAATTGTTGTCCAGTTTTCCTTTGGTGTGGTGGCTTTCAACCAACAAAACGAAGTTGTTGCACGTGTGATGTTTCCAAAAAAGCCACAAGCAGCAGCCCGTGCAATAGCAAAACTGGCGGCTGGAAAAATTGATCAAATAACTCCTCTTATTACTCAGTTGCAAAACGCCGGCTATGATACATTTGTTTTTGACAATCAAACCTTGGCAAGTGAGGCCAAGAAAGCCTTAAGCGTATCTATTGAAGTGGTACATCCACAAGATACAGATAAAATTCATGTTCTCCAAGAACAAATAGCCCTTGAAACAGGTTTTGTTAAGGACTCAACTGAACTTAATTTGTGGACACGTAACGTCAGTCTGGAGCTCGCCAAACTTCAAGTTAAAGTTGCCTCAGAAAAACGCGACTTAATTGTAGGCCAAGCTATTCAAACTCTTGACGATTTAGATAGAACGCTGAACCTTTTCATGGGTCGACTACGCGAATGGTATGGTGTGCACTTTCCAGAGCTTGACAGATTAGTTGAAAAGCACGAAACTTATGCACGGTTAGTCATGACCTTGGGTCAAAAAGAAAACTTTACTGCTGAAGCGCTAGAAAAAGAGGGTCTTCCAAAGAGCAAAATCGACCAAATCAGTAATATCGCTCAATCTTCCATGGGCGCAGACATCACAGAGACTGATGTTGCACAGATTCAATTACTAAGTAAAGTCATCTTTGACATGTATAAACTGCGTGAAGATATGGAAAATTACTTGGAGAAAACTATGGATGAAGTTGCGCCAAACACAAAAGTTATTGCAGGTGCACTTTTGGGTGCTCGTTTGATCGCAATTGCGGGCGGTCTAAGAAACCTTGCCATGCGTCCTGCCAGTACTCTACAAGTTTTAGGTGCCGAAAAAGCTCTTTTCCGCTCCATAAAGACAGGTGCAAGACCGCCAAAGCATGGATTAATTTTCCAGCATACTCTGTTACATGATGCAAAACGGTGGCAAAGAGGAAAAATTGCACGTGCTATAGCGGGCAAGCTTTCTATTGCGGTTAGAGCAGATGCTTTTGGGGGAACATATGTGGGAGATTCTCTTAAGGCTTCTTTGGATAGGCGTATTGAAGAAATCCGCCAAAAATATGCTGAGCCGCCACCGCTTAAGGAGAAAACCCCAAAGGAACAAAAAATAAGAGAGTTCAGAGGTGGCCGTAGAGATTTTAGAGGCGAAGGTCGAGATAGGCGTTGGCAAAACGACAAGCGTGGCAACCAAAAGTGGAGACGCCGTAAAGGTGCAGATAAAAGTTAGGCCTCACCCAAAATTTACGGAGATTTATCAAGTTACTCTGGAAGACGGTGCCCATAGGTTAGCTACGCGGAATCTAACTGCAGGTAAAAACGTGTATGGCGAGCGTCTTATTCGTTTTGAAGGTGTAGAATACAGGGTTTGGGATGCTTTCAGAAGTAAACTTGCAGGAGCCATTTTAAAAGGGCTACAAACAGTTCCAATTTTTCCCGGTCATAAAGTTCTGTATTTAGGTGCCGCTTCAGGGACAACCCCCAGTCACATATCAGACATCGTGGGGGAAAAGGGGCATGTGTACTGCGTGGAGTTTGCCCAGCGTTCTCTTCGGGAATTGGTGACTAATGTCTGCGCTTTTCGTTTGAACATGTCACCATTTCTGTCAGATGCACGTATCCCTCAAAAGTACAATATGTTCATTTCAGGTAAAGTAGATGACATTTACTGTGATATTGCGCAGCCCGAACAAGCTAAAGTTTTAGCTGATAACGCTGACTTTTTCCTTAAAACAGGTGGATGGGTAATGTTAGCCGTCAAATCTCAAAGCATTGATGTGACAAGGGTGCCTTCGGAAATTTATCAGCAGGAAGCTATGGTTCTGAAAAAACGCGGTTTTCGGGTTGAGCAGACGGTGGATCTGGAGCCTTATGACAAGGCGCACGCTATGATTGTAGCGCAACGATAGTTATGCTGTTACTTTGCTAAAGTGTTGTTTGTCGAGTTCCTCTTTCGCTTTTGACTGCTTTTGCAGGCTTCCAAGATTTTCGTACACAATCCGGGTAATCATCATGACTTTTCAGCCACTGCACAAGGAAATTCGGCGTTTTTTGGTCAGCTATATATCCTGTACCAAAGTCTCCATATTTTTCTCTGAGTATAGCAATTTCCCTGTCACGTTCCACTTTGGCTACAATTGACGCTGCTGAAACGACGGGGTATGTTTTGTCTGCCTTATGTTCAGCTATTATTCGCGTTTTAAAAACTGATGCTTCTTGGATGTGGTTGGCGAAACGTTCTGCCCACACGTCGGCGGCGTCAACGTAGACAACTTCTGGTTTTAGTCTGTCAACTATTTTTGCCATGGCTTTTGCTTCCAATCTGTTCAGTTTATGCAGTTTTCGTTGACTCTCAACAGCTTGATCAATTTGAGTCGGTGACAATTTTATGACCGCGTGCTTTTCAGCTAAACGTATTATTTCAGGAAACAGCGCTTCACGTTTTTTTGCAGTTAAAAGTTTGCTGTCTTTTACTTCAATCTGTTCCAGCATAGGCATCTTTTCTTGTTTGATAAGTATGCCTGCCACGATGAGGGGACCGATTACACATCCCCTTCCTGCCTCGTCGATGCCTGCAATTAACATGGTCTTTTCCTTTTTGAGGTGTTTTATTAGATTTCAAATTTTTCTATAATTTTGCGCTCTTTTTCTCCGGTTATCTCTGCAAATACATGGAAATACTTTTGAAGAGCTGAATTTTCTATTCTCGGCTTCAGTAGCTCGTCGATTTGGAAGACCCCCGCGGAGTTTGACATTGTTATTTTGATTGTTATGGGTTTTGTGCCATTTTCTATAACTTCAACTTTTTCAATTGAGAGGGCAGAAACTGCGTGGATGTCAATTTTTCCTGCCTTAAAGGGTATTCTTGCTCGTCCCGCTTCCATGTCCAGTGCATCGGCTATGCCTACGATGCCTGCCTCTACGGTTAAGGGTCTGTTTGTGGGTATGTGGGGGTGTTCATGCGCGACAACGGCGTGTAGCACTTCGGATGTTATTATTGCTTTTTCATCTGTAGCGTAAACTGGGTTGAGGCATCTTTCGAGGAATTCTAGGGCGATTAAACCACTGTAGATTTCGTGGTGATGCCTCATAACGACCATGCCTAAATCGTGAAATATAGACCCTAAAACTACCACGACTTCAGAGTCCTCGTTTTTCATACCATAATTTGTTACTATACTTGGTTTGACACCCTTCTCTATGAGCATACGTAGAAGTTTCAGAGAAAGGTTCGCTACAATTTTTACATGGGTTGGCCCGTGATCTGTATAGCCCATTCGGTCGATAGCCATAACGTTGCTGCATCGCCAGTAAGTGTGCAGTTTAGTGTCCTTTTTGATTTGTTCCATGACTTGTTGAAGTTTAGGATTTCCTTTGTAGGGTATATTGAAAACGTACGACACTATGATTCTACCTTTGACTTGTAAGAGGTATCGTTTGTAGACATTTAAAACCTTACTCTTATGTTAAGTACTGCTCTCGCTCTTTATGATCCTTTATAGGCGACTTCTCATTGTGCAGCTTTATAGGTTGATTATTAAACGTTAAAAATCATGTTTTTTGAGCTCTGAAATGACGAATTTTAAATGAACATACTTTTAAGGAAGTTTTTGTACTCTCTTCACAAATATACATAGAGATGTTGTAATGGGAAAGAAAAAAGTACTCAGTGAAGGTGAACTCCATGAGATGGTTTATCCTTCGCAGGGTGACACTTTAGGTGTGGTCGTAAAGCTACTTGGATTTGACCGCATCTTGGTTAAATGTCAAGATGGACATGAGAGGTTGTGTCGTATCCGAGGCAAAATGAAACGCCGTGTCTGGATACGTGAGGGTGATGTTGTACTGGTTTCTCCTTGGGACTTTCAAAGTGACGCACGTGGAGATGTTATGTGGCGTTACACACAAGCGCAGGCTGATATGCTGCGTAAAAAGGGCTATCTTACAATTTAGCTGGTTCTGTTTTTTCAATAGGTGATACCTTTGTATAATCTGATTAGCTGAAAAACACTTTGGGTATGAAAATGTTTTATGTTTCTTTTTACTGGTAGGTTCTTGATTACATGTCACGAAAGGTGAGAGAGCGGCTAGCATATCGCGAGAAACAAGTTGAAAGACGCGACAAAATGCTTATCCACGACCTCAAAACAGAACGGGCTACAATGGAAGAGGTGTTTGACCAAGCGACACTTTTAGTTCTTTACCGTTTTCTAAACAGTGGCGTTATTAACGAAGTTAATGGTGTTATAAGTTCAGGCAAAGAAGCTAGGGTTTACTGGGCTAAAAATAAGCAAGGTGAAGACCTAGCGGTGAAAATTTATCTCACATCATCTGCTGATTTCAAGCGGGGTATGATTAAGTATATTGAAGGCGACCAGAGGTTTAAAGGAGTTAAACGTGATACTAAATCTTTGATTTCTGCATGGGCGCAAAAAGAATTTAAAAATTTGGAGCAAGCAGCGAACGCAAAAGTGCGTGTGCCCAAACCTGTAGCAGTAGACGGTAACGTGCTCATTATGGAGTTTATCGGGAAGGCTGGTGTTAGTGCGCCTTCACTGAAAGAGCAACCACCAGAAAATGCGGAGAAAGTTTATAACCAATTGCTTTGTTACATGGAGCGACTTTATCGTAAAGCTGAATTGGTTCACGGTGATTTAAGCGAATATAACTTGATTATTTGGAAGGGTAATCTTGTTATGTTTGACATGTCGCAGTCCGTGCCTATCACGCATCCACTGGCACGGTTTTTATTGAACAGAGATATCACGAATGTGAATAGGTTTTTTAGTCGTTTAGGTGTTAAAGTTCTTTCAAACGAGGAAGTTTACAGGAAGGTTGCTGGTTAAAATGGTTAAACCAAGCGCGTTTGTGCGGATTCCAAAAGAGCGTATTGGGGTGCTGGTTGGTTCTGAGGGCAAAGTGAAACGCAGTATAGAAGAACACTTACATGTTGAGCTACGTGTAGAAAGTGAAGATGGCGGAGTAGAGATAAAGCTTAGTGAAAAAGCACCAGACCCGTCTTTGCTCTTTAAAGCTAAAGATGTGGTGACTGCAATTGGTCGAGGTTTTCCTCCTGAAAACGCTTTTCGTATTTTAAGCAATGAAGATACAGTGTTTGATTTTGTTGATTTGCGTGCCATTTTTGGTAGGTCAGAATCAGATATTAAACGTGTTAAAGGGCGAATCATAGGTATGAACGGAAAAACCCGAAAAACAATAGAGGAATTGACAGAGGCAGATGTGGTGGTTTACGGTCATACCGTCGGCTTAATCGGTACATTTGAACAGGTGGATGCTGCCCGAAACGCTATACAGATGCTCATCCAAGGAAGCCAACATCATACTGTATACGCTTTTTTGCAGAAGAAACGTCGTGAACTGAAAAAGCAAGCGCTAGAACTTTGGGAGAGAACCGAAGAAGAAAAATAGCTTCTTTTTGTCTTGTTTGAGTAAGATTAATTGTTGCAAGATTTTTATGTATATGTCTTGTTTTTGTGCTATTTGGTTCGTTCAGTTTCTGTTTATTCTTAGTTTTTTGTGTCTTTGCTGCTTTCAGCCTTTATGACAATGCATATCTACCCGACTAAGTATTACTATTAAAATGAGAAACTCGTGGTGGAGTGAATTTGCACTAGTTTCTACAACGAGGCGAAGACATAGCAGTGAAGTACTCGTACTTACTTTTTGCGATTATTCTTTTGATAACTGTTGTAACTAGCGTGTTTCTCATTCCTTCCAATTTGGCCAATAAAAATGTAGAACCTGAATTTTTTGTCGGCGTCAGTTTTTGTGGAAACACTACAACACAAGCCAAGTTACTCGTAGATAGAACTAAAGAATACGTGAACCTCTTTGTTTTGCAGTCCTTTCCAATAAGCAGGAATGAAAGCGCTATCTACGAAATATGTGATTACGCAGTGGCCCAAGGGTTAAACATAATTATTAACTTGGGTACCTACGACAAGGAAACATGGGATTGGCACTATGAAATTTTCTTAAATGGCAAAACACGATGGGGCAACCAGTTCAAGGGCGTATATTATGACGATGAACCAGGAGGTGTACAATTAGATTACAATTGGTCAGCTTATTTTGCCAACGAAACAAATCGAGCCTTCTTTGAGAGAATTTTGAATAACCCGAATATGACCCATATGCCTCCGCTGGTACAAATGTACGCTAAAATTGAATCTGCCCGCGTCAATGGCACTGCGCCTCAAGATTACGAGTTAGAAGCGAAAACCTTTAACTATTTTTATCGGGAATATTCCGCTTTCAAAAACATGAGTCGCGCAGGCATCAAAACATTCACCTCTGATTATGCTCTGTTCTGGTGGGACTATCTTGTGGGATATGATGTTATTTTAGCACAGTTGGGTTGGAACAACAGTTACATCAAAGACATCACTTTCATAAGAGGAGCCGCTAGGTTGCAAAACAAGGAGTGGGGCGCCATAATAACTTGGAAGTACGATGAGCAACCTTATCTTGACAGCGGTGTAGAATTATACAATCAGATGCTTACTGCATATCAGGCAGGCGCAAAATACGTAGTAGTATTTAACTATCCCCCAACTGGCGATAACCCCTATGGGGGAGCTATGACCGACGAACATTTTGCAGCACTCGAAAAATTTTCTAATGATGTTATGTCGACTTCAGCAATGCGTGTTACCTCTGATGAAAGCCAAGCCGAAGCTGTTTTAGTTTTGCCACACAACTATGCATGGGGGATGAGAAAGCCTGATGATCGAATTTGGGGTTACTGGGGACCTGACGAGAAATCCCCTCAAATCTGGAATATCACAACTAGGCTCTTGTTGCAATATCGCTTAAGGTTAGATATAGTTTATGATGACGCTGCGTTTCCAGTTGAAGGTAAATATCAACATATATACTACTGGAACAGTACTCTTCCGCAGAAATAGAAGATAGTTAATTCTCTGTAAATCATTTGTGAGCTCGCTTTTTAAACAAATAAACAGTTGCTGCTACAATCACCAATAAGCTTATCCCGCCTGCAACAAAGAGCTCCGTTTGTAATGTGGCGGCGTGTTCTGCAATTTCCGTGGGAACGGGTGAGCTTTGTTGGTTAATTGACCAAATACGCATGTCGGGGTCGCATAAGTTAGACACATACATGCATCCCACGGTTATGATTTCTACAGTTCCATCTTTGTCAATGTCTCCTGAGGCTACATTCCATGCACAGACACCTTCACCTATGGTCCAGTCAACGTTGTGTTCTAACGTGATTTTGCTTCCGTTCCAGCTCCAAACTCTCAGTTGTGCCATCTCTGAAGTTGTGTTTTCCGCGAAGCTTGTTTGCCCGGCAGTTACCCCGCTGGTTACGATTTCTATGTTTCCATCTTTATCTACGTCGTTTAACGTGATTGCCTTAACTTCAGTTATGTATTCACTTGTCCACTCTTGGTTTGCTTCCAACATTATAGTTTGTCCAGTTAAATTCCAAATGCGGAGTTGCCCATTGACTTTTTCGCCGTCGTAAGTAAATCCTCCTGTGACAATCTCTGTTATTCCGTCTCCATCAACATCTCCTACTTTAACATTGTTAACCACGGTGTTTCCTTGAACTCCACCTGCACTGGTTAACGCGTAAATGTTTGGTTGTGTTTGCCATTCTTGATTTGCCAGTAAAGTAAACTCGGAGCCGTTCCATTGCCAAATGCAAATTTGCCCTGAACTATTGGATAACTCTCGACTGTAACCTGAGGTGATTATTTCAATTTTTCCATCCTTGTTTACGTCCGCGGCTACTACGCTGTTGGCGCTGGAAGCGTTGCCACTACGCCATTCAGTGTTTTTCAGAAGGTTTAGTTCAGTGTTGTTCCATTGCCAGGCTCGTAGTTCCGCATTGGTCTGGTTTGTTTCGGAATAGAAGTTTCTGCCTACTGTGAAGATTTCTGGTTTCCCATCGTTATCCGCGTCAATTATAACCGATCCACTGACGCTACTTGTTCCTTGTGTGATGTTCCATTCTTTGCTTGTTAACAAACATAGTTCGTTTCCATCCCAACGCCACATTCTGAGTTGTGCATAAAAGCCCGACTGGTTGACCATTCGCCCTCCAGTTAAAAGGTTAAGTTTACCATCTACGTTGGCGTCTCCCGAGGTAATACAGACTATAGCTGCCGAGTCTTGGTTACTTGGCCATTTGTAGCTGGTTTCAAGCGTAAGGTTTTGTCCGTTCCAATTCCAGATTTTCAGCGGTGCGGATGCTTGAACTCGTGTTTCGTTTTCAATGTTGTAGGTGTATCCGCCTGTGATTATCTCGATGGTTCCATCAGCATCTAAATCTGCAAGGTGAATATTCTGTGTTGCGAAAATGCAGGTTCCGCCGGACATGTACGTGTCCCAATGCTGTTCATGCTCAACTATAAGGGAACCCGTTTGCTGAGCGAGTAAAAACGGTGTTGTAACTGCTGCAAAAATGGCTGTAAATGCCACAAAAATGAAGAATGATAGTTTTTTCATTCTTATTCTTTTCCTATTCTATACTTGATTTGCCCTGTTTACATAAAAACTCTTTGGCAAATTGACGACAGCGGCTGAGCATTCTGATGTAATAATTATTCCCGTATGTGTCCTCTGCCTAAAATGAAATACTTTGTTGTAGTCAAGTGCTGGATGCTCATTGGACCTCGTGCGTGTAACTTCTGTGTGCTGATGCCTATTTCAGCGCCTAGCCCAAATTGGTTGCCGTCTGTAAACCGTGTGGAAGCGTTCCAGTAAACTGCTGCAGAGTCCACTTCCCTTATGAAACGTAATGCTTTGTCAAAGTTAATCGTTAAGATGGAGTCGGAGTGTTTTGTTCCATACTTGTTAATATGTTCAATGGCCTCATCTATGTTTTTAACTACCTTCACCCCGATTATTAAATCAAGAAATTCTGTGTACCAGTCTTCTTCAGTGGCAGGGTTTACGTCAGGAACTATTTTTCGTGTTTGTTCACAACCTCTAACCTCAACGTTTTGTGCTCGAAGTGCAGTAATTATTTTTGGCAGAAACTTTTCTGCGATGTTGCTGTGAACTAAAAGCTTCTCTGCGGCGTTGCAGGTTCCTGGTCTTTGGCATTTAGCATTTATTATTATAGGGACTGCTTTGGTTAAGTCTGCATCTTCTTCTACGTAGATGTGACAGTTGCCTGTTCCCGTTTCGATGACTGGTATACGTGAGTTTTCAATAGTTGCTTTAATGAGGTCGGCGCCGCCGCGAGGAATAAGGGCATCAACGTAGTCGCGCATGCGCATGAATTCTTCAACTACCGCGCGGTCAGGTGAGTTTACAACCTGAATTGCATCTATGGGTACTCCGGTGTCAATTAATGCTTCGCGGAGCACTTCACCAATGGTGACATTGCTGTTCAGAGCGTCTGAGCCACCTCTCAGGATGACTGCGTTACCTGATTTTATGCAAATTCCTGCGGCATCTGATGTCACGTCAGGTCTAGACTCGTAAATTACGCCCACGACACCCAGCGGAACTCGTATCTGCCCTATAATTAAGCCATTAGGTCGGGTCCAGGTTCGCTCGATGGCGCCAACAGGGTCTGTTAATGTAGCTACTTCACGGAGGCAACGTGCCATGTTGGCAATTTTCTTTTTGTCTAGTGCTAAGCGATCCAGTAAGGCTGGTTTTATCCCTCTGTCTTTGGCGGCTTCCGTGTCTTTTGTGTTTGCTGACAAAATTCTTTCGGTATTTGTTTCCAACGCGTCAGCCATACGGCACAAGGCAGCATTTTTTGTTTCGGAGGAGAGTTTTGCTACTTCATATGAGGTGGCTTTTGCTTTCTTACAAATTTCAAGGATGGTGCACATTTTTATCCCTCAATTAAATGTATGCTTTTATGTTCGATGACTTCTTTTGGGCAGTTGACACCCAGTTTCTTTTTCACTTCAGTAACTTTTAACCCTTTAACAAGGTTTAATTCACCGCTGGACATATTGGGGTTTCCTTTAGCGAATTCCACGCCTGCTTCATCTACTAGAGCGACTACATCGCAGGCTTTGAAGTGCCCAACAACTTTTGTTACTCCAACAGGTAGCAGGCTAGAGCCTTTGAGAATGGCTTTTTTTGCTCCTTCGTTCACGTGGATTTCTCCTTTTATAGCTGCTCCGTAGGCTATCCATCGTTTGCGGGCTTTCATGCGTCGTTGGGGTTTAAAGTAGGTGCCTACTTCTTTGCCTGATAAGATGTCAACTATAACGTTTTCTCGGCGGCTGTTTGCAATTATCAGCGGTATACCGCAACTGGTTGCAATTTCTGCAGCTCTAATCTTGCTTTGGATGCCGCCTCTGCCCAGTTTACTTTTTCCGTTCAAAGAGTTTTTCAAATCTGTTGTTATGTTCTCCACGGTTCTAATTATTACGGCTTTAGGATCAGACGGATCAGTTGTGTATAAGCCATCTACATCTGATAAAATTATGACAAGGTCAGCTCCTATAGCGTTAGCTACAAGCACCGATAATATATCGTTATCACTAAAATTTACCTTGTAGCCTTCAGTGATAGGCATGAGTTCATCTACGCTGGTTACATCGTTCTCGTTAATTATGGGGATCACATTTAACTTCAAGAGCATCTTCAAAACGTTGCAGGTATGAACATATGCAGCTCGGTTCGATAGGTCTTCAGCAGTGAGCAGAATTTGTGCAACTTTTAATTCGTGACGTTTGAAGATTTCTCGGTATTTCGCCATAAGCACACTTTGTCCCGTTGCCGCAGCAGCCTGCTGGAAAACGACGTCTTTTGGTTTTCCTGCTTTTCCTAATTCTGCTATGCCGGCGGCTACAGCCCCTGAAGTTACAAAGACAATTTTATCTCCTTGTTTTGTGGCAGCTGCTATCTGCGCAGATAGTTTTTCCATTTCTTCATCGTCAAGTTTTCCTTCTGCTGTGGTTATGCCGCTGGTTCCAACTTTAACCACGACTAATCTGTTAGGCATAAGTACCCCTGAGTTACCAACCGTAGATGTTACTTGGAGATATGTTCAACTTACTTAAAAAGAAATCCCGAAAAAGTATCAGTTGGCAAAAGGTTCAGCGATAAAAAAGTAACGTTTTATCTAATTTTTCACTCAGAGAAAACATATATACTACTCTATAAGTGTGGATGTATAAACTTGGGTTGCTAATAATATGTCACAACAGCCTCAGTCAGTTTTCAACCTGACAACTTTTAATTCGCCAATAATTTTTTGGATAGCTCCAATTGCAGGCATTGCCGCTATAATTGCTTCTTTAATTATAATGCGCAAAATCAGCAAAATGAGCACTGGTTCACCTAAAGCTGTCCAGGTTGCAGATGCCATAAGGATAGGCGCATACGCTTTCCTTAAACGGCAATACAAAACCATCGCTATTATTACAGCGGTGCTTTCTGTTCTTATAACATTTGGGCTTGGGGTTGCCACCGCCGTCGCCTTTGTAATTGGGGCGGTTGCATCTCTTGTTGCAGGATACATAGCTATGGACAACGCAACTAAAGCCAACATCCGTACAGTGGCTGCTGCTAAAGAAAGTGCTGAAAAAGCGCTTAAAACTGCCTTCTACGGGGGCGCAACAATGGGTCTTGCAGTTGTTGGGCTTTCTTTGTTGGGGGTGAGTGTGCTGTTTTTGTTCTACAATGGGTACGATGCCTTGTTCGGTAATTATTCAGTTACGGATGCGGCTATAATAGGACGGAATGCTGCAAGTGCAATCGTAGGCATGGGTTTCGGTGCCTCGCTTATAGCTTTATTTGCTCAGTTGGGTGGTGGGATTTTTACTAAGGCTGCAGACATTGGCGCTGATATTGTGGGTAAAGTTGAGACAGGTATACCTGAAGATGATCCAAGGAACCCTGCGGCTATTGCTGATAACGTTGGTGACAACGTGGGTGATTCTGCAGGTAGAGGTGCAGACTTGTTTGAGTCTGCCACAGGTGAAAACATAGGAGGCATGATAATCGGGGGGCTCATAAGTGCCGCAACAGGCAACCTCGTTTTTCTCATCTTTCCTCTTATTGCACGGGCGCTAGGGATTTTTGCCACCTTTGTGGGGATGCCCTTTGTTAAACTAGGCAAAAACGATGCAAAAAACCCAATGCGAGGGCTCAGAAAGGGGCTCATGGTGACAACAATTGTTTCAGCTGCGCTGTTTTTTGTAGCCACCATTTTCCTGCTTGGCAACATCTATCTGTACCTATGTTTGCTGTCAGGTTTAGTTGCCAGCATACTTGTGGACTACATAACTGATTACTATACAGGACGTGACAGAGGACCTGTGAAGAAAATTGCCAAAGCCAGTGAAACAGGCAGCGCAACCAATATAATTACAGGTTTTGCAGTAGGCTTAGAAACTGCTGCCCTTCCTATAGTCTCATTAGCCGGCGCCCTAATTGTTTCCTATTACTTAGGATCTCTGTTTGGGGCAGCAACACCTGGAGTTGGCGCATTTATGGGTGGAATATACGGCACCACCCTAGCAACTATGGGTATGCTAGCTGTAATGGGCATGGTTTTAGCCTTAGATGGATTTGGACCTATAGCCGATAATGCTGCAGGAATAGCTGAAATGTCTGGAGAAAAGGGTGCCGAAGAAACAATGGATGCACTTGATGCGGTAGGTAACACCACGAAGGCTCTAACAAAGGGTTTTGCTCTTGGTTCAGCGTTGCTTGCGGCTCAGTTGTTGTTCCAAACGTATGCTGAGGAAGTCAAGATGCACTTTGGATTTGGCACGTTTAACATTGATATTTCTAATCCTGCTGTTCTGGTTGCGGCTTTTATAGGAGGAATGTTGCCTTTTCTCTTTTCTGCCCAAGCCATCAGCGCAGTGGGTAAAGCTGCAGGCGAAATGGTTGCTGAAGTTCGTCGTCAATTCCGAGATATCCCTGGAATTTTGAAGGGTACTGATAAACCTCAGTATGATAAAACCGTGGATATAAGCACGAAAGCTGCATTAAAAGGCATGGTTCTTCCAGGAGTGGTTGTTGTCGTTGTGCCCTTGGTTGTTGGGATTCTTTTGGGGCCTATAGCGGTGGGTGCACTTGTTGTGGGTTGCACTTTGACTGCGATTCCGCTTGCTTTGTTGATGAATACTGGTGGAGGTGCATGGGACAATGCAAAGAAGCACATTGAAGCAGGCAACTTTGGTGGCAAAAACTCTCCTGCTCATCATGCATCGGTGGTTGGCGATACTGTAGGTGACCCTATGAAGGACACGGCAGGACCTAGTTTGCATGTTTTAATCAAGTTGCTTAGCACATTATCTATCGTTTTTATACCGCTGTTCATAAACCTGCTACATTTAATTTAACAGGTCGATGCCCAACAATTAACCTAAGGACCTTTTTCTTCCTCTTCAGAAATAGCTGCTTCTTTTTTAATCTCCTCAGCCATTTTTTTGCCTAAGTCGGTTAAACAATAAATTTTGTAGGTATTTCGGCCATTTCTTGAAATTCGGATATCTTCACGTAGAAGTTGTGCGTCACGTAATAGCTCACAATTTTTGAGGTCCGAAGAGGGCATGATCATGCCTTCACTGGACTCTAAGTACCAGATACAGTGGTCTTTGTTGTCAAGTGCTGCAAGAAGGTATTTTTTAAAGACGCCTACTCTGCCTTGAATGTACTCTGAAAGGTAGTTCCCCAATTTTGTGGACATTCTGATCAATTCATGTTTGGGCATAAAGGGCATTTAAGGCTTTCCAAATCAATCTTTTTAATAGGAAAAGCTATTTTTTCGCGAGTACATTTTTTACCTCAGACCTTATTGAATAGCTAATTGAGATGTAAAACTGTGAAAATTATTGAAAAAAACATTCAGCAAGGATACGTGAAAGTCATTCCTGACTCTTCGGATGATCTATGGCACCTTTCAAACGTAATCTATGCAGGTGACGAAGTTTACGCTTACTCCTCACGAGCGGTAAAATCTGATACTGAAGCCTCTCGACCAAAAAGTGGAGAACGCGTCTCAGTTTTCATGGGCGTTATCGTTGAATCAATAGTTTGGGATAAGTTTCTGGCTAGGTTGCGCGTTCACGGCGTCATTTGCCATGCCCCTGACATAATTCCCAAAGGAGCTCACCACACCATAAACGTGGCGCTAAATCAAGCTGTAACTATTGTGAAGAAAGAGTGGCCTAAACATCTGCTGGATCGCTTGCAGAAGGCAAGTGAAGCAGAGAAATCATTGCTGATAATTGCCATCGATGACGAAGGTTATGCGATAGCGGAAACCAAGCAGTACGGTGTGGAAGTTCGGGTGGAGGAGCGTGTAAAGTTGCCTGGCAAAAAAGAAGCAGAGAAACGAAGTGGTGCAATGAATGAGTATTTCAAACGTGCGCTAAACAGTTTAGTCACACTTTGGGCTCCTAACCGTAACGCCGTTGTCGTTGTTGGTGTTGGGTTTATAAAAAATGAGTTTGCCACTTATGTTGCAGCTCAAGCCAGAGATGTTGCATCATCCATCGCGGATGTTAAGAGTGTTAACAACGGTGGTGTAAGTGGCATATATGAGGCACTTCGCTCCGGGGTTTTGTTAAAAACTACCAGACAAATGCGCATACTCGAAGAGACTGAAGTTATAGAGGAAGTTATGAAGCGGTTGGGTAAGGGAGACGCTAAAGTATCTTACGGAATCAAATCCATAGAGACCGCGGTGACAATTGGTTCGGTGGAAAAACTTTTAGTGGCGGATTCAATGTTGCGTGATGCGGAGAGGGATCAACGGTTGAAATTGGAGAAACTTATGCAGCAAGTGGAACAATGTAATGGCGCAGTTACTGTTATAAGTACAGAACATGAGGCAGGTGCTAAACTTCTTGCGTTGGGTGGAATTGCTGCTCTTCTTCGTTTCCCCTCTTATTGTTCAGATTAGGTTTGTCAAAATTGTAAATCACGTTAGTTTGTCTATAAAAAGAAACTTGATAATATACCCTTTATATACCCCTTTATATATAGGTTAAAGGTACACGGGAATCTAAATGAGCAAACGAAAACCGTTAATCTCGATTCAAAACATTGTAGCTTCTGTATCGTTGAACCAGAAAATTGATCTGCAAAAGATTGTCGAGAAATTCCCCCAAACTGAATACAACCCTAGTGTTTTTCCTGGTTTAGTTTTCCGCCTAAAAAAACCAAAAACAGCAACACTCATTTTTGGCACAGGAAAAATGGTGTGTACTGGAGCAAAATCTGAAAAAGAATCACGTAGCGCTGTGGAAAAAGTCGTCAAAGAACTCCGAGGGCAAGGCATACAAATTACCGAGAAGCCAGTTGTGAACATCCAGAACATTGTTGCATCTGCCGAGTTAGGCGGTGAAATTGATCTTGAAAGTCTCGTTTACAAGCTTGGCAGAGTCATGTATGAACCCGAGCAGTTTCCAGGAGCGGTCTATCGCATGGACGATCCACAGGTGGTGTTCTTGATTTTTAGTGCTGGAAAACTAGTTTGTGTAGGCGCCAAAAAGGAAGAGCAGGTTTACGCCGCGGTCGATAAAATCCAGAAAATTCTTGAAGACAAAGCTCTCATATATTATTCAGATTGACCTATATGGCTTTCCGCTTTTAAGCGGAACTTTTTATTCTTCTGCGAACTGCAGGATTTGTATCTGATAGTTTTTTCAGAATCATTTCAAAGTTTTCGTGGGATTGTAGTTCCCTTTTTATGAAGGTTCCAGTTCTACCAACGGTGTCTCTTCTGCGTAAAGTATGAGTGCGATCTAAAACTGTCTCCACCGATATATCCAATATTTTGGCGGTGGCGTCTTCTTTTCCAATTATGCTGCTTTCTTCGTGGCCTGTTTTTGTAGGTTTAATAAGCATGAGTCTTTTGTCCACACCTTTTACTCTCAGGTTTTGTTTTAATTGCGGCAGCGTAACTTCGCCGCTGAATTTGTAGAATTCCCGTTCCACCTTGCGCATCTGCATAAGGGGAAAAGACACTGTGGTTTTTTCGTCAAGCTCTATGTATGCTTTCATGGCATATAGCGGTGTGGCTTGAACTACAAATCTGTTTGCAACTTTTATGTTAGCAGCTTCCAGTGCTGTTTCAATCTGGAAAGAACTGGGTGGGTCAACCACGAAAATGTCTACGTCGCTGGTTTTTGTTGCATCTCCACGGGCGATGCTTCCGTGCACAATAGTTTGTAGATGAAATTTTTCAAGTATAGACATTATTTTAGTAGCTTTTTCCCTATGTGTCTGCAGTATGTTCCACCTGTTTTTGTCGTAGACTACTTTAGTTGTGTCTTGGTGCATCTCGACTTTCTTGGTCAATTTAGTTTGCACTTGGGAATAGAGTTTGATTGAGTAATTATTAAACATTCGAGTTTGACTGAAGTTTTTAACTTGCCAGCCAATTTCGGGATTTGAAAAGTGTTTTTCCTGCAAACTGCAATTTTAAGCAGTCGGGGTAAGGACACATTTCTACGCACCGCAAACAAAGTGTGCACATAGAAGTGGAGATATCGCCGCCTTTTTTCTCGTACACTTCAGTAACTTGAACGGGGCACACTCTTTTACAGATTCCACATTTAGTGCATTTTTCTTCGTTTTTGTTTAGGCGGAGAAGAGGTATTTTTCGTAATAGCCTGAATCTGTTGACTACAGCAATTGAAACTCCAGTAGGGCAAAATCGGCACCAGAAACGTCTTACTTTAAACGACGTCATCAAAGTGAGGACAACAAACGTGACGGCGAAAAATAAACCAATTTCCTTTCCGCCTGTGGTAGCCATTATTTCTCCAACATATGGGTAACTTAGGCTTACATTCCCTAACTCTAAAAGAGCCCCAAAAGGTGGGATCCATGGTATAATCAATGTTTCCAGAGGTGCCAGCAGAATGGTTAAGGGTCTAAAGGCTCCTCGAAGCCATATAAACTCGGAGAGATGAATAAGTGACTTGCTCTCAAACAAAAAAGGCGGAGCAACAAATGTTAAGAGGCTTAGAGCAATTATATACCTCAGTTTATGTAATATTCCGTTCAGTTTTTCTGGCAAAATCCAGTGGGCTATCTTTAATTTTCTACGTAGAAGCGAAATTAAGTCCATGTACAGCCCAAAGGGGCAAATCCACCCACAGAAGACTCTGCCCAAAATAAGTGGAGCACCAATTATAAGAATTACAAGTAAACCTTTCCAAACTTCAATTAGTGATAAGTAGAAAATTACAATTAAAAACAGCAGTTGCGCCAATACTCTGAGATAACTAAGTTGTTTTGTTTTGTCTTTTATCCAGGTGAGAATTATGCTCATCGTTATCGACTATTAGTTTTAGATATGGGTTTTCTGTCATAAACAGCTACCGTTTTGGAGCAAACGAAAGTGTGCTTTTGTGTTTTTAGACAAACTGTTGTTTTTTAAGTTTTAGGTGTTTGATTTAAAACTTGGTTTCATTATAGAATTGCTTATTAGTGCTCCTTCAATGAGGAGTATTTACCGTGAATGCTTTATGAGTCCAAACGCGGCAAAATGTACCGCATGTAAACGTAGAGCCGCCTTCTTTCAACGAATCTATAGTGGGGAAAAGCTCTGTAAACAATGTTTTTCTGCGTCCATAGAAAATAAGGTGCGAGCTACCATAACACGGTACAAAATGCTCAATTATAATGACACCATAGCTATCGCAGTTTCAGGTGGCAAAGACAGCATCAGTCTGCTGCATGTTCTCGCAGGTATGGAGCGTAAATTTCCAAGGGCCTCTCTTTTTACTGTTACAGTTGATGAGGGCATCAGAGGCTATCGCGATGAAGCCCTCAATATAGCGGTTAAAACCTGCCAAGACCTCGGCATAAAAAATCACGTGGTTTCTTTTAAGGCACTTTATGGCTTCACTTTGGATGAAATGGTTTTGCGTATGCGAGAACGTAAGAGTGCGTTGACACCTTGTGCTTTTTGTGGCGTACTGCGAAGAAAAGCTCTCAATGTAGGGGCGTTGGCTGTGGGCGCAAGTAAAATTGCCACTGCTCACACGTTGGACGATGAAGTGCAAACTTCACTTTTAAATATTTTTCATGGGGATGTGTCTCGTTTGGCTTCAGAGAAACCCGTAACTGATCAGGTGCATCCGTTGTTGGTGCAGAAGGTTAAGCCGTTTTGTGAAATCCCAGAAAAAGAAAGCGCCCTTTACGCTTATATTAAGGGTTTAGATTTTCAAAGTACGCCTTGCCCCTATGCCTCAGAAGCTATGCGTAATGACATTCGTTTGTTGCTGAACCAGATGGAGGAGCGTCATGCAGGAACCAAATTTACTGTTTTTAAATCCATAGAAAAGCTACGGCCTGTCTTAAGCAGCATCATAGAAAAAAGCGAATTTAAAGAATGTAAACAATGTGGTTCCCCATCGGTGGGGGATCTGTGTATGGCTTGCCAACTACTAAACCAGATACTCTAAGCTCGGTTTTTCACTTTTACCTACCTCTCTCCCCTTAGCTGTACGGTCGTTCTGGAGATACTTTAAAAGCACCGGAAAGACGTAGCTGGTTTGAAGTAAAAAGTGGAGGACCTCAAAGGTAATGTCGCAGAATCTAATTGTTCAAACTAAACCTAAACAACAAGAACAAACGGCACTGTTTTCGTTGAACATAGCGAGCGTAGCCGATTTATTCCCAGGTTTTTCACTGGGTGACTTTGCAGTAATTCACAGTGCACAATCTTGCGCGACAATAACATCTTTACTTTGTGTTAGAGCTCAACGTAAAAGCAACTCAAACAGCAACGTCCTATTTATCGATGGAGGAAATACCTACAATTCTGCCCTTATAGCTCGCTTTGCTATTATCCACCGTCTTGACCCTGAGCAAACTTTAAAGCGGATAAGCGTCCAAAGAGTCTTCACAGCTTATGAGTTAACCATGCTCGTTATGGAGCGTTTGGAAGAGTTAGTCCAAAGGTTCAGCGCCAAACTTGTCGTAATATCAGATATTGCAGGTTTATTTTTAGACGAGCAAATTCCTGAAGAAGAAGCGCGAAGTATTTTTAACCAACTATTATTCTACTTGCAAAGTTTTGCGAAAGAACATAAAGTCCTCATAGTCACCACTTATATTTCGCGTCCTGATGCCAGTCGCAACTTTCTTCTGCAAAAACTTGCTTGTGTAAAGGCAAACATTGTCATAGGTTTGAGGTTAACACAGTATGAGCGCACCTTTGAATTGGAGAAGCACCCACAGTACATGCTTGGTTCTGCTGAACTTTCCCCTGGCAGTGTGTCCCTTGTGGATTTCATGTAAGCTGTTCTTAGGTTTTGATTGTGTAGCGTGTTAGAGCGGGCAGGCCCGCGAATAGGAAAATAACGCACCATAAGTAAGGGTTGTGGGGTACTATCATTTCGTACCATGCCCATGGTCGCGCAGTATATCCTCCGCTTGAGAAGTAAACCAGTATAGCAAAAACGTAGTAGGCTCCAAAGGCAACCGTTGTGGCTCCGAGTCGTCGCTGATTTAATTTAGCGTTAGGTGTTTTTATCGCGGGCAACGTGGAGAGTAGCGCCGCGATGGCTATTGATAACAAGCCTACGACAGACGACACGAAACCTGCTATGTTTGCAGGGTCAAGAAGTATTTCAACACCAAACGTGGTTATCATCCCAATCCATTGCATGGTTGTGTTAAACCAGAAAACCACAAAGAGATAAGCCACTGCGGTGATGCAGCTCCATTTAACTACTAGTGAGCGGGTAGCTCCCTGCAAAATTAGTGATCTCAGTTTGAGCAGAGGTGGTGGGATTGCCAGCACCATGGCAAGGCAGGCAAACCCTGCCACAAACAGCACCTCGTTTACTGGGGTTGTGCCAAAATACCATACGTTTCCGCCGGTTGTGGGGAATATAAAGCCCAGTACTGCGCTGGGTATAAATGATATGAAGTAGCTTGCCTCTAGGATTAGTGCCCAACCGATTTTTCCTTTGATTTGAGGGAGTGCAGCATCTTTTTTTCTCCAATATATAACCGCGGCGTACAAGGCAAAACCGCTGGCTAAGAATCGGAGAACACCTCCTATGGAGCCACCTAGTTCGCTGGCGTAGAATAAGGTGCGCCACCAGTCTATGGGCATTAGTTCTTCGTAGAGTGTGAGGTGGGAAATGAGGAGGTTACTAAATATTGCGCTTTGAATTAGGTCGTAGAGTGCCAGTGCGAAGTAGGCACAAACTACCATGAGGATTATTAAACCTAAAGAAATTGTCTGTTTATTTTCTGCTTGTGCTTTGTTCATGGGTTATCGCACCTAATTTTTTATATTAAACAAGGAGGTAGTTATGATTCACGCCGGAACATTTTGTTCATAGGCGGGAACAATGAAGTTTTAACATTATTTTCAGGGGTCAAACTTATATTACCATAGATTATCTTCCTTTGAAGAAAACAGTTAAACAGGTGTGTAGAGAGAGGTCTTCTTGATGGAATTTTGCCCAAACTGTGGTTGTATATTACGACCCAAAAAAACTGAAACGCGTAAAGGGCTTTCAGTGGTACTTGCCTGTAGTAAATGCAACTATGTAAAAGATGAACTTGTCGACGGAGTTGAAGCAGGCGCAGGTAAGGTCATTAAGCGCGCTCATCAGGAGTCTGTAACCGTTATTCCAAAAGAACAAGAAGTCAGCACAATGCCCACCATAAAAATGGAATGCCCAAAATGCGGTAACAGGCTTTGCTATGTGTGGCAAGTTCAGACTCGCGGCGGTGATGAAGCTTCCACACAGTTTTTCCGTTGCACTAAATGTAGCCACACCTTCAGGGAATACGCTTAAGTTCAATTTTCTCTCTTATTTCTTTTATTTCCAGCTTCCATCTGGAATGTTACTTGCCAAGTTTTTGATTTTTTCCCTTTTTTAATTATTTTTAAGATTTTTTAAACTTCGAAGTACAAAAAATCTTCTAAAAATCCATTTATTCCCCAAAAATAGTAGACACAAATGTTGGAAACCCCAACGCATGCATGCCTGCCTGCACTTTGGCGGACCATCTTGGCACTGCGGAGGCTCCTTAGCCCATATCTGAGAACCTGTATTTATTTGCGCACGTGCGAAGAGTGTGGTTCGCCAAAGGCATTTGTTGGTTGCCATCAATCTTTTTTTTTAAAAAAATGTTTCTGTTGGCTAAGGTTCTATGTGTCTGTGCATTTATTTTTGATTCTTGTATGGCGCCAAGGTTTTTTTGCTAAAGTTTTTAAAAAGTAAAACGTCATACTATAATGTGTGTAATTTAAGGTTAGTTAACTAAGTACTTTGTAGGGAGAGGCAAAACGTGGATGAACGAACTTTGCTCTTTGAGGAATTAGAAGGTTTACTTAAGGAGCTTCGTTACGTATTTTCTAGTTTGGAATCGCAGCTTTCCAGCATTGAAGAGCGTTTTCATGGTGCTGAACTAGAGTTTATGTATGGTAACATCGGAGAGAATAGTTATAAGGAAAAACTGAAGCAGGTCTGCCAAGACATTGCTTCATTTAAGCAGAAGCTTTTGCTTCTCCAAGACATTAGGTAAACAAACAACTTTTTTTAGCTTACACATTTATTTTCGCTAATCGTGTTGTCCACTTCATTTATTGGTAGTTGTACCGT
Source organism: uncultured Candidatus Bathyarchaeia archaeon (assembly GCA_964582085.1). Lineage (GTDB taxonomy): Archaea > Thermoproteota > Bathyarchaeia > Bathyarchaeales > Bathycorpusculaceae > JADGNF01. The sequence goes on along the minus strand of CAZOPV010000010.1, from coordinate 71,919 downwards.
TATGGTTGTCCCTTTTCCTTCGGCGCTTTTCACTTTTATTGATCCGCCGTGAGCCTCTACAAATCTTTTTGCTATTGGGAAACCAAGGCCTATGCCTTTAGCCTTTGTTGTAAAAAGTGGTTTGCCCATTTTATCGATAACTTCTTTGGGTATGCCAAGTCCTGTGTCGCTGAGCATTATATTTACAAAGCCTTTTTCTTTCTCGCTTTTTACTGTTAGTTTCCCACCGTTAGGCATTGCTTCGACAGCGTTGCTGATTATGTTTAGGAATGCTCTTTTGATTTTAGTGACGTCAACATGTAGTTTAGGTGAATCTTCGGTTAAATCAATCAACTGAATATTTGCGGGAATTTTTGACGACGATACTACATCCGCAATTAATGCTTTTGGTGTGGTCTCGCTGCGATATAATACAACTTGACCTGCATACGATAGTAAGTCGTTTACTATTTTGTTTGAATATTCCACCGAGTCTTCAATAGTTTTCAGCATTACTTTGCATTTATCATCTATTTTGTCTCCGCATTTGTTTTTGATGTAGTAAACTGCGCCTGTGATGCTCTGAAGCGGATTACGCAAATCATGCCCAACCATTCCTGCAAGTTCTTCGATAGCCTTTAATCTTTGTGTTAAAACATCTTTGACTGCCTCAGCAAGTACTCCTGTTTCATCTTTCCCCCCAATTTTTATGGAGTTTACTTCACCATTTTTAGATAAAGTCTTCACGCTATCGGTTAATTTCCGAATGGGTTTCAGTATTGCCTTTTCGATTAAAAGTATAAGAGTCAAGCTTAGAGCTATACACATTACCAAAGATGCAGCAAGATAAAAATTCGACAGCGCAACCCCTGAGGCATAAACTTCCCGTGTACCAATTATTTTTAAAATAACCGCAGGCTTTGAATAGACATCTTTGAGATAGGTATAACCTGTAATGGTTTCCTTGTTTACAACCATAACTGTAGTTGGCGAAGTTTGAGAGAGAACTGCTTTCGTAGTCTGAACATCTGTAAGACTTTGTGAGTCGTCATAAGGGGCAAAGGCAACCTGTACACCCAGAATCTTTGAAAAATGCTCTGTCATTGTTTCATCTACTAGCCGCCCAAAAATCATTGTTCCAACGATAGGTCCAGTTATCTGGCTTGTTAAAATTGGTTTTGCGGAAACAATTGCTATGTGGTTAGGGCACAAAATAACACCGCTTAGGCCATCGTTTAGGTCAGTAAAATTCCACTTCTGTATATTTTCCAAAAAAGCCGTGGTGAACGAGCTCACATCTGAAATTGGTTGTTTATCAACGTAGTCGTATGCTATAGCGTAGACTATTTGCCCAGAGGTATCGATGAATATCATAAAGTTAAGTTGGAGATTGATGAATGCTTCATCTATCACATTGTTTTCTATGTATGCGTCATTTTTGTTCTGCATGAACTGGTAGGTGTCATCCCACCACGCCCAATCTGCAGTTTTACCATCCAACTCACCAACTTCAGTATTAATTAAAGTGACTGCCTGAATAAGGTGCTCTTCCATTGCTTTCTTTTCTACTTCTACAAAACTGGGAACAAAAACAAAAGTGGCTACAAGGTGGCACATGGCGAATACAATAACCGCTACGAAGCTGATGATTAAGACCGTTTTCAGTCGTACATTCATTTTTTAGAGACCTTCAATGGATGGTGGGCTCTCTTTTTTGTTTTTTATTTAAAAAACTTGTGAATTTTAATGTCAATTTACAGTTTCCATCAAAACCTGCTTAAAAGATCATTTAAATCTGGTTCAAATCTGTATCTTGGGAGCCTTGGTTTTTTGTGTATCGTGAGAGATATCCTGTTAAACTTTGGACTGGAGAATCCGTTACGTCAACTCCTATTTTTTCGCGGTGTCTTTTCTCTGTCTCTTTTGCGTAACTTTCTTTACTGCTCAGCTCTACGCTGTTTTCCAGTTTTCTTATTAATCTGCCTAACCTGCGTTGTCCTCTTGTAACCATGAGTCTCCTACCTTAAATCGCATTAAAGTTGGGCTGGCTACTTATAATTTTGACTGTTAGCGCCGTCATTCCTCATTTAACAGGTTTTTCTTTTTTTAGACGATTATATGTGGCAATTGTGTTTAGGTAAGAGGGTAATCCAACCACTATGCATGTGGATTCCAATTTTTTCATCAAGTTTTTCTTTATTAATTGTTCAAGTGGCGTTGCTCCTGCCCCAAAAATTTTTTCAATAACTTTTTCCACAACCTCGGTGCGATGGGCTATTTCCCATTTTTTGAGGTCGAACGTTTCTTCTAAGTACTTGTAGACTTCTTCTTTGGATGACGTGCCTAGGGCGGATAAACTTTCGTCAAAGGCTTTTGCGATTAACCTGTTGAAGCCTTCCGTGGATATAACCGGTTTAGGCAAGATTTCTTCTCCGGTGAGCATTTTTATTTGAATTATTTTTATATGCTGTATTAAATTAAAAATTTATTTTTGTTAAATTCTGATTTGTACTCCACATCTTATTTTTTTTAAAAAAACTTTAAATATCTTTAATTATGGCAACTACTGTTGGACGGGTAGAGGCGTTTAGAGTTGGGAGATCAATCGCTTCGAATTTTACATGTTGACGATGACAAGGCCTTTCTTGAAATTTCTAAAATCATATTAGAGTCGGAGGGAGACTTTAGAGTTGATACCGCTATTTCTGCGGATGAGGCGCTTCAAAAGCTTAGCGAGCAAAAGTATGATGCAGTTGTTGCGGATTATGAAATGCCCGCTAAAGATGGTTTACAGCTTTTGCAGGAAATCCGCCGGCGCCACGAGTTGCCTTTTGTCCTGTTTACAGGAAAGGGCAAAGAAGAGCTTGCAATAAAAGCACTTAACCTCGGCGCTGACGGTTACTGCAACAAGCAAGGTAAACCTGAAGTTGTCTACGGTGAACTTGCCCACATTGTGCGTCTAGCTGTAGAAAGAGTCAAAGCCAAGTATGCCTTGGCAGAAAGTGAGAGACGTTACCGTGTTATATTGGAGCATGCAGGCGAAGCCGTTTTTATTCACGATTTAAACGGCAAATTGATAGATGTCAATATGCAGGCATGTAAAAGCCTTGGCTACACAAAAGAAGAATTGCTCACGTTAAACATCCACGATGTAGATCCCCATGCTCCTCAACTAGAACCAGCTTTTTGGCCTAAAGCTCTTGCCGGAGAAGCAGTTACATTTGAAAGTTTGCATAGGCGCAAAGATGGCGGCGTTTTTCCTGTTGAAGTAAACATGACTACGATAAAGTTAGGCGAGCAAGATGCAATAGTCGGGTTAGTAAAAGACATCACTGAACGCAAAAAATTTGAGGCTACAATTAAGTCGGAACGTGATATGCTGGGGCGAATAATCTCAAGTGTTGGCGCTGGATTAGTTCTCATCAGCAAGGACTACCACGTTGTGTGGGCAAACGCCCATATAAAACGTTATAGGGGCGACGTGGAAGGTAAGTTATGTTACACCGTACTCAACGATTTGGATGCGCCTTGTTCTGACTGTGGCGTTACCAAAATTTTTGCAGGGCAAACAGACATTGACATTCATGATTATACTTCCACTACGGTTGACGGAAAGCCTTACTGGGTAGAAATTGTTGCCACGCCAATTAAAGATGAAAAGGGTCAAATCATAGCAGCAGCTGAGATTGCGGTAGATATAACTGAACGTAAAAAAACCGAAGAAGCCATTAAGTTAAGCGAACGTCGCTGGGCAACAACGCTTTCAAGCATTGGTGATGCTGTCATAACCACAGACAGAGAAGGGAAAATTACCTTTATGAACCCCGTAGCTGAAGCATTAACAGGCTGGAGCAAAACTGAAGCTACATCCAAACCGCTCAGCCAAGTGTTCAACATAGTCAACGAAAATACGCGAAAGGCAGTTGAAAACCCTGTTGCTAGAGTGCTAAAAGAAGGCGTTGTTGTAGGTTTAGCAAATAATACGCTTCTTATAAACCGCAAAGGCAAGGCAATCACGATAAGCGACAGCGGCGCACCAATACGAGATGACGCTGGTAACATCACAGGTGTAATTTTGGTTTTTCGCGATGTTTCTGAACGCCGAAAAATACTAAAAGAACTTGAAGGCTTTGCAAAGTTCCCCTTGGAAAACACTGCTCCTGTAATTCGAATAAGCAACGACGGCAGAGTATTGTATGCTAACCCTGCAGCTTATAAGCTGTTAAAAGAACCACTTGAAACTGGTTGCTTAGTCCCTCAACAATGGCGTACCCATGTTAAGGCTGCTTTATCTTCAGGAGAAACATTAACTTTTGAGGAAACACACGGAGAAAGAGTATTTCATTTCAGAGTTGTATCCGTATCTGCAGAGAATTACGCAAACCTGTATGCCACCGACATCACTGAGCTCAAAAAAGTAGCGAAGAAACTATCCTATTATGGGCGATTGCAAGCAGTTGTCGCAGAGCTAGGTCAACTGGCATTAACTCAGGTTAACGAAGATGAATTCCTGTCAAAAGTCGTCAACGCCACAGCAAATGCTTTAGAAGTGGATTTGTGTAAAATACTTGAACTTTTACCTAACAAAAAGGCTTTGTTGCTTCGCGCAGGATTCGGCTGGAAAGAAGGTTTAGTGGGTACAGCCACTGTGGAGGCGACGAAGAAGTCTCAGGCAGGCTACACTCTGCTGAGCGCTACACCTGTAATTGTTGAAGACCTACGTAACGAAACACGTTTTTCAGGGCCACCATTACTGCTTGACCACAACGTTATCAGCGGATTTAGCGTGATTATAGGTGACCCCGTCGACCCGTTTGGGGTGCTGGGAGCCCATACGACAAAACGGCGCACCTTTACATCAGATGAAGTAAACTTCTTGCAGTCAGTTGCAAATCTGGTTGCAAACTTTCTTAATAGCAAAAACGCTGATGCTGCTATTCGTCAAAGTGAAGATCGCTATCGCACTTTATACGAGACGATTTCAGGAGGAGTAGTACTTCAGGATATAGACGGCAAGATCATCCAAGCCAACGCTGCGGCATGTGAGCTTTTAGGTTTAACTGTTGACCAAATACTGGGGCGAACTTCTATGGATCCTCGATGGCACGCTATTCATGAAGACGGTTCACCTTTCCCAGGCGAAGATCACCCTGCTATGGCTACGCTAAGAACGGGCAAGCCCCTCAGAAATGTGGTGATGGGCATATATCACCCAAAAGATGACGCTTACAGGTGGATTCAAATTAATTCAGACCCAATTTTTGACCGCACCAGTGGTAAAGTGGCTGGTGTCATGACAACTTTTGTAGATATTACGGCGCAGAAAAGCTTGCAGCAGAAATTACAAGACAGCGAGAAGAAATATCAATCCCTGTTTTACGCCATGAACGAGGGGGTATGTCTTCACGAAGTGATTTATGATGACTCTGGAAAAGCTGTTGATTACCTACTCTTGGAGGCTAATCTATCTTTTGAGAAAATAACAGGCATAAAGCGTGAAGATGCATTAAATAAACGTGCTTCAATATTATATGGCACAGGCACTGCCCCATACCTAGACATATACGTACATGTGGTAGAAACAGGAGAACCCGTATCTTTTACAACCTACTTTGCACCCATGGATAAATACTTCAACATTTCTGTTTTCTCGCCTGCCAAAGGAAAATTTGCCGCAGTGTTTACAGACGTGACCAAAAACAAACAGCAAGAACTGCTTATTCGTGAAAACCAACAAAAGTTTGAGCTTTTATTCTCAAAGAACCCTGAAGCCATCGTGCTTGTTGACAAAAATATGCGTGTTAAAGAGGTTAACCCCAGGTTTACGGAGCTTTTTGGCTTTTCACAAAAAGAAGTGGCCGGTGTATTTTTGCCTGGGTTGGTGGTTCCTGACCATTTGAAAGAAGATACAAAAGTGCTGCTTGAAAGAGCAAAAGAAAAAATGGTTCACGTTGAAACTGTGCGCAAACGAAAAGACGGCTCTGAAATTCCTGTTTCGATTTCAATTGAACCTCTCTATGAGCAAGGCAAGTTTGCAGGATTTGTTGTTGTCTACAAGGACATATCTGAGACAGTTAAAGCTAAAGAGGCTTTAGAAAAAGCTTTACGTGAAACTCGAATTTTAAACGAAAAATTAGCTGTTGTTGGCAGTTTAACTCGACACGATGTACGTAACAAACTTTCAGGCATCTTGGGCTGTACTTACCTGTTAAAAACTAAGACTGCCTTAACATCCGAGGCTAAACAATACATAGAAAAAATTGAAGCCTTCGTTAACCAAGCCGAACGACTATTTGCTTTCAGCCATGCATACGAAAAAATAGGCATAGAACAACTCAATAACATAAAAGTGGAAACCTGCTTCAACGAAGCCAAAGCACTATTTCCAGAACTCGACAATATTGAACTTTTAAATGAATGCACCAACATAGAAGTTAAAGCAGACTCGTTGTTGCGCCAACTCTTTTATAACTTGATTGATAACTCTCTGAGGCATGGAAAAAAAGTCAGCAAGATACATCTCTACTGCAAAGAGACAAAAGACCACCTCAAACTAATCTACGAAGACAACGGTGTAGGTATCCCTAAAAATGCAAAATCAACTCTTTTCAGTGGAAATTTGAGTGCAGACGCAACAAAAAGATACGGATTATTCACCATCAGAAAACTGCTTGACGTTTACGGCTGGTCCATAGAAGAGAACGGTACACCGGGAGAAGGCGCCCGATTCGTCATAACAATCCCAAAAGACAGCGTTGCATATTATAAAAAAGAATAATCGGGCTACCCGCGCTCTCCCGTAGATGGGTCATCAGCGCCTGTTTCTATTTTTTACCCAAAAGAAATTTCTAATTTACGCAACTCATAAATCTAAAAAAAGTGAAGTGGGCTTGGCGTGTTGGCAATAACCCGCCTTTTGTTGACTGTGGCATTTGGCTAATCGGGCTACCCGCGCTCTCCCGTAGATGGGTCATCAGCGCCTGTTTGCCCTTTCCACTTGCAGGACGGCCGTTTCAACGTTCCAGCCCAGCACATTCAGCGTCTCAAACGCATCATCACCACGTCTGAGTGGACGGGTCGTTTCTGTTCCGTAGCCAAGCCTCTCGGCTTCTCCCATTGGGAGTGCAATTCTACATGTGGGCGGAGTTTCCTCAGACCCTCAAAAGTTGGGATCCGACAGCCACACACCAACTCGCCAGCCCACAAAAAAAATGTAATCGCAACCAATAAACGTAACCTTCACAAACCCTCGCCGCAATGAATTTTTATTTTTCTAACTGGCATACTATGTTTTCACATTGCCGCTTAAAATAACGGACAGAACAAGTGCAACCATACATAATCAATAACTACAACTAAACTATTCAATTAAAACCATGAAGCGCGTCATACTTATAACAGGCACACCCAGCGTTGGAAAAACCACAATAGCCCAAATACTTGCCTCCTTGCTTAATGCAAAATACATAAACCTAACAGAGCTGGCAGAAAAAGAACAACTAACAAGAGGTAAAGACAAAAAAAGAAACACGCTAATAATCAAAGAAGCAAAAATGCGCCAAAAACTCGAACAAATAATAACTCAAACAACCGCCAATGATATAATCGTCGACGGACATTATGCAGCCGCGGTCACACCAACTACTCTCACAGGATTTGTCTTTGTCCTCAGACGTAACCCTAAGCAACTACGGGAACTCATGCAGAAACGCGGGTTTAACCAAAGCAAACAAGATGAAAACATAGCTGCCGAAATACTTGACGTTTGCCTTATAGAAGCTCTACGTACCCAACCAAAAGAGCGTGTATGTGAACTCGACGTTACTGGAAAAAGTACAGATGAAGTTATAAAAGAGATCCTTTTTGTTCTCGAAGGTAAAAATAAATGCAGCACCGGCATTGTTGACTGGCTCGGCAGTCTCGAACGGGAAGGCAAACTGCATGAATACTTGAGAATCTGAACAAAACCTGAAAAATACAGCCTAAAGTGAAATATGCAGAAACGCAAATTTTCTGCTAAAGATAAATTTTAAGAACTGTTTTTATTTACCATCTGGCTAAAATAAGGTAAAGGTGCATTCTATGAAACTGAAAGGTAGTCAAACAGAAAAAAACCTTCTAACCGCGTTCGCAGGAGAATCTCAAGCACGTAACCGTTATAGCTTCTTTGCTAGCGTTGCAAAAAAAGAAGGCTACGAACAAATTGCAGCGATATTCCAAGAGACCGCAGACAACGAAAAAGAGCATGCAAAACTTTTCTTCAAACAACTCACAGGCGGAATGGCAGAGATAACGGCTGTTTACCCTGCAGGAGTAATATCCTCAACATTGAATAATCTTCAAGAAGCAGCTGAAGGCGAAAAAACTGAGTGGACCATGATTTACCCCAACTTCTGTGAAGTAGCCGAGAAAGAAGGCTTTAAAGAGATAGCCAACCTCTTCCGCCAAGTTGCAAAAGTTGAAGCCTACCACGAACGCAGATATCGCAAACTATGGGAAAACTTAAAACAGAACAAAGTGTTCCAAAAAGACACGCCTACAAAATGGAAATGCCGCAATTGTGGTCACGTTTTTGAAGGTAACGCAGCTCCAGACTCATGCCCTGTCTGCAGTCACCCAAAAAGCTACTTTGAAGTCTGGACAGAAAACTATTAAACTCTTTTTTTATTATAAAAACCTCGATATTTATTTAGCAACGCCCCTATTAATTTTTTAATTTTTCAGGTTCACCTTGTAAAGCAAAAACTTTTTGAACTAACGTGAGCGCATTAACTTTTGCTTCAGGTGTACCCACGTGTGCAAAGAATATGATTCGTGGTTACTCCGCATGTTACTCAACTACCCCTATCTTCCTACTCCCTCCACAACCATTGAAGCAGCGTTAACACTTCTTAATCTCGATGAAACGTCAATTTTTGCAGATTTAGGCAGTGGTGAAGGTAACGTCACTATATCCGTAGCCGAAAAATTCCGCTGTTTTTGCGTAGGGTTCGAAATTAACCCTCGCTTAATAAAGGAAGCTAAACAGAAAATCAAAAATGCTCCTATCAAATGTAACGTTGACTACGTTCAAGCAGACCTTTTCAATGTAGATCTCTCCTATTTTGACGCATTTTACGTTTACCCTTTTCCTCCAATTGTCACAAACCTTTCAGAAAAATTAAAGACTGAATGCAAAAAAACAGCCAAAATTATTGCCTACGACTATCCACTGACAGGGTTCACTCCCAAAAAAACAATAACGGTTAACACTGGCATACACACCTGCAAAATCTACCTCTACATTATCTGAAAATTTATACTCCACACTGCTTATTTTCTCATAGAACAGTGCTGAAGGTAAAATTTTAGTTTTCTTCTGCCTGATTAATGACCTTACAACGTCGGCGGAGGAGGTGGAGGTAGCTGGGGTATCTGCGTTTGTTGCAGTGGCGGAGCAGTGTATATAATTAGTCCTCCAACTAGTTTAAGAATTGCCGCTATTAGAAACAAGTAGGCGCCAACACCTAACCCCCACGTTACAGTTGTCACTCCGATAATCGGAAACATTTCACTGGTGGTTCCTTGAACTGGACTAATAGCAATAGTTTTAAGCATTCTCTCAACTGACGCCGGGATGGTTTGTCCTGGAAATAGCCCTGACGCCAAAGGCGCAATCGCGCCCAACTGGGCTATGAACAATAAGATAAGCATAAGTGGTAGCAATGAGCTGACAGTTCCTATCATAAGTTTTTTGCCTAAACTTTTGCCGCTTTTTATACCTATTACATCTAAAGCCAACAGAATTACTCCTGCCCCAAAGGCTATAGCAAAGGGCATTTGCGTATTAAACAATGTTGTGTAACCTGACGTGGAATCCGAACCACCTGCACCCATGAACATTTTTATTGTTATACCGTTGATGCCATCCATACTCATCAACGGAGCTCCGCCCTGCTGTGCTAGTGGGCCAGTTTGCGATACAGCAGTGATGGTGTACCAAGGCATAAATAACGCAACGATACTCACTAAAATAGAAACTATACCCAAAATCAATCCGATACTTCCCCGTCCCTTGAGAAATTTACTCACCAATAAGCCGCCTTTTTGCATCATCCTTATTATACACCACCCCTTCCAAGCGCCTCGCGCAATTATGTAAATTGCAAACAGCAAAAAGAAGTTAGCAACAAGTAAAGCAAGGATAAAGTACGTACCATTAACGGTAAAAGTGGAGTTTAAGTATGATTCAGGCTGAGCCCAACGTATGCCATCTTGGTTGAAAACTGGGCCATATGGACCTGCTTGACCTAAAGCAACTTCCTGTTCAGTTCCCCAATATCCCCAGCGCCCTGGAAAATTCAACCAACCTTGATCTGTTAACATCACAAGATTGAGGTCAGCTGGCATTATCGTTTTTCCATCATTTCCCACAACGTCGCTTTCAAGCCCCATTTTGCCTTGATATGAACGGAAGTAGTTAGCATGTGAGCCTTGGGCTACATACACGACAGGGTGATCATCCACTTTCTCTACGTCACCCCAGCCGGCGTTTTGTCCTGAACCATGCTGTGAAAGCAACAGCTGCTTAGGATTGCCTGCATTATCAAGGAACACCTCAATGACTTCGATGTCGCCTTGGTGATCATTTAGGGGACCGTTGTTATAAATGTAAAATAGCCAGTACTGAATCACAGTTGATGAAGCTGTTTGGACAACATTAACGTACGCATAATATCCTAGAGATGAGGCACGAACAGAATAATCGGCTGCAATTCGCTCATAAGTTCCTAATTTATTATCCAAAAATAAATCAGCGGATGTGTACGTTCCTAGCGTGTCTGCCCGCGGTGCTGGATCAATAATGGTGGATGAAGCACCAAAGGGACTTCTCTGTCTAAGAACGGAGCTCTCTATGATGTAGTCAACTGTGGTTGGGTAGAACTGCTCCCTCGCCGTGAAACGAAGAACTGGCGCGTAGTTTGACGCTAACTGCGCGGTTGTTTGCGCATTCGTACTGGGTAAAAGCGCTGTCAACGTTACTAAGAGAACACAAAAAATTACCGCAAAAAGAATTAAAACATAATTATTATGAACCAGTTTTTTTATGTTGCCCGCTTTCAACTTCATTATTTTTAAACTTCCCCCGCTACCCTCTATTAATCGGAGCCAACCATTTTTAAAAATTTCTAGTGCCTAACTTATAGAGTTAAACTAATAGTAAAAACGCCTAATTTAAAGTAAGCTTTATGAGAAAACCCTCTAAGTCCTATATGTGAGTATTGAAAATGCGGCTGAAATCTTTAGAGGAAAAGTACTTAGTCAAAGCTGACATAAAAGAAGCCTCTGAGCGAGTCCAAAAGGCACTGGAAGAAATTGGCTTAAAGAACGTCTCTGTAAAAAAACATGCTCCACCACGATATTTGCTCATTGAATACGCGCCAAGTTGGGTAGGCAAGGCGTTAGAAATAGAATTTTTGTTCAAAGAGACTGAACACGGCACAGAAATAGACGTTAAATGGCCCTATACGCGGGAGGTGCCTTCAAAAAATGAAGCCCCCGACGTTTTCCTCAAATACCAAGAAGAGATGAGAAAAATCACTAAATCACTTATTTCCGATTTTAAACTGAAAATAAACGCAATCGAGCTCAGTTAATACAGCCAGAGCTTCATCTTTAAAGGGTCTTATTGCAGAAAATTGTCCTCAAATAACCCCTTTTGTTGGTCAAAACATTTTGGTGGACGGGGCGGGATTTGAACCCGCGGCCTCCACGATGCCAACGTGGCGATCATGCCAGGCTGATCTACCCGCCCAAAAGATTGGGCTTCTGAAGCTTTATCCCTGCTTATACCTATAAGCGTTTCTTTAGTTGACTCTAAAAACGTGGTTTGATTCTATTTAAATGATTCAATTTGAGTCTTTTCGAGTTAGTTAAAAATACTCTGTTGTTATTATTGAATGGGGGCTGCGGCTTCTTTGCTCGCCAATTTTGGCAGTAGATTTTAATGTCGCTTTTTCGTCAAAATGAGAAAAGCACGTGTCAGAGTCCAAAGGGTCACTGAAAAACTTGATTTTTGGCAGTTCAAATTAGTGTGAAACTTCCGATAGCTACTCCAATTAGCATCAGTAGCACCCCTATTACAACAAAAATGAACACGGCAATTATACTTATAGCCAGTGCCTTCCACCAACCGCAATCAAAAAAGTGTTTTATCAACGACAGCCAAATTAAAAGCACAATTATTGATGCAATAATTCCTGTAATGAAAAAGTTCAATACAGCACCTATTACCGTGCCCAAAAGCACTATCCAAACTGCATCAGTGAACTTTGCTTTATCTTTACCTGATAAAAACCTGCCTGCAATCCACAATACAGGCGATACTACGACGATATTAATAATTATTTCCAACAACAGAGAATCTAAATTTATTGCCAACTTCGGGCACCAATTATTTATTGGTGTATTTTATTTTTAAAGCCTTTTCTATTGATTATGCAGAAATTGTTAAATTCGGAATTTATGCGCCCTAGACTGCGTATTTTGGTCAAATTCCCTCGCTAGCTGCTCCAGAAGTATACGCTGCTCTTTCGTTACTTTTTGTGGAACATCAATCCCTATACGCACAACGAGATCGCCTCTGCCGTATCCACGGAACCTCGGCATACCTTTACCTTTGATTCGGATAACTTCATTTGCTTGTGTACCAGATTTAATTTTAAGTTCAGTTGATCCCTCAAGAGTAGGCACTTGAACAGTTGTTCCCAGCACTGCTTGCGGATAGCTAAGCATCAATAAATAATATAAATCGTCGCCATCACGCATGAATAAGTCATGCGGCATAATGTGAACTAGAACATAGAGGTCTCCTGCTTCCCCCTTGTTTGGGGCTGTTTCACCTTCTCCTCTGAGCCTAAGTTGATACCCCTCATCTATACCAGGAGGAATTTTTATGGTAATTTTTCGTCTTTTCTTAACTATACCTGAGCCACGGCAACTTTTACAAAACGCCTCAATAACCTTACCTTTACCATTACACTCTGGACAAGGTGACACCTGTACAAACATGCCAAAAGGACTTCGTCGCATGTTTTGAACTTGCCCCTGACCATTGCAGCGACTACACATCCGAGGTTGTGTTCCAGGCGCAGCGCCTGAACCCCCACAGAAATCACATTTCTCATTCCGCGGAACTTCGATTTCTTTTTCTGCGCCTTTTGCAGCTTCCTCTAAAGTTATACTAAGCTCATAAAGCAGGTCCTGACCACGGCTGGAACGCTGATTAAAGTTCTCTCCTCCAAAACCTCCGCCGAAAAAATGGCGAAAAATGTCGCCAAAATCAAAGCCTAAATCGCGGAAGATGGTGCTGAAGTCTGCGCCTCGGAAAATGTCCTCTTCAGTATAACGCTGGTCAAATCCCGCGTGCCCAAGCATATCATATTGTTGCCTTTTTTGGTCGTCGGAGAGAACAGCGTAAGCTTCGCTGATTTCTTTAAATTTTTCTTCTGCTTCCGGAGACTTGTTTCGGTCAGGATGATACTGCATCGCCAGTTTACGATAACTATCTTTGATCTGGTCTTTAGTTGCATCTCTGGGTACGCCGAGAATTTCGTAGTAATCGCGTTTTTCAGCCATAGAGATAACCGCTGGAACAGAAAAAAATGTGGTGGGAGGTCAAAACTGTTTCGCTGTCTACTTCACCTTGTAGTCATTTGAGTCGACCACATTTTCTCCACCGGGAGGTGGAGGTGATTGTTGCCCTGCCTGTGATCCAGTTTGTCCTGTTTGTGTTTGTTGTTGCTTTGCCTGTTCTTCTGCCTGCTGATAAATTATGGTGCCTATCTCCTGTAACACCTTGCTGAGAGCATCTGACTTTTCCTTCACTTTGGCCATATCATTGCTGGCTAGGGCATCCTTTAGGGATGTGACTGCTGCGTCAATTTTGCTTTTTTGGTCTGCTGTTAATTTTTCTGCGAGATCTTTTTTGGTTTTTTCTGCGGTATAAATGATGCTGTCTGCGTTATTTCTCAGTTCAGCTTCTTCGCGTTTCTTTTTGTCTTGCTCGGCAAACTGCTCAGCCTCTTTAATCATGCGCTCCTTGTCTTCTTTAGACAGCTTTGTAGATGCAGTTATTCGGATTTTTGCCTCCTTATTTGTACCCCTGTCTTTAGCGGTGACATTGAGTATACCGTTTGCATCTATGTCAAAGGTTACTTCAATCTGCGGTACGCCTCTTGGCGCTGGCGGTATGCCTTCCAAATTGAACATGCCTAAGGAAACGTTGTCGGCAGCCATCTGGCGTTCACCTTGAAGCACATGAATGGTTACCGTTGTCTGAAAATCCGCAGCAGTTGTGAAAACCTGTGTTCTTTTTGTGGGTATTGTTGTGTTCTTTTCGATGACTTTGGTGAAGATCCCACCCAAAGTCTCCACACCAAGCGAAAGCGGTGTAACATCCAACAATAGCAAATCTCGAACTTCACCTGTGATAACTGCGGCCTGTATAGCAGCTCCTATAGCAACGCACTCCATGGGATCTAATCCACGTTCAGGTGCTTTGCCCAAAAGTTGCTCAACGAACCGTTGAACGAGGGGCATTCTAGTCATACCTCCCATCAGAATTACTTTGTCTATGGCAGCTGGCGTTAGCTTTGCATCTTCGAGTGCTTTCAATATCGTCTGCTCTGTTTTTTGCACAATAGGCTGCGCCAGTGCTTCTAGTTTGGCACGGGTCAATGTTAGATGCAAATGTTTAGGACCTGAGGCATCAGATGTAATGAAGGGCAAATCCATGTCCGTGGTCATAAGCGTTGACAGTTCAATTTTAGCTTTCTCTGCTGCCTCTTTTAGTCGCGCCATCGCCATTTTGTCGCCTGAAAGATCTATGCCTGTTTGACGTTTGAATTCCTCTTGGACGTAGTCCATCACTGCTTTGTCCACGTCAGTTCCACCCATCTGTGTGTCGCCACTTGTTGATAGCACTTGGAAGACACCTTTACCGAAGTCCATAACTGTCACATCATGGGTTCCGCCACCGAAGCTGAAAACTAAGATTTTCATTTCTTTCTCAAGTTTGTCAATACCGTAGGCTAAACATGCCGCTGTAGGCTCATTAATTATGCGCATGACCTCAAAGCCTGCAATTTCACCTGCATCTTTTGTGGCTTGTCGCTGGTTATCATCAAAATGTGCTGGCACAGTTATGACTGCTTTGCGTACAGGAGCACCAAGATAGGTTTCTGCGTCTTTTTTGATTTTCTGCAGAATAAATGCGCTGATTTGCTGCGGGCTGTATTCTTTGCCGAACACATTTACCTTGTAGTTAGTGCCCATTTTCCGCTTTATTTCAAAAATTGTTCCTTCAGGATTCGCCGTCGCCTGCCTCTTTGCCGGCTCGCCTACAAGCAACTGTCCATCTTTGGTGAAAGCAACGACCGAGGGGAACATTTTACCCGCCATCGTTGGCCCCTCAGCACTGGGTATCACAGTGGCGCGTCCGCCTTCGAATATAGCCGCGGCACTATTGGTTGTTCCTAGGTCTATTCCTAACACTTTTTCTCCACTTTGGACATTACTCATTCTTTATTTTCCTCCTTAATTTGTGACTTCAAAGATGGTTTAACAGAGACCTTGGCTATACAAGGTCTTATTACTTTATCTTTTAGAATGTAGCCTTTTCTAACTTCCTCTAACACAACACATCCATCGATATCTTCACGTTCTACGGTGGCAACTGCGTTGTGTTTCGAGGGGTCAAAAGGCTTACCTTCACTTTCTATTGGAGAGACACCTTCTTGCTCAAGAACCTTTCGCAAGCGTTTAAGAGTCATTTGGACGCCCTCGATAAGCGTTTCTGTCGAATTTGTTGCCTGCGCGTTTTTAATGGCTAACTCCAACTCGTCAACCACATCAAGCAACTGCATTATGAGCCTTTCATTGCTATATTGACGGGCTTGTTGTATTTCCCGGTCACATCGCTTTCTAAGATTTTCAAGATCTGCTTGGATGTACTTTAGGCGTGTAAGATATTCTTCGCTGCGTTTTTTCTCCGCTTCCAACTGTTCTTCGATTGACTTTTGACGCTGTTCTTCTTTTACATCTGTTTCGTTCATTAGTGACTCTCCATTTGAACTCAAGTTTTTCCCTCGTTAACGAACTTATAGTTTTTCCTTTTGAAAAACGTTTTTTCTCAAAATCATAAAATACTATGAAATAGTGCTCAGAATATAAGAACTAAAAAAAAGAAAACTTTCTTATTGTTGTTTAGGGTTGCATGCGCGCTATGGCGTTGATGAATTTTGGCGGGGTTGAAGTTGGAAAAAAGCTATTGCGGCTAACAGCACAGCTATCCAGACTAAAAATACCCCGATAAGTATTATTGTTAGAACGCCGCCGACAAGTAATACTGTAGCTGCAGTTCCGAACAGACCAACACCGGACTTGTCTTTTAGTGTATTCAACGATTTTCTGTAGAGTATGGCAACCACTACAACAAAAACAAAGAGTATAACTAAAGCCAAAAGAACTATCGAAACAAACGGCAATATTGCGTTTAGGTCTATGTTGGCGGTTATTTCTGAGGGGTCAATTTGTGGAATATTAGTCCAGTCGCCTTTCCAGTTTGGCAGCAGATTAGTCATTAAACCAAAGGCTGCATAAATTATTATAGCAACAAAAGTGACTCCGCCTACTATCCCCGCTATGGAGCCATAAAGCACGTTGTTGAAGATACTTGATTCTTGATAATAATCCGCTAAACCTTTCATACCTAAAAGCAGCAGTATCAATCCAGCTAGACCCACTAAGCCAAAAGTGTAACTGCTTATGTAGGGTATAACACTGATAAACATCAGAACAGCGCCTATACCGCTCAAATTTTTGCTTATTTCAAATTCCATGAGATCTCCTCAAAACTCCGTTGATAGCCCTTAGAATAAAAGGTTTGCTATGCCCATAAAATCTGCCCTAAACTACCAGCAAACAAATTACATCTAAAAAGTCTTTTTATGTTGAATTTGCTCCTCTATAACATTATAGTAACACTGAAGGTACAGTTTACCTTTCTCAGTTGGCATGTAAACTTTTCTGGCTCTTCCTTGATGATGTTGTTTTTGGCTAAAAATGAGGTCATTACACTCCAACTGCTTAAGTGATGGGTAAAGAGCACTGTGTGCAAGTTTTATGCCTAACTCTGCTTCTAATGTTTTTTTGATCTTGTAACCCCACATCGGTTCCATAATAATTAATCTTAGCAGTTGCATGTCCAACATGTGTTTAGTAAGACGCTGCAAAATTTCTTTTTTGTAATTTTCAGTCATTCTTTTGACTTCCAATAGGAGATGCTACATTAAGCTGCTATAAACTTGTTTAAATTGCTGTACTCTTTAACATGAAGTAAACAACGCATCTTAAATATCCTCTCTTTAAATATTATCTAACCCACAAGTGTTAGAGAGGTTAAGTTTGATCCACCCAAGTTTTAACACATTTGCGTCTAAAATTTACGATTACTGCAATCATGTAGCTGGACCATGCGACATAGTGGCTTTATCCGTTGCTGATAGTCAAATTTTGGGTTTGATAACTGCAAGGAGACCCATTCAAGTTTTGTTGGTTTTAAAGGCTTTTCCACTACGCCTGATGCTCTACCCAAAGCTTATTGAAGAAAAAAACATAGTTGTTTTAGCTGTTGATCAAGGACTCTTTGAACGTGATGTTACGCAGGGTTTTTTAGGTGAAGCTGCTTCTACCGAATTAATTTTTCCCTATAAGGCATTAGTCAACAATACTTATCTTTATCAACAAGAAATTCTTTTGAAAAAACGTTTAATTTTGGAGCTGCTTGAAAACATCACTCTAACCTTTCCTGAACTCTCTTACCAACTACATATTAAACCAGAATATTTTATGTATGAAGTTATATTAAACCGCATCAGAGTTTTTCCACCTCTGACATATAGCGTTTCCAATATCCTGTGTGAAAAAACAAACAAGAAAAAAATGAACCGACTACTGAAAGGATATCTTGAAGCCCTACGAGAACTAGAAAAAGAAGAGGTCATACACTTCAAAAATGACTACGTAATGCTTTCAAAAAAGTTTATTGATTCATCTAAACGTCACAAAATTCGTCTGACGCAACTTTCAAAAAATGCTACACGTGTAGTTTTTGGTTCTATCCTTGGTCTGTTTCCTCAAGTTTTAAATTTTATAGCCCAAAATATGGAACTGACCTCCAAATTATCTTTGGCTTCATTGAAAAACGTTTTTGATAAAACAAAATGCTTTATAGACCCACAAAAGTATCTTTTCACTCCTACCTCCCAAGGTTTAGTTTCCTTGGCCGACAGAATAGATATCAAAGCTTTTGTTGAGCAATTTTTTGCTAATGGTTACCTAGAAATCAAAGTTGAAGCGTTTGGCGGCGTCTTAAACGACCTCTTCATAATCAAGGCATATAACGGTGAGTCAGAAAAGAAGATTATCGTCAAACGATTCAAGGATTGGTCAAGTTTCAAATGGTTCCCACTTTTCATATGGTCACTTGGCGCACGTAACTTTGCCGTCTTAGGGGCATCCAGACTGGAGAAGGAGTGTGCTATAAGTGAATTTTTAGCTCGAGAGGGGTTTAATGTACCCAAACTTTTACATGTGAATCGAAAGGAACGGTTACTTTTCATGGAGTTCGTAGAGGGGCGTGATCTTAGTGGTAACATAAAACACATTGCGGGGGCTAAAAATCAAACAGTTTTCCAAAAAGATTTAGAAATTATAACCCGCTTAGGCGAAACCTACGCAAAAATTCACGCTCTTGAGGTAGTTTTAGGAGACACTAAACCCGAAAATACTTTGGTTACCCCTCAAGGAGAACTTGTTCTGTTGGATTTTGAACAAGCTAGTCACCGTGGAGATAAATCTTGGGATGTTGCTGAATTTCTTTACTTCACAGGTCATTTTTTACCTCTCAATGGAGACTTCAAGGCAAACGCTATCGCCGAAGCTTTCATTAATGGCTATTTGAGTTCTGATGGAGATGTTAATGTTATAAGACATGCAGGACTTATCAAATATACCCGCGTCTTTAGTATATTCACGCTACCTAACATACTCAGAGTAATGGCAAACGCATGTAAAAAAGCAGAAAGGCGGCAATAAAGAATGGTCAAAAACGCCACAACCTTAACTTTCTACGGCGGCGTCGACGAGATAGGCGGCAACAAAATTCTACTTCAAGACCGAGACACTCGTGTATTCTTGGATTTCGGTATGTCTTTTTCCATGAAAAAACAGTTCTATTCACCGCCCTTTCTATCGCCAAAAAGCGAGTGTAGCCTACAAGAATTAGGAATTCTCCCAAAAATCCCTGGGTTATACAAATTTGACAAAGAACCCCCACAAGCTGACGCCGTTTTTATTTCCCATGGTCACTTGGATCACATGGCCTACCTGTCATTCATTAAAAGGGAAATTCCAATTTACTGCGGTGAAACAACCAAAGCCATACTGCAAGCGCTAAGTGAAATGCGACGAGCAGACTTGGAATTCAGCGTTGCCGACATACAGTTCAAAACTTTTAGAACAGGCAACAAAATTTCAGTTGGCAACATAGAAATTGAGCCTTATCACGTCGATCACTCTGTTCCAGGAGCCTACGGATTCATTATACACACGTCAAATGGGACCGTGGTGTACACGGGCGATTTTCGAGACCACGGCGCCAAGCCAGTGATGACAAAAGAGTTTGTTGAACAAGCCAAAAGAACCGAACCTGTGGCAGTTATTACTGAAGCAACCAACATGACAGGCGCGTCGGTTTCAAACGAAGTGGAAGTACAAAACAAACTGAACCAAATAATAAGCTGCGCCGAAGGCATCGTGTTAGCAGAATTTGGCTATTCTGATGTTGACCGGCTCAAAAGTTTTTATAATATCGCCAAAGAGAACAACCGTTGTCTTGCTATTTCACTAAAACAAGCCTTATTGCTTGATGCACTTCGCAAAGACAAAGGTTTAGAAGTTCCAGCATTAGACGACCCGCATTTGTTGATATTCCGAAAGTCAAAAAAGAGCACTTACAAGTGGGAAACTGAATTAATTGACAGATTAAAAGGGTTACACAAAATTTTTGATATTTTGGAGGCCTCAAAACAGCAATGCAAAATGGTGCTAGGCCTGTCTTTTTACGATTTTGAAGAACTAGTTCAGCTTAAACCTCAAGCCGGAAGCTGTTATATTCTTTCTGCATCCGAACCGTTTAATGAAGAAATGGAACTTGACTTCGAACGTTTACTCAACTGGCTCCAACATTATGGCTTACCACAATATCATGTGCATGTTTCGGGACACATTATGCCTCTTCAACTCAAAAAGGTGCTCAAAAGTATTTCTCCCGCTCAGATCTTTCCAATTCACACCGAAAAAGCCGACTTGTTCGCCGGATTTATGCGTGACCTTAAAAGTTCCATAATAAGAGTTGAAAAATACCAAGAATACTTACTGTAAGGTCTTCAGTTTAGGCCTCTTTTTTTACGCCTGCTTAATTCAAAGTTTAAATTAACAGAACGTATCTACCTTTCAATTAACCTAAAGAAAAAAAGGTGAGATGTTATCCAAAAAATAGCAGAGGGAGACCACATTATTCTCTACTTAGATGTACGAAGGACGTATATGATAAAAGTGGAAGCAGGTAAAACCTTCCACACACACAAGGGCTACGTAAAATTTGACGACCTTATCGGGCAAGATTACGGCGCAGTTTACAAAACCAGTTTAGGTGTAACCTTTACTGTTTTGAAGCCTATTCTAACTGATTATATCATGAAATCAGCACGTAACACTCAAATCACTTATCCAAAAGACAACGCTTTGATTGTCATGTTTAGCGGCATCGGCAGTGGCAGCCGAGTCGTAGAGTCCGGCACAGGCACAGGCGCATTAACCACGGCGTTAGCACATTATGTGCGGCCTAACGGCAAAATCTATACCTACGACATACGAGAACAAGGTCAAAAGACAGCGGAAAAAAACCTCAAGCGCGCTGGCCTAATAGATTTGGTAGAACTTAAACTCCAAGACATTACATTAGGCATCGACGAAAGGGATGTTGACGCCGTAATTTTGGACTTGGCGGTTCCATGGTTAGTTATTCCACATGCATACCAAGCTTTGAAGCCATCAGGAACCATAGTTTCATTTAGCCCCACAATCGACCAAGTTGTGAAAACTGTTGAAGCTTTAAAAGATCATAACTTTGTGGCCGTAGAAACCTTCGAGTGCATAATGCGTGGTATGCAAATTGAACGGGGAAAAACACGACCCCAGACACTCATGACGGGTCATACAGGCTACATTACTCATGCTCGCAAAGTGACAAAACCGCCAAGAGAGTTTTTAGACGCCTCTGAGGTAGCGGTTGATGAAGAAAAGCGAAACTAGAGTGTTCGTGAGTAGTAGAAAGCTAAAACTGCCCCAGGTTTTTATGAATTAAAAAAAAGAAAGGAAAAGTATTTTATCTATTTGCGCTTCCGAAGAACCAAAGCAGCAACAGCAACGATTACAATGACGACAACGGCAACGGCGACAATAATGTATGCATCCATTGCAGGCGAAGGTGCTTCTGGTTCAGGAACTACTGATGGAGACACAGTTGGAGACGGCGCTACTGTTGGTGGCGCTGTCGGGGTCGCTGTTATTGTGGTTGGTTGTGGAGCAGCAGCTGCTGGGCACACGCCAAAGTATGTTGTGGCGTATGAGCTAGAGTACGAGTTTGTTCCTTTGAAAGTTGCTGTTACCTTGTAAGTTCCTTCGACAGGTGGTACCCACATTATTCCGAAGTTGCCGCTTTCGTCTGTGGTTGCAGTGCCAATGTTTTGGAAGTTGCCGTTGGGATCGATAGCTGTCAGTACAACTTCTACACCTTTAACGTTGGTGGGTCGTGGTCGTTGCATGTGTAAGTATTCCATCCATGCGGACATACTTTCATCTGAAACAGCAGGTGTACCTTTCTGGCCTGGAGATTGATCAGTAACTGAACCTTTGATCATAACGCCTGTTCCTAAAGGCACTGCCGTATCGGGTGCACTAACGGTGGTCGCACTGGGACCTTTACCAAATGCGTAGACTTGCCCATCATAGGAGTTGAGTGCGGTGAGTATTCCATCTGAAACTGCGGGGTTACGCATCATCCCAGCGATTGACCAAACTTCTTTTCCATCGGTAGTGTTTATAGCCCACAGCTTGCCGCCTCGCCATAATACAGCGTCGGGTGAGTGCTCATCGTTAGACACAAATATTTTTCCGTCAGCTATAGTGAAGCCGTTGTAGGTTGGCCAGACTCCATATGGTGTTTCATATCCTGCACTGCCCATGTCAAAGGTCCAAGCAAGTATTCCGTTGGCGGCATCATAAGCTCGCACGGCGCCCGTATAGCCTGTAGTGTAAACTTTTCCATATGCAATATCCCTTTGATACTCAAAAATACCCCAACCGTTCGGTAGTGGATCTGTTACCCAAAGCTGGTTTCCTGTACGTATGCTGTATGCGTAAGTCACCATTCTGCCTTCATCACGTAAAACATACATGTCATCGCGAATGCTTGTTGCCATTGCAAAAAATGCTTGGTATATCTCGGTTCTATCTTTACTCCAGAGGAGATTACCCGTTTTTGCATCAAAGCAAGCATCTGTTTGAATGTAGGGGAAGGTGTTTGTATCACGTTTTTGTGCAAGAATGTAGTCGTTAGTCACTGCAGCAATTGACAAACCTGGTATGCTGATGGAAACATTGTACTCGATTCCACGGGAGCCATCTATTACTGACCCAAATGTTGGACTCCACGTATCAATTGCGCCTCTAGTGTATATGGCTTTGGTTGAGTTCCAGCGAATTAACCTCTGGTTGGGTGCTGTACCTACAATTGCGTGTGAAAGAATTTCCCCTTTTGGTCCAAAAGTTGTTGGTCCGCCGTTAAAGCTGCCTAATCCTCCCCAAGTAACATTAGTTACTCTGCAGTGTTCCCTTCCAGTGAACGCGTCCCACATTACTAATGTAGTGTTCGTAGTGGTGCCTCCTAAGGAGCTCCAGAGGTAGGCAATTAATCCGTGCTCATTTGGATTGTCAATCTGTAGAACTTGAGCAAACATTATGTCAGTGTTGTTTATGTACATTATTTGTTCTCCTGTGTACAAATCCATAATCACCGTGCCAAGCGTCGTGGTGGTTGTCGGATTATGTTCAGTGTAAATAATTCTACCCTGCAGTATTAATGGCAGATAGAATTGCTCGTAGGAAAGCCCTGTGTAGTAGCTTGCATCACCAAATTTACCTCCTGCCTGTCCGCCAAAAATTATGGGTTTAGTCCATAAAATATGTGCACTGTTTGGCGCCGATGTGTAAGGTGCAACAGCGCAGGTCATACAGAAACTGCGGTTGGGTATGTCATAAGAGCGCATTAACCAGTTATCAGCAATAGCGTTCCAACCTTTATTTTCACCATTTATCGGTCTTTTCCATGCATCAGTTGGTAAAGGGTTGTTGGGTATACCTTGAATTGGTTCTTGTTGCACTGTGAGCGAAACAATAGAACTGTCGCTGGCCTTGTAGAAAATCTGGTTTGCTGTGACGTTTGACCATTGGGCAGGAAAGTGCGTTTGGAACTTGTATGTTCCAACTTGAGTTGGCGTAAACATAAACCATCCACCGCTGGTGGAGTCGACATCCAAGTTGCTTCTCCTTTCAACCGTTCCGTCAGGTCTAGTTATAGTTACTGCAAAGCCTTCAAAGTGGTTTAGCAGGTCAGTTGCACCTGCTTTGACTTTATCAATTCTGTAGCTTACCAAAACCGGCTGGTTTACGCCTACAGGGTTTGGTGCCAACATAATGTACGCGTTAGTGTCAACTGAAAACACGGCGGCGTCAGCAAAGGGTGCCACGGCTAATATTGTCGAAGCAGTCAAAAGCAAAGTTAAAAGCAGAGCAGCTATCGAGAATTGTTTATAATTTTTTTCTTTTTTCATTAATTATTTTCTCTCCTAAATTCACTTCTCATTATTTGATAAAAACTCGTATATTAAATTTAGCTGAATCAAAGCAAGGGGCAATTGTTTTGTGCAATCTGCTGCTTCTTTTCGGACTACTAAAAACACAAGTCCTAGCCTTCTCCAAGTCGATCACCTCCTTAGCCAATGGTGACAGACCTATCAGAGCATAGAGCTAATAGAGCTGACGCATTCATCCTGCCGCGGTAGCGGCAGGTATTCTGATGGGTTTTTTATAAAGAACATTTTTGTCCATGAAAACAGGGATCGATTATAAGCAGTTCTTCTAATGACAGAAATTAGATTCAAGAGTGCAACCAAAACAGATAGTACTCAGAGAGTATTGCATATTAGTTGAAGGAACTATCGTGACCAGCTGAATTTCTAATTTCAAGGGTTTGTAGCATTAGGGATTGTTATAACAAAAGTTGCGCCTCTACCAGGT
Organism: uncultured Candidatus Bathyarchaeia archaeon; assembly: GCA_964582085.1. Classification (GTDB taxonomy): domain Archaea; phylum Thermoproteota; class Bathyarchaeia; order Bathyarchaeales; family Bathycorpusculaceae; genus JADGNF01. The sequence continues at coordinate 47,478 of CAZOPV010000010.1, read as the reverse complement.
TCCCCTTCTTCAGCAATTTTCCAACCGTAGACTTCAATCATTTTCTGTATCAAAAAAAGTCCTAATCCTGTGCTGCCGCTTGTACTAAAGCCCTGACTAAAAATTTGGGCTTTAGTTTCTATGGGGATACCTATACCGTCATCCTCGTAAACTAATTTTATAGATTCTTTGCCATTTTTTTGGTAGCTAACGGTTATTGTTGTTGTTTTTTGTCCGTGTTTGATGCTGTTGTCTATTAGGTTGTAAAAGAGTTGTTTTAGAAATAAGTCCGCCGTAACTTCTAAACCTTGGCATTTGTTAATTATCTTTGGCATAGATCCGGAGAACATTGCTGCTGCTTCCTGCAAAGTTTTCTCTACATTTACTTTAACAAGCTCTTTAGAACCCACTTCTTCATACATCCTGGCAAAGTCCAATATTCGCTCTGTAGCCTTTATCGATTGCTCGGTCTCGGAAATCCTATCAACTAGGTCTTGTTTGTCAGCGTATTTCTTCTTTAAAAGGTAAAGATTGCAATTTATGGCGCTAAGTTTATTTCGCACGTCATGTCTGGTTATAGAACTCATAACTTTGAGTTTTTCGTTTAAAGTATTTATTTTTTCCAAGTTATTAGATAACGATTTAAGTGCATTAGCCAAATCTTTTTGGTTTCTCTTTTCGATTGTAATATCTCTAAACACTCCAACCATTAATTTCTTATCGCCTGACTTAAAAGTAGCCGCTTTAATTGCAACATCTCTAAGTTCGCCATTTTGTGTGATAATTTGAGTTTCAATAAAATTACTTTCACCCTGAGCGTGTATTTTGAAAGTCTCAGAAAAGTCCTCAGAATCAGATTTTTGGGGGTGAAGTGTCCTTTGGTGTTTGCCGATAATGTCTTGCTTTGGTTTTCCAACAAGCCTTGTGGCCTCTTGATTACAATCGATAATCAATCCCGTTTTTGTATCAGCTATAAAGATTGCATCGCTGGCAGATTCAAAAACTGTTCTGTATTCAACTTCAAGCTCTCTAAGCGTTTCTTTAGTCTCATCTAATTGCTGTTTAACTTTAAAAAAAGATCTGCCACTCCATTTTTTATCGGTTTGAGCGTAAGAAAAAATAAGAGCTATAAAAACAAAACTATAGCCATAACAAAACAAGTTGAATGCAAGCCCAAAGTCTAAAGCTAATCCAAAACCAGTAGCTATGAAACTTGTTATTGCTAGTAAAAAAAGTGCATCACCCACCATTCCTCTTCTGAGAGTCAGGTATAAAGCCATTAGGAAGGATGAGAACCCAAAGAGTTGTGTAAACACGAGCCAAACAAGATGCGAATATAAAGGAAGAAAAACAAAAAATATATTTGATAATAGCACAAAAATAAACGCCTTGAACTCTTTTTCAAATGTTTTGGAATTTCTAACGATACTGAGAAGGGTGAGGAAAACCGCTATAATTATAGGTATTGTTCCAAAAGAGTATAGTTTATCAAAAAAATAAAACTCGTTCAATTGAGGAATTATTTTTCCAACAAATGATAGGGCGGCAAATATAAATGCTAAAATAAACATTAATTTGCGTTTGTCTTTATCTTTGACATACATATATCCAAAATAAATGGCAAATATCACAGGCAACATGAAAAAGATTAGCCAGATTATTTGAGACCAAATTATTTCCAATCTTTATCACTTGACTATTTTTAAGATATGTTTACGGGTATTTTTTAATAAACTTTGCACCTTCACCAAACTCACCTTCCATCCGTAAACCTCAATCATTCAACGTTTCTGGAGTAGGTAATCCAAACTTTGTTGCAGAGGTTTTAACTTTCAATTGTATGGGTTCGGCAACAAAAAAGTATCTCTCGCATTGTGGATCAAGTTTCCGATTGTAAGCATACAGGTTCTTTGCTGAACTAAAATTATCTTTATCTAAGGTCATAGGACTTCAAAAAAGGGTTCAGTGGCGTACAATTTAAGGATACTACACCACTGCCGTCAGAGTAACTCTGAATTGTCATCCCTCACGGTCAATTTAATGCCTTCTCTTCATCCGGCAACAAAAGTTAACCTGAACCAAAAATAAAAGCGTTCCAGCATTTTGCAAGTTTACCTTAGACTTGAAATCATCTTCTGGCGTGTTAAAAGCATGATTTTCCGTCGATTGGAGTAAGATTTAGCGTGATCGCTGAATTTTTCTCCAATCATAATGGGGTTTGCCAACCCCACATCCGAAGATGCAGTATCCAAACTAATAAGAATGTTCACGCCGATTGTTCTGTTCCAATCTCGAACCCAAACAACTTGCTCTTCTTTTCCTTTCTGGACAATTAGGTCAAAGTAGTGAGTAACACCACTAAAACCGTCTAGATTTGTCGCTTCGCTTTTAACTTTGTAACCTTCCTTTTTGAAGTAACTAAGCGCTAAATCCATTAATCGTGACCCTGACGATTTACTTGCGTCGCTCATATCACGCCCTCCAATAACGTTAATTGTGAGTTTGTGGAAAAGTCTTTCGCTAGGCGAAGCATCTATGCCCATCACTTTCATCTTGAAATGCAACGTATGCAGAGGTTTACTTCTTGCAACTTCAGAACAGAAAACAAAAACGTGCCCTTATTGTGGAAAACTTTTACACGTAAACCGCTGCAAAAAGCTAGCTCAATCAGAAAACGTGTTTGAAGCCTCGGAAATTTTGCGTAAACTCAAAATAGCACAAAAATCAAACCCTAAAAAATCTGCGCTATAACAATTAAGCGAATATGCCGCCTACTGGAGCACTTAATGTTTTATCTTATGGTGGTACAAAAGTGCTGTTATGCCATTATCAGTCAAAAACGTGATAACTTGCTTCGGCGGTAGACAACTTTTTAAAGTTAAGCCAGTATAAGAACAAAAGGCTATAAAACATGCAAAAAACAGGTGGTCTTTTAACCGTTCTACTTTGTCTCTCCACAATTCTTTTAGCCGTTAATGCTAACGCGCCTTTCGTAGGTGTAAAGTCAGGCGACTGGATAGAATACCAAGTTACTATAATAGGCAACGTACCTGCACAACACAATTCAACATGGGCTAGACTCGAAGTCATGCAAGTGCAGGAAACACTTGTTAGCTTGAAGATTACCTCAGCCTTTGAAGACGCTTCTCCCCTCGTAGAATCAGTTAGTATAGATCTCGCTACGGGTAACTTGGGTGATTGCTTCATAATTCCAGCGAATCTTAACGTGGGCGATAGCTTTTTTGACCGCCGACAGGGAAACCTTAAAATAACATACGTCCAACAGAAAACAGTTGCAGAGGCGGAAAGAACACTACTCTCTACAGCTACAACGGAAACTCTCTATTTCTGGGATCAAAAAACAGGCATTTTAGTTGAAGCCCACACAACCACCTCAGATTTCAGCATGGTCACCAAAGCAACTAAAACCAACATGTGGCAAGACCAGACGTCTCACTTAATCATGTATGCTATCGCGGTTACAGCGATAGTGATACTTATTGTATTAGCGTTTCTTGCTTTTCGAAAGAAAAATGCTGGAGCTTTGTTGTGACAAAGAAAAAATCTTATCGTAGAGGTTATGCCGTTGCTACGGTGGTTGGACTAAATACGAACCAAGCGGTAGTATGGAGCGTCTTTAGTCGGGTAGTTAAAGCCGAGAAAACCATAAAACGTAACGTTTATGAAACTAACTCTAAAACCATGTACACATTTCATGAAGAAATAGTTAACGCTTTACGCCCCTCTGTGCAGAGTGGGGTCCGCAGCATCATTTTGGTGTCACCTCATCGCAGCAACTACACTGAACAATTTTTTCAACACATAAAAACTCATCAGTCATGGCTTATTCAAGGCTCCAGCAAAGTATCATTCGCGGAGATGGCAGGTACCGCAACTTCGCTCGCAGAAATCACAACTCTTACACGTGACCCAAAATTTAAGCAAGTCATTGCTCAGATAACAGAAAAAGAAACAGGGGACCTCCTTGAATTATTAGAAAAACGATTCAGTTCCTCTAATCAGGAACCATTAGCATTGTATTCTTTTGAAGAGATAGAAACAAACATTTTAAACCCACGGAAAAAGGACGGACCTCAACTTGAGTATTTGCTTTTGACGGATGAATTTCTTTCACGTAGCAGTCAAAAAGACCGTTTGCACAGGTTGATACAAATTGCGGCAAACAAACATGTTAAAACACGAGTTGTAAAGGCAGACTCACCTGCAGGCAAACGACTAACGCAGTTTGGCGGCATAGTTTGTCTCATAAAATCTCCTGTTATCTAAATCTATGTGATTAACTTTGCTTGTTTTAACTCTTCCACAGTTAAACGTCCTGAATGCAACGCTGTAGCTACAAGGACCCCTGAAACGTGCAGATTCTCAAGCAAAAGTATGTCTCGTATGTTGCGAACTCCACCGCCTACTAGAAGATCCACATTAATGCTACTTTTAAATTTCTGTACAAATGCCAAGTCAATACCTTCATTACTGCCAACTCTTGCTAAATCTAAAAAAATCATCTGTGAAACACCCATTTTTTGTATTTCAAACGCTACTTCCAACGCACCCATAGACCCCGACAGTTCAGATTTACACAGGACTTTATTCTTCATTAAATCAAGACTTACCAATATTTTCTCATTTCCGAAAAGTTTCACTGCAGTTCTGACAAAGTTCAAGTTTTGTAAAGTTTCAGTCCCTATAATTACTTGGTTTACTTTGTTCTGAAAAAGCAGTTGCGCCCTCTTTGTTTCGGTTACACCCGCATCAACTATGAGGTGTAGACCTGTTTGTTCAGAAATATTTTTGAATACGTCTGTATTATCACCTTTGCCAAGTATTGCGTCTAAATCTGCTATGTACAATTTTTTGAATCCATACTTTTTTAACACTGAAGCAACTATTTCAGGATCGGTAGAATTGCACAGCACACTTTTCAAGGGTTTATATTCCGCTCGATTGCCTTTCACTGCATGTACTACTTCACTGTTCAGAATATCTACAACAGGAATTATATCCACGCGTAATCCTCTTCTGAAATATTTGACATGCAGCAAAACATTTAAGGTTAAGCAATTCTGCATCATCGGTAAGCAAAGAGGCAGATTTCCTTGAAGTTGTTGGTAAGTCCCACAGATGAAAAAGAAGCTTTAGAAGCGATAGCTGGAGGCGCACACATAATTGACGTAAAAAATCCAAAAGAAGGTACTTTAGGCGCCAGTTTTCCATGGGTAATTAAAAAAATCAGGGCGATAACACCAAAAAACATCGAAATTAGCTGTGCCATAGGCGATTTGCCAAATTTGCCCGGCACTGCCTCTCTAGCTGCATTAGGCGCGGCGACTCTCGGTGTCAGTTACATCAAAGCGGGTTTGTATGGCGTTAAAAACAAAGACGAAGCCATTAAGTTGATGCAAAACATAACCAAAGCAGTAAAAGCATTTGATGGCTCAATTAAACTCGTTGCAACAGGTTATGCTGATGCTGAACTGATAGGCGCTGTTAACCCCCTACTTATTCCATCAATTGCACACGCCTCTGAATGTGACGTAGCCATGATAGACACTGCCGTTAAGGATGGCAAAAGCCTGCTTGATTTTTTATCCCTCCATAAACTAAAAGCATTCGTTGACGAAGCACATAACTTCAATTTGAAAGTAGCCTTAGCGGGTTCATTAAAAAAAGAGCATCTTCACCTCCTTTACAAGTTGGGTACAGACATTGTTGGAATACGAGGCGCTGCCTGCACAGGAGGTGACCGACACGGTGGACATATTACTCGCCAGAGGGTTCACGACTTGATGCAAACACTTCAAATCGCAGAAAGCAATAAACTAAATGGAGCTTAATTTTTATGCAAAATAAGCCTCTTAGTAAAGCAGAAGTTTTAGCTCACCTTAAGATAGCACAAGAAAAAGATGAAAAATACGAAAGCGGAAAAATTTTTTGCTCTATGTGCACCAAGCCTCTTTCGCTTGCAAAAAAAGCGCACAAACTTTTTTTAGAGTCAAACCTTGGAGATAAAGCACTTTTTTTGGGAAGCAACCAACTAGAAAAAGAAGTTGTGGCAGCCTTAGCAGAACTTCTTCACTGTAAAAACGCCGTCGGCTTTATTGTCACAGGCGGAACTGAAGCAAACCTGATGGCTATGCTCGTCGCAAGAGATCAAGCCAATAAAGAAGCGCCTGAAGTAATTTTGCCTGAATCCGCACATTTTTCATTTCATAAAATTTGTCGTCTACTTAAATTAAAACCGGTTTTTGCACGTTTAGACCCAACCTTCAGGGTGGATGTAGAACATGTAAAACAATTAATAACCAAAAATACAATAGCCCTAGTTGGAACCGCAGGCTCCGCGGAGCTTGGAACTGTTGATCCAATTGATAAGCTTTCAAATATAGCCACAAACTTTGGTTTACATCTACACGTCGACGCCGCGTTTGGAGGTCTTGTGCTCCCTTTCCTTGATTACACAGACAACTTTGAAACTGATTTTGACTTCAAACTCGAAGGCGTGCAATCCATCACAGTTGATCCACACAAGATGGGAATGTCAACAATACCAGCAGGCGGAATTCTTTTTCGAAGCAGCAGTTTTCTGAGGTATCTCAAGACAGAGACGCCGTACTTGACCGATCAAGCACAGTACACATTTGTGGGCACACGTTCAGCTGCTTCGGTGGCAGCAACTTGGGCAACTTTTCAACTCTTAGGCCGCGAAGGCTTCCAGAAAACAGTGAAAAAATGCATGAAATTAACCATGTTTTTGGCGTCGAAGCTCGAAGAGACTGGTTTCGAAGTTTTACTTCGACCGTCATTGAACATTGTGGCTTTCCGTGGCGCGAACTCAAAGTTGCTCACAGACAAGTTGCGAGAAATGGGCTGGTTTGTTTCGTATGTGCCCCGGTTAGATTGTGTGCGCGTCGTGATTATGCCGCATTCTAACAGGCAACATGTAAAAGAGTTTTTACAGTGCATCAAAAAGCTACACAAACCAAATTTACAGCAAAAACTTTAATGTGGTCATTTTCCAACGATTGCATGCTGAGGTTACTTAATCCTTGCATATTCTAATCTACGAGCACATTTCAAGCGGTGGCTTATCAGGTGAAGCCTTTTCTGCAGGCGTATTAAGCGAGGGGTTTGCCATGCTCAGCACAACGGTTGCTGATTTTCAGTCGGTTGGACACTGCGTCACAGTTATTTTGGATTCACGTCTCATAACTTACGGCATACCTTTGAAGGCAAAAAACGTGTTGGTTGTTTCCTCTAAAGAAGAGGCTAAAAAAACGTTGCTCAAGACCGCTAATGAAGTCGACGCCACATTAGTGATTGCACCTGAATCAAATCAGGTTTTATCTTCTATTGTTAAACAACTGAAAGATACAGACTCGCGATCTCTCAATTGCTCAGCCGAGGCAATTGAGAAAGCCTCAAATAAAGCAAACTTACAGACCTCTGCAACAAAGTTTGGATTACCTACTCCAGAAACGTTACTACTAAACCGTGCAAATAATTCACAAAAAATTACCGAAAAAATTAAGAGCAATCTGCAGTTTCCAGTGGTTTTGAAACCAATTGATGGCACCAGTTGTTCAGGATTGAGCATAGTAAGTAGCCCCAGCCAGATAGCAGTGGCTATAAATAAAATCAATAAAGTCTCGACAAATGAACAGTTTATAGTTCAACAATTTGTGGAAGGTGTTCCTGTCAGCGTCAGTCTTATTTCAACTGGGCACCAAGCTTTACCAATAAGTCTAAATAAACAGATACTTATTTTAGAGAAGCCTGAGGCTGATTCAATTTATAGTGGCGGAGAAGTTCCTTTTGAAAGCAAACTCAAAGAGAAGGCGTTTTATGTAGCTAAAAAACTAGTCGAGTCTATCCCTGGCTTAAAAGGTTACATAGGCGTAGATTTGGTATTAACGCCTGACGCCGCTTTTATTGTAGATGTTAATTCGCGACTTACTACATCTTATGTGGGGTTACGCAAAGTCGCAGGTTTTAATATCGCACAAGCGATACTGAACGCTGTGATCAGAAGCGAACTCCCGAAGGGCGTCGCATTATCAGGTTATTCTTGTTTCTCTAAAATTAAATTGCCAAAACCACGCTATTCGATTTTTCCCAAAATTTATAAAACACCTAGCATTATTTCGCCGCCGTTTCCCATTAAAGAAGCAGAATATACTTGTGCTCTCGTGGAAGCCGACGAAATAACGTTACTCCGAGCACGACGTAAACTCCGAGAAGCTAAAGAGCATCTGATACAAATATGCCAAGGGAGTATGTAGCATGGTTACTGTTTTAGGCTGGGATATTGGTGGAGCAAACACCAAGGCTGCTCTCATTAAGACTAAAGACGGCAAAATTGTAGACTTCCAAACCGTCATTGAATATTTTCCCTTTTGGAAACGTAATACTAACCAGCTTTGCGATTTATTGACTAAAATTAGGCGTGAAATAAGTGGGTCAACAAAACTTGACTGCGTAGCAGTAACAATGACAGCGGAGTTATCGGATGCTTACAATACTAAACGTGAAGGCGTCAGTCACATCCTGCACTGTGTAGCAAAGATTTTTACAGGACTCCCAATTGTGGTTCTGTCTGTTGATGGAAATTTATTGACAACCACAGCAGCTAAATTAGATCCCCGCATCGTTGCATCGGCAAACTGGGCAGCCACAGGATGGATGGTTTCGCAGTACATACGTGATGGTGTAGTTGTCGATGTGGGTAGCACAAGCACCAGTATAATCCCCATAGTCAATGGCAAGGTGGCTGCAGCTGGAAAAACAGATTTAGATAAACTCGCCAACGGTGAACTTGTATATACAGGCAGCTTACGAACTAACGTAGCTACTGTTGTTTCGTCAGTTACCTTAAGAGGGTGCCGAGTACGCGTTTCATCAGAGCTTTTTGCTCAATCTGGGGATGTCCATTTAATTTTAGGCAATATCAAAGAGGCAGAATACACCTGCGAAACAGCAGATGGCAGAGGAAAAACCAGATATTATGCATTGGCGCGGCTAGCTCGCCTAGTTTGCGCAGATACAGACATGCTCGCAGAAAAAGAAATTATTAAAATCGCACGATACATCTACTCCGCGCAGGTGGCCAAAATTGCAGCAGGTATAACTCAAGTTTATTCAAAACTAAAAGAGAACGCCAAAAACACAATACCAGTTGTCACCACAGGATTGGGCAAGGATTTTCTTGCAAAAAAAGCCGCCGAAAAAGCAAAAATCAAAAAAATTATAGACATAGACGAGTTTATGCCAGTTTCAGCTGCTGCTATGCTTTCACCAGCTGTAGGTTTAGCTTTTATGGCGGCTGTAAAATTGAAAGGAGAAAAACTAATTTGGAAGCAGTAATTAAAGTGGGGGGCAGTCTTGCTGAAGATCATAGTATCTTGAAGACTTTGTGTAATATGATAGCAAAACTCGCAACTAAACACAAGATATTGATTGTACCTGGTGGAGGCAAATTTGCCGATGTAGTTCGCGAATATGATAGGCGCTTTGAGTTACCTGCTACGATTGCACATAGATTAGCAATCATAGCAATGGGTCAGTATGGTATTGTTCTGTCACAGCTAATCCCCAACTCTTGTCTCACTGAAAAACTTGAGGATATTCCGATTTTTTTTAAGACCAAACAAATTCCAGTCTTTTTGCCAACAAAACTTGCAGTTCAAGAGAAAAAATTGGAGGCATCATGGGATGTTACTTCTGATTCCATTGCTGCTTTTATCGCAGAAAAGGCTCATGCAGCAAAAATTGTGTTAGTAACTGATGTGGACGGAATTTTCACAAAAGACCCCAAAAGGTATGGTTCTGCTCAGCTACTGCACGAAGTTTCAGTTCAGTGGTTGATGTCTCAGCCTAAACGAACCAGTGTGGATAAATTTCTGCCGAAACTTCTTTTAAATCGCCCTTTACCATGTTATGTTGTTAACGGCAATTATCCTGAGAGAATTGAGGCAGTTTTGTCGGGACAACCTACTGTTTGCACAATGATAAAGTTATAAACAAATAAGTTTGTAATTATTTGTTGGTGATTTGTTGCGTTAGCTGCTGCATCTCAAGTTGCTATTGTTAAGGGTGAACGAGGACATGAACCTGTTTTTCAAGCACTTGACCTTATTGACTATAAAACTGCATTTTCAGGTTATAAGCAAGTGCTTATTAAAGTAAATTTCATTACGGACAAAACTTGGGAGACGGGGGCAACCACAGATCCAATTGTTGTAGAGGCTCTTATTGAGAAACTGAAAACTTTACCAGTCAAGGTTTATGTTGTTGAGTCTGATGCCTCCTTGACTAATGCGGACAAAGCTTTTGTGGTAACAGGTATGAAAGACATGTGTGACCGTCACGGTGTAGAATGCCTCAACTTGAGACATTTGAAAGACAAAATCAAGCTGAAGATAACCAAAAGTGAAGCTTTGGGTAGCATAAAGGTTCCTCAAATTGTTACCCAATCTGCAATAATCAGTGCTGCAAAACTCAAAACACATGTAAATACCGTAGTCACACTGGGTATGAAGAATTTGTTTGGTTTACTTCCAGATAAGTTCAAAGCTAAATATCACGCGTTAGGCATAAACAAGGTGATTGTTGACGTAAACACAGTCATTAAACCAGTTTTAACGGTAATAGACGGTTTCGTTGGAATGGAGGGCAATGGACCGATTAACGGCACGCCTGTAAAAATGAATTTAATTATCGCAGGAAAAGATGTGGTTGCAACCGACGCTGTTGCCATTAAAGTGATGGGTATTAATCCTTACGAGGTTAAACATGTTTACAGAGCTTACGAAAAAGGCTTAGGTAACTTGGAAAAAATCCAAGTATTGGGCGAACAAATTGAAACTGTGGCGAAAACGTTTAAGCGAGCATCAAAATGAGTTTTAGAGTTATGAAATTAGCTCACGTACGATTTAAGAGGTAATAACTGTGAAAAAGAAGATTGCTGTTGCAAAATTTGGTGGCAGCCTACTGGACGCCGAGGGTAAAGGTATCCCAAAGATCCTCAGACAAATAAAACATCTAAACACTGCACATACAAATGGTCCTATAATTGTTTTTTCAGCACCCACAGGCTGTACAGATACACTTATCAAAATTGGTGAATCTTGTGCGCAGGCAAAGTGTGAGGTTTCTGCAGAGTCTATTTTTAGCATTTACAGGCACATAGCACAAACCTATGTTAAGGCACCCTATACTGAGCAGGCGACTACCGCGTTGGCTGATTGCAAAAAAATAACTGAAGACACCTTAAAATCAGTTAATAAAAGGTTCAGCGGGCACATAAAAGCTAAAGTGCTGGCACTTGGTGGTGAATTTTCAACATCTATTTTGATGGATTATGTGATGAAAAGCTATGGCTTGGACTCATGTTATCTCCAAATGCGGCAATGGCCTGTTGTTACCGATGACAATTTTGAAGACGCCACCCCCAATTACGAGTTAAGCAAACAACGTGTGCATTGTTTTTTAGGTCCTCTAGAAAAAGGCAAAGTAATTTCGATGGCGGGGTTCATGGGTGTAACTACTGATGGGTTAGAAACCATTTTAGGCAGAGGCGGCTCAGATTTGACGGCAGTTTTTGTTTCATGCTTACTCAAAGATAGGTATAATGTAGAAACTTTGCTGTACAAAGATGTGCCTATCCAGAGTGCAGACCCAAAAGTGGTTAAAGGACAAAAAACAGAGCATGTGAAAGTTTTAACCTATAACGAGGCACATAAAGCGTCGATGATGGGAATGAAAATTGTTCAGGGTTCTGCTATTGCTCTATCTAGGCAATTTGGGCAGAGACTGCATGTGATACCCATTGATGAACCTTCCAGATGTTCTGTAATACAAGCAAAAACTGCGGATCAAAAGGTAGTCAAATGCTTAACAGGCAAAACAGGTTGCGCCATACTCTCAATGCATGATGAAAAAAGTCGATCTCTAGAAGATTCCTTGAGAATCTGGGAAAAACGGAATGACTTTATTGATTTGGGCGCAGAAACTTTGGAAACGGGAGAGCGCATTCGAGATTTCTTGTTCATGGACTCTGACTTCTTAAAAAAGAATGAGGAAAAACTGAAAGGGTTCGACAAAAACTTGACTATTGAATTTGGCTTAGGCGTCGTTACATTGATAGGTGATAAAATGAAAGATTCTCCAGGCGTAGCCTCATTAGCAATTAGCGCTATCCACGGTATTAATATCAAAAGAGGAGTTTTTGCCCCTCACACCAGTCAGATAATGATTGTTGTTGAGGAGAAAAACGTTAAACCTGCGGTTGCGGCGATACATCAGAAGTGGACAGAGTTAAACAGACAACAAAGAATAGGTAACTCTTCCGATACTTAAATCAGTTAAGTGAACAAGAAAAAATAGAAAAAACAACTAAACCTTTAAAGATACCAAATGTGGCGTCAACAGCCTTTTTTTAATTTCGCAGTAAATCTGCAAAAGTTAAAAGTTCCACATTCAATGCTGGTTTTACTGCTTCAGAGATGCGAGATGCAATTATACGTTTTATGTTTTTTTCGCTGGCTATGTCCACAATTCTTTGAGTAATTATACCATCAAATATAACTGTGTCCACCCCATTGAGTTGTTGAAGCCTCTCAGCTAGCTGGCTGACAGGCATTCTCTCTACCTGCTCAACAGTCTCGTTCAGCAAAACTGCCTCAAGTGAGCCCTGAAGGGATTTAGCTGTTTCCGTTATTAACGCTGGTAACTCTATTTTTTGTTTTTCAGCTTTTTTAGGTTTGAACAGTTCAGCAACCGCAACGCGTTTCTCTAATGCCTCAACAATCTCTTTACAGTTACATTCCTCAATTTCTTTACCTCGAGGGGCACGCCCAACATACTTTATGTTAGTTACCTGTAGAAGCTCTTTCAGAATCAAATCGCCACCTCGATCGCCATCAAGAAGAGCAGTTGCCTCTTTTTCCTTAGTTAACCTTTTTATAGATTCTGGAATTTTAGCACCTTCAAGAGCGACCGTATTAAGAATCCCACAACGCATAAGATTAATGATGTCTGCTCGTCCTTCAACAATTATGATCTCTTTGCTGTCTTCAAGAGCGGGCCCAGCAGGAAGCTCATCAGGACCATACTTTTCTACTTTACCCACTTTCATTGTATCGCTGATTTCTTTATAGACCTCATCAACAGAAGGCATAGATTCAACATTCCATTTATGCAAAATTTCTTTAGCTCTGTCGATGATTATTTTGCGCCTTGCCTCCCGAATGTCTTCGATTTTATCCAAAACCACTTTAGCGCTACAGGGTCCCACACGGTTAATACTTTCGACACTTGCAGCTATTAACGCAGTGGATACGCGATCCAAACTGGTAGGTATGGTAATTGTGCCAGTGGTCCGGTCATTTTTGCTATGCAGTTCAATTTCAATTCTGCCGATACGGCCTGTTTTTTGGAGTTCTCTGAGGTCAAGTTCAGGTCCAAACAATCCTTCGGTTTGGCCAAAAACTGCACCTATTACATCAGGTTTCTCCACGACGCCTTCTATTTCAAATCTCGCATGTATAACATACTTTATAGTAAATGTTTGAGATTGACCCGTAAGCGTTATCCTCCTCGTGATGTTTTAAATATTTTAGTTAGGTTCGATCACACAATGCAAGTTTTACTGCAGCATGTGATTATTATTTAATCGGTTACTATTACCTATTGTAATTTAGCGTTGGCGTGTTTAATAATACTTGTGGTATATAAACAGAGTTATACAAAAATAGAACTAAATGTTTGGCAAACACTTTGAATTCAAAAAATTGCTATTGCTCAAACTGAGTCTAAGCCTGAATGTCGCCAACAACTTTCAGCCAATTGTTGACTTACCGTCATCTTTCTGCCCCGTTTGATACTATCTCCCGAGACTGAATTGACCAGTAGGTCAATGGACCACTGTCCCTTGTTGACTCATTCCAGCTTGCTTCTCAGTTTGAGCAGACTAATTTATGATTAAAATAGAATATAAAGTTGTCTGAACAGATAAAACGTCATTCTTGACTTAAAAAAAGCTGATTTTGACAGAACTATCTAAAATTAAGTATGGTATTACGGAAAAATCGACAAAACTATGGAGCCTATATAAATAAGCTTTAACCTAAAACTCTGAGCTGTTCATGTTAGATTTTGGGTTTTAGATTTATATTCTGTTTAACTGAAAAAGAATTTATCACAGTGCACCTTCTTTAGTATTTATTTAAGTTTGGCTACATTTTAGGTAAAGGTCTCTCGATGAGCACCAATAGAGACAGAGCAAAATTTGAGCATGATCTAAACGTTTTGCTGGCACGGTTAACAACCGATATGAGTAGCGATGCAGTTCACAAACTTAATATTCTATGCAATACCCTTCTTCAACTCCACAAGGAAAATGTTGTTAAAATTAATCATTCTGTAATGGAGCTTGTTTGCGCAAAGTACCTTGTACTTAAAGAGTATTCAGTAAAAATTGAGCAAAAGCTGAACGACATTTTGACATGCGACATCTACGCCACAAAAGGTTATGGCAATCTAATTGTGGAAATCGAGACCGGTTATATTCCGCCTGAGCATGCAATGGATCCCTTAACTTATACTTACGCTCGTTTAGCTAGCAAAATAGTTCGTTATAGTTGCTTTTCAGGTAAATTTGCAATAGGTATACCGCCACATTACATTTTGCCTTTGCCTCGTGTACTTACCCTGCCTCCAAAGAAAAGAACGCCACAGGCCATAGAAGAGATAAAAAATTTGTGCGATTGGTACTATCAAAATCCTCCTCTAACTGAAGAAGGCATCAAAAATGCGCGCATACATGAGATTTACATAATTGACGTAGATAGAACTATAGTTCGAGCTATGGATCCTGCCGCGTACATGAGACGTGCCTTGCATAAGGGCGTTATTTTTACATTTAAAGAAGAACCGCTCATAAAAAAGCCCAAGCCTCATTATCCACAAGGTTACATCGAGAAATTAGATAAATATCTCCTCTCCTAAGTGTACAAAAGTTGGGTTGCAAGTTATGAACTATTACGTTTACATCATCCTATGTAACAACGGCAGCTTTTACACTGGATACACAAAAGATGTTGCTGAACGAATTAAATTGCACTCAAACGGTCAAGGCGCAAAATACACAAAAATGCATCCACCAAAGGAAATCGTTTACCTTGAACAGTTCACTTCAAGGGCAGAAGCCATGCACCGAGAAAAAGTGATTAAAAAACTGAGTCACAAACAAAAAGCTACCCTTATCTCTATGCACAAGCGTATAGTTGCTAATTCCCCACAATAAAATAACTTGCTGCTTTTTAAGGTGAATTTTGAGTCCATATCAGGCTTTCATAAGTTAGTTAAATAGCCTGAAACTTATTATTCGCAGAAAGTATGGAGGAACGTCCTTGAAACAAAATGCATTATGTGATGGTCGAACAGCACTTGAAAGTCAGATGGCAACTGTATTTGCTGATAAAATTAAGGTACTTTCGACAGATTTACAAAAAATATTGATAGATGACATGGTTACAGCATTTGAAAATAGGTTAAACGTGTTAAATAAAGCTCAAAGAAACATCTAATTAAAAATTCAAAAAATAGAAAAAACCATAGAGATCTAATACACAAAAGCTATATATAAACAAAAATAAAAAAAGGAAAAGCTCAAACCGACGTGGGACAATGAGACGCTCTAAGCTGGAGGTGTATATTGATATTCTTAAGGTGCTGGCGCATCGTGGCCCGCTGAAGCTTACCCACATAATGTACAAAGCCAACGTCAACTGCAGCGTACTCAAAGAGTACCTAGACTTCCTCATAAAACAAGGACTCATAGAAGAACGAACCGCTGGAAAAAGTCGCGTGGTATTTGCAGTAACTCAAAGAGGTATAACAGTGCTGAAATACTTCAGAGAGCTCAAACAGGTGCTGCCTATAGTTGAAGAAGCTAGAAACCAAGCACTATTACCGTTCTAACAAACTTCCTCACTCTTTATTGTCGTAGAACAACCCATATTTTTTAGCTATTTACTAAAAACCCTGAGCAGAAATAAGTATCGCATTTTCGCAAGACTTAATAAACACTTTTATGTCTTCTTTGTATTGCCTTAAAACTAACATGTGGGGTTTTATTTGACTAAAGATACGTTCGGGCGTCAACCACTGTCTGTATTAGAGAAGATTAAAGAGAATTTGGAGAGGTTAAATGAAAAAATGGAAGTTATCATTGAACTGCAACGGCATGAGCAACGTGATATTCCGATACCTATTGGTGGCGAGGATGCGCCATTGGATGTGATGACTTTGTTATCTATGCCGGATCATCTACGTAAGACGGCTATGACTGTTTGTCGTATTGGCCGAGCAACAGCTGACGACATCGCTCAACAAACCGGACGTGCGCGTGCTGTTGAAAGTGCATATTTGAATCAACTTGTATTAATGGGTTATTTAAAGAAGGAGCGCAAAGGTCGTAAAGCGTATTTCTCTGCGGAAAAATGAGCGGGTTGATGAGTATGGGCAAAATAATCGCGGTTCATTCATATAAGGGCGGAACTGGAAAAACATTACTTTCTGTAAATTTGGCGGCTATGTTTGCTAAGCAAGGCAAAAAAGTTTGTTTGTTTGATTTGGATTTTCGTGCACCTAGTCTTTTTGCGATACTTAAGTTAGAAAACGCTGAATGCTGGCTTAATGATTATCTGAATAACATCTGCGACATAGATAGAGTCCTCGTCGATGCGACTGGTAGAGTTGCAAGTAAAGGGCAGTTTTTTGTAGGTCTTGCAAATCCTGCAACGGAAGCAATTAGAGATATGTCTTCTAAAGACCGAAAGTGGGAAATGCGTGCCCTTGGACGTTTGTTGTACCTTCGAAACGCACTTCTGAATGACAAGGGGTTTGACTATTTAGTTTTTGACACAAGTCCAGGCCTACAATATTCATCTATAAACGCCATTGTTGCTGCAGATTTAATTGTAGTAGCAACGACAGGTGACCGCTCCGATGTCGATGGTAGCAAAAGAATGTTAAGCGAACTTTATAATTTATTTGAAAAGAAAACAGGTCTAGTTATCAATAAAGTGCTTGACTACAACTCACAAGCACGCCAAGAGGAGCTTTATGACCGAATTAAAAACATCTATAAAGTTCCTCTTTTAGGGTTAGTGCCCTGTTTCTGTGATATCTTGCGCTCTGAAGGCAAATTTATATTTGTTGCAGACAAACCTGATCATCCCTTCTCAAGGCTTTTAGATGAAATGGCTAAAAAGATTGACACAAATGAACTTAAATAAGTGTTATTTTTTATTTACACAAACTATACTATACGGCATATGCTTGCATTTCTTTTGACTTAGTCACATGTAGCGCTGTATGATTGCTACGTTGCAAATAACACAAAAAACTGGAGAGTACAGTAACCGCTTTTTAATCAAATATTCTTGCAGTAAAGAAGGTTTATTTTTACTCTTTATTCGAAGTTTCTCGAAACTTATATATGGGGAGTATAAAACCACCTAATTTGCTTTTTATCAACTATAGAAGTCTTTACCAAACATTTATGTTGGTTAAAACGGGGCAATCTAGAGTTTGCCTGTTCTTTTTTTTACCACTTTTGTTGAATCTTCACGTCTAATTGCCCATACACAATTTCTTAAAAGATCTAATGCGAAATCTAAGACATTTATGTGTTTCGAAAAATTATCGAATAAATAAAATTTAAATTAATTAGTCAAAAAATTTTGTTTGCGATCTTCTAAATAGACAGATATTCAAAAACATTAACTCGTTATTTCGTCCTCTTTGTTGCTACGATAAACGAAATGCCTAAAATAGGATAGCTTACTACACAAGAAGCTGAACAACCGCAAAAAGAAGCGTGCACAGAAAAAGTTTGTCCATTAAAAATTATAATATGCATCCAACTTGAACGGTGCTCAATATTCATTATGGTCCCTTGCTGGGCACATTAGAGAGGTAATATAGTTAAATAGATACTTAAGATTATGTTTTGAATTACAGTACTTATGAAGAATTAGTCTTGTAACATCGCACTGATTAGGTGTTTACGTCCATGTGTGTTTTATTGCTTGCAATTTTCTGTGTTAATTACTTGGTTGTGTAAATATTCTTTTAAGTTACTATCTTTAACTGTGTCTGCTAAGTTGTTCAACCTCGTAAAGATAAACTCGGCCTTAGCAACTTAACCAATGGCATGTCCTGTATGTTCTGTTGCGGCTTAACCGCGGATTCATTGATGTATAGTCTTTGCGGAAGGGGCGAGTAGCCCCCACTCAAATGGTTGATGTACTCGTCTATTTTTTTAGCCTGCCCCACCACCTGCAGGTCTCATAGTATACCTCTCATACCACAAATGCCCATCCCAAAACGAAATTTTTAGCTCTCGAACCTCTTCAAATAGCAGCGCTGCTAAAACACATTTGAAAACGTCAATAATAACACACGTGATCTGCATAATGAACTCTAACAGCTAGGAGGCGATAGCCATGATTGACAGCAACCCTCTTAAATACCTCCACCAACCTACCTCAACTAAGCCGAATAGTACCTCACGGATGCATTCATCAAACCGCCACGCCACAGGTATTCTAATAGGTTTTTTTATAAGCAGTCTCTAACTATGAAAGTGTCCGAGAGTTTTTGGGTTTGTGTGTGAATATGCCTACTGGTAGCCAGCTAATGACACATATATTTGAACAACTACAAAAAGAAAAAACAAAAAAATTGACTGACGTAACTCTGAAAATATGTACTATGTCAAAAGGTCGCCAATTAGCAGAGTGGGGCTACGCTGTCTTGCTGTAGGAACATTTGTAATAAATTTGACATATCTAAAACTACTATTAGCCTCTACACGATGGCCACAGCAAAATTCAAAAATCTGAGCCTATCTTAAATTATACCCGACCCTTTTGCTTAGAATACTAATAATAGCATCTGGATGCGTGAGACCTGTGGTTATGTCTGACCTATGACCTGAAGTACAATTGTTCTTTTTCGTGGATAAGTGTCTGTTTCAACAAAAAATATTGATTGCCAAGTTCCCAATAAAACCGCTCCATTAATCACAGGTAATGTTTTATCTGGAGCAAGTAATATAGACCGAATATGTGCATGAGCATTATGAGGATGACCATAATTTTTAGATCTTGGTAGAATTTGCTCTAAGAAACGTTTTATATCGTTT
Source organism: uncultured Candidatus Bathyarchaeia archaeon (assembly GCA_964582085.1). Classification (GTDB taxonomy): domain Archaea; phylum Thermoproteota; class Bathyarchaeia; order Bathyarchaeales; family Bathycorpusculaceae; genus JADGNF01. Next base: position 28,271 of record CAZOPV010000010.1, on the reverse strand, counting down.
AGCAGTGGTTCATCATTTTCTGTAAGTATTAAAACTCCTGTTGCATGCGGCGCAAAGACATGAATTATACCCTCTCTTATGCCAGAATCCTTAGCAACCTCTTGAATTTGGCTAGTCAAATCTACGAATTCTATTTCACCACGTGTTGAAAAATTTAGTTGCGTAGTATACACTTTGAAAGCCATGGTCTCTCATCAAAGTTTATTCTTTAAAAAGGCAAAAAAGGTTCTGGTAGCAATTTATATTACGCCTGTACATCTTCCTGCGTTAGTTGTTGCCAGCATCACCAGAGATAAATTACCAATACACGTCTTGTCTTTTAATTATATTCAAGGTTAGCAAATTGACTCTTAGCACGTTTTGAAATTTTTGGCTGTGTTTTTATATAGCTCCTGGCCCATGTTACTTAGCGTGACGTCGCAAAGATTAAATGATTTGGTTGATGATTTTGTATACCGATTTTTAGAGATTATGTTTTAACGGGGCGAGGGTACTTTTTTGTTAAATGTTTTTTTCAAAAAATAGAAGGCTGTGTCCACAAAATTTACGAGGTAAATAAAGACTTTATTTGACCAAAAAACTATTTTTTATGGCCCATTTTTTTTAAAAGACTAAAAATTTGGTTGTATTTCTTCGAACTCTGGGCTTTGTAAAAAACCCCAAGTTTTTTGCAACCGGCAAAAAATTTTAAAGCCGTTTTTAAGGTTTATTTTGTAAAAACTCTTTATTTAAGCCATTTTTACTAAGTCTGCAAAAGAAAGCCATGGTGAAAATCATCGCCTCATATAAGTACCTACGAAAATCTCCATGCCAGGTTTTAGTCGTTTTTCTTCGACAAAACTTCGAGCAAAAAAGAACTTTTTCAGTAGGGGCGTAAGAATCTTTGCTGTGGGATTAGATAACCCTGTTTTTCAGCGAAGGGTTATTGTAGCAGAAAGAAATATGCATAATGCATCAGCAGAAGAGGTTAAAGCTGTTCATGTTTTAGGCTCAGGCGGTTTTTGGCAGAAAACGCCTATGCTGGTTGTTTCTCTTTCCCCTTTTTCTTGACGTTATAAGTTTTCTCTAGAATTTGTCGGCGAGCTTTTTTTGTGATGACCTTTTGCCAGCGCAAGTTGTCAAGCACACAATTTAGTAACGTCAAATGTAGTCTAAACAAGTCATAATTATCGCAACAATAACACAATATTTTCGCGCAAAGTGAAGTTGGTTATATTGGTAATTAATAGTGCATTCTACATCACCATTATGCAACCAGACCACCTATAAAAATTGGCGCGTATACAAAAGCATCAACCCCAAATCAATTTTAGGGGCTTACCACAGTTATTTATTCAAGAGGCCAGCAATTAAAATAATATAAAGAGCTTAAGAAGGAAACCTAAATTGAAAGCTGTTGACAAAATTGCACTGCGACGATGGCGTAAAAGAGGTTTTTATAGTGAAAATGTTTTAGTCAAACTGCTTCAAAAAAATGGCTACCATGCAGTTCGCGTTCCAGTTAGCAACCCCAGCCTTAATCCGTTACCTGACATAATTGCACGTAAAGGAAACCATACTTTTGCGTTTGAAGTCAAAAACGCCACTTACTACGCATATTTTCCTAAACAGCAAATTGACAAATTATTTCGTTTTCTTCACGAGTTTTTTCCTATCGACAATGACTACAAACATGCTGTTGTAGCGGCGCATCTTGGAAAGAAATGGACGTTTAAAGAAATCAGTTGGACAGAGTGGGAAAAAAATAAGCTCCCGGATAAGGTACGCATACTTAAGCGTGATCGAGGAAACTTGAACTTGGAAAAAACTTATTGAGCAAAGTAAATTGAAGTTTACTCTTGCACTAATGTTTACCAATAATTTAAGGAGCACTTACAGGAGAAACATCAAATGGGCGTCAAACTATTCGAAATTGCAATAACGGCAGTAGATCTATGCAAAACGTACCAAGTAGGAGATACCCAAGTAGAAATATTAAAACAATTAAATCTAACTGTAACCACGGGTCAATTTGTTGTTGTGAGTGGGGCATCAGGGTCAGGCAAAACTACCTTAATCAACATCATAAGCGGCATTGACAAACCAACATCAGGTGTGATAAATGTGTTTAATGAAGATTTGACTCAAAAAACAGAAGATTTTTTGGCAGATTTCAGATGTAATAAAATAGGACTTGTGTTTCAAGCGTATAACTTGGTATCTACTCTTACAGTCGCCGAGAACATTGCCTTTCCGTTGGAATGGAAAAGAACAAGCGCTGTAACGGTAGAACAAAGGGTTCAGGAACTTTTAGAAAAAATAGGTTTACAACAACGCAGCAACCATTTTCCATCTCAGCTTAGCGGCGGCGAACAACAAAGAGTAGCCTTTGCGCGTGCATTAGCCAATAACCCGCCGCTGCTTTTGGTGGATGAACCTACTGGAAACTTGGACGAAAAAAATAGCCTGAAAATAATCCAACTTCTTGAAGAATTGAAATCAGAAGGTAAAACAATAGTTGTTGCTACACACGACAAAGAGATAATGCGTTTGGCCGACCAAAAATTGCTTTTAGAAAATGGTAAACTGGCGACTCAAAATGATTGAAACAGCCTTTCCCTTCAATGATTTACTCCGCCGAAAACTCCAAACAGGACTCACATTTGCCAGTTTAACCGCTTGTGTAGCTGCAACACTGTTTCTGCTGCTTTTTAGCGACCAAGTCAGTTTCATGATACAAGATTCAAGTAAGTGTGCACTAACCTCTGGGTTGCTAACAATATTTAACCAGTTTTTGCTCTTTGTAGGCGTCTTGGTTTTTGCGGTGGGGGCTGTCCTTGTGGCGTTCACCGCTTTTTTATTCCTAAAGCAGCGAGCACGTGATTTTGGGCTTATGCGAGCTACAGGATGCCCAACAGGCCTTGTATTTGGTTACTTTTTTACGGAACTGCTTCTTATCACATTTGTAGCCTGTATGGTCGGCATAGTTCTGGGGTTTGCTGCTGATTATCTTGTAATAGATACGAGTAACTTTCAAAGTTCCCTTAAGCAACCAAACTTTTGGTACGCTCCATTAGTATTTATTAGCTTTTTTGTGTTCACCTTAGTTTTTGGAGCAAAACCTCTTTTTGATACTTCACGACGTTTGCCGGTGAATTTGCTTGATACAACCCAACAATTTGGCTTGAACTCAACAAACAAATTCAAAGTGATGCCAAAGGCGTATTTAACATTAAATTTTATTACTCGAAATCTGTTTCGCCTTCAAGCATTTACTCAAAGAATAGTAGTTTTTCTCGTCATAGTTTTTACTTTGCTAACTGTGTCAATAGCAAGCGGCGTAATAGCTAGAGATACCACGTCGTCTTGGGTAGCTAACGCTACAGGAAAAAACCTCTTCATGATTGCTCACCAGGATTTCAGTAGACAATACTTAGCGGTTATAAGTAAGTTTTCAGGTATAATCAGTGAACAACAACATTTTGACTATTTAAACACAAAATTTGCAATAAACAGCAGTCTTCTTGAAACCTTAAGAACACTACCCCACGTGATAGCGATTGATCCTCGAATAGTTACTTTTGGTGTGATCCAAGAAGAAGGTAGCTACACTTTTGATTCACAGACCTTATCCACAATACCTCTGGGCGACCACCGAAAAGCGGAAGGACTAATAGTGGGTGTTGAACCTCAGTCGGTTAGCACAAGTTGGCGTATCGATGGACGCTTTTTAAGTGTCGACGCCACCTTTGAAGCAGTGGTTGGAGATTCTGTAGCATGGAGCTTATACTCTTCAAATTCAACTGCAAAAATTGAACATGCAGACCCTCTGTTAGAGGGCATCACAGTTCAGAGTACATCGTTTGATGTAGTGGGTGTATGTATTGACCCTATTAACAATGGTTTCGTTGTATATGTTCCCTTAGAAAGTTTGAAAAAGTTAACTGGCTTTTATAGTCCTAATGTACTTTTTGTTACAGTTGATACTGCCGCCGACGGTTTGACCGTTTTTGCGACTATAGAGGAAACTTTAAGCAAGTTCAATGCAGATCTGACTGTAGTGAACCTAAATACTGTTTCTCAGGTTAACATAGATTTTTTGGGTTCTTTGTGGCAAGTGACTATGATAATACCATTATTTTGCCTATCCTCTGCAGTTTTCATTTTGGTTGCGTTTTGCTTGATATCTATTGAAGATCAACGTCACGAATATGCGATTTTGCGTGCAATAGGCGTAAAGCCCAAGCAGGTCGTATATTTGTTAGGAGGTCAAAATTTGATTCTGTTGCTTAGCGGTTTTATCGTAGGCCTCTCTATAGGCACAATAATTACCCTGTTTATTCTTATTCAGGAGCCAGTAGTTAACATTGTCACCCTGTTTAACGTAGCGCTTTGGCTTCTGGGCGCCTTACTGACCACAATTTTGGCGAGTTTATATCCGTCTGTAAAATTTGCACAGAAACCTTTGCGGGAGCTCATGTCATAATTTTTGGAAATCTTTTGCTGAAACACTTTAGAGATGACGCATACAGAGGCATTTGATTTATGAACTCTTGAAACTGTAACACAGGCACTAATGGCACGTCACTCCAAAATTTGAATCGATTAGGAACAAGTGACAAAACAATTGGAAAAAACTTTGCATGCTCCCACTTTGTTGCAGGTAATCTGATTGCCCTATTAGGCAAGGCATCTACTAATGCTTGGACTCTGATCAATTGATCGGCAACAATTTTCTCTAATTTTGCTGGCGAAATTCCATTGCGCCACTGCTTGCAATCGATGCATAGTACAAAAGGTTTTCTACAGCCAACCACATCTATTTCCCACCTGCGTAAGGCGTGTTTGAAGCGCACATTCTCAGTCGCTTCATAGCCATTTTGCACTAAAGCAATTGCAATCAGGTTTTCAAATTCCTTCCACGCTAAAAGGCGACTCAAACGTTCTATATCCGCGCCTAATTCCGCCGCACGTACCGCCAATTTTAGGCGGTTAGTAGTATCAACATGGACCATATCGCCTTTGATATAAATGAGTTTGTCATATTGAAGTTTTTGAAGCAATTTTTGTCCAATGGACTTGGGAATCTTAGCCTCTTTGTTTACATTTTCTTGCTCAATAATCCCATTTTTAGTCAATTTTAGGATCGAAATAATCATTTCTCTCTCAATAATCATATAATTCTCCACACGGTATACATTAATGCTTTAATACCTCCAAAAGAGTGGATACTGAATGTTTTTCTGTATTATTTGCGTATACAAAAGCATCAACATAACTTGTCTTTTGCTGCGTTATTTGTGTACCTCCAAAGTTGTCTAACCAATTTTGATCATTAATAGGTTGTCTCATAATCAATATTTTGCTTGGCTGGTTTAAACTGTTAAACCTGAAATTTCGTTTTTCGTAGCACGTTAATCAAATCATAGCTTTAAAAATTGACTTATATAATCCAATTTTTGGAATTTTTATACCTATTTTTTGACACTATTTTTTAAATTGTGTTCATTCGACACTGTTTCGAGAGGCGATAGTTTTGAAAAGAGCTACCGTGTCAGTTTTGTTTTCTGTCTTCTTAAAAAAAGACCCTTTATTGTTGTCAAAAAAGACACATTTTTTAATCTAAAGTCCGCCTGCCCCAGCAATTATGAACTCAAAACGCTTTTTGTAGTTGTAAAAACTTGCTTACTTCTATAATTTTAAACTTTTTTGCAACTCGTAGCTGATGATTATTTATATTTCGAGTAATTTCGTCAAAGCACTTAGTAATAAAGAGCGCGCCTGCAGGTTTTTAGGTAAAAAGGGGAAAAACTACAAATCAAGGGCAGTTAACCATGTTTTTTTGTGTTTTGATTTTTTGTCAATGCAACTGCACGTTTAAGGTCTACAGGCGTCTTTATCCTAAAAAAGGTTTTAAGATCAGGGTCTAACTGCTTTATGACAAGGGTGGACAAATAGCGAACATTTTGAAGAGTCTCGATCAATGCCCCGACATCATTTTTTCCCATGGAGATGGCTTTCTCTGCTGCAAACAAAGCTTGGCGCGTGGCATAAACTGCGGGTAGTGGTTCTGCCTGCGAATCAGGGGTTCGAGGAATAACTGCGGATTTTCCAGGGCATAATTCAAAAAATAATTGCAATATTTTAGTAGAGATAAAAGGGGCGTCATGAGGCACAAGCAATGAGAAAGCGCCTAGTGCAGTTTTGAAGCCTTGTAGAGCGGCGATTAGAGGATTTTGGGCAATCGCTGGCTCTACAACTAAAGTGATGCGGGTAGACACAAGTTTGGCGTAGGCGTCAGCGTGTTTCTGAGAGTGTGTAACTATTAAGATTTCATCGACCAGTGGGTTAACTGCATCTATGACGTGCGCAAGTATGGATTTATTGTTAAGTTTAAGGAGACCACTGTCTTGTTTGAAAAGTGTGTAGTTGTAGGCGATAATTATCGCTGATAAATTCGCGGGTTCCATCCTTAATTAACACTGAAAAGGCTGTCATTAAGTTTTTGTTGTGTGTTTGGTTGATGCTTTTGTATACGGCGTCTTAGGGGAAACAAAGTTAAGATAGGCTTATCTTTTATCAACTCTAAATACAGTTTAAGGTGATTTAAGGATGGAGTTAGACGTCATCGATAGTCGGCATATGCGGGCGTTAGAAACAAACGCAGAGTATTTTGGTATTTCACTTCTTCAGCTTATGGAGAACGCAGGGCGTAATGTTGCTTTGGAAATTAGTGCCCGTTTTAAGCCGAACAGGAAAATTGCTATATTTTGTGGGTTGGGAGGAAATGGCGGCGATGGGTTTGTGCTTGCAAGACATTTGACTGCTATGGGGTTTAAAGTTACAGTTGTTCTAGTTGGTCGGAGCAGAGACATCAGCCATGAAGCTGCAATTGCAAACTGGTTAGTGCTCCAAACTTTGGGGGATATACCCATTTTGGAAGTGGACGACAGCAGTAATTTTCCTAAAGTTGAAGCCGACATTGTGGTGGATGCCTTATTGGGAACAGGCACCAAAGGCAACTTAAGACAGCCTATATTACAAGCTGTTGAGTACATTAACGCTTTAACCGCGGCAAAGGTTGCTATTGACATACCTACAGGAATTGATTCAGATACTGGAGAAGTTTTAGGTAAAGCCGTCAAAGCTGATGTTACGGTTACTTTTTACAAGGCGAAGGAAGGGTTAAAAAACGCAAAGAAATACGTTGGTGAGCTTATTGTGCGGGATATAGGACTACCAACGGTAATGGAGCAATTTGCAGGTCCTGGCGATGTACTTTTGGCTACGCAGTGTAGGCCTTTAACTGCACATAAAGGTGATTTTGGCAGATTGTTGGTAATTGGAGGAAGCGAAGTTTTTTCTGGAGCACCAACCTTAGTTTCTTTGGCAGCGCTACGTACAGGCGTGGACCTTGTGTACACGGCAGCTCCTTCGTTGACAGCACACGATATTGCGTCTGTTTCCCCTGATTTGATAACAGTAAAACTTGAAGGAAACCATTTGAATCATGAAAATTTGCCCAAAATTAGCGAGTATGTAGATTTAGTTGATGCAGTAGTTTTGGGCCCAGGTATAGGCTTGCATGCGGAAACTACAGAATTTGTGAAGGCATGCATTACGCTTGTGGAAGAGAAAAATAAGCCTTTGCTTTTAGATGCAGATGGCTTGAAGGTTTTTGCGAAGTGTAAACGGTCTTTAAAGTCGCCATTGGTTGTAACACCGCACGCAGGTGAGTACGCCCTTTTAACAGGCAAGCGGCTTCCAGAAGACATGAGAAGCCGAGTAATGGATGTCAAAATCACTGCTAAAGAGTTAGGTGCTATAGTTCTTTTGAAGGGTCATGTGGATATTATTTCTGATGGCGAGCATGTGAAACTGAATTTCACAGGCAACCCCTGCATGACGGTTGGCGGTACAGGTGATGTACTTTCAGGTATTGTGGGTGCTTTTTTAGCCCAAAAAGTTGATACGTTTGAGGCGGCAACTGCAGGGGCTTTCGTTAATGGGGCGGCAGGAGATTTTGCAGTAAAAGAGAGAGGCACAATGATGGCTTCTGATTTGTTGACGTGGATACCTACCGTGTTGAATAATCCAATGAGTCATGTTAAGGTGCGCAGGTCACGTGGAAAAAACCTTTGAAATTCGCTTAACCATCTATCATGCAAATCAATGTGACCCAAAAAGATGTACAGGTTTGAAGCTAAAACGCCGTGGGCTCGCAAGGATAGTAACTAAAACACGCTTTATGCCTAAGCGAGCAATAATTCTTAATCCTTTTGCTAAAGTTGCTTTTTCGCCACTTGACAGAAACCGTGTGGCGGATTTTGGCCTTGCAGCGTTGGATTGCAGTTGGGAACACGCAGAAAAAGTTTTGTCACATAACGTTAAAGGAACTTCCCGATGTTTGCCCGTGTTGATTGCAGGAAACCCAACAAATTTCGCCAAAGCCACTAAACTGACTACTGCGGAAGCATTAGCGGCGGCGCTCTATATTGCAGGGTTTAAAAAAGAGGCAAAAAATTTGCTCTCAGTTTTTACATGGGGTCACACTTTTTTTGATTTAAATGCTGTCTTGCTTGATGAGTATGCTGCTGCAAAAGATAGCTCAGAGGTAGTTGCGATCATTCAAAGTAAAATGGGCAAGAAACTTGAAAGAGATAAGTAACATTTTTGAGGTTGTTTATTGATATTTGGTAATTCGCGGAAGCTGAAGCGATGACGTTTATTACAGATTTTTACGTTTTTTTGTCTTCAGTTATAGTTATATCTTTATCAGGAGTACTTTTACCCGGCCCCTTGTTTGCCGTTACAATAGATAAAGCTACAAAAGATAGGATTGCAGGTGCTCTTATTGCGTGTGGACATGGTGTTGTTGAGATACCTCTGATGTTTTTGATGTTTTTTGTGCTGAATGAATTTGAGATACCTGATATTGTGTCGATTGCTGTGGGGCTTCTTGGAGGATTATTATTAATGTCAATGGGTATACAAACTTTTCAACAACGCAGCAAGGAAACAAAAGATGTTAATTCCACCCAAGATTCTCTTATTTCAGGTATACGAACTACTGCAGCCAATCCTGGTTTCATACTATGGTGGCTCACCGTTGGGTCAACGTTGATTTTGAATGCAAAAGCCTTTGGTTTAATTGGTTTTTCAGTGTTTGCGGGTATTCATTGGTTATGCGATTTTGCGTGGTATGCTGTTGTGGCACTTGTAATTTTTAAGTCACAACGATTCTGGACTAAGCAGGTACACCGAGGTGTTACCTTTTTCTGTACTTTGGTTTTTGTAGTTTTTGGAGCGTGGTTTTTCAGCTCTGCGTTATTACAAGCAATTTATGCAATTGTCTAAAGGTGAAGTCATGGAAAGAACCGAGTTTGAAGTGGGGAAAACAAAGGTACAGTTAATCAAGGGTGACATAACAGTTGTTGATGCTGATGCCATCGTGAACGCTGCTAACTCGCGTCTTTTAGGTGGTGGAGGAGTAGATGGAGCAATTCACCGTAAAGGTGGATCCAGAATACTAGAAGAATGCCGAGTAATTCGTTGCACAAAATGGCCTGAAGGTCTGCCCACTGGAAAAGCAGTTATTACTTCAGGGGGTAACTTAAGAGCAAGATATGTTATTCATACAGTGGGTCCAGTTTGGCATGGAGGAAAAGAAAAAGAAGCTGAACTTTTGCGTGAAGCATACATGAATTCTCTACAATTGGCTGTCTTGCAGGGTTTAAGTACAGTGGCATTTCCGTCGATAAGTACAGGTAGTTATGGTTATCCGCTGGAAAGAGCTAGCATTGTAGCTTTAACTGCAGTAAAGGAGTTTTTAGAAAAAGACCAATCTCTTGCCAGAGTAATTTTTGTTTTATTTGAGGACGAAGCTTGGAAAGTTTATCAGCAAACTGCTAAAAAATTGTTCTGAGACTACTACATTTTGGTTGTTGTTTTTGTCTTCTTAACTCAAAGCATAAACTCGTTTTTCACTTTGACAGACAGCTAAGACGGAGCAACTAATGACGACACGGTTGTTTTTATTTTGTCGTTAGGAGATATTTGCAAGTAGTCTGTAGATGACTTTGTTCCATATAGCTTGGATTTATTTTAGGTTATGATGTTGTGCCATAAAGTGAGATTTGGACAATAGCATCGGAATTTGCCTTATTTACTTTTGCGTCAAAGAGTACCGCGTAAACCACGTTTTGTGAAGCAAACAACTTCAACAAATCCGAGTCGTTTAGCCAGACTACGTCACTAGCTTTGAACACCTTTTCTACAGCTTCTGAGATGACGTTGTCAACGAACTCAAGTCTTACTCTTACAGTAACAGTTTCGTTGATGCTAAAACTACCTTTTACGCTTATCTGAGGTTTAAAGTTGGTGATCGTAGCAGGGCGCAACTGCACCGTTACAGGTTGCCCATAATCGAACACACTTACAGGTACAGACAAGTTTTCTTGCTTGAACACGCCACCTGAACCATAGATCCATCTGCTAAAGGGGTTATATACTCTTGCTGTCCAAGCCCCCAAAAAACTGACTCCCGCCTGCAAGGTCGGTGCTTCGTTGGCAGCTTGCCCTATACTTATGGCGTAGAGCATAGCGTCTTCCAATCGGCCTACAGCAAAGGACTCAAAAACAACGCCGTCTAAAAGCGTATGGTACATTGAACCATTTATCAAAAGCCCAGTTTGGTTATATTGCCCAAATTCCCCAATCCAGATACGCACATTCTGTAGTTGACTATCTGTGAACTCGGCATGTTGTTCCACCATGATTGCTGTGGAATTATCCAGCAGATTAAAGTAGCAACGATTAACATCTGTATTGCCATACGAACCAGTGGCTCCTGTGTGGTTGGTTCTGAAAACTAAACTTTGAACACATTTATCAAAATGCACATTTTCAATTTTGGTTCCTTCTGTCCAAGTGTTGGTATTTGCAAGTTCAAGTGCAACAGTGCAGTTTTCAAAAATCATGTTTGTGATTGTCGTTCTGAAAGAGTTCTCTATACGTAATGTGCCGTTAAAAATTTTTAACCCTGAAATTAGGTTATTTTGGGAAAACTGATACGTTTCCCCCTGCACCAAAATTATGTGGCCGTTAAGGCTAAGAGTTGCTCCATCACTGACAAGCCTTGCGCCTTTTTTATTAACAAAAAAGACATCGGAGTACAAAACATACCTGTCAGATTTTAAAAAAACGTTATTTGCAGAGTTAATCGCTTGATTAAGGACATAAGCGGAGTCTGTGGAATTAAAATCAATCAAGCCAGTTTTGCCGTTTTTCGCTGCTGTCACATCGTTTTCTTTGAAAATCACATAATCATATTGCTCAATGGGTAAACGAATATTCAAATTGCTCAGTCCATTGTGTAATTGAGCGAGAATATCATAATCAGTTTGATTTAGCGCAAAATATCTTTGGTTTAACGCCCAATAATTTTGGTTCACTTCTTCATTTAAGGCTGTTATTTGTTGGTCAAGCTGATTTTGTAATTTATCGGTTCGATCTAACAGCAGATACGTGTTTACAACCGAAAAAGCAAGAACCCCTACCAAAATTGCCATCAAATTTTGATTGGAAAGAGCAAGTTTCATGGATGTGCCTCTTTAAAGACTGTTCTAGTGAGCTATGTTAGAGTGAGGTACATTAAAGTTTTCATACAAGCTTAAAATGACAGCTGCCATCGTAATTGTTTCCAGAAAAAAGCCAATTTGCTTATCCTGCTGCAAATTTTGAACACAAACAATAAAGCGCCCTCAACTAAACAATATATTCAATTGTTACCTTAAGGTCTTAATATGCACAAAGGATATTCGCGACTACTTGGAGTAATTGGGAAACCTAACACAGGTAAATCTACATTTTTCAGCGCTGCAACTTTAGCCACAGCAGAAATCGCTAATTATCCGTTCACTACGATCAAACCTAATCGCGGCGTCGGTTACGTTAGAACATCCTGTGTTCACCCTGAATTTAAAGTTCAGGACAACCCAAACAATAGTCTATGCATTGATGGCATACGTTTGGTTCCGATAGAGCTTATTGATGTGGCGGGACTAGTACCAGGTGCATGGGAAGGCAGAGGGCTAGGTAACCAGTTTCTTGATGAAATCTGTAGAGCAGATGCGCTGGTTCACATAGTCGACGCTTCAGGTGGCACAGACTGCGAAGGAAAAGTATGCAAATTGGGCGAGCACGACCCACTTGAAGATGTAAAATTTCTAGAGCATGAACTAACAATGTGGATAGGCTCAGTTATCAAAAAAGACTGGCAAAAAATTGCTCGAATCGCTGAGACAGACAAAAAAGGCGGTGTAGGACTACTGGAAGAACGACTGACAGGTTTAAACATAAAGCGCAATCACGTATTTGAAGCAATAAGACGTACAGGGTTAAATGCTGATAGACCTGCACTTTGGTCGGAAGACGACTTTTTAAAATTTGTGGACGTCTTGCGTCAAATTTCTAAACCCATGATTATTGTAGCTAATAAAATTGACTTGCCAACTGCCCAAGTAAACCTCGAAAGGCTTAGAAAATTGAATTACACTGTTGTACCTGCGAGTGCAGAAGCAGAACTTGCTTTGAGGCGGGCCGCAGAAAAACAACTTATAGAGTACAAGCCAGGTGACTCAGATTTCAAAATTATTCAGTCACAAAGACTTTCTATGGAGCAAATAAAGGTTTTAGAAATAATTCGCGAAAAAATCCTTCAGAAAATAGGTTCTACTGGTGTTCAAGAAGCTATAAACATAGCCTACTTCAAACTTCTTAACATGATAACAATTTATCCAGTTGAAGATATCGAACATTTATCAAACCACAACGGCAAGGTTCTGCCCGACGCGTATTTAGTTCCTTACGGAACTACTGCGCGACAATTTGCATACCTTATACACTCTGAACTTGGCAACAGTTTCCTTTATGCCGTTGATGCACGTGGCAGAAAACGAATAGGTGAAGATGCTATATTGAAGGACCGCGATGTTATATCAATTGTAAGCGCCAAGAAACGTTCTTAATGCAACTTATGCTCCAAAGCGTCTCTTTCTCCGTTGAAAAATTCTAACTGCTCTAAGTAAGTCAATAAATCTGAAGTCAGGCCAGTAGACGTCGAGAAAATAAAGTTCACTGTAAGCTGATTGCCAAAGTAGAAAACCGCTGAGGCGCTCTTCTCCTGAAGTGCGTATGATCATGTCAGGTTCTTGGTTAGGCAAATGAGCTGTATACAAGTACTTCTCAAAGGTTCGCTCATCAATTTCTTCGAGGTTTAATTCTCCATTTTTAACTTTTTGAGCGATTTTTTTTGTTGCATCCACAATTTCAGCTCTTCCGCCGTACGCGAACGCAAAATTCAAAAACTGCCTATCATAATTGGCAGTTGCTTTTTCCACTTCTGCGATGAGCTTCTGCAGCTTTTCAGGTAACAGATTCACTCGACCTATAACTTTAATGCGGACTTTGCTGCGATGAATTCTTTCATCCGTAAGGAGTTTAGTAAATTTTTCTTCAGCAATACGCATAATTTCCGCTACTTCCTGAGGAGTACGCTTGAAATTCTCCATAGAAAACGTGTAAAGAGTTACAAACTTCACGCCCAACATTTCGCACCAATCTAAGAGGTGTTCAACCGTTTCCGCGCCTTGTCTATGGCCTAGCCAAGGGTTAAGTTCCTGCGACGCAGCCCAGCGTCTGTTGCCATCTAGAATTATGGCTATATGCTCAGGTTTTTCACCGTTTTTCACTTGAAACCATAGCCACTTTTGATATGCCTTATATGCCCCAATAAGGGACAAGAATCTCTTCAGCACCACTGGAAACTTACCTCTTCAACAGACTTTGAAAGAGCAATTTGACGTCGAAAATAAGCCGGAACTGCTTCAATTAAAGCTTCCTCCAAAGCTCTATTTCTATTCACCAAATTCATCAACAACTTTCTCTTTTGGCACGAAGAAATTTTTAGCAGAACGATAAATTATGAGTATTACCAGTACCGAAGCTATAGTAATCAATATTCCCACGATTATTGAATAAATCAAATTAGAATACCCTAACGCTGGACTGATAAGTATATCTGCAGCTCCATCAAAAATCCAGCGAGACCAGCCAATAGATACTATTAAAGCAGCATTCCGCAATACACGAGCGTCATGCTCAAAATAGAGTCTAATGCCCCTACCAAACAATATTGTAGCTAGACCCACAACAATTAAATCTATAGCGCCCTTAAGGAAATAGCCTGAAAGAGCGGGTAAAACTCCGAGCCACTCCCCTAAATCAACAGGTGTAGGGGCAACTCGCCCTAGGCTGTTTGTGTATCCTGAATAGACACTAACCGCAATACATAAAGCGCCTGCGATTGTGGTGTAGTTTGCGATTTGAGCAGGCAAAGGTGGTGGCGTGTAATTTTTTGCCCATCTGTAGAAATCCTTTGCAGACCTATCAATACCAAATCCTTTGATAAGCATAAAAACGCCCAGTACGAGCAGAATCGCTATAGCATAGTAGTTAACAACACCAAAGTATGCTAAAATGCCCCAGATTAAAAAAAGAAATCCTGGGAGACCTATGACTATACGTGAATACTTTGGGTTTTCCACCAGCAGTTTAAGGTAACGCGAAAAAAGAGCTGCTGTTTCTTCAATTGACTCGCTGTGCTTAATAACTATACGACGCACCGATGAAACTGGAACGCGTGATTCAACCAACGGCAAAACAGCTTCGTCAGAGTACCCATCTGTAACCAATATAATTTCATCAGCTTTAAAATACTCCAAAACGGAGTTTAATTCAGAAACCAGTTTTCTATCTGCGCCTACTCCTCCTAATTCAGAACCGCAAATTGTAGCAACTTCAAAAATTTCATCAGGTTTTTTATCATTAGTAAGACGGTCGTAAAGGCTGACGGCTTCAAACATTGCGTTAGAGTCAGGCTCTTCAGGATCTTTAAGAGCAAGCGCAACCGCAGAGTCAAGATTTACTTTTCGCCCCATTAGAGGGGTTTTGATACCCGCTTTAGCTCCTAGATCACCATCTCGGTCAACACAAAGAATTAGAATTTTTTTCTGTTCAGATTGCTCGATAGTTCTTCCAGTCATCAGCTTTCTGTTTCCTATAAGTAAGCTAACGACTAGTTAAGTTTTAATCTTCCGTTTCAGGCTCGTTGCTTTCAGTGCCAACCATAAGTTGGAACTCTTGCCAGTCTAGTTTCTCGCCTCGCTGCAATTTTTCTCGTGCTTGAGACCCCAATTTGTCTTTAATTTCCTGTTCTCTGGTTTTCTTAGTTTTTTCGAATTCTTCCCTCAATGCATCTTGTAACACCTTTCTTTGCTCTACTAGTTGGGAAAGTTGGTCATGTAACGGCTTAATCTGTTCTTTAGCTAAAAGGTACTGTACATGCAAGTTTGTTGCTTCATCGCGCATCTTTGACAACTCAGCGAATTTTAGCTGCATTTTTGCGTGTAACTCCTGGCTTCTCTTTGCATGTTCAGTTAATTCCTTATGAAATGCATCAGCCTGCTGCTGGTAAACCTTAAGCTCAGCTTTTATTTCACTGATTTTTTTGTTATGCTGATCAATTTTCTTGTAAACAATTAGTTGAGTTTCAAGTTGTTTAACTTGATCTATAAGTCTTTTTTCTTCCTGTAAATCCAGAGAAGTTGTCGCTATTTTCCATTCAATAGCATCCAGTTGCTTCTGAAGTTCGTGTCGTTTTTTGCTGGTCCTTTTCTCTTTTAGTTCTCGAATTTTTTCGCTGTGAGCTTTAATTTCTTCAATGTAAGGGCGGATTTTTTCTCTCAGTTCGTCACGTTTCTGTTTTAATATTCTGACGCTGTCATTGAGGGCATCTCGCTCCTTCTTGAATTCCGTGATTTCTCGTCTAAGAGTTTGAACTTGCTGGTTGAGTTTGTCTCGTCTCTCCACATGCTGAATTATGTCATTGTTGATTTTGCGTAGTTGTTCTCTAATAGCGTCGATTTGGTGGTTTATTGTTGCGAGTTCCATGGATTTGGTTTCTTGGGTCAAGTAGCTTCCTCTTTTGCGCTAACGAATAGTAGCAATGTGAAATTCAAACTAATATTGGTTTCAGTAGCTCCTTTTATGTTTGATGGATGAGCGGTTCAGGTTTCATGATTAGAAGTTTTAAATACTATGCTGTTTCAATGGTTGTCAGTGTGAAAAAGCATGAACTATGACTACAATGATTTGCTGAAACGGGCGCGCGCCCAAGTGCCTGAAGTGGCTTTAAAGCATGAAAGGCTAGAAATGCCAAAGCTTTTTGTCTCCATGGTAGGTATGCGCACAACGATTTCAAATTTCAAAGATGTTGCAGACATCATAAACCGTGACCCACAACATATTCTTAAATTTTTAACACGAGAAATGGCAACTGCCGCCACGTACCATGAGAGCAGAGCGATTTTTCAGGGGAAGTTCCCACGCGACACTTTTGAAAGATTATTGCAAAGATATATGGAAGAATTTGTTGTTTGCCCGGTTTGCAAGCGTCCCGACACAAACATTGCTAAAGAAAAGCGTCTTGCTTTCTTGGTTTGCAATGCATGCGGAGCTAGATCATCCATTAAACAGTTGTAGAGGTTCCGTCACGTGGAAGTGTATGTCAACCTTAAAAGGGTTGGAGGCAATGTGCTTCTAGCCATTTGTGATACCGAT
This sequence comes from uncultured Candidatus Bathyarchaeia archaeon, assembly GCA_964582085.1. Classification (GTDB taxonomy): domain Archaea; phylum Thermoproteota; class Bathyarchaeia; order Bathyarchaeales; family Bathycorpusculaceae; genus JADGNF01. Next base: position 11,612 of record CAZOPV010000010.1, on the reverse strand, counting down.
CTTTTGGACAAAACCTTGAAGCAAGGCAAGATCGTCTTTCACATAAAAAAAGAGTTCTATAACGGTGGTAAAGTCTCTGTGGAAGAAGCAGTGGCTATGATTGAAAACTCTACCATTGTAAATATGGTAGGTAAATGCTGTGTTGAGCAAGCCATTGCTAAAGGTTACGTACACCCCGAAGCGGTGTTGCAAATTGAAGGTGTACCTCATGCTCAAATCGTGAAGCTTTAAATTGAGTAGGGACTTTTCACTGTTTAACACAGCTTTCTTGTAGCATTAAGTTTGGCTTCTTGAGCTGATAAGTTAACAAAACTATGAATTTTGGTTCTTCTGGAATAACAACAGTTAAAGTCTTGTTGGTGAAGACATATTTTAGGGGTCTATCTGAAAATGGGAAAGACGCTTACGTTGCCCGATGTAGTCTATGAAGATCTAATTCGTGTCTCAAAAGAGTTAACTATTATGGCTGAAAAGCCTATATCTTTGAGTATGGCAGTTTATCTTTTAACAGAGATTTACCGTGCTCACGTAAGAGACCCCTGCGCCCGTGATCATTTCCGTCAACGTCTGTTAAGTTCAAATATTATGTCTCCTGAGGAGTTTGAGGCGAAGTGGGATAAGAAACAAAGAGAGCCTTGATTATTTGTTTATACTTCATCCAGATACTTCGCACGACCTTTTGGCAGGTAATTGTAGCGCGAAGAGGAGTAAAACAGTTTTTTAGTATCAATGAGGTGACGTAGTTAGTGTGTAGGAAAAATTTACAGACAAGAGATTATTTGTTAGTAAGCCATACTGAAGATTTTGTTTGAAGAATTCAAAGAGTTATTGAATCATATGATATTCCAAATTCATACAGTGACCTATGTTTAATAATATAATTTTGGAATTCGTTAGCTTTATTTAAACCATGATCCTTAATAGCACGCAAGAGGACTGAAGTGGGAAATGTCAGAGAAACCACCGTCTAAAGATGAGGCATTAGAAGCTTTAGATTTTATAGTTAACGTTCTTAAAGAGCACGAAAAAGATTTAGATCGTCTTATAAGTGAGTTAGGTGCCGTTGCGGGCAATTTTGGGGACGCAGGAGAGTTAAGTGAAAAAGTGGCTAAAGTGGAGGGTAAAATAATTGAGCTACAAAATCAAGTTGAAATTTTGCTTAAACAGTTATCGCCTTCGTTGAAACAAATCCACCCCAAAACCGCCTTAATTGTTGGCGAAGACCAACCTCAGCCATCACAAATTAGCGTACAAAATGGTCTTGCGTTTGTGCTTCAATGTAAACATTGGGTAGACTTGCAAGCCATGGCAGCACAAGCACGAACTGTATCTTTTATGTATAAAGAGTCGGAAAAAACCCTCCAAGTAAGTGCACTTAAAAATAATCAGCTGCTTGTGTATATGGGTGAAATGCCTAATATTAGCATGCTTTTAAAAACATGGCTTAGCAAACAACTAGAAACTCCTGAGAAGAACATTTTGGAAGGAGCACTTACTCTAAACTGAGACAAAAAAAGCATCATTGATTAGAAATGCACAAACCTTTTATTTAAATGTATATTAAGTCTTGTGATGCATTACTGGGGCGTTGGAGGTTGAATGCATACCAAACCACCAAAAAGGACTTTTTCCGTTCTCGAAGCCTTCTCCTTTCTCCTCGATTACGGATCGGTTGTTTGGTAGCCAATATACAATGATGCCCCTCATGCTTTAGTTTTTTCAGCTTATAGACATCTGCGGTTATCAAAAAGGAAAAGACGCCTACAACGTAAGGTCGAAATAGGATGGAAATTAGCGTAAACAAAATCATCCTGTCTGAAGGCGACAGGCTTGTTGCAGCACTTGATTCATCAATGATAGCCGTATTCTGATGGCAGTTTGTTGACGTTTGATTAAATCAGTTTTTAGCTGGGCCTTGTGGTGTCGCACATGATTTTCAATGGCGCAGTTCATAACGCGGAGGGTAGGAATCATAAGGATCTCTGCACCACATTCGGGGCATTTAATAAAGCCTCTTTTTGAGAACGCTATATTTGGTTCTTCGACGGCACACCTGTAGAGGTACTTTAACCGTTCAGTGTCAAAAGTCGACTGAGTCAAGTTGGAATGCCCTTTAATTAAACCCCCTTGCCGTTCCAATTCAGCCCACCTATATTGTTACTAATAGGGGGTGCTTAAAGCTAAATTTTAAAGATTCATAATATGCAGATATAGTCACGGACGGCATACGCTGAGCTTTTAATGTTCATTTTTGATTTATGAATTGACAACTAAAGCCATATTAATCTATTTTATGTATAACGGTTTTACAATTTTTATGTAAACTTTTTTTAAGAAAGTAAAGGCTTGAAACACGCTTTTTGATTTTAAAGGTTAATAAAAAAATTAATTAAAGGTTTATTTGAAAATGTTTGAGGAGTTAATGCTATAGTTACAAAAAATGTTTGCCATACGCGGCACTGTTAGTGCAGTAATAGTTATTTTTTGCTATGTAATTTGTGAATGACTCTGTAGGGATAACGCTGTTTACGTATTTCCCGGTGGATACATTTTGGACCTTGAGGGGCAACTCTGTCGACGGTAAAATCATCCCTGAAATTAAAAATGCGTTGTGTTTTTTAGCAATTTATGCAATTGAATTTCAAAAGCCGCCGTCGGATTTTCCAATGCCCAAGCTTCCAACACTTGCGGATGTAATTCGCCAACTACGCCTATTACCTCACCGTCAACTATCACCGAGCCTGCGCGCCCTTCGATAAAGCTTGGATGACCAATTGCTTGAATTTTCCAAGCAATGCCTATGTTTTTGAAGAATGCATCGAGAACGGCTTTGATTTCGCTGAAATTTGCGTTTACATTGCTGGTTGCTGCTGCCAACCAGTCTTCATCTCGGGTCTTAGTTTCACATGATTCATCTATGAAAATGACTTTGCCAACTTCAAAGATTTTTTGTGGAAATTCAACAGATTTATTGTTGCTAAGAAACTCCATTAAACTTGGTAGTAGCCAATTTCTTAAGCAGGTCATGGTAATTACTTTGGGGTTTGCGATTTCAACAACAGGGGTTTCTTTGCAGTTCATTTTTTTGAATAAACTTTCGGGGTTAGTTAGGGTATATGTTAGGATCTCTTGATAGCCTGAGCCGATCATGAGTTCCCTGCTGAGGTTAATTAAACGGCGTTCTGGTTTCTCGGCGCCTGTTGTTGGGAGGTCACGCCAAATGGATGGGATGTTGTTGTAGCCATAAGCGACAGCAACATCTTCCACGAGATCAATGGGGTGCATCACATCTGTACGATAACAGGGAATAATGACTTTAACGGCGGTTTCTGAAGTTGACCCTATGTTAAAACCGGCGATTAAGAGTAACTCTGCAATTTGGTTAGAGTTTAGGTTTAAGCCTAAAATTTTGTTTGTGTATGTTACATCTAAATTCATGTTTCTACTGCTAAAGTCAGGTGTAACTGTTTGTTTTTTATGGTACCTTTTGTCTGTTGAGTAGTTTATTGTTGTGGCATATGCTTCGCCGCCTTGTTCAATCAGAGAGATTGTAACGAGATTTAGCGTGTTGAGTACTGTTTGATGTACGGTGCCTGTCACTTCTATTAGCAGGTTTTGTGTTTCTTCGGTTACTCTGCCTAAGTCGTTGGAGTTTATTATAGGCGGAAAAGACAAGACTTTCTGTTCAGAATCCAGAAGAATTGGATAGACGCTGTTGTTTTTTATTATGTGTCCATACTCTAATCCTTTTGGATGGCGTTCCAAAATTTCTAATAGAGTCAATTTTTCAGAAAAGCCTAAGGGTATAAAACTAAATTCTGATGGAGTTGCTACAGTATAGTTTAAAGGTGGTTTAATTAAGTCGAAATTGTAAATTCCTATTGATGTTTTTTGTCTGTTTCGCCCATAGGTTTTGTCAAGCTTGTCTTGTAGATGCATAAGGTCGCGAATCTTAGAGTTGGTTAGTTTAATTCTTTTAATTATTGAGCAACATATGAATGGTCGTATGTCCTTCAGTTGAGCGTCAACTGTTACATCAACTGCAGGTTTGCTGACAACGTATTGCCTCATCCCTTTATCTATACCAAGGTAGTTACGAAGTGCTCGTGCTAATCCCTGAGTGCTCCATAGGTCTGGGCGGTTTGTGTCTTTAAATTCGATGTTAACTGTACCTGCCTCTTTGTCGTAGATTTTAACTTCGCTTTTTACGTATGAAAGAATTTCATCGAGTTTTTCCACATCATCGTCAATTTTTTTATTGAGTAGAAGTTTGAGTTCGTTATAATCTATATCGAGGGTGGGCATTGTTAAATTAACTCCTTCTTTCTTAGCCAATCAAGGTTTTGGCTGAATATGCATCGGATGTCTTCCATCTTAGCTCGCATCATGAAAAGGCGATCAATACCTAAGCCCCAAGCAATAACAGGTACTTTAACTCCTAAAGGTTCTGTGACTTCAGGTCGAAATATACCTGAACCTCCAAATTCTATCCAGCCTAAGCCTTCTTTGTAGGCATTCAATTCAACGCTTGGCTCAGTGAATGGGAAATAGTCAGGTTTAAAACGGATTTTGTCTGCCCCTGCGATGTCTTTTGCAAACTTGCCGAGGACACCTAGTAAGTCTCTAAGATTCAAGTTTTCGTCAACCACTATGCCTTCTACTTGATTAAATTCGGATAGGTGTGTCTTGTCAACAACTTCGGGGCGATAGACACGTGCTATAGAGAAATATTTACCTGGTATTTGCAGGTCTTTACTTAGTAATGTGCGTGCACTAAGGCATGTGCCGTGTCCACGGAGAATGAGACGGCGAGCCTCTTGTGTTGAATACGTATAGCCCCACCCTGTTGAACCAGTGTCGCCACCGTTTTCATGAGTTGCTTTAACTTTTTCAAGAGTCTTTTCGTAGGCGTGTATGTCGCCGTATTCGGGATGTTTGACTCTATATATGCTGTCAAGTTCCCTTGCGGGGTGATCTTGAGGAGTGTAAAGTGCATCAAAGTTAAAAAAAGAGGTCTCTACACTAGTGCCAGTCATTTCTTTGAAGCCTAATGTTACAAGTTTGGCTCTGACTTCGTCTAGAAAGCTCAGATAAGGGTGTTTTTTGCCTGGCCAGATATTTGCAACTGGTGCTTCTACATTATATTTTTGGAATGTCACGTTGCGCCAGTTACCTGTTATTATGAGTGGGGGTGTAATCTGGGTAACTTCTTTTTTTCCCGTCATAACAGTTAAAGCATTTTTTGCTGCTGCTTGACGTCCTGCATCTGTAAGTTCTAGTAGCCTCGAAGTTTTTTCTTCAACTAATAGTGCTTTGCGTTTCTTTAGAACATCAACTGTGGCTTGTAGGTCTAGATTCAGTTTATCTAAGGTGATTTCGTCTTTGCCGTAGAGACTTTGTAGAAGTTTTTCGTCGTTTCCCTCTTTTGGCGTTGACAAAACCTGCAGCGTACTTGTCTTTGAGTCAAATATAGCCCACTTTTTTTTCTGTGTCCAGCCTAGAGCAATTTGTGCAAATTGTTCTTCTAATTCCGCTTCTTTAGCAGCCTCTTTGAGTGTAGCTTTGCCGCCAAGTGTAATTACCGCGTTTAGTAGACGTCTTTCTGGTAGTCCATTTTGGGCATGTATTTCGCCTTCAGGAGTCAATTTAAGTTTTGTTTCAGGTTTAGCATGGATTTTTAAAAGTTCGTTCTCTTTGAGAATTAGCGCTCCACGCATAATTGCAGCATCAGGTAACTCGACTTCAACCATGAGTTGTTCAACTGAAGCTTTTCCACCCAGCTTGTCAAGCGCCGTGAGGATGCGAACTTCGTTTTCCCTGAGTTCAGTCATCTTTTTCCCATCTTAAGGTGTTAATTCGTTTGGGATTATTTAGTAGTTCTTTTGTCCTCAATAAAAGCATGTTGATATAGCGAATACATATGCCTCAACTAGAAGTAGGTGATGATCTTGGATTAAGATACTCTGTACTTGTTAGGAGCGCTTACTAAAAAATAAATATATTACTTGAAGCCTTCTACTTCCAAACAACATAGGTTACGGTGAATCATACGTCAACATCAAATGGAGAAAGCAGTAATGAAATGATAGTTACACCTTGGGAAGTCAAAGGCAAAGTAGACTATGACCGTCTCATAAGAGAATTTGGAACCCAACCCTTAACTGAAGAATTGCTCAAAAAAATCAGTGACCACACTGAAACCCTTCATTTGCAGTTACGGCGCAGGATTTTCTTTAGCCACCGTGACCTTGATACGCTAATGAGCCTTTACGAGAACGGAACAAAATTTGTTCTTTACACAGGCAGAGGGCCTTCAGGACCTGTTCACATTGGTCACTTAGTGCCGTGGATGTTTACGCGTCACTTACAAGAAAAGTTTGGTACAAGGCTTTATTTTCAGATTACTGATGATGAAAAATTTCTTATAGATGATGGAGTTTCCTTGACTGAAACACGCAAATATGCCTATGAAAATGCGTTAGACCTCGTTGCAGTTGGTTTCAAACCTGAAGACACTTTCATAATTTACGATGTCGAAGACATGGATTTACTATACGACATTACATTAGAAGTAGCAAAACGCATCACTTACTCAACAGCACGTGCAACGTTCGGTTTCCAAGACAGCACCAATATTGGCTGGGTATTCTGGCCTGCTATTCAAGCTGCCCCCTGTTTTATCCACAAAAAGTTGACGGGAGAAAATGTGCCCACACTGATTCCTGCAGCGATAGATCAAGATCCCTACTGGAGAGTCACTCGAGACATAGCTCAGAAATTGGGTTATTACAAACCTGCGCAGATTCACTGTCGATTCTTACCTGGCTTAGGAGCAGGTGGGAAAATGAGTGCTTCCATGCCTGAAACCAGCATATTTACTATGGATCAGCCTGATGTGGTTAAGAAGAAGGTTTGGAACGCTTTTACAGGTGGCAAAGGTACCGCAGCAGAACAACGAAAGGCAGGGGCTGATCCAACTGTTTGTAGCATATTCCAGTATTATGTTTACTTATTTGAAAATGATGATGCTAAGTTGATTGAACGAGAACGTAAATGCAAATGCGGTGAAATACTGTGCGGTGAGTGCAAAACGGAGTTAGTGGTTAAACTAAATAAATTTTTGGAAAATCACAGGGAAAGACGAGAAAAAGCGAAAGACGTAATTGATCAATATCACATAAAGCGTAAGTAAAAAGGTGTGATGCTTATGTCTGGAAAATTGGATATAGATCTTCAATATGCCTATAGACTCTTACATCCCATGCATACAGTTATGGTTTCTTGTGTTGGGAAAGCAGGTAAACCCAACGTGACTACACTTGCTTGGGCGATGCCGACTAGTGGAAATCCCCCGTTGGTTGCCATAAGCCTTTCGCCTCAGAGGCATTCACATGCGCTAATTGAAGAATCACAAGAGTTCATAATTAATGTGCCCACTCTGGAGTTACTGCAGTCAGTTTATGCGTGTGGCACATTCAGTGGAAGAAGTTTTGATAAATTTAAAAAATCAGGTTTAACACCTGTTCCTGCCAAAAAAGTTAAAGCCCCCGCCATACGTGAATGCATCGCGCATATAGAATGTAAAGTAGAAAACCAGATTACTACGGGGGACCACACAGTTTTCATAGGAAAAATTATTGCTGCATATACAAACCAAGGCGTATTCACGGAAAGGTATAGCTTAGAAGGGGCAAAAATGCTTTACCATGCTGGTGGAAATAATTTTGCAGTGTTAGATCCAAAGATCTACAAACCATAAAAATATTTTTTGTTACCCCTAAAAAGAGACGAAAGTTACTTTTTGCTAAAGTTAACTCTTTTCTCAAAGAGCAGACGTTGCATGCTGTTGCAGTATGAATTTAAACATCGACACAGTAAGAAAGCTTGTTATGTCAATAAGTGAAGTGAGCTGCGAATGGTACAGCACGACGAAGATGTAATAGACAAATTCCGCTTGTCTGGACGAATACTACGTGAAACACGCGAAGAAATGCGGCGTTTTATACGCGAAAATATGCCTATCCTTCAAGTTTGCGAAAAAGCGGAAACGTTAATAAGAGAAAAGGGTGGAAAACCAGCTTTTCCCTGTAACGTCTCTATTAATGAAATTGCTGCTCACTACACTTCTCCGCCGAAAGATACCAGCACCATTCCAGAAAAGTCGCTTGTCAAAGTTGACATCGGCGTTCACGTCGACGGCTACGTTACCGACACTGCGTTTACAGCATGCTTCAACCCTGAATACAAAAGCATGGTGGAAACTGCCGAAGCCGCCCTCAAAGTAGCCATAGAAACCATACGAGCAGACGTTTCTATTGGAAAAATTGGCGCTGTTGTGGAAAATCTCATAAAAAACCGCGGCTTCAAACCCATATCTAACCTTACAGGGCACTCAGTGGGTAGATACTTGATTCACGCTGGAACCAGCATACCCAATGTTTCTCAAGTCACGCTTACAAAAATAAAGTCAGGTGAAGTTTATGCAATAGAGCCCTTTGTCACTTTACCTGAGGCTCTAGGTATTGTAGAGGATAAACCGCAAAAGACTATCTTCCGCCTAATTAAACCAAAGGCGGCAAAAAGTGTTGCTGCAAAACAGCTTTCTAAATTTATCGAAGAAAATTTCCGCACCCTTCCCTTTACAGAGAGGTGGCTCGAAGGTGTTGTTCCGCCTGCACTTCATAACGAAGCCTTCAAAGAGCTGATTGCAACAAAAGCGCTTATGGGGTACCCTGTTTTTGTGGAAGTGACAAAGAAACCTGTGGCTCAAGCTGAGCACACGGTTATAGTAGAAGAAACAGGGTGCACGGTCTTAACTTAGACGGTTGTTGTTTTTTCTTTAACTTCTCTGTAGATAGCCGTAATTACCTGTTTTTCTTCTTGGCATTTCTGGCAGGGTTCCAGTTCTTTGAACACGTAATCGCCACGCTGGAATTCGCGTGTAGTTTTTATGTTGCATTTTCTGCATTCTATGGTGGTCAATATAGGTGGAGTTTCAATTTTCAAGTTGGCTATCCTGCGTCTTGACTGGAAGAGGATGTACCCTGCTAGCGCCATTGTAAGTAAGCCTATTGCTAACATAGATAAGGTGTTTTCTATGGGTTCCCCTTGATAGTAGGCGCCAACAGCTACAAAAATTGCTACAGCTGAGAGTGCTAAAACTAGGTATATCAATGAAAGTACAAATGTGGAAATCTTGGTTGTTGAGACATCTTTTGAGTTATTAATCATGTTTTTTACCTCCTATTGTCCGATGCCGATGGTGTTTCCAACGCCGACAATTATCACTTTGTCGCCTTCTTTGGTTTTTTCTGATACAACCATCTTCACTCGTTCTATGGCTTTGTCTGCGGCGTCTGAGATTTCTTTTCTCATCATTGAAACAGCATCTCCAATGTCCTCTTTGATTATGACGGCGTAAAGGGGAATTTTGTATTGCACTACGACCTCTTCTATTTTGAAGGCATCTACACCTGGTCCGCCAATAGCAGCACCGACGCCTTCAGCAATTTCGCCGACGGTTTCGCCTTCAAGCTTTAGGCCTGCATCAATCATGATTACAGCGGCTATTTTGCCTTTGTTTTCTTTAATCACAGTTTTGACTGCGTCGCCTGGTTTTCCAACGTTTCCGCCTGGGCCTTCTGCTTTTAATATCAACGCGGTGCGGCCTTCAAATGGAACCTTCGCGACTACACAGTCTTTAGGAACCTTTTTGACTTCGTAACCATGCATAAGTTTTGCAGCAATTAATGGTCCTACACCATCACCGATGGGTTGACCATATGCGAAGGCTTTAAGTGCGCTGGCATATGCCTCCGCTTCCTTCATTACTAAAGGCAGTATCATCTGTAACTGCATGATGGTGTAAAGACTGAGGGTTTTTTTGCCCTGCAGATAATAGTGGCGCACAACTTTGTATATGTAATTAAGTGCCATGGCAGCCTCTAAAGTGTTTTCCAAATTGTTAACTTGCACTTCATCGCAAGCAGGCGCCATAAGTTTTACTTCGTCTTTTAGGCGGGAATCTCGTACGTCGAGGATATGGTCTAATTTGTAGACTATACCGGCGGGATCCATGCTTTGTGGGGTGATGGTGAAGTAATCTAAGTACCTATCTACACGAGTTGAGGGGTCGGTGCTGGGTTTGCCAATTTCTTTTATAGTTGAAATGGCAGTTTTTCGCCCTTCATCTTTCATGAATTTCAACTTGAATAGGGAATTTTCGACTTCTCTGATCATCATATACATTTGAATTCTTTGGCCATAAAACATGAAGACAACAAAGAATAGAAGACTTATACCATAAATTATCTGGGTTATTATATCGCCTGTTCCCCCAAACTGATTCGTTAAAATCGACGATACTATCAACATAGTCACCTATTCATCATCACATCGCATCAAAACTATTAGGTCTCAGTTATAAAGCTTAGCTAACTCCACTGTTAGTTTAAGGATTTAAATGGGTTACCAGCTTTCCCAGGTTCTCGTGGCCGAAGACCACAATACAGCGGGGAACGGAACGCGGTTTAACTTCTGAGTTCGGAATGGGATCAGGTGGAACCCGCGCCCTATGGCCGGCAAACCCATCTTTACTCTTCAGTTTTCCTTCATTAATCTTTCGCTTTTTTGATTATGTTTTAGGCATGTTTTTGTCCCTATTCTTCTATTAAGGTTCCATTATGCTTGAGTTTGCTCATTTGAGGTGTGGAGTAGATATGCAATATATTTTTATTGTTGCAAAATACATTTAGGTGCTCGTAAATAGTGGGGGTCGTAGTCTAGGCAGGTATGACGACGGGCTCCAGAAAGCAAACAAACGGGTTTGCTGACCCTGCTCAGGGAATGACGAATTTCTGGAGCAGTCATGAAGAAACCCGTAAGGATTGGCTTTTGCCTTTCCTGGGTAAAGGTCGTCGGTTCAAATCCGGCCGGCCCCACCACTAACTTGTCTGTTAAAACTTTAGGGCTATTTAATTAGCAACGGCTATAATCTGTTAAATTTTTTTGAGGCGACTCTTTAATGTATAGTGGATAAGTTATTTTTGTTCCTTCTACCACCGCACCTACGCTCAATTCGTGGCTAAACGTGTGTTTTATATTCAATATGTGAACTACTTTTAAACCACGTATTGTCAGAGCATCTGAAATCAGAGTTCTATGGCACCGTGAAGGCAAAGCCTCAGTGCACATTATGACGACGTTATTTTCTTTTGCAAACGCAACTAATTTGAGCAGATTTTCAGCGAACTCTTTAGTTTCCATGTAGTCTGCGTATCCCCTTAAACTTTTGTCCTGCCAAGCCATATTCGGCGAATCCGCGTGTGGTCTGCGAAAACCTCCTAGATGAGGTAAAGGAAAATATTTTATGCTTTCCACTTTAAGGGTTTCAGATAAGTTTTCTTTGTTGAATTGTGGGTTATATCTAGATCTTGGAGACCTGCGGACGTCCACGACCAAGTTTATTTGGCGGGCTTTCAAGATGGAGATAAACTCGGCTATTGGTCTGGTGGAGTGCCCGACGGTAAAAACTGTAAGTTTTGACCCTTGACTCATAGTGCCTCTTCCAAGTGGTTATGATGGCGGCAACTATATTAACTCAACTAAAAATG
>CAZOPV010000009.1:0-158269 GCA_964582085.1 uncultured Candidatus Bathyarchaeia archaeon | reverse complement strand
TATACGCCCAAGTCCTCGGCTACATCAAAACCCTACAAGACCACTGGAACGGCTTCCAAAAAATCCGAGTAGACTACACGCGTGAGGGGCCTTCGATTATTGCAGATATGGAGAACGCTGGCATCGAGAACGCTGAGGGCGTCACTTTTAGTGTGCCAAGAAAAAGCGAGATGGCAAGTCTGCTTAAACAACGCATGATGAACAAGCAATTCTACTATCCGCTGCTCACCTGGGAGCGACCCTACAGAGGCGACATCTGCACCGAACTAAACGTCGAACGTTACGTGCTACGTAAAGACGGCGCCATAGGCTTTAGCCACCCAAACGGCACACACGACGACGTCTTCTGGGCAACCGCACTGGCAGTCTACGCCACAGTCGACATGCAACCAGAACCATTCCTCGCAGTAATCCCACGAGGATAAAATGCCCATCCACCAAGCAGACAAAGTTGGCTTTTGAGCTACGAAGATTGCTTGCATTGTTGTTGCGAGGTTTTTATTTCAGTCGGTTGATATAGCATGCTGCTCGACCTTGTTGAGAAGTTTTTCTGCAGCTTCAATGCATACGCCGCCTTCCTGTAGTAAGTCAACGATTAACTGTGGGGCACTCACCACCGTTAAGCCTTGGCGTTTGGATGCGCCGTGGAAGATGTGTGTGTCTGCGGTGAGGAGGCGTAGGTTGCCTTTGCCGACTAAGCCTTCTGCTGTTAACTCTTCGTGCCATTTGTCTGCGTCTTGTTTTTTGATGTGGAGGTCGATGCGGGAGGGGAACAGGTAGTGCTGAACCAGGTTTTCTGCCTGATAAGTCGTGAGCGCGTAGGGTAGGTTTGTTTTTTGGATTAGATTAAGGGGGTTTTTGTGTATCAACCTTAAAAGTTTTTAAAGGTTGTTACATAAGTAACTACTATGAAAAGGTTAACCCGGTATCTGCTATCCCACTTCGGCGGAGAGGCTGTAGTTAAAAGTGAGGTGTCTGAGGTGTGCAGGCGGTTTGGCGCAGACCCAGATGCCACGGTTAATTTCATGATATCTTACGGTTATTTTGTGCGCGTCTTGAGGGGGCTTTACTATGTCAAGACGTCAGAGGAGTTTGCCCTAAAAAAATCTGTTGACGTTTACAAGGTGCTCTTTCTTGGGCTAAATAAGCTGAAAGTCAAATGGTATTTTGGATTGTACACTGCGCTGGGGCTTAATGGGTTGACTCATGAGTTTTCGGATACAATCTTTGTTGTCAACGACAAGATTTACCGTGCCAAGGAAATTAAAGTTGCAGGGGAAAAGGTCAAGTTCATAAAGTTGGCGGATAGACTGGTTGATTTTGGAGTTGTGAATGGTGAAGGTAAGCGTTTTTCTGATTTGGAGAAGACGCTTTTGGATCTTGTGTACATTTCAAGGTATCGTTCTCTTCCAGAGGGAAAAATTGTTTCCTTAATCGATGAGTATCGCAAGCGGGTATCGCCTAGCAAGCTTAAGGAGTACTTAGAGGTGTATCCTGAAGCGGTTGGTAGGGTGATTAGAGCTGCCGGACTTGTCTGAGTTTGTTTCGTTTGTGGCTGAAAAGTCAGGGGTGGCCAAGCCTCTCTTGATAGAGAAGGATATAATTATTCATAGGATTCTTAGAGATTTGTGTGGTTCAGGGGATTTTTTTGAGAATTATTTGTTTAAGGGTGGAAGTTGTCTAGTTAAATGTTATTTTGGTTATTATCGGTTTAGCGTTGATTTGGATTTTACTTGGAGGAACCAAGCCGTTTGGGCTGCTTTGGGGAAGCATGGGTTGCGGAAGCGTCTGCTGGAAGAAACTGCAAAGGTAGGTGTCTTGTTGGAGCAGGCTGCCCAAAAACTTGGTTTAGAATTCAAAAAAGAGCTTGAAAACACGAGGTATTTTGAGTTTGGGGGCGGCTGCAGGACGGTGACGTACAAGTTGTGGAAGGCTTCAGAGTTCACTAAAATCCAAGTTAATTTTGTTGATGAAATTCTTTTTCCGACTAAGACTGTTACGGTTAAGACGTTGTTGGATGGCGCTATGTTGTCAAAGGATGACCAAGCATATTTTGCAGAGGAATTGAGCGTCTATAAGCAGTTTAACGTGCAGGCGTATAGTGAAAAAGAAATTTTGTGTGAAAAAGTCAGGGCTGTGCTTACTAGGCGTGGTCAAAAGCTGCGTGATTTTTACGACCTGTATGTGCTTGAGAAATCAGGCTACAAGATTGAAGACCTAAGAGAGCAAGCTTTGGCGAAAATTCGTTCGTGTTTGAACTTTAGCAGGTACCGTGTTAACCTGGAGAGGAACAGAGCCTCTTTTGAGTTGTCGTCTGTTTTGGAGGAACCGTTCGAGCGAAGCTTGTTTGTGGTTCAGCCACCAGAAGACTTTGATTTGTTCCTGAAACAAGTGCCTAAAAGATTCTCAGAAATCATTAACCGGGCTTAGAGATTGAATTACTGCTTCCTAGGAGCACATATGAAGTGGTTATCTATCCTAAATATCGGACAATAGGCGTAGGCTCCAAGCTAATTCGTGAAACGTTGCCGTTGGTTGGGACTCCATACGCGGAAATGGTCGCTGCTATGGCAAAATACAACCAATTTGCCGAAAGAGCAGGACTCCAGAAAATAGTAGAACAGAAACCGCTCGAGAACGTGCAGAAAATAAGCAATATTCTCGTTCAGTTTGGCTTCAACCTGCCTCTTCTTGGCAGTGAACGCCACGGGCTGGAAAAACAGACAGCTCAAGCCAGCAGAACCCGCTCAGCTCAAAGAAGCCTTCATCAAAAACACGTATCCGCGCTTCCGAAAAGAGTTCGCGATAAGCAGACACCAACCATTCGGCAAAACAGCCGATTACGTAAGGTGCCTTGAAGATGCTGATGCCACAAAAACGGCGAAGCTCATAAAGCTTGTTGGGATGCTAACGCAGACAAAAGTGTATCTTTTTTGGAGCAAACCCCAGCAGCCTCACCAACCTCAATTTAGGAGTATTTCACCAAAATAAGCTTGATTTGCGTTTCCTGAACGGCTTAAAATTGGCGGGGTCAAACCTGTATTTACAATCATCTTCAATGAATGTTTGTGCATCTGGGAAATGCTTGCGAAGACTGCCTAGGATTTCCTTGCTGGCGCCGAAATTTCGGAGTACTTTAGCTTGATCGAGAAATCAAGCTTGGAGCTACTGCGCCTTTGGAGAAAAGTAAAAATTTATTTACTTATAGGAAATTATGTACGTTTATGACAGAGCAAATTGAAGACATCATTAAAGTTTCGTCTAAGGGCCAAATTGTAATTCCCAGAGAGATCCGCAGGAAACTGGGAGTTAAGGGCGGCGAGAAGCTTCTAGTACTAACCTGTGACGGAGATATACTGCTTAGAAAAACCGGAGAGTTATCCATAGAAGACATAGCTCACAAACTTGAAAAATCAACCCGCACAATCAACGTTGACGAGATCGTGGCTGAGGCAATCGATTGGGTAAGAAAGTCAAAGTAGTCTTCGACACAAACATCTGGATTTCAATCACCCTGCAAAAGACACTCAACGACGAATTCTTACAAGTAAAGCAAAAGCTAACCATATATGTCAGCAAAGACGTTATGCTGGAAATATCCAAAGCTCTCCTGTACCCAAAAATCGCTGACATCCTCAGAAAAAACGACATAGATCAAAAAGAAATTTTACACGCCATCGCAGCGAACTCCAAGATAGTTGAGCCTAAGGTGAAGTTAAACGTAGTAAACGAAGACCAAGCAGATAACAAAATACTAGAATGCGCCTTGGCAGCAAGCGCAGAAATTATCATATCCGGAGACAAGCATCTCCTTGAACTTGGCAAATTTAAGAAAACCAAAATACTTACACATAGAAAATTTTTCCCAAGTTTCACATGAACACCATCACTCCAACCCCACTTCAACCATATTTTGCCAAAACGCACAAATCCCCCAACAAATATAATTATTAGCCAAATTTTCACTTTAACACAGCACTCTCTACAAAACTAGAAAACCATTTCAGCACTTACTTTTTAATAGGTCACAGCACAAACGTGAGCCCCAAGCAAGAGCCCACAAAAAAGAAAACAGCAACCTAAACACCACCACCCAAACTTAATCAACAAAACACTCTCAAAACAACAGCGGAGACCCAACAAACCGAGGCAACCTCAGAGAACAAAACTCAAACACTCTCCCCCAACAACACATTCAGAATCTTACCCCACCCCACCAAATAATCCCTAACATATCTCCCAAACAACCTACCACCAGCACCCAACAACACAGACACCCACCCACCCCTACAACAACAAACCACACCCAACAAAACCCAACCAACCACAACAACCCACAACCAAAAAACCAAAAAACACAACCAAAAACCCAAAACCAACCCAAAAAACAAACAAAAACCAAACCCAAAACAAAAACCACCACAACAACACAAAAACAAAAACCATAAACACAACCACACACCACATAACACAAAAAACACACAACAACACAACAAAACAAAAAACAGGACAAAACACCAACATGAACAACCCAACAGACATAGCCAAAACCTCAGCCACAGGCAGCTTCCACCTACTCTGGGGCATCATAACCTCAACCCTCATCTCCTCCATAGGCACCATCTTCATCGCCAACCTCCTAGGCTCAAACCAATACGGCCTCTACACCATCATCCTAACAGCCCCATCACTCATCAGCATATTCAGAGACTGGGGCATCAACACCGCCATGACACGATACACAGCACAATTCCGCGCAGAAAACCGAACCAACGAAATCCGCAGCATCATCACAGCAGGCATAACCTTCGAACTCATCACCGGCACCCTACTCTCAACCATACTCTACACAACCGCAAACACCATAGCCACAACAGCATTCAACCGCCCAGAAACCACACCCCTCATCCAACTAGCAGCAATCACAATCCTAGCAAACGGCCTCATCAACGCAGCCACAGCAACATTCGTAGGCATCGAAAAACTAACCCGCAACAGCATCATGCTCATCTTCCAAGCAACCATCAAAACAACCCTCGTCATCGCCCTAGTCATACTAGGCCAAGGCACAACAGGCGCCATAATCGGCTACACCACAGCCCTCCTCATCGCAGGCACCACAGGCATACTCCTCCTATACCCCATATACAAAAACCTACCCAAACCACAAATCAACCAACTACACCTCAAAGCATACCTACAAACCATGCTCCAATACGGCATCCCACTCTCCCTAGCAAACATCATCCTCGGCTTCCAAACCCAATTCTTCGCATTCCTCCTCCCCATCTACGTCGCCGAAAACGCAACCATAGGCAACTTCGGCATAGCAACCACATTCTCAGTCCTCATAACATTCTTCGCCACCCCAATAACAACCATGCTCCTACCAGCATTCTCCAAACTAGACCACAAAAAAGACAACCAAGCCCTACAAACCGTCTTCCAAAACTCCATCAAATGGGCAACACTCTTCGTAGTCCCACCAACAACCATAGTCATGGCACTCTCCGAACCAGCCGTCACAACACTCTTCCACGACACCTACACCACAGCACCCCTATTCCTAACACTACTCTCCATAACATACCTCTACACAGCATTCGGCAGCCTCAGCACAGGCAACCTCATCAACGCCCAAGGCGACACAAAATACAACCTAAAACTAGCAATCATAACCGCCACCATCGGATTCCCCATGGGCACACTCCTCATCATGCACTTCGGCGTCATAGGCCTCATAACAACCACACTAGTCTCCTCACTCCCAAGCCTCTTCATAAGCATACACTGGATCAAAAAGAACTACAACGTAAACATAGACTGGAAAGCATCAACAAAAATCCTCATCACATCAGCAACAGCAGCCATCCCCACCTACGCCACAGCCACCATCCTACCCCTCCCAAGCTGGCTAAGACTAACCATAGGCGTAATAACATTCATAATCATCTTCCCACTCACCGCAGTCATAACCAGAACAATAAACAAAACAGACATCGCAAGCTTACGTGAAATGCTCAGCGCCATACGCCCCATACAAAAAATCACAAACCTCACCCTAAAAATAATTGAAAAACTCATAGACACACTCAAACTCTAACCAAACAAACCACACAAAAAAAGGCGAAAAAAACAACATGCAAAGCATCTCAGTAGTCACAACCACCTGGAACGAAAAAGAAAACATCCAACCCCTAATCACAAAAATCCACCAAGTACTCAAAAACTACCCACACGAAATAATCATAATCGACGACAACTCAACCGACGGCACCATACACATAGCAAAACAACACGCCGACATCGCCATAACCAAACCAAGACAAGGACAAACCAAAGGCCTACTCGACGGCATGCAACTCGCCAAATACCCCACCATAATCACCATAGACGCAGACCTAGAAAACGACCCAAAACACATCCCACAACTCGCCACCCTAACCAGCAAATTCGGCATCACCATAGCCTCACGCACAAAACTCCCCCGCATCTCAGAAAAACTCGCCTCAAAAACACTAGGCAAACTCTTAGGCGTCACCGACACATTCTCCAACTACCGCGCATTCAAAAAAACAGTCATACCCCTCCTAAAATGGCACGGCGGAGAAACATTCGGCGCCGAATTCCTCATCACAGCCAAAAAAAACCACCTAAAAATCGGCCAAATAACCTACACAGCCCCACCAAGAAGACAAAAACCCAGAATCGGCGGCACCATAAAAGCCAACCTAAGAATCCTCTGGGCACTGCTCAAATGCCTAACTCTTTACTCACACTATAAACAAACAAAACCCTAAGAAGAAAGCGAAACCCTACCAAACCTTCTATGATACAACCTCGCAACAACACAAACCCCTGACGCAAACACAGCCAACCAAAACGACCACTGAAACGACCCAGTCACAACCAAACTCACCCTCAAATCCACACCAGGAACAAAACCCGCCGGCAAAACAACAGTCGCCGAACCCCAAACAGGAACACTCAACTTAGCCACCGCCTGCAACACCATCGACAAACCAAAAACAAGAACCACAAAAGACAGCAAAACAGCCAAAGGCTTAGAATAAGCAAAACCCACAAGATGCCGCGCATAAGGCCTCGTAGGAACAACAGAGTAAATCAACATCACAACCCCAGAAACAACAAAAAGAAGCACCGCACTCAAATTAAACGCCCCAACAACCGCAATGGTAATAGACCTACCCAACAAACTAACATCCAAATCAAAAGGCGACACACCCAATTCAATCAAGTTCTCTCCAGCAGACAACCGCCACCAAGGAACAAACACAGAAACCAAAACCACAACAAGAGTCAACACACCACCAATCAACGCTACCCAACTAATTTCACGCATAACCACCAATCACCTACACAAGCGGAAAATCTCCCAAATGAATTCTCTCACCCAAACTAACCATAACCCCATTGACTTCCACATAAACATCAATCAAATCAATCCCAACCTCATTTTCACCCACATGACTAGACCCCACATGAGTTAAAGCATCAGGAACCCACGAACCAACTACAGAAAAAACCGTACTCTGCTTACCCCAAAACTCCACAGCCCCATTTATACCCACAAACCCCAAAACAAAATCATGCTCACTACAAACCAAAGTACCATTCAAAACCTCAAGGTTCAAATCCACATCGAGAGGGTTAGTAACATTTAAAATAACCTCAACTGTCCTCGAATTTACATCAAAACCACTGCCCACAACCCTAGGAGCCTCAAACCCAACACCCGAAAAAACACCATCCTCACCTGTCAACCCCATAAAAGTCGTCACCTCAGGCGGAACAATTAAACCAGAAAGATTATCCTTATAAACCATAACCTCCCACGCTAAAGGACCCGCAACCACAACTACCGATATAATTGTTAAGAGAAAACGAACTTTATCCACACAACAGCCGCCCACAGTTCTTGTTCAACACAAACCTTCACTGAAAATGCTGCCTAATTTCCTCAAGCGACAAAATATTCACACCGCTATCCCTCAGCGCCCCCTCCGCCTCCACCAAATCTTTAGGCCTCAAAACCAACACAAATTTACCATCAAAATGCACAGCAGACGAATACGCATACTCAATATTCAAAGCATGCTCACCCAAAATCCTAGTAATCTGCGAAATAGGCTTCTCCTCAGAAACCAATATAGCAACAACCTCAGTGTTCTTCTTAGACTTCGCCAAATTAAAATCCGCACCCTCCAATATCTCAGTAGCCCTCTGAGGATCATCAGTCACCATCCGAACCAAACCAAACTCACCAGCATCAACAATCGACAAAGCATACACCCTAATCTTATTCTTATCCAAATGCTCCATAACTTCAGAAAGCGAACCAGGCCTATTATCCAAGAAAACACTCACCTGAGGCACAGGCATCACAAGCACCAAACCCAATTAACACACAAACACTATTTATGCTTTAACATAAAAAGCACAAAACAAAATTCAACAAAAAACAAACATCAGAAAATCCCCAAAAAATAACCCAACCTACTTCCCACGCAAACTCTCAGGTACATAAACACAAGCAGGATCAGACTCATACATATCCCCCGTATAAGCATAAGCACGATTCCGACACCCACCACAAATCTCCCGATACTCACAAACCCCACACTTCCCCTTCAACACACCACGATCTTGAAAACTACGATAGAACGGCGACGCCTTAACTTCCTTCCACGCCTCCTGCAACGATTTATCCCGAATATTCCCCAACTGCATATGCTCCGTCGGCGAAAGGTCCGTGTAAAAACAAGGTATCAAATCACCATTTTCAGTAACACTCACATACCCACCAAAAGCAAAATACGTACATTTACCATGAAACTTACGCTCATACCAATCATCAAAATCAGGTATACCCCGCTGCTTCACAACCCGAGCAAAATGCGGACAATGTACATGAATCTCAAACTTCCCCTCATACTTAACAGTCAAATCCCAAATATGATTAAGCACCCACTCATACTGCTCAGGAGAAGGCGCCAACTGCATAGTCTCCTTAGCTCTACCACTGGGCACCAAATGATTAAACCAAACAAAATTAGCACGATACTTCTCAGCTAACTCACACACATGATCCAAATGCTCATAGTTAATGGTGGTTATCGCACAAGCCAACCCATTCAGTATCCCACCTTTAGACAACTTCTCGATAGCCGCCACAGCCTTCTTGTAAGAACCTTTCCCCCGCAATTGATCATTCACTTCTTCAGGGCCATCAATGCTGACACTAGTCCAAACCTGATTTTTAACTAAATTATCATAAATAGACCCATCAACAAAAACACCATTCGTTAACAAACAAACATTAAGCCCCTTGCTCTTAGCATAATTGACTATTTCAAAAATATCCGGACGCGTCAA
Organism: uncultured Candidatus Bathyarchaeia archaeon; assembly: GCA_964582085.1. Taxonomy (GTDB): domain Archaea; phylum Thermoproteota; class Bathyarchaeia; order Bathyarchaeales; family Bathycorpusculaceae; genus JADGNF01. The sequence continues at coordinate 148,873 of CAZOPV010000009.1, read as the reverse complement.
CGGCTCACCCCCTTTTATACCAAACCAACGCACCCCAAACTTGTGAACCTCATCAACCAGATGAAACGCCTCTTGAGTAGTCAATTCACGCGGTGCCTTGGCGCCAGTCGCATCCACGTTGCAGTAGATGCAACGGGCATTACAAGCCCCGGTAGCTCTCCAAGAAGTCATGAGCAAAGGACCTTTATCTGCCACAGTAAAATTCTCCTTCGTGTCCTGAATTCACACCGACTACCAATTGAACGTCAGACTAAAAAACATTTTGCGGCACCACCAACATTTCAAGAATCCATACAACTTAAGCTGTCCTTCTCTCACAAACGTAAAACATATTTTAGGAAAGCTTTATAGTGAAAACAAGTTATCAACATATGAGAGAAAAAAGAAACACCCACCTTCCTGCTACAAAAAACTTGAGGATAAAAAATGAAAACTAACCTTCAATTCACAGTAGTTGCCATTATTCTGTTGGTAACAGGTTCAAGCGCAGCCTTGCTTTCAAGCCTTGGACAAACTGCCACCTCCCAAAACAGCAACTGTTTACTACAGTACGAATGGCCCCAACTACAAGGCGACTCATCATTTGCCAGATTCTCACCTGGACCAGCACCCGACGCACCCGACATAATGTGGAAAACCAACATCACAGGCATACAAAGCTACCTCTCAGCTTTCAACGGCAAAATCTACGCCACCACCCAAACTGGCGTCTTCGCAATCGACGGAAAAACAGGCGACATCTTATGGGAATCACACATACACAACCCCGGCCCTTGGCCAGCAGTATACAAAATCGACAACACACACATGGTAATAGGCAACAACTGCATCGACCCAGAAAACGGCAGACACATATGGCGCAGCGAAAACTTCTCAGCAACCGCCTCCCCACTATTCACCAACAACGTTTACAGCCCAGAAGAGAAAATGTTCTACATCAAAGCCGCGTCATACATCCAAGCATGGAACTTCTCCAATCCAGAACAACCCCCAACCTTAGTCTGGGAAACATATGTCTCAGGAAGCGGACTAGTCGGCTCAGGCATACAATACGGCGACGGCAAAGTTTTTCCCGGCTCATTTGAATCCCACCAAGTAGCTCTAGACGCCAAAACAGGCGCAATACTATGGGACACAAACACCAAAGGCCCAATGCTTTTCTCAGGAAGCTACTACGACGGCAAATTCTTCCGCGGCGGCACCCACGACAACACCCTCTACGCCTTCGATGCAAACACCGGCGAAATCTTGTGGGCCTTCAACCCAGACAGCGACAACGGTTACTTCTGCAGCGGAACAGCAGTTGCATACGACATGGTTTACGCCCTAAACAAAGACGGCCACCTCTACGCCGTAGACGCCCAAACAGGCGAACTAGTCTGGAAATACAAAGGCCCAGGCACGCTAATGTTTCCAGGCTGCCCCACAGTTGCAGACGGCAAAGTTTACGCCACTACAGGACAATCTGCCTCCTACGGCGAAGAATACGGCGCATCCGAATTCGCTTGCCTCGACGCATACTCAGGCCAAATTCTCTGGAAGTTACCCATAGAAGCATTCGCACCAAGAGAATCCGTAGCCATAGCATACGGCAACCTGTACCTCATACCCGCAAACGTAACAGAAGCAGTTGACACAATCTCAGGAGCCGAGTACTCCACAGTCAATCAAGTGTGGGCCATAGGCACAACTGCATGGCCAATGTGGCGCCACGACGCAGCCCACTCAGCCACAGGTCAATCAGGTCCCACAAACCTAGTGTTGCGATGGAAATTCACCACAAGCGGCTCCGTAGTTTCTTCACCCAGCATAGCCAACGGCATCGCCTATTTCGGCTCAATGGACAAAAACATCTACGCCGTCAACGCCCAACACGGCAATTTAATCTGGAAGTTCCAAACTCAAGCACCCATCCTCTCCTCACCAGCAGTGGTTAACGGAAAAGTTTACACAGGAACCGACGACGGCAACATATACTGCATAAACGCCTACAACGGAAGCCTAATCTGGAAAACTTATGCAGGCGGAATCGTTCCTGCCAACTTCGCAGCCGCCGTCATCCTCAGGTCATCCCCAACAGTCGTTAACAACAAAGTTTACGTAGGTGCCCTAGATTCCAATATATACTGCTTTAACGCCGACAACGGAGACACCGTTTGGAAGTACCAGACAAAGGGCTACATCACATCTTCGCCAGCCGTGGTGGATGACGCAGTCTACATAACCTCACAAGAACCAATCGCAGGCACCCTCTACAAATTAAACGCACAAAACGGCAATTTAATCTGGAAAAAAAACATACCCTACAACATTGGCTTTATGGGCGGAACTGATTTACACTCTTCACCAACAGTTGCGGAAGGCAAAGTTTTTGTAGGAACTAACGCAGGAACATATTATTCAATAGACACCGCAACAGGCAACACATTTTGGACCTACAACAACACCGAATCAGAAGAGTTCATCCTGTGCTCCCCCATCTACAACAACGGCAAAGTCTTTTTAGTAGACAAATTCTCAATGGTCTGTGTCAATGCCACAAATGGCAACCGCATCTGGAAAACCTTCTTGGGCGACGAATTATATGTTTCACCATCACTTGCCGAAGACAAACTATACGTCGTAACTGATCAACGACACATATTCGTCATCAACGCCACCAACGGCGAAAAACTCAGCGCTTTCACCACAGGATCTAACAGCTGGTCCGCCCCAACCATCTACCAGGGACGCGTGTACGCCGGCAACAATGACTGGAACGTCTACTGCCTAGCAGACTACGCCGCATTAACGAGCAACATAGTACTGAAACTAACCAACTCTACAGTAGTTTCAGGTAGCGTAGCAACGGGCTTTGGTAAACTAATCCCTAGCATAGCAAATGCCACTATAACCTTGACGTTTATCAAACCGGACGGCAGTGCAAGTAGCACGCAAGTAATTACTGCCCAAAAAGGAGAATTCACTTTCACGTTGACACCCAACGAGGTAGGCAACTGGGCAATTATTGCACAATGGCGATCCAACAGGAGCTTCTACACTTCTGCAACCAGTCCAGCGTTGATGCTGATAGTAAACCCTGCTGCAACTCCAACGCCCACAACAACTCCTTCCCCTACAGCACCGTCCACTACCCCAACACCGTTTGAGGAGCAACAAGTAGGCGGGATACCAATAATATACCTTTACGCAACATTCATCGCATTTTTGATTGTAGTGATTATCATGGCAGCATATATCTACAGAAAAACTCACCACTGAAATCTGCTCTCAACATATTTCTTTGGTGTGCAAACTACAACAAACAACTAAAAAACCTGCCATTTTCTTATTATTCAAGAAAAACCCCTATAAATGTAGAAAAACGGTAGCTACACCAAAAGAACCTAGAAGCAAATGTTTTATATCACATTCAAAAACTCATACAAGGCGCCTCCGATGAAAAAACTTCGCTTAGCAGTTTTTAACACCCAACCACCACTATTTCTTGGAGGCGTCGAACGTCGCATTCTAGAAACATCCAAACGTCTACAAAACGCGGTGACAACAACCGTTTACAGCGGAACCAAAGCTGGGCTACAAAAAACCACCAAAATCAACGGCGTAACAATAGTTCCGCTTTTTAGCACCGACAAACTTTTCCCTTTAGATAACTGGATCTTCAACCAGACGCTAAAACGGAAAATTAACACCATAAAAGCCGACGTCTACGAAGTCCACACCGCCAGCGGCTACGGTCTCCTCAGTGCCTTCAAGGAAAACAACATCAAAGCTGCAACAGTGCAGACAATCCATGGAGTGTTAGCAGATGAATACGCACAAGCCAAAATACAAGGATGTCTGCCTTTACGATTCAAATTGGCTAACCTTTTCATGGGGCAACTTGCAAAGAAAGAGGAAGAATCCGCAAAAAACGCTACCTTAATTGTAACCATAAGCGAGTACTCAAAGAAAAAAATTCTTGAACACTACCACGTGGATCCAAGTAAGATAAGACTGGTGCCCAACGGCGTAGACACGGACAGGTTCAAACCCGGCGGCAATTGTAGCCAAATCCGCAGTCGTCTCAACATTGGCAATAGACAAGTTGTGCTCTTCGTGGGTAGACTTATACCAAGAAAAGGCTTAACCTACCTCATTCAAGCTGCAAAAACTGTTGTACAACATAACAAAAACGCTCTATTCCTTATTGTCGGTAACGGTCCCCTCAAAAACAGTTTGATTAAGCAAGTAAAAACCGAGCGCTTGACCGCTAACTTCGCTTTCCTAGGTGACGTCAGCGAAAATGACCTAACCGAACTTTACCGCTGCGCTGATGTATTTGCCTTTCCATCTATTCAAGAAGGGCAAGGAATTGCTTTATTGGAAGCACAAGCTACAGCCAAACCCGTGGTGGCGTTCAACGTGAGCGGTGTCGTAGAGGCCATACAACCTGGAAAAACAGCATTGCTAGCCAAGTCAGGCAATAGCGACGAGTTAGCTGAGGCGCTTTTGAAGCTTTTGTTTGATGAAAACTTGAATTTGAAGATGGGGACAGCAGGACGCGAATTTGTCTGCAGAGAACTCTCATGGGATATGTGCGCAAAAAAAATGCTTGCAGTTTATCACGAAGCCATAGAAAACATATAGCCATTTATAGTCTTCTGGCAGCGCTAATGAGTTTAGGTACTTTCATACGCCACAACAAGTGATTCAGCGCTGTTTTTGCCATGATTTGGCTATAGAAGTCCCGCTTGAGTGCTTTACGGATAAAATAAGTGGGTGAGAGAAATTCGTCATAGAATCTGCCTCGTTCTTCGTCAATTTGCTGGGGCGATAACAAGGGACTCTTGAATACAGGTGACTGTTCATCAAATTTGTTCCACTCAGTGGAAACTTCCCAGCCTAACTGGTACAACAACTCCAACATTTCTGTTCCTGGGTAGGGTATAGCCTGGCAGACGTATACAAAGTCGGGTTTTGTGCGGCGAATGAACTGAAAAGTTTCCTGGAGCATCTGTGGCGTTTCGCCTGGGTAGCCTACAACCACGCTTATCGCGACGCTTATGCCGACTTGTTTGGCAAGTTGTATTGCCCGCGCGTTTTGTTCGACGGTGGTTCGTTTTTTGACGGCATCAAGCATTTTTTGACTCCCTGATTCTACGCCGAAGTGAATAAGTTTGCAGTTGGCATTTTTCAGTTTAGTAAGAATCTCTTTGTTGACTTGGTCAACACGGGTTCGGCAATCCCACGGCAAGTCAAATTTGCGGGCTTTCATTTCGTCACAGATGGCGTTGACACGTTTTTTATCTATAGTGAAGGTATCATCGTAAAAGGCAAAGACATCCGCATTGTGTTCGTCACGTAACCATTCAAGTTCGTCGAGAACTTTGGTGGGACTGCGCGTGCGAAAGTGAGTGCCGCACATTTTTGACGCGAGGCAAAAAGTGCATTGGAAGGGACAGCCACGACTCGTGATTATAGGTAAATAGTTTTTCCCTGCAATACGATATTTTTCCAGAGGAAAATGTTTATACGCGGGATGAGGAAGCTCATCGAGGTTTTCTATGAAGGCGCGATCTTGTGTATTGAAAATTTTGCCATTTTTGCGGAAAGTAATACCGGCGACTTTACTGAAACTTTCACGCTTCCCCTCTGAGAGTAAACCTGCAAGTTCAAGAAGAGTTCTTTCGCCTTCGCCTCGGACTACAACGTCGACTTCAGGTGCTTCATTTAGTGTTTGCTCAGGTAAAACTGTGACATGGGGTCCACCTAGAACAGTAAGTGTTCTAGGGAGAACTTTTTTGGCGGTTTTGACAATTTCTACAGCAGGCCAGTAGGTAAGCGTAGAGGTTGTAATACCAATGATGTCAGCGTTGGTTTTGGACAGTTGGGCCTCGAGTTGTTTCGGTGAAGGCTTAAAAATTTGGCAATCAATTACGTTGACTTCATATTGGTTCTCCTCCAAAACCGCTGCTAAATAGCCAAGTCCCAAAGGGATGAAAAGTGACTGAGGTGCTCCTGGCGGGTAAGGCGGGTTCACCAAGGTTACTTTTGCCTTCACGCTTTTTCCTCATAAAGGTTATATTTGCCTGAGTTTTGATGTGGCGCGGGCTATTATGTGTTTTGCAAGAGCAACACTTTGTTAGCAAATGTTTTTTAAAGTAACATGCTCCAAAATTTACAATGATTTGTATTAAGGTGTCGTGAATGGCGGCTGATTTAGTTCTTTTGGGCGGTCAAGTTTTAACTATGAATCAGCACCAGCCTAAAGCGGAAGCAGTGGCGATTAAAGGTGACCACATCATCAAAGTTGGTAGTAACTTTGAAGTCAAATCGTTAATTGGCAAAGCCACTAGGGTTATCGAGTTGAACGGTAAAACCGTGTTGCCTGGATTCATTGATACCCATGTACACGTGGTGGATTTCGGTCGTTTGCTTATGTGGTTGGACGTTAATGGTGTGGACTCCATTGTAGAGTTGCAACGGCGCCTCAAAGAGCGCCTTTCCAAAACTGCTCTACACAAATGGGTTGTAGGTAGAGGTTGGGATGACTCTAGCTTTTCTGAGAGTCGTCTGCCGAATCGTTTTGATTTAGACGAGGTTGCCCCTGACAACCCTGTGATTCTCTACTATAAATGTGGACCCGTCTGTGTTGTAAACAGCAAGGCACTGGAGTTGGCGGGCATAACCAAATCTACTCCCAACCCCATTGATGGCGTAATTGACAAGGATGCAAAAAGCCTTGAGCCCACAGGTATTTTGCGAGGTACTGCCACAGATTTAGTTTTCCAAAAGGTGCCTGAACCTGAATTTGACGAGCTCGTAGAGGCGTCAGCTTTGGCCCTCCAAAAAATGGTGAAGACAGGCATAACCAGCATCCACTGGTTAGCAACTTCAGATCTTGACCTCGACGTTTTGCAAACTTTACTGGAAAACAAACAGGTGCCCCTACGGGTCTACCTTATAGTGCCGGAGAGTTTGCTGAGCAATAAGATTACTGAATTACCAAAAAGCGAATTTGTAAAGGTTGGCGGCGTGGAGGTTTTGGTAGATGGTTACTTATCTTCTGGAACTGCAGCACTTTTTGAACCATGCGCGAATAGTCCTTCTGTGAACGGTAAATTACTCTACGAACCCATAGAGCTAAAAAAAACTGCTCAAAAAATAGTTAACGCAGGTCTCCAAGTGGTCATTCATGCTATGGGCGACAAAGCAATAGACACAGCCCTCAGTGCTCTTGAAGCTGTTGATGGGAAGATTCGACATCGAATAGATCAACCTGCTCTTTTCAACCCAAATCTTGTAGAACGTGCCAAAAATCAAAATGTTGTTCTCTCAATGCAGCCTCTAGTTGGAGAATCCGAATTCACGGTATACTCAGCTATAAAACAGTTGGGGCAGGAACGCGCAAGGTGGCTCTACCCCCTCAGAACACTCTTTGAGAAGGGTATCAACGTTTGCGGTGGAAGTGACTGCCCCATGGAGCCGCTAAATCCCCTGCTGGCGATTCAGTCAGCAGTTGCAAGAAACTTCTTTCCAGAAGAAACACTGACTGTTGATGAAGCACTACGCATGTACACAACAAACGCGGCATACGCTTCCAATGAAGAAAACGAGAAAGGCTCAATAGAAGAGCACAAACAGGCCGACTTAATTATACTCTCAGAGCCATTACTCAACACAGCCCCAAACAAAATCAGCCATATTTTAGTAGAACGAACAATAATAAGAGGAAAACTGTTCAACAATGCTATACTATAAGCAAATCTAATTATCCAAGTCGGATGCGATTTATTGCTTTAAGCACTACTTTTCATTTCTAGTAAATAGAAGAAATCCCTCTGGCTTTACTTACGAAAAAGAGGATGCTGTCCACAAGATGGGGCGTTATGCTTCTAAAAAAATGAAACATCAATAGACTTTAACGCGCCAACAAAAACAGTTAATACGCTCAAACCATACAACCAACACAAAAGGAGGAACTTTACAATACCACTTGTATTTATCATTGGAACCGCAGGTTCAGGTAAATCTAGTTTTACCGCCGCCTTAAGTGACTGGCTCAAAATGAACAAACAAGATGTAGTTACTGTCAACCTAGACCCTGGTGCACTAAAACTTCCATATCAACCTGACATAGACGTACGCAACTATGTTGATTCAACTGACATAATGGAAAAATATGGTTTAGGTCCCAACGGTGCAGCTGTTATGGCTGCAGACCTAATTGCCGATGAGTGCAACAACCTTGCACGCGATATCGAGGAGACCCACGCCGACCTCGCACTCATCGATACCCCGGGACAAATGGAACTTTTTGCCTTCCGTGCAGCAGGTCCCTACATCGTTAACGAACTTACTAAAGAGCAAAAAGCCCTTATCTACCTTTTCGATGCTGTTTTTAGCGCCAATCCTCTTAACTACGTTAGTAACATGTTCCTTGCAGCCGCAGTCTACAATCGCTTCTTCCACCCTCAATTTCATCTTCTCAGCAAAATAGATCTTCTCCCAAAAAAAACCGTTAACCAAATTATTAAGTGGTCCAAAAGCCCAATTGCCCTAGAAACTGCGATCGAAGAAAAACTCGAAGACACCAAACGTCTGTTCAGTCGCAATATGTTGACAGCTATCGCTAAACTCGGGATACAATTTCCATTGACTCCAGTTTCATCGAAAACCAACGAAGGCCTTATAGCTACAAACACGATCCTAGAACGTCTTCTCATGCATGGAGAAAAATATACCACCTAATGCGGCGGCTTCGTTTCCCCCCTCCAACAATGTCCAAGCCGCAGCGAATGCCCCTCGTTTAGCTTTCAACAATGAATCACCACCAGCCACTACTATAACATCGTTTTCTTCAGGCTTTAGTACACCCAAAATAGCTTTAGTCGCCTCAGGGAACTGGGTTTCGACATTCTCACTTACGCCGTCAATCCGTAGGTGTCCACCTTGACGGACAATAACCAAGCAACGTCGTGCACCCGCAATTATTGCCGCATCTCGCTGATCAATACCGGATTTCACTTTGTGTCCACAATTTTTCACTAAAAACCCAAAATTAAAATTTGAACTCGTCAAAATAGTTTGTGGAACCTCCATCCGCTGCGGGAAGGCCTCTTCAAGCTGCCGCCATATGTGCATGCCCTTTCCAGTTAAAATGCAACCCGACTTCGAAGTTGTAATTAAGTCCGCCTCCACAAGTCGTCTAATTATTGTTCGTACCGCTCCCTCACCCACATTTAACTTCTCAGCTAACTTGTTCCGCCCAATCGATCTTTCAGACATTAACTCTAATGCATAATAAATATGAAACACTGTAAAAGTGGTGTTAGGTCCAGGTGCCTTTGTACCAGCCAAACCTGAAATGAACATTTTTAGCGTCAAAGTTACACTCTCCTCATTTAAATATTAAACGACTATCCTATTATAATTAATTAATATCTCTTTTAAATCCAATAAACTGTTCACTCAAAATTCAATTCTCAAGTACTTTACCCTGCCCACGGACTTTATACTATCCAACAACTTTTTATCCCGAGATTTTTGCCATTTTCAACTGCCGCTCAGTTTGTCACGACAAAAACTCCCCCTACTCATTGTTTTTAATCAAGCCTCAAAAACTTTATCCACTTCTCCACAACTCTTCCTTTCAAAATAGCCTTGTGGTCAGTGATACTGTAGAACAAACCTGTAGACAAGCGTTCTTTGCTGATTCCTAACCATTTATTGTGAAGACATAAATTAAATGCCTTAGTAAAAAAGTTTTTTACTCTACTGCACTTTGTGTTTTAGCGGTCTGTGTTGGTTTTGTAGAAAGCCTTTTAAGAAAAATCCCAAGTTGTAACTCTTATTACAAGAAACCTGAAGGATGCAAAAAATGAAAAAAAATGGCAAGTATATTTTCACTTCAGAATCAGTGGGTGAAGGTCACCCTGACAAAGTTGCTGACCAGATCTCCGATAGCGTCTTAGATGCTATTCTTCAACAAGACCCAAAAGCAAGAGTTGACTGCGAAACTTTAGTTATGCAGGGAACAGTGGTTGTGACTGGTCAAATTACAACTTCCTGTTATGTAAATATTCCAAATATTGTTCGCCAAACCCTCCGAGAAATTGGCTTTGACAATGCAAAAGATGGTTTAGACTGGGAAACCTGTGGTATTCTTGTTTCAATAACCGAGCAATCCCCAGATATCGCGCAGGGTGTTAACGATAGTAAAGACCACGAGCAAGGCGCAGGTGACCAAGGAATGGTTTTCGGTTATGCCACAAACGAAACCAAAGAACTCATGCCCATGCCGATTATATTGGCACATAAACTTGTGAAGCGGCTATCTGACTGCCGTAAACAAAAAATTGTGCCGTATCTGAGACCTGACTGTAAATCTCAAGTCACAGTAGAGTATGTTAACGGCAAACCAAAACGCGTAACTGCTGTTGTCATAGCTGCACAGCACACAGACCAAGTGGACAAGAAAACCTTAGACAAAGACATAATTGAAAAAGTGATAAAACACGTTATCCCCGCTGAAATGCTTAGCGTAGACACCAAATTCATAATAAACGGCACAGGGAGATTCGTAGTTGGCGGAACCTTGGCGGACTCTGGTCTAACAGGCAGAAAAATCATCGTAGACACTTACGGCGGCATGGGTAGCCATGGTGGTGGATGTTTCTCTGGCAAAGACCCATCAAAAGTGGACAGGTCAGGTTGCTACATGGCGCGCTATATTGCTAAGAACATTGTTGCGGCAGGTTTAGCTGATCAATGTGAGGTTCAAATTAGCTATGCTATAGGGGTAGCTCATCCAATCAGCGTTTTAGTTAATACCTTTGAAACAGGAAAAATTTCCGATGAGGAAATTCTGGAGTTGGTAAAAAAGAATTTTGATATGCGCCCCAAAGCTATCATTGACCACCTTCAATTGCTCCGACCCATATATAGAAAAACTGCCGTCTTCGGACACTTTGGTAGAACTGACATCGAGTTGCCTTGGGAAAAAACTGACAAAGCTGCTGAATTGGCGAAGGCACTGAAAAAATAAGGCTAAAAACAAAGGCTAAATTTGCCTAAATTTGCTTTACATCTATTTTAACATATTTTTTCTCTCTAGTTGTATGTCAGATCTGTTTTTTTGGAGGACATAGTAAAAGTCTGCAAAAATTGGAATAAAAAATTTCATAACTGCACATCTTTTCTCTGTAAATGGTGGTCAACCCTCAATCTATTTAGAATGGACAAAAAGACTTTCCAAACCTGAACATTTGCTCTATCTCAGGTTTTATAGGGTTAATTACTTTATCTATTATTTCAACGACCTCGCTTAGTTTTTCGCCTCCATCAAAGTGTACTCTTACTTGTATTTCGCATCCCAATTTTCTATGGGAAAGTTCAAGATAACCACATTCATCATCCCAAAAGTATTCATCTGCAAATTTTTTTTGCTTCTTCAACAGTGATATAGTCGATGACTCCAAAACTGGTTTCTATTTCTTCCACTATTCTGCCTGATTTCTTTTTAAGGTATTTTCCGCCTGAATTTTTCGATCCTTTCAAGTTTTTGAGCATAATCTTTCAGCGCAATTGCAGCGTCTGATGTCGAGTTGCTTTAGTCTTGGCGCAAGAACTGCCAAATGTACCTCTGCATGACCTTCTCCAATGGTGTCTGGGTGGTCACGTACTATTGAAAATAGAAAATCTTTGATTTGATCTTGGAGTTTCAACGAAGAGTTCTGTTTTCTATTTTTTCTTATATCTCTAATTTTTTTCCTTGGTTACATATGATTGATAATGTTTTTGAAGAGCTTTCTTGTTTAGCCAACCATACCAGAAGAAAACGTACCCATAATTTGTCGGCATCGATTTTAGGCGCCCTTTGTTGCCTTCCGTCATCGTGATGTCGATCAGATCCAAGAATAACTCGCGCATCGTACAATCAAAAGAGGCAGATGGAATATTTTGTAGAGCAAATTTTTCCATTTCGAACCCCAATGGCTTTGGATCTGAAGAATTTATTCTGATTGGTTCATAAAGCAAAAAATGCTTTTGATTCAAAGCAACTGTCTACTGTAGATTTTTCTCCCATTTTGTAATTAAATCCAGCACTTCTTGGACAGGTTGCCCACCATAACTCCTTAATCGTTCCCGCAGTTGAACTTGGTTAATTACTGCCTTCTGGTAATTTCTTATTTGTTCAGAATCACCTGTTAAGTAGAGTATGCCATCTATACCTACTCTGGCGCAGCGAACACTAACCGTCAGAATTTCCGCGGGATCGGGGACATCTGTAAGTGAGTCGCCTGGACCGAAAACATACAAGCTGATGTACATGGGTTTTTTCAGGATTTTTTTAAAGCCACGACTCAATGTTTCCCAGTACCATGGCGTGGCGTAGCTTTTGCTGAACATCACGACATTAAAGGCGTCAGCGTACTTTGCGAGTTCATCAAAATCAACGCCATATCGTTCAATAGAATTTACGGGATCAGGTTGGATGCAAAGTACCAATTCGTTTTTTACACGTTCCCGAATTTGAGCGACGTAGTCTATAACTTCTTTTTTCCGCCAGTCCAACCAACTTAAACCACTTTTATTCCAAAGTTCCTTACATCGGGGGCAAATGCAGTATCCAAGTTCAGCGAAGTAGAAACTGTTGAGCCAGACACCGGCCGAATTTTTGTCTACACCTTCAACGTAGTTCAGCTGTTCAGTTCTGTGTTCAGGTTGTGTTGCGCATACGGTGTCCCAATAAATGTTAAAGTTATTATTTCCTATGCGTGCAGGTCCACCAGGTGATTGACTTACCCACTCTTTGTTTTCGTGGGTAGCCACGTTGTCTGCAAAAATTGCCACGTTACTATACATATCTGATTGAGGCGAGATTCTTTTTCCCGTTTCTGTTTTTATACGTAACACGTGAAAATCAAAGCCTTCTGCTTTCTGTGGTTCGAATATGTATGAGCCGAACTTCAAAATCGTAAACCCCTTTTTATCTCGAAAGAGACAACGGCGTAATTATAAAGTTTTACGAAAGTGAAGTATCTTGTATTACCCTTTAGAAAGGGAATAGTGATGAAGATTTTGCTTTCAAAAATTTCGATAAATCTTGAAAAACTGCGCAAGAAACTTTGGACAAAGAAATTTTACTTGCCACCATAATAGCTGAGTTGGATGCCATAAACCTTTACGAGCAGATGACTTCGTTAACCAAAAGGCCAATCAAGGCTATACTGTTGGCTATCACTAAAGAAGAAAAAACTGATGTAGGTGAATTCTAAACTATGCTGTTACAAAATGAATAGCAAGAGAACGAATTATCTAAAGAAAAACAATTTGAAGAGCTAATAAACTAAGCGAACTAAGTAAGCTTTAGTATTTATGCGCATTTCCGCTTTTTTCTCTTAAAAGAATTTTGCAATTTGAGATCCTTTTTTAATGCTTAGCTACTCAATCATTTTCCGTAAACGTAAATACTAGTTCACTACTTTACTATAGTGGACGATGAGGATATCGAGGTACGAAGACGCGAAGGCGGATGACCTCTTTTTCCGCTACTGAGTCCAAAACAACCCCTTCAACAAACTACTGAACGCATATTCTGAACTGGGGTAGAGCAAGTATTCTACTTTGGGCAAAGAAAGAGGGAGTTGCTCTCTTTTTTATCTGTCTCGGGGTCCAGTTACGTATGCCCAGATGCCAACTAAGAGTAGCGTCAAACATGCTCCTGCGAATCCTGAGACGATAAATTTCACTTGAATTAGTGCAGGAATTACCTCCATAAGCCATGGTATTGCGTAGTCTGCAGTCAGTTGTGCAATTATGCCTGCCATGAATCCCAAGAGCGCAACGATGGCAAATACTTTAAACCTGTCATTCATTCATTTTTCACCTTTGTCTAGCAATTAGACTATGCTTCTTTTTAGTCTAACTTACATTTTTATGTCTATAATCAGAAAAGCAACCACCATGTCTTTTAAGTTTACAATTAAAGCCCAAACCCCATTTTTTGGTTCCGTATATCCCCACATATATACATCCATATTTCGATCATATTAACAACGTATAAGACGAATTTCTGCATCCTCTGTTGTAGGAGGAATAAATTTGTCCGAAAGGTTCGCTAAAAAATGGGAAAGTAAAAGAGAAGAACAGCCGTTCACTAACCGACTAAAAGATGCAGTAAAACCACCAGGGCCACTCAAACCACGACTCGACTTCGCTGTAAGACGTATAGAACTTCAGGTACAAAAACTTGATCAAGCCACAGAAAGATTCACTCAACGTGACAAAGCGATCTTCGCAAGAATAGTTGATGCCTACACCAAACACGATACCGCGAGAGCTAATGTCTTTGCCAACGAACTCGCCGAAGTTCGCAAAATGGAGAAACTCATTATAAACGCTCGACTTGCCCTCGAACAGATAGTCTTACGTTTACGCACGGTATCCGAACTCGGTGACGTTGTATCCACACTAGGTCCAGCTGTTGGCGTTCTACGCTCTGTCAGATCAGGTTTAGTGAGTGTGTTCCCGGAGGCGGAGAACGAGCTAGGTGAAATCGGCAACATGCTGAGCGGAATAATGATTGAGGCAGGTCAAGGTTCAGGAATGACCCTTAACTTTGACACAGTCAACGAAGATGCAAGCAAAATCCTGACTGAAGCTGCAACAGTCGCTGAGCAACGAATCAAAGAGAAGTTCCCTGATTTGCCACAAGGTGTGCCCACAACTACACAAGCAGAGCAGTCAACACAAGGATTCTAAAGGAGTGTAAAAAATGTCTCAAATTACATCCAATCTTTTTCTTTCCATTGGTAAACATGTAAAAGACGAATATGGTCGATCTGTTGGAAGAATAATTTCGTTTGCTACCACTCCAAGTGGAAAATTTGACGCAGTATTTCTCGAACTTAGCGATGGTAGATTCATCAAGCACCCTATAGACGCTCTATTATTCAATGGTGCTGAAATCACATTACTCTCCAGAATTAAATCCAAAGCGGCAATATTCTACGACCAAATTCCCTTCATCTGGCGCAAAGACCAAGCCCTAAAAGATTTAGCTGACAAAAGAAAAATCAGCCCTGATCTCTATCAGGAACTTCACACAAACTTTAGTACTGTCCTTAACCAATTGCGTAAAGATGCACAGATTCTTCTAGATGATATAGCACAAGGTCTAATTCAATGCGAAGAAGAGTTGAAGGCGCTTAGCTATGCCGTTCTACACTTAGAACTTGAACATGAAATCGGCAAGATTGCGGACGAACAATACAAGGTTGCATACACAGCTCTCCAAGAGAACATTAAACGCACCAATACGGAGAAAAACGATCTAGAAACAACAAGAAACAAACTCTCCAATATTCTGCTAGGTGATGCTCCAGAAGTTCCAGAACCCAAAACCAAATCTGTTGAAGTGCCAGTGGTTGAAACGGCAGATCTCCCAGAACCCCCAGTCGTTGTTTACGTCAAAGAAGTCGGAAAGGCTGGAATATAACCATAGGGATGAAGCAGCTAGGGCAGGGAGGGAGCAAACATCAAAGTTTTACCCCACTCACCCCCTCCGCCTTTAAAAGAAATCGCTGCTAAATCCATTTATACCCTCAAAGTCCAACAGAACAAGCTGGAACAGGCAAGTTACCGACTTAAAGAACGCGACAAAGTACTTTTTGAGACTTGCATGAGCGCATTGAAGAGAAATAATAAAGAACGCGCGGCAGTTTGCGCTAATGAAATTGCTGAAGTTAGAAAGCTATTAAAGTTTCTCTATAATGTACAATTAGCCATTGAACGCGTAATTTTGAGACTTGAAACATTAAAGGAACTCAGCGAGATAGTAGTGGACCTTAAACCTGCGTTGAAGCTACTACAGGGTGTATCACAAGAACTCTTCCAAGTTTTGCCTGATGTATCCGCAGAACTGAATAACGTTAACGCTACGATAAGTGACACTTTATACGCCACGAAAATTCAGGCGGACACTGAATCTTTAATTCCTTTAGGTCAGAAAAGCGAGGCGGGAGAAGAGATCCTCAAAGAAGTTTCTACATTCCTTGAGCAGAAAATTTCTGAAACTCTCCCTGAACCGCCGCTGTCAGTTCCTGAACCAGAATTGAAAAATAGGGCTCCAATTCGTGAACTGGTTGCTTTATCTGCTTCCAACTCTCAGGTGAGTGGACGGAGAACACAGGAATCTCCTGAGCGGGAAACAACGCAAACCTTTTTCTCATACAAGAAGCAGGAAATTAAGGAGATTTCTTTGACGGTGGAAAAGCCAGCGCCTTCAATTGAAGATATGCTTCTTGAGTATTTACGCAAGAGTAACGGTGAAATAGACCTTACACGTTGTTCAACCGAGTTAAAAACGTCAAACAAAGAAATTGAGAAAGCCCTCGAAAGTTTAGGCAACAAGGGAAGAATAAAAATTGAGTTAAAACCGCCTGAATAAAGATGAGGAGGAACAAAAAGTGAGCGCTTCACAAGAATTAGAAAAGGCCGCCACAGCTTATGCATTAGACGCTGTGAAAATGGACAAGCAGGGTAACAAAGGCAGAGCAATCACTCTATATCAGAAAGCCATTGAGAGTTTGCTTCAGCTTGTTCAGCTTTACCCAGAGTACGGTTTGAATAAAGTTTATGTGCAACGGGCAATCGCTTACCAAGAGCGAATTAAAGCTTTACAGGGCTCAGTTTCTCCTGCAGATGTGCGGATGGAGATGGAGCGCGAGGCTGAAGAAAGCGGGGTTGAGAAGGCAACAACTGAAAGCAAGGGTAACGGAGAGGAACTTGTTGTTACCGAGAAACCCATGGTAAAGTGGGAGGAAGTTGTCGGTTTAGATACTGCAAAGAAAGCAGTAAAAGAGGCAATTGTTTACCCCGTTCAAAGACCTGATCTGTTCCCGCTTGGTTGGCCACGGGGGATTCTGCTTTTTGGTCCACCTGGATGCGGAAAAACGTTGTTGGCAGCCGCAGTTGCTACAGAAATTGATGCTAACTTTTACAGCATTGATGCTGCGTCGATTATGTCTAAGTGGTTGGGTGAGGCTGAACAGAACGTGGCTAAACTGTTTACTTCTGCTCGCAAATCATCTAACGAAGGCAAACCCGCAATTGTGTTCGTAGACGAGTTAGATTCCTTGATGGGGACACATTCCAACGAGGTGGGCGGAGAAATTCGTGTTAAAAACCAGTTCCTGAAGGAAATGGACGGCATAATGGACAAAGGTAAAGCTTTGCATGTTTATGTAATAGGTGCTACAAATAAGCCATGGGATTTAGATTGGGCTTTCATACGGCGTTTCCAGAAGAGAATTTTGGTTCCACTTCCCGATTTTAACACACGCCTAATGATGCTGAAGCATTATACAGGTAATTTGTCTGTTGCTGAAAATGTGGACTTGCATGAGTTGGCTCGTTTAAGTGAGGGTTTCTCAGGAAGTGACATCCGAGACGTTTGCCAATCCGCGCAACTCAGTTTAATTGGTGAGTTCTTTGAATCTGGGAAAGCTAATGACAAAGCTGCTAAACCACGAGCTTTAACCATGGCAGATTTCCGACAAATATTTGAGGAGCGTAAACCCAGTGTCTCTTTGGATATGCTGGCGCTTTATAATCGTTGGTTTGAGGCTTTCAAAGCCTTGTAAGAATCGGAGGGAAAAGTGGACAACAGTTGGTAGGTGGAAAGGTTTGGAGAACCTCATACTTTTTTGCACGCTCTCCCTTCTCCCCTCAAATTTTCTCCAAACCCCACAAGCAACCAATTTTTGTTAGTTTTTTGTTAGAGTGTTTTGTGCGATATCGGCGAGTTTTTTTGCGTTTCTTGTAGAGTCTACATAAGGTACGGCGGAGCTTATTTTTTCAGTATTATAGGATCCACTGAATGCTAAGATGGGTTTGTACGTTTGTAGGGCAATTACGGCTTCTTCTTGGGATCTGACGACAACGATTTTTGGTATAGTTGTTTTTTTCGCAACATTTTTTTTAAAGCCCTCAATTAGTATGATATCGCTATTTTTGCATTTTTTAAAGAGTGCTGATAGCGGCGTATTTTGGGTGTTACCCTTCTCTATGGTGACAATTTCGTTGGGTGACACGGCTATTATGGTTCGAGCGCCATGTTGGGCGAATCTGTAGGTATCTTTCCCTTTTGTGTCTATAGTGAACTCTGGTTCGCTGATGTGTTTTATAGCTGCAACTTTGTAACCTCTACTTGTGAGTTCATAGATGAGGTTTTCAGTGGTGGTTGTTTTGCCGACTTTTTTGCCGCCCACAATGGCTATGATTTTTTGTTTCAAGTTTTCATTTCTTCCTTGAAGATCGTTTCAAGTGTTTTCTTTTCTACATTTAGTCGCTCAGCAAGTCCTTTTACCATTTTTACATAAATGCGGAAGAGATTTTGCATAATTTCAGCTTTTTCTTTTTCTGGAATCTCTTCTTCGTCTGCCATAAGTAAGGCAAACCATTTTCCTAGGTTGGTTAGTTGGTAGGCTTTGACCCATACGATTCTACCTTCTTTACTGTTCTTTTCCATTGCTTCGTCAATTACACCGAGTTTAGTGAGCGTTTTGAGGTTTTCTATTATGGTTTTGTTTGAATAATTGAGTTTTTGGACGAGATCTTTTTGGTAGATGTTTTTTTCTATACCTTGTTTGAGCGCGAAGTTGAGTATGTCGACAGCTGCTTTAGAGCCAAAGATGGCACTAAGCACTTTATTTTTTTCATCTTCTGGAAGAAATACTACATATGGATGTAGTTGTTCAGTCAAGACCCGTCGCCTTTGTTATTCTGGTATTTTGTTGTACCTTTTAATCGTTTTGCTTTTATGCCTGTCGACGTCACTTCTGGTGTTTGTTAGTTTGAGGGAGCAAATTTGCTATTTAGAGTTAAAACTAGCATTTTTGAAGTAAAGCACTTTATGTGTATTAGCAAGCAAATTTCGTATTGCTATTCTTCAAAGATAATACTTTGTTGAATATCTTTACAAAAAAGAGTACCTCATTGAAACAGCAAAATGCCATTTCTTTTGTAAGTATTGTATTTTCTAATATCGTCAACTCATAAGATTGCTAGCGTAACCATGAGCATCAATATAAGAAAAGGTAATGTTCGTAGTGCTCTTTTATTTATGGTGAGCGCCTTATCGATTTTTTTGCCATCAACTAACCTCATTATATAAACCGAAGTACCTAGATTGTAGAGGAAAATTACGTAAATAGAAATCATCATACGGTCCGCAAAAGTCAAATAGCCTGTTGGTGGAATCCCGCTAATCAATGACAAATGAAAGGTAGTAGCTGACATTAGTGTGGTCACGCCTAGTGTTATTCGTTGAGCAAAATTTTGTGGAGAAATAAAGAATGCTAATAAGGAAATTGTTGTTATAACCGCTATGGGTAAAACGCTCTTTATGAATGATGAAAGAAGTGGTCTTTCTAAATTAACGCTGAAAATAAAACGTGAAAAAATCTCGTCGCCATAAGAGTGTTGAGAAACTTCGGTTTTGAAACCCTTCAGATTCCAGCCAGCAATAGTTGCTTCAGGGTCTATATCTGAGGTGGAATCAGTTTCAAAAATAATGTTGCTCACGTCTAGTTTTGTAGGTTCAATTTTGACTACAACTTCATGCTTCTCGAACTGGTAGTCCGAGAAGTCAAAAGATGTTATGAAATCGCCTCGAACACGATACTCCAAATAGCCTGCATCACCATCTGCTTTAACCTCATACTTAGTAGGTGCTCCATTAATGAACTCAAATGACTTAATGTCGTTTAAGCTAATTTCACTGGGATTGAATTTAAACCATAAGTAAAAGTCTAACCTGTAGCTATTTGCGCTTAAGTCAACTTTTTCTACGTTTACCAGCCAAACTCCAACTTTAACATGTGCGGGATTTGCTGAGGGTTCTAGAGCTTGTGCACTTTGAATGAAGCTAATGAGGCAAATCAGGCATAGTGCGCTTATAGCGAGCATTTTATTCATTGAGGATCGACCTCTGATTAGACCTCCTTTTATAGCCTTAAAACAAATATTTTAAGAATTCTGCTATAACCAATCTAAAATTCCGATTATTTTACTATAAAAACTTTTCAAACTTTTAAGGCAGACATTATAAATGAACGATCTCTCCAGATTTTGTGTATTTTTCCGTTGTGTTTACTCATTGTTTTTGAAGGTGTTGTTTTGTCTTTGAGTCGCGGCGTTTGTGCTGATGGAATCCTATTTAATTCTTAGATTGACGAAAAGTTTAGGCGGACAACATTAAACTTTGAGGCGGAGCTATAACATGTGATCTTGTGTCGTAAGTTTATTTAGTTAGTTGTTTTTCCTTATTTTAAAGGGAAACATTTTGGGCGTAAACTTTCGAGGTATCATATCCAAAACTGCTATGAGGTTAGAAGACTTAAGCGGTAAAGTTATCGCCATAGATGCTTACAACGCTATTTATCAATTCCTGTCGATTATCCGTCAACCTGACGGTACACCGCTTAAAGATCATACAGGCAGAATTACGAGTCATCTCAGTGGTTTATTTTACCGCACGACTAACTTGTTGGAAATAGGTATTAAACCAGTATATGTTTTTGACGGTACACCGCCTGACCTGAAAACTGCTGAAATTGAGCGCCGTAGACAAGTCAAAGTGGAAGCTTCAATTAAATACGAAAAAGCTCTGGCGGAAGGCAAAACTGCTGAAGCCCATATGTATGCGCAGGCAACAAGTAGCATTAAAGACTACATGGAAGAGGACAGCAAACGACTTCTCACCCTTATGGGGTTACCGTGGATACAAGCCCCAAGCGAAGGTGAAGCCCAAGCTGCTTACATAACCAGAAGAGGTGAAGCCGATTACACCGCTAGTCAGGATTATGACAGTTTACTTTTTGGTGCGCCTAGACTTTTGCGGAATGTAACCATTTCAGGCAGACGTAAACTTCCAGGCAAAAATATTTACATAGACATTGTGCCTGAAGTTACGGAACTCAGCAAGGTACTTAAAGAGCACCAGATCACGCAAGAGCAACTTATAGACATAGGTATACTCATAGGAACGGACTTTAATCCCGACGGCATAAAAGGCTTGGGGCCAAAAACCGCGCTGAAGCTCATAAAAGAACATAAAACCATAGAGGCGGTCATACCTCACATCAAAGACGCCGTTTTCACGGTGGAACCGCAGAAAATCAGAGAAATTTTCCTTCATCCACAAGTCACCGACAACTACACGCTAAACTGGAAAGAACCAGATTCTCAAGGCATAATAGACTTCCTATGCTCGCAAAAGGACTTCTCAGAAGACCGAGTTAAACATACTCTCGACCGCATACAGCAAAGTCAAACCAAACAGAAAGGTAAAACTACTCTTGAAAAATGGTTTGGATAAAACCTTAGAATTTGTGCCCAAACTCCCCCATCAACGGCACAAACGCTACGCTTCCAAGATTCGTCTCTCTAATTTTCCTATATGTCTGCTTTGTAACCTTAATAAGTGACTGGAACAAAGTTTGGTTTCCAACAGGTATAACCAAGATCCCACCTAACTTGAGCTGTTCAACAAGGGGCTTTGGCACTCGTGGCGCCGCGGCTGCAACTACAATACGATCAAACGGAGCTTTTTCAGCGTAGCCCTTTGAACCATCAGCTACAATAATCGTAACTCGGTCACCATATCCTGAATTCATTATGTTTCGTCTAGCATTCTCAGCTAAAGTTGCCACAATTTCAATTGTAAAGACATGTCCCCACTCACTTCGCGGTGTGCCGCGCGGCGCAACAATTTCTGCTATAGTTGCCGCGTGCCACCCTGAACCTCCACCTACCTCAAGAACTTTATGACCAACCTTCAATTCAAGTGCCTCATTCATAATTGAAACCATGTGTGGCGCGGAAATTGTCTGTCCCGATCCAATGGGTAGAGGTGTATCAACTGAATCATAAGTTTGTATATCAGCAGGTAAGAACTTTGTCCGCGGAACTGCGCGTATTGCTCGGATCACCTCGGGTGAACGCAAGATACCTTGACTAATTAGGCTGTCAATCAGTTTGTTCCAGTTTCCTTTCTCCATGATCCCGCCTACCAACTACCAAATAAGACTTGGCCTTTTTAATTTATGTGAATTCCGACGATTTAATGGAGGGGACTCTACTTCACAGTTACAGATTTAGCCAAATTCCGTGGCATGTCTGGATTTAGGCCTTTCTCTAATGCCATGTAATACGCAAATAACTGTAGTGGAACCACAAACGGAATTGGAGACAAAACTTCAGGTATACCTTTGGGGACTTCTATGTAGTCGTCAGACAGCCTTTTGACTTCTTCGTCGTTCTCCTCAATTATAGAAATTATCGATGCACCTCGCGCTTTCATCTCCATAATGTTTCCAATCAACGTTTTATGTGTAACCCCGTCCTTTGGGCAAATGAAAACTACAGGGAAACCTGGCTCAATTAAACTGATTGGTCCATGTTTACTTTCGCCCGCAGGAAACGCAATTGCCGGCACATATGCAATCTCCATAAGCTTCAAGCGCCCCTCATATGCAGTTGCTGTGTTAACACCGCGACCTAAGAAAAAGAAAATTTTAGCGTCCCTGTATTTATGTGCTAAAGCTTTAACTTTTTCTTCCTGCGTTAAAATAACTGCCTCCACAATTTGCGGTAACTGCCCCATCTTCTCAGCTAAACCATCCATCTCGTCTTGAGATATCTTTCCCCGTTTTTTGGAGAGGCGAAAAGCTAACTGCGCTAAAATTGACAATTGTGAGGTAAAAGTTTTAGTTGCTGCCACTCCGATTTCAGGACCAGACTGTTGCCCAATGTAAACTCTTGAAACTCGACTCAACGTTGAACCGATGACATTTGTTAAACCTAGAATGGTGGCTGCTCGTTGCTGGGAAGCAGTAACCGCTGCTAATGTATCCGCGGTTTCACCAGACTGACTTACTGCAAGTATTGTACTGTCTATGTTCACTGATTTGCCGTGTTGTTCCACAAACTCTGAAGCGTAAACCGGGTAAGTTGGCAGAAACGCTAACTTGGAAAACATATATGACGCCGCTAAACATGCATGATAAGACGTTCCACACGCTACGAGAAAAACCTCGTTAGCGCGATCCAGAAATGTTGACATCAAATCCAAATAATGCTCTTGTAATCGTAATGTGTTTCGCAGCGTCCCAGGCTGTTCATGAATTTCCTTAAGCATAAAATGTGGATATCCTTGCTTAACTGCCATCTCGGGTGTCCAATCGATAATTTTCGGTTCTCGTGCAACTTTTATACCGTCTAATATACGTTTAATTTCGTATTGTTCTTGGGAAAGAACCGCTAGCTCTCCGTCGTTGATTATTATTGCCTTGTTGGTCATGGACAAAAAAGCCGTCAAGTCTGATGCGCAATAAGTTGCGTTGTCAGCTAATCCCAAAACCAGTGGACTTTCGTTGCGGGCGCAAACAATTTTATCGGGCTCTTTGGCTGAAATAACTGCTATGGCATACGACCCGCAAAGGCGCTTTAGCGTAGCTAACACGGCGTCAGTTAAAGATGTCGGCGGATCCTTTTTGAGAATCTCTTCAATTAAGTGGGGGATCACTTCGGTGTCTGTGCGAGAAGTAAATGTATGTCCCAGATTCTCCAGCTCTTCTTTCAACTCTGAATAGTTTTCTATTATGCCGTTGTGAACTACTGCAATCTGTCCACTGCAATCAACATGGGGGTGAGCATTAACCTTTAGTGGTGCGCCATGGGTGGCCCAACGTGTATGTCCAATTCCAACATTGCCATCCATTTCATCTAAATTGTGGATGCGGTGAACATCATCAATTTTCCCTTGGTCTTTTTTTATGGAAATTGTCCCATTATGTAAAGTGGCTATGCCTACAGAGTCATAACCGCGGTATTCTAGGCACTTTAAAGAAGAATGAATCACGGGTGCTACATTGCCATTTTTGAGTATACAGCCAAAAATGCCGCACATTTGCTTTTTCTCCTATTTGCACGTTTTGTGATGTTTTTCTTTTTTATTACACTAATAAGCATTGTTAGAAGTATTGTTGAAGGTTAAAATAAGTTTTTTAATGGTTCCTGTTTTGTTTATGGAACATTTTTAGAACAACTACAGGTTAAATTAGATGGATAAAAATATTTTTTTAGCGGTTGCCCAGGAGCAACTATAACAAAATTTTTAATAATGGTCATCGCCTTTGTAGCATAGGGCAAAAAAGATGGACAAGAAGCTGCTCCTCAAAGAAGAAGGTACCACGCAGAAAATTAAGGAAATCAGCATGATGCAAAGCGCCCAAACCCTCAAAATGATACTGGGTAGACAAAGCTGGGAAATTCTCACTCTACTCTCAAAAGAAGCCATGTATCCGATAGAAATAGCCCGAAAATTGGGAATTCATGAGCAAAAAGTTTACTATCACATACGTAAACTCGAGAGCTCAGGTGCTATAGCAGTAGAACGAGAAGAACAAAAAAAGGGTGGTATCGCCAAGTATTACCGTGTTGTATCTCAAGCGTTTGGTATTGAATTTCCCAATGGTTATCGTCCTATGCAGCGACCTTCATTGGTGGCGGTGAGCCCACAAATTCAAAAATTCTTCAAAGAATTTATAACAATTGATGGCATCTTTGACGCTAAAATCGTAGTGGGTAGCCCTGCTCCACATGGTCCTTTCAAAACCAGTGCAAGAGACGGTCATTACGCAGCACACCTCACGTTTTTTTTAGGGCAGTTTATAAAGATGCCTGAAGATTTCGCAATTAAGCTGGACGTGGACGTAAAAGCAGAAAAGGAAGAAAAAAACAATCTTATCCTTGTAGGTGGTCCAGGTACAAATCTGCTTACCAAAGAAATCAACGAATATTCTCCTATTCAATTTAGTATGCGGTCAACTGAACATGGTTTCTTGCTGGGCGGCTTGGTTTCACAGAAAACAAAACGTGTTTACACCTCCGATGTTGCAGGTTTAATTGCCAAAATTGAGAATCCATGGGACAAATCCAAACGTATTATTATTTTGGCAGGCAACAAGGCAGTGGGAACCAAAGCATGTGTTTTAGCGCTGACAAATTTTTGGAAGAAAACTCTAGAAAATTATCGTGAAGATAACGGCTTTGCATCCGTGATTCAAGGCTTTGACTTGGATGGCGACGGTAAAGTGGACTCAATAGAGGTTTCAGAGTAGTTTGTTTAAGACTACAAAGTTAACCGAAATCATTGTGGGCTATGGTCACAAGAATGTTTCAGCAACTCACAAAACAACCGTGGAATTCACAAAAGACGTACACCTGTCAAAAAACGGTGACTGTATACTCGTAGTAAAGGCAGATAAAGCCCCTGCAGATTTAAGTGCACAGTTCAAAGAAAAACTGAAACACCAGAATGCTAAATTGATCGTAACAATTGAAGTTGACGACTTAAAAGAGCAAATAATCGCCGAGAGTAGCCCCAATCTGAGCCTTACGCATCCTACAGAGATGGTTATTCGGAAAAGTGCCTACACATCAGACCGGACACTGGCAATTCATGCAGATAAAGCTGCTCAAGACCTTTCCCGACAAATGGTCAAAAAACTGCAAAATCCAACTCAGAAAGCCACAATCACACTAACCGTAGAGGTCTAACGGATTTTTGCATCTAACACCACTTGGCACTCGTGGGGGGCAGTTTCACGGACAGATTTGGCGTAAGAGAACAACTCCACTTTTCTACCTGCCTTTTCAACGGCATCAGAAAATTGATTTTTCAAGTCGCCGATATCTTCATGAATGTGAGTAAAACCATAAAAATGGACTATCCCGCCTGTTAGCCTTAAGGCTTTGCAAGCAGCGTCAATAAATTCGGTGGCGGTTTCAGGTAAATTCATAATTACTCTATCTGCTATACCCACAAGTTTGTCGTTGACAACTTGATGTGCATCACCAACTAGGGGATAAACTCTATTTTCTACACGGTTTAATCGAGCGTTCCTTTCGAGTAGTGCTATAGCGTCAGAGTTTATATCCACGCTGTAAACTTTCGCATGTGAATGCTTTTTTGCTATGAGAACTGCAAATGGTCCCACGCCTGCAAACAGATCCACCACGATCTCGCCGTTTTGCACTAACGATGCTACACGGTGGTGCTCGTGGGAAAGCCTTGGACTAAAATACGCTTTTGCTACATCAATAAAGTAACTGCATCCGTATTCTTTGTACAAAGTTCCAGTTTTTTGCTCCCCCGAGATAAATTCAAACTTGCGTAGACGGTAGGTGCCGTTGACTGGCCCCGCTTTTGCAAGTACTGTCTTAATATTCTTGTAAGTTTTGAGGATGGCACTGCCGATTGTATATTTGTGTGTTTCCAGTTTTAGCGGAATTTCAATTATCGCTATGTCGCCTACTATGTCCAGTGCACGGGGCAAAACCTCAAGCAAATGTGGAGGTAGTTCATTTTTGAGAATTTCAGCGAGGGTTTGAGGCTGCTTGTTTTTCTCTGAGAAAGTTCGCGTTGTCATCTGAAGTTCGGGGATCTCGGATTTTAAGAGGAATAGTTCGTTTTCTTTTGGTTCCCTGTTGAGCGGTATGCAAAGTGAGTCTGCGTGGTTCTTTTCGATTATAAGCTTCCTATCTGTTAAGGCAAGCTTGTTGGCTAATCTTAGCGCTCTTTCTCCGTTTTTACTCGAAACTTTTAGACATGAGGCTTCTCGGCGTATTATGTTAGCCAACTTTTTCAACCCTGTAAAGTGCATCAGTTTTTTTAATGTTAAATTTTGAATTGAGAATTGTTTCTGCCAGCCAAATATTTGTTTCTAAATGCTCCGACACAGTGCGAGTTAGGAAAACAGAAGTCCCCTTTGTTAATGCTACATATGGAATCAGCATATCTGCCAAATGAGCATCAACTGTGGGGGCGGTTAAAATTTCTGTGTTGAGTTTTTTGGCAACAGCAGTTCCTATGCTTTCGCTGGATTTGCCAAGTTCTCCTATTGCATCAGAGCCAATGATAACCCCTCTGTCTGTTTGTGCCCAGAGTGTAATACTGCTCCCTTTCTGTTGGGGATTGGATCTGTCGTTTACTACCCGTATATCCACATTTACTTCTTTAGTTGCAAGATGATCTTTGGCTGCTTTAGCTTGCCGCTCAGCAACTTTTTTGTCTCCGAGGAATGTGCACACAGAAATCCCATCTATACTTTGTAGTCTGCCAAACGTTTCTAAATGGAACGGTTGCAGTTTCCTTTTTGGTTTTACATTGAGTGTGGCTTCACCCATGCCTTTTGGGTAATAACCATATTTTTTTACCTCTATTTCTGCTTCCACACCTATCCGTCTAAGAGATGGCAAGAAAACATAACGTAGATAGTTTATGGTTGGAGCATGAGAAGTATCAGTTCCCCCCTTTGTTACGTGTAAATGTACGGGTTCTTTAGCAAACAGACAAATGGGCAAGATCGTCAGGAACAGCATGGGTATGCTTCCTGCGGTTCCAATTTCCGCTTCTACTTTTCCGCCAAATATAGTCTTAGGTTTAAAGTACAATTCGCGGCTACTCAAAGTTGCTCCTTGTATTTCGGCTCTACAGAGTTTTGCAGCGGTTAGCACTGCTTCCAAATGTTGTGGTTTTAAGCCCGCTTGTGGTCGGTTTTGTCTTATGTTATGAATGTAGAGCGCTTCACCTTTGATGGCGGCTAAAGCGATGGCGATGCGTAATATGGTGCCGCTTCCACTTTTTTTGCTTCCGTCAATCTCAATCAAGCGGGACAACCTCTTAACGTGTTTTTGGATGACAAGTTTCAAATAATAATGTGCTCTTTAAGTATTTTAGAGCCATGTCAATGGGGAAGATGTTATGAGTGCTGACAAAGAGAAGATAGAACAACTTATTGGTCGAATTGACGATATTCTTTCTGTATTAAAGAATGTCGCTGAAGACCTCAAAACCGTTTCAGAATCATTGAAGTTCATGACAACAGGTCAAATTACCAGCAAATCCCAAGTAAGTGTGGCTTCACCTAAACCATCCACCGCCACTCCAACACCTCTATCGTCTACATCAAAAATTGTGGCTCCACCGGCTCAAACCACAAAAAGTTCCAGCTCCGCGGTTGAAAACATCAGGATGGTGTTTTCCCCAGAATTAGACAGTTTACTGAGCTTTGAAGAAAAAAATGATTACGTGATAATTAAGCCCAAACAGTTCTTAGGTTCCGAGAATTTTGCAAAAATCGCCTCAACAGTGCGTGGAATTGGCGGTGAATATATAAGTGCAGGTAGAGACAGCCACTTCAGAGTTTACAAGAAAAAAAGTTAACCACTGTTCTACTTCAAGGCGTTTCCAATTTCAAACGCACATTCAGTGCTTCAGTTTGCTTTGTCACTTTGTTTTTTCGTAGGTTTTAACCAGAACTTTTTCAACCAGCGCCATCACTAATACTACGTTTCCACCATGTGGATACATGCTTCTGGTTTTTCGTCAGATGAAATAACTTAGCTTTTTGCCTTTCAACTTTTTGATTCAACATAGAGTCGAAGTCTGTCAAAGAGGAGTTTAATTTTCGCTATTGGACAATACAAATACACAGGCAAGCTAAACACAATAGCATCTACGTCATCCAACTTCGGCTAACCCCTTTTCACGTCGTCGTTAAGTGCGCATTGGTGATTGCTAAATGTTTTGCAGAGGCGGCAGTCCAAGGAGGGAGCAGCGTCCCGTTTATAGAGGCAGAATTTTTTTGTTTGATAATTTCTGTTTTCTGCGCCGGGAGTATCTGTGTCACAAGCAAGTTGGCTTTGCTATTTTTCGGGACTGGCCACTAAACCAATCTTTGTTCTGTGCTGGCCTTAGTTTAAGCTATGTTTAATTTATCCTTTCCAATGATACTTAGTAGGCTATTCTGAAAGCTCTAAATTCGCCTGTGGGTTCTTCCCACGTTACATTCACTTTTGAAACTTTAGCTCTAGGCGGACCTTGATTAACAAACTCCAAGAGCATTTTGACTGCGTCTTCTTCTCCCTCAAAAACAGCTTCCACTTTGCCATCGGGTAAGTTGCGCACCCACCCCTTCAAGCCTAAACTATCTGCTTCACGTTTGGTGGCTTGTCTAAAAAAGACACCTTGGACTCTACCACTGATAAAGACGTGTACACGGGTTTTCACTTTAACTGCACTCCCTCACCTGTGCATTTAGGTCGTTCACACACACGCCTTAAAAGCGTTCGGTGGCAAACACGTTGTTCGGTGGAGAAATTATGCTCAGAAACTACACGGGCAAACTTGTGCTCTGTGCTTCAAATATATCCGCTCCCAAACAGAGACTTCAGTCTGTGCGGGTCGCGGCTGAAAAAACGGCGAATCAGCTCAACTTGGGCTTTTCGGTGGTTCCCCAACAGCATGGATACCCACAAATTTATGTTTACTACGAGTATGGTAACGAAGAACCCATACCTATCTACTGTGATGAAGGAAAAACAGGTGACCTACAGGAAATTGCGGCGCGCTTAAGAAATATGATGTACGTTTTGTCTTTTCATCCAAAGCACACCGCGTTGGCGCAAGTACGTAGTTCAATCATGAAACTTTCGTGAACTTGATTCCTTGATTCTCTAGAGTTACTTGATAGATTTGGTTTACGTCAAAGTTTATGCCCAACCTGTCATATTCGTGTTCAGTCAAAAATAAAATTATCTTTGGAAACGCCAACTGTTGTCTCTGTCCTAATATGGGAATTTGCTGTTGCAACGTCTGCATGAGGTCTTGTACCATTTTCGCTTCGTCCGTTTGAGGTCTCATGACAAAATTTTGAACTTCGCGCTCTTCAATTAGTTCTATACGTTTCCCCAAGTTGCCATCTAAGTCACGGGTTGATTCGATTTTTTGAACTCTGACTCTGAACATGGATTTAACACTGCCCAAACGCTAAATACACCTTCACAGATTTAACTCTACTTCATCTTTGTCAACCGTTTCGCGTTTTATGTATCAGAATTTCACCCAAAACCTGCGAGCTAAACATATTCGAGAAATAACATAATCTATAGATTGATGCTTAGTAATACCAGATTGTTAAAAACTAGTTGCGCTCGTACTTAGGAGATGTTCTCTACAAATTTGTGGTTCCGAATTTTTAGCGTTTCCTTTCAAGACTTCTAAGAAAGTTATTCTTCAGATCAACTGCATAGATCACTATAAAAAGTTTGATGAAACTTTTAATTTACAATAGGGTTTTACATAAAACAAGAGCTACCACGCAAATTTAGAAGCAACATGACTTCTATATGTTAAGATGTGATCTGTTTTGACTTACAACGTTTACATTATTTCCCTAAAAGCCCTATTATCTTGGGTAAATGATAACAGTTTCTGCGTAGAAAGCCGGGTCAAATTTTATATTTGCCACATATTATAATCATAATATGAAAGGGAGGATTAAGCGTGAAACTAGTAACTGTACTATTACCTGAAGCATATCTTGAAGGGCTAGACGAACTCGTGCGGGCAAACATGTATCCAAGCCGAAGCTCCGTTATAAGATCATCCGTTAGAGATTTGTTAAAGAAAGAACTTTGGGAAAAACGTGGCAGATAAACCTCAACACCCCTTCTCCAATTTTCTGTTTTTAGTTTTTTAAGTAGTTGTTTTTGTAGACAGTTTAAGTTTCTCAGCGGCAACTTGAGGATTAGCAGCTCGAACAATTTCCCTGCCAACAATAAGATAACTTGCACCCGCTTTAATGGCTGCTAACACATCACCGCCTTGAGCACCTACGCCAGGAGAATAGATAGGTACCCTTGAACCAAGAATTTGGTGTACTTCACGGATTGTGTCGGGCACAGTGGCACCTACAACGACACCGTCTGCACTGTATTTAAGTGCCTTATAAGCAAAAGCAAGATACTGTTTAATTTCTGCCCTTGTTTCAGCGTCAATAACTGTTTGCCCATAGCCTTCCACTGCTCCCTTGTGGCTCATATACGTCAGCAGTATTATTCCACGTCCAAGTTTCTCTGCTACATCAAAAATTGGTTTCAGCCCTTCTTCCCAACCAATGAAGGGGTTAACTATAAGTGCATCAAAGCCTGCTTCATAATAGTATTCAGCTATAGTTTGATTAGTGGCGCCAATGTCATTAACTTTTGCGTCCATAATGGTGAGCAAACCTGCCTGGTGAGCTTGATTTACCAAGGTTTGGACGCCGTCAAAAACACCCAGTGGTAGAGTAAGGTGATGATTAATTTTAACGGCACATATGTGCGGGCTTACAATATCGAGAATACACTGGGCTTTAGTGCAAAGACTTTGGTGTTCTTTTGGGTTCTGGAACGGAAGATCCAAAGCTAAAACTATATTGGACTGCTTTTTACGAGAAACTTTAGCCATCTTCGTTTTGAAAGACACTATATTGCACCTTATGATTATTCAGGCAATGGTGGCATTAACCTTTGTGTTCAGGCAAAGAACTGCCGGCGTAGTTTACAGAAAAAGCGGTACAGTTTTATATTTCAATGGCGCAGTGAAAACGCAAACGTAAAGGTTGTCCTATTCATGTCAATTTCCCCAAGTCTTCGCGAAATTTTGGCTCGGCGCATAGCTGGCGAGGTTATACTTTCCAGCAAACCAGGTGCGACTATGCGCAAATGGCGAGAACTTTTTGCGGTTTCCCAAATTACCCTCAGTGAAAAAATGGCGCTCTCAGCTAGTGTCATCAGTGACTACGAAAGTGGCAGACGTAAAAGCCCCGGCGCAAAATTCATCCGTCGCTTTGTGCTGTCCTTACTGCAAATTGACGAGGAAAAAGGTAGTCGCTTCATAAGAGAATTTGCCAAACTGACAAGCTCACCCAGCATGGCAATTGTTGATCTGCGTGAATTCCCAATTCCCGTGCGCGTAGAATATCTATGTAAAGCCATCAACGGCGAAGTAATTACAGGTGCAGAAAAGTATGTAAAAGAGGTCCACGGCTACACAGTTGTTGATAGTCGCAGAGCCGTAGAAGCTCTCAGTGGACAAGAATATACACAATTGTTCGGGGCAACTACTGAACGCGCACTAATTTTTACCAATGTGGAAAATCCTATCTTCTCCATGATGGTTGTTAGAGTTAGCAGCCTCAAACCACGCGTGGTGGTTTTCCACAAAACGAAGCCCGACGAGACCGCAATTCAGCTTGCGTTATACGAACATATTCCGCTCATTTACAGCGAATCACCCAGCCTCGAACAACTAGTCAAATCATTAAGGAAGCTGTATCGCATAGCGTTGCGGATAAAACTGGGTAGGCGGGTTAAGCCTCCACCAAAAATAAGCGCCTAAAATTTTCATTCATTCCCTCTCAACAATATGCTCCCTTTTTCTTCTTTGAGAAGATAATGTTATTTGCAATTTCTGACACCTCTGAATCCCGCTTTCGTTTGATCTAAAATGGTAAAATCAAATACATAAGATTCATTTCCTCTCTTTTTATTTCATAGTATTTCTCCAACAACCGTAACTGGAAGTTTTCCAAGAAGTGACTTTAACTCACCCAGTTTTTCGTTGCCAACCGTAACTAGAACAACGGTGGCGGGTCCAGCGGTTTTCTCCAAATCCAAGTTTACCTCTTCTGCAAGTTTGAGTTGTCGCCCAACGGCGTAAGCCATCATTCTGGCTTCATGAGCTATTCCTAGGGTGCCTACAGGTGATATGTCATGAATGAACTTCTTCTGACACAACAGAGTAACCATTTTCAGGTCTGCAATTTCCCCTTTTACCTCTCCTTGAATAACTTCGTAGCCAACTTTTGGTAGCCCTACGGCCACCACCAAATCAGATGGTTTTGTTTTACCCAATCGCAGTTCTGCCTCATTTGCGAAACCCACCACGGTTAAGCCAACACCCGTTTGCTCTGTACCAAAATTATCCTCCGTGTTCTCCATGATAACCTGATTAGCTTCAAGACCTAAAACAGCTATTTCATGCTTTATTCCCTCTGTAATTTCCCGTCCTGTTGGTTCTTTCTCTACACCCAATGTAACTGACAGAAGCAGAGGAAACGCGCCTGTCGTGATTACGTCCATGAGGGCGACTCTAGCTAAGAATTTTCCTAAAATTCGACTTTGGACTTTTACTTTATCTCTTTCTTTTGATCCGACAGCACCTGAGGATGTGGAACCCACAACAATTGCGTGGCCGGTTGGCACTTTAAGAATCGATACATCTCCCCTTCGTTGGTATACAATCTGGGATGGTTTTACTTGAAATGCTGCTGGTCTGAGTATGGCGCCCATGTTTTCAATGAGGTGTACATAAACTGTTAATGCTTGTCGGATAATCTCCGAACGGTTAAGACCGTGCATTTTTGCAAGTTTATCTACGTCTGAAATAAGTTTGTCTGATACACGGACATTTGTGACTTTCAAACGATCAACACACTACATATGTAGTGTGTTGAATGCCTTTTATTAATTACCTTGCTTTTAGTCTGGAAGCCTGACAAGCATTAAAACGTAGTGATTCTTAAAATCAAAAGCTATCCTGCAGACAATTAAGAAAACAATATATTACTTTTCCACGTTTAAACCCAAGAACAAAAAGGATACACCTGACATGAAAATCACCCTTGTCAATCCACCCTACCCAAGAAACGCTCATTCCCATCCGCCTTTCATTCCCCTTGGTATAGCATACCTTGGCGCAGTTGCTGAACAAGCAGGACACCAAGTGACCGTTATAGATTGTCAAGCAGAAAGACTCACTCCAACTGCCTTCGAAAGTCGAATAAGCCAAATATCGTCGGATGTAATTGGTTTAACCTCCACTACTTTGCTTTACAACAGCGCAAAAGAGCTCCTGACAATAGCCAAACAAATCCACCCTAACGCAATAACCTTGATGGGCGGAAGTCACGTCAGTTTTTGGGATCAAAATGCTCTCAGAGAATGTCCCGCGCTGGATATAATAGTGCGGCGTGAAGGCGAAACAACCTTTATAGAGCTTCTGCAAAAGATTCAAAACAAAAAACCTCTAAATGATGTTCTCGGAATAACTTACAGATCCTCAGATGGAGCAGTCATACGTAACGAAGATAGACCATATATACACAACTTGGACTCTCTGCCTTTTCCTGCTTATCATCTGCTTCCACTGGAAGCGTTCCATCGCATGGGTAAAATTATCTTTCCACTTACCACAAGCAGAGGCTGTGTACAGTGGTGTGATTTTTGTAGTACTGTGCGTATGTTCGGCAGAGCCTACCGAATGCGCTCACCCAAAAAAGTAGTTGAAGAAATGGAGATGCTTAATCATAAATATGGTGAAAGTCAATTCACTTTTTATGACGATGCCTTTACTGTTAATCGCGATCACGTGTTGAAACTCTGTCAGGAGATCAAAGCCCGCAATCTCAAAGTCAATTGGGACTGTGAAACCCGCGTCGATATGGTTGATAAAGAACTCTTAACTGTTATGCGTGATGCCGGTTGTATAACTGTATGGTTTGGTGTGGAATCAGGTTCAGAAAAAATTCTGGGTAAGATGAACAAAAAAATTAAGCTGGAAGAAACAAGACAAGCTTTCAAAATCGCGCAAAAAGTGGGTTTAATGACAATTGCTAGCGCCGTTATAGGCTTCCCAGGAGAAACAGAGGAAACCGCTTGGGAAACCATAAACTTCATCAATTCCTTGGACCCTGACGACATAGGTTTCTATGTGGCAACGCCTTATCCTGGAACTCCGATGTATGAGGAAGTGGTAAAAAACGGCTGGTTGAGAGTGACCGACTTCAATAGATACGACACAGCTACTCCAACTTTTGAAACACCTTGGTTGAGCATGGAGCGAATCCGCGAAATCCGCTATAAAGCACACCAGAAATTTTACCTGCGCCCCCGTTATGTTTTGAAGATGCTGCGTAGAGGTGGAACCTATGGCCGGTCAGGTTTGAAAACCTCTGCGGCTTATGCTTTACGTGCTATGCACATAAAACTCTCTTAATCTCCTCTTTTCCCATCTAGAGTTAAAGCTCTTTCAAAGTAAGTTAACTTGCGCATATGTAAATTTGGGTTTTGATTAAGAGTTTAAGAAAACAATATATGGCATCCGCTATAGGAATACCCTACAGAAAGGGCCTATACATGAGAATCACACTTGTAAATCCGCCTTACCCGCCAAGTGTTCACTCCCATCCACCTTTCATCCCTTTGGGCATTGCATATTTAGCAGCAGTTGTCGAAAAAAAGGGTCATGAAGTTACGGTTATTGATTGTCAGGCTGAAAAACTGACTTATGAAACATTCCGTGATCGAATTAGTCGTATCTCAGCTGATGTAATCGGTGTAACAGCTACGACGTTGCTTTACAAGTCTGCTATGCGGTTGATTACTATAGCTAAGCAAGTTCAGCCACAAGCTTTAACAATTCTTGGTGGGTCGCATGGAACTTTCTGGGATGAAAATGCCCTTAAAGAGTATCCAAGCTTGGATCTTGTGGTTCGCAGGGAAGGCGAGCAAACCTTAATAGAGCTTATAGAAACGCTTCAAGCCAAAGGTAGTCTCAGCAAAGTTTTAGGTGTAACTCTTAGAGACAGCGCAGGCAACATTGTTCGCACTCCAGATAGGCCTTTCATCAAAGATCTTGATGAGTTACCGTTTCCTGCGCATCACTTGTTGCCTTTGTCTTCTTTGAAGCGTATGGGTAAAATTCTTTTTCCGCTTATCAGCAGTCGTGGTTGCGTTTACTGGTGTGATTTTTGTAGTACTGTGCGTATGTTCGGCAGAGCCTACCGAATGCGGAGTCCAAAAAACGTAGTTGACGAAATGCAATTGGTTCACGAAAAATATGGCGTGGATCAGGTGACATTTTATGATGATGCTTTTACAGTTGACCGTGAACGCGTGATTAAAATCTGTGAAGAACTACGCGCTCGAAAATTGAAGTTGATGTGGGATTGTGGTACACGGGTGGACATGGTAGACCGTGAGTTGCTCAAAGTTATGCGTGATGCTGGTTGCTTTGCGGTGTGGTTAGGTGTTGAGTCAGGTTCTGAGGCAATTTTAGATGCTATGAATAAGCGTATCAAACTGAACCAAACCCGTTTGGCATACAAAACCGCGCATGACGTAGGATTAATGACGATCGCCAATGTTGTGTTGGGTTTTCCTGGAGAAACTGAGCAGACAGCTTGGGAGACGATTCGCTTTGTTAAGGAGTTGAATCCTGATGATGTAGGGTTTTATGTGGCGACGCCTTATCCTGGAACGCCGATGTACGACCAAGTGATTAAAAATGGTTGGCTTAGAGTTACTGACTTTGACAAATATGATACTGCCGGTCCAACTTTTGAGACACCATGGCTTAGTATGGAGAAACTTGCTCAGATTCGCTACAAAGCCTACCAGCAGTTCTATTTGCGCCCCAGTTATATTCTAAAAATGATTCGCAGAGGTGGAACCTACGGTAGATCTGCTGTGAAAACTTCTGCGGCGTATGCATTGCGGGCTATGCATATTAAACTATCCTAAAATTAGACGTGTTAATTTCAATGTGACGGCGTGTGTGGTTCTAAAATATCAGGACTTATCGGAGGCATTGATGGAGTTATTCTCTTTCTTCTCTTCCAATATATTAAACCCACAATAACAATTGCAGTAACTGCTGTAATGCCTGTAACAGCAATTGGAGAAAGAATCATTGCAACTTTGATTTGGCTTAAGGTTCCAGCGTATTGCTGGTTGCCCATCCAGCTAACCAGAATTTCAATAGTATCCAAGAATCCGAAGTTTGGCTTCCACGTGTATTCAAACTGGCCGTCCGCTGTTGTTACAACGATGGATAGTATTTGCCATGTCTTGCCGTTCTGATTCCAGTAAATAGTTATATTTTCATTCTTAACCGCAGGCGTTACCTTTCCTTTTACTGTAACAGTTGCTCCTTCAAAAGTTACCATTGGTGACACCTCAAATTCTATTTTTGTTGGGTCAAGGTTAGTGAAACTCGCGAAAACTTGCCCTGGAGTTATTTGTTCAGCGCCTTCAAGGGTTATAATTTGAACCGTTGTGTTTTTTAGATCATCAGGGCATTCTCCGACTCTCCAACTGTTCTTCCAGTTAGAGCTGGTGGTTTCGGCTATGTAGTATTTGACGTCGTTGTTTATTAAGAAGAAAACGGGTGTTCGGGCGTTTCTGGGAGGCTGCGTGAGGTGTACACCGACGTTCATATGTTCTTCGCTTTCATAAAACAAAAGCACCGCGTCTAAACCTCCTGCTTTTAGAATGGACGCCGCCATTACCGAAGTGAGGTCACAATCACCACTGTTGCGAAGAATGGTTTCAGCCGGATAATATGCTTCCACTGTTTCTTCATATGGAATTTGGTGAACTATCATTAGGACACTGTTAGCGAAATCTTCGTCATCAGGATAAACTTCTCTTAAACAGTTAGCTATAGGTTTTAGCGCGTATGGCGTAACAAACTTGGGAAAATCTAGAATGGTTGTCGACTTATGGGTTAAACTTCTGTAGTGGTCGATGAGGGCTTGTGGAATAACCACGTTTAAAATATGTGAATGACTACTGTCTGCTTCGTTGATTAGTTGATAAGAAATTGTGAAATCCGTGGTTGCTATTGACTGTGTAGCTATACAAATTAGTAAAAATGTTACAATTGTTGTTGGCGCCATTAACTTATGCTTCACTGCTGTTCAAACCTTGAATTCTTTCAGGCGCTAATTTTATTGATAATGTGTGTCATATTAAGCATCATCAATTTTTTGATGTTTCTTGAGGGTAAATCTTTCCTCCATTCTTTTGAATAAGCTGAATCATTTGTGCTACAGCTCCTCTTAGAAGTGCTTCGGCTTTGAGTGGATTTTTTTCTAAAATCGAAAAATGTAGTTCCATATGTGGTTTGTTTTCCATACCTTTTGGGTGCGACTTTATGTAAATACCTGCATTATCTTGCATTACTTTGTCGATAAGCGGCGCCAACGCAGACTCCATGATGTTATCAGCATAGATGCTTTTTTGGTGAAAACAGTTTTCTGATGATTTCTGAAGTAGAGGGGCAACTGAGAGCTCAAAGATCGCTTCCATCTCTTTAGGCACCCCTGGTAGAGCAAACAAAACTGTTTTTTCAATGTTAGCCTGCATACCTGGTGCAGTACCCACAGGATTAAAAAGAGGTTTAGTTCCTTCCGGAAAAGTTGCCATTTTAACACGTGGTACTGTCATATCAGCAGTGTCGATGTTACGCGTTTTCGAATACTCCAGGTACTTGTCTTGCACCATTTTGAAAGCTTCTGCGTTAACTACCCAGTTTTTCTGTAATGCTATTGCGATTCCTTGAAGCGTTTTGTCATCAAACGTTGGTCCTAATCCTCCTGTGGTTATGACAAAGTCTGGTTTTCGACTGAGAACTTCGTGTATAACCGATGCAATTTCTTGGAGGTCGTCGGCGCATATTGTTACTCTTTTTACTCTGAGACCCAAGTCAGTAACTTTTTTGCCTAGCCAACTAGCGTTTGTGTTTACAACCTTACCGATGAGCAATTCGTTGCCTATGCAAACTATCTCTAGACTCGCTGTCATAGTTTCGCCTTTCACTAAGAATAACTTAAGTTAACGAATTTTTCTAATTAAGGTTCCCAAAATTTTTCTCGTTCAGAGTTAAGGCTGCCAAAACTTTTGTCACCTTAGTTTCAAGTGACTACTACTTTTTGCTGAGATACCATTTTAGGTATTCTTTTCGGCGGTTTTCACGAATTTCCTCAGCAGTTTCCTCTGGAGGACGATTTTTCTCTCTTAACTCCATGAGCTCCTGCTGTGTAACCGATAAGCCGCAACTTTTACAAATTTGTTGTTTAGTTGCTGCATTATAGTGCATTTCGCCGCCACATTCAGGACAGTAAGGCATTCACTTTTCACGTTCCTGTTACTGGACAATTATCGCAAATGCACAAATATTAGTCTTCGCTTAGCTTACAGCCTCTTTGCTCATTTTCTCCCTCTAAAAAACACAAAACAAGAAAAGAGTGGTAGGCAGATTTAGATTATAAAAAGAAAAGCCTCCACAACGTTCAAAGCATAAGATTAAAGAACCGTCGTTAAAATACATTAAATTGACCACTTTGACGATCTCCTCACTAAAACTCTACGTGAGCCTCTACCTTAGATCAAGCTGGCGAAGTAATAAAAAAAGTTTAATCGTTTTGCGATGAATTCTGAATTTGCTTTATAATGACTTTATGTCTTTTTTAGGGTGACCTTTGGCAAAGTTGGGAAAAAGATGGCAATTGTTAGACATGCGAATAAATTCTGTTGCTTGTGTATTGCCCTGTCCTCATTTCATTTTCTATTTCTCGTAGCAAAAGGATCCTTTTAAAAGTGGGTGGGTGTGTGGCAAAAAGGCTGTTAAGTTGGTTCCATGTGGATTTGGCTTCCTGTTCCATGGCATATTCCAGTTCTCGTTCATCTAAAACTCCATCTCGATCCAAGTCATATTCATTTTTCATTTCCATAATCTGCTGTATCTCTTGTTTGGCAGTGCTTGGATCTTCAATATAAAATGCTCGAACCTCCGAAGGAGCCTTAGGCAGGATCGATAAACCATATGTTATTTTTGCGAGTGCGCTTGACAAACTTCTTGGTGTCCCTGTAAGATATGCAGAAAATGCATCTGCATAATGTTCTCTGAGTCGGCTAAGTCTTCTGACGCTCAAAAAAGTAATAATATATACGATAAATGACAGTGCACCGATGGCTAAGAATATAACTCCTCCATTGCCTTCGTTTTTTTGTCTTCTGCTTGAGTAGGAACTGAACATGGCTGCCCGAAACATTGTTTGGGCTATTATATATGCTATTAAAGGCAATGCCGACAAGACCGTCATTACGATGTAATCTTTATGTTTTATATGTCCCAATTCATGCCCAATTACTGCCTTTATTTCGTCTTTGTTTAAATTTTTTAAAAGTCCTTCATGCACGGCTAATGTAGCACTGCTGCTGGTTCTGCCGAAGACAAATGCGTTAGGTGCATTGCTCGGAACCGTAGCCAAACGGGGCATTGGTATGCCGCTTTTGTCCGCCAGTTCTTTGACTGTTGCCTCCAACCACGGGTTCTCTCCTGGTTTGAGGTAGCGCAGGCGGCTAACAGCGCTCACTATAAATGGGCCTATTAGATACTGGAAAAGTATGAAAAGACCAGTGCCAGCTAAACCGACAATCAAACCTGACAGTGTATCCAATTGTAGAAGGAAGAGCAGAGCAAATAAAAACAGAGCAAAAATAAACCCTGCTACAAAAACGGATACCCCCATAGCTAATTTCAAGTTTGCCAGTTTAGACATGCTTGTCCTCTCTTCTTTCAAATGACATGTCCTTACAGAATTAAGTTTTTTCCCAAAAATTCCAATTTTTAAATCTCAAAAACAAAAGAAAACAGAAAAAATTAGATGGGGTAGGCCCCGCAAATTTTACAGAACTGAATTTTTGTTTTTACATAGCTCTTACAGTAG
This sequence comes from uncultured Candidatus Bathyarchaeia archaeon, assembly GCA_964582085.1. GTDB lineage: Archaea > Thermoproteota > Bathyarchaeia > Bathyarchaeales > Bathycorpusculaceae > JADGNF01. The sequence continues at coordinate 108,419 of CAZOPV010000009.1, read as the reverse complement.
GGGCACTGGATACCGCCGTTGTCTGGGTAGACATCTTTGGGTTTACCAAATTTCTTTCTAAAATGCTCGTAGTAAAGCAGTTGCTCTTTATCTTGAATTTTCACTTCGTCTTCTTCAAGAATTTCTTTTCTCTTATCTCTAAATTCTTCGTCCGTAAACACATCATTAAAGAATGTTCTGAGAACCTCAGTTCCCGTGCCTGCTTCGAGCGGAGCTTTTGGTCGCCAGATAATATCTCTAGGTATAACGTCTTCGTAGGCTTTGCGTAAAATCCATTTGCCATACTTCGTTCCATCGGTGAAATTGATTTTTAACTTAATTGGCAATTTCTTTGCCCACTCCATGAATATGGAATCCAGATAAGGCGCTTTGATACTCATCCCCATAGATTCTGCCATTGGCATAGAAGAGAACCCCATTTCTGCCCACATCTCTTGCTGTTTTTTTGCGAATTCTTCTTCAGAAAGGTGGAACTGCCATGGATAACCAAAAAGTTCATCTAAGCCATCCCCTGTGAACACTGATTTTATGCCTTTTCTCTTCAGTAATGTTAAACCAATGTAGACAGGCATACTGTTACGTATTTCCATTGGATCAAATTTCTTGAGGGCCTCCACAACTTTAGGCGCATTTGCTATGACGTCATCTCGGTCAAACACGTGGGTTTCATGGTTTAAATGCAAAAGTTCTACCATCTTCTTTACCCACTCAGTATCTTTTGGCGTACCGTGTTTGAAAGCCATTGTCAAGCATGGGATGTCAGGTTTGTATTTTACAGCTTCATAGGCGATTATTTGAGTGTCTGTTCCTGCAGAAAACAGAAAGCCGTCTGCCATGTTTTTCTGGACAACTTTGTTTATAAGTGTTTTAACTTCGGGCAGAAGATGAACGTATTCTTTTGGCTCAAGAGTCATATTATTTTTCCCCGTTATACCAGAATTTGGTATGTCCCGCATATTTAAATTTATCCATATGAATATAAAAGACAAAAAAATGTAAACACGTGTGTTAAAAGTGACAAGAACAGTGAACACTTGCTTTTAAATTTTGGCATCGGCGGTGTTCAGTTACCTTTAAAAGGTTAATAAAGCGCGTTCTTAACAAGACAACACATTCAAGGTGTAGCCTTTGAAAGTCAGCCTTGTCCACATGAAAGTCCGTCCTAACCTAAAAAGCAACCTCTCCGCCGCAGAAAGAGGTATCCAAGAAGCCGCAAAACAAAAACCCGCTTTTATTGTGCTTCCCGAGTACTTTTCAGTTCCAAACAACATGGAGCAATTCAACAATGCTCAAAGTATAAGCAAAGAAACCTACTTGCCAACCATCCACTTTCTCAAACAAACTTCCCAAGAGCATCCTGAGGTTTACCTTGTAGGTGGAACTGTTCTCGAGGAAGACAACGGCAAATTCTACAACACTACTACAATGTGGAAGGGAGGTACATTGGTTGGCTCTTATCGTAAACGCAATCCGATTGTTGCTGAACTTAGAGCAGGGGTAAGCAAAGGTGACCAACCCGCGGTGTTTTCCACAGAACACTGTAAAGTGGGGATGCTTATTTGCGCAGACATGTTTGATCCACCCACCATAAAAGAAGTTGTTGACTTAGGTGCCGAACTTGTTTTCTTGCCCGTTGCAGCGATGGGGACTCATCCTCATGTAAAAGGTCACCCCTTAACTGAGAAACTTGCTACCGAAAACGGCATCTACGTCGTCAAAGTTGGCAATGTAAGTTCCAATGCACGAGGGGGCAGAAGCGTCTTTATCACCCCATGGGGTATAGAACAGGAGGTTTCTGACGCGGTGGAAGACTCAGTTATAACCACGGATCTGGACATGCAAAAACTCAGAGAATACCGGCAGAATCTCAATAGAGCTTAGCCCAATTATCCACTATTCTCATCATCTGTTTAAACTCATTTTTGCAGAGCCAATCTCGGTATTCAGAGTTTTTGATAGCGTAACGCACAATCTGCCGCGCATTCTCAGAATCATGAACTAGAAGCAATACTCCAAATAAATTATGCCGACTCAAATAAGCCACAGTCTTGAGCAAGGCTTCAGCTTTTTCGTCATTTAGCATTTCTCCACTTAACTCCACAACCACAGGCTTCTTTAAAATTTTCAAGAAGTCTCGTGTCAACAAATCCACCCAATAATTGGTTGTGTAATCTCGAGCTGAAAGAGGCACATGGAAATAATCCACCAGTTCAGCTATAGCTTCAAAGTCTATTCCAAAGCGCTCTTTTGCCATCAATGGATCAGGAAACATCTCCACCGCAAATATGCCTCTAACACGTGCTTTGGCTTCTTTGATGAAACTTGTTACAAATTGCGCTCGCCAGTCTGTCCAGTTTAAACCGCTGCTTCTCCAGAGTTCTACGCAGCGAGGACACGTACAAAATTCCTGATCTGGAAAATGATAGAGGTTAAGGGTGACGCCCTGAATTTTTTCTCTACTTATGTCTTCGATGTACCCCAGCACTTTAGCTCGATAGTCGGGGTCGGTAGGGCACACGTAATCAAATGCTAAATTGGCTTTCCGATTTTTGCGTAGTGCTGGTCCATTTTTTGAAGTTGCAACTAAACTGGGGTCTTCACGGATGGCTTTAGCGTCACAAAAGCATGTAACGTCATTTTGCATGTCTTTTGCAGCCGGGAAAACTTGCCCGTCGACCCATTTTGAGTAATAAACGTTCATTTCGTAGCCTTCAACTTTTTCTGGGGCATATGTAACCACACCGATTTTCATGATTTTTGCCTCGCGCGCAACAGATATATTCGTGGGTCTTATTTAATTGTTGACTCGCTATGGACACGCAGAAGGCTCCTATAGAAATTGATTATTCTAAATGTACTCCATGTTCTGGTTTAGTTTGCATGGGTATTTGTCCTCAGGGGATTTTGGAAGTAGGCGTGAATGGGAAACCTATGGTTGCAGATGCATCTTCATGTAGCCTTTGTGGTGTCTGTATAGATTTGTGTCCATCAAAAGCTATTGCGGTGGCAAAGAATAAACTTATCTCGAGATAGTGACTGATAACTTGATGAAACAATTTGATCTTGTCGGTGACAGCATTAAACTAGTTCTTAAAGAGAATGTACTTGCAGTCATCTCTGATAAAGAATTAAACACAGTTAGCTCCGCAATCTATAACGGCGGTGGCTTAAAGAAAACTAAAATAATAGTCAACACGCAGGTTACCGACGAATATGGCGATCGTCCTCTTCACGACAATCCTCACCTATTCATTACGGAATCATTCAAGAAATTAGGACTTAAAGGCAATTTTGTAGGCATGGTTACTTACGCTAACATTTCTGATTTCTCGTTGGTTTCCAAAAATTTGGACGACCTAAGTGTAAGTGTTATAGCTACGGCTGGATGTACCCACGCTGAGTCAGCAGGCGAGAAAATTGAAGTTCAGCCTATTGCAGGAACCATTAATATCATAGTGGTGATTAATGGGCATCCGGATGAAGCTTGCTTAGTTAGCTGTCTCATTACAGCAACTGAAGCAAAAACAGCAGCCCTAAGAGAACTAGATGTACGTAGCCGGTATTCAGGTGCTGAAGCAACAGGAACAGTAACTGACGCAATGGTTGTGGCTGAAACCGGTAATGGACCGAAAATAATCTACGGCGGTCCGGCTTCAAAACTTGGGCAATTGGTTGCTTCGTGCACAAGGCAAGCTGTGAAAGAGGCGGTATCCCGCTCAAGAATTGGCGGATTTTTACCTCAGAGATCAGTTGTGCAACGCTTAGCCGAGCGTCATTTGTCAGTTAAGCGATTAGCATTCGAACTTTCCAAAGTTAAAAGCCTCAACACTGATTCGAAAACGTTAAGTGATTTTCTAACCAAAAAGTTGACTGAAGAGCCACTTTTTGCCTCGTTAATTTTTGCAGCTGTGAAAATTAACGAAGATTTTGAACAAGGTTTGGTTCCGGAGCAATTTGGAGATTTGAGCTTTTTAGGTAAACATTTTGCTGATTTACTTTCAAAAGCACCTAACTCCAGTAACCTACCTAAGGATTGCGATGTGAATTTGCCGCCCTTTCTCAGGCAAGTACTGGTGGGCTTGCTAGAATCGGCCTTCTCTGAAGGCAAAAACTGAAACCTTAAATAAGCTGCGAAATTATCCGTTAGCAATAAACGAAACCTATTGGTGAAAAATTTGAAATTCGGAGTCTTCCTATATCAACCAGAGCCCGTTGAAGGTGTAGACTACAACTTCTATCGTATTAAACCGGAATCAGGAACGGTAGGTAAACCTAACCCAAAAATGTACACTAACATTGCAGTTTTCGGTGACAACGCTTTAGCCGCCAAACACCCAGAGTGGATTTCTGTCAGCGCAAATGGGCCAGCATTCCGAACTAATAAGCGGTACAATTTACGTTGGGATGTACTATGCATGACTAACCCCGAAGTTCGCGAATACAACTTAAAACTCATCGAGGAATGCGCCAGAGTAACGCCGGGCATTAGTATAAGTAGCCAGCACTTCGCCGATTATGCATTTTGCACCTGCCCTAGATGCGTTGAGCAGTGGCGTCAGAGTGGTCTGAACTGGGTTAATTGGCGGGCTAACACTGTCACGGAGTTCCTCAAAGAAGTACGCGAAAAGGTTGTTAACAAACCTCTATTTGTGAACTGCTTGCCTGACCCCTTGCTTGGCAAAGAACGATTTGGTTACGACTTCGCTACCATGGCTGAATATGCTGACTACTTTGTTATACCGATGTTCTCTAAGGCTTATCCCACACCATGGTATTGGGAAACCATCGCCCGAGGCTATAAGAGTTTCCTCAAGAAACCAGTTTTTGTAAACTTCTACGTTCGGGGTCCAGGAGAAACATGGGATACGGTAGCGCCTACAAAACAAATCATGACTGTGGCTACGCGTGTGGCTAGAACAGGTGTAGATGGCATAATTTTCCTCGCAGAAAAGGCGCAGTGGATTCAAGAGTTCCAGAAGAATGCTGTCCAAGACAAGGAAACCCGTGAATTCCTCAAAGACCACGGCGGCGACGAAGTTTTAGAGCTTTTCAACCGCTGGGAAAAATTGTTCTAAATATTCTTCTTTTTATTTCCCTTTTTCTTAATTGTAATTAACAGTTGTTTATTGCCTGCGTTTTTGAATAAAATAAACCATGCCGCCAACAGCAATGGCGGCAATGAAGCCACAACCAACATACAAACCGTTTTTCACAATAAACGGTTGGTCTTCGATCTTTATCGTAATTTGGTTGCTGTCGCAGGGGAAAACTATGATGTTGCCACTGAACATAGCTTGAGCAACCCAAATTCCTGTGCTGTTCGGCTGGAAAACTACGCTGAAAGTGCCATTTGTCATTGTTCGCGTTTCAAGTTGGTAAGTTTCAGCTGCGCTCATAATTTGCACGGTCAATGGAACGCTGTTGTTTAAACCTGCTAGAGTACCTTGAATGGTTACGTTTTCGCCCAAGCGGGCTTTTTCAGGTACTGCGGTGATATTTAGAGTAGCCGACTGCTTAACTGTATAGCTGCCGTTGGTTACTATCATATTCATTAGTATATCGTTGGCTAAGATGCGGTATTCTACCAGTGTGCCTGCGCTCTGAGGGGGGATTACGGCTGTACAGTTTTTTATGTTGATGCTCATGTTGACAGTTTGTAAGCTATTCCAATTGTTGGTGGTGTACTCCAAAACTGCGCTAACTAACTTTGTGGAATTCGAAACATACGTTATTGTTGTGGAGTTATTGGGGTAAACTCTGCCTACTAGAGATATAGGCGTCAAACCCACGTTTCCGAATTGAGTTTTAATGAGGAATTCTACTTCTCCTGCGCCTGATTCGCCAATTAGAACTAGATGATATAACGTTTTGCCTATAGCGGTTGTGGAGAAGTTTAAAAACATATCTTGTCCTCGTACTTCGCAGCTGGCGTAAGATACGCCTCGGTATTTTTCGCTGTCCAAGTTATAGCCACCAACTTTGTTCGTGAGGTTGCCGTAAAGTCCAGGTTCCCAAGGTAGAGGTGCATCATTAATGATAAGCGAGCGGGGATCGCTCATCAGATAAAGCCTCGCCTCATACATATCAAGTGTAGGTGGAACTTTTATCCAAATTTCGATGGTTGATTTGTCGGTTACAAACTCGTAAGCCCAACTGGTGTAGAGCGATGACGCTTGATTTGTATTTTTTCCTTCTATATAGCAAGAATGCCACTGGTCAACTTCCACGTTTTCAATAATCATAAACGTGGCCTGCTGTGTGCCATTACTTTGCCGTCTGTCGTTTTCTATAACAAAAGTGTAGTTACCTGACATTTTTGGAACAAAAAACGTGCTGTTTACTCTTGTTCCTAAATGTTCTGGAAGCCCTGCTGCTTCCGTGTGCTCGCTTTCTTGGATTCCCTCGGGGTTATAAACATAAATGTCATAATCTGTTTTTGGTTCTGAACCATTATGTACCCATTCTCCATAACAGTAGACATGATAGCTGTGGTTTGCCCGTAAAGGTGCCACTATGCTCCAATTGCTACCTATGGCTATTTGTGACTCGTTAAAGTAAACAGGAAACATGGGCTTATCAACCATTGTCAAGTTGCCTTGTGGGGAATTTAGGTAGGTATGAACAAAATGCTCGTACTCGGAGTATCTCTCAACTACCTCAGCGCTGACGCTGGGAAAAGGAGAGAAACCCAGCATCAACGCAAAGGTAAATGCTAGCGCAGTTAACGCATTTTTCTTGTAGGACGCGCATTTTAGATTCATCACTGCACTTCTCAGAGCTGTTTTGTCTGTGCAGAATCATATTTCTTATGAAGGATGACTCTGAATTCAAAATACACAAAACTTTTGTATCGCGCCAAAACCGTAAAACTGTTCTCAACAAAAAGAGTACCTAAGATGGCATATTCAAAGGCAGTAAACCCAACACTAATGATATGGGGTAATAACATAGTAATGTCTGAACTTTTATGGCTGTAGCGTCGATTTAATTATGGTCTAAACTTTATTCTGTGGCAGTTTTTATGAAGCGCACAGTGATTCTTTCTTTATACTTTGATCTGTTTTTTGATACTTGTCGCACAGTTTACCGACAAAAATTCGAGCCAGTGTACAAAAAGGTTTATTAGAATGTTGCGTAGCATGTGTTTGTGCTCTTAAAAAAGGTAGGTAACCCCTTTTTCGACGTTGGAATATCCAACATCGGAGGACTTGCAAGTTTGAAAAATACCCGCATAAAAAACATCCGTATCTTTACAAAAGAAAAAATTGCGGGGGATAATTAAAATTGACTGAACTTTCAAAAGAAGATACACGCCTGTTGTTGAAGAGTTTCTTTAACGAGAAAGGCCTAGTAAGGCAGCATTTAGACAGCTACAACGAATTCATTGACCATGGATTGCAGGAAGTTGTTGATGAGGTTGCTGAAATTCCCATAGAAGTTCCAGACAGCCCTTACAAGGTTAAACTTGGGCAAATTTGGGTTATAGATCCTCAATCGCGAATTACAGGACCTTACGTCACGGAGGTTGATGGTACAAAGCACGAAATTTATCCGATGGAGGCAAGGCTCAGAAACCTGGCATATGCGGCGCCTGTAGCTTTAGAAATGACCCCTGTAATAGATGGCAGGGAACAGGACACAGAACTTGTTTATATAGGTAATATACCTGTGATGTTAAAATCAAAACTTTGCTTCCTGTCTCAGCTTTCACGTGAAGAGCTCATAGCCGCAGGAGAAGACCCTGATGACCCTGGTGGTTACTTTATTGTTAACGGATCCGAACGTGTAATTGTAGCTATGGAGGACTTGGCTCCTAACCGTGTCATAATTGATCTCGATGAGAAGGGCACCTCACCTGTTTATCAAGCAAAGATTTTTTCAACAACGGTAGGGTTCAGAGCAAGAATTGAGCTTAAACTCAAGGCAGACGACGCCATATATGTCTCTATGCCTGGTGTGCCTACTGAGATCCCGTTTGTAGTCATCATGCGCGCCCTGGGTATGGAGAAGGACAAAGATGTTGCAGAGGCGGTGTCTCTTGACAAAGATATCCAAGCTGCACTTGGTCCTTCCTTTGAGAAAGCAATAGGAGTTGATACTCCTCAGGACGCCATATTATTTATCGGAAATCGTGTAGCGCACGGGCAAGTTGAAGAATACCGTATCCAAAAAGCTGAAACTGCAATTGACAAAAACTTTTTGCCCCACTTAGGTAGAACTGAAAAGCAGCGCAAAGATAAAGCTATCTTTCTTGGAGAGATGGCAAGTCGTGTTATCCAACTCAAGATGGGTAGAAGGCAACAAGACGACAAAGACCACTTCAAGAATAAGCGTCTCAGATTAGCTGGACCGCTTTTGGCTGACCTGTTCCGTGTGGCTTTCAGAAACTTGACTCGTGACATAAAATACCAGCTTGAGCGTATCGGTGTCAAAGGACCTCTCATTACAGTATCTGCTGCAGTTCGGCCTGGTATAATTACTGAAAGATTCCAGCATGCCCTTGCCACAGGTAACTGGGGTAGGGGTCGTGTCGGTATAACTCAGCTTTTGGACCGAACAAACTATATATCAACTTTAAGTCATATGCGTAGACTTCAGTCGCCTCTCAGCAGAAGCCAGCCTAACTTTGAGGCTCGAGATTTACATCCCACTCACTGGGGACGTTTATGCCCCAACGAAACTCCTGAGGGTTCTAACTGTGGTCTCGTAAAGAATCTTGCTTTATCATCGTCCATATCTGTTGGTGTGAATCCTGAAAAAATTAAGCAACTCTTATTTGATATGGGTACTATGCCTGCTCCTGAAGCTAACGAAAACCTGAAGGTTGAAGGAGCCAAAGTTTTCGTTGATGGTAACATAATCGGTTTCTGTAGTGCGCCTAAGGAAATGGTGAAAGTCTTCAGAGAAAAACGCCGCGCAGGTGAAATCTCAACCGAAGTCAACATAACCTACTTCTCGAGGGATCAAACCGAAACCGAAGAAGTTCATGTTAATTGTGACGAAGGGAGAGTTAGGAGACCTCTCATAATTGTAGAGAATGGGGTTCCAAAACTTCAACCCAAACACTTAGAGAAAATTGCTTTGGGTGAATGGACTTGGGAAGACCTTGTCAAGAACGCCTTGATCGAGTATTTAGATGCTTCTGAGGAAGAAAATGCCTATGTTTCCATCTCTATCGATAAGGCTATTCCGCAGCATACTCATGCAGAAATTGCGCCGTTTACCATTTTGGGAATTTGTGCATCCACTATACCTTACCCTGAACATAATCAGTCTCCAAGAAATTCATATCAAGCCGCAATGGCAAAACAAGCTCTAGGCGTTTATAGTACAAACTTCCAAAACCGCGTCGATTCTCGTTCCCACATCCTGCACTATCCTCAAGCTCCATTGGTGGACACAGAGCTCATGGAGTTCATGGGCTACAAGCAGCGCCCCACAGGGCAAAACTGTGTTGTTGCCGTCTTGTCCTATGAGGGTTACAACATGGAGGACGCTATCATATTCAATAAAGCTTCCATTGAAAGGGGCTTGGCTCGTTCTACTTTCTTTAGAATCTATGAGGCTGAATGTCGCCAGTATCTAGGCGGTTTGAAAGATAAATTTACTGTTCCAGAACCTGGAACTCGTGGCTACCGTGGTGAACAATACTATCGGCTTTTGGAGCCTGATGGTATAATTGGATTGGAATCTGCGGTTGCTGGCGGTGATGTGCTCATTGGTAGAATTAGTCCGCCTAGATTCCTCGAGGAATACAAAGAATTTGAAGTTAAAGGTCCCTCAATGCGCGATACCTCTGCCGATATGCGTCCATCAGAAAACGGCGTGGTTGACGCTATATTCGTTACTGAGTCTGGTGAGGGCAGCAAACTTGTTAAAGTTCGCGTGCGCGATCAGCGCATTCCTGAGTTAGGTGATAAATTTGCTTCGCGTCACGGCCAGAAGGGTGTTATAGGTTTGATTGTGCCGCAGGAGGATTTGCCTTTCACTGAAGATGGATTGGTGCCTGATCTTATAATTAATCCTCACGCGATACCTTCCAGAATGACTATTGGTCAGTTTATCGAATCTCTTGCAGGGAAATGCGCTGCTGCGCGAGGCAAACCAGTAGATGGTACACCGTTCACTAATGAAGGTCCTGATGAGGTGCGGCGAAACTTGATCAAAAATGGTTTTAGCCATACTGGTAGTGAAGTATTCTATAATGGTACAACAGGCGAGAAATTTGTTGCCGACATATTCGTAGGAATAGTTTACTATCAAAAGCTTCATCACATGGTTGCTGACAAAATTCATGCTCGAGCTCGCGGTCAAGTTCAGATGCTTACAAGGCAACCAACTGAAGGTAGAGCCCGTGGAGGTGGTCTCCGATTCGGTGAGATGGAGCGTGACTGTCTCATAGGTCACGGGGCGGCTATGTTGCTGCGTGACAGATTACTGGAAGAATCAGACAAATACACGCTTTACATATGCGAGAATTGTGGCCAAATTGCTTTTTACGATATGAAGCAACGTAAGTACGTCTGCAAGATTTGTGATGAAAAAGCCAAAGTCGCACCTGTGATTGTTTCATATGCGTTTAAGCTTCTGCTACAGGAGCTTCAGAGCTTGTGTATCACACCTAAATTGAAACTTAAGGAGAAGGCGTAAGATGGCATCTGAAGAGTTAATTCATAAAGTAGTTGACGAAATAAGTTTCGGTTTGATTTCTCCAAAGGATTTGCGTAAGCAGTCTGTTGTGGAAATACAAACCCCCGACACCTATGACGAAGACGGCGCTCCGATTACTGCTGGGCTTATGGATGGTAGACTGGGCACCCTTGAACCGCGGCAAAGATGCAAAACCTGTGGTAACACCGCCATTCGGTGTCCTGGTCACTTTGGTCATATAGAACTTGCAGTGCCTATTGTTCATATTGAATTTACCAAAATTATCTTTGATCTTTTGCGTTCTACTTGTCGTAGCTGTGGAAGAATTCTTCTTTCTGATGAGGCGGCTAAAAAGCAGAAAGCCAAGATTAAACGTTATAATGAGCTTTTGGGGCTTATCCCTGATGAAGTCTATAAAGATATAGTGCAGGAAATTAAAACTAAGCAGTGTCCTTACTGTGCTTCCAATCAATATAAAATTACTTTTGAGAAACCAACCAAGTTTGTAGAGCAAACAGAGGCGGGTTCTGAACCGTTAACACCCAGCATGATACGTGAACGCCTTGAACGAATAAGCGACGAAGATTTGGAAATCTTGGGTTTTAATCCTAAGGTTGCTCGCCCTGAGTGGATGGTTTTGCAGGTTTTACCTGTTCCGCCCGTGTATGTGCGCCCCTCAATAACTTTAGAGTCAGGTATACGCTCTGAGGACGATTTAACCCACAAACTCGTCGACATAATACGCATTAACCAGCGGCTTAAAGAGAACATGGAGGCAGGTGCTCCGACACTTATCATTCAAGACTTATCTGAGCTTTTACAATACCACGTAACCACCTACTTTAACAATGAAGCTTCCGGCATACCTCCTGCTAGGCACCGTTCAGGTAGAGCCCTTAAAACTATCTCTCAGCGGTTAAAAGGTAAAGAAGGGCGTTTCCGCAGTAATTTGTCTGGTAAACGTGTAGATTTCTCGGCGCGTACAGTAATTTCTCCTGACCCCAACTTGGATATAAACGAGGTGGGTGTCCCTCAGGATGTCGCAATGCGGTTGTCGGTACCTGAGAAAATTACGGCTTACAATATGGAGGAGATGAAGAAACTTGTTATTAATGGTCCAGAGAACTATCCTGGTGCTCTGTACATTATCCGTCCTGATGGTAAGCGTATTAGGCTGGAGTTCGTGGTTGACCGTACCAAGATAGCAGAAGCTTTGGAGATAGGTTTTATTGTAGAACGTCACCTCAAGAATGGTGACATAGCCATTTTCAATCGGCAACCGTCACTTCACAGGATGTCTATTATGGCGCATTATGTGCGGGTTTTGCCGTACAAGACCTTTCGTATGCACTTATGTGTGTGTCCGCCTTACAACGCTGACTTTGACGGCGACGAAATGAACCTTCATGTGCCTCAAAGTGAGGAAGCTCGTACAGAAGCATTATTGCTTATGCAGGTGCAAGATCAGATTCTTTCTCCGAGGTTCGGTGGGCCAATTATTGGGGCCATACGTGACTTCATTACAGGAGCGTATTATTTCACTCGCAGAGGTAATTATTTGACTCGTGACCAAGTTAACAGGTTGTTGACTGCCACGGGTTATCTTGGTCCTTTGCCTGAGCCTGCCATAAAAGAGCCTGTACCAATGTGGTCTGGTAAACAGATCTTTAGCTTATTCCTGCCCAAATCGTTGAATTATGTTTTGAAAGCAAATATTTGTCAGGGCTGTGTCAAGTGTAAAGAAGAAGAGTGTGAACATGATGCTTACGTTGTGGTTAAGAACGGTGAGCTTGTTTCAGGCGTCATCGACCGCCGCAGCATTGGCTCAGAGCAGTCTGAAAGTTTGCTTCACCGTATAATCAAAGATTATGGTACACAGGCTGGGCGGGAATTTCTCAACAAAATTACGCGGATGCTCAAATTATTCATATCGATGCGTGGCTTCAGCTACACGTATGATCAGCTTGTTTTGTCTCCTAAGGCACGTAACCGCATACAGAAGACTATGGAACGCATACAGAAGAAGATTGACGGGCACATCGAGAACTACAAGAATGGGACTTTGCCACGGTTACCTGGGCAAACTTTAGAGGAGTCTTTTGAGATTTACGTTATGCATGAATTGGCTACCGCTCGTGATGAAGCCGGAAAAATTGCTGACGATGACTTTACGTTAGATAATGCAGGCATTGTTATGACTCGCACGGGCGCTAGGGGCTCCAGTTTAAACATCGGTCAGATGGCTGCTTGTGTTGGGCAGCAGTCAGTTCGAGGCAAACGTGTCTTGCGGGGTTATGCTGGTCGTGCTTTGCCTCATTTTGCTCCTGGTGACCCTAGTCCGAGGGCGCGGGGTTTTGTTTACAATTCGTATCAAACAGGTTTAGATGCAATTGAATTCTTCTTCCATGCTATGGGTGGGCGAGAAGGTCTGGTAGACACCGCCGTGCGTACACAGCAAAGCGGTTACATGCAGCGCAGACTTATCAACGCGTTAGAACATATACGGCTAGAGTATGATGGGACGGTACGTGATTCCGCAGGTGACATCATCCAGTTCAAGTATGGTGAGGATGGTGTAGATCCTGCCAAGAGTGACCACGGCAAAGCTGTGAACGTTAGTCGTCTTATGGATCAAATTGCTATATCTGAAGAAAAAGGGACGCCTGCAACTGTAGAATATGTTAAGAAACAGTTAGGAGAAGTGTCTAGTCAGTTAACGCCGTTTTTGTTGGAACAGCTTAAGCAGCATTTGCTGAAAGGCAAATTCAGCCCGAAAGCTGTAGATAAAGCTATCAGTGAGACGGTAAATCGGTATAAGCGAGCGTTGATGGAACCTGGTGAGGCAGTAGGTATTGTTGCGGCGCAGTCCATTGGGGAGCCTGGTACACAGATGACTCTTAGAACTTTCCACTATGCAGGTGTCAAAGAACAAAACGTAACGTTAGGTTTGCCTCGGCTTATCGAGATTGTAGATGCCCGTCGGATTCCCTCGACTCCTATTATGACAATCTATCTGACAGGTGATTACAAGAAGAGTAAGGAGGGTGCAGTAGAGATTGCACGGAAAATTATTTACACCTCTTTGGAGAACATCGCCTCAAAGATTTATGAGGATCCAATTCGTGAGGAAATTGTGGTTGAACTCAACGAGACTATGATGAACGACCGTTCTATTACACTGGATGAGTTAGAGAGTATTGTGCAGTTCCAAAATGCAACCACCAAGGCGAAGGACAATGTTTTGTACATAAAGCCTAAGAAGGCGGAGCAGTTGAAGCGGTTGTTGGATAAAGTTGCAGCGTTCCACGTGAAAGGTGTTCCTGACATTAAACGTGTTTTGGTCACAGAAGAAAGTGGTGAATGGGTTATCAGGACTGATGGTTCAAATTTGGCTAAAGTGCTGGAGATCCCAGGAGTTGATACCTCGAGGACGACCACAAACAATGTGCACGAGATTGCGAAGACTTTAGGCATTGAGGCGGCACGGAATGCATTGGTGAATGAAGCAAAAGGTGTTTTGGAAGATCAAGGCTTAGACGTGGATGTGCGGCATGTTATGTTAGTTGCGGATATGATGACTTCTACGGGTGAAGTGCAACAGATTGGTCGCCACGGAATAAGCGGTAAGAAAACCAGCGTGCTTGCAAGGGCGGCTTTTGAGATTACAGTGCCTAATATTGTAGATGCGGCGATTAAAGGTGCAAGTGACCCGTTGGCTGGTGTGACCGAAAACGTTATAGTTGGTCAATCTATACCGATTGGCACGGGTTTAGTTGAATTATACATGTCAACGTTTGAGAAGCAAGAAAAATCTGGAGGAAAAACTGAGAAATGATAGATATAGATAAAGCCATAGCTTCTGCCGTAAAGACTGGGAAGGTTTCTTTCGGGGCTAATTCGGCGTTGCTGAATGCTAAGGCAGGGAAGGCTAAATTGATTGTTTTAGCTTCGAACTGTCCAAAAAAAATAAAAGATGAAATTGAATACTATGGTAAACTCTCCAAGGTTCCCATCTTAAACTATAAGGGTGCTTCGATGGATCTAGCGAACATATGTGGTAAAATGTTTATTGTTTCTGCGTTGAGCATCCGTGAGCCTGGTGATTCGGATATCTTAAAGGCTGTAGAGATGGAATATTTTGAGAGTGACACAAAAGTTGGGGGAACAGAGTAGACGAGTGGCATAAAAATCACCGCGGAAGAGATGCGTTACATTGCTTTGTTTGAAAATGTCAGCGGTGCTAGTGTGAAAGACTGCATAATAGACGAGGAAGGTGGCCGCGTAATTTTCATTGTGAACCAGGGGCAAGTAGGTGTTGCAATTGGGAAAGGTGGACGTAACATCCATACCTTGGAGCGAATGACAGGCAAGAAGCAGGAAATCATTGAATACAGTGAAGATCCTGTTCAATTCATAAAAAATGCCCTTAAACCTGCGGCGGTGCGTGAAGTTCGTGTAACTGAGCGCACAGATGGTAAGAAAATGGCAGTTGTAACAATAAACCCTAAGGACAAGGGTGTTGCGATAGGTAAAAACGGCAAGAACGCTGAGCGCTTACGGTTTTTGGCGAAGCGATATTTTGACATCCAGAATGTGAGCATCTCTTAGTTCTTTGTCTTGTTTGGAGCTAAGCGATTATGTAAATCGCTTAGTTTAATTCATAATCCGTTTGTTTGTTTTTTGGAAGGTTGTTTTTGGGAGAAAACAGAAAAGTGAGTGTACTGTATAGTTGACTGTACGTTCGGTGGTTAGATTTGGGTTTGCAGTGCTTTGTTTCAAAAAAGGAGATTATTATAGATGCTGCAGGCTGGAGTGATCTTTTGCTTGGTGTAGTTGTTGGGGCAATAAAGCCACCAAATCCGATGCTTATGGAGCGGAGAATTCCCACTTCTTCTTTTCAATCGCCACATTTTGAGGCAAAAAAGTATCTGGCGGATGCGGTGAGGATTGCAGATGAAATTATAGAAGTGATGAAAGCTGATTATGAAACCTGCTTCAAGGTGTGTAGCAACTATGTACTGTCTGGAGTGCGGGTGCATTTGCAAAAC
Source organism: uncultured Candidatus Bathyarchaeia archaeon (assembly GCA_964582085.1). Classification (GTDB taxonomy): domain Archaea; phylum Thermoproteota; class Bathyarchaeia; order Bathyarchaeales; family Bathycorpusculaceae; genus JADGNF01. The sequence goes on along the minus strand of CAZOPV010000009.1, from coordinate 92,721 downwards.
CGTGGCTACACTGTGATCAAAGTTGAAGATACAGGCGAACTGAAGGACATGGTGGAGAGGGGTTACTTGCGGTGGTGTGCCCAAGAGGGAGTGCCACAAGAAGTTTTAAGTGAAAAGAGCAGGTTTTGGGCTTTTATAGACTGGGTTGCAGAGCGACCGCAGTTACGAGAGGGTCTAGTTAAAACTGGGTGGGCTAGCTGGCAGCGAAAATGGAAAGAAGAAATCTACAAAAAATCAAAACTCTGATTGTAAATCTCTGCCCTTGTAGGGAGTTACTTATGGCGTAGTTAACTGCATTTGACGTTTATGTTCTTTGCTAATTTTTGCAATTCTTTTTTACTTAACCATTCCGTCTTCAAATATTGGCAAATCCGTGAATCAGGCCAGCCTAACTTTCGTGCCTCATTAACTGTATAAGCGTATGCTTCAATTTCTGTCAATCTGTCCGCATACTCGAAACGTGGGTCAAAAAGGTCTTTTCCTTCTAACCATTGCCTTACGTGAACCAACTCGTGAATTACATCTAGGTAGATGTCTTCTTTGTCACCGTTTTTGAGGTAGCGCCTGTTAATTATGAGGTGACCATCCGCTGTATCTACTCCCATGTAGCCAAAAAGAACGAATTTTACTTTCAGATTGCGTAATATTTCTTCGGTTTTTTCTCCGAAAATGCCTCTGACCGCATCAACTTGCTCAAATCCAACAAAATAATCAGTAAAATTCCGCGTCATCAAAATCGGATCTAACAACCCTTGAATACGCATTTTTTTTAGGAATCTAAAAAGTTTCCATATCAAAAACTCAAAATCCACCATGCCGCACTACACCATGGCAGTTGTTTGTCAAGTGAACCTGGATAAATGCTCAATTTTCATGCTCATACGGGTCAAATCTAATGGTTCCTCTACACAGCCGACGCTTGCATCTATGTTGTGGTGAACAGGGTGAACCCACATGCCGGTCGGCACCAAATTTAACTGTAGTGGTACCTTGCTTCGTATATCAAACTTGCTTATCACCCCGTCAAATAGTCCTTGTCTGCATTTGTTCCGTATTTGGGCGCAGCTTTGTAGCAACTGAGGCGACGCAAAGGCACCTACACCATGCCACAAGGCGGCATCTTCGGGTGACCCCAGTGAGTACAAGAGGAACTGTGGTGAAGATGGTGTTTCCGCGAAATTGTACGTTGAAAACTTGGTGGCTTCTACTTTAAAGGTGTCTGAACATTTGGCGATCGTAACATCCTCCGCGTCTATATCGTTGGGGTAAAGCTGTGTGTCTTGGTAGGTGACGGCAACATCTGTGAGCTGGGCGTCATCAAAATGAAGTCGTCCCCGGGCAGCGCGTTTACTTCCAAATCCTTTCTTTGAATGTGGCACTGTTAAAAGCGTCGTTCTTTTGTTCATGCTGCGACCCATGCAACTATAAACTTGTGCAATGGTTTCATAATCTCTGTGTACTTCCTTGATTAGATGATGCATCAATCCGTTTTGGGTCTCGTTCTGCAACGTTTCCAGCGGCATTCGTAATGCAGGTAGACATAAATCCATCCCAAAAACCTTTGAGAGCGCGGCTAACTGGTCAAACTTTACTGAATCCACGAAGTCCAAATAGGATCCCTGTGAGAGTTCAAGGTGACGTTGTAGCAGTTCAACTTCCATTTTGGAAATGAGTTTTCCTTCATATTTTTTTACGAATTGTCCATCAACTTTTAATTCGTCGGTTTTTACGTTGGCGGCTGGAAAGGCGCTTTGTCCGCTGTTTACTATAGATGTGCGTAGCGGATTCATGCTGTACCTGTCAGCTTCAACGTCATCTGTGTTTAGTAAGAACCCTACGATGCGTCCTTCAGACGGCTTTTTTAGCAGTTCACAAATTTGTGCTAAATCGGTTTGGTCTGGCTCACGTAAACCATGGTTAGCAAAGTAGTTGCCGCAAACCTCCAATAGTTTTATGCCGATGACTCCTTGGAGTTCCTCCACAGTTAGCTGGGGATTGGAGTACTCTACTGAACCTCGCAGAAAAAATTTTTCGCCTCCAAAACTTTGGTTAATCCTTGTCTTTTCTTTGAACTTAAACAGGGAGACTGTTCTTCTGTGTTTTCCACTAAACTCCGCAACTTCTCCGACTAGAGCTTTAACTGAGTTCCATGAGTCTTTCAGGAAACTCTCCACTAATAGTCTGCATAAATCAGCAGTCATCACGTTAACCTCTTTCCAGCGACTCCGCTAAGTACCAACAATCTTCACCGATATGCGCACCTAAAAACATTCTTAACAGGCGGGACTCTTCCCGAAAGCCAGCAAGCGTGGCGGTTTCTATTAATGCTTGTTGGGTAGCAGGTACGCACATTATACCTTCTGAGCCGTTAAGTTTTGAAAGAATAGCGTTGAGTAGTGCGACTGCGGCTTTAGGTTGATTTTTAATGCACACTAGTGGTCCAACTTCAGCTGTCCCCCTTGCAATTTTTGTTGCGGCGTATCCGATTATCTTGCTCTTTTCTTGGATTAAATAGAAAAAATTCTGTTTACCTAGAAAAATATGTTCTAGTAGCTTCTTTCTGGAAGCTCCAAAATGTTGGTGGTCAAACTTGACTATTTTCTGTAAGTCTTCTATGTCTGCCTGTTTCAGTTGCGTATTCTTTTTAGTGGAAACAGTTTTAGCTTTTAAAACCAAAAATTCTGTGTCCGGTTTAAAGCCTAGTTTTCCATAAAAATCTAGCAAATGTGGGTAGGCGTAGAGTCCAATTAGTGTAACACCTTTGTTTTGTAGGTAACTTATGGCGTGGTTCAGTAGAAATGTTCCTGCTCCCCTTTTCTGGCATCCTTGGGAAACAACCAAGTTGCCAAACCAACCTGCTGTTCCATAGTTTATGCAGGTGGCGACGCCTACTCTTTCCTGTCCATCAAACAAAACCAAGCAGCCTTCAGGTTCAAGTTTCATGTTGAAGCTGAAATCTTCTGTCGTCATGTCCCACTTCATTGTGTTGGCAAGTTCTACGGCGAAGGGTAAATCTGCAGGTTGCATTTTCTTTGTGTGGAACATAAAATTAAACTTGTCAGCTTCAACATAAGGCTATCCAACGCTTATCGTGTAAACGTTTAAAGGTAATGACGCAATTTTTCTAGTCTTTAAACATTAACTGACTAAAATAGTGCTGTAGAGGTAAATGTAGATTTGAATGGAAAACCGCTTGTTTCTATAGTTTCTGCTGGGCTTTCCAAATTTGGTAAACATGACGGTCTCTATGCTAGGGAAATTTTTGCGTTGGCATTAAAAGAAGCCTTGGAGCGGTGCCCAAAACTAGACCCTAAGCAACACATAAAAGCGATGTTTGTGGGTCACATGGGTGAATCCTACGAGCATCAGGGTCATATGGGTTCAGCAGCAGCCGATTGGGGGGGTCTGCTTGGGATTCCTGCAACCCGAACTGAGGCTGCTTGTGCTTCGTCAGGCGCTGCGTTACGTTCAGGTATATATGCGGTGCTTTCAGGTCTAGCTGACGTAGTCCTAGTTGGCGGTGTGGAGAAGATGACCCATAGAGCTACGGCAGAGGTGACGGAGTATCTTGCAATGGCTTCTGATTACCCGTTTGAGCAGTTTCACGGAGTTACTTTCCCAGGTTTATTTGCTATGATGGCGACTGCTCACATGAATGCCTATGGTACTACGGAGGAGCAGATGGCGAAAGTTGCTGTGAAAAATCATCATCATGCTTCATTGAACCCAAAGGCGCATATGCAAAAGGAGATTACGGTTGAAACCGTTTTGGCGTCAAAGTTGGTTGCGTGGCCACTTAAGATTTATGACTGCTCTCTGATAACGGATGGCGCCAGTTGCGTCATATTAACTAGGCCAGATTTGGCTTCAAAATTTACTGATACGCCTGTACATATTGTGGGTTCTGGGCAAGCCAGCGACACCATAGGATTATATGAACGTCAAAGTTTAACCAGCTTGAACTCTGCTAAGTTGGCGGCAAAAATGGCTTATGACATGGCTATTGTGGATCCTGCGGATGTCGATGTGGCGGAGGTGCATGACTGTTTTACTTTCGCGGAGATCATGGCTTACGAGGATCTTGGTTTCTGTAAAGCAGGCGAAGGCGGCAAGCTCGTGGATAAAAATGAAACTGCGCTTGGTGGGAGAATACCTGTAAATACAAGTGGTGGTTTGAAGGCAAAGGGGCATCCTGTTGGTGCAACGGGTGTAGCTCAAGCTTACGAGATATTTCTTCAGTTGACGGGGCAAGCGGAGAGACGGCAGGTAAAAGGTGCCTCTGTTGGTTTAACTCATAACGTTGGTGGTTCAGGTGCCACGGCAGTGGTTCATATTTACAGGAGTGCCTAAGTATGAGTGTCCCTCTGGCTTTCACTATAGAACAATTTTACAAGTTTCTTGAACAAAAAAAACTTATGGCTGGTAAGTGTCTCACTTGTGGTAAAATTCATTTGCCGCCACGTCCCTTATGCGACAGTTGTTATGGGCAGCTTTTTGAGTGGCTTGAAATTTCAGGGAGAGGCAAACTCTTAACCTACACCGTTATTCATGTTGTTCCTTCTCAGTTCCAAGCAATAGCGCCTTACGCTGTGGGTATCGTGCAGCTGGAGAAGGGGTTAAGAATTCTAGGACTGATTTTAGGTGTGTCCGCTGAGCAGCTTAATGTCGGCATGGATTTAGTAATAGATTTCGTGACTTGTGCAACGGATAAAACCTGGCCTCAATGGCAGAGGTACTGCTTTAGACCCGTTTGAAGTTGATGTCAATGTTTTTTCCTTGAAAAAATTGAGTTAAAGAAAAAAAGAGGTTATGTTTTATCCGAATATGAAGCCTAACACGAGGCCTATTATGAAGCCTAAGCCAAGTGGCAAAATTCCAAGCAGTAGGATGCCATATTGGTACACTATGGGTGTGTAGGTTGTAGCCAAGTTTTTCAAACTGTCAAGAGTTAAGCCAAAGAAACCAAAGTAGGCAACTACGACTACTATGACTGCGACTATAATTGCCCATTTGAGGAATTTTTTGACGAGGAAGCCTACAATCAAACCGACAATAAATGGAATGGCCATAACTATGATTGTTGGTATGCCTGCGAGTGTTCCACCTGTGATGAATCCGAGTAGGTCGCCCAGCATATCCATGGGTAAAACCATTTTCTCCCGTTCACCTCCTCTTCTTTATTAAGTTAAAATTCAGTTTATTATGGTAGTTAATACTTATGTTTTGCCGTAGATAGGTTAAATGTTGAGAAAAATGGAAAATAGTTCCACTATGAATTTTGTGTAAAATGAGTGGTAGAAGCATGGTGCAAACTGAAGTCACTTGGAATTTATCTGAGTTGTTTCCCTCCTTAGACGATATCTCCATTGAAAAAGCTATCTTTGAGGTGTCAGCTCTGGCTGAGGCGTTTAAGCAGAAATATAAAGGAAAAATCTATGAGTTTACACCTAAAAGCTTGCTTTGTTGCATCGGAGAATTAGAAACGCTCAAAGCTAAACTGCAAACCCTTTCTCTGTATGCTACGCTGTCGTTTTCAGCTGATTTGACTTCGTTTAAGACTCAAGAGCTCTATGACAGGGTTAACAAACTTGAAGCCCTGTTGGGAAAGCAGCTGACTTTTTTTGAGATAGAGCTGGCTGATTTAATTGCGAAACATCCGCAGTTTATTATTGATCCCGTTTTAGCCAATTATAAACATTGGTTGGAGCGTATACACGGTCGGGCAGCTTATTTGTTATCTGAGGTTGAAGAGCAACTTCTCATCGAAAAAGACCAGTTTGGCGTAAACGCTTGGGAGGATCTGCAACGTAAGTGGCTCAATACTCGTCTTTTTGAAGTTACTGTTTTGGGAGAAAAGAAACTGCTCAGTTATGGTGAAGCAAATGGGTTGTTGTCTCATCCTGACCGTGCCACTCGTGAGTCTGCCAACAGAGTTATCTATGGGGTGCTTGGGAAAGATGGTGAAATTTTTGCTGCAGCATTACGCAATATTTGTAATGATTGGGTTTGTGTTTCTGAGCGGCGTGGGTATGCTTCACCTATGGAGTCCAGTTTTTTAAGTAACGATGTTACTCAGCCGGTAGTGGATAATTTACTGCGTACAGTTGAAGAGAATGTGAGTTTGTATAGGCGCTATTTACAGGTGAAAGCACGGTTGATGGGTTTGCCTCTTTTGAGGAACCACGACCTCACTGCACCTCTTCCAAGTGCCCCTCTTTTCAGGTTTACTTTTGAAGATGCTCAACGTCTTGTTGTGCGAGCTTACAGCAACTTTGACGATGAATACGCAACTGCGGTTAAGGAGATTTTCTCAAAGAGACATATCGATGCCTTTCCCCGTTTTGGAAAGCGGAATGGCGCGTTTTGTGCAGGTTGGTACAGCGGTACATCCTCGTTCATACTCGGCAACTTTGCTGGTTCGTTGAATGATGTTTTCACCCTTGCCCATGAACTTGGACATGCCACTCACAACTATTACGCGCAGCGTAGCCAAACAATTCTGAATTTGAGAATACCCGCTGTGGTGGCGGAGACTGCTTCGATTTTTGGCGAGCTTTTACTTACAGATTTACTTTTAGCAGAAGCAAAATCAGATGAAGAACGCCAAGCTTTGCTGTGTTTAGTTTTAGATGAAGCAGGTATGGTTATCTTTCAGGTTACTGCCAGGGTTTGGTTTGAGCAGGCTCTGTATGGTAGCATACAAAAGGGTGAATACTTGGATTACCCGGTTATCTGCAACCACTGGGTGGCGGCTCGGGATCGCATTTACGGTGACGTTGTGGAGTGGTTTCCTGAGATGAAATCAGAGTGGACCATAAAACCGCACTATTACATGGCAAACTACCGCTTCTACAACTATCCATATGTTTATGCGCAATTGTTTGTTTATGCACTCTATGAGAGCTATTTGGAAGAGGGCAAACTGTTTGTTTCAAAGTTGAAGAGGGGGTTATCGGCAGGCAGTGGTTTGTCGCCTGAACAAATTGGTAACCTATTAGGTTTAGATGTTACCCAAAGTGGTTTCTGGCAGGTGGGTGTGAAGCGGTTTGAGCACTTTCTGGTTGAGCTGGAAACAATTGTCGGCAAATGATTAATAAGAAAGAAAACTAAAAGTCTTTAACTTGCGCAAAATGTGCTGCGGTAACCAAGCCAGGTCAAAGGTGAAAGAATGCATTGTTGTGCATTCCGCTAAGGACTCAAGATCAAAAATTTGGCCTGATTGGCTCGCTGATGGGAAATCCTTTCCCGTAGGGGTTCGCAGGTTCAAATCCTGCCCGCAGCACCAAAAATATATTTGCTGTGGTAGTGGCCAATTTTTAATTGCAGTTTATGTTTTGGTGGTGGCCTGTTCAAAGACATCGTTTGCAGCGATGTTGGTAAGCGTGTTTGGTTGTAATATATTTCAATCGATGGCGGTTTACCCTTTTAATTTTTATAGCGAAGATGAAATATCATAAATTATGGAAACTGTGCTCACCTTTGACACTTTTCTCAGCTTAGTAATTGCTGTTGTTCTTGGTGGCATTGTTGGGATAGAACGTGAACTTGCCCACAGGCCTGCGGGGCTTAGGACTCATATGATGGTCTCTCTTGGCTCGTGTCTTTTCACTATAGTTTCTAGGGGCTTTAGCACAGACCCTGCTCGTATAGCCGCGGGCATTGTTGCTGGCATAGGCTTCATTGGGGCAGGGACTATCTGGGCAGAAAAAGATAAAGTTCGGGGAATAACAACTGCTGCCAGTCTGTGGGCAACAGCGGCTATTGGTTTAACTGTGGGGGTTGGTGATTATCCTTTGGCTACTGCGGTTACGTTGCTTGTATGTGTGATACTTCTTTCAAAATATGTTTTTAGGAAATTAGGTATTGAAAGATGATGTGTTGCGTGTATTGTGCGTAGGTGACTTCAACAAGGTAAAACAGGAATTAACTCCATTTTAGGTTGTGCTTGCTCTTCAACATAAAATTAAAATAACTTACGAATCAACAATACACAAACCCAAAACCTGTCAGCTTCATCCAGAAGCTTTAAGTTCAATAACCCCATTGGGAACTTCAACCAGCTTCAAGCTGGTACTTAGAAAGTTGGGGCCGTCGTCTAGCCTGGACTAGGATACATGCCTGGGGCGCATGCGATCTTGGGTTCAAATCCCAGCGGCCCCACCACGCTCCCAGCGGCCCTGTTTATATAGGGTTTAGCTGTGAATTCTAAGAGGCAAATTTTTTCGAACATTTGTTTTACTTCCTTTTCTTGAAGATTTTTATTTCGTTATATTCGCAGACGTAGTCGAAACCTGCTTCTATGAGTTTTTGGGCGTCTTGGACTGGTTTAGCGGTTGCTGAGAAGAACTCATCGTTTTGAAAGCTTATGAGTTGTGTGTAGAGTAGCGTGTTTTGGATGTTTCTGTGCCCGAGCATTTTCATGACGTGAAGGATGTCTTTGGTTTTAGCGTATTCCATTGTTGCCTTCCAGTGTCTTAAAGTGTGGAAGTGGATTTTTAGGATGCGGTCGTTTTTTAGCTTGTTGGCTACTCTGGTTCTTTGGATTCTGAAGGCTCTAGCGAAGTGTCGGTGGCTGCATTCGAAGGGTTTGTCTTTAGTTTTTGGTAGAGCTGTGAGCATCATTATGAGTCGCATGGATATTCTGAGTTGACGTGGGTCGCTTCCTTTTTCAGGTGTTATGTTCACGGTTTTGTTTTCAAAGTCAAAGTCGGTCCATTGTAGCATGAATGCTTCTCCGCATCGCATGCCTGTTTCTTTGAGTAGCTGTAGGAAGGTGGCGGTTTTTCGGTTGCATCCTGCGATTAAGTTGTTTAGTTCTTCTTCGGTCGGTATGAAGGTAGTTTTTTGACGGCTTGGTAGATTGGTTTTTTCCAGGTTAAGTCTTGGGATTTTAGGAAGCAGTCGTAGGTTTCGACGGCGATTTGTTTGGTTTTGGTTGTCCAGCTTTTTTGTTTGGCGATTGTTTCTTTTACTGATTCTGGGTCTTTTAGGTCGGCGCCTTTGTTTAAGAGGGTTCCGAGGAGTCGTATTCTTCGGCTGATTGTTGATTCAGCGTAGCCTTCTTTTTGCATCCAGAAGCCGGGTTCGACGATTTTGCCTCTGTTTTCTTCGTTTCTTCGCGGAACTTGATTTGTTTGTTGTTCCGCTTCCAAATTTTTCGTCTCCGTGACGCATATTTGGCTGGTAGTAACTATGGCGGTGTGGGTTTTTAATGACTTCGTATTGACTGTTTCAATGGCTTGTTTGGTTTTCTGAAGGTCGTCTTTGTCTGAGAATCTGTGGCCGCATTCCTTGCACAACCAGCGCTGAATCTTATCATCAAAAATTGTGTATCGGTTGCCGTCTCTCCAGACTTTTTTGCTGTTGCATTGTGGGCAGGATGGGTTTAGGGGGCTGGCGCCGGCAGAGCCGTCTGCATGCTCTGACTTACAAGATTTAGAACCGGCTTTAGTGCCAAATACGCAGTCTGGAGAAGGTTCCTTTGATGTAAGCTCAGCCATTCCCTCCCACCTCCCAAAACTTACTCTCTGCCTAGATTGCCTACGGGCATGTTTTCTTAGCTTTAAATTCGACAATGTCCCAGGGAATACGTGAGATTAAGCCACAGCCACTGTATCGCAAATAAAATTGTTCATCAGGCACAGTTAAACCGCCAATATGCAGTATTCTTTGCTTGTGCATTTTGACGTAGCATGCGCAGGCTTCTCCAAGGCAATCGCTGTTTTGTTGCGTTGGGTTGGCAGCGGCTAAGGGACAAACTTTCATTTTAATCCCCAGCTACTTGAAAAAGTCCTCGTCTCGCATGTTTTCGCTGATTTGGATATAGCGGCGTTTTTTGCAGAAGTCCAAAATTTTGGTTAGCAACGGGTCGTTGCCTTGTGTGAACTCTTTTTTGTAGCCGAATCTTCCTGTTTGTACCCTAATTTCTATGGTTCCATCGTTGCTAAGGATCTGGTAAAAATCCAGTTTTTCTCCAGCGTACTCTTCAAGGACATCCCAGTCCTCAATAATATTTACCACTTTTATGTCACCTAAACCTATGTCGAGGCAGCAAAATAAAGGAATTCTGTATGCCTCAAAGAACAGGGTTCTTTCAGGGGGGCTGTTAAAGAACAGGGTTCTTTGAGACCCCTTCAAAGAACAGGGTCTGAAAAATTAAAAAGGATGGGCTTGGATGATATTGTAACATGTAAAGGTTGCTAGATGAAAAGCAATTTTGCGCAATTGCATGGTTCGGCACGCGAAAGACGAAAATGCTGGACTAAAACATGTGAGCTACAATTTTTGTTAGGGCAGTCTTTTTCTCAGTTGGGCTCTTTTGAGGTCAACTAAAATTGTGGATGCATCATCACCTAAAAGACCGGTAAATATCTCATTGGCGGCATGAGTGTCTAGGTACTGGGAGAGTTCTGCATTTGGGGTCAACTGATAGTAATTGGTAATGCCGCCGACTCTTTGGGTAACCTGAACTTTTGCAAGGTACCCGCCTGTTTCAAGGTCTCTAACCCTCTTGTTCACGGTTGATGTGCTGGTGTCTTTGAATTCGGGAATGCTGTTTACGCTCTTGCTTATTTGCCGTGTCGTCTGCGGCTGCTTTAGCCCCAAAACATAGATTATGGCGCGGTTCAGAGGTGCCCCTCTACCAACAAACGGGTCCACCACTATACCCTTACTCTTATCCCACGCCAAAGACAAATGCTCCCCCTCTAACTTTGTAGAGAATAAACAGGCGTCAAAACTAGCATATCACGTTAACCACTGCTTTGCCAGTGGTTTTGTCTGGGGCAAAATCTATCTAGTACTAGAAAAACCATGGGGAAAATTAGAGCAACCGCTCACATGTGTCACAGTTGCTAGTTTTTTGTTAAAAATACCGAGACAGGGCACGCTTAAAAAAAGGGGGGCACCGCGTTTTTCCGAGGCTTTTTCTAGTACTAGCAACGTTTCACCGAGGGCATTTCCAGTCTAGACAAGGCTATTTTTTGCTGTTGCGGGGAGAGCAAGCTTAAGCCTGTCGCTTCTATCGGTCTGCTTATTGCTGGTTTTTTTGTTGCCAAAACAATATCCAATACTCTCTCATCGCCCGCCTCTCTAGCGATAATGTCCTTCATGTCAAAATCCAAGCCCATAAAAGGGTCAACTTTCTCATGAAACCGCTTAGGAATCCTAAGCAAAATACACCGATACCTTTTCTCTCGCCGTTTGTAAGGCTTCTTCACATAGTACTCTTGAAACTTGACCAAGTTTATTCTCTCCAATTGATTAGAGCTTTTTTTGATACGGTGTCGTTGACCCTGATTCAACAATTTCTGCTGGTACTTCAAGGTCTTCAGATTTTTTCTTGCTTATCAATCGATTTATAAGCATAAACATTGCCACAATGGCTAATGCGATAAGTGCCGCCAAGCTTATCCAAAGCATTGTCCATGAAACTTGTTCTAAAACTGAGGGTGATGGTTGAGGGATTGGCATCTGATTTTGTGTTTGATCAGGTAAAAGAACGAATATTCCAGTTAAAAACAGACCTGACATTATCGCTAGAATAACGGCTATTGTCATCTGTTTTTTGAGTCCTATCACAGCTTCCAAGTCTCTGGGCTTTTTACGTTTTTAACATGGCTAATCGATGTTATTTAACGTTGTTTTGTACTAAAAATTTGTACAGTTGTTCATCAGCAAATCATTGTGTGTTTTCAGGGTTAGCTTTTAAATCAACGGACTTACTAATTATGGTGGGGTTGAGGAACGATTAAGAAATCAACCGATATCCTAAAAGGAACAACTCTTGACATCTACCGCTTTATGTTAAAAGCCAATAAACCCCTTAGAATTAGAGAAATCCGAAGAGAACTAAAATTTAGCAGCCCTTCGCTAGTCCAGTATCATCTCTCCAAGTTAGAGGATGAAGGGCTTGTGAGAAAAGAATTAGGCAATTATGTGGTTAACAGAGTTTTGTTGAATGGCTGCATTAAAATTAGTCGTTTTGTTGTTCCTCGGTATCTTTTTTACTCGGTTCTTATGGCTGTTCTTTTGGTTTCCGAGCTTACTATTCTTAAACCTGAGATTTTTAGTCGAGAATATTATTTCTATGTCGCCGCCACAGTTATTGCTCTTTTGATCTTCTGCTATGAAACCGTTAGAGTATGGGTAAAAGGTAACCTGTGACCTGGAATATAATTTCCAAGGTGTCCAATTTTTTAGTACACTTGTCCTAAAACGTAGAAATAAATAATATTTCTTAAAGAGAATATCGGGAGGAGAAATAAAAATGAAAAAATTAATTTTATTCAAAATTGGTACACTGCTGATTCTAAGCTTGCTTTTGAGTACAACATTAGTTACAGCATCTCTATCAGAACAGCCGACCTATAAAGATAACCTTGCAGCTCAGAATTTAGGTGCAGTAATAGACATTACACATATGACCACGGAAGAATACCTCGCTAAAACAGGAACAACTATAGAAGTTTTTTACTCGCTTCCAGGCCATATTACTCCAAACATTGAATATGGAGCCGATGACGAATCCCAAGAATCACTATTAACCATTCCTCAGACTGTTGAAGCATACGTCGTTTGCGATGATGACATGAAGTCCTGGTACGAAAATTTATTGGGCCACTCTGTAACATGGGATGATGTATACATGTGGGCATGGACTATTCTCGAAGGTGGGGATGACTTTTTCTGGCCACAATACGAAATTGACTATAATATGGGCGCGGGACATTATACTAATTGGTATTCAACTAATAGCGGCAACCTATACCAGCTTTTTGATGAAGGGCGAAATAATTTTCCCAAACCTGGTGATTGTGATGTAAGAGTATTCATGACAGGGCAACTTACTGGAAGCATCTTAGGTCTCGGTGAAAGACCTGGAGACGATTTCATAATAAGGGTACGTGAAACAGGGGCTTGGCCGTTGGCTAATTTGTGGCAACACGAAGCTTCGCATAATTATAACGCACCTGACCATAATCCTGGCTTGTTCGATTGGTGCATAATGTCTTACACGTGGGGACCTTGGACGAGAGACTGGTGTGGCAGTTGTCATTCAACAATTTATGCAAATAGATTCCGTTTCGGATAGAGCCCGAGATGTTACACATGAAAACTTTCCTTTTTTTGTTTATACTAATTACGGCAGTTCTTTCTGTAGCAACAGTATTTATTGTGGTTGGCATCTTTCAGAGTCAACAGTTTGGTTATGGTACGGCTATTGAAGCACATGTGTTGCTTGGCACGCCTGAAAAATATTTCTCGTTGGATAATCCCGATTTTTATTTGCTGGAAGCTATATCTAACCCTGAAAAACTCGTGTTTGTTAATTTAGACGATACTCAAATTGACGAAATGATCCAAACTAACGGTATCAATAATATAGAATATAAAAACAATTATTATGAAATCCAGTTACTTTCTGTAGATCCGGGTAGTTTTGGATACCTCGGACCTTTGATATCAGGTTGGGTGCTGTTAGGGGTTTGTGTAATTGTTGTTATAATTATTCGTTTTAGCAGAAAATCACTCAAACAACAGCCTCCTCCTATTCTCAATATAGTGGGAATGATTTCTAATCATGTATGCCTTCTACTGAAGGTTTTTATCAAAACCGTTAATGCACTTGTCCTACTTTTTTGTACAGGCGTCCTAAAATATAGAAATAAATATAATTCTTTCTATTTATCTTTGAGTGGTATTCGAGTGATAAGAGCAGGACTTAGCACAAAATTGATATTCACAACTCAAACGATTGGTAATTTTTGCCTGAGAATAAGAAGACTAAAACAGAAGTTAATTTTTGGGTCAATATCACAGGAGGGGTGGCGGCATTGACAAAATCCAGTATTAGTTCCGAACCCGAGTTGGCAATTCTGCTTAATTCTTCTAAAGGTGCCAACTCTAGAAAAAAGGTTTTGAAAACGCTCTTTTGTGGTTCTAAAAGTTGTAATCAAGTTGCGACAAAGTTGGGATTAAACTGGCGTACTGCCTACGCACATCTTCAGATTTTAGAAAGAGAGAGTTTAGTTAAGAGCTTCGGTTTTGGACAGCGAAAATTCTACAAATTAACGCTGAAAGGGGCGTTTAGCAAGTGTGTGCATCCTCGGTTTAAGAAAGAGTTTGCTGTCAGCCGACACAAACCTTTCGGAAACACAGCCGACTACCTTCAATGCATACAAGCTGCTGATTTGGTTAAGCTTGCCAAGTTGGTGAAGCTTGTTGGGTTGCTTTCGCAATCTAAAGTTTACTTGTTTTGGAGCGCGGTTTAGGCGTTTTTGTGTATCAACCTTAAAAGTTTTTAAAGGTTGTTACATAAAAAATGCGAAAGTTTCGAGTTTAGAGGCTGGCATAAGGCTACAAGATTGAAGACCTAAGAGAGCAAGCTATCATGGATTAGCTTTTTTCTTGGCGAGCACTTCCATTTTTGACCTGTTAAAACACACTGGACACTTCAAGTACAGCCAACCGCCGCCGTTTTTGGTCACTCCATGGAGACTAACCAAATCAGTTAACAATGATACCTCAAATTCGCTGCCGTATTTTGGGCAACGGTACGCCGTGGATTTCTTGTGCCACAAAACAATGATAAACAGTCCACCTGCAACCAGCGCCAACCACAGATACCAGTACGTAACCAGCAAAATAAAAGCGGCAACTGAAATAACCGCAACATAGATGCCTATGAAAAGCAAAGATTTTGCCCAGTCGCCTCGGTTAGGTTTACGATAAACAGTCATTTGGCTCGCTTTTCCTCCGAACTATTTCCTCTTTTAATGGCGTTGCATACTCTATCAGGCCCATTAGAAGAGAAAACAAATGTTCTTCCAACCTTGGGAGCAACCTCGACAGCGTCGCCAAACGAGGTCGTGTAAGCAATTGAGCCGTCAAGACCATACCTCACTCCAACTCCCAAGTAACTGCCAAAGGAAACCCGAGTTCTCTTACATGAAACAATGTCTTGAAGCAAAAAAGACTTCTTGTTGAACAAGCCATACTCAACAGTTAACCTTTCACCGCTTATTCTGATGCTAAGCCCCCTGTAATTCCAAAACACAAAAAAGATTAACCCCATAATCGCCCAGCCAAACAAAACGCCAAAAAGATTTTCAACCGAAAAACCAGCGAAAAGAAATACAGCCAAAGTCACAACAACAAAAACCGCCGTAACCATCACTATTAAACCCTTAACCAAGGCACCCATCGGCACCCATTCGTGGTATTCCACTTCTTCCATGAATAAGATAGAGAGCAAGAAACCATTTATTTCTTTACATGCTTTATCAAAAGAATCCATCAATTTTTCAGTCACTTTTCTGGCTGTTCCGAGAAATTGCACTAAAAAAGTATAGTGGGCGCATCAAACCAAGACGAAACCCGCCAAATTTTGACAGTTTTGAATAGTTTCCATGAGACCCCCTTACAAGAAAAATCCACCAAGAGGGGTTACAAGAACTCGCCATTCTGCAGTTGTCAAAGAAGGGCTTGAGCGATTACAGGATAGCTAGCAAAACTGGCATGTATCCTCAGAATGTAACCCGTTCAAGAAAAAACGCTCAGAGAAAACTCTTGGGCGCCTTAACGGATCTCCAATGGGCAGCGCAGTCGGGCTTGAACGTTTTGGAGTTTAGCCTGAAGGCACCACAATAGTTCAGATGCTTTCAGCTATTTCCTATAAGGTTCTTGGTTTTTGCGTTAAAACCTAAACAGGAATGGGAATTTATAGAAACTATTAAACCGTAATCGTCAGAATAAAGTCCGACAGAAGCATGCTGCGGCTGAGTCTGTTGGAGCAGAGAAAGAACACCTTTTCATTAGCTATGCGTCCGAAGATTAGGTTTTGCTGACTGGTTAGCTTTGAAGTTAGTTTCAGAAGGCTACAAGGTCTGGTATGACCGCATAAACCTGTTAGGGCGAGTTTGATAAGGAGATAAGTACAAAAAACGTGCCAGCTGCGTGAAGCTTTTTTATTTTAAAATAAAACCGCCTAAGAATATGCTCCTAAACGTCTTTTTTATGGCTACTTGTTAGGATTTTGTGGCGTTCAAATCCTTTAAAATGATAAATTGAATTTAAAAAACATTGATAAACTAAAATGGGGATTCGTAAAACTTAAAATTTTAAACATGATAAAAAAACCTTTTTATTTTAAACCTGTCCTATTTTACTTTGTTAAGTTAAACCCGCTCTGAGGTAAAAACAGGCTATAACTTAGAGATGAAACATATGGCAGCGCTAGACGAGCTTATAAACGAGTTTTTTAATCCGCCAAATGCATACCAAGCATTAACCGTTGAACGAGTCCTCCTAAGTCTTTGCGTCACCTTCGCAGTCACCTTATTTATCTTCTTTATGTACCGCAAAACTTTCAAAGGCGTACTCTACACCCGAAGCTTCAACGTTGGTCTAGTATTAACAGGGCTAGTGGTGACCCTCGTCGTTCTACCAATAAGCTCCAACATTGCCCTCTCTTTGGGGATGGTGGGCGCCCTCAGTATTGTTCGATTCCGTACCGCCATCAAAGACCCTGCAGACATCGTGTTCACGTTCTGGGCCATAGCCGTAGGAATCATCAGCGGCGCAGGGCTGTACATGGTAGCCATAGTAGGCTCACCCGTTATTGGGCTCTTTCTATTCGCGTTGAACCGAGCTAACTTTCGCAGCAACGACCCATACCTGTTAGTAATCAAATATAATGGCGAGGCAGATGCAGAAGTACAAAAAGCTCTGCCCAAGCACAAACTACGCTCTCGAACTGTAACGCCCGAAGGCGTGGAACTGATGGTGGAAGTTAGGCTGAAGGCAAACGAGACACCTCACGTAGACGACTTGTTGAATATAAGAGGCGTAAGCCAAGCGGCGCTGGTCAGCTATAACCCTGACGTATCATCCTGAAAGATAAACTCTTCAGGAATGTGAACCTTAAACGATGAAAAAACTAAAAGATATCAACCCTTACAAAAACAGAATATTAAACATGTTCAGAATTCAAACGTCGACAGAAATTACCCGACCACATAAGAAAAGCAATCTGCCCATTATCGTGGCTGTTCTTTCTGCCTTGTTGTTAACTTCTACCTTGTTTGGATCAGTTCAAAGTAAAGACTTAACTGTCGAAACCGTTGAAGACCCATGGCGCAGAGGCAAACTTGGCGATGCTGCAGATGCATTTTTTGATGATAGCTACGTGCATGAGATCCGCCTTTACTTCGATGATCCTGACTGGTACAACACTCTATACAACGCCCACGATAAAAACCCCTCAGACCCATATTTTCCCGCTAAATTTGTTTCACACGGCATCACCATAAACCCTGTGGGCGTACGCTTCAAAGGCTTATCATCATTCGGAGGCAGCAACTTTCAAGGCGCTGGCAACCAAGGAATCAAAAAACCCTTCAGAATTGATTTTAACACGTACAACGACGGAACCGGACAAGAAACAACTTTCGTCGGGCTCAAAAAGCTGAGCCTCAGCAATGGTTTTGCAGATCCAACTTTAATGCGCGAAAAACTATTCATGGATTTTGCAAGTAAATATGTTCCAGCTCCGCGTTCGGTTCACACGCGCCTATACATTAACGACAATTACTATGGCATTTACTTAGCAATGGAATACATCGACAACACCTTTGTAAAAAGCCGCTTCGGAAACGACGAACACGGCAACATCTACAAAGCAGAGCGCGGCGCCACCCTTTCATACCTTGGATCCGACTGGAGAAAATACAACGGCTCCTACGAACTTAAGAACAATGAAGAAACAAATGATTGGTCAGATCTAATAGAGCTCACAGATATCCTCACAAACACCCCAATAGCGGAACTTCCTACAAGACTGGAACCAGTCTTCGACGTTGAAACAGGGTTATACTCCCTTGCTCTCCTCAGCCTATTTTCCAGCCTCGACTCATACATTGGAAACGCACGCAACTACTACCTTTACCACAGAACCGACACAGGCCAATTTACGTACTTACTGTGGGATGCAAACCTAGCATTTGGAAATTTCCGGCTAATACTGCAACCAGGCGAAAACGTAACAACACTTGATCCTTTTCCCCCATCTACCATGAGACGCTCAGGGCCTCAACCCCCTACCTCCAGCATGGGCAACCTCACCCTGATAAAAAACGTCCTCGCCGTAGAATCTTACAACCGCACCTATCTAAGAACAATGTCCAAAATGCTCCGTGAAGGTTTTAATGCCACAGCTGTAAATAAACGCATTCAAGAACTTGCAAGCATCATCAGAAACGACGTCTACAACGACCCCAACCTCCTTTCTTCAACCTCAGCCTTCGAAGCAGGATTAGCTGAAACCACCAGCTTTGTGCAGAAGAGAGCTGCCTACCTTAATACAAGACTCAATGACTTTGCAAAAAAGACTGACCTTAAACTAAACGATTTGATGCCTCTAAATCAGAAAACCATTCTCGACAATAGTGGAGACCTTGACTCATGGGTAGAAATCTACAATCTTGGACCAGGTTTGGTCACCACAGAAAACCTGTTCCTGACAGATGACCCAGCAACCCCGAATAAATGGAAACTTCCAACTTGGAACCTAAAAGCCGGAGACTACCTGTTGCTGTGGCTTGACGGTGAACCAGCCGAAGGCGTAGCGCACTCACCTTTCCGTCTCAACTCAACAGGCGGAGAATTACATCTATACCTATATAACAATTCACGTTATGAACCCATCGACACCATAACCTACCCAACTCTCAATCCTGATGTTTCATATGGTCGATTTCCCAACGGTGAAGGTGCATGGCTAATGCTAAGCGAAATCGTAACGCCTGGAGCAGCTAACAATATTGGCGGAATCCCACAAAATTTGTTTATAAACGAATTTATGGCAAACAACGATGAAGCAATTCCTGGTCCGAACAATGATTATCCTGACTGGATTGAACTCTACAATGCAGCAAACAAAACAATTAACGTTGGCGGTATGTACCTCACAGACGATTTAGCAAATCCGACTACTTGGCGCATTCCTGAAGGTACTTCGATAGGCGCAGGCGGCTATTTAGTAGTCTGGGCTGATAACTCTTCAGTACCAGGATCATTACATGCAAGCTTCCGTTTGAACGCAAACGGAGAAAAAATAGGTCTTTTTGCAGCTGACGGCAAAACCCTTGTGGACTACGTAGTATTCAACCAGCAGATAGATGACATTTCCTATGCCCGCTTACCAGACGGTAGCCTGAACTGGACTTATTTAACACCAACACCTGGCGCATCAAACACAATAGGTAAACCAGTAACCTTCGGAAACAAAGAGAACGCTGAGGTTCAACCCCGACTTTTCATCAACGAAATTATGGCTAACAACGATGCCGCAGTTCCAGGCCCCGACAATAGTTACCCCGACTGGATCGAGCTATACAATGGTGATGCCAAATCAATCGACCTAAGTGGAATGTACCTAACAGACAACCTCACAAATCCAAAATGGAAATTCCCCGAAGGAACAATAATGGCACCAGAAACCTACTTAATTGTTTGGGTGGACAACTCAATCTACCCAAGACCAATGCACGCCAGCTTTGGTCTTAACGCCTCAGGCGAAGCTGTCGGACTATTTGCACCTGATGGAAAAACACTCATCGACTCAATAACCTTCGGGGCTCAAACCGACGATGTTTCATTTGGCCGTTTTCCTGACGGGGCTCCAAACTGGGAAACCCTAACACCAACGCCAGGCTCCTCAAACAAACCATACGAACTTGGGCTTTCTGATAATTCTACACAAATAATCAGTATTCCTACAGCCTTGTTCATAAATGAGTTTATGGCCAACAATAAAGCTGCAGTTTCTGGCCCAAACAACACCTATCCTGATTGGATTGAACTCTACAACGCAGGCAACGCTTCAATTAACGTTGGCGGTATGTACCTATCTGACGACCCCACAAATCCCGACGTCTGGCAGTTTCCACCTAATACAATAATCGAACCAAAAGGTTTTCTACTCATTTGGGCCGATAACTCTTCAAACAGGCCGGACTTACACGCTAGTTTCCGCCTCAACGCAACTGGAGAAGCAATATGCCTTTTTGCAGCTGATAAAGAAACTTTGATTGATTCAATATTATTTGACAAGCAGAAAGCAGACATTTCCTATGGTCGTCTCCCAGACGGCAGTTCAAACTGGAGCTATCTAACACCTACACCGGGAATGGCAAACAAAGCAGGACAAGTTGCTGTGCCTGTATCTGAGGACAACATCGTTTTGGTGCCTTTACACTTGTTTATTAACGAATTCATGGCCGACAATCAAATCACCATAGCCGGTCCAGATGAAACCTACCCTGATTGGATCGAGCTATTTAACGCAAGCAACGAAACAATTAACCTCAGCGGCATGTACCTAACTGATAGCTCAACCAACCCTACCAAATGCCGTTTTCCCGAAGGTGTCACGATAACGCCAAGAGGCTACCTGCTCATCTGGGCTGATAACTCCTCTGAACAGAGTTCACTGCACACGGGTTTTGCTCTCAACGCCAACGGCGAAGAAATCTGCCTCTTTGCAAGCGATGGCGAAACACTAATCGACTCCATTAGCTTTGACAAGCAACTTAGCGATGTTTCTTATGGTCGTTTTCCTGACGGCGGCTCACATTGGGAACACTTTTTAAAGGCAACACCAGGCTGGGGAAATAACAAGCCACCTGCTAATTCTGAGCCTTCAGTTGAATTAATTCTAGTGTTAATTGGTGTAATTCTCGCATTGAGCGTTTTTGTCGTAGCCTTCAGTAAGATAACCTCAAGGCGCAGAAAATGATTACCGAACAAAAAAATCCGTGCCCAAGACATGAACTGAAGTATCATATCGATTACTTACAATACCAAATTCTTAGAAAAAAAATGGCGTTAATCCTAAAATCTGACCCTCACACCGGCCCAGATGGCCGCTATCACGTTAGAAGTCTGTATTTTGACGACTTCAAAAACAGTGCACTAAATGAAAAAATTTCTGGTGTAGTGCCAAGAAAAAAATATCGACTTAGAATCTACAATTACAGCGACGACTACATCAAGTTCGAACGGAAAACTAAGATAAACCAATATGTTTTCAAGGAAAGTGTGCGACTTACACGCACAGAAGCCGACCAAATAATATCAGGCAACATCGAATTTATAGCCAACTCAAAAAATTCTCTTCTCCGTGCCTTCTACTTGAATAATCATTGCAATCTCTTACACCCAGTCGTTGTGGTTGAGTACCAGCGAGAAGCGTACGTGCATCCAGTGGGCAACACCAGAATTACATTTGACCTAAATTTGAAAACTAACCAAGGATCAATTGATTTCTTTGATCCACACGGCTTTGTAATTAGCGTCCCAGCAGCGCAAGACGTGATTTTAGAATTAAAGTATTATGTTGCTTTGCCACGTCATGTTCAGGGTCTATTCCCCGACACAATTCAACCAGCATCGTCAATAGGCAAATTTGCGATGTGCAGAACCACAAAAATGCTTCCAGACAACTTCAGTTAATAAGCCAAAGATAATGTACCTTTTGAAAAAGCCGTTTGAATATAGTAAATAAAGTGTAAACTTAGAACTATAAAGCCTCCTTTATTATAAAGCATAACTGGCTACATTTAAAAATTTGAAAAGACGACCACTTTTCTCGTTTTTTTTAAATTCAATATACTTCGCATGCTGTTAGAAAGGCTTAAAAATTAAGGGCTAGTTCCTTTATCCATGCTCGTTCCCACTTTTAAATGGGAATAAGACAAAAAAATTTGAAATGAGGAAAGAAAATGAATAAACCAAGATTTACTCTTCAGGTTCCACCACCGCCTCCACCGCAATACTACCAACAAAAAGGTCACTCAAAGATGATAATAGTCGCCGTAGTTCTAATTGCTTTGTTGCTTATTCCCGCTTTGCTATACTTCTCAGGCGCGTTAAATTCGCTATTTGGGAATAATCCACAAATAACTCCAACCCCCTCCGTAACACGGACACCCTCATACACTTCCACACCGACAGGTACACCTTCAGGTCAAATCAACGTGAACTTCGCCACAAGTTCACCTGTGACAGTAGCATCCAAACAAATAGCAGTATCAGGAGGAACAGTAGAAGTTACAGATAGCTCAAGCCCAATCTACAAGACAAAAATCGTCGTTCCAGAAGCAGCAACCAAAGAACCAATCCAATTTGACGTAAGCTACTCTAACATCAACAGCGTAAATGGCTTGCCATCAAACGCTGCAGTAGTCAGCAAAATGATCCACATCAAAACCACAGGCTCTTCAGTATGGAATCAATACAAAATGTTCGACAAACCAGTCGAAGTAACCTTGCCCTATGACTCGGCAGCTGCAAACGATGAAAACGCGCCGGTAAGATTCTACTGGTACGACTCTCAAACGGGCAAGTTAGATGCAGCAGGATTCTTCAAAGAAGACAAAGCCGCACACACAATAACCTTCCTCACAGGAACCTTCTCAGACTTTGTTGCCATAAGAATAGTCATGGATTTCTCCGAACTTTTAGGCTTAAACTTTTCTGTTGACACAGGCTTCAGACCTGCAACCGACGGCTGGTTCATACCCAACTACGGCTCCTACCTTGAATCCGGCGGCAACTGCAACGGCATGGTCAGCTTTGCAAAATGGTACTTTACATACATTAAAGGCCAAACAGGAGTCAACCTATACAGCAAATACATCGAAGGCAACCCATCAGAATGGCGTGACGACGCCACCGCAATCCAACTTGCCACAAGAGCCCAAATGGGCACCTCAAGCATCTGGGGTTCGCTCACTACCGAAGAACGTAACTGGGCAGTTGCAAACGCCCGCGAAGTAGCCATAAGCTGGATACACGGCATGCTTGTAACCAATGAACCACAACTTATCGGTCTTAAAACCCGATATAACGACGGAAGCTGGGCGTCAGGTGGACACGCGATCCTAACATATGCATATACCAATGGCATGTTCCAAATCTACGACCCCAACTTCCCAGGATCTTCAATAGGTGACAGAATGCGAACAATACCCTTCACCTACTCGAATGGTTTTAATGAAACTTATGTCTCAGGGCTAACAAGGAACGACCGATTAGTCTTCAACATATTCTATCACGCGAGTTCTAAACTTTCAGCCACACCAAACGCCTATTTAGGTATCTATCAATCAGCAGAAAAGAAATTCAGAGACGATACACTATTCCCCACGGTCACTCTCACTGACATAACCACAACACCTTCAGGAACAACGCCTATAGACACAGACGGCGACGGAATACGAGATACCCCAGAAAACAAAGTCACAATTTCTGGAACAATCACTGGTGGACAGCGAGCCATCACTTCGACGCTGATATTTGTAAGCAACCAAAAATACGAAGCGAGCGTAGAAAACGGCGTTTTCTCGCAGGAAGTTCCACTATATTACGGTGATAACGACATAGTCATTTTAGCCACTGATGAAAACACGTTTAGCAACTGGGCTGGTTTCCTCAGAGACACAATAAGATGTAACGCCAGTGTATCCGCTTTGACTATAACTCTCACATGGGGTCAAGACAACAGCGACGTCGACCTGCACGTTCTAGAACCAGGACCAGAAGGGCGCCACATCTACTACAGCAACATGGGTGGTGGAGGTAACAATCCATATCTAGACATCGATAACACACGCGGCTTTGGTCCAGAACACTACTACGCAAAAGAAGGCATGGTGATCCCTGGCCAAACAAACCTCTACGGCACATACAAAATCCGCGTCAACTACTACGCTGACCACGACGACAACACAGAACAAACACAAACAATAACTTGGCACTTACACGTGAAATACTTAGCCTTCAAGCATCCAACTACTGGACAAGAATTCTGGAAAGAAGAGTCCCGTAGCGGCAGCTTATCCGTAGAAGACAGTAGTGACACAGGCAACTTTGACCACGGCGGCGCAGGTTGGTCTGAAGTTTGGATCATAGAGTATAAAGCGCCCAACATGGCAGACTACGGTATTCCACCGCCACCTCAAAACGTCTTCCCACAATAAGAACTCAACTAAAGTATGGGAGATAAAACTCCCATATTCCCTACTTTTTTGTCTTAATTGACTTATCAGGTTTGAATGATAACTAAAAATAAATCACTCAAAGCCCTTTTCGGCAAAATGAGGCGACTGTCACAATCGTGATTCTGCGTAGTTTAAGGAATATGCGGAAAATTGAAGCCAAAGTTTTTTACTAAAAAATAGGTAAACAAAAACTTATTGAGGCTTCCAAACACAGGAAATTGCACCCTGCCCACAAGCCAGCACACAAGGAGTTTTATTAGTTTCAGGTTTACATGGCGCACACGTATACTTTATTTTTTTTCTATGTTGCTCAGAAACGACCGCTACGATTTTGTCTTCCAAATCTATAAATTCCGTTGCCATCTCCAAAGCGTTTTGGGGACATTTCTTCACGCATTTTCCACAACTATTGCACTTGTCTGAGTCGATGACTATAAAGTATTCACCAGATCCATCACAGTAACCATAATGTGTTATGATGCCGCTTCACCTACTATTTGCCCTGAGATTTTTCGTATAACGCTTTAGCCAAAGCCGCTGCGCCGATAGCCCCTGCAACCATGGGATCTAAACCACCTTCTCGCCAATTCGGCGCAGGAAGCGCTTTTACCCCAAGTATGTTTTCAACCCTCGAAACTATGCCCATATTTTTAGATTGGCCGCCTGTGACTACAAACTCTCTCTCTAACCCGACGCGGTTAACAAGGTTAGCCATACGTATGGCCATCGCACGGGTGTAGGCTGCTAAAACTTTCTCTTTTGTCCAGCCTTTCCTGAGCAAGCCGACAGCTTCAGTTTTAGCGAAAGCCACACAGGTGCAACTTACCGGCGGCGGCTCTTCATCAATACTCAGCGATACTTGCCCTATTTCTTCAATGGGAATTTTCAGAAGATCCGCAAACACTTCCATGCCTCTACCTGTGCCGGCAGCGCATTTGTCGTTCATCAAAAACGACGTTACGCGCCCTGCTTCGTCGCAGTGTATAGCTTTGATGTCTTGGCCTCCTACGTCTAGGATTGTTCGCACTTTTGACCCCCAGATGTAATTTGCACCTTTGGCGTGACATGCAATTTCTGTAATTGCTTTGTTAGCCATGGGTACATTTACTCTGCCATAGCCTGTCCCAACAGTGTATTTTATGTCGCTTTGCTTGAGTCCTGTGCCGTCCAAAACCATAGCCATAACTTTTTTCGCGCTGTCAGGACTGTTGGAGCCTGTTCGCGTAATTGCCCACGCGTATATTTCGCCGTCAATCATGATAGCAGCTTTGGAGCCAACAGAACCTACATCAACACCAGCCGTGATTACATCTTTGGCTTTCCAACTCTTGTTGGATACAACATGGTGGTATTCTTGCCATCTCCAGTATTCTTTTGTATCTTTTGGTGCCTCCTTCATTTCTGTACCCCCTTAACCCGGTTCATTGCAAGAAGCGCTGCGCCAAGTGCGCCAGTGTATTCCGGGTTTTCCGGTATCAAAATATTAATCCCAAGTTTCCGTTTTAGGGACGCAACAAACCCCACATCTTTAGCTACGCCGCCAACTAAGACAACATCAGGGTTTATTCCAAGTCTATGAACCATAGCGGAGACTCTATCTGCCATAGCGTCAAAAACGGCGCGTGCAATCTCTGGCTTTGACTCTTGGCGATGAATAAGCGTCACCACATCAGATTCACCGAATATGACGCAGCTTGCATTTATGGGGCTGGCACGTTCAGCTTTCAGTGACAGTGGACCCATATCTTCCATTTTTACTTCCAATGCCCTTGCCATAGCTTCGATGAATGTGCCTGCACCAGCGGCGCACCTTTCATTAACCACAAAATCCGCCATTACGCCTCGTTCATCACATTTTACTGCGCGTGCTTCTTCTGCTCCAACATCAATTATGGTTCGCGCTGAAGGAATCAGGTAAACTCCTGCCTTTGCATCAGCACTCATCATGCTGATTGTGCCGTTAGCGTAAGGCGCCATCTCCATACCTGCCCCAGTAGCTAAAATCTGCGCAACATCAGCCTTAGAAATTTCGGCTGTTTTTAATGCCTCTTCAAAAGCTTGTTCTGCAGCTTTGGTGGGTTCAAATCCTGAAAAAGTTTTGCTTTTCGCGGCAATGGTACCGTCTTTGAGAATTACAACCTTGACGGTTTGAATACCCATATCTATTCCAGCTGTTATCACGTTATTTCACCTCTAGAAGTCAACTCTAGCCGTTAGCATTTCTAAGAATGCCTCTACGCGTGTTTTCATTTGTCCTACGTCTTCTCTGGTGTATTCAGTGTCCAAATAGTAGACAGGTATTTTCATTTTGTCCAGCGCCTTCTTTACCCGCGCATACTCCATGGCGTAAAGCATACAACCTCTTACTACATAGTAAATTACACCGTTGGCGTTAAACTCCTTAATTTTGTTTTTGAGCCAGTTGATTCGGTCTTCGTTTCCATCTATTGACGTGAAGCAGGGACATGTGGAAGCCATAAGATATCTTTCAGATATTGCGTTAAGCATGTCGTCCATTGTCCATTCATCTACGCCCACAGGATCGTAGAGAAGTCGGTCGCTTGAGCAAAGCTCATCTGCTACAAGGACGCCTTGCGGTGTAGCCTCTTCAATCAAAGTGGGTAACTTCCAGTTATCGGGCCAATACATCGGTGTCCCTGTCACCAAAACCCTTGGGGTGTCAGGTGGACATGCCCACATCTTTTGCTGCACCCGTTTTTCTAACTCGTCGCAAAGCTCTTCGGTTTTCTCTGTCCAACGTTTTATGTTGTCCCACGTGGCCGTCTGATTAACCAACATGGCATCTCTGCCCATTATCACCGGATTGCCTTTACGTAAGTCCTGTAGTCGACGGAACGCCTTGGTTGCTTTTTGCATTGTTTCTATTGCTTCACGCAACTTTTTACTGGTGATTTTGTTGCCGGTTAATTCTTCAATTTTTGTCTTAACTGATTTAATTTCTTCTTTCCACAGGTGTAACGATTGAGGAGAATCTTTCACTCTAGGCGGAGAAATAGTGATCACTTGTGTGTAGTCACTCATGATTTCGCTGAGTTTAGTCTGTCCATCACATGTTAAAGTGCTGATTAACGCGTCACTCAGCTCGAGATAGGGAGAAAGACTAACCATTTTTGCACCTATGGTAGAGCGGATAACAGGGCAAACTTCTACAGGTACGATTCGGTCACCGAGCTTGGAGGTGTCATACCAGCCGGAATTCACCCTGACGGGTATGGCATCTGCTGCCAAAATGAGTTCGATCGGTGCAAACATGCAGAAGTAGCCGATGACTTTTTTGCCTTTGGCTTTTTCTTCCTGAATTTCTTTTTGCCGCTGCCCAAAAAAATTTGCTATCTCGTCATAATATTGCATTATTGCAGGCCTTTGCGGGTTTGTTTTCTTCATTTTTTCTATGTTGTCAGCTATAACTTTCGCCGACATGGCTTTAGCAGCATTTCTTAGTTCTTCACTTTCTTTTTGGGGTAATTCGGGGACATATTTTCTTTCTTGAGTTTGTTTCGTCACTTTTTACCACTCATTTTTGCATTTGTTGTTTTTGTGACTATGATGCTATGGCGGCATTAGCAAACGCGCTTATGCCAAGTCCAATCAGTGTTAAACCGCCTGCTACAGATATCCATTTACGAAATAATGGTGCTTTACTTAGTAGCCACCCTGTTAATCCACCAATCAGCAGTAACGGTGATAGCGCTGTTCCTACTCCGAAAAGAATGGCTAAAAAGAAACTGTCGCCTGCAGCTGTTGTAGTAACCGAATAAAGTAAGACAGGCGCGAGGAGGGGGCAAACAATTAAGCCTCGAGTTAAACCTAATAAGAATACTTGTGGGTCAAATCTTCTATCTAAGCTGTTGCTACTTGTGACAACTGCTGCATTCGCAGGACAGTTTCCTCCACAAGAGACTTTCTTGCTTTTGTAAAGCATATTCACCCCAATTGAAGTGGAAACTACCCCTAAAGCAACCAGCGCATAATTTTGATATTCGGACAAAAACGTGGCTCCTATTGATAGCTTAGTTATGCTTAATGCAAGTCCAATTAAAGCATATGCTATCACTCGTCCACCATTATAAGTGACTGTTAAAAGAACACTTTTGCGGAAACCTGCGCCAACACCTGCTATGTAACTTGTGATGTACGGAAGACACGCTGATGTGCAGAAAAACAACCCTGAAAACAAGCCAAGAGCGAGAGAGGCGATATAAGGGTTGGAAATTTCAGTCATCAACGACATGGGGTGTGTCACAGCAGGTTTTGATATACCAAATGGCAAATTTTAACATTTAAAGCTTACACATTTTTAACCCTCAGGCGCTCTTAAGGGTTAAAAAACATTTTTAATGAAAAAGTGGGGGCGAAGCCCCCTGTTTAGGATCTTTATTCAAAGACAATATGCTTCTTCGCCATGTTCACTAAGGTCTAAACCTGCATCTTCTGCTTCAGGGCTTACTCTCAACGGCGAGAACAAGTTGACCGCTTTCAGTAGCACGTAGGATCCTGCTATTGCAAATGGCACGACAACCGCGACAGCTACAAGTTGGGCAACAAGTTGACCCGGGTTGCCAAAGATCAGACCATTTACGCCGTTAATTGAAGCTGTGGCGAATATGCCTGTGGCAATCGAGCCCCAAAGCCCTCCCATGCCGTGACACGCAAAGACATCTAAAGTATCGTCGATTCTTGACCTGCCTGCTCTCCAACTGGCAACAACATTGCTTATGACGCCTGCAAATAGACCGATGATTAAGGCTGATGTTACAGTTACGTAGCCAGCTGCGGGAGTTATAGCAACAAGCCCCACAACTGCACCTATTGATACGCCGACTGCTGAAGGTTTGCCTTTGATGAACCAGTCCATGATCATCCAGCTCACAGCTGCCGCCGCCGCAGCCAGGTTTGTAGTTACTAGAGCTGAGACGGCCAGTTCGTTAGCTGAAAGGGCGCTGCCCGCGTTAAATCCGAACCAGCCAAACCAAAGTAGCGCAGCGCCAAGTATGACGTAAGGTATGTTTGTTGGTTTTTCTTGTGCTTTGTCCAGAGTTTTCATGTGCTCTTTCCATGGAGTGCTGCATCCTTTTCTTCTGCCTATTACAAGGGCTGCGGCAAGAGCTGAGAACCCTGCTGCGATGTGGACGACGATGCCGCCTGCAAAGTCTATAGCGCCTATTGCTCTTAGCCAACCGTCTGGGTTCCAAACCCAGTGGGCTATAGGTACGTAGATGAATGTTACCCAGATTACGCTAAAGATCAAAAGAGAGCGGAACTTTATGCGTTCAGCGAATGCTCCAATCATAAGTGCGGGGGTTATAGCGGCGAATTGTAGCTGGAAGGCGAAGAAGAGTAATTCAGGTATTCCTGATGCAAGGGCGGGATTGACTGTTGTTATCGATAAGCTATTGAGTCCAAACAGCGATAAATCGCCGATAAAACCGTTGATGCTTGGACCGAAGACCATGCTGTATCCCCATAACGCCCAGACGACGGCTATTATTGCATATATGACTACACATTGGACTATGGTTGACACGAGGTTTTTTTTCCTAACGAGCCCGCCATAGAAGAAGCCTAGTGCCGGCGTCATGAGCATGACAAGGGCGGTTGCAACTATGACCCATGATATATCTCCTGCGCTCATTTTTTTTACCTCTTTTACATTTGTTGGTTTATTTCCTTCTTTTCTGTCAATTTATTATATTAAAGTATATAAAACTATCTGTTTGCTTGGTTATTTTTATTTATTATGAAATTTTGTTCAAAGAATTGCGTTTTTATCCAATCTTCATCTAATTCAAGCTAAAAAAGGTGATTGGAACTTGAAATTTGTACAATTTTAAGATAGCATTGCCTTAATGGGATGTCGCCTCAACACCATTTTTTATCAAAAACCTGTTCTGTGACTTTTTGAAGCTGAAAAGTTAGTTGCGTATGGCGAGTTGAAAAGTTTTTATTTCCAGTCAATCAATGTAGGTTGATGTCTGGCAGAGATTTTTTTATAAACCGTTATATGCAATTGGGTTGGAAATTTAGGGAAACTAAAATTCGTCAAGCAATCAGAGTAAACCAGACAACTACTAAAGGCAAAAACATACCTCAAAGGCTACTCTCTATCGGTTTCACTTTGGAAAAAATTCCTTTTTTAGACTCAGGCTACTGGGTCAAAGAATCTAAGGTTTCGGTGGGTGCTACAGCAGAATACCTCTTGGGTTTCTATTCAATTCAGGAAGCAGCCGCCCAAATTCCCCCTACTCTATTTAGTAACCTAAAGGGAAAAACTGTTTTGGATGCTTGTGCTGCACCTGGAGGAAAAACTGTAGAGCTTTCAGACTTAATGGATAACACCGGTGTAGTAGTGGCTTTAGACGTTAGCGCACAGCGTTTAAATGCTTTAGCTAATCAGCTTGAACGTTGCCACATTAGGAACACGGTAGTTTACAAATTAGATGCACGCCAAATTTCAAAGCTAAACTTGAAGTTTGATAAAATACTTTTAGATGTGCCATGCTCAGGTAACTTTGCTTCGGATCCTTTATGGTTTAAACGACGAACCCTTAGTGATGTGAAGCGTAATGCAGCATTGCAAAAGGAGCTTTTATGTGAAGCAGAGAAATGCTTAGTTGCGGGTGGCGAGTTGGTTTATTCAACATGTTCTCTGGAGCCTGAAGAGAATGAATTAAACATGGATTGGGCAGTGAAAAACCTCAATTTGCAAATCGAAGAAATAGACTGCTGTGGTGAAAAAGGGTTAACTGAAATTTTTGGGCAAAAACTTGATTCCTCAATAGCTTGTTGCAGAAGGATATGGCCAGGACATACACAGGGATTTTTTGTTTGTAAATTAACAAAAGCGGGTACATAACTTTGAAGACTCTGGCGCTTTTTTTGTCTCAGTTTGGAGCTAAAGTTGCCATAAATCCGGAGCTTATAGTTGAGCGTTACCAACGTTACTACTTAGTCAGTGGCAAATTAAAAAAACTGGTTCTGGCGCGCCGCGACTTCTATTCCGTTGGTCTCTATTTAGGAAAAATCAAGAACGGCATTTTTTTCCCAAGTTTCAATTTGTTGAACATGCTTGTTAATGTTGCAGCCAATAAGGTGGTTCTTGATAAGAAGGCGGCATGGCTTTTCGTTTGCGGGCGAGACGTTTTCAAAACTGGTGTATTGCGAGTTTCTGGCTCTAGGCGCAAGGGGTCTTTCACGTTAGTTTTAAATGATTTTGGTGAATGCCTTGGCTTTGGCAAAATAGTCTCCAGTTTAGGTGATAAAGACGCCACCGTTGTTATCCGAAACATTTTGGATGTTGGTGATTTTTTACGCAGAGAAAAATAGTGGGCAGTTTATGTTTGGAGTTTAGTTTTGTCTTAAAGGCGTTCTAAGTGTTTTTTCTACTGTTCAAAACTGTCGCCTACTGTATACATAATAGCAAATTTTTCATATTTTATTGAACATTTGTTGACAATAGAAGGAGATAAGCTTAAATATGTTTACACAGAATCTGTGTTCCATAACGTATGGAACAAGACATGCTTTAATGTGAGGATGGGAAAATTGAAAAACTTCAAAGACGCGGTCTGGAAAAAGAATGTAACCAACGTTGTTAAGCAAATTCAAGACTTAGACATAAAATTCGTCCGACTTCAATTTACCGACATAAACGGCATGATAAAAAATCTCGCCGTCGCATCCAAAAACATCGAAACCATATTTGAAAACGGTCAATCCTTCGATGGATCTTCCATTACGGGTTATCGTCCAATTGAAGAATCTGACATGGTCCTTTACCCCGATCCCACTACTTTCGCGGTTTTACCTTGGCGTCCAAAAGAAAAATCATCTTGCCGAATGATTTGTGATGTATACACGCCACAGAACAAACGTTTTGACGGTGACCCAAGATACATACTTGAAAGGGTAATCGACAAAGCTGCAAAGGCAGGTTACACTTACATTTGTGCTCCTGAACTTGAATTTTTTGTTGTGAAGGAAAGCGAAAACGGAGGTTTACCTACTCCAATCGACATGGCGGGTTACTTTGATTTCCACCCAGGGGATCTCACTGATGACCTCAGACGAGACATAGCTGACACCGCTGAGGCATTCGGCATAGAAATTGAAATTTCGCACCATGAAGTTGCTCTAGGCCAGAACGAAATCGACTTCAAGTACGGTGAAGCTTTGGTTACTGCTGACCGTGCAGTTACCATGAAAATGCTCACCAAAGTCGTGGCAGCCCTCAACGGCTACATAGCTACGCATATGCCAAAACCCTTTGCAGGCATAAACGGTTCAGGCATGCACACTCACCAAAGTCTCTGGAACAAAGATGCCACCGAAAACCTCTTTTACGCAGACGACCCAAAAAACGGTTACCTATCCGACGTAGCTCGTAACTTCATTGGCGGTCAACTTGCGCACGGACGCAAAATGGCTGCTGTTCTTAACTCATGGCCAAACAGCTACAAACGCTTAGTACCTGGTTACGAAGCTCCAGTTTATCTTGCGTGGGCGCATAAAAACCGTTCGCCGCTAATACGCGTCCCCAATTTTGGGGGCAGAAAGAATGCCGCTCGCTGTGAAATACGCTGTCCTGATGGTGCAGGAAACCCCTATCTACAATTTGCCGTTCTTCTCGCTACTGGTCTTGACGGCATCAAAAACAAGATTGATCCAGGAGACCCCGTGGAGTTAAACGTTTATCACATGAGCTATGAGGAGCGCAAAGCCAAAGGCATAATCTCTCTACCTGAATCACTCAAAGAGGCTCTAGATGAAATGGAAACAAGTGAATTGATGCGTGAGACTCTGGGGCAAACTGCATTCGAAAACTTCCTCAAAGAGAAACGCAAAGAATGGGACCTCTACCGAACTCAAGTCACTGAGTGGGAGGTCAACCGCTACATCAAGCGCCTGTAAAAATTTGGCTGCCCTTTTGAGGCGCCGTCCACACTTTTTTTATTTTTAGTTTTTATGCTCTAATTTTGGCAACTATCTCAGCTAACGCAACTTCGGTTTGTTGTCTCTGTTTGAAATCTTTGAAAACAACTTTGCCTGCTTTCAGCTCTCGCTCACCTACAATAACTGCGTAGTCCACTTGATGCTTGTCTGCATATTCTAGTGCTTTTGCCATTTTTCTTCCCATAACTTCAAATTCTACAGCAACGCCCGCTTCTCGGAGCATCTGCGCAATTTTTAATGCGTCACCTTTCTGTTCGGCCTTTATGGTGAGCACCGCAACTCTTTTCATTTCCTCTTTATGCAAGCCGATTCTTTGTGTCTGAAGTGCCAGCGTCATGCGATCTAAACCGTACGCTACACCTACAGCAGGGGTGGGTTCACCTCCAAAAACTTCTACAAGTTTGTCGTATCGTCCCCCGCCGCCCAACGCTATGTCCAGTTGAGGTATGTAAACTTCAAAGATCATGCCCGTGTAGTACTCTAAACCTCGTGCAAACGCAGGGTCTACAGTTTTTATTTCACATCCACAGTTAGTAACCAGCTTTAATATGGCTAACAGGTTCTCCACGGCTAAAGTGGCTTTTTCGTAACCTTCAACGCAAGCTTTCATTTGCTCTACTGTATCAAACGGGTTGCTACTTTTGAGTTCTATTAGTTTTTGGAGTGTGTTTCGACATTTTTCTGAGTTAACAAGGGCTAATGCTACATTGTAGTCTTTCTTGTCCATGAGTTGAAGTACAGCGTTTTGTGTTTTATCGTCGACTCCTTCTTGAGTAAGTATGCCTTTTAACGTGCCGACGTGTCCAAGTTTTATGGCGTAATTTGAAAGACCTATTTTTTTCATCATGCTGTTTGTTAGCAAAATGATTTCAGCATCTGCTTCGGCCTTTTCTGAACCAATGAGCTCAAAGTTTGCTTGCCAAAACTCTCGATATCTGCCTTTTTGGGGTTCATCATAGCGGTAGACGCTGCCCGTGCTGAAAAGCCGTAGTGGTTTAGGTTCATTTTTGAGGGTAGTGGTGACTAATCTTGCTATTGACGCAGTGAATTCTGGGCGTAAAGCTACTGTACGGTTGCCTAAATCTTTAAATATGAACATGCGTTGCCGTATTTCTTCCCCTGCTTTTGCACTCAACAGTTCATATGGTTCAACAACTGGTGTGATAACTTCTTTGAAACCGTAGAGCTGAGCGTTTTTTGCAGCTTGTGTCATAAGATAACGAAGTATTTCTGTTTCCTCAGGAAGCAAATCGCGCATACCACGGACAGGTTGAAATGTAGACATGGGTTATCCCTTTGTTATTTGAAAGTTAATGGTGCAACTGAATAGTAAACTATTTCACCTCTGCGGTTCATTACTGCTACGATGAGTTCTTTTTTGAGGCTTTGACTTTGGATTAATGCTTCTGCTAAGTCTTTCATGGGTTGAGGTTTGCCTTCTTGTGTGCTGACGACGAGGTATTGGGCGCTGTCTTTGCCATAGGCGCCTCGTTCATAAATTCTAAAGTCTATAGTTTTACCAAAGCCTTCGCGTGCGACGTAGCCGCGACTGCGTAGGTCACGGTAGACAAGGTAGTGTGCCCAAGCGTTTTCGTCTTTGGTTTCGTAAACCGAGAGAATATCTTGGAATGTAATATCTTGTTTTTTGTCGTTTTGAACTTCAAGCATTAGTTTATCTAAAAGATAAAGTGCTTCATAAAATGTCAGTGTGAATTCTTCGTTTTCTTTTGTGCCATAGCCACGTTGACTGAGGGCATCTATGTTGCTTTTATCTGAAATTTTTATGCCTTTTTCTGTAAGTATACCCTTGACTTTGAATTCAGATGATGTGGAAAGGTTGCCTTTGTCGCTCATTAGTTGTTCCACTGCGTGACTCTATTTCTTAGTTGGCTAATTAATGTTTGTCACTGTTTTATGTTGTCTTGTGTATTAGCTTTATTTTTATTCACAACATGATGTAGTTTCCAAATTTATTGGCAACTCAACTATGCCAAAGTTTTCCGATGCTTGAACTTGGCGAAGTCTTCTTTATGGTAAATGCCATCTTCATGTATTATGCCTGAAACATATTCCAAAGGTGTTGCATCAAAAGCGGGGTTAAGAACTCTGATGTCAGTGGGTGCTATCTGTTTGCAGCCTATATGTGTAACTTCTTCTGGTTTTCGCTCTTCAATTGTGACGTCTGTCGATTTGTGCGATAAATCAAATGTTGACTTTGGGGCAGCAACATAAAATGGAATGTGGTGCTCTTTAGCTAGGACGGCAACGCCGTAGGTTCCGATTTTGTTGAAGACTGCGTCTTGAACTATGCGGTCTGCGCCTACTATAACTATGTTCACAAGTCCTCTCTTCATGACGTGAGCTGCCATGTTATCTGTGATTAATGTTACTGGAATGCCATCTCGTTTTAACTCGTAAGCTGTAAGCCTTGCTCCCTGCAGGAGTGGGCGAGTTTCATCTGCGATGACCTTGATTTTTTTTCCTTCTTCCCATGCAGCGCGGATCACAGCCAGTGCAGTGCCGTATTCGACGGTTGCCAGTTCTCCTGCATTGCAATGCGTCAAAATTGTGTCGCCGTGTTTTATGAGAGAGGCGCCGTTTTTGCCGATTCGGTGGTTTTGCTGGGCGTCTTCTTCAGCTATTTTTTGTGCTTCTTCTATAATGAAGGCTTTGAGGTCTTCAACGTTTGAGGTCTTCGCTGTTTTAGCTTTGTTGAGTACGCGGTCAGCTGCCCAAAAAAGATTTACTGCAGTAGGCCGCGTGTTTTTAATTTTCGTTGCGGCTTCCTCAATTTCTGAAAGCAGTTGCTGTTTAGTTTTAGCCTTGGAGCGATACGCGGCTATGGCTATGCCGAATGCGGCAGCTACGCCTAGGAGGGGGGCTCCACGGACACGCATATTTTTGATTGCTTCTGTCATCTGTTCAATTGTTTTGATTTCTAATGGAGTTTCCTCTAAAGGTAGCTTGGTTTGGTCAAGAGTTATGACTGTGCCGTTTTGCCATTTTATCATGCGCATGTTCTAAAACCTTACGAAAGTTATGTGGTGGCTCTGTTTAAGGTTTCTCTAAAAACCTGGGTTAGGCGTGATCTGTTTCAGAGGGAGCCTTGACGTAAGTGACAACTTCGACTGGAGATTCGTTTGTGGTCTTCAAGTGTTTTTTCCAGTCTTCTCCAACGGCAATTAGAGAGAAGACGCCTGATATTTCCGCTTTGGCTTTCTTGACCAAGTTGACGAGGGCTTCTTGTGTCTCGCCGCTTTTTATCATGTCGTCCACGATGAGTACGCTGTCGCGTTTTTTGATTATATCCTTGGGAATGTACAGTGTAACTGTTACTCCTGAGTCTTTGCCCAATATGAATGTCTCCTCTAAGAAGGCTTTAACACCTACTTCTTTGTTGCGCTTTGCTACGATTAGGTTGACGCCTAGGGAGTTTGCCACCATGGTTGCCAGCGGGATGCCGTCAGTTGCAGCGGTTAAAACTTTTGTAACTCTTTTTCCTGCGAAAGTGGCAAGTGCGTGGTTTGCGGCTTGCTGGAGTATGTTATAGTCGCCGATGATTTCTGTGTTGTCAAAGTAGCCGGTTTCATCAAATTTTATGCGGTTGCGCAATTCGCTTTCTAAACCGACCAATTTAGTTAAAACTTTCCATAACTGTTTGGCGCGTGAGGTGTTTGGTAAAACGTGCCCCTTGGCGTATCTGCTGAGGACTGTTACAGGTAAACCTGTTTTGGAGGCTAACTCGCGGTAGGTTATGTTACGTTTATATTTTGCTGTTCTAAGAAGTTCGATTGTCATTAACCGTAGTTTTAGGTCCTCTGCATGTGTGCTCGTGATTACCCATCTCCTGTTATACACTTATAAGTTAAATACTAGAACATATACAAGCTAATAATGATTGCCAATTTATATTTTCCGTTAAAACTGTATTCAACAACTGTTTTCTGTTAAAAAGGAAAAGTAAATTGTAAAATTGTTTTTTGTTTTGATTACTCTTCATATTCTGTGGGGTCAGGCACTTTGGCTTCGCGGAAAGCTCGCTTACGGTTTGAACATGATTCGCATTTCCCACAGTGTTTTGCATGACTAAAATAGCAAGACCATGTGAGTTCAAAGGGAACGTTGTATTTTTGACCTATCTTTACGATTTCTGCTTTGGATTTACCGCTGAATGGTGCGGCGATTGTGATTTGTTTGTCCGTGCCGAGGCGTGCCGCCTTCTCTACGGCTTTGTAGAATTCTTTGCGGCAGTCAGGGTAGAAGGGTTCGTCTGAGCCGTGGGCACCGTAGAAAATTTTGAGTGCTCCGATTGAGGCTGCATAGGAGACTGCGATTGAGAGAAAAATGGCGTTGCGGAATGGCACAATGATGGGATCGCTGAAGGTTGAGGTCATAGGGATGTTTGGGTTACAGAGTGAAGTAACTTCACCAAAAATATCTTTTAAAGATGACACATCCACCACCTTGATGTGGACGTTGAGGTTTTTAGCGATTTTTTGCGCAGATTGTGTTTCTTTGCTTGCAATTTGTCCATAATTGAAAGTGATAGCGTAGACTTCATATCTCTGTTTTTTTGCCCATAATGCTGCTGTCGTGGAGTCGAGTCCGCCGCTGAAAACAACAACGCATTTTTGCTTCATATTTCCCACCACTTGAAGCGCTTTTCAATAAGTGTAAAAACTGCAGCGCCAAGCAGACAGATGATTTGTTCGCTTATGAACAAGTAAGGCAAAGTGGCGAGTAGGGGTAATTCTAGGATTTGGTTGAGCATCCAGCTTACACTTAGCGGGATTATTGTAGCAATGACTATGCCTGTGACGAAATAGTTGTTTTTGAGTGGTTTAGCTGCCAAGTAACCTATCAACCCTGCAACGAGGCTCATTGCTGGCATGAAGAGCAGGTCGTAAACCCCAACAGGGCTAAAAAGATTGCCTATAGCCACGCCTACTGCGTAGCCAATGGCTAGCATCCATTTCCTTGCAATTGCGGGTCTTAGGATTCCTGCAACTCGAAATTGCATTGCTAAAAAGGATATTGGAGTGAACACATATACTAGCGCTGCATAGAGTGCAGCAAAAACTGCTGTTAAAGCTATATCTTTTGTGTTTATTTCCATGTTTGTTTTTGCCTCCCTACTTCCGGGTTTTATTTTTGGCGGAACGGGTGGGAGACGCCACTCACCCGCCAATTCTGGCAGAGTGAATCATACTCTGATTTAAAAGCTTTCTTGAAAAATACAAAAAAAGTTTTATTGATCAACAGAGTTGTTGTTTTCTACTTTTAAGTAAAGGTGCTGTGACTGTAAAAAAATTTGGATGGTAACACAACTTTTATGTTATATCTTTTTTTACTTCTCCACAAAGAGAAAGGGAAGGCTAGGAGAAGACAAGTGGTGAACCTGTCTAAACTAGAGCACTACATGGAAATAATACAAATTTTATATGCGCAGAACCTGACAAAAATGGCTGTTCTTGCAGAAAAAACTGGTGTTGCTTTTTCCCTTCTTGAGAAACGTCTTCAATTCCTTATTGATCAAGGTTTAGTAGAACAAAAAAGAAGTGAAAATCATGAACTTTTAATTTTGACCGAAGAGGGTAAAAAAGTTTTTAACTATTTTATGAAGAGTCAAAGCAGGGTAGCCTCTATGGCTCCAATTGATATTTTGTTTGCTCTTGCTGAAAAAAGTTCGTCTAAACTGTTATGGCTGATGTACAAAACAAGCCTCGGCAGTAGCGTCTTGAAGAGTTTTCTTGGCGTATTAATTAAACAAGGTTTAGTTGAAGAAAAACAGGTACAAAAACACATAACGTGCTATGCGATTACATGTTACGGTTTGAGTGTTATTCGTTCTTTTCAAAAACCCTGAAAGTGTTCCCGCGAATTTTTGGACCCATTACACGAGAAGATTTTTCTCACTTTTCCATGAATTCTACTCAAGTTTTTTATAATACCTATTCCCATTATCATAATGATGCTGTCAACGTTTTTGGCGAGTGTCATGTACTCCCGCACAATCTATAACTCGTTACGTAAGCATCTAGGTCTTCTATATGTTGCTGCTTGGGTAACTGTCTTGAGTTTTCTTGTGAGGGTTCAATTTTGATGGGTGAGCTTAGTAAATTTTATCCTGCGAAGGGAAGAAGCAAATCTGGACCGGCAAAAATTTTGGTAATTGAAGATGACGCTGGTATGCGTGAAGTTTTAACTGAAATACTTGTGCAGGAAGGTTACCAAGTAAAAGCCGCTTCGGATGGAAAAGGGGCTGTACATTTTTGTCAAAATGAACTGTTTGATGTTGTACTCGTCGATATACAGTTGCCTGATATGGATGGCACTAAACTTCTTGAGTACCTGAAGAAGTTTTCGCCTGGGGCTGTTAAAATAATGGTCACTGGTCATCCGTCTCTTGAGAGCGCCGTTGAATGTCTCAACTTGGGCGCCGACGGCTATATTGTTAAACCTTTCACATCAGTCAAATTTTTGGAACAAATTAAACAGCATCTTGAACGTCGACAAAGAATTAGATGGGAAGACTTACTTATGAAAGCCGGCTTGTCTGAGTATGAAAGCCGCGTCTATTTAACGTTAGCGTTAGAGGGTTGTTCTGAAGCCCGAAAACTGAGCATGTCTTCAGGGGTGCCTCGAACTAAAACCTACGCAGCATTGAAAAAGCTATTCCAAAGAGGGTTGGTTGTTAAAGTCCCAGGAGAAAAGCAACGCTTTTCGATAACCACTCCCTCTGGAGCTTTCAATG
Organism: uncultured Candidatus Bathyarchaeia archaeon; assembly: GCA_964582085.1. Taxonomy (GTDB): domain Archaea; phylum Thermoproteota; class Bathyarchaeia; order Bathyarchaeales; family Bathycorpusculaceae; genus JADGNF01. The sequence goes on along the minus strand of CAZOPV010000009.1, from coordinate 52,935 downwards.
CTCTACTTCAAACTTGGAAAAAAGAGCTTTCAGAGCAGGCTGCTTCTCTTGTGGAAATTGAGCGCGTGATAGCAGTGTTAGATTCTCTTCATCAGAAAAAGCACGTGGCAGAGCCGGTGAAAATCAGAAGAGAGGAGGCTTGGTCAATAAGGGGACGTCAAGCTATTTTCAAAAGAATTTCTGAGATGCTGCCTCAAGCAAAAAATCTGGTGACAGTGATCACAACTGGTGAGGTCTTCATATATTTTTATAAAAAGTTTGGTCGTTTGCTGGACGATCTATCAATGCGAGGTGTAAAAATAATTATTAAGGTTCCTACAAAATCTTTAGGTGAAAGTTTAGCAAATGAATTGAAAGTTGACTATACATTGGAGGATATACAGGTTAAGCTTCCAGTCCTCTTTTTGGATGTGGATGACTCTAAACTCTTAGTGAGCCTTTTGAATCCACAAAGTTCCGTTGCAAACTCTAATGACGAGGCCGGTTTGTTCTTCGAAGATGGTGCTACCCGCTTTTTCTTTTCTGAACTGTTAGGTTTAACAAACAAAACCAAAGAAGGCTAATTTATTCCTCAAAAGTTTGATTCAAAAAATAAAAGTACAAAGACCTGGCCTGGTACATCATAAAAAGTTCTGAACCCAAAAGGTGGCGGGTCCGCTGGGATTTGAACCCAGGGCATTCAGCTGTCTTACACCCTATGGGTGATAGAAGGCTGACGCGCTATCCGTGCTGCGCCACGGACCCACTGTGAAATCCACATAATAAAATTCTAAGAATATATTTTTACCTATGCTCTTAGAAAACCAAGCCAATGAATTCTCTTGTTCTATAATAAAATAAAGAAGTGGTCACTTAGAATCTAGTTTTCTTTTAAGTCCAAGGAGTCAATCAGTTAAATTTCCAATAAGCAGTCTTTGTCAGTTTGGGGTTTAACGAAGTAAATTTGTGAAACTTGGGTTATTTACCAAAAAATTGAAAAACTACACCCAACATAAAAAACAAGAAACATAAGGGAGGATAAAAGATGAAACTTAACAAAGTCGATGAGCAAGTCATAGCTTTACTGAAAAGCAACCAAGCAGGATTAACTCTCCAAGAAATCGCTGATCAAACAGGGCAACCTGCCAAAAAAATATTCCGGTCACTGCGTAAACTCTTTGAAAATGAAATGGTTGACTGTAACGCACGTAAGTACACGCTTTTAACCGATAAACCTCCAAAAAAGGCAGAAGACGAAGAGATCCCCGCAGAAGAATAGATTGTAAATTTCAGAAAATAACATTGGAGCCTCGAGCGGGCTTTGCTCCCGCGGCCTGCTGCTTACGAGGCAGCCGCTCTGCTGGGCTGAGCTATCGAGGCGCAACATTGGTTTATGGTGTTGTAGTTGGCATTTTTAAATGTTAAGCGCCACCGCGGCTTTTTTTGCGTCAGTTTTAAATGTGCTTGCGATTAAACTAACTTTGATAGTCGGATGTTTTTCCTTGTGGGTGTTGCATGTTGAGTAAGCGACGTGGCAGTTCAAGTGATGTACGGTTTCTGGGCGAGCGCAAAGTAATTGAGATTATGCGGCGGTTTTTTGAGCCTATGCCTGATTTGCTTGTGCCTTTTGGGGACGATGTTTCAGCAGTTACCCTTGCAGGGGAGGGTGAGGTTGCTGTTTTGAAGGCGGATATGTTGGTGGATAAAACGGATGTTCCCCGCGGTATGAGTTTGTGGCAGGCCGCTCGTAAGGCAGTAGTTATGAATGTAAGTGATTTCGCAGCGAAAGGTGTGGCTCCGAAGGCTGTCTTGGTTTCGTTAGGATTGCCGACGCAACTGCTCCATGGAGATGTAGAAGAAATCGCAAAAGGGTTGAACGCTGGCGCCCGACAGTATGGCGCATACATCGTGGGCGGCGACACAGGTGAAGCATCCGACCTTATAATTAGCGTGAATCTCTTTGGGACCACAAAAAAGGACACCTTAATGTTGCGAAGTGGCGCCAAGGTCGGAGATATCGTGGCGGTCACGGGTTTTTTCGGCAAGTCTGCCGCTGGGCTACAGCTTCTTCTGAATGGGTATGCAGCGTCGGAGAGTTTACGTCAGGTTCTTGTGAGCTCAGTTTTCATGCCTCAAGCAAGGTTAAGTGAAGGTTTAGCTCTGAAACACGCAAGCGCCGTTACCGCTTCAATTGACAGCAGTGATGGATTAGCTTGGAGCCTGCATGAGTTGTCAAGGTTAAGTAAGGTTGGATTTATGATTTCAGCGTTGCCTGTGGCAAGCGAAGTTAAATGTTTTGCCGATTTCAACGGGTTAGACGCATATGAATTGGCTCTTTATGGAGGAGAAGAATATGAGTTAATAGTCACCGTAAACCCAAGTAGGTGGGTAGACGCAGAAGCTGCAGTGGAAGCAGTCGGTGGCAAGTTGTTGCCTATCGGAAAAGTAACTCGGGATTTGCAGGTTTTGCTAGACGTTGACGGCAAAAAACGCTTAATTGAACCCCGAGGCTGGGAGCACTTCAAGCGTCACTGATGAATTGTTCCGCTCACTTTTTGCCTAGTATCCAGCAAATAATTTAGAACCGTTATGCATGAGGCAGCAAGGTAAGGCGTTTTGCCGAGGCTAATTTTTTCCCCAAACCGCAACGCAAAACTTTCAACCTTTTTAGGTAAACCTACGTGGTCACCTAGTACGAAGACGGGGTTTGGTCCTAATTCGATCTCAGCTGCGTTTTTACCTCCCTCTTCTAACACGTAAATAGAAGCTACTTCAGCTTTCGTCTTAAGTAGAGCTTCAAAACTTGTCTTAGAGACAGTTATCCCGGGGTGCGTTTTGCCACTGAGTACTTTTTTTAGGATTGTCTCCCATGTGCCTATGTCAGTACGTACATCGTAGAGTCGTACACCGTTAATCTGCAGATGCACCGGTGGAGTAGGTGGACCGTTGAGAACAGCGTTGAAGGCGACGTCTTTGCGTATTCCGTGGGAAAGAAACAAGCTTGTAACTATGCATTCATAGACTATGTCGAGTCTTCCTGCATCATGCAGATTTGACCAGTGAGAATCAGTTTTGCCGACACGAGAATACAAAAGGAACTCGCGCAAATTAAACCCCAGCCAACTTTACACGTAAAGACTAATAATGTTTGCCCGTCTACTTAGGAAGTTACTCAAAGACTCGTAGTTTGAGTCTTGCTTTACAATATATACCTTTTTTTCATACTTTTTATAAGTCAAAAATTTTAACCGTAACTCAATAATTCAAACAAAATGCGCCAAAAAGGCGTCTAATAAGAACGTGTTTACGAAATTGGAAGGAAACAAATGAGTGCTTTCGCTTGGCTTTCTTTTTCTGCAAGTATCTTCTCTTCCTTTTTAGGTATGCTTGTCTATTCTTTAAGCCGAAAAGAACTTTTGAACAGACTGTTAGCACAGGTACTTCTAATTAACGGTTACCTGTCTTTTGTAGGGTTCATGTTAGCACAAGCAACTAACAGTGAAACGGCTTACTTTTGGAGCAAAATGTATTCACTTTGGCCATTTTTGATAGCTTCTGTTTTCCATTTTACCCTTGCCTTTACTGGAAACAGCTTTTTAAAAAAGAACTTTTCTTATTTGCTTCTTTATGGGCCAGCTTTAGTCTTTTTTTTGGTTGATTTAAACACGAATTTGATTTCTTTACCTCCAGTATTAAAATTTTGGGGTTATGATTACACTGCCGCCTTGGGTTCTTGGATCCTAGCCGCTGGTATTACATGGTTTTTCCTGTTAGGTCTTCTATCCTTAGTTTTGTTTTCACACTTCTACCATAAGGCAAATGATGCAAAAAAATCACAAGTGAAGTTTATGATGTTGGGCGTTTCAGTCCCTGTTACTCTGGCAATATGCATAAACGCGGTGTATCCTTTATTAAACATTGATATTCCACGTGTTGGTCATATTGTTACCAGTTTTTTTAGCGCCTTCATTGTTTACGCCATGTGGAAGTATGAATTGCTGCGCCTGAGCCCAGACACAATTGCGGAATCCATAATCTCGGCAATGCCTGACCCCTTGGTTATAGTAGATTTCGACAGTAAAATAGTCCGTGTGAATAAGGCTTTCAAAGATTTTTTTGGCTATAGCGAAAAAGAAATTATTGGGCAATCTCTGGGTTTTTTGAGTTCCGACAAAACATTCTTAAACGCTTTGGAAGCTATTCAACAGGACGGCAAAATCCACAATCTTGAAGCAACGTTTAAAACAAAAGCCGGTGAAGAAAAAACTGTTGCCTTTTCAGGTTCTGTTGTAAGAAGTAAGCGTGGCAACAAGTTAGGTGTAACTTGTATTTTCCATGACTTAACTTACCGCAAAGAAATGGAGACGCAGCTTGTCAAAGCAGAAAAGTTTGCTGCCATTGGCGAGTTAGCCGGCATGATTGGGCATGACCTACGTAACCCCCTCACGAGCATCCGCGCAGCAACTTACTACATTAAACTTAAATACGCTGGTAAACTGGACGACGAAGGGGAAGAAATTTTCGGAACCATCAACAGAAGCATCGACTACTCCAGTAAAATTATCGATGACCTTTTGGATTATTCACGAGAAGTAAAACTAATCTTAGGGTCAACCACTCCAAAAAGATTACTCGTAAACGCACTTTCAATTTTGAAAAAGCCCTCAAATATTACAATTGTAGATTTAACCGAGGAAGAACCTGTTTTAAATGTAGATACGCATAAAATGAGCAGAGTTTTTGTAAACGTAATCAAAAACGCCTTTGATGCTATGCCCCATGGCGGAACTTTAACGGTGAAAACTCAAGTTTGCGATAGAAGTTTAAAATTCAGCTTCACAGATACAGGCATTGGCATGTCCCAAGAAACGCTCAGCAAGCTTTGGACGCCTCTTTTTACTACTAAAGCAAAGGGCATGGGTTTTGGTTTATCAATTTGCAAACGTATCGTGAAAGCACACGGCGGAGAAATTTTTGCAGAAAGCACAGTCGGCAAGGGCACAACCATCTACGTCACAGTTCCAATAGACATGTCTTTCATAGTTACAAAAGAACTGAGTTCTGAAACCGCATCCCCACTGTTACACGCAGATGCCTCCGCTAAACATAACTGAGACACAGCAGTTCCACGTATCCCCTCCAATTAGACAATGAACTTCGACAATGTTCAAAATGAACTTTTTCTCCAAGCGGCAAAAATACAAAATCAACTTAAATCAATTCTATAACCGTACAAATACAGAAACACTAAACTCTGCATGTGCAGCTTTCAAATTAGATTTTTCTGTTTTACCCAGCAATTGTGACAATAAACAGAACGGTTTTTAATAGGCTTAAATGGCACGATGCATTCCTTACCACAACTTGCACAAATTGCCATGTAAGTTAGTTTACGCTTTTTCTTACCATTATTAAATATGTGATAACGCGCTAAACGTGGCCAACCCGTTTTAGCATATTTGACCATATCAGGTTTTGCTTTTAGCCACCGCATCATATGAAAAAAATTTTTCGCCCTCTTCTCATCCCGCTCAGGTAACGGTTCATACCCCAGGTTACGAATCTCGTCAAGGTAAGCTATTTCAACTAAACGTTGAGGTTCACCACTGACTTTGATGCGGTGAACCCGTGCTTCGCCGTATTGTTTTTGAAGTTCTTCCATAGCCTTGTCAAATATGTATCCTTGGCAAATATGTATCTCTTCGTCAGGATTAACCCCTAACTTGTTTAGGAGTTTACACACAACTTTTGAAGTTTCATTCAGGTACTCTTTTTTCTGAAAAAGGCCTTGCTGAAAAAACTTTACATCTATGAGGTCGTAAGTGAATTCTTGTGTTTCATTCCGATAGGCACCGATTACCACACCGAAAAGCAAATCACCGCTGCCCGCGTCGTCAACAGTTATAGTCACTGAAAGTCGCTTCCTTTTCTTTCCTTTGCTCTAGCCGTCTATAAAAACCGTCCGCCATAATAAACGAATTTAACTTTTAAAGATACACTATTTTTTTATTTATTAACGTAAACTCCGCAAAAACAACGGTATAACGAAAATTTTAAAAGATAAATATGTTCTACATCACAAAATAGCCGTCTCTAGTTTTCCAAGATAGAAGGGAGACATCTTAACTGTTTAAGAGAGAAGTGTACGGTGGAAGATAATGCAGCACCGCAGTCTTTCATCAGACCTTGCCTTGCGAATAGGTAAATGGCGGCTACTTTTGCTGACCTTCATGGTAGCCTATGCCTCTTTATTGTTGCTGGATCTAGCAAAGATGACCCTTTATTGGGACGAGGCAAACAACCTCATAGGTGGTCTGCTTATTCTTCGCGGTTTCTTCTCGCGGTATTTGGAGACTAACATGTTTTATCCACCCCTTGCAGATGTGACAGTTGCAGGTTACTTCGCAGTATTTGGAGTAAGCGTTTTTGCTGGTCGATTATTAGGTGTTACTTTTGCGGTTCTCTCAGTTTGGGTAACATTTGAACTCGCAACTAGACTGTACGATTATAAAACAGCGTTTCTCGCCAGCATCTTTCTGGGAACTATGACTGGCTTTGTTTGGCTTGCAAGATTAACTATGCTGGAAACGATGTTGATTTTTTTCTTTTCATCAACAATTCTACTATTCTTCATGTGGCTGCAGAGGCACAAAAACAAATATCTGGTGCTCACCGGCGTAACTTTAGGTTTAGGTTTTCTAACTAAGTATCAAGTTGTAATCGCACTCGTCGCCATGCTAATTAGCATTTGCCTCTTATGTCGTGGTTCAATAAAAACTAACCTGACCAGATTCCCGATACTATTTCTGCCAGCCATACTTGTAGCTCTGCCTTGGATAATCCTTGCCTACCAATCTTACTCATCAGCCATGCTAAACCAGTGGCTTTATGCACTCCAAATGGGCAACCCTGACAAATTACTGTACAGCTCGCGGTTTCCTGCTCCAGTTTTTTACCTAATAGAGATGGTTTGGCCGTATAGCTCATTTCATCCTATTTCTTTTTTGGTCTACGGGCTGGGTTTGGCGGGGTTAACTCTGTTTTTCTTGCGGCGGAAGTACGCCGACAAATATTTGTTAATTTTCTTTTTTGTAGTCTACGTTTTCTTTAGTTTAATAGGCAACAAAGAATGGCGTTACATTGTACCTGTTTTTCCAATTATGGCCATTTCAGCTTCTAACCTTATTACCCACTCTTATGACAGAGCAAAAACAGCGTCCAAAAAAGCTTCAGCGAACACAACTAAAAAATACATAAGTAAATTTGTGGCAGCGTTAATTGTGATCCTTGTGCTCTCCACAATTGCCTACGGTTGCCTAGACACATATCAGTGGATGAGTACACGCAGTACTTTTGAAGTGCCTGTTAAAGAAGCCACCGACTATGTAGTTGCAAAGTTAGATGACAATTCGTCTATAGTGGTCCTGTGCGCAGTGAACGTTTTCAGCCAAGATATTGTAAGGTTTTATCTATACGCTGAAAAGTCAAGGTCACAAAGAGTTGCACAGTACCCTCCAGAGCCAGCAGATGCGTACACCCCGACTTTTAACATAAGTGAATTAAGTGAGTTATGCACTGCGCGTAACATAAAATATCTTATGCTGTTTGAATATGGAGGACGCTATCCCTACTTTAATTCAACCCTCAACGCAGAGCAAGTTTACAGTATACTCATCAACTCGCCACTTTTCAAATACGAAAACAGTTTTGGAGAATACCCCTGCAGAATATACCTTTTCACCTTTGAAGCTCAACCCACGTGAAAAGGGCTAGCTTGAAACCGGTTTTGCTGATAACACTTAATTATTCCTGTGTGAAAAAATACATTCGATTGAAGTAAGCAATACGCCTCAATAAAAATCAAACAGGCGAAGACGTGGACGTGGAGTTAGGTTAATGGTTAGACTTATAGACTTCGGCTTCCACCACGGTGCAATCGTGGAAACTATAGTCTCCACCTATAACGCAGATGGAACCCCTACCGCCGCCCCTATAGGCGTAACCATGGAAAATCCAAAAAACGTAGCACTCAAACTTTACACAACTTCAGCAACATACAAAAACATTGAAGCAAAAAAATGCGCAATCATAAATGTCACCAATGACATAGAACTTTTCTACAGAACCGCCTTCAAAGAAATTAACCCAAACGGCACTGTTCCAACGGAATGGTTTCAACCCAACAAAAAAACTGAAGCGCCAAAACTATGCAAAGCAGACGCCACAATCCACGTCGCGGTTTTAAATATAACAGCCCTTAACGAGGAAAAAGCAGAAGCCCTATGTAAAGTAACACACATAGAGACAACTAAAAAAGTACCCCAAACATACTGCAGAGCATTCGGAATTACCCTCGAGGCAATAATCCACGCAACTCGAGTAAAAAAATTCCTCTCAGGTACAGCTAACCAACAAAAACAAGCCGCAAAATTGATAGAAACAATCAAAGAGTACCAAAGTATAGTGAAACGGGTGGCTCCAAACTCCCACTACACTGAAATCATGACCAACTTAGATTACATGATTAATGGTTGGAGAAGCAAAAATGAAAGTTTACATTAAAACCCCCGCACGACTCCACTTTGGATTAATTGACTTAAACGGCGATTTGGGGCGCCTATACGGCGGATTAGGAGTAGGAATAAATCAACCAAACGTTATTTTGGAAGCACAACCATCCAAAACCATGATTATCAACGGCGAGAAAACTGACTTGGTGCAAATGCTCGCTAACAAATTCAAGGAAACATACAAAATCAAATCCAACGTCATGATAACTGTGAAACAAGCAATTCCCGAGCATAGCGGCCTAGGTTCAGGAACGCAGCTAGCACTGGCCGTCGCCACCGCCATGACAAAACTTTTCAATGTGAAAACCACCGTGCAAGAGCTTGCCCTAGCAATGGGCAGAATGCAAAGAACTGGTGTAGGCACAGCCATTTTTGAAAAGGGCGGATTTGTTGTTGACGGCGGAAAAAACACCAAAAACCCACAATGTTTACTTTCGCCGTTAATTTTCCGTCAACCTTTCCCAGAAGAGTGGCGCTTCATCGTAGTGGTACCAAATGTGGAAAAAGGTTTCTCAAACAACCAGGAAGCAACAGCTTTCAAAAACGTCAAACCTATGTCCACCGAAGAAGTAGGCAAAATATGTCGGTTAATTGTGCTTAAGTTGTTGCCTGCTCTTGCAGAAAAAAACATTGAAACCTTTGGGGAAGCCTTAACCCAGATACAAAACACCATAGGAGACAACTTCGCCAACGTCCAGTATGGACGATACACCAACCCCTCAGCAGTTGCAAACATCGAATACCTCCAAAAACTGGGAGCCTACGGCGTCGGGCAAAGTTCATGGGGACCAGCGCTTTACGGCTTATTCCTGAAGGAAAATACAAAGGAAATCACTCGCAAGCTTCAAGAGTTTTTGAATAAAAAAATGGGCGGACAAGTGTTTGCAGCAAAAGCAGCCAACCGCGGCGCCTACATAAAAATCTTAAAATGATAACGCAAGGAAAGAGCCGACGTGAAAGTACTCTTAATCACAGGTCAACTCGCGAAAGACTTGGTAAAAACCTATGCGCAAAAAAGTAAAGTTAAAACTCAAATTCTCGCCTTAAAAAGTCCAATAGCAGCTTTCTTGACCCCTGAAAACATAACTCGAGTGGTGAAAGAAGAAAAAACCAAAGATTTCGACGTAATACTTGTTCCTGGATTGGTACGAGGCAACGTGAAAACCGTTTCTGATGCTGTAGGCGTCCCCGCTTTTAAGGGTCCAAAGTACGCTGCTGACCTGCCTACAATACTAGACATGATGAACGAGGTTACCCTTTCAACGGTGACCCCTGCCTGTGAACTCTTAAAAGAAAAACTCGAGCAGAAAGCACTAGAAGAACTCGAAAGCGTAGAGAAAAAACGCCCACTTCTGCTCAAAAAGCCCGGTAACATGCTAATTAAAGATCTAGCGCTTGGCAAAGATTTCCCTATGCGGGTTATGGCGGAAATCGTTGACGCTGCATTGATGCCTAATGAGGAAATTCAAAGCCTTGCGAAATATTTTGTAAGTGTAGGCGCAAGCATAATCGATGTAGGCATGATAGCAGGCGAACGCCGTCCTGTAGATGCCAAACGCGCCGTTTTGGCAGTGAAACAAGCCGTCAACACCGTGGTAAGTATAGACTCGTTAGACCCAAAGGAAATTCAAGCCGCGGTTTCTGCAGGAGCAGACCTTGTTTTAAGCTTAGACGCAGGCAACATAGAAAAAATAGCGTCATACGTGAGGGATGTTGCAGTTGTGGCAATTCCTACTAACCAAAAGGAAGGCTACTTCCCAAAGAAGGCCGAAGAAAGAGTACATTTCCTCGAAGACATAATTCAGAAAGCAAACAAACTTGGAGTAACAAAAATCGTAGCGGACCTAGTTTTGGAACCCTCAAACCTTTTGGAATCAATGATTGCATACCGCGAATTTGCAAACAGAAATCCGACAGTACCTCTATTCGTAGGAGTCTCTAACGTGACAGAGTTAATTGATGCTGACTCTATCGGAGTCAATGCCATTCTTACGCGACTCGCTTCAGAGGTTGATGCAAGCATAATTTTAGCCACTGAGAAAAGCGACAAAGCTAAGGGTTCCGTCCAAGAAGAAGTCGTTGCCTCTCAGATGATGTTTCTATCAAAAAAACGCGGCACAGTACCCAAAGACCTTGGCATAAATCTGCTTGTTTTGAAGGACAAGTTAAAAAGAGAAGAACCATACAACAAAAAAATCGAGTTAGATGCAGATGTAATTGAAGTAAAAGAAAAAACTGGACCTGCCACACTAGATAGTGCTGGCATGTTCAAAATTTTAGTAGACCACAGCGGAAAAAACATTGTGGCAATTCATTTTAACACAGCAAAAATGGATAAACCCTCAAAAATAATCAAAGGGGAAAACGCGGAAAATATCTATTCAAAAATTATCGATTTAGGTTTAGTCACAAGACTGGATCACGCTGCATACTTGGGTAATGAATTGGCAAAAGCTGAAATTGCTCTAAACACAGGAAAAGAATACATCCAGGACAGCAAACTGTTCAAAAAAATAATTAAGTGAAGTGTTCACTGCTGTCTATTTTAAACTTCTTTTGGAATGTTAGTCTGGGTGGAGAATATTGGTGAGCTGAAGAAGGTCTTCTTTAGAACTCTCACTAACGGCACACCCACAACTACAGCTAAAATTATTAACACCAATCTTTCCCAAGGGTAAACAAAGAAAACCGCGTTCCACATCAAATCGAAAGCAGCTGGCGTCATAACGCCCATTATTTGCCCACGTACAACCTCCGTTAGTATGTTGCCTGTAAGGTGTTGCATCATCGTACCAACAAAAGCCAAAATACCCAACCCTACAGTAAGTTTGGTGGGCTTAAGACTTTCAACCCACTTGCCAGCCTTATAACCTAAAGGCGAAACAAGAACTGCAAATGCTACAATATGAAGCCACGCAAAGGGTATGGCAACACCGCCAATGTTAATGAACACCGTTGTTAAAGGATTCACAATAAAAACCACAAGCAAAACAGCATTCAAAGCAACCACTGCTAACCACTTACGCTTTACCAAAAAGCCTAATGCAACACAGTTTACGAACGCAGGTAGAAAATCAAGAAACATAAAAGACACGGGACGCCCCAAAGCAATTGCCAGAAAAGAACCAAAAATTACACTGGCTCCGCCGATATATGGTCCCAGTATAACGCCGTAAATGGGGGCAATCATGTCGGATAGGGAAAACCTGCCACCTTCAACTCCTATCATAGGTATTGTCTGTAGTAAACGAAGAACTGTGTATACTGCAGAGAACACAGCTACAACGGCGATTAATTTTGTTCTGTTTGGAATCTTGCTAAAGTTACTCATTTGCACATTCACCGATTAGTACTTATTTGCAATGCAATGTAATTTTTTACATTGACTAATAAAACTTTCCTTATTTCACGCAAAAACACAAATCTGACTATTCTTGTTGCATTTATAGATACTCGCGGAATAAATGTGGTGGCAATTTACAAAACATCCTCAGACAAAAATTTGGTTCTATTTTCCCCCACTTCTATATTTTTATAAAAGCTGCCTTCGTTCTGTAGAGCCGTGTTTTAATTTTTCAAGTACACAACGTATTGTCGATTCCTTCAAGTTCAAAGCATCTGAAATCTTTTCCACGTCGGTACAGCGTTCATCTATTATAAAATGCATAATTCGTCTCTCATGAGGCAATTTTTCTTGAGTTGCCAACTCTTCGCTTGCTTTTTTCATAGCCATATTTCTAATATGCAGAAGCACTATCTTTTCAGTTTCAAGCGTTAACAGTTTTTCGTCAACCTCAGCAATCAACTTTGACAGCAAATCCAGTTTTTCACTCCTGTTTTGCTTTATTTCCTTAAGTTTATCCAAAAATTTGGTGGCGTCTTGAGATATTTTAGTGGGAAGACTGTCAAAACCTCTCAACTGTTCGCTGTATAAATGTGGTCCAAAACTTACTGTCAAACAGCCAGATTGCTTTAGAAAATATAATCGCCGTTTGGGTCCAACAGGGCTTGTCTTCATATTCGAAGAAACAAACCCTTCACGTTCCATTATAGACAAGTGAGTTGTAACAAGTTGTTGCCCAAGACCTAATTCCTTGGCTATTTCAAGTGCATAACTTGGTTGCTGACTTAACCGTTTAATTATCTTTCTGCGAACAGGGTTTTCTAAGATTGAAAAAATCAAATCTATTTGAGATTTATCCGTCATAATTTATCAACATCTGTCTTAAAAATAAAAAAGGGGAGATGATAATTACTTCAACGCCACTTTGTGGGGTTTTTCTTCTGGTTTGGGTTCCTTCTTTGGAACTTTTAACTCCAGCACGCCGTCCTTCATTGAACCCTCGACTTTTGCAGGAATGACTTCTTCAGGGAAAGCGATAAAGCGCTGCATTGTCGAGTATGCTCTTTCGCGGTGCAGGTAGTTTTTGCTTTTTTCTTCTTTTTCCTCTTTGCATTCGGCTCTTATTGACAAACCGTCTTTGTTGACGTGAACTTCGACTTGATCTTTGTTAAATCCTGGAAGTTCCGCGGTTATAGTATAGGAGTCACCATTGTCAACGAGGTCAACAGGAGCATATCTTGCAGGCAACTGCATGGTTTGTTCTATATCGGTTGTCCACGGAAAGAATGGTCGCATTATGTCGTCAAAGGATCTGCGAAACTCATCAAAGATGCTGTCTATGCTTCTAGATAGCCCAAATGGGTCAGTACGTATTGCTAAAGATGTTCCTGTTGATGCAGGAGTTATGTTTGCTTTCTTTTTCATTTTTTCTTCCACCATAGTTAACCACCTCAACTATACAACATCAATTTGTATAGATTGCAATTACTAGCTTAAAAATTTTTTGCTGCTTAGCTGGGAAATGCCAACAATGAAGCCACAATTCACGAAAAATATTTAAAATCTACTATGTTAATTATTAATTAACAAGAAGACTTTAAATTTACCAAAGAGGCGTAACCACCTATGCTAAACGAGGAATCACTAGCTGAATATGTACTATTATCAGTCAGAAAACCTCCAACCATCGAATATGAAACTGACCTCGAATGGATTTGCAGAACATTCGGATTTTTAGAATCAAGAGACAAGAAAAAAACTGCTTTTCTCATTTTCAAGGCTCTCGTAGAAGCAACAGTGTATAATAAAGGATTAACAAGCGATGAATTAGCTGAAAAGGTCGGTTTAACAAGAGGCACCATGATCCATCACCTCAATAAGATGATTAAAAGTGGATTGGTAATTTTCCATGAAGGAGAATATAAACTTAGAGAACGAAGCATAAAAAATACTGTCGAAGAGATTCAACGCGACCTAACACGCCTGTTTGAAAATCTCGTAGAAGTTGCCCAAACTCTCGACAGAACGTTAGGTTTATCCTCAAGGTAATCATCAAATTAAGACGAGAAAAAAATGGTACAAAACTTCAAGAATTTTTACGTTTATAGGAACTGCTTATACACAGGATGCCCCTTGAAGTGTAAAGTAGTTTCAGATCTCTCCAAAGTTCCACTGGGCAAACGCATGCAGATGGAATGAACAATTGCCCCGTCAGGAAGCAAAGTCACACCATTGAGCAGTTCACCTTTGGTGATACCTGATGCCGCAAAAACCAACTCATTGCCCTTAGCAAGTTCATCTTGATTGTAAGATTTCTCTATATCAACACCACTTGCCTGTAGACGTTTTAATCGGTTTTTGTCGTCTTTCTTATCTTGCCAAACCTTTACAAGCATAGTTCCACCCAAACACTTCACTGCAGTAGCAGCAATTGTGGCTTCAGGTCCAGCACCTGCACCTATAAGCAAGTCAACGCCAGAATTAGGCATGCAGCTGACCACTGCTCCAGCGATATCGCCGTCAGGAATGAGAATTATGCGTACACCGAGCTTGCGAAGTCTTGATAGAAGGTCTAAGTGCCGTTCTCTTTCAAGCATAATTACAGTAAAGTTAGCCAGCGGTAACCCTTTTGCTGCTGCTACAGTATGCACAATTTCCTCTATAGACATATCCAAAGAGATTTTTCCTACACTATGGTAGTCAGTAGCAACTTTAAAGTAGTAGCCATCATCAGGCAAAATCTGGAAGCAGCCAGCTGGTGCACACGCAAGGGCTGATATGGCGTCTTTTCTGCCTTTACTGGCAGCGGTTGTTCCGTCTACCGGGTCAATAACAAACTCTACTTTTGGGCCTTTTCCGGTGCCAACTTTTTCGCGATATGCAAAACTTGGGGCGTTATCTTTTGGTCCTTCACAACAAATAACTTCTCCTTCGATATCTGTTTGGTGAAGTACTGCACGGGAGAACTCTACGGCTTGATCATCGATGAGGTCACAGTTTCCTTGGCCAATGTGAAGTGCAGCGCCAACTGCGCCAGCAACTGTTATACGAGTTAACGAAGGAGCTAATGCTCTCAAGGTCACCATTTTTATCACTTTCAGTTTTAGTGTAAAATAGTGGTGTTCCAAATAATATAAAGGTGTAGATAGCTCTGCTTGGGTAACAAAGATTTCAAATGAGTGGTTATTTTCGAAGTGGAGCTAAAAATCGTCATAGGTTAATCAAAAATTATATCTTAAATGTGTCAAACTGTTTTAATAAGGCGTTTTTAACCTAAAGTAACCTGTTCCAGCGCAGAGGCAAAATGCTCCAATGTTAATAACAGAGGTTATTTTGGAAAATTTCATGAGCTATGAGTATGCTAGGGTAACTTTCAAACCTCGTGTTAACCTCATTGTTGGACCCAACGGCGCAGGCAAAAGTTCTTTGCTTTTAGCAATAAGCGTGGGTTTGGGTCAATCGTACACAGAGCGTAGCAAGAAACTCAGCAATCTAATTCGCTGGGGGCAAAACCAAGCACGTGTCACCTTGGTTTTGGATAACCGCAAACGAGGAGGAAAACGCCCTGTTCCCAAGTACGCCAAAGACCAAATTTCCTCACTCGTGTTCTTAGAAGAGACGGTACTTACTGGTTCGAGCTAGAAAACCGCGCAGCAACCAAACAGAATGTGCAGTATGTTTTGAGTCGATTCGGCGTGGATCCAGACAACATGCTCATAATCATGCACCAAAACATGGTGGAGCAATTCTCCGTTTTAAATACAACCGAAAAACTGCGTATGGTAGAAGCTGCTGTAGGTTTGGAACCGTTCCGTGAAAATGTTATCGTTGCTCAACAGAAATTGACTCGTATTCTAAGCCAAGAAGAATCAGTCAGCAAACTTTTGGAATCAGCAGAACAAACACTGAACTATTGGCGCGAACAGTACGAGAGGTACCACGAAAAAAAGCAACTAGAAAATAAACGACGATTTTTGGAGCGAGAGCTTGCTTGGGCAGAAGTTGAACTCAAAGAAAATGTGGTTACAGAGTTGGAAGCCAATCTGCAAAAAGTGCAGAAAAAACTAAGCGAAATTGTTGCTGAAACAAAAGCTATCAATGATGCCTTACAAAAAGAACTTAACCAGCATGTTAAACTGAAAACAGAGTTAAGAATGCTTTTTGATGAAAGGTTACAGCTGGAGCGCAAAGTTGCACACAACGAAGCCATCACTTCATTATGTGAAAAACTAATCGGAGAGGGTTCAGTTTCAGAACCAACTGCACAGCAACTAAAAAAACTCGTGGAAACCTGCCAACTACAACAAACCCAAGTTTTCATTGAAGTAAACGATAACCAAAATAAACTGCAAAACTTAAACGGCGAGATAGAAAAACTCACAGCTAAAGTTGCTGATTACCAAATAAAAACGGCCTTACTGAATTACAGAAAAGAAAGCGCTTTGATAGATTATGACAACGTTGCTTTGTCAATTAAATCAGCCAAATCCAGTTTAGCCGCGGCAACAGTTAAAGCACAAGAACACGGTTCACGAATTGCAGTTGTTAAAAACGTCGCAGATATTCTCGACGAAATCCGAATCACAACTGCACATTTAAATGCCCTTGCAGGGATTTCTGCGGACATCGAGCACCAATACGAATTCTACAGCAAACTTTTCCTAGAACTCAAAGAGAAAGCACACATAGTCTCTGAACACCGCCAGAAAGCCTTAGAGGAAGTTTCTGCGCGTATGCAGTCGTGGCGTAGCGTCATGCAAAATTTGTTGGATCGCGTGAATTTGGAGTACCAAAAGATAATGGAGCAAACTAGGGCAACTGGCACAGTACGTTTGAATAATGCTCAGGATATCGAAAATGCAGGTCTGGAGATTCTAGTAGGCTTCAAGGGAGGAAAACCTGTGCCACTTGATGCTTACACTCAAAGTGGTGGTGAACGCACAACCGCCACAATGAGTTTCCTTTTAGCTTTACAGCAACACGTTCGCTCCCCTTTTAGAGCGGTAGACGAATACGACGTTCATATGGATCCACGTAACCGCGAGATGATTGCAAAAATTTTAATAAATCACGTTAAAGACACAAACGCCCAGTACATCGTGATTACGCCAAGTCAAGTTACTTTTGCACAAGAAAACGCCAACATAATCGTAGTTCAGAACGTAGAAGGAAAATCAACAGCTAAAGAGGTTGTCTGATGCCGACTTACAGCCAAAACGAAAAGAAAATAGGGAAAGATAAACTGCAGCGTCTTATAGAGATGATGAGTAACATCGAAGCCCACAAAGCAGATCCATTTTTGCTAAACGTAAATGAAGTGATCCGTGTTATACAAGAATATTTTCCAAACTGGAATCAGCCCGAAGAACTTAACTTGGACTCTGAAGTAATTTATCATTTAGCATCAGTTATAAAACTGCAAAGCGAATGGGTAAAACAAAGAACTACATCATTGTATACTGACCCACTTTTGATGGAAGAAAAAATTCTGCAGAAGTCCAACAACGAGTTGGTGGCGGCGTTTTTGAAGGCATGGCATCCATTGGTAGAGGTGGAACAGGTTACCTTGAGAAGTTTAACTGACGCATTGCATTACTGGGCTGCTTTGGCTCCGCTGAAGGAAAGATGGCCAACATTAAGTGTGCCTGAAGTTAAGCCTGAAATAGCACCGCGTGGTGAATTAGTTGATCAGAGTATCCTGCGGGATGAAGCTTTCAGTGCAGAATTGGAACGTTACTGGCGTCAACTAAAAGATAAAGTCCAACAAGAAGGTGTAAATGGCAAAATATTTTATATGGACTTCATCAGCGCTGATACTTATGAGGAGACCGTAAATCGAGCGTATTTAACTAGTTTTCTAGTGACATACGGCTACGCAACTTTAGAGTTGCTTCATCTGGAAGAAGAAATCTACATCAAACCAGCAGATAAACCTGTGGTCAAATTAAATCAGCAAGCAGTTTCTGTGCCCATATCCCTGTCTTTTGATGAGTGGCAGAAGTGGAAACGAGGGCGAAAGTCGTGAGTGTTGGAAAACGTAAGGGCATTTATGCAGCGAAGATGAAACAGGCAGTGCATTTACTGTTTTTTCGCAGACACAAAAAGCCAGGAGTAAAAGGCTGGGAACTTAGGAAAAGTATAGGTTCGGACTATCCAAAAGTGCTAGAACTCCTAGACGGCTATTTGAAATCGCTGGATCTGCAGGTTAAGACTGTTTTTGAAGGGGAGCAAACCGAGAAACCAAACTTAGATGAGCTTGATAAAGCGCGGTTTTATGTAGTTTTACGTGATAGAATACAACCAACAGAAGCCAAACTGATTGGTTGGCGAATCGATGATCTAGCAGGTTTAGCCATAACAATTGCGTTTATTATTAGCAAGAAGGGTCAAGCTTCACGAAGAGATGTTGAAAATCTTTTAAACGAAAAGCTGCCAGGCTGGAAAGTTGGGTTAAATATAGATAGATACATCCACTATGGCTACCTGCAGCAGAATAATGAACAACTGTATTTAGATTGGCGAACCCTCGCAGAAATTGACCAAAAAGCTCTGATAGATGCATTGCTAAAAATAGAAAAAGACACAACTCTCAATGAAAACTTCCCTTCAGACGAAACCTCTTCTGAAGAAGACTCTGAAACCAATGACGAAGATGTAGACAAAGCCTGAAATTATTCGCAACTATTATTTTTCTGCTTCATGCATGCTGCATAGCTTCTATGGGCATTAACATTTGCTATAGCTAAACTGCCAAAATCATGAACATATGTGCTGTATGCATATTCTCTAATAAAAGCTATACATGCTAAAAGTTAGCTTTTCTGTTTCGTTTTGTTTAAATATGAGTGTTGTGACTCTAACTGTGCAAGAGGATATATAAGAATGGGTTCAAAGTCTCCAAGAGGCGAATTCGCCGCCCGAAAACTTCAAAAGAAACGCGGGAACTTCCGCTGGAGCGACAGGTACTATAACCGACGCATGCTTATGCTCGACGAAAAAGTTGACCCCCTTCAAGGGGCGCCTCAATCACGAGGTATTGTTTTAGAGAAAGTAGGTGTCGAATCCAAGCAACCTAACAGCGCCATCCGCAAATGCGTCCGTACTCAACTTATCAAAAATGGACGCGTTATCTCAGCGTTTCTGCCAGGAGATGGTGCACTTAACGTTGTAGATGAGCATGATGAAGTGGTCGTAGAAGGTATTGGCGGTACCCGAGGTGGTGCTATGGGAGACATTCCTGGTGTCCGCTGGAAAGTAGTTATGGTTAACGGTGTGAGCCTAAACGAGTTGGTCTACGGGAGAAAACAAAAACCTGCACGGTGATATGGATGAGTAGCACAACACCAACAACTGAACCACTCTCACCTGCATCGCCAGCTGAAATTAAACTTTTCCAGAAATGGAGTTTCAAGGAAATTAAAGTCAATGATCTTGGTTTACAGCGCTACCTGAATTTAACGCCCATGGTAGCCCCTCACAGCATGGGTAGACACGAGCATCAAAGATTTAGAAAAGCAAACGTCAACATTGTTGAGCGCCTAATTAACAACCTTATGCGTCCAGGCAAGAACGGTGGCAAAAAAGCCAAAGCTGCAAACATTGTCAAACAAGCATTTGAGATAATTAATTTACGTACAGGCAAAAACCCCATAGAAGTTCTGGTTCGCGCAGTAGAGAACAGTGCGCCTTGCGAAGACACCACACGCATCAGCTACGGTGGAGTTGTCTACCACTTATCAGTAGATGTTGCCCCCCAACGCAGAATCGATCTTGCCATCCGACACATAACCGCAGGTGCCAGAGCAGCATCAGCCAACAACCCCCGATCAATTGCTGAATGCCTCTCTGAAGAATTAATTCTGGCAGCTAATAACGACATCAAGAGTGCAGGCGTTTCAAAACGAAACGAAATTGAACGCGTAGCGCAATCTAGCAGATAAACCCTTTTTCTTTCTCTTTCTTCAAACTTTATTTTGTATGAATTTCGACGATATCGCCATCTTCCAAAACGAAACTTAACCCTGCTTTTTGTGGACTAAACGGTAATCGCTTAGCCCATACCCTTGCAAAAGAAAAATTTTTCACGAACTCTCCATGAATGTTCTTCGCTAAATCCTGTAGCATTGCGCCTCGCTTCAGAGTAAAAGGGTTAGAACTCGGCTGTTTGCTGCCTGGTTCTTTGGTGTAAACACGAATGATATCCATCGTTTTGAACAACTCTTCCCCCAGTCGCTCTAGCCCCCTCCGTTTTTCGCAGGAAACTGCAATAATCGGAAGCTTTCCATTCACATACGTTTCCAGTAGCTTCAGATTCGCCTCCGTACCATCCAAATCAATCTTATTAGCCACAATAAGTGCAGGCTTGTACATTGTGCTCTCAAAAATTGCATCTTCCACATCATCCAAAGTCACTTCGCCGGTGATTCTGACAATTGCATCATTAATGCGGTAGCTTCGCAGCAACTCCTCCACTTCCCGCATAGTGGTACCAACAAGTTTTCCCAACAAGATTATTCTCAGTGCCACCCCTGCATGCTTCCGGTCAATCTCTACACGACCTTTTGGTTTGCTGACAAGTATACGAGCTTTTTCCAGTTCCCCCAAAATCAGCTCAATTTGTGAGATAGGATCATAAGACAAATCCACCATGAGAATCAAACCGTCTGCATTTCGTGAACATCCCAACGTCACCATCCCCCATGCTTTACCGTCTGCTGAGCCTTCCAGCATGGCAGGCGCTTCCACAATTTGGAACCGTATATCCCTGTAATTCATTATGCTAGGCACTGGCTCTCGTGAAGTGTAAGGGTTAGGCGAAACCTCCACTTTAGCGTTTGTCACCGCTGATAGTAAACTGCTTTTGCCCACATTTGTCATACCTAACAGAACAATCTGGGCGGCCCCTTCTTTTTCCACAAATAACTTTGGGCCTCCACTGCCCCGTCCTGTACCTTTTTTCTTTTTTTCATCTAGTTCTTTACGAATAATAGACATTTTCTTTTTGATTTGTCCACGAAGTTTTAACGTGCCCTTGTGCTGAGGAACCGTAGCTAAGAATTCTTGGTACTTCTGTAGCTTTAGCTTTGGATCATGGGTGGCTTCAACTTCTGCCCATTTGTCTTTAGCTTCAGGTGGTAAATTCGTCGGCATAGGCACTTCAGATTACATAATTTACAACAACAACTTTAATACAATTTCTAAGTGAAAGCTCAGTTTGTCTACATCAATGTAAGAAAAAAATTATAAACAGACACCTGACCCAGTTAAAGGGGAAACTCGTTTAAACTAAGCCAAAGCGTAAAAGCTTGGATTGCCGCAAGTCTGATTTCACTTTTTCTTTATAACGCCTATTGGACAGTTAAAAGCTATGAAAACTTCTATATTTTTCAAGTCCAACCTAGTTACAACTACGTGAGCACCTTGGGGTTTGTGTTCTGGGGAGGACACATAGGTTTAACCGCTCACTTTGCTGCTATAGTTATAGGTTTGACTGTAACCTTTTTACTTTGGGCTAAAAGTTGGTCTTTTTTAAAAGTGAAAAACTTGTGGCTACAGATTTAGTTTTGGAGGGTGTGATTTTTCTCGGATTGCTACCTTCAACGTGGTAGATGTTGAGACTTGGCTCCTTTGTGTATTCTCCTGCGGCGGGAATAGGTTACTTGATTCAAATTCTGTTCACAACTCCTCTCCTTTGGTTTTTAGCCACGAAAATTCTACCCGCTACAATACAACTTCAATCGATACCAGTTTGTGGAAGTGGGTAGGTATTGCTTTTATGAGTTACATCATAGCTATATTTTCTAACGAATTTTCTAGATGGATTAGATGATCTCATTAGATAATTTTGTATTTCTCATAGAAGGCGTCAGGGTCGTAGACTTCTTCAACGCTAGCGTCATAATGCCTATAGCAGTTGTTTTTTGCTTTTGTGGCTGTATTTTACACAGCAAAACATAACATGCTTGTACTTCCTTGGGTGGGGGGCGCCTCTTTAGCTGTTACAGCGTTACATTATGCCCTCTGTAGTTGTTTACGCCTATTTCACTAACTCTATAAATTATGCTTTGCTGGTTGACGTCTGGACTTTGCCTTTGCTGGGCTTAGGCTTAACCTTGATTTTCAACTATGGCGATAAGACCTTTTTTAGGCGATAAAGATGTTTCTTAGTTGGCTATAAAATCAAAAGCTGTATGACAAACTTAAAATAATTGGAAGGACTGATGTGTAACCGAAACCACTACAATTTAAGGAAAAATATAAAGAATAAGAGGAATGAAAATGAGCAAGAGCGAAAAGCCACACATAAACCTCATCATAATGGGTCACGTTGACCACGGAAAATCAACAACTACAGGACACTTGCTGTACCAAGCTGGAGCAATTGATCAAAGAACCATTGACGCCTACCAAGAAGAAGCCGAGAAAATGGGCAAAGGCACATTCAAATTTGCATGGGTTCTCGACAACCTCAAAGAAGAACGCGAAAGGGGCGTAACCATTGACCTTCGATTCCTGAAATTCGAAACCAAAAAATACTACTACACAGTCATCGACGCGCCAGGACACAGAGACTTCGTCAAAAACATGATTACAGGAGCAAGCCAAGCTGACGCTTGTGTACTCTTCTGCTCTGCCAAGAAAGGCGAGTTTGAAGCTGGCATTGGTCCAGGCGGACAAACACGTGAACACGCGTTTTTGGCTTTCACATTAGGTATTCGCCAAGCAGTTGTTGCTGTTAACAAGATGGATGACACAACCGTCAACTATGGCAAAGAAAGGTATGAAGAAATCAAGAACGAAGTCACCAGAATGCTAAAGATGGTTGGCTTCAAGACTGAAAAGATCAACTTTGTTCCTGTTTCAGGCTGGACCGGCGAAAACTTGACCAAGAGGAGCGACAAGATGCCTTGGTACACTGGTCCTACACTAATTGAGGCGCTAGACCTACTTGAAGTTCCACCGAAACCAACAAACAAACCACTCCGTATCCCAATTCAAGATGTCTACAGCATCACAGGAATAGGCACTGTTCCAGTAGGCAGAGTTGAAACTGGTACACTCAAACCAGGACAGAACATAGTATTCATGCCCAGCAACAAAACAGGTGAAGTTAAATCAATCGAAATGCACCACACCATGATTCCACTTGCTGAACCAGGAGACAACATCGGCATGAACGTCAGAGGAGTAGCTAAAACTGACATTCACCGTGGAGACGTCGCAGGTACAGTTGACAACCCGCCAACAGTTGCAAAAGAATTCATTGGGCAAATTATCGTTATCTATCACCCTACCGCTATCGCTGCAGGATACACACCAGTTCTCCACTATCACACAGGTCAAATTGCATGCCGCTTCACTCAACTGCTGAAGAAAATTGACCCACGTACAGGTCAAGTCACCGAAGAGAACCCCAGCTTCATCAAAACAGGTGACGCGGCATGGGTCAGAATGGAGCCTTTACACCCCATCGCAATTGAGACATATCTGGAATTTCCAGAACTTGGGCGCTTCGCCATCCGAGACATGGGCACAACAGTCGCTGCAGGCGTTGTCAAAGAAATCACCAAAAAAGGTCCATAAATTCCCCCTCTCTATTTTTTGTTTATTTCCAGCTTTGTTTTTCCGCTTCGTAAAACCTATAATTGGCTTAACTCAAATTTCAAATACCTCTTTCTATCCACAGCATAATAGGCAACCTTTTAAGCTATGAAAAGCCTATTTCTGCTTAGCCGCATCAACCACGGCAGGAGAACAGTGCACCGTGGAAATTAGCCGAAAAAAACTGCGAGAAGAGGTTCTTGACCGCATCAAATACGTCAGGACATGCGTTATGGCAAGAGAATTGTGCCTTATTGTTCGTACAAACCGCGCAGTTTTGGAGCCAAAAGACGTCCAAGATATCTGTAAATATGTTGCAGGCCTCTGCAAAGAAGAGGGTTGCACAGAACCCAGTGGACTATGCTTGAAAGCGGCAACTGCGATAGGCTCAAAAGATGAAAAAAAGTATCTCGAGCTTTGTGCTCAGAGCTGCGTGAAATGTGGTGAAGCAAGACGACCTACTCCAAAAAGAGAAGCATATGTAGCGTAGAAAGGTGTATCTGCATAACCACCATTTAAAAATAACTTTGCTGCATACACAAATGGAGGATAGAAAATTGTTTATTGCACCTTTTGTTCCAAGTCCTCTTCCCGTCATCAAACATATGCTCGAAATGGCTGAATTAAGACCAAACGAGGTCTTTTTTGACCTCGGCGCAGGAGATGGACGTGCTGTTATTATGGCAGCAAAAACATTTGGTGCTCGAGCAGTAGGTGTAGAAATGCGCGAAGATCTCGCAAAACGCGCAACGAATGTTATCCAAGAAAATGGTCTCAGTGACCGCGTCACAATCGTAAACGGGGACATTTTCAAAGTTGATTTAACCTCCGCAGACGTCGTTTTCTTGTACCTAACAACCAGCGCCAACGAAAAAGTAAAACCGAAAATGGACAATGAACTCAAAATGGGCGCACGCGTTGTTTCACACGATTATGAAATTATAGGCTGGAGACCAGAAAAAGTGGAAAAATTCATCGAAAACTCTGGAGCTTACCCTTCTCATACAATCTACCTCTACCGTAAACAATAAACTCATTTTTGGAAAAAAGTTTTTAGCTTGTTATCCTTGCCTTCTAACGACTGCCATGTTAAATTTTGTTCCTTGGCGCCATATAGCTAAATGGCAATGCATAGGTTGCGGTAACTGCTGCAAAATCTATAGTGTTGTCCTAAACTTTCCAGAATGGTTAAACATCTCGCGGACGTTTGGTTCAGAAAAAACAGTAATTGGCTTTAACAAATTCTTTCTAAAAAGAACAGATGATGGTTCTTGTGTTTTCCTTTGTCGTCTAGGAGGAAACTATTTTTGTGGATTGCAGAATATTAAACCTGTTGCTTGCAAACTCTGGCCATTCAAAATCTTGGCGGAACCAAAATATGGTCAGCCAAATCAAGCCGCATTTGAATATAGAGGTAAAAAACTGTTTATCTATGCCGACACAATGTGCCAAGGTCTTCGTTACGGCACTCCCTCCTGGGAGTTTACTTCACTGGTCTTAGAGGAATTTGTAGGTTTAGCATTAGGGAACTGTAAAATCCAGCGCAGTACAACACGATCTGTGTCAATTAGAGTTAAAAGTTTTAACTACTCTTATTTTTAGTTAAACCGCCTAAACTACATCGAACTCAATTCAAACCTCAGTTGAAGTCTTAATTATGATATTACAGTGCCTTCTGCCTCTTCAAAACTTAGCTCTTTGACGCGCGTTTCAATAAATTCAGCAACACGCTCCTCATCGAAGCGACGCTCTTGTTTCTGTTTCTGCAACTGCTCTGCAACAGTGGCGAGCATCTTCTCTACATCAAACGGTTTCATAATATAAGCGTCTGCACCGCTGTTTACCGCACTCACAGCATTTTGTAGTGTAGGATAGCCTGTGACTATTATCTTTCGAACTTTTGGTGTAGTATCATGAATTTTAGTAAGAAGCTCCGTACCCTCCATATCAGGAAGTCGTATATCAATAAGCATCAAATCATAATGGTTAGCCTCACTTTTCCTTATAGCTTCGTTACCTGAATTGGCGACGTCAACTTGGTAACCTTTGTCTTCAAGTATGGCAGCTACGACTTGCGTTATATTTTCATCATCATCAATTATGAGAATTCGAGCTTGTTCACTCATTTATTTTACCCTCCCTAAACCTAATTTTACCAGTCACTCATTTAACTTATGTGAATTTATACTACTTATCGTGCACTCATATCAGAGTAGACTTAAGAGACTAAAAGTAGTTAACCTGAAGCAAAGGGGTGTCTCAATTTTGGACGAACCGATGGACTTTGTATGTAAACGTTGCGGTCTCTGCTGTAGAAATTTACTGGAAACCAAAGGAGGCGTCCAAAGAGGTCTTCCTCTCACTGAAAAGGAAGCAACCCTTTTCCCGTCAGAATTTGTTTCGCCCAAACTCGCTGTTGGAGTAGCCGAACCAAAAATTATTGTTTTATATCAGCTAAATGTTAATGTGTGCCCTTATATAAACAATCAAAACACTTGTAAGAAATATGAAAACCGCCCTTTAATGTGCCAGTCTTTTCCTATAGTAGCTGGTGACCTATCAAATAAGTGTACGGTTTTCAGTTACCGAATTAAAGGTATTTCTTACAACGAAACTTTCTCTATGAAGGATCAAGCGGACGCAAGCAATAAATTCACACTCTACCTGAGTAACCGTATCAAAAAAAATTACCGAAAAGGCCTAAGGGTCTGGGAATACAATCTTGCTACGCGAAGCTGGATCTGTCTAGGACTCTATGATTCCCTCTGAAAACAGCATGTTGTCCTCATGATTCAAATATTCCTCACTTTTTCTCAGCATCTTTTAATAGCGTCCGGTAACTCGCTTAAACGTTTTATTATGTGATCTGGGTGGATCTGTTCTAGTTCTTTCTGTGGGCGCCGGTCTATGTAAATGGTTTTCATGCCCAGTTCTTTCGGACCTTTTATGTCCGCATCCACCGTGTCTCCTACAAAAACAGTTTCACATGCGTTGACTCCTAGCTTACTGAGTGCTTCAGTGAATATAACCGGGTTAGGTTTACGTTTGTTGACTGCGCCTGAAACAATAACAACATCAAAAAATTTGTAAAGATCATGTTGTTGCAACAGTCTTATTACACATTCTGGTATCGCAAAGTTTGAAACCATACCCAGTTTATATTTACCATATAGCTTGAGTAGCACGTTCGATGCGTCATCATCTATCCGAACATACTTCATAAATTCGGAGCAAAAAGCATTTGTTGCCCCCGTCGCTAACTTGATGTTGGCTTCGGCAGCATAACCAAGAAGTTGGAGAGCATTCAAAACTCGAAGATTAAAATGTGGTTCTTCCATGTTAACATCGGCTTTATCGTAGAGTTCGTCTCTCGCTTTAATATAGGCATCTCGGAAGGCTGGGAAAGAAACTTTGATTCCATTTTGGACAATATAAGTATACATCTGCTTGAGGGCAGGGCTGTAAAACGCGTGTTCTTTCTCAATAAGCATGAGAGTGTCGAACATATCAAAGAGAACTGCTTTGATTGTCATATTGATTTTTCTCGTAGTAAGAGATGCATTAACAACTTAAAACTATTTTGTGGTAAACGGGAGATTTCACAAACAGCCGCTGTTGTGAACGTTCATTAGAATATTCCTGTTTTGGAAATAGGCTTTATATCCTTTCTTTTGTCATAATATAAAATCGAGGAAAAGGGGGATCTAAAATGGAAACCACACTCGAGAACGATGAAATACGTTGGCAAGTTATGAAAGCCATGTTGGACGAGTTTCCCTCACTTAGAACCAAAGTTGAGTTGTACATTCAAAAGTATCAATGCTAAGCTTTATTGCCTCTGTTTTATGTCCTTTTATATGTGGTGGAAAAGCAGAAAGCTTTTTTGTTGGCGACTGACAAGAAACAATGGAGACCAAAATAAGATGTTGGTTGGTTTAATTTCTGACACGCATGATAACCTTGAGATGGTAAAAAAGGCTATTGAGCGCTTCAACGACGAGAAAGTAGATTTGGTTTTACATGCGGGAGATTATGTGTCGCCATTTGTCGTTCCTAAATTTAAGGTTTTGAAATGTAGACTTGTTGGAGTTTTTGGCAACAACGATGGTGATCACGAGTTTTTGAGGAGACGATTTGCTGAAACAGGGAACTGTGAAGTGCGGGGTCGCTTTGCAGAGATAGACGTAGAAAACTTCAAAATTGCTCTACTACACGGAGACGAAACTGAACTGCTGAATGCTTTGGTTAACTGCGATTATTTTGACGCCGTTGTCTTTGGCCATGTGCATACTTTGACTATTAGGCGTAACTCCAAAAAATTGATTATTAATCCTGGTGAGGCTTGCGGCTACTTAACTGGCAAATCAACAGTGGCGTTGCTAGACACCGTGAATCGAGAAGCTAAAATTATAGACCTCCAAAGTATGCGGGTTCTTTTTGACTTTTAGGTGTAGGCGTTATACGAATAATTGATTAACTGAGTTATACTGTTGTGGGGGTTCAATAGTATTTGCGGTTTTTTAGTGTGTCTAACTGAGTGTTTCATAACTTAAGTAAAAAATGCCTCTCAAAAACGTCCTAATATTTGGTAATTACAGGATTTCTTGAATATTAAGAATCTTTCGCACCTCATTATTTTGACTATTTTGAGATGCCGTTTTACCAGTCAAATAGTACTCCCAACGATTAAATCAAAAACGGCGTGTGATTTTTGTCAAACACTGGTTGTAATTTCTTGTTGCTCAGTAATTAATGCTGAGTTTGTCTTTTTGTCTCTATAGAATTTTCAGATTTTTCCTATTTTTAGGAAAAGTATAAATGAGCTTTTGGTATTTCCTCTAAAAGAGGAAAAATATGGAAGGGAAAAAAGAATGTTGCAAAATCGACGCTGTAGTCACTCTGGATTCAAAAGGACAAATTGTTCTTCCAAAAGAGTTGCGCGAGCGAGCACATATGAAAGCCGACGACAAACTTGCGCTTATAGGTGTAGCGCGTGACGATGCCATGTGCTGTATAATATTGATGAAAGTTGAGTTTCTTGATGAAACGGTAAAATGTGTGCTTGGACCAATATTGAAAGATGCCTTTGAAACTAGGCGGTGAATCTGGTGAACGAAGATAAAGTGCGGAAGATTGTGCGAAAAGGTTACGCCAAGATCGCCAAAACTGAAAAGTCGGGTTGTGGATGTGGCTGTGGTTCGTTAACTGATATCAGTGAAAAAATAGGTTACAGGAAAGAAGACCTTGATTCTTTACCTGCAGAAGCGAATATGAATTTAGGATGTGGAAATCCTGTGGCATTAGCTTCTCTACGAGATGGAGAAACAGTCATAGATTTAGGTTCAGGCGGCGGTTTGGACTGTTTTCTTGCATCCAAAAAAGTAGGCAAAACGGGCAAAGTTATCGGCATAGATATGACGCCCGAGATGATAGACCTCGCTAGAGATAACTGCAGACGTGGCAAATACACTAACGTTGAGTTCAGACTGGGTGAAATCGAGAACTTGCCTGTAGCAGACAACATTGCAGACGTTATAATCAGCAATTGCGTTATTAATTTGTCCCCGAATAAATCACGTGTCTTCGAAGAAGCTTTCCGCGTTCTAAAACCAAATGGACGAATGCTGATTTCAGACATGGTTTTACTCAAAGAAATACCACCTGAAATTATGGGGAATATTTCTGCTTACATAGGTTGCATCGCTGGCGCTGAAAAAAAGCATAGATACCTTGAACTCATAAAACGCGCAGGCTTTGAAAATGTTCAGATCATTGAGGAAACACCGATGCCTTACGAAGCTTTGATTACAGATGAAACCGCAAAAGAGATAATGAATGACCTCAAAATCACCCAAAAACAGGCTGCCGAACTTCTTGGCACTGTGGTAAGCCTTAAAGTCTCAGCCACCAAACCAGAGCAACGCTGATATGCTTTCTTCAATCACCAAACTCTTCAAATAGCTATGAAAGTTTTTTAAACTTAAACTTTTTTTCTTACTACGAAAAGGAAGCACATCTGTGCAGAGAAACACCCGCTTGTTCATAGTCGCGCTGTTTGGCTCTATCATGTTTGTGACTAGATTGTTTGTTCCAGCACCCATAGACAGAATGCTCATAGTGGTCGATGCCGTTTTGCTTGCCTTAAGTGCTCTTTTTGTCAAAAATTTTGGCGCTGTTTACGTTGGAGCAGTGGGTGGAACCCTCACCAGCCTTTGGAGACCCTCGCTTATTCCTTTCTCTATAATTTATGCCCTTTTGTATGGCGCCTTTGTCGATATTTCTTTACGTGCATTTAAAGTCAAAGCCACAAGTGAAGGGATCGATCGAAACAAACTTATGATGGCAATGGCGTGTAGCACTCTCCTAATAGGTTTCCTAAGCTACTACGCTACAACCCTCTTCCCTCAGATTATTCAAGCCTACATAGCTATAGACATTATTGTGGCGTTTATGGGGCCAGTTACAGGTGCTGTTGCAGGCTACGCCGCAGCTTATCTCTGGAACAAATACCTCAAAAGCGTACCCTTCTGAAACATCCCCATGTATGTTTCTGTTTGTGAACATGTATTTTCTTTAAACAGCGTTTTTAAGCAAAAGCTATCTAGAAAAATTGGAGGAGACAGTAGAAGTCTCATTCTCAGAACTGACGTGTAACCTTATAAAGTGTGTAAGTGAATTTGGAACTTCTAGAGTTCAGAAAAATATTTTAATGCTAAAGCCTCAATTATCTCTGAGGAGTTGTGTTATGCCTACAGCATTTGTGTTAATAAATACTGAAATTGGTTCAGAGACCGACGTTCTCAAAGAATTAAAGAAAGTTGAGGGCGTAGAAGAACCATATGCGGTCTATGGAGTCTATGACATTGTTGCCCGTGTTACCGCAGACACCATGGATAGACTCAAAGAGATTGTAACTTGGCGAATTCGCCGACTTGACAAGGTACGCTCTACTCTCACCATGATCGTGGTAGAAGAAAAGAAGTAATACACTTAACCTTTTTTTGCCTGCTAAGCTTTGTTTGGTAGTTGTGGTTCTGTTGTAGATTTTTGGTTACACCAATTTAAAACAGTGTTTGTAACGCATAAACAGTCAGATAAGTGAAAGGGCTTTTTAGAAAAGAACACATTACTAAAATTGACTCACTAAATAATTTGGACAGATAAAAAATTGAAAAACGATTTGCCTGAATCAGGTGCAACTAAGCCCAAGCTGATTGTTTTTGATGTAGAAGGGGTTCTCATACCAAAGAACCTCCTCTACTTTGAGGTAGGCAGAACTTTGGGTTTTGCGGCTCTGTTGAAGATTCTGTTTTTTGGTTTTCTCTATCAAGTAGGCGTCATGCAATTAAAGCGTACACTCGAAAGAATTTTCCGCACAATGTCGGGTGCCAAGATTGATACTTTAGCTCAGATTCTGGACCGGTTGCCTTTAATGCCTGATGCTAAAGAAGTTTTTGCCTTTTTAAACACTCAGGGTTCTAAAACTGCTCTGATAAGCTCTGGTTTACCGACTTTTTTGGTTCAAAAACTCGCGAATTCTCTTGAGGCGAACTACGCCTTTGGTATAGAAGTGGCAATAAATGGAGATGGTTTGACTGGAGAAATTGGAGGCGACGTAATTGAGCGAAACGGAAAGCTGGCGGTCTTAAAGAAAATAGTTGAGTTGGAAGGAATTACTTTAGATGAGTGTGCTGTCATTGGGGATGACCGAAATAATCTCTCTCTTTTTCTTCAGAATGTAAGAAAAATAGGTTACAATCCTGATTTTATCATCCGTGCCAAAGCGGACTTTGTAGTAAACGGTAAATTATCAAATATATTGCCTGCGCTAAATTTCAAAGCAAAAGCGTCTCATTTCCCTAAGAGCGAGTTTTTACGAGAATTTCTCCATGCCTCAGGCTTCTTTATCTCCTTGCTTTCAATGGTTTTGGGGCAATTCCTTACTGCAATGTTTATCTGCTCTACGCTTGTAGTTTACGTAATTTCTGAATTCGAAAGAATGCGTGGAAAAACCTTTCCTTTGATCTCACAGATAACCCGCGCTGCCGCCTCGCAGTCAGAACTTTGCGGTTTTACTCTGGCGCCTGTTTATTTCGCGTTTGGAATATTGCTCACGCTGCTTCTTTTTCCTTATCCTGCAAATAGTGCTGCCATAGCAATTTTCGCATTAGGTGACAGCTCCGCTTCCATTATAGGAGGAATTATACCAAAAAAATCTTTGCCGTTAAACCGGGGTAAAACCTTTACAGGAACATTGGGCGGCTTTTTATTTTCGTTTTTAGCAGGTTCAGTTTTTGTGCCGCCATGGCTTGCACTGATTGGCGCAGCAATAGCCATGACTATTGAATATTTACCCTTACCTGTAACTGATAATCTGTTGATGCCCATATGTACAGGTTTAGTTTTGACGTTTCTGATTTAAAGTGTCACATGAACGCTCTCAAAATCTTGTACAATGACCTTTTTGCCCTTCTGAACTATACTGTGTCCTTCGTTTTCCAGAAGTTTCTTTTGTGATGCCAACCCGCCAGGGTACTTTTCATTGATTAAACCACCTATTTTTAGGGTTCGCCAGTAAGGTGTAATAGCCGTTGCTCCTTTCTGACGTTGTTCTTCTGCTGCGTAGGCTGCAATCCAAGAAAAAATTCCTGTTGTAAGAGGGCAACAAATTGTTGCATGATATTTTTTGGCAAGTGCCTCACGTATATCATTGATGGTGGTTAGTTTGCCTTTGGGTACTTTACGCATAAGTGCATCAACATCAAGGGGAGCAGGTATGACTACAGTACCTGTACCCCACTTTTTACTCATATTGCCAGAGATAGGCTCAATTTTAGGCAAACCCTTACTGTCGTTGAGTTTTTCTGTCCAACTCAGTTTAGGTTTTGGCAACTTGTCACCTAATAGTTAATATTATTTATCTGTGATTATCAAGCTTTGCCGCTCTGATGTTTTCTACCTGTTAGCTGTTACGCTAAAACGCAGAGTCAAATATGAAAACTAAACGTCTCATTTTTACTTGGCGTAAGCGGAAAACCAAGAAATAGTTCCCCTGAGACGAAACATCAATATGGTTAGATCAAACAATCATTTTAGAACAAAAATAGGTTACAAAGGGTATAACCCGTGATTTGTCAATTGTTTGTATTTCGTCATTCGGAATCAATTGATAATCGTAATGGCGTGTTTTCAGGTTGGCGCAACCCAAGTCTCACCTCAGAAGGTTTTGTCCAAGCACAGAAAATTGCAAAACAATTGGAATTATACAAAATAGATTATGCCTTTACGTCACACCTTAAACGCGCAACCCAAACTCTAAACGTTGTGCTTAAAAGACGTGTAAACATTCCCGTTTTTGTAGACGATAGGCTCATAGAGCGCTGTTATGGTCTGTTGCAGGGCAAAAGCAAAAAAACAATTGAGCAGCAAAACCCAAAGTTGTATGCCCAATTTCACAGAGGTTACTGTGTTGCACCCCCTGAAGGAGAAAGCCTGGCAATGGTTGAAAGCCGTGTAATACACTTTTTTGCACAACTCAAAGCATGGCTCAAGCAGAATCCTAGTAATGTAGCTATCTCATGTCACAATAATTCTATCCGCGTCTTCAGACGCATTTTCGAGGACCTCAATTCAACCCAAATGTGTGAAGTTGAGAGCCCACAGGACAAGGCATTCATATACAATCTTGATTTAGGTAGCCCTGTAACTCGTCAAAACCAAACTGTACCGCGGCTCAAATGGAAAACTGTGATTCTTCCAAGGCAGGTTAGACTGGCAACTGACCCGAAAAACTCACTCAAAATATACTACTATTAATCTAATAATTCAAAGTAGAAATATAAATGCGACAAAACTCAGCGCCATTGTTAAGTAATAGAACTTATTATGTTTCGATTATATCAAACAGGCGTTGGTGGTTTAATTTATGTCCGACAAAGTTCTTGTAACTTCAGCATGGCCATACATCAATGTGACTCCCCATCTTGGCAACTTAGTTGGATCAGTTTTGTCTGCAGATGTTGTTGCTCGTTACTACAGACTGAAAGGTGATGATGTTCTCATGGTTAGTGGTTCCGACACTCATGGTACACCCATAGAGGTAGAAGCCATCAAAGAAGGTATTACTCCTAAGGAGTTAACAGACCGAAACCATGCTAAGGTGGCAGCTCTTTTTCAGAAATGGGGGGCTTCATTTAATAATTACACTAGTACTGAAAGTCCAGTACACAAGAAGTTTGTGCAAGATCATTTGATGAAAATTTACAAGAATGGCTATATCTTTAAGCAAGAAACCCAAATGCTCTACTGCGAATGCGACCAACGTTTCTTGCCTGATAGATTTGTGGAAGGTAAATGCCCCTACTGCGGGTACGAACGCGCTCGTGGAGATCAATGTGATAAATGCGGCAGACTCTTGGAGGGTACACTGGTTGATTCTCATTGTATAATCTGCGGAAGCACGCCTACCTCCAAGGCAACCATGCATTGGTACATCGATCTGTCTAAATTCTCGCATGAACTTGCCACCTACATCAAAAATAACAAACAAATGTCCAGTAATGCCAAAAACTTCAGCTTAAACTGGATAAAAGAGGGCTTAAAGCCCCGTGCTGTTACACGTGACGTTGAGTGGGGAATTCCTGCTCCTTTCCCTGGCGCTGAAGGAAAAACCATCTATGTATGGGTTGATGCAGTGTTAGGCTATGTTTCTGCAACCATAGAACATTGCGAAAGGTTAGGTGAACCCGAAAAATGGCGAGAGTTT
Source organism: uncultured Candidatus Bathyarchaeia archaeon (assembly GCA_964582085.1). Taxonomy (GTDB): domain Archaea; phylum Thermoproteota; class Bathyarchaeia; order Bathyarchaeales; family Bathycorpusculaceae; genus JADGNF01. The sequence continues at coordinate 18,677 of CAZOPV010000009.1, read as the reverse complement.
TGGTTCAACAAAAGTGCTAAAACTCTTTACTTTGTGGGAAAAGACAACATCCCATTTCACACAATAATCTTGCCCGCCTTGCTCCTTGCTTCAGGTGAAGACTACAACCTACCTTGGGACGTTTCCGCCACCGAGTTTTTACAGTTCAGAGGAGAAAAAGCCAGTAAAAGTCGTAAAATCGGCATATGGATTGATGAAGCACTGGAGATGTTTCCTGTGGATTACTGGCGCTTCTTTTTGACCGCAACAAGACCTGAAGCAAAAGACACAGACTTCTCTTGGGAATTCTTTGTGAGCAAAATCAACGCTGATTTAAACGACACTTTCGGCAACTTTATCCACAGAACACTAACCTTCATCAACTCAAAATTCAAAGGCGAGATTCCACCACCTACAAAGATAGAGGCTGAAGATGAACTGGTTCTAAAAGCAATGCGCCAAAAGTTAGAAAGTATAGCACAAGAAATTGAAGCATCTAAACTTCAGTCAGCTGTGAATGTCCTCATAAGTCTAAGTCGCGTTGGCAACCAGTACCTAAACGACAAAGAACCATGGAAACTCCTCAAAACAGACCATGAAAAGGCAGGAACCATTTTCTACGTTGCAGCGCAGATTGTTAAAGCGTTAGCTATAGGCTCTGCCCCATTTATACCAACTACTGCTGAGCAGCTTTGGCGTACCCTCAATTTACAAGGCAGCGTTCACAAAACACGCTGGACAGATGCGCTTACGCCTTTGCAAGCAACACATAAAATAAGCGCCACAAAACCGTTGTTCAATAAAATTGACGCTGACGAGGATATGCTCAACGAAAAACTTGGGCTAATAAGAGAAAATCAAACTTTGCAGAGATAGGTCTTTTATCACTTTGTTTTTTTATAGTAACCCCCAATTTGTTTTTCAATCTTTTTCATTATAGGGTAAGGTGGCACAGGGTCTGTACTGACAACAACGTTTACTTCGTCTACTTTAAAAAATATTAAACTTAGTTTTTTAAATCGTGCACTTGCACAAAGCAAGTTACCTAGCTTACCAGCAAAATTTTCAAGTGTACCTAAAATTATAGGTGCTGCAAGCATGACTAGTTTTTCTTCCGCCTCATCCTTCTCTAATATAAGTTTTAGTCCCGGTCGAGTTTTCGCCATCAAATTTTCAAGTTTATTATTAACAATGCCTACATATCGTATTCTTTTATCGGTAGCTAAAATGTCGTTTAAAAATTTCTCTTCCATCTGAGCCGCCTACAAAGACACTTCAGTTCAATGTCGATATAAAATTTTCCTACTCTTTGAGGGTCACAACCCTGAAAAACAGTTTTTAACAAAAGTTAAAGAGTAGAAAACACCAATTACTACAAAGCACCACAAAAAATTCAACAGCAAGAGGTCCCTTTATCTTTGCAGATTCTAGCAGATCTTCATGTGCACACAATTTACTCAGGTGATTCCATAATCACACCCAAAGAACTTGTTTTTTATGCTAAAAAACGTGGCTTAACGGCAGTTGCTGTTACTGACCACAACAAAATAGGGTGTGCTCTATCAATTGCCCATCAAACCGATTTTTTGGTTATTCCAGGAACTGAAGTTTCCAGTAGAGCTGGACACATTGTGGGGTTAAACGTAAACACGACAATCCCCCAGGGTCGGAGCGTAGATGAAACTTTGGATCTGATCCATAAAGCAGGAGGTATAGCAATAGCGTGTCATCCCTTCGCCATGTTTAAGAGTAGCATCGGCAGGCATGTCACTGCCAAATTTGATGCGGTTGAAACAATTAACTCGTCCTCGTTCCCCTTTAAACGTGCAACACGTAAAGCAGAGGAGGTTGCAGAAAAATTTGGTTTGCCGAGGGTGGCAGGAACTGACGCACACTATGGCCCTGTTATAGGATGCGCTTACACCGTTATAGACGCCGAATTAAAAGTAGATGCTATAGTGGAGGCAATAAAAGAGGGGCGCTGTCAACCTTTTGGTTATCGATTGCCTCTCAGACTGAGAATTGAGAATCAAGGCAGATTCCTTAAAAAATACTTGTGGTAGGGCAAAAGTCCTTGTTGTGTTGTTGCTGGCTACCTAAAAATAAAGGCGACAATACAACCTTTTTCAACTATAACCCTCGCTCTTATGATGGGTAATTCCCTTTCAGTTCTATAGAGCCTTTTTGACTGATAAACTGACTTCCTCATTTGGTTTATAGGTTTTTTGCTGTGAACGCTTTTTAATCTGAATCTCACGTATAAGATTGAAAAGGTGACTGCCGATGCGTGTAGTGTTCAGAATAGGCGGTTCAGTTGTGGCCTCGCCAGTTAATACTGATTTGATGAAGAAGTATGTCGAAGTTTTATTGTCTATTAAAATGCAGGGTCACGACGTCGTGGTGATAGTAGGCGGAGGCGCGCTCGCTAGGCAATTCATCAGTATTGCTCAAAACTTGGGGCTCGAGATGAGCGCGCAAGATGAGGTAGCTATTAGCGTCTCCCGACTTTTCGCTCAGTTGTTCCTCAAAAAATTCGGAACCGCAGCTTGTCCTAACGTGTCGATAACTTTGGAAGATGCTGCTGAGGGTCTTAAAACAGGAAGAATTGTGGTTATGGGTGGATTAAAACCAGGAATCACCACAGACACGGTTGCAGCTTTGGTTGCCGAAAAGGTAAACGCCGACATGTTGGTCAAAGGCACAGACCAAGAAGGTATTTACAATAAAGATCCCAGAAAGCACCTATGTGCTGTAAAACTTGATTATATGTCTTTTGAAGAGTTAGCAAGTGTTTTCTCGGAAAACCAGCATAGAGCAGGCATTCACCAAATCATAGACCCTGAGGCAGTTAAAGTTCTGAAACGCACACGGGTTAAGCTAATTGTTGTAAACGGATTCAAACCGGAAAACTTTTTTGCGGCTGTAAAGGGCGAAAAAGTGGGCACGGTTGTGAATTGATCTGTGAAGTGTATCGTTAGCCTTTTGTGCGGCATTAACTTTAAATATCGCATGTGATATCGCATTTGATATCTGGTGATGTGTCTGTTCTTTAACAAAAGAAAATGGATGCGCCATACAGCGATGGTTCCTAAGGGTTTCATAAGATACCATGTTCTCGAGGCCCTCAACGAAAAACCAATGTCTGGTTCTGAACTCATTGATCACATTGAACAGCACACGGGTGGACATTGGAAACCAAGCCCGGGTTCAATTTATCCTCTGTTGTCTTTACTGCAAGACTATGGTTATATTAAAGAGCTACCTGCAGAAAATGGGATGAAACGCTATGAATTAACGGCAAACGGCAAGCTACTTTTGGAAGAGCAGCGGAAGCTGAGGATGAAAATGCGCGAAGAGGCAGGTTTTCCTCCTGCTGCTTTCTTTGATGGCTTTTTCACCAAGATACCTGCAGACAAAGCAGCTGAAATTCGTGAAACCATGAAACGTTTAGGCATCGCATTTTTCCATTTAGGCACTACCTTACAAGAGGAATATTCAGAACAAATTGTTAACGAATCATTACAAGCTATTAAAGAAGTGACAGCCAAACTCGAGGAAATTAACAGAAAACTTAAAGGTGATAAAATTTGAGTGAAGAAATAATAAAGGCTGAAGGCCTAACAAAAATTTTCAACAGCAACTTAGTTGCAGTTGATCATATAAATTTTAGCGTTAAGGCAGGAGAAGTCTTTGGTTTCCTTGGCCCTAACGGCGCTGGAAAAACAACCACTATCAACATGTTAATAACTGTCTTGAAGCCCACTGAAGGCACAGCGTACATTTTGGGTAGTGACATCTCTAAACAAAACACAGCTGTCCGTAACATCATTGGCGTGGTTCCACAGGAATATACCGCTGACGAAGACCTCACAGGCTATGAAAACATCATTTTATGTGCCGATCTCTACGGAATCCCACGGGAAATTTCCAAAAAACGTGCCCTCGAACTTTTACAGCTCGTGGAGTTGACTGAGTTTAAAGACAAGCGAGTGCAGACTTATTCAGGAGGAATGAGGCGAAGACTGGAACTCGCCTGTGGACTAATCAACCGACCGAAGTTGCTTTTTTTAGATGAACCTACATTAGGCTTAGATGTTCAGACACGCGCGGCAACTTGGAATTACGTTCGAATGCTGAAAAAAGAATATGGTATGACTCTCTTTTTGACTACGCATTACTTAGAAGAAGCCGACGCACTGTGTGACCGCATTGCCATAATTGACCATGGTAAAATTGTGGTTATAGGTACACCCGAAGAACTAAAAAACAGTTTAGGCGGTGATATAATCACTCTTAGCATCCAGCAAAATGTGGACATAACTAATCTTATGAAAAAAATTGAACATGTAAAGGAAGTTAAAAAGGAAAACACCTCCTATATCATTAAAACTGGAAATGGTGAGGTCACCGCGCCACTTATAATTGAAGCGTTACGTAAAGAAGGTTATGTTGTCACAAAACTATCTCTCACTAAGCCGACTCTCAACGAAGTTTACCTACACTACACAGGAAAATCCATGCGCGACACAGCAGATGAATCCTCAGAGTCTGTTATGGCAAGGCAAATAGTCATGAGGAGGGCAAGACATTGAGCAAAACAAATAATGTCTCAGCAAGCAAGCTACATGGACTTTGGGCATTAACTAATCGTGAACTGAAAAAATGGTACAAAGCTCCAGTTGTATTCTTCCTAACACTTGTTCAACCTATAATTTGGTTAACATTACTGGGAAATGCATTAAATTTAGGCAGTTTGGTAAGCGCAGAAACAATTAACTTCCCCCCCGAGTTGATGGCGCAGTTTACTCCTACCCAACTTGGAGCTTTAAGTCAGTTCTTCCAAGGCTTATCTTCGCAGGTAATGAATTCCACCTTTGGCACCACCAGCTACATCAGCTTTATGGCAGTCGGCATGATGGCATTCACAGCACTCTTCACGACGATGTTTAGTGGTATGTCGGTAGTTTGGGATAGACGTTTAGGCTTTCTAAACAAAGTCCTCAGCACACCAGTATCCCGCGCCGTCATTATCTTGTCCAAAGTCTTCTCAGCAACGCTTCGTTCAATGTTCCAGGCGCTTATAATACTAATAATAGCTATACCTTTAGGTTTCCAGTTCGGCGTTAACTTCACGCCCCTCAATATAATTGGCGTGTTTGCTATGTTGTTCCTCGTTTGCGTCGGTTTATCTTCTCTGTTCATAGCCATCAACATACGTTCCACACGTATTGAAACCCCTATGGCTGTCATGAACCTTCTCAACTTACCTTTGACCTTCGCAAGTAGTGCTTTCTTCCCCATCGACAAAATGCCTGGTTGGTTGCAGGCTGTCGCAAACGTCAATCCAATGTCCTACACTATAGACGGCATGAGGCAATTGTTAATCTTTAACACCGACTGGACCAAACTTGTTTTCGACTTTGCCTACGTTGGTGTCTTCGCTTTGGTGCTGACAAGTGTGGGTATAATGCTTTCATGGCGATTCCTCAACAAATAACAGCATTAACGCTGCACTTTTCTCCATTCCTCTTTTCTTTATAATAGTCGGTTTCGCTTATGTTTTAAATAGCTCTGGCGAATAGTGAAACAATCTTGCATCATGAAACAGTGACTTGGCGGTGAAACTGTGGTAGACAAGCGAAAAGGCTCAGTTCAAATACGCTTTGAAATCCTAGAGTTCCTTTTCTTTGCCGACAAGCCTCAACTGCGCACGCATGTTTGGAGGAAAGCCACAGATGTTTCTTATGATGACTTCCTGAAGCATTTGGTTTATCTAAGAGAAAAAGGCTTTGTGAATGAAACCGCCGAGGGTCAGGTTTTGCTGTCTGCTGAGGGCAGAAAACTTTACTCCAACTTGCGTGATTCCCTGCCGTCCCTTTTATAAGCTTCACCTTTGGTGCATCACCTATATAATAATCGCAAAGAAAACTGGTATGAGCAGAAATGACCCCAGAAGAATGCGAAACAAAGTATCCAGTAAGAACGTTGCATGAATTTCTCTCTGAAATGAACAGGGAGTGGCGAAACTTTAAACGAGGCGCTTTGGCGACTCTACTTCTTTTAAGCGTTTCGCTGCTAGCGTTTATTCCCTTATTCGTCCGCGCCATCCGGTTCGAATGGGACATTTTTGCATACATTTTCCTGCTGGGGTTAGTTGCCTTTATAATTTACCTATTACGCATTATGTCAGTTCAGTACCGTTTCTTCAGAAAATGGGGTCACCGCATGGAGCAACTTGCCAACCTTGAAGAAAAACTTATGAGTGAAAGGCTAAGAGAAAGCAAATCTACGTAGAGTTCTCAATATAATACTGCACGTTTAAATGTTTCACCTGTGGTGTATATGCTCCATGAGATACGCTTTATTAAAACCCGCCAAACCTTGTTCACTGAGAATAACAAAAGGATATTGGAGTAAATGACCTTGACAACACCTCTTGTCGAAATAACTGATCTTAAAAAAACTTACATGCTAGGGAAAGTCCCAGTAGAGGCCCTAAGAGGAGTAAACCTTAAAGTTGAAAGAGGAGATTTTCTTTCCATTTTAGGTCCATCAGGTAGCGGAAAATCCACGTTGCTTAACCTTATTGGTGCACTAGACAAACCCACGTCGGGCAAACTGTTAATCGACGGTGTAGATGTTTCCACTCTTAATGACAATCAGTTAACAGAACTTAGACAAAAAATTGGTTTTGTATTCCAATTCTTCAATCTTATTCCTCGCTTCTCAGCTAAACAGAACGTGGAGCTTCCCATGGCTATCGCAGGCGTGCCTAAAACAGAACGGGAGAAACGTGCCGACCAACTCCTTGAGACAGTAGGCTTGAAAGACCGCTTGAACCACAAACCAGCGGAGCTCAGTGGAGGACAACAGCAGCGGGTAGCTATTGCCCGGGCGCTAGCCAATAACCCAAGATTCTTGCTTATGGATGAGCCGACTGGCAACATAGACTCCAAGACCGCCCGTGAAATTCTCACTCTAATCAAGAAGCTTAACGATGACGGCGTCACAATAATAATGGTTACTCATGATCAGCATTTGGCTCGAGAAGCAAAGAGAACCGTGCAGGTTTTTGATGGTTTAATCTCTGCAGATTTGGTGAACTGAAATGAGAGTCAGCGATGTATTTTCCTATTCGTTCAGCGCTATCAAACTCCGTAAACTGAGGGCAAGCTTAACCACACTTGGGGTTGTCATAGGTATAGCTGCAATTGTGGCTTTGCTTTCCATATCTCAAGGACTGCAGGTCACAATAACTAATCAGTTGGAAAGGGGCTTGGCGGCAGACACACTAATAATTACCACAAGCAGTGGAAGCGCATTTGCGAATGTGGGCGGTGGCGAATCGGGCGGTAGATTCGGTGGAGGAGGTGCTGGAGCAAGTTCGGGATTCAAGCTTTATCTTAATTATACTGAAGAAATTAAGACTCTTTCACCTGACATTGAAGCTACGTTCGCAGTGATTCAGCAGTCCGGCTACCTTCAAAATGGTGACATAGTACGCGCCGTAAGCGGCGGCATTGTAGGTGTAGATTTTGCAGAGTACTCCAAGATCTACAGTACAACGTTCGTAGCGGAAAAAGGAACTATACCTTTGAGTCCGTCAGATAATGACCTTGTGGTGGGTGCACGGGTACATGACCCACGGTTAAACGGCACCATATTTGTGGATGTCAACGACGAGGTCACCGTTATTTGGACCAACGCCACCCAGTTGCCGTTCACCAACCAGACCTACACTGCGCGAGTCGCGGCGGTTCTTCCCCGTATTGGCGGTTTTGGCATTGGTGGACCTTCCGATACAGGGGTGTATGTTCCAATTTCACAAGCGCAGCGTTTTTTTGGAACTAACGAGGCAACAGCAATTATTGTTAAACTGAAAAACAGTGATAACGCCACCGTGTCAACAGTTTATAAGCTCATAACGGATCACTTTGCCAACCAAGTCACTGTTATCTCGGCAACAGCGGTGCTCTCTTTGGTTGACACAATATTTGCTACTTTAACTCTCTTCCTTGGCGGCATAGCTGCCATTTCGTTACTGGTAGCAGGCATAGGCATAATGAACATCATGATCGTTTCGTTGATAGAACGCACCAGAGAAATCGGTATACTCAAAGCTATAGGAATGAAAAACAGGACGGTGCTCTTCATTTTCCTCTGCGAATCAGTCATAATCGGCTTGTTAGGCGCGGTCATTGGCATAGTTTCAGGTTGGGGTTTAGCAAATGTTGTTGCTTTGCTTTTCAGCAGTGGTGGTCCCTTAGGCAGCAGTGGAGGTTTAACTATAACTCCGATTCTGACGCTTGAGATGACTTTTCTGGCTTTGGTTTTCGGTGTAGGCGTAAGCGTCATATTTGCATTATACCCTGCGTGGCGTGCCTCAAAACTTAAACCCGTCGACGCGTTGAGGTACGAGTAAACCTTAAACCTGTGATACTGCGATGGTGAAGAAACTTTATCCTGAACACCCCATTGTAGGCGTAGGCATCGTAATTCTTCAGAACGGCAAACTCCTCCTTGCCAAGCGCGGTAACGAACCAGCCAAAGGCAAATGGAGTATACCAGGAGGAGTCGTGGAGCTCGGTGAAAGCTTAGAAGAAGCTGTTGCCCGTGAAGCCAAAGAAGAAACGGGTTTGGAGGTGGAAGCACCCCGCCTCCTTGATGTGGTGGATCAAATGGATTTAGATGAGTCTGGCAGGGTGAAATACCACTTTGTTATTGTAGATTATATATTAAAAATCAGGGATGGCGAGCCCAAAGCCGCCAGCGACGTTGAAGAATTGCGGTGGGTTGAACTTTCTGATGTGGAAACTTACAATTTGACGGGTTCGTTTAGACGTTTTTTCAAAAAGAACAAAAATAAACTGCGAGATTTTGTCTGTTTGACATAAAATAAGGCGGATGGTACTGGGAAAGTCAACTAACTATATTGGTGTGTGTGCACAACTCAATTTTGTAAACTTCTAACAAAAAATGGTGGCGAGTAACTCAGTTTTTAGCGGTCAAGCACTGAGCTAAGTTGCCTCTTGCAAATGTGATAAAAGCATCTTCTATGTGCTATTTATTGTAAATTCCTGGATTATTTGTTGGCGTTTGTTGATGTAAAGAATAGTCTTGTCTCACCCATGGTTTTTACATCTAGGGAACGAACGCGCGTTACCATTGGGAAGTCTCTGACAACTTTGCCAAGTGTAAGGCAGTGATGTGGGGGTAAGTCACGTGCTATGCTTCTGACAGTTTCAGCGTCTATGCGTGCAGCTCGACTAACTACGTCAAGGTCGTGTTCGTTGGTGAAGTTGAAAAGGAAAATGTTGTCGGCTTGGCGGTATATGTTTTCTTGTATGGTGTCGGGTTGGTTTGTGATGAAGGTGGTGAATATGCCATAGTGACGCATGCGGGTGACAATGTCATCCCAGTATGTTTCCCTTAGGTACAGATGAGCTTCTTCAGCGAAGAGGAAGGTGGCTTTGAGTTTCCAGCTTTGAAGAGAATCAACCAGTTTGCCCAGAACGTATTCGACTACGATTTGACGGTCTGTGGTGGAGGTGTTTTTGAGGTTTACGACTATGGCGCCGCCTTGGTCCTTGCAATTTATTAAGCTCTCGTCAAGGGCTGTCGCTTCAGCTTTGTCGTCGGTAAAGAAGCCCGAGTTGACAAGAGAGTGAAACCGTGAGGCTAAGGCATCGCGGACGTGTTGGTTACAGTTGCAGTTTCGTATAGCTTCGCCTAAGTTAACGAGGGTGAGTTTACCCTTTTCTTTGAGGTCTTTCCAGATGCGCCGAAATTCGCGCGCGCTGGTACCGGGCAAGTGCAAAGCGTGAACGAGGATACCCATGACAACGTTGAGGTGCAACTGTTCTAAGGCAACTTTGAAATTCTGAGCGGGGGTAAGTGTGTGAATTTTATCGTAATAGATGTTGCGTCTGCCGTCTATGGTCATGCCGAGACTAGTGTATTCCCCGTTAAGGTCGAAGATGACGACGGTGGCTTTATAGCCAACGAGGCTAACCATCAAAAGTTTAGAGAGGTGGCTTTTGCCGCAGCCTTTTTTGCCTGTGATAATGTTGAGTGTGCCATCTATGCCTGATGCGTCTATGGTTAAGAGGGTGTTGTCTTTGGTGCCCCCTAAAATTATTGGGAGGTTGCCGTCGATTTTAGCAAGTTTCATGAGAGCTGGCACCGAGAGTTTTCTGATGATTGATTGAGAGCGTGAGGGGAGCCAACTGCTACTAGGGCTAAGTTGGTCATTCTCAAATGTGGCGCGGATTTTGCAAATCAAAAGGCTGGCGTCTTGAATGTAGGTTATGTGGGGGGCAATTTCGAGTGGGTCTATGTCTTCCCCTTTTATTAAATCTCCTCCGTCGGGTAGAGTCCGAAGTAATTCTTCCAACATGCCTGGTACAGCGGCGAATTGTACGTCAATTACTTGAACTATAAGAGCTTTGTTTGCTTCGTTGTCTTCCACTATTAGGTAGTCACCTTTTTCAGCATTTTCATTGGGAAAACTGAGGATTTGGACAATATTGCCTTCTTTTTTGTAGAGTTTCATGCGTAGCTCTCCTTTCCAAAGGGACCAAATAGAAGGCGGTGCATATCAGGTCTGTTGATAATTTGGATTCTGTGTTTGCGGCTAGCGAAATGCTGAATGGCTAAGACTTCGTTTGCTGTGAAGGTGCATAGAATGTGAGCAAGGCGTAGAGTTTCAGGATAGCCTTGCTGGAGCAAATCGTTACCGAGGAGTTTCTCCACAGCTTCTATACGGTTGGTGAAGTCAATTTCTTTGTCGATATCTAGGCGGAACGCAACGTTTGCCCTTTGTAGCTTTGCAACGTAAACGTCACCAAAAACTATGGTTGGTGGTTTAAAATGTAAACCCTTTGTTTCAAGTAAATATGGTGCTTCCTGCTCTGGTAGACGTTCAGTTATGAGATAACCATTCATGCGTAGGTTGGTAGCTTTGCTGAAGGCGAGAACTATGTTTTTGTTTCTTCTGGCAATGTTGAGGATTTCATGCAACCTGTGCACCGGTGTATCTATGGTTCCACCAGTTAGACTGCCGTCAAATAGGATTATGCTGTTGTTTGTGGTTTTGACAAGCAGAAGTTGGAGCCATCTTTCCAGCAGACTGGCTAGTCGGGTAGGCATTTGGAGAAGTGGTGGTGTAGCTTGATGATTGTTGCTATTTTGACTTGTGAAATAGGTGCGTTCGAGGCTGTTGTAGACAGCATTTTTGTTTTCTTCAGTTATGTGGAATATAAATGGTCCAATGCGAGTGTAGTGGTAGTTGCGTTTTTGTTTCCAGACGGTTGCGCCTCGGATGGCGATGATTATGCCTGTGGGCGTTTCTCCTATTTTGATGGTTGAAGAGTCAACTGCTGCTATGGTGGTTTCTTGGTGTTTTGGAGTGAGCGGTAAAGGTGTGTGTTTGAGCTGAATTTGTGCTGGGTTATTTTCGATGAAATTATTTTCTTGCAGACTTAGCAGAAAATTATTTGCGTGAACCTGTCTTAGGGAATTTATGCTGATTTCGCTGAAGCGTTGGGGTAACGTTGTATCTATGATGGGGTGTGGAAAGTTATATTTGGGGGTTGTTGTTATTGTGTATTGTTTAATCACCAAGATTCACCAATATTCAATATCGTGTTGGTGAAATATTTAAGTGTTGTGCATGTGCATATTGCGCAATACAATATACAATAGGTGTCAATTTGACAGAAACCCCGCAAAAACCACCAATACGCGTAAAAATGAAAATTGGAGAAATAGAATTCGAAATTGAATCTCAAGAAGATCAAATTCAAACAGCTGTTGACCGCATCCTTGCAACCGTCACTAATAGACTTAAAGAAAACCCCCTTCCAACACATGAACGGGCAGCGTCGCCACCCAGAGCCGAGACATGCAGGGGTGTTATCCAAAAACTCTGGGCGGAAAACTGGTTCAGTAACCCAAAAGGCTTAGAAGAGGTACACACTGAGCTGGCAAGGCGCGGTTTCCACTATGACCGAACCGCGGTAGCACATGCACTGGTGGATCTGGTTAAAGAAAACATTCTGACCCGAATAGGTAGACCCCGCAGATATCAATACGCACAAAAAAGACCTCCAATATCCAAATAACCCTTCTTGCAACGCTTGATTTCTATAAATTATTCTATGTAAGCAACAAGATAACATCAAATGTAACTGTAGAATAAAGGTATCTATAACGTTTAAGAATTTATCATATTTTTATGCCTTTAAGAAAACTAGCTCTGGGTGTAAGTTCTGAGACATGCAAGCCCTTTTTTCCACAAGGTATTATATTGCAAAGTTGGCTTCCCATGACTCAGACCCCAGAACCCCCAGTTAATGAACAAACCCAGAGTGTAGGCAAGGTTCACCCCAGTCTCGAAGAGCTTGTGGAAGCCCTCAAAAATGTAGGGGAAGATGTGGAGCAGATTGTCAAGTTAAATGCAGAAGAAAAACGTTTAATGACACAAGTTTTTGATTCATTAAAGCATGTTGGGCCATTGATGTCGTCAATTAGAGTTTCCCCTTCAGTACTTCCCAATGGTATGAAAACAGTCATCCAAGCAAATATAGACTCTGGGGGCCATCTAATATTAACGTACAATGATGGATACCAAAAAATTGTGGATCTAAGTGAAAATAGCAATCATGACCTTATGATGGCAATACTTGATGACGTTCTTCCCAAATTTAAAACCTTACTTGCTCAGCACGCCGCCACTAAATGTCAAGAACTTGAGCCTTCAAAACCCAAAGAAATCCCTGACTTTTCTTCACCTCAATTTCCAGTATCAGCTCCGTTCCCAGAAACCATAATTGAAACATCAGCGAAGGTTGAACTTGCAGATCCACCCACCGCCGAAACACCAGAAACCCTGCAAAAAACACCCGTTTTATTAGACGATAAACACGAAGAAATTGCCCGAATCACCGCGGAAACGTTGGAGTACTTGGAAATGCTCAGCAATGAAGTGTTCCAAAATTCACCTGTCAGCATGTACTTTGACGACTGGGTGGTAAACCTGCGTCAAGTCATTTTATCATTCGAATCTAATGAACTCATAGGTCCAGACGAAATCTTCATCAACGAATGCAACCAAATATTTAGCAAAGTCGAAGAAGAACTCGCTAAGCGGCTAGCTGCCGACGCCGAAATTGAAGTTTCAGCAAAGAGACTAGTAGAGAACAGGTATCTGCTCAACAAAATTGATGAAGGTTACGCTGCTCAGGCCAAAGAACTTATTGTTAAAGGAAAAAGCACCATTGAATACTTGACCAGAAACATACATCAATTGGAGGCTGAGCTTGCCGAAGTAGCTCAAAAAAAGGTAAGTTTTAGACATCCCCTTCAGAAATTAGCTAAAGATCAAAAAATTTCTGAACTCACACAGAAAATTAATGCTGCAAAAAAGCAGCTGGCGTTGGCAGTGAGTGCTTCAGTTGAACAGGAAAAAACTTGCGACATAGATGTTGAATACGCAGCCCACTCCAAAGAATTAGCAGATAAAAGAAAGAGTGCCATAGCAATTTTATCTAAAGAAGTGCAAGACCTTGAAGCAGAGATAGCCAAGATAGAGAAAATCAAAACTAGTAACCCCATCAAGAAAACAGCTTTAGCTCAAAAGCGATTTGACACCACCCAAAAACTAATTTTGGCCAAAAAGCGACTAGAACTGGCAGAGCAAAGTTCTAATGCTGAACAGGAAAAACTTAAGGCGGAATACGAGAAAAAGAAACAAGCAATACTTGGTAAACTGCAGACTCTAGAAAAGGATATCGCAACCAAATCACTCGACACCTCTGTCGAAATAAGAAAAGAGACAGCAAAAGCTCTGGTAAACGCAGTGAAGGCGCGTATCCAAAGAAAAACTACGCCTCAACAAGCCCAAAATAGCCAAAATTAATACAACTCTACATTTTTCGTCTACAAAACAAAACCTCCATCGTGCATGATGTTTTTCACTAAAATGGGAGTAATGTTCAAAAGCTCATAGTGGGAAGAGATATTTAACCTATGACAATTCCTCTTTTAGACCCTGAATTGCAAGGATCTCCAGACTGGTCACTCAGCGAACGCGACATAGAAGTCCTTGCTTTTTTAAGCGAAGAGGAATTTGCCTTCTTCACCTTCGAAGGACTCAAACGCAGGCTAGGTCTACACCCTGAAACACTCTCCCGAATTATTGCTAGACTAGAAGCCGAAGGCGTTATCAAAAAAAGCGATGAAGGCTATACTGTAACTACAGACATCACCAAACAACTTAAACACCACTCAAACATCACCTTTTCAACACGCGTTATCTTACTGCAGACGTACTTGCCTTCAGACATTCCCACACAAGATCTAGTTTCGAGGCTCCGAGGCAAGTGGTTCGGTTTGCTTCGATGGTTAGGTTTAGCCAAAAATCCTGAGGAAACTACGCTCAAGTGGGTCACAGAAAACAGCGAAATACAACTCGACGCAAAAATCGCCCAAAATACCCTTACGATCGAAGCAAAATTCCTTCGTGGCTACAATCAAAACCTTGCGTTAAAAGCAGCCTACCAATTAATGACCCACATCAGTAAACTATGTCAAAAACAGTGCCCATCTCAGATGTCTTTAGCTCAGCAAGTCAATTACTTTGGTAACTAACCATTCTACGACAAATTTTCGTGGCGTCTGTGACGGACTGCAAAAATTCTCAGTCAACAAATACCCAAATCACCAATATATTCTACAGAGGTTCAGAAAAATGACCACGATCATTAACAATTACACACTTCTAAAGTCGATTAGCGACGCTACAACTGCACTAATCAAGCAATTATCAAAATCAGTAGTCAGTGTTCAAGCCTCTATGTCTCGCGGTACGGGGGTCGTCCTCGACAAACAGGGCTACATCGTAACCTGCAACCACGTTCTTCAAGGATCCAAAATAGTCAGAGTAGGACAAGGTGAAGAGACAGTCACTGCCAAAGTTGTCGGCACCGACCAATACAGTGATCTTGCGCTCCTCAAAACAGAATACTTGGATATTGCGCCTATTGAAATCGGAGACTCATCAACCCTTAACACAGGCCAATTCGTAATAGCGCTTGCAAATCCCTTCAACAGAAAACAACCAACCGCCACCACAGGAATAATCACCAATACTGAAAGCGCTCTACCTGGATTTAGAGGGATAACCATGGAGAACGTAATCGCCACAGATGCAAAACTTAACCCAGGATTCTCAGGTGGACCACTTGTAGATACAGAGGGTAAACTCATAGGCATAAACGTAGCCTACGTTTGGCAGCGTGGTATAACCATACCAATAAACAAAGTAAAAATAATCACTGATGGTTTGATTGCAGGTAGAACTATAAAAAAAGCATACCTCGGCTTAATTGTCAATACCGTTGCTATTCCAATTGAAATTCAAGATGAAGCGGGCATTGCCCAAGAAACAGGTGTTATGGTCTTTCAAGTCGAACCTAACTCACCAGCCAAAAAAGCAGGGCTCACTATGGGAGATGTTATAGTTGCTTTCAACGGCAAGCCTGTTCTCGATTTCTATGATCTCCCAAGGTTGCTGTCAGAAGATGTTGTGGGAAAACAAATAGTTCTCGCGATCATCCGAGAAGAAAAACTATTGCAGTTAACCATCACTCCAACAGTAAAGAAGTGTGAAAACGATGAATAGACACAACGTTCTAGTCGAGTTAGAGCCGCCCCAACCTTTGCGGAGACCCATGCCTCTCAATCATTTTCCTTACCCTACACCCCATATCAACATAACAATTACAATAGCGATGATTCCACAATAGTTTCTTTTTTTTAAGGAAGACTGGAGTAGCATTCATCAGGTTTCCCGAGTTTTTTACGGTTCAAGCCGACTTAATTGCGCTAACCGTTTTTTTCAACAAAAGCTGCGCAGACTCTTGACTTGGCCAGCCTCCAAGTCCGCAATCTGGACCTGCAAAAGCCATGCGCTCTCCAAATTTTTCTTGGACAAAACGGAACCGCTTTCGAATCAAATCTTCACTTTCAACTAATTGAACCGCAGTGGGCTTGTCAATGCCACTGTCACGAAGCTCCGCAATAATAGAGTCAATATCAGTTCGCGATACACCAACTCGTACATACTTATCGGCACGTTCAAACATTTTTTTCGAAACTCCTTCTATGTTTTTGGGAGATGCTGCATACTCAAACGAAAGCACATCCACATTCTTTATAGCCAGCAAATCAGGCAAACGTACCGAAGAATGAAGATGAATCTGACGGGTTACTCCATTAAAATCGAACGCCTTATCTAGAACCCTACATATAAAATCACTGTCAGTCGATATGTTCAAGAAACCAAAGCTAGGCTCATCCAACGAAACAACCACGGTTTTTACATATTTTGTATCTAAAATACTGTTTTTGGCAAAACGCCTAACGGTCTCAGCAAAACTGTCTAAAACATCTGTGTAAGCAACAGTGCCGACTTCTTTGAGATACTGCTCCATAGGACCAAACAGCGATACTCTTAGTAAGATTTTCTTTCCATAGAATTCGCTGAGACTTTTTGCTTCCTGCTCAATTAAACGTACTTCAGGTAAAAAAGCATCTTTTTCTTCAACAAGAAATGTGCCCTTTTCCATCGCACGATGTATTGAATCACCTATTTGGTTGATTCCATTATATTGCTGCGGATAGTTAACTACATCCAAACCCGTAAGAAGCTTCTGCTTGAAAGCGTCAAGAGTCACTTCACAAAAATTTTTTCTCACAAAATCGTTGACTTGGAACTCTTGCCTACAACGCATTGCTTCTCTAGCTTGCCTATATGCTTCGCTAAATTTTTCTCTGTCAACAGAAGGCGGTAACGGAAAACTGCCAACATCGTCAACTAAAGGGTCCATAACGTTTAGATGTGCAGGAATCAATTTAAAAGCAACGCCTAAACTGTAGCAGCTTTTTCAGCTGCGGCTGGTGTTGCAACTACTTCAGGTGCAAAAGGTTTGTTTTGTTCAACTGAAGCTGGTGATGAAGATTGAGTCTGTACATCGGCTTTTTCTTGAGGTTGTGGAGGAGGTGCTGGGAATATGTGAATTTTTTCTGCCATGGGATGTAAAAGGTCTGGTGGTGGATAAGGTGTATTTAATATTGAACTCAACATATAGATCGAATTAAAGACGTGCTGGTATACGGTGAAGAGGATTTGTGGAATTTTAGTTTTTGGGTTTGCTTCAAGTTTTTTCTTGATGTCTGCAGCTTTGCCTTCTAAAATAACGTTGCCGCTTGTTGAGTAACGGACAACATTAGGTTTTGTACTTATAAGCAAGCTGAAACGTAGGTTTACTTCGTCGTTACTCTTCTTTTGTTCTTCAAGTTTAGCGTTTACATCAAAAAAAAGTTCCTCGTTGGGAATAACTTGACCCGTTTTTTCAGCTTGCAGGCTATCTATTCGTATGGAAACGATGACACCTGACACTGAATACTTTGGGTTTATGGTTTCTTCCCTCTACCTTAGTTCCAATTACTCCATATTTATCTTTTGCAATTCTGCACCTAACTTTTTATCCCTATTTTTTAGGGTTTTATGTCGCTGAATACCGCAGGTACAGATAATTCTGTAGCAAACTTGAAGGTATCGTCGGTGGCGTTGGTTTTTGCCTTTATCACTATTTTTTTCGGTATGTCTTCTTCTATGTAAACAACATAACTAACAGTTTTCCCCAGTCCCAAACGTTCCAACTGTTGAACTGCAACCTTAAACTTCTCCAATTCCTGAATTTTTTCATTAATTTTTTCTATCGCTTCAAACATGATCTCTACTTGCCCTTGATCTGTAGTGCATAACAAGACGTTACCTGCTTGAACCCAGCTTGGAGATTCAAAATTTCCTTTTGAACCTCCTTTTTTGTCCCCACCTTTGGAGTCAGATCCCTTTTTTGTTGGCGCTTTGAGAGACTTTTGTAGGGCTGCTGATTTCTGGAACCAATCATCATTTTTATGTTCTTCTTCACAGCTTCGTAATAGTGAACCTAGCCATTGACTGTAGTCTTCAAATAATCCCTTATACTGCGATACCTCATCAAACAGGTATTCTGTCAAATCTTTTAATGAAGCAAATGTGCGAATTTCTGTACCCACTAACTCACTCCCCATTTAAGATAAACGACATGTTTGTTTTTTGTAAGCCTCGGTTTAGATGACATACGTTTTAGCTCCAGCTTTAACGCAGTATGAAGCACTTTATTTTAGATAATAGGATTTGTATATTGGGTCAGTTACAGACTATTTTTGTAATTTCATATTGCTTAAATAAAAAAGGGTTTAATGAAGAAAGCTAAACGCTTTCTTCTTCTATTGGAACCTTTAGACCGTGCTTCTGGCAGAACTCAGATAGAAGTTTCTTTCGCTCTTCGACCATATTCTCTAAGCCTTGAGACATTTTCTCCGCCTTTTCCGCCATACGCGTTGCTTCTGTCATGACGGTGTTTGCTGATTGACCAACATTTTCTGCTTCTTTAATTATTTCTTTAGTTGAATCCTCAACTGTGCTGGCTTCTTTTGAGACGTTAAGAGCAAGTTGTGCCATGCTTTCTGCTTCTCCTACGACGGTTTGGGTTACTTTTGCGACGTTTTCGGCGGTTTCGGAGACGTCTTTTGCTATGCTGGCCATTTCTTCTGCGGAGGCTGTTTGTTCTTCGACTGCTGATGATGCT
>CAZOPV010000008.1:0-6614 GCA_964582085.1 uncultured Candidatus Bathyarchaeia archaeon | reverse complement strand
CTGGGCATTCTTCAGTTGCTCAATCGCATTCTGAGCTTCAGCTAGTTTACTCTCAATATCCGTTAGCTTGCCGTTTGCCTCTGAAAGAGCTTTTTCAGTAATTCCAAGTTTAACTTCGGCTTCAGTAAGCTTATCACGTGTAACCTTAAGCTCATCACCGTGAGAAAGCGCTTCTAAAACGCTGATGTTAGTCTCGGGAATACCCGGCACAGCAACAAGGCTTAATTCGGCATTGTGCAAGCCATGCGGAACCTTGCCATCCACAACATCTATGGCTTCGTAATCAGCGCCTACGCTTACATGCTGGATTAGGCCTCTGCGGATTTTCTCAGCCGTCTGATCATCGTAAATCTCTGCCTCGTACCAGAGGTTACGCCCGTCCCACTCGGTCTTAGTTACTTTGCCGATTGCGTTCGGCACAGCAACATGCTCTATATATACTGGCGCATTAACAAGTTTATCTGAGAAAGCTTGCAGTTCCTCAGAAGTGTAAATGTTAAAATTGCGGCTCATGCCCGTGCACATAGCTACTCCTCTAATACGCAAGGGCTTATCGACTATTTTCTCAAGAACCTGAAAAGGAAGAATAGTCGTTACATGCTCTTTTAACCGCTTACTGTCAGTAGAGCCTCCTTGAGACATAACCTAACCTCTCACCAAACTTCAATAAGGTAAAATTAGGATTGTTTCGCTGAAAAAGGCTGTTGTTAAGCTCTATTACACCTTAACAACAATTATTAAATATTAACAGACGAAAAAATATTGCAGGAGTCAGCTAATGCGAAAACACCCAGTAAGCATAGCCCTCTCAAACCGCATACTGCAAAAAATAGACCAAGAAGCCACAAAGCAGAAACGCTCAAGAAGCGAATATATAGAACTGCATTTTGAAACTTTATTCTTCAATCAGCAAAACTAGAAATTAGATTAGACAAACTATAGAAACAAACCTTTGGGTTTACTGCCATCGAATTAAACCACATAGCCATTACCTCCATCACGTGAAGCCTCAGCCGCATCTGGGCTGCCTTCAGAACCAGCAAGCTTGCATAAGACCTCGGTAACCTTAGCCAAGTCACAGCCCATCTTCTCCAACTTAGCAAGACTGCCAGAAATCTTCTCCAAATCATACAGGACACTGCCGACTTGCCCCTCCAGCTTTTTCACCCGCTCAGGCATCAACAAATACTCAACTGCAGCGTCTCGACCAAGATGATCCAGCTCGCCCTCGTCTTCTCCTGGGCTGTCATCGATAACCCGTTTTGGAGTGCTCACCGTGAAATAGCGGTTGAGCAAATTGGCAACTGGGTCGTCAACGCCTAGCTCATACCGCTTGTTAATCTGTCCTTCGCCTAACACGCAACCATATTTATTCGATAAACCCTTTGCCACACGGTCAGCCAAGTTCTTCGCCAAAGTCACCAACTCCCCGGGACTACGACCATACAATGTCTCCACATGCACTATCCAGCTAGTCGTGGTATGCCTAACCTTAACGCCCTGCTCTAAACCCAAAAGCGCCGTCCAATTCTGCATCTCCACCCGCCGAAAATCACCCAAAGGATAAACCCCCTCACGCAAAACTGGAAACTTGAAAAAACACCGATGCAACCGAAAAACGCCGCTGCTAAAGAGGACGCCCTCACATGATACGAGAAAGTTTTGACCTTTCTCGGTTAACTCGTAATCTACAAAGCTGCTGCGCTTCAGTCGGCGGATTAAACCTGCCTTTTCCATCTTCTTCACATAGTAATCGACGTGCTGTTTGCTCCATCCACGGGCACGCCCAATCTTTGCAGGATACATTTTGACCTCTATACCCTTGAGGATTGGGATAACGCGGCTACGTACGGTAGAGAAGTCAAATTTGACTTTGGACTTTGAAAACGCAAAATTTTGACTTCTATCTACAGGTTCCTTAGCCAACGGCTGCTCAGCTCCCTACAAAGTTTTCACAGGCAAGGCGACGAGGCTGTACAGTTGACTGTTTTCCACCCATGCAAGGAAGGTTCAGTGCAGCGACCACACCTAAAACGCAGTCAATGCAACGCAAAACTTCAGAGCGTGAGCTGGACGCTTTAGAAGCTCCATTAAAAACTCTTGAAAATATGGAATTAAAGAAAGAAAAAAAGGAAGAAAAACAGTATAGATTCGTAAATATATTGGCGCCGCCGAAAGGATTCGGACCTTTGACCGACTGGTTAACAGCCAGCCGCTCCACCGGGCTGAGCTACGGCGGCTCATAATGTAGCACTTATTCACTCAGTTTGAAAATAACTATTTAAGTTTACTCATAATTTTTGAGTTGCCTACACATAACAGTTTTTTCTTTTATTGCGGAAGTGGAACTGTGAGAAGATGAACTCTTTTGGAGCTGAATAAAAATTCTGTTGAGACCATTCTGTTTTCGTTATCCGTGGAACTCTTTAACCTGTTGCCTTGTTTTCTGTTTGGCTATCCAAGTGAAAAATTTGTATCCACCTTTAAGGGCAAGACTGTACCATTTATCAGTGAATGTGATATCCATAAGGTTTCCTGCCCAGTGAAAATCGTGCTCTGCACATTTAATAAGCAACTGTTTGTGCAACTCTGTAAGCTGTGTTTTTTTAAACCAGTCCTCACTTTTAAGTTTGCCCAGCGGCACAAAAAACAGAGGTACAATAAGACTTCGGCAATCTTTTAAATCATCCATCAACTCCATCGTCTTGATCAAGTCTTCTTCGCGTTCTTCAGGTAAACCTACAATTAAAGTCCCCGCGGGAACCAGAAAATGGTCATGCATCAACCCCATACTTTGCTTGACCACTTCAGGCCACTCTTCAGCTTTAAAGGGGCTTGCTTTTGCAGGCATTATTTTCTTTGCCAGTTCAGCAGAGCCTGTTTCGATGCCGATTTCTGCTCCCCACCACCTCTGCTTTGCAAGTATCATTTCACTTAACTGCGCAAACAGTTTCGGTTTGGAAGCAACCGCCGCCAGTGAACAGTGACTCCAACTTATGCTATCTGCTTTTTTCAGAACTTCTCTGTGCAGTTGGAGCAGTTTTTCCTCGTTTGGCATCACATTTCTAGAGCCATAGAGCATCACATCTTCGCCGTGAAGGCACACTCCGTGATTTTTGCTTAATTCAATGTTTACATCAATTTCCCTCAAAATCTTCTCTAAGGGGTACCAACGCAGAGGTCTTGTTGTGACGTTACAGAACTCGCAGCCTCGGCAACAACCCCTGCCAATTTCAACTAAACCATTAATGGAGGGATTAACAATGTCAGGAATCTCAAAAGTCTGCGGCGCATCCTCCACGCTAACCTCATAATACCGTGGTAATTGCTCACCATCTAAAGCACGCCTGAAGAGAGTGCCAAGCACTTTCTCAGATTCCCCTTCTACTATGCAATCGATGCTATGATTATCAACAAAATCCGATCTGTACTTAAACTGCCAAGTTCCAGGGCCACCAACAATAATTTTTAGTCCACGCCTTTTTGCCTCCAGAACTTCGTGGCAACTCAGTAGCTCTTTAAAGTGCTTGACTAAGTAAGGTTCTTTTTTTAGAATCGCCGCTAGCGTGCTAGAAGCTGGTCCTAATCCAAAGGGGTCCATAACGTGAATACCAAGAACTTTCGCTTTGCCTATAAATCGCCGTAGGTATCTGGGACTAACTGTGGCCACGTCGAATCCTTCTTTTAGAAGCTGAGCCTCCACTTTACGTAAACCATACGGGGCAGTTTTTGGGATACCCCATTTTGTTTTCATATGAGGAAAAAACAGATATGCAAAAAGCCACTCAGGCACAAAATTTGGAGGCGCACAAGTTCCAAAGCCTAAAAATTCATTTTTATGGTAGTCGCTCATGAGAGTTCGGTCGCTTGTTAAAAGAACCTCAGACATGCCTTTCCCCTTTTTAAACCTTTAACAAGTTTACAGTAAAAACTTTTTGTCTCTCATTAAGAGCCAAGTTTAACCCTTTAACGATGCTCTATAGTGGGTGTATGTGTAAAATTTATATTATACAAAGCAATTTGGTAGGTAAAAGTCAAGGATGGCATATCTATATGAAAGACTTTAATTTGATAATTGATATGTCGCGGATGTGTTTTCTGTCAATTTATATATAAAGAAACACAAAAGTAGCACTTTGAAATCGGAGAAGGTAAAAACTTGAAAATGTTAGAGTTCAGATGGCACGGCAGAGGTGGGCAAGGTGCCTGGACCGCAAGTGAACTCTTGGCACGTACTGCCTTAGCTGAAGGAAAATACATTCAATCTTTCCCCGAATTTGGCCCCGAAAGAATGGGCGCACCAGTAACTGCCTTTACACGAATTAGTAACGATCCAATTCGGCTTCACTGCGCAGTTTACGACCCAGACGTAGTTATTGTCCTAGATAACACTTTACTAAAAACGGTTCCAGTGACCGCAGGGATGAACAGGGACGATGATATTTTGATAATCAATTCCACAGATGAACCAGCAGTGCTCAAATCAAATCTTAGAGTGGAAAAAGGGCGAGTGTGGACGGTTGCCGCAACTGAAATTGCTCTCAACATTTTAGGGGCACCTATAACAAACACCGCTCTGCTAGGCGTTGTCTCTAGGGCAACAGGTATAATTACGTTGGAGGGCATCGAAAAGACTGTTAAAGGAAAGTTCAGGGCAGACATAGCAGAGAAAAACTTTGCAGTTATCAAAAAAGCCTATGAGGAGGCAAAAACGGAGTGAGTCGAGAAAAATCTTGGAAAGAAATTTCCCTAGCAGGCATCTGCTCAAAACCCAGCACTACTTTTTTTACGGGCGACTGGAAAACCTTTACGCCTATTCGGGATTTAGAAAAATGCACCACCTGCCTGCTTTGTGTGATTTATTGTCCTGATGACGCCATACGTTTTCGACCTGAAGCAGGAAAAATAGAGTTTGACTACCGCTTCTGTAAAGGTTGTGGTATATGTGCCAAAGAGTGCCCAACTAGGGCAATCACGATGAAACTGGAAAAAGGTGAATAAAATGGCAAACAAAATTAAGCAAACACGTATGGGCTTAAACGGTGATGAAGCCGTGGCCTACGCTGTCAAGCAGTCAGATGTTGATGTCGTTGCAGCTTACCCGATTACGCCTCAAACTATAATTGTCGAAAAGTTCAGCGAATACGTCGCTGATGGCGAAGTCAACACCGAATTTGTGTGCACCGAATCTGAACACAGCGCATTAGCCGCGTGTATAGCTGCTTCGGCGACTGGCGCACGAACCTTCACTGCAAGCGCCTCAGCTGGTTTAGCTCTCATGCATGAAATGCTTTTTGTAGCAAGCGGATGCCGCACACCAATCGTCATGGCTATCGCAAACAGGGCATTATCTGCACCGTTAAACATTCACGGCGACCACTCAGATTGTATGGCTCAACGTGACTCTGGTTGGATTCAGATCTTCGTAGAAAACTCCCAAGAAGCCTACGACTCAGTGATCCAAGCATTCAGAATTGCCGAAAGCACCAATGTATCTTTACCCGTCCTCGTCGGTTTAGACGGCTTCACTTTAAGTCACACTCTAGAAAACGTCGATACACTCCCAGACGAGACAGTCAAGCAGTTTGTCGGAACACGTCAATTTACAACTGTGACAACTCACGAAGGTAAAACTGTTCCCTTCAAGCTTGACCCAGCCAACCCCATGACCATAGGCCCTATTGCCTTGCCAAATTACTATTTTGAGTTTAAGCGCCAACAAGAAGAAGCTATGAAAAACTCTTTTGATGTAATCCAAAAAGTTCACGACGAATACGCCACATTAAGCGGCAGAAAATATGGGAACGGCCTTATAGAAGCATACTGCCTTGACGATGCGGAAATTGCTTTTGTCTGCTTAGGTTCCACCGCAGGCACCCTCAAGACCATTGTTGATGAACTCAGACAAGAAGGCGTCAAAGTGGGCTTGCTAAGACTCAGGGTATTCCGGCCTTTTCCTGCTGACGCAATTCAAAATGCGCTAAAGAATGCCAAAGCCATTGCTGTAATGGATAAAAGCATGAGTTTCGGCGGAAACGGCGGCGCAGTTTTCCACGAAATTCGCCATGCAATGTATGATGCTAGCTCCCACCCATTAATTGTAAATTACATTTATGGTCTAGGCGGGCGAGATACACCACCCAAAGAATTTCGCAAAATTTTCGATGACGTACACAAGATGCTTCACGCTGGACTTGTAGACAAAGTGGTGTACTACATAGGTTTAAGAGAGTGAGGAAAATACAATGACAACTCAAGAATGGAAATTCACCGCAAAAGAAATCGCCGAAAAACCAGACAAGTTCCTGTCAGGACACCGCGCATGTGCAGGTTGTGCACCAGCAACAGTTCTCAAACTTGTCATGAAAGCTATCCGAGGACCAACAATCGTGACCCAAGCCACTGGTTGTATGGAAGTTGTTTCCTCAATTTACCCATACACTTCATGGGCAGTGCCATGGCTTCACACAGCATTTGAAACTGCAGCTGCCAACGCCGCAGGAATCGATGCGGCACTTAAAGCTCTGAAACGTAAAGGTCAACTAAAAGAACACATTGACATAATAGCATTTGCAGGCGATGGCGGAACCTACGACATAGGTTTCCAAGCATTG
>CAZOPV010000007.1:0-128811 GCA_964582085.1 uncultured Candidatus Bathyarchaeia archaeon | reverse complement strand
TGTATTTCTCTAAAAACAGGGTATTCTCGTTTTGCTCTTTTAAAGTGTTTTAACACAAATCAGCAAATGGCGCCGGGAGGGGGATTTGAACCCCCGTGGCCCCGAGAGGCCACAAGCTACTTGGTGGCCCGCGTAAAAGGCAAACCATCTCCAGGCTTGCTCCCTGCCTGGCTAGGAGACCCCGGCAATGTTTTCTGGTTAATCATAATTGAGCGTTTTATTAAAGATTCTTCATTTAGCTTAAACCTTTACGGTTAAATGTTCTTATAAACATGTAATTACCTAATAGAGTTGTAATGGTGCTGTTAAAATGAATCATAAAGTCGCTGTTTTTTCCCCCAAAAAACTGAGTTGCGTGTGGCTAGACGAGCTTAGTACTACTGAAGCAAAAGAGGCGGCGGTTGCAGGAACTGTTGTAATTTTTCCTATCGGAAGCGTCGAAGAGCATGGGAATCATCTGCCACTTTGCACAGACAGTGTGCAAGCTGAATTTGTTGCTTTGGAAGTTGCTAAGAGAACGGGGTGTCTTGTGGCTCCACCTTTGCGATATGGTGTTTGTAACGCAGGGCGAAATTTTCCGGGAACTCTTTCAATAGAGTTTGATTCACTATACTTGGTTGTACGTGACGTCCTCTCTGAGCTTGTGCGAAATGGCTTTAACCGAATAATCGTGATAAGTGGTCATGCGGGTTCGTCTCACATGGTGGCGCTAAGGCGGGCGGCTCAGCAAGTGGTCACACAAAACTCATTAACACACAAGGAGCAGAAAACGCGAATAATGGTGCTGTCGGATTTTGACTTTGCATCAGAAGTTAAAGGTCTTAATTTTCCCCTCAATGATGGACATGCAGGCGCCGTGGAAACCTCAAGGGTGATGGCTATACGACCTGACTTCATCAAAACGAAGGGAGAACCAAGTTTTCCTAAGATGCCTCGCTTTGAAGTTGTCTGTGACCCTGAGAAGTATTTTCCTAGCGGGGTTATAGGTGACCCCACTAAGGCTTCCAAGGACAAAGGCAAAACCATAAACGCCTACGTGATTGAACAGATTGCTAAACTCGTCGCTGAACTCAAAGGCAACTAAAAAGCGAAATTACTGTTTTTTTGCTGTTAATACACGGTAGCCGCTTTCTATTGCCGAAATCTTAAAGTTTCCAAAAGTCTCAACAAAAACTTGTGGTAAGGTTTTTTTGCCAATTTTTGAGCGCATAACCATTTGAAAAGTGGCTTTGCTAGCCATAACTGCAGCGGCGCCACGTATAAGCGCCTCCACAGTTTTCATACCTGCGCTTACAGGCGGATTCGACAAAACGCAGTTAAAAGTTAACTCTGCTACGGGTTCGTATAAATTGCCCTGTCGCACCTCCACGTTTGATACTTTGTTTCGTTCGGCGTTTTGACGAGCCAAAAGAACAGCACGCCTATTGACGTCTGTGAGAACCACATGCAACTTGCGGTTGAACGTAGCAGCTGCTATACCTACGGCACCGTAGCCGCAACCGACATCTAAAACTAAGCCCGATTCAGGCAATTCCATAGATTCAACCAACAGACGGGTTCCTAGATCAACTCGTTTAACACTGAAAACGCTTGAAGCTGTGAAAAATTCAAAGGGTTTACCTCGAAGACGTGTTTGAATTAACCCGAATTTTACTTCCGATTCCGGTTGCGCTGCATAATAGTGCTCGGCAACGTCTTTGAGTTTTGTCATTGTTTGGGGACACTTTTCCAAATTTTCGGGTAAGTGCCTCGCGGCATCAAAACCCGCTCTAAAGTAGCCACAGTGCCACGGTTGGTGTTCAAGATTTCTTCGGTGGGTAACACTGCCTTACCTAATGCGATGGCCTCACCTTTGAGGGTGAAAAGCGCCACAATAGATCCTTTTTCTATGTGACTTTCCACTGAGAGTACACCTGGAGCGGTAAGGTTTGCGCCATGGCAGAGAGCGTCAACTGCTGAGTCTCTCACAACCAGTTTAGGAATTAATGCCAAAGCACTTTCCATGGGTTGGATGAATTCGCGAAGGATATTTGGGTCTTGCTTTTCTCGCCATTCATTGAAGTAGTAAGCTAAATCATGGAGGGTAACATGAGTTTGACCGTCTTCGCTGAAAGGTCCTGCACGGGTTCTACGAAGTTCCTGCATATGGGCACCTACTCCTAAAACCTCACCTACGTCAAAGCAAAGTTTGCGTATGTATGTGCCGCCTTCGCAACCCACGCGAAAAAGCACGTTTCTACCATCAGCCTCAAGGTAGTTTATGTAATAGATACGCCGAGTTCGAATTTGGCGCTTCACTGACGAACGGAGAGGTGGGCGCTGGTAAATTTCATCTTCAAATTCTGCAAGAACTCTGCGGACACGAGTCTCCCCAACGTCTCCGTGAAGCTTCATAACGCAAACGTATTCTTTGCCACTGTAGAGAAAAGCTTGTACAACCTTTGTAGAGTCCTCTAACGTTATGGGTAAAACACCAGTCACTTTGGGATATCCTTGGCTCTAACGCAGAGATTAAGCCTCTAAGGTCCCGCCGTGACCTATAACCTCAAGCTGCAAGAGTTTTTTGGTCCAAGCGGCAACCTCATGACTGGTGGGCCCCGCTGGCTTGTTGAGGTTTATGACACCGTAGCGTATGAACTCGGTTGGAGGGCGCTCCAGAGGGATGTGCCCGTACTTGGGGTCGGTTTCGTCCTCAGCTTTGATGTAAACCTCATGCTTAATTTCCCACGGAGGAACAGTTCTAGGCATAAGAGAGATAACTCCTTGAATATAAAAAGAAAGACAGGGAAGTATAAGAGTCTAGTTTATTGCACCACAGATTGTGTCATTTCTTTGAGTTTACCGGCTGCCTCCAAGATCTGGGAGATTTCTTCGTCTGTTGCGCCTCGTTTAATTTCGATTTTATCTTGGAGGGCTCGAATATGGTTGAGGTTGACTCTTTTGCGTTTTACACCTGTCACCTTTTTGGGTCCCGTGACTATAACGAAACTTTTGTCTGTGACATCTATAATGACGCATTTTTTGCCTTTTTCGCGCCCTGCTGTTTTTTGGCAGATTCTACCAACTTCTATTGCTGGCACTTTGTTTTAGCCTCCTCATTAAAACGAATTATATTTACTTCTTTGGGCATATTTAAGCATGACACAACTAACGCACATACAAAGTAAAGCAAAAGAAAAAACGTCAAGACATAGGAATTAAGTTTGTTAATGTTGAGAATAAATTGACTAATAAACGAGATAGAAAGAGGTTACCATTTCAGAAAATTAGCTCAAAAACCGTGTAACGGTTTCATACAACACACGTGTTCCAAAAACTAAATTCTCTACACTGATACGCTCATCGACGCCATGCTCCCGACGAGGCATTTTCACGCCATCGCGGCTTTCACTTTTCATAGGGTGAAAACCATAACACACACTGCCCATCCGTCTGAAAAATCTAGAATCGGTACCACCTGTCATGAGTAACGGGACTACACCGCAACTAGGCTCCAAATCCTTCAGCACACTTGAGATAGCTCGATAGAGCGGAGTATCAATAGGTGATTCAGATGGTTCTTGAGCCTGTATGGTTTCAATCGACAGTTTTTGCAGTCCTACTTCAGCTAACATTTGTTTAATTAAATTTTGAGCTTGTTCTATGTTTTGACCAGGTAACACACGGCAGTCAAAAACCGCTTCACATTCAGAAGGTACAACATTCTCTTTTGTGCCGCCATTAATAATTGTTGGTGTGATAGTCATTCGGATTCGGGGAAGAATTTCATCCACTATCTCAGGCGCAGTTTTAGTCAGTTCAGCCAACACTGAATCGCTATATTGGGGGTTTGTCAGCAACCGTCTTATTGGCTCATGTAATCTTTCGTCTGTTGACAGTTCCTCTAACAGTTGCTTCACAACAGGTACATATGACACTGGACCTCGGTAATCACCGAGCTTCCCAATAACACGGTGCATACGCATTATAGCGTTGTCTGCGACTTCAGGCATAGAACCGTGACCAGAAATACCTTTAGCTTTGACTTTGAACCAGAGCAACCCTTTCTCTGCTGTTTGTATAGTGTACACGTTTTTGTTGTGAGCAGGAATTGACCAACCACCTCCTTCATTTAAAACGTAGGGAGCAAAAATTTTCTCAGGATACTTTTTCAAAAGATATGCAGCGCCGTTTAGACCGCCCATCTCCTCGTCAGCCGTCGCAGCTAAAATTACATCGCCCTTAAGGCGAATGTTGTTGCGTTTAAGAAGCTTAAGCACCATGATTTCAATGGCGGTCATACCTTTCATGTCTAATGCGCCTCTTCCCCAAACAAATCCATCCTTAACTACGCCGCCAAATGGGTCTATACTCCATTCTGCAGCTTTCGCTGCCACCACGTCTAAATGTGACAACAAAAGTAAACTCGGTTTCTCACCTGAACCATTAAACCGCGTGATTATGCTGCCGCGTTGGGGAGCAGACTCGAAAATCTCACATTGAAAGCCATCTTTATTCAAAATTTTCTCTATGTGTTTGGCCGCCTTGGTTTCGTTCCCAGGAGGATTTGTTGTGTCAATTCGTAGGATTTCGCTGAGAATTGTGGTGACTTCGGACTCAACATCTCGCCATAATGGAACGGCCATTTCTTAGTCACTTAATTTTACAGCATTACACTGAACTCTTAAGAGTTTCCTAGTCTCAGAGGGATTTTTGGCAGAATTGAGGCTAATTAGGGACAGAATTTTATTTAGAGTACGCTGAAGTTTATATAGGGAAATTGAAATTGCAATAAACGTTTCAGGCGTATGAAAGATGAAAGAGTTAAAACCAATAGATTACCAACTCCTCTTTGAACTGATGAAAGATTCACACAGAAGCGATAGGCAACTAGCCAAAGCTCTAGGGATCTCTCAACCTACCGTAACCCGAAGGCGAGCAATGCTTGAAAACAAAATCATTGACGGATACACCGTGATACCCAAGTTCGGACAAATAGGCTTTGAAATTGCAGCGTTCACTTTCCTCAAGACCAAGCTTAACCATGTTAAAAATGAAGAGAAAGAGAAAATCGCCAAAGAACTCAGAGATTGGTACACTAAACAACCTAATGTTGTTTTAGTTGCTGAAGGCCAAGGCTTAGGTTGGGACGCTGTCTGTATTTCGCTCCACGAAAACTACACAGACTTTGCCAAATTTAAGCGAACACAAGAATCCGAACTTTCCAACTTAATTATGGAAACACAAAGTTTCCAAATTGACCTCAAATCAGAGTCTGCTATAAAACCATTCAATCTAAAATACATCTCCAAAGTAAAACAGTAAACAACTATCTTCCACTTTTTGGAAGCAAATAGAGATTCCCCTTTTCCATTTTTTAACTGATTTAAAATAATAGAATATTTATTATCTTAAATACCAACTGAGGAGAACACATTATCTTAATCGAGGAACAAAGATGGCGAACCCTCAAAAGCAGATTCCACTTATGCTACCTAATCTGAAACCTGAAAAACTTGTGGGGTTAATCTCAGACACTCATGTACCTACGAGAGCGCGAGGTCTGCCCAAAAATATTTTTCAGCTCTTTGAAACCGTTGATTACATCATACATGCAGGGGATTTAGTTGAGTTGTCAGTTATAGATGAACTGGAGCAACTCGCACCTGTGTTGGCAGTTAAAGGCAACATGGATTCTGCATCAGTCAGTGGTGCCTTGCCAAAGCTTAACTCGTTGAAGCTTTTTAACTGGAAAATTGGTGTGATGCACGATCCCAACATTGCTTTTGGTATGGGAAAAATGCGTGAACTTGTCAGGCAGAATGGCTTTGATGTTTTTGTTTATGGACATACACACAGTCCGAACATAAAATGGGAAGGCAGAACCCTCTACGTCAACCCTGGCAGCCCCACAAATCCTGAGCCACCCTTCCTCACTAAACCTTCAGTAGGCTTACTGAAAATCACCAATGAAACCATAGTTCCTGAAATTGTTAACTTATAATTTTTAGCCAAACATCAAAAAAGCCCAATAAAAACTAACATACAGCAAAAATCCTGAAAGCAAGGCAATCAATCTAACAATCATAGTTTGTACCCACTTCTTTTTAGTACACAATTATGTCATTGCCTTCTGACACTCGCCATGCTCCAATTAACCAAATAGCAAAAGTTGGGAATCAAAATAGCCAAAACTGTACGGACAAGGAGAAAGTAAAAGAGGTTAGTTAAAAGGCTTTTGATACCATAAACGCCAAAACACTGAAAACAAAAGAGGGTAACACTATAGCAAAAATGGATTCAAAATGTAATATTACCGTAATCAACATAAAAATAGCATGTAACCAAAACTTTTGTTACTGTTTCAGAATATAACCGCCTACTAACAAACCAAAAACTGCAATGGGTCAACAGTAACCAAATTCAAAATTACCTACGTGAACACACTTGTCTTATATGGAGAAATATTTTCACTTTAATTCACCTCTCTCCCCTGCAGCAACTAGTTGCTTCTGAACCAATTTTAAAAGGACACACAACTAAACAAGCTTCGCATATATGCTTGGAGGGTAAACAATGGAATATTGCAAAAACCCATGGAAAAACACCTGCAAAAGTGGAAATATTACACTTTATATCATGGTTAAAGGTCAAAAATTGCCTATCTGCAAACAGTGTTGGGCACAGCTATCTCACAGAGAAATCGAGTGGTGAACAATATGGAAAGTTTTAGCATAAACAGCGCCAGATCCTTCATAGGTAAACATGTAAACCTTCACCTCAAAGATGGTTCAGTAATAATAAATGTTAAGCTGAAAGGTATTCAAAAAGGCAGCACACTAGGAAAAGGCAACCAAGTTGAATACATTCCCTACGGCAACCAAAAACCTTCTCACATCTCTCTTAGAAATGTTGCTTACGCAGAGCTGCTCAATTTCGTACTTGTAAATAAAATTGATTGAATAAGCCTTAACTTTATTCTAAAAAAAC
Organism: uncultured Candidatus Bathyarchaeia archaeon; assembly: GCA_964582085.1. Taxonomy (GTDB): domain Archaea; phylum Thermoproteota; class Bathyarchaeia; order Bathyarchaeales; family Bathycorpusculaceae; genus JADGNF01. Next base: position 121,842 of record CAZOPV010000007.1, on the reverse strand, counting down.
TGAAATATAGCACCGTTCAAAGAGTCTTGTATGCGTTGTACACGTTGTGGAGTTTGCTGCCGAGAAACTGAAATGCTGCTTTCCAAAGAAGACATACTAAGGATAGAGGCGGAAGGTTACTCCAGAAAGTTGTTTGTACGCTACGACGAAGCAGGCTACGCAGTACTACAGAATCGAAATGGCTATTGCGTATTTTATAACCTCAAAAAAAGACAGTGCAATATCTATTTTTCCCGTCCTTTAGGTTGTCAGCTTTACCCTATCATTTATGATGAAGAGAAGGGCATAACCACAGACACTATCTGTCATGCTCACGAATCGGTGACAGAAAAGGAGAAGAAGATTAAAGGGAAAATCGTGTTAAAACTTTTGGAAATAATTGACCGCGAAGTCTATAATTCTCCTTAGAGATTGTTTTTCAATTTTAGCTTTCTTGTATGCACTACAAAAATTGAAAGCGCGGGCAACTCCACTTTGATGCCCAATTTTTAGTTTAAAAATTGTCTCAAACTAAAACTGAATTTAGACCCTGTTGGTTGGCTAAATACTCCATTTCACATAAAAAAAGCCAACAGTTTTAAATAAGCCACAACACCCCCTTTCAGGGGTGAACTAAGATGCCTTGTTCAGTTATCGTTGGCGCTTTCTGGGGCGACGAAGGCAAAGGAAAAATAATCAGCTATCTTGCTCTGAAAGATAATTTGGATTATTGCGTACGAACGGGCTCTGTGAACGCAGCTCACACAGTCTGGATTGAAGGACAAAAATACGCTCTTCACATGGTGCCTGCTGCCTTTGTAAATCCAAATTGCAACTTGTTTATAGCTGCGGGCGCAAACGTCCATGTTGCAAAGTTTCTGGAAGAAGTGGAGTTCACTAAAGTACATAACCGAATAGCCATAGACCAGCAAGCATCCATAATCGAGGAGAAACATGCTGCACAAGACAAAGCCAGCGCCGTCAACAAAAGCATCGGCACCACAGGCTGGGGTGTTGGTCCTGCAATTGAAGAACGAGTGAGACGCACTGCAAAACTTGCCAAAGATATACCTGAATTACAGCCCTACGTGAAAGATACAATTGCAGAAATCAATGCTGGAATAGACGCTGGTAAAAAAATCCTTCTCGAAGGCACACAAGGCTTTATGCTTTCTTTGTTCTTAGGTGGAGGTTACCCCTACGTTACGGGAAGAGACACTGGAGCTTCGGCTATCGCCTCCGAAGCAGGTGTTGGACCTACACGTGTAGATGACGTAATTATTGTTTACAAAAGCTTCATAACCCGTGTGGGCGGAGGACCTCTACCTGGAGAGATCACAAAAGAAGAAGCGATAAGACGTGGCTGGTTTGAACGGGCGGCGGGTACAGGCCGCGACAGACGAAGTGCACCTTTTGATTTTGACTTGGCAAAAAGAACCGCAAAAATTAACGGTGCCACCCAAGCTGCCTTAACAAAACTGGATGTTCTGTTTCCTGAATGCACTAGCAAAAGACGTTACGATGAGCTATCCGCTGAGGCTAAACAGTTTATCAAAGAAATCGAAGACCACACCGGCGTTCCCGTCACGCTAATCGGCACTGGTCCTGATGCCTTAGACATCGTGGATCGGAGAGAATAATTTCAAACGGTAAATCCTTTTTGGGAATACTTTTATCTACGCGTCTTTTCAATGCATGTCTGAGGGATTGACTGTATGTTCCGTTTCGGAATTTCGAAAAAAGCATCTGCCAGTTCCCTTGCGTTAATGTTTGCATTGGGGCTACTCTTAGGCAGCTTTGCCGTTTTCTATTTAAATTATAAACAAATTAGCACCCTTAACAACGAAGTTTCCACCTTGAAAAGTCAAATAGCCGTTCTGAGTGGTACCCAAAGTCAAACGGTTACAAACCAAACAATAAACATCTACCAAAATGGAACGGAGTATTTAGCTGATCTCTACGCTAAAGTAAGCGATTCAGTAGTTCTTGTTCAAGGGACAAGTGGCGACGGAGAGGTACAGGGTTCAGGTTTTGTTTATAACTACTCAGGTAAAATGGTTGTGATAACGAATTTTCATGTTGTTTACAAGGCATCTAATTTAAGTGTGACTTTTTCTGATGGGCGGGGCTACGCAGCGACCGTTCTTGGTGATGATGTTTATTCTGATTTGGCTGTGCTTTCTGTTAACGATGCTCCCCCCACCATTTTTAAGCCGCTTCAAATTGTCAGCTCCTCTTCTCTGCGTGTTGGAGATCAAGTCGTAGCCATAGGCAACCCTTACGGCTTAGTAGGTTCGTTAACCACAGGCGTAGTTAGTGCTTTAGGACGCTCAATCCAAGAGGAATATACAAACTTCCTTATCGCAAACGTCATTCAGACTAGCGCACCGATCAACCCTGGAAACTCTGGAGGCCCTCTGCTGAACGCCGTCGGCGATGTTGTTGGTATAACAACTGCGATTGTTTCTGATTCGCAAGGTTTAGGTTTCGCCATACCTTCAAACACAATACTAAAAGAGATTGGATATTTGGTGACTTCAGGGTCTTATCCTTTTCATTCTTATCTTGGCATAGCTTCTCCGCCGAACAGGAGCGACATGAGTTATGCTTTGGCGCAAGAATTGAATGTAAATGTTACCTACGGCAGGTATGTGGGAACAGTTTATCCTGACGGCCCTTCGGCAGGCAAATTGAAAAGCGGCGATATCATAATTGAGATTAACGGTACAATTATAAAGAACAGCGATGACCTGAGCAGCTATCTGGAGGGGCAAACTATGCCTGGCGATCTAGTAGTGATCACAGTTGTCAGGAACAACGCCACACTAACTGTTGAAGTAATCTTGGGAACTAGACCTCGGCCACCGACCTAACTTTCTTTTTATCTCATAAAGCCTAATAATTCGCTCAACACAGAGAGAGGGGTTCAAATAAGGATAGATTATTTTTTTATCGGCGGAGAGTACACGCTTCTATACTCAAGGGCTTCAAAATGGTCTTACAGTTCGCCGAAGTCTTCGCTTTCGTAAAGGAACTCTTTTAGTTCAACTTTGCCGTTTTTAATCAATACTTTATACTCTGCTTCACAAGTAGGGCAGGAAATTACTCCACCATCTTTAAGACTGCCAACGTTGAATGTGTTGCAACATTCAAGACATTTCAGGATAAACAGCGTAGATGTACCTTCTGACTCTATATTGTGAGGTAGTGATGATCCCGTAGCCAACTTGCTTGGTTTTGCCTGTAACGCCAAAAAATATCACCTCGCGTATCTGTTTGGAATTCCCAAGGCGACACCAAAACAATATCTCCATCTCTGATCCATACCCGCCGTTTCAGTTTGCCTCTAATTCTGCACAATCTTTCCTTTCCATCTTGGCATTTCACCATTATTCTGTCGGCACCCAGCATCCTTATTGCTATGCCTAAAACATCGTTTTTTGATGGCAGAACCATTTGGTCAAGTTTTCCTTCATTAGTAACTTTTCTTTTTCCCATTTTTTCAACACCACAAATGACTGACTCCTTTTTCAGGAGGGAGCCCTTTTTGTTTATCAGAATAATCTAAGAAAAGCGCAGGCTTTTTGCTTGTTGGCGTTTTCTCTAAAGAATTCTAATACTACAAGAATGTGCAGCCAACTATATTAACGCATTACTAACAAAATGTGATTTTTATAATTTAAAAATTTTTATACGTGTCTTTTTTTAAATATTTTTAGATCACCATAAAATTTTGTTAAAAATTTTAAATGAGTTTATAAGTATGTTCCTTCATTTTAGAAGTGAAGAGTTTCGTTAATGCGTTGGGCGTTGACCCATTGATAACTGATTCTTTTCATGAGAAAATCAATAGAGGTAAAGCATATTGTGTATCCTTCGAGCAGGGTTAGTAAAGAACTGTAGAAAATGTAAGTCCTCAGTGCGCGTTAATTGTACTATGCGAAAGAGGACAAAAAAGAAAAATTTTGTAACCAACAACAAAAAAAGAGGAGAAAACAAATCAACCTAGGCAACTAGAGGTAATACCTCATGGCGCAGGCAAAACTGGTTGTGTCGTCTGGGTCTTAACAAGCCTAAAAACAGCGATGTTCGATGTTCAAGTTGTAGTATGTTGATCCATATATTCAAAGCTTCCGCAATATAAAATGGCTCAACAGGATTTTTTAACTTTAAAAGCATGTAAATATGATGAGCTGATTTGTCACACTTATGTTTCCAGATGCGTCAACAGGCTTGCTTTCAAGTAAAATGACAATAAATATTGACTTACCTAGAGTTGGTTGTTCTGCTCAGAAGCATATCAGCTACTATTTGAAGTATTGTCGCTTTGTAGTTAAGTCTTTAGAGTTGGCTTCATTTCAACAATTTCTTTGTTGGATGCTCAAAAAAGAAAAAATTGAAGAGCAAAAAGTCAGCTGTATTGATATTAAAGTTTTTCCACGCCGCAGAAAAAATGGTAAGTGTCTTGCTGGCAACTGTGATGTCAACAGAGGAAAAATCCGCATTTACCCAAAACCTATAAAGGTTTGCCTCTTTTTCACACAAAAATTTGGCAAGCAAACGTTCATGGCATATGCGGGAAACAGAGCACAGGCTGCGTTGATTCATGAATTGCTGCATTTGAAGTACGTTGCCGATGAACCTAAAGTTAGAGAACTGACAAGGGAATATTTTTTCACTTTCACTAAAAACCACTCGGTTAATAGTCCATGGAAAAGGCGGGTCAATACTTTGATATTCAGGTTGGATGCGCTTGATGAATCATCGGAGAATCGTTTTACTAAATGAGGAAAATAGCAAAACAACTTACTACGTGTAGATTACTTTTTTAGAAACATTAGTTTGTTCCCTCTTGGTGGCTCTGTGTTCAAGTACGTTAATAATTCCAGTTCTGCCGATACGTAATTGTTTTTCTCCCCTAAAAGAAGACACGGACGCATTTTTTATAGCTATTATATCTCCTACGGCAACAGTTTCTGGCGCCTTATTCCAAAGACAAACTTTGATTTTTCCACTTGAATCGCCTATTAAAACATTAACTACCACAGCGTCAGCACCAAAACGTGTGTGAACCAACGTAGACGCGGGTATTTCGAGTACGCTAGCATCTAAGTTAACTTTTTTCATACCAACCCTTAGTGACCCAATGGCTGTTGAACGATGAGTCATGTTTTGTTTAGCAACTTGTTTGCGTATCTTATCGGTTTGCATCCAGCTTTCAAAACGTATGTCCTTGTCTATCAGACTTTCTTCAAGTACTCGAAACTGCATTATTACTTCGCTGTTTTTTGTTATCAAAAAAATATTTTCTTTCTTTATTTTGCCTCGATGGTTAATTGAGAGTTCATCGCAAGTACTTTTTCCGCTGTTTTTTGCTGAAAGCAAAGCTCGGAAAAGGTCACCAACATAACAATTGTGTTTTACTGAAAGAAAAGCAAGTTGTTCGCCTAAATTATTTTTTTTCAAGTTTACCTTTTGCCCCGTTTGTCCGTCAAGATAACCTGCAAAAAACAAAGTCCACGTGTATACACGCTTGGCTCGTTTTATTTTATCTCCGACAGAACAGAGTATAATTATATGCTCCCTATATTAGGGTTAGCCTTCTAAAGAATGTTTTTACGTAGCTTCAAATTGAATGAACGTTTAACATAAAATCATAGAAAATAAAAAAAAGAAAAATTGTTTTTTAACGAAGTTTAAGATAGTTAGCTTAAAAGCTTAGTATCTGCGTGGGGGTCTTCGTTTTGAGTAGCACTCTCGGCAGTAAACTGGCCTGGTGCCGTCTGGCTTGAAAGGAACTTCACATTCTTTTCCGCAGTCAGCACAGGTTGCCTTGTGCATCTCTCGGTTATTGTACATTTAGATATTTCAACTCCTATTATTTACTCGTGCAAAAGTTAGTTTTGCACGTTCATAGTATGGTTACGCCCCTGCTTATAAAGGCATGCATACATTTCAACATTTTTATGGTTCAAGCAGTTCGGCAAAGTATGATGTATTCTAGTATTATCGAAATTGCATAAATCCGCATCGCAATACGAAAAAGAGGCAACACTTTCATTCCTGCAAGTGCAGCTTTTTTTGGAGTATGCAATTCCAGCCTGATTAGGAAAGAGAAAACGACAACAAATCCTATACACGAAACAATCCCATATAAGTTAATAAAACCAGAGTGGTGGCAATATGAGCAATTGTGAAAACAAATATCCAGCAAGCAGTTTTTCAGACCATAAAGAACATAGTTTTCATTTGTTTAGCTTCATCGTTTACCACGTAGATAAGCTCATTAACTCCCAGATGCGCTTGGGCTATAAGATAAAATAAAAATGCAAGAAGTAACGCTTTGATTTCAGGCTGCCCCAAAACATAGCTCGCAACAAGAAAAAGTGTAAAATCTGTGCGCTCCATAAATTGGGCTATAAGAAAGTTTTGTCTACGTTTCTTAATTTGGTAAAAAATTTCTAGACAGTAGCAAGCAATCATTACGGTGGTTACATAAAGCGCATTTGCCATGGCAAATTAAAAATTATGAGCGTGATCGCTGTTACAATAACACGTGAGATGATAACGTGAAGACTACAATAATCACGTATTTTTCTACTTTTTTAGTCAATTTCACACAGCTACATCTCTTTAGATTTTACCCATAAAAAACTTTTTTCACGAAAGAAGTAAACATCACTTATAAAACAAATTACTCTTTAACTGACCAAAAAGGGAAGTGAGAAGCAGTAACTTTTATTTGTATAATGTTTCATGTATGGAGTATTCTGGGCACCGTTGGTCGCCTCGATAGCTCAGCCCAGCAGAGCGGCTGCCTTGTAAGCAGCAGGCCGCGGGAGCAAGGCCCGCTCGAGGCTCCAATTCTTCCAGAAAACAATTAGATTATCAATAGGGGTAAGACAGTTTGCCCGCAGTTTTCTTGAATATTGCCACTATTGGAGTCTTCCTATTTTATTGAGAATATAGAAAAACTCTTTTTGAGACAATGTTAAACCTATATTCTAACCCTTATGACCATGAAGTGAAACAAAGCAGCACCTAAACTTGCTATCAAAAGGAGATTTAGACGCCCCAATGGCGTGGCTAAGGTTTTTATGGTGCTTGCGAAATTATGTTCTCTGAAATCTACAAACAGGGGCTGTCGGCTAGCTTGGTCTAGGCTTGTAGACTTGGGCTCTATAGACCCCGGTTCAAATCCGGGCAGCCCCACCACCAAACTACAATTTTATTTGAAAGGTGTCCGTCCCAATTTAATGTAAGAATTTTTTTGAGCAAATCTTTTGATTCATCGGCAAAACAAAAGTTTTATGTGAAAACCAACTGCATATTCACAACATAGGGATGGAAAACAAATGGAAAAAAGTTACAGAACAGCGTTTTTGTTGCTGCTTATATTTTCTCTGGCGATAACACCACTTGCATCAGCACAAACACTCACCCCGCCTAACGTAAGTATACCCAGCGGTTGGAGATTAGAAAGCCAAAAACTATACCCGCAGGCGCCATCTGAATATGACGAAGCAGGAGCAGGTTTGCTACAGTATGTTAATTCACAAAATTACGACGAAGTAAGAATATATTACGAGAGAGCACCCAGCAAAACTTTTTCTAGTTCAGACCTGAAGAGCGAGGCGGAATACTTGTTTGACAGAGATTTAACAGATGAAATACAAGAAAGTGGAACAATGCAGTTAGCGGGTTCCACCGCAGGATTCGCCAAAGCATACGATGATCAAGAAGATGCATACCTCTGGGACATAGTTTTCATCAAAGACAATTACTACTTCAACGTCTTAGTCTATCACGGTGCCAGTTCTCAAAGCCAAAATGAAGTCATGTCTATTTTAAATAGCATAAGTGGCGGAGGCTTATTCAGTGGCACAATGCTCTACATTATAATAGGCGTATTGATAGCCGTAGTCTTAATCATAGTGGGCGCTGTAGTTATCCTGCAAAAAAGAAAGAAAACAGTAATTCATATAACCCCGCGAAGTTATATCCCACCGCCACCACCAACACCATAACTAAAAAAATAACCTAAAAGGATAACCCATCAACTCTTTTTTACATAAAATTACATTAACCACAAAAAGGTTCAGTATAAAAACAAAAAGAAAAGAGAAAGATTACTCGTTTTCGAAGTACTCTTCAGGTTTAGGCGGAATTGGCGATAAGCCTCTGCGTTCACGAATCTTCTTTATGGTTTCCGCTTGCATTTGTTCGGGGACAGGTGCCCAACGACTAAATTGAGTAGCCCAGAAAGCTCTACCCTGCGTTGAACTTCTGAGTTCATCCGCGATACCAAAACTTTCTGAAACGGGCAGCTCAGCTTTGACGATTATCATGTCTTCTTCTGAGGGCATATCTAAGATTTTGCCACGTCTCTTGTTTAGAAGCGTGATGACAGAGCTGACGAATTCGCTTGGCACTTTGCATTCAAAACTCATCAAGGGCTCCAGCAACTTGGGGTCGCTCAGCAGAATGGCACAGTAAATTGGGCGCCAGGTCATAGGGATAACTTGCGCAGGACCTCTGTGAACTGGGTCTTCGTGGACTGTAACATCTTCAAGGTTAATTTTCAAACCATACGCGGGTTCCTTTGCTAGCGGTGAAGTGTGAACTGCTTCGCGGAAGCCTGTTTTGACGTGGTCGATAATTTCATCCACGTATTGTCGTCCCTTAATGCGGTTAACTAGGATGTTGCTCTCTTCGACGGCTACGGCACCTTTGGCATCTTCAGGAGACCACCCAAGTTCACGCAGAATCCTGGTCCGTTCATCTTTGCTTTGCATATCAGTAATTTTCTCAGATTTTATTGCTTCAATAACCTCATCAGATAATTTCTCGATGGTTATCCAGAGCTTGTTATGTTTGTTGGGGCTTTTACCCATAACTGGTGGACCACGATAATCATGACTAATGGTTTCACGGAAGATAACTATGGGTTTGCTGAGTTTCACTTTCAGACCTGCTTCCTGCATACGGTAAGCTGTGATTTCCAAGTGAAGCTCACCCATACCTGAAAGCAGAAATTCCCCACTTTCCTTGTTCATGGTGAAATGCAGGTTAGGGTCTTCAACAGTGAGTTTATGCATAACTTTATCGAATAGAGGCAAGTCTTTGACGTCTTCAGGTTCAACTGCCACCGTAACCACGGGGTCAGAAACGTACCTTAACCCTTCAAAAGAGTGCACTTCGATGCCTTCTTCGGCTATAGTTTCACCCACGTGAATTGAAGGTAAACCTGAAATGGCGCCTATGTTACCCGCTGGCACACGGTCAACGATAACTCTATCAGTTGCCATGCTCATGAAGACTTGCTGTATTGTGCCTTTCTGGTGACTACTTACAAGTTGAACAGTTTTACCTTTTGTTATTGCACCGCTAAAAACGCGGCCTATAGCAACAGTTCCACTGTGGGGGTCAACTTCAATGGTAGATACACACATAAGGAGAGGGGCGTTAGGATCAACTTTCGCCATCCCCACACCAACTGGGCTCGTCACATCACCAGGCCAAATCTGACTCTGACGGTACGGTTGTGCCTGTTTCGGGCTAGGCAAATGTTTGCAGAACATGTCCAATATAGGCTCAGGCAAGGGGGCTTTCTTGCTTAACTCATCAACCTTTCTACCAACATCCTGTGGTTCACCGCTATACGCGTCTATGATGTCTTGAAAACTGACCTTCTTCATTTTCATATGATCAATGTTTAAACCCCATTTGTGCAAAGCTGAACCAAATGCCACACGTCCATCTTCAACGGTGACTTGCCAGTCTTTCTTATGCTCTGGAGGAGCATAACGTTCGATAAGCGAGTTAACACGCAAAAGAATCTTGGCAAATTTGCGCTGAATCTCTTGAGGCGTCAACTTAATCTCTTTAATGAGTCTGTCAACCTTGTTGATGAAAAGTAGGGGTTTAACGCGTTCTCTCAAGGCTTGCATAAGCACGGTTTCGGTTTGAGTCATGGGACCCTCCACTGCGTCCACTACTACAAGCGCACCGTCAACTGCTCTGAGGCTACGTGTGACTGCTCCTGAGAAGTCGATGTGTCCAGGAGTGTCGATGAGGTTAATAAGGTAATCTTGATTATTGTATGTGTGAACAAGGCTAACGTTTGAAGCAAAAACCGTCATTTGGCGTTTCTGTTCAAGATCCCACGAATCCAAAAACAGTTTCTGACCAGCAGTTTGGGTACTAATTATTCCTGCAGCAGCGAGAAGGCTGTCAGACAAGGTAGTTTTCCCATGGTCTACGTGGGCTATAATACTTGTGTTCCTGATGATTTCGGGATTGTTCATCAGTTTGACTATTTCATCAGTTTGTCTATAACGACCCATTACGGTACAGTCTCCATATTTAATGAATGATCTTTAATCTGTTAAGTTACATCTCTTACAGACTAAGGCGTTTTCTATTTGCCTCGTTATACGAGATAAGCTACATGGAAATTGAAACTGTCGCCTATTAACTTTATGGCAGATGTTTAGGAAACAGTTGATTCTGAAAACCTTGGTATGAGGCACTTGAAACGACGCTGCTCAAGATTTATTTCCGATGTATTTAAAAATGTGGCCGCTTCCTTTTGGAGGAAACAAACCTTAAAAGCTAAAAATTCAGCTCTATAGAAAAGAAGAAATCGTTGATGATAAAAATGGGCTTCCAATTGGCTCAAATAAAACATAACATTAAAGCTGTTTTACCATTCCAACCTATAGTTATCCGTAGATGTTACTGGAGCGCATAGCAGGCTCTCACACAAGGTTTTGGCGGAGTTACTTTGGAAAAAGCTGCTTCTAAGCCGATTGACGAGGTCTTGCACCATCTTGGCGTTCCACCAAATGGATTAAGTAGCGAAGAAGCTAAACTGCGTCTTAAAACCTATGGTTTTAACACGCTTGTCGAGAAAAGACAGACGCCTTTTGTTTACAAGTTCATTAAACATTTTAGGGACTTGTTTGGCATACTGCTACTTTTTGCCAGCGCTCTTTCGGCTGTCAGCGGAAATCCTGAACTGAGCATAATAATTTTGGCAGTGGTTTTTGTAAACATCTTTTTCAGCTTATTCCAAGAGTCACGGGCAGAAAAAGCCATGGCAACCCTAAAAAGTTGGATGCCACAGTACGCCAAGGTTATACGTGATGGCGAACTAAAGAAGATTCCTGTGCGGGAGATTGTCCCTGGCGACATCATATTTTTGGAGGAGGGAGACCGTGTTCCCGCCGACGCTCGGCTAATTGAAGCGTTTGACTTGTGGACAAATAATGTTCCTTTAACTGGAGAATCAGAGCCACAGCCAAGAATGGCAGAAACCTTGAAAACAGTTGAGAAAGCGTATCTGTATTCACCGAATCTTGTTTTCATGAGCACCAGTGTAGCCAAGGGACAGGGGAAAGCAGTTGTTTATGCGACTGGCATGGAGACACAGTTTGGTAAAATTGCCAGTTTAACTCAGACAATACAGGAAGAAGATAGCCCGCTCCAGAAAGAAATTGCCTTAGCTGCGAAGTACGATTTTATAATAGCGCTTGTGGTGGGGAGCGTCTTCTTATTTACTAGCGTTTTGTGGCTACATGTGGATATCTCAAAGAGCATTTTCTTCATGATTGGTGTGATGGTGTGTTGTGTCCCTGAAGGATTGCAGGTGACGGTGTCAAGTGCCTTAGCTATTAACGTCTTAAAGATGGTGAGACAAAATGTTTTGGTTAAACGGTTATCTGCAGTTCAAACGTTGGGCAGTGTCACAGTAATATGTACTGACAAAACTGGCACTATAACCAAAGGAGAAATGACTGTCAGCAAGCTATGGGTTAAAGATAAAGTTGTGGATGTTTCAGGAACTGGTTACATTCCTGAGGGCGAGTTTACTTCAAACGGTAAGCCCTTAAATAAGGAAGAAGTTGCTTCTATCGGAAAACTGCTTGAAATTGCTGCACTTTGCAACAGCGCAAAAGTTGTTCCCCCCTCGGATATAAACAAAAACTGGACTATTATTGGGGATCCAACTGATGGTGCCTTACTTGTTGCAGCGTTGAAGTCTGACGTTAACGTTGAAGATGCTTTGGCGGAAAAACCTATTTTGGATATTTTCCCGTTTAGTTTTGAACGGAAACGCATGACCACCGTGCATAAACATGGAGAGAACATTTATGTTTATACTAAAGGTGCGCCAAGGGTTATTCTGGATCTATGTAACCGTGTTCTTGCCGATGGCAAAGTTGAAGAGTTAACTGAAGAAAAGGTGATGTTGATTGAGTCAAGAATTCACGAATTTGCCAACATGGGTTTACGTGTTATTGCTATGGCTTACAAACAGAGGAAAGCACCTCAAGACAGCAAAGACTCTGATTTTGAAAAAGAGATGGTTTTTGTCGGTTTAGCCGGGATGCGTGACCCGCCAAGGGTGGAAGTTAGAGACGCCGTTTTGAAAGCGAAGCGGGCAGGCATAAAAACTGTGATAATCACTGGAGATTATGGTCCTACGGCACAAAGTATAGCCCAAGAAGTAGGCATTTTGGATGGCCCGTTTTGCCAAATTATCCGCGGTGTAGATTTGGAGAATTTAGGCGATGAAGCCATTGTGGAAGAGGTTAGGAAAGGGAACGTTATTTTTGCGCGAGTTTCTCCTGAGCAAAAACTTCGCATCGTAAAGGTGCTTAAAGCAAAAGGGGAAGTTGTCGCTGTAACAGGCGATGGCGCAAATGACGCCCCATCATTAAAGGAGGCAAACATAGGTGTGGCGATGGGTGCGTCGGGAACTGATGTGGCACGCGAAGCCGCAGACATCGTGCTGCTTAATGATAGTTTTGAGTCGATCGTTAAAGCGGTAGAGTCAGGTAGGACTATTTATGAGAACTTACGCAAGTTTATTGTGTACGTCTTTGCCCATAACTGGGCGCAACTTGTTCCTTATGTCTTATATGCTACGCTAAATATACCGCTACCATTGCTGGTTGTGCAGGTTTTAGCCATAGATCTGGGAATCGACGTTATTCCTTCTTTGGCTTTGAGTCGGGAACCACCAGAAAAAGGCATAATGGAAGAGTCACCGCGGAGCATCAAAGAAAGGTTATTCACAAAAGGCGTTTTGGCGCGTTCACTTTACATGGGCGTGATAATTGCTGTAGGCGCCATGATTGGTTGCTTAGGGGCATGGAGTGCAGGCGGTTGGTATTTTGGAATGCCAGTGACGGAAACAAGTCCATTTTATACCGCGGGAGTTTACACAAAAGGGGTCACCATGGCGTTTGCAGGCATAGTTGTTGGTCAAGTGGGTAATGTTTTGGCTTGCAGAACTAGCAAACAGTCCATATTTAAAACTAGCTTGAAAACTAATCGGTGGATAATTTTTGGCATAACAGCCCAACTTACTATTTTATCGTTCTTGGTTTATGTCCCACTACTGCAAAAGGTCTTTGGAACAACCGCGCTAGGCTTTGCAGACTGGCTATTTCTATTGGCCCTTGCAGTTGCTGTGATTGTAGCGGAGGAAATTAGGAAGTTTTTTGTGCGAAAACTCTCTAAAACCGCAAAAAATTGAGAATAGGATCGAATCATGTTTAGTAGGTGCAGGTAAAACAAGAAAAGGTTTAATGTGTTTGGGTGAATACTAATTGCTGATAGGTATGATTGTTGTTGGTGTCAGCGGTAGCCCACGACAGCAAGCCACTGAGTATGTTTTGGGGGAAGCACTAAAAATTTTGGAAAAACAGGGTTTCCAGACACGTTTTTGGACTGTAAGAGGAAAAGACGTTGGATACTGCACCCACTGCGATTATTGTCTTGTAAATAAGCAATGTGTTCTTCAAGATGACCTACAAGAACTGTACGTTCTTCTTACGGAAGCAACGGGCATAATTTTAGCTACCCCTGTCTACAACGGCGGCGTAAGCGCCCAACTCAAAGCAGTAATGGACAGATGCCGCGCTGCGGTAGCCACCGACAAAAATGCACTTAAAGGCAAAATCGGAATGGGCATCGCGGTTGGGGGAGACAGAGCAGGAGGCCAAGAACTCGCCCTTATGCAGATTCACACTTTCTACATTTTAAACGGAATTATACCTGTAAGTGGCGGATACTTTGGAGCAAACGTTGGAGCAACCTTCTGGAGTAAAGACACCCTTGACCAAGTAACACAAGACGAAGAAGGCTATCGAAGCCTGAAAAAAACGGTTAAACACTTCGCACAATACTTGAACGATTATGCAGACAGAGGGAGAGAACAAAAGTGACCACCACAAACGCGGCTACAAAAAAGCTAAAAGTTGCATGGGGAATCACGGGAGCAGGAGACAAAATTGAAGAATTCATACAAATCATGAAGCAGGTCAAAAAGGAATACGAAAATACCATAGACATCCAAGTTTTCATATCCAAAGCAGGCGAAACAGTTCTCAAATACTATAACCTAGAAAAGGAAGTCAAACAGGCGTTTTCTAAATACATGGTAGAAATGAACCCCAACTCGCCTTTCCTTGCAGCTTGGATGCAGATGCACAAGTACGAGTTCCTTCTTATTGCACCAGCCACATCAAACACTGTGGCAAAAATTGCTTGCGGCATCGGCGACACCATGCTCACTAACGCGGCGATCATGAGTTTGAAAGCATTTACTCCTGTTTATGTTGTGCCAGTTGACTTTGAAGAAAAGACACTTTACACTAGACTTCCAAACGGCAAAGAGATGAAATTGAGAATCAGAAAAGAAGATGCTGACAATGTGCGAAAACTAGAGCAAATGGACGGCATGAATGTGCTGGCTAGCCCAAATAAAATTCCAGCTGTTTTTAAGGAATGGTTCGGGCAATAAAAAGTTAGATAATAATTGGAATAATCAGACTTAAACCTGCAAATTCTCCAGCTAAAATGAAACTCGAAATGAAATAACCAATAATTGCTCCTGGACAAAGAAAGGGTAATCCGGCTTGAGGTTTGCCTTTAAGAACAAACGTCATAAGGACGACAAAACCAACAAGAGTTCCTGCAATGACAGATAATGCAATTCCTAAACCGTTAGGTACGCTGTGGTAGGCTGCCGCAGTCAAAATTCCAGGAATTACCACATCTCCTGTTCCCAAAAAGAACGCTTCTCTTTTTTCTTCTTCGCTGAGTTTCTGCTTTAAACTCTTTGTGTCATCAAGCAAAGAATAACGGCGGGTCTTGGGAATAACAAACAAAATGGGCAACTTCAAATCAATTAATGTATCAGCTAGGTCAATCATATGTTTGGTTTTGTAAACTGAAATTGCATCATAAACCGCCATACATATAAGTAAAATGATTACAAGCAAAACACTCAACGAGATACCCAACATGGCTATGGCACCAACGCTTGTGATGACCCCTGTTGTATCTACAATGTACCATTCAGGGAACTTGACAAGCAACCCAAGCAACACCGCAGCGGCAACCAAAGACAAACCTAACGCCCAAATTTCTGGCAAGGGTATGTCTAATAGTAGAAAGAAAACGTAAAAACACAGGATAACAGTGGCGCCCAAGATAATCCACTGGATTACATCTTTCTTCCAATATTTAGCAATAAATAATATGGCAGCGGTGAAAATAACCAGAATTATGAAGAACTCGACCAAGTTAAGAGGATTTGTTGCCTCTACAAAAGCAACTGCTCCAGCTTCTTTGAAGGGTCCCGAAACCAACAAAGCTAAACAGTTGATCAAAACAAAAAGACTACCCATGATAACCAGAGGGAAAATATCGATTGTTTTGATCTTGTTGTTCATGTCCACTTATAGAAGGAGAAACGCTATTTATGCATATGCCAACCCCGCAAAATTGGCATAGACTGGTCTTGAGAAAGAAAAGGGAAAAATCTGCAGCGGTGCTCCACTTTTATATTTCAAAGGAGTCTCCTGTTCGAGGAGCAACCGCCTCTACACCCAGTTCAGATTTAGCCCAAGCTGCCAAACGTTCACAGTTACCTTCATCACCGTGGACTGTAAAAACTTTTGGCGTGTCGCCCAGCTTTCTCAAAACCTCTTTGAGCTGTGTTGCCCCACAGTGGCTAGAAAAATCAAAGTGTCTTACTGTTGCCTTAATTTTGCGTATTTTTCCATCAATCGTGCATACGCCTTTTTCTAAAAGCTCGCGTCCAGGGGTTCCTGGAATCTGGTAACTAACAAGGAAAACAGCGTTGTTAGCTTTTTTGCCCACCTTGGAAATGTAAAACTGTGAAGGCCCACCTTTCAGCATCCCAGCAGGCGATACTATGACGCTGGGTGTCCTGATGGCTCGGCGGCGGTCACGCCACCCTTCAACCCACTCAACAGAGTGCATAGTGTCCACAAAGAGTTTTGGGTCACGGAGAAAATCTTTCCCATTTAATATAATGCGGCTTGCCTCTCGCGCCATTCCATCTAAAATAATGGGATGTTCAAAATGGTGGGCGTGCAGAACTGTCGCAATTTCCTGAGCTCTGCCCACGCCAAAGGCAGGCAACAACACAACTCCGCCTTTATCTATAACGTCGGTGCATGCGTCAACAAACTGTTTCTCTAATTCAAGACGGGGGGTATGGTCTTCGTTAGCATAAGTGCTTTCGATTATAACCGCGTCCAAGTCTTCGAAGTCAATTTTTGCGCCAGCAAGTAGTTTACTATCTTCTGTATTGAAGTCGCCTGTGAAGAGAATTTTTTTGCCATCTCCCTCTACGAGTACTGAGGAGCTACCAGGGGTGTGCCCCGCGTTCAACAACTGAAATTCCATGTCGCCGACTTTTTCAGATACTCCATAGTCAACATGCTTGTTGCAACGCATCATCGTTTTCAATTCGAGGTACTCAAAAGGCAGATAGTAGCCTGAAAGGTGAATGAAATCTTGAATAAGAAGTTGGGTCAACTCTAAATTGAGTTTGTTGGTGTAAAGTGGTCTTTTGCCTTCTATGTAAAAAATGGGAACTGCTCCTGAGTGGTCAAGGTGACTGTGTGTGAGAATGATAGCGTCAACATCTTTAGGTGGAACATGCATAGGGAAACCTGGTTGGCGCTCTAGCATTACACCGTAATCTAAAAGATACTGGGTTTTCGCAGTTTTCACTGTTATGCCGATTCTGCCGACTTCGCGTGCTCCACCTAAAAATTCAATCCGCAATCAGGTTCAATCCTTACTTTTGAAGTATCGATTAAATCATGGAGAGAGCTCTTTTAAAAATGTATTGACTTTTCAGTTTGTGAAACAGCAACAAGCCCCTTCCGTATAGCTTTCAAAATTTCGTCTAATTTCATAGAAGCTTGGATTTCAGTGTATACGCTGTAGAGTTCTGAGGGTTGGTGTGAATCGCTGCCAGCAACGCCGGGCACATTCATGGACTTTGCAAGTTCTGCGGCTCGTTTGTTAGCTTGTGCAGAAGACGCGCCGTTGAGAACTTCGATGGCGTCTACGTTACTGTTTAGTGTCAACTCGCCAAGGCCCCATTCACGGAAAGGGTGGGCTGCTATGCTGACGTAGGCGCGGTCTTTGGCGAATTCGACCACGTTTTGTATCGTCCACGGTTTGGGTGGGAGCGTTTCTGTGCCTAAAACTATTATGTCGCCTTCGGGTGTGCTGATTTCGACTCCTGGGATTATCAAAATATCAGGATATGGTTTAGCGAGTCGACGCACGACTTCTATGCCTTCAACAGAGTCATGGTCGGTTACAGCAGCTACTTTTACGGTTGGGTGGGCGACGAGTTTTTCAACTAGATCTTTTGGAGTGGTTTTGGAGTCGTCAGAAAATATGGTATGGATATGTAGATCTGCCCGTATCAAGGTTATTCGCTCAGGTTAGTCTTCAGAATTTTCTCCAATGGAGTTAAAATGTCTTTTCTATCAAACAGTTTAGCCTTAATTGAGGCAAAGGGTATGCCTTTGTTTTTGCAGGCGGTTTTACAGGCTTTCTGGATGGCGTTTTCCCAGTTTTCGGAGTCGTTGATTAGTATCACGGATTGATAATTAGCGCATTCTATGTAATGGGAAACCTGACTGGCAACATGATTGGTGGTCTCGTAATCCAGAGGCATTGCCGTTTCATGCTGTGAGAGTGGATAAACTTCAGTCAATTCGATTGGAACCACCCCAAAGGGCGCAACATAGAAGCACACATGCACTTTACTGTCGAATGAATTCTGTTCGACTCTGGCTATGACTTGGCGAATTTTTTTGAATTCTACTGCCTTATGAAATGGCTTAGTTCGCGTTTGTGGTGTCAGCAGAAGAATTTTTGCGTTTTCAGGTGGTAAGTAGTTTTCTCGGAGGCGTTTTTCGTGGCGGATTACTTCGGGGCGTGATAATCCGATGGCATCAAAGAAGAAGAGGCCGCTGGGTTTGGTTGTTGGACTGTATTTTTCTATGAAGGCTTTGTAGTTTTTAACCCGCTTAAACGCTGATAACAGCGCGGGATGGGCGTGGGCTCTCATTTCTACGTGTTCCCAGAGTCTGCCGTCGCGGATAGCTTGTTTGATGCGTTTTAGTTCTGCTACGCAGACGTGTAGATTGTGTTCAGCCAAGAAGATTTCTTTTTCTTTTTTGGGCAACTCCAGAACTGTTTTGGGAGTTGAATTTGCACATTTTGGGCATTGACAGGGGAAGTAGGTCAGTTCGTCAAGTTTCCAAGTGCCGTTTTCGGTCATGTAGCGGTTTTCTCGGGCGTACAGGGCATATGCTGCCGAGTCAAATAGGTCACAACCTATGGCTGTTGCCAACGCCATCATGTGTGGATGTCCTGCGCCGAAAAGGTGGAGGGGGCGGTCTGGGGGGAGGTTCATTTTTGCGGTCATTATCATATCTACTAAGACGTCATAGCGGTAGCTTTCCATAACCTCTGTTGGGCTACCTAGTGCGTGAATTGGGAATGGGAGTTTTCTCATAGTTTGGGCGGATTTTGCAACGAGGTCTAGGTATTTGCCACCTTGAACTGGTCCGACCCAGAGGATGTCGTTTCTGGTTTTTTGTTTGAAGAAAGCTTTGGCGCGTTTGAGGGTTTCTGCAACTGTTTGTTCAGCTTGTTCTTTTTTGACGTGCCATCCTGTGGGGATGTCGAGTATGGTGGCTATGTCGCTGTTGATTTGCTCTTGGTAATTGACGATTTGTGCTTGGTTGACTGCGACATTTCCGTAGACAAGTATTTGGTAGGCACCTGAGTCGGTCATGATTGCGCCGTTGAAATTTAGGAATTTGTGTAAGGTTTGGTCTACAGGCTGGTTTTTGTAGCGTTTGTAAAGAATATAGGCGTTTGTTATAATTGCTTCGAAGCCAAAGTGCTCTTTTAGGCGTGGCGTAGATATGGGTTGGATGCTGGGGTTTATTACCGGGAAGAGGAGAGGAGTTTCTACCGTGGCAGTTTTGGTTTTGAGTTTGCCTATTCTTGCGAGCAGGTCTTTTTCTTTGACTTCGAAGCTCATTGTGAATCTATTGATTGTGTTGTTGTGCTTGTAGAAAACAGTATCTATTTTTTGTTCAGATTTTGTTGTTTGTTTTGTACTGGTGCAGGAAAAAACCTACTCTCTACTTAATATGATGTTATCAAAACTGAGATGAAAAAAGGGTCATATATCACATAGGCAATCGCCAGCTATTTATTTACTCATTACTGAAATACCAAAGCAAGGAGTGTTTGAAGTGAAAGCGGTATGCTTATTCTCAGGCGGGAAAGAATCGGTTTTCTCAATACAAACAGTCCAAAATGAGGGGATCCAAGTTGAACACTTGATTTATGAGATTCCCAGTTTTGCCTCGCCGCACGCGGTAAATTACGAATCCGTGCGAACACTTGCTAGAGTCATGAACAGACCATTAACCGTTCTGAATCTAGATGAAGAAGGGGAAGTGCTTGTCTCTGCGCTTCGTGGCCTAAAAGCTGATGCGCTTGTGGCAGGCGACATAAACGTTGAACAACACGTAAGGTGGTTAACTGAAAGATGTAAACGCGCAGGCAACATAAAGTTGCTTGAGCCGTTGTGGAAAAGGAATACGTTAGAGCTGTTCAAAGAAATGTTTGGAAAATCAAACTCATTTAAAGCAACCATAATAGGTGTAGACACTGAAAGAATGGGCGAAGAATGGTTAGGCTTCACTCTTAGCAACCAGACAGCAAAAAAATTCCTTTCGGAAACCCAGGGTGTAGACCCGCTGGGAGAGAATGGGGAATTCCACACAATAGTCACTCAAAGTCCACTATATTCACGTTCTTTTAAAATAGAGGTCAAAGAAAAGATAGTTCAGAAAAACATGTCTTTTCTTAAAGTCCACATGGACGTGATTTAGTTTTTTGAAATTAGTCATGCTTATATCAAGAGGACTTCACTAATACCCCAGATATCAGGTGAATCACCGTGGGCTGCAAAATTCAAATCTACGAAAAACCCCAACTTAACAACCCCGTTCTCATTGAGGGGCTACCAGGAATAGGCTTTGTCGCCAACATAGCTGCACTACACCTAATAAATGAGTTAAAAGCCGTGAAATTCGCCGAAATCATATCTGCCAGTTTCCAAGATTTCGCTGTTATAACCGGCGTGGGTACTGCGCGGTCACCTATAAACGAGCTCTACTACGTTAAACGGGAAGATGGAGGACGCGACCTAATCATTTGGCACGGCAACACCCAAGCTCTCACCACCATAGGTCAGTACGAGTTAGTAGGAAAAGTTTTAGACCTTGTTGAGGAACTGGGATGTAGACTTATAATTAGCATCGGCGGCTTTAAAAAAGAAAAAGTGGACAGCATACCTGCAGTCTACAGTGCAGCCACGGACCAAGCAACATTAAAGGAAGTTTTGGATTTGGGAACCAAAATTATGGTGGGTCATATTTTCGGCATCGCAGGCATAATAATAGGTATCAGCAGAATAAGGGGAATTAAAGGGTTTGCTTTACTGGTAGACACTTTAGGTATGTATCCTGACGCTGCTGCCACAAAACAAGCGTTAATTCTGCTTAACAAATTCTTAAATCTAAATGTAGATTTGACCCGTGTGGAGCCTGCGGCTGAGCAAACCAAAAAACAACTGGAGTCTTTCGGCTTAGTCAGAAACATACAGGAAGAAAAGAAAAAAGAAGAACAAGCACTGCGCTGGTTCATTTAAGCTTTGGTTTCGCTCATGAATTGTTCGTAAACTCGTTGAACACGTTCAGCTGCGGGACCAGAACCTTCTACAACACCACGTTCGGTAAGCTTCACTTTATCCATGACCCAGATGAAACCTTTATCCTCGTATAGTTTCACCATTGTTGGAAAGACTTTTTCAAGTCTTGAAGCTAACGCCGCGAGGTCAAAAGGTTTTTCTGTGCTGGAGATTTGAGCCACGACACTACCGTTAAGAAACAGACGATGTGAAACTTGGGCGGTTTCATCTTTTGCTTCCGCAATAACGAGGCTTAGATTATCAGGGTTAATGCCTAGAAGTGTACCTGTGAATTTTTTACCTGCCGTGGTTACAACTGTTACATGTTTATCAGCCAGCGCTGCAACTTCTGTGAAGAATTTTCTTTGCGCTAAGGACACATTTTAACCTCCATCTAATCTGAAGGAATGTGCAATTCAACTATTTATATTGTTATTTAAAAAAAATGGCGTTGAAAAGTCAGTTATCACTTAAAAAACACAAACTAAGATGAAAGACGAAACTGAAGAGTTAAAAGTCTTTAAATGCTTCCACAGTATTCATAGAAAATTCACTTTGGAGACAACCAGCATGACAGTGTATTTTGTTCCATGGAACACCTCGAATAATCTCCTTCAAAAAACTGAGCAACTCTGCGATACGGCAGGTACATTTGATGTCATAGAGAAAGGTGATCTCGTCGCCATAAAACTTCACGTCGGCGAATTGGGAAACCCATTCTATGTACAACCGTTCTTTGTGCATGAAGTAGTTCGCAAAGTCAAAGAAGTGGGAGGGAAACCTTTCCTCACAGACTCCAACACATATTATCGCGCTCAGAGACACAACGCTTATGACCATATGATGACAGCGCTCACCAATGGCTTTAACATGGCGCCTTTTATTGTTGCGGATGGGCTCAAAAGTGAAAATTATCGCGTTGTGAAGACCAAAGGCATCTTGGGTGAAATTGAAGTTTCAGGAGCCATAGCTGAAGCAGATGCCATGATAGTCATCTCCCATAATAAAGGGCACGAGCTCAGCGGGTTTGGCGGTGCAATAAAAAATCTCGGTATGGGCTGCACGTCCCATTTGGGTAAACTTCGCCAGCACCGTGTGGTAGGCTTAGAAATTGACCATTCGAAGTGTACTGGATGTGGTGTATGCAAAGAAACCTGTGAAATGCATTTACCCGAAATAATCGAGGGAAAAGCCCGGAACACCTCACCGCTGTGCATGCGGTGCCCGCTTTGTATTGAAGCTTGTCCAATGCAAGCCATAAAATTTGTTTGTAAAGAAAACCTGAGTTGCGCCCTTGCATCAGCTGCCTACGGCGTTCTTTCCACGTTCAAGGAAGGCAAGGTTTCATATTTGAGTTTCGCGAAGGATATCGCGCGCTACTGTGATTGTCTGCCTAATCCAGGAGAAATAATGATGAAAGACATTGGCATATTCGCCAGTGATTCTCCTGTCTCTATTGATGCTGCGTTTCTTTCCATGGCGGATTACAAAAGCCTCAACGAAGCTTCAGGCGTTGACTGTATGCTTCAAGTTAGAGAGGCAAAAGGTCTGGGAATAGCAGGGGATTTACAACCCAATATTGTCACAATCAACTAAATCAGAGATAATGGATACCACGTTTACGTTATAAGCCTGAATTGAACGTAAAAATGTCAAAGAGGTTTAAATGTCTACTACGCCGTAGCCGTTTACTCAACGAGAGCTATTTAGATCGGTGCCAATAAGCAGTTATCGCTAAACTAAACTTGCTGTCATTTATATGCAGACTCACCAAATTCTCCTGCAGCACTATTACTTATTCTTGTTTCTTTTTTATCGTAGTTCTGCTTCAAAATCAACGAAGTATCGGCTGCTAAGTCGCGTTCAACCATAACGTTCGGACCAATCCAGCAGTTGATGCCGACTTTGATGCCAGGCATCAATATTGAATTAACGCCAGTTTTAACATTGTCGCCAAGTATGGCGCCCAGCTTTCGGCGTCCTGTATCTACTAACTGGCCTTTAATCATCATCTTTACGTTGCAATCATCAAAGCGAAGGTTGGCTGTTATTGTACCTGCGCCTAAATTGCATTTTTCGCATAAAATGCTGTCGCCTACATAAGACAGATGCCCCACGTGGGTTCCATCCATAATCACGCTGTTTTTAACCTCGCAAGCATTGCCTACCCGGGAGTTTTTACCTATGCTGGTGTACGGTCGTATGAAGCAGTTTGGACCAATGTCTGCGTCTTCATCTATAAAACAAGGACCTTCAACGTAAGCGCCTGAACGAATCCGTGCGGTTTCAGCCACCGTTACAGGACCCAGCAAATGTGCGCCTTCCTCTATTTTGCCCAAAACCTTATGTTCCATTCGTTTCAGAGCCCAAGCGTTTGCGTCTAACAAATCACAAGGGCGTCCAATATCAAACCAGTCATCCTTTGAAAGTTTAGTTGCTAGAACGGTTTTTTTGTCTTTAATCATGAGGGTAACTGCGTCGGTGAGTTCATATTCTCCGCGAACTGACTTTTTGATCTTTTGAAGCACAGCGAAAATTTCCCTGTTGAAAATGTAAATACCTGCGTTTGCCAAGTTCGAGGGAGCTTCTTTGCGGTTGGGCTTTTCGACCACTCGTTTGACGTGATTTTTTTTGTCTAACTCGATTATGCCGTAGCTTTCAGGTTTATCAACAGGAACGGTTGCCATAACGGCGTCAGGTTTTTGCTGTTGGTAGTAGTTGTCCATTACAGCTTGCAGTGTTTGTCGCCCGAAAAGGAGGTCGGCGTAAACCACCACAAAATCGTCTTTTATGTGTGGCTCTGTAACACTCACGGCGTTGCCTGTACCCATAACTTCGGATTGCTCTACGTAGTCAATTTTAAAACCGAATTTTGCGCCATCACCGAAGTAGTTACGAATTGCGTCGCTCATGTAATGAGTAACAATCACGGCTTCCGTTATACCGCAAAATTTCAAAGCTTCCAGACAGTGCTGCAGTATCGGCTTTCCGCCAACTCGGATTAGATGTTTAGGTCGAGTTGCCGTTATTGGCAGAAGTCGTACGCCTTCACCTGCAGCTAACAGCACAGCTTTCATGTGGCATCTCCAATCTTTGTTTTTACTAGTTCAATTCCTTTGCTCATTATATCCTGTGCAACTTTTAACGATTCGCCCTCGACTGTCAACCGAATCAGGGGTTCAGTGCCGGATGCACGAATCAGCAGCCAGCCGTTTTTGAGAGCTAAACGAACGCCGTCAACAGTTGACAATTCTCCGATACCAAACGTTGACGTAGCAACTTTTTCCATGTGAGTTATGATTTTGTATTTCAAGGCGTTTGGACAAGCAATACTTTCACGCAATGTCACATAATGTGGAACTTCAGCTACAAACTCACGCAAACTTTTGTCTTCCTCTTCTAGAGCCTTCATTAACAGCACAGCAGACAATGGACCATCAGGACAAAAATTAAAACGTGGATGTACCCAAGCTCCACATGGTTCTCCGCCGAAAACTGCAGCGTGACGCTTGACGGCTGCCGAAACGTAAATGTCGCCCACTCTGGTTCGTTCAACAACTTTGCCTTTGTACTTCTCCGCCATCGTTTCCATACACATAGATGCCTCAACAGTTGTCACAACTTTACCACCGCCGTGTTTCTTTAATAAATAGGCAGTGTATGCGGCGAGTACACGATCAAAATCCGTAAAGGCGCCGTTTTCATCAATGAATGCTACGCGGTCGCCGTCACCGTCGAAAGCCACGCCTAAATCAGCACTCAAAGCCTTAACTGTCATAGCTAAATCTGTCAAAGATTCTGCTGTGGGTTCGCTTTTGCGAGCGGGAAAATAGCCATCCGGCTGAGCGTTCAGGGTAGTCACCTTGCAACCTAACGCCTGTAGAGCCACAGGAGCGACGTTAAAAGTTGCGCCGCAGCCAGAGTCAATCACTATATGCCAAGGTTTCTGGAGGTTGGCGGCTTGTCTGAGCATTTCGATGTAGGCGTAACTAACATCTATGTTAGAGGTTTTGCCAATATTCTGCCAGTCTACTAAATTGTATGAGTTGTTAGCGATTATTTGTTCCACTAAATTTTGGCTTTGCTCGGTGTAAGACAAGGTATCGCTGCTGAAGATTTTGATGCCGTTGTATTCTGGTGGGTTATGAGAAGCTGTTAACATGAAACCAACATCTGCCCTCAGTGCCATTGTTAAATAGGCCAAAGCAGGAGTTGGCATCATTCCAAGTATGGATACGTTGGTACCTGCTGCGGTTAACCCCGCGACTAATGCTTCCTGTAGCATCAAGCCTGACATACGTGTATCACGTGCTACAACAGCTTTTTTGGCTTTGGAGTACGTAGCAACGGCTGATCCGATGTTTGAGACTAAATGAGGTGTTAAAGCAACATTAACTAAACTGCGCACCCCTGAGCTGCCAAATAGTTTGCGCACATTCTCTGCCTCAAGTTAAGGTTGAACACTTCATGGTTAGGCGCAATTGGGTTTAAAAATTTGGCTATTGCGCATCTTTAAGAAACGTATCAGTTGCTGCCTCGAGGGATGTGTTGCCGCGTGGTTTGATAGGTAACACGCAGCCGTAGCATTCGCTAAGGTTATTCGCTCTCCAGCTGAGAGACCGTAAGCGTCGCCTATTATGTTGCCTGCGTCCCAAGCGTCGCCTGCCCCTGTCGTACGTAAAATATCTACTTCAAAAGCTGGAACTGTAACTGTTCGATTATCTATTTTTGTGAGGGAGAACCGTGTAGTGTGAATGTCGATTCTTGCTTTCAAATGGGTAGCAAGTACTTCGGCTGCTTTAAGGATTAGTTTCTCTGAGAATTCTCCGTGTTTCTTACTTATGGTTGAGTCGAGCATTGAAGCATAGATGAGGGCTTCGTTTTCGTTTAAGCTCAGTATATCAACATTTGAGGATTTCAGCACGGCTTCTATTAGCTTGGGAATTGAGGGTTTATTTGGGGTTGGGTCTGCAGTGCCGAAGTATGTTTTGCCTTTACCTGCGGCTTTTACTCGGCTGAAAATTGTGTCAGCCAAGTCGGTTCCATGTTTCTGTGTTCCAGCCCAATTAAATAAACACACATAATCGGCGTTTTCTATAAGTTTCCAATCTTCTTCTGTGAGGTGTTTAGCTTCAAAATCTGCAAGCGAACCTACATCTCTGAGCATGACGTTTGCTTTGTTCTTGCCTTCCTGGAACTCCAATGCAGTGGTAACTGATGCATTAGGAAAGATTTTGACGTGTGATGTGTCAACTGTGTCTTTTCTGAAGATACGGCGAAGTTGTTGAAGCCCAAACTTGTTTGTGCAGACAATAGGTGTGACTTTGGCGCCCAAGGCAGCTAAAGCTGACGCTACATTAACTGCGTTGCCGCCACGCAAGTCATTTTGCGGGATGCCATCTTGGCTTCCACCCTTTCTTCTGATAATAGCGGTGACCAATGAGTGAAAGGTTGCTGCATTGCAGTTTAGGTTTATGATACGGTCAAGGAAAAAATCAGGCATGACCACTACGTTGAGCTCTTTTTTTGGTTTCCGTTTCAGAAAAGCTAAGACTTCAGCTACGGCGGTGTTCAAATAAGACTCATCCCGTAGTCTTGTTTTACCGCAAAGCTAAAATAATGTTTTCCCATAGTAGGGAGAACTACCAATAAGAACAGACCGAGGAACAAAAATATGCAGTTTAAGACGGAACTAATTCTTTTGCTCATAGCCATTACATTGTTCACTGTCAGCACTTTCTGCTACTCCTATGTCGCAAGCAAGATGGAGTTACAGGCAGTTTTAACCTACCCTTACCGAGCGTATTCATTTCCAATTGTGAGTCTTGGATCTGTTTTGATGGTTATCGCCACTTTCTTGTACGCCAAAAAAAGCAAAAACAACTTCTAAAACGCTTTTTTGTTTTAGCTCAACAAGAGGCTTACCAAGACCCAAACTATATCGCCAAAGGTCAACGCAATTATTAATCCAACCGTCACAAAAATCAGCATAGGCAAACCCGGCGTAGCCCAGAAAGCGTCGTCTATTTTTCCTGCTGAGACTGCCTTGTCTAGGCGCTCCAGAACGGCGTCTCTGCCTTCGTCTCGTGGCACAACTGCGAGTTTTCTTCGCAAGGGTAGGTGTTGGTCACTTTCTTCTGTGATGTCCTCCATGGGGTAAATATGCCATTTTTCCTTCAAAGTTTTAAGTGGGAATTTTTGTGCTGTTATCAGCACTATCACTTTTTTGCCAATTGATTCCTGAGCAAGGGTGCCTTGGAAGAGAGGTTTACCCGTAGTAAATCGGTTGGTGATGTTGCGTAACAGTAAGTAGAGTCCACTTGCTGCTGCTATTAAAACAGAAGTGCTGAGGATAGTCAAAGGGAACATTGTCTGTGAAATTGGAGACAGACCATTCGGCAAAAGTGGCGTGAGGAGAATTTTGGGGAAAACGGGAAGAGCTAATGCGATGCACATAAAAGCTTTGGAGTCAGCCCCTCCAAAAGCGCCTGTGTAGAACAGAAGCAAAGCGAAAACAATGGTTAAGCTAGCGCTCAGGGCGAAAGTGGGAAATATAGCTTTGTCGTAGAGAGTGAATTCAACTAGGGAGAGGACAAGGGCTATTGGTGCGTATAGTGCCCAGACCTTGTTGCTTACTTCTCGGGTTTTGTAGTCGCTCCACGAAGAGTAAAGAAGAAAGGCTAATGTAACGGCTACTCGTGTAGCAGCAAAGATTAGTTGCAATCTTGGGGCCTCTTGGTTGGGGTTTCTATAATGTGTGACACGTTGGCGTATTAATATGATATGTTCTTTCTTTAGAGCTTAGTTGCTTGTTGTTATCGTAATTTGTGGGGGAATTTCTACAAGTATCCACAAACCCGTTTTGGTTCCGCTGGGCTGAAATATAGGCGGAACTGCTGCATTGAAAGTCACAATCGCACCAATCCAAGTTATTTCGTATCCGTTGGGAGTGGGAAATAAAGAAACTTGTCCGAGAGATTGTGTCACAGGAGACAGTTCGATTGTTTTGTCTAGACCGACGCTGACGTTTAGCGAACCTGTGATGGTTGTGGCGCATGGTGGGTCAAAGGCATAAAGATTCTGGTTTGCAGAATGAGTAAACATAATTCCGGCGCCTTTTGTGACAGGAAAATCATCGGTGAATTGGCTCCAATGGTGAGTTGTAAAGGGTGTGTTTTGAGGGTTATAGTTGATGAAAGTTCCGTTGCCATTGACCACTTTTGGGTAGTTGTGGTATGTTCCATTTTCAGTTTGGATGTCTATAGCAGAAGTTGAGAAAAGTTTAACAGGACAGAGGTCGGTTAGCGTCCTAGCTTGTGCTGAACTGATGAATATTAAACGTAGTTGATAGGTGAAGTATGTGACGTTGACGGGCAAAGTCAAAACTATATGAGAATAGATGTTGGGGCAGTTGTTGGCGCCACTGGAATATTCAGCTTCACCTTGAACAATGTCCCTGATTGTGCCGTTGTATATGGTGTATGCTAACTCTGGGTCAGTGTTATCTTCCTCGTTGTTTATCCGCATTAATTTGGCGATTATTGTTTCTGTGCCTGCTGTTGAGGTTATAGTGAAGCCTGAAGACGAGAATTCTAATCGAAGTTTACCGTTGTTCAATATTCTAGTAGCAGGGTCATCGTTGAAGTAGGTATTAGTGAAAGCTAACGGTGTTTGGGTTGCTTGGTCGCTGCCGTTCCACCAAATTGTGAACTTTGTCACCTGAGTGTTTACAAGGAAAACTATCATCTGCCTGTTGCCGAAGACCGTGACGTTGTTGGTCAAGCCCAGTGGCACTGTGTATCCTGAAGCCCAATCTTCTACTTGAAAAGGAACTTCCACGTTTCTGCCGTCAAGCATAGTTTGGTTCACGTGAATGGCCCTCACAGGAATAGGCGGAATTGGAATGGCTTCAGATGTAAGTTGCAGGTTTTGTCCCAGCCACCGTATTGTGCCATTTTGGAGAACTTCAACTGTTACTGTTGCAGCAGGATCATCTAAACTTGTGAAAAGTGTTTGGTCTGATTCAGGTCTAATCAATACAGAGTCGATTTGCCAACTATTTGGAACCTCATCTTGGAGTGTGTTAAAACGTATGGTGAATCCTGACGAGCCCAAGTACGTCGCAATGGAGACGTTGTTCCATGAGTTGCTAGCAAGTCCGTTCAAGACGGTATGCCAAAAGCCATTATGCCAGACGTCAACCTTGAGGTCTGCAGCGAAAGATGGACCCGTTTTTATGCAGAGTGTTGGTCTGGGATTCATATAATCAACATCTAGAGTTGTCCAATGTTCTTCGAGGTCAAGTTTGTACACAGCGCCCGACGGTCTCAAGGTGACGAGGTCAACGTTGACGTCAAATTGTGTAGTTGTCACTTTTACGGCGGTCAATTTTATTTTCCAGCCGCCAAGTACATCTCTAAACTGTGTTGGGTTTGTGTTAATTATTTGGTTTATTTTCAAGTCAGTTGTGTCTAAAGTTGCTGTAAAATAGCCATCCCCACTGGTTGCATACTGCTCTGTTTGGAAGTTGAAGAGTTGGAAGACTGTGTCTACGTCTGTGGTGGCAGAGGTGTCTATAGCCCAAACTATTTCTTCCCAGTTAGTTGTATCTGACCAGCCTGAAAACTCGATTTCGCATTTGTATGCTGTTGCAGGAGTGTAAGTGCAGTAGATTGAGTACATTGTGTTTTCATGAGAAAAGCTCGGTGAAGTGGGCCAACTCCCGTAGGCTTTGTTAAAGCGATGCCCTTGATCTGGAGTACCGCTTACAGAGTACATGTAGACGTTTCCACTTCCGGAGTCAGACCACGCGACAAGTAAATAGGTTGTATTGGCGGTCAAAACTGGTTTTGGATCTGCAAAATTGAAGGTAACCCATTGGCCTGTTGCTGTGACCGTTTTTTCTTCTGTGCTGGCAATCAGAGTGTGGGCGTTAGAATAGATTGCTGTCTTAACTTTTCTGTTATTACACGATAAGTAAACTGATATGCTTTGGGCTTGTCCCCCTGTGGGAACTTGAAAGACTGAACCACGAATTGTATCTTCTATACTTCTGGAGGTCCCGCCCCCATTTGTATATCCGAAAGTAGCTGATCCAGAGAAAGCAACACCGTAAGAGTGAAACTGCATGTATGCTTCATTGTCGCTTTGCAAATCAGAAAGGGTTCCGTTGTATAGTGTTGTTGATCCAAGAGTAACTGAGGCAGAAGGATAGTAATCCTGTGAAATTGTGTCCACGTTTTCTTCTGTTAAGACATCATAAACGCCGTCAGGCGCTGACTGCTGCGCTGTAAAGTTGCTATGTAAACCTACACCTGTTATGTAAGTGTCTACGTAGTCGCCTTCCACAAAAGTGCTGTTAAACAATAACGATGCTGTGTAGTGGCTAAACGATGATGCTGTAACTGAGATGCCCCGTGTATCCATAACTTGTACAGAGTAAGAAGGGGAGCTGATTCCAGGAGGTACATCAATCAAGTATGTACCGTTTGCAAAAGATGTGGGTGCACTCGGCGGGTTCACAGTCTCCCATGTAAGGTCAGAGTAGCGGTAACGGTAAAATTTGAAGCACTGTTTGCCTAAATTGTTCAGCGGTTGATTTCCGTCTCCATATACGGTTAGTCGAAGTTGACCTTCTATAGAGTCTGAGATGTTAACGTCTAGGCGGCAGGAGGTTGAATATGTAACTCCGCTTATACCTAACCTAGTCAAGGCGTAGGTAACAGTTGTGTTTCCTTCGCTGAAGCTGGAGTTTGTGAACCAGGTAGTCCGCAAATCTAAATGGTTCACATTAAAAGAAGCCCCCCATTCTGGGTGAATATTGGCAATGTTTGCTAGACCGCTGTTCAGATAGTTGGTGGCGAGATTGCGAGCGTAAGAGAAGTTCCCTGTAACTTGTAGAACTGAGCCATAGTAGCCGACAGTGAAGCCTAAAACTTGTTTTAGAGCTTGGTTTGTCTCATCTATAGCGTTTAGAATTTGTGGTTCGTTTTGGAAAGAACTGTAACGTATTGATGAGTAAGTCACCATAACTGAGGAAACGAGAATTACTGCTACGAATAAAGCCGCGATTATGGAAAATTGACCGTTGTTGTTAATTGCTATACACCTCCCAACAAGCCAAGTTGCAAAATCACCAAACGTGACACCCCATATTCAGTATAGTCAGATGCGTAATTTCTCGGCTTGTAATCACTAAGCAGACCCAGCGCGGTAAGTCTTATATCAGGTGTTCGCGTTACACCTAAAGCCAAAAAGCCACCTTTGAAAAATTTCGTGCCGTTTACAGTGATTTCGTGTCTATAAACTGCGCCTGGATTCCAATTATCTACGGTGTCAAAAATCTTGGTTGTCACATTCAAGTGATACTTGGTGATTATACTTGTTGGCAGGGAACGACTGGCTGTCTGATAGGGAGCAGGATATATTCCATAGTAGTTGCAGTTTTCCACTGCTTGAGGAGATAAATACATGACGCCGCTTGGATTTCCTGTTATTGAAGTTGAAGAAAAAGTATAGGTCTGGTTATCTAGTCCTTGAAGAAAGGCATTGAGTGCTGCCGGACCTACCTGTTTTATGCCGTAGATGCCCCAGCCATTTTGGTCATTAGAAAATTTTGCAGTGTTCCCAACGTAATACAGCGGGTAGCCAACTATGCTTACCCATGTCCAGTTGTATTGCAAAACCTTCTGGCCTAAAGTGTAACAATACAAAGCATAAGAATTATTTGGAGAATCATATCCGACGCCGGTGCTCGAATAATAGCCGTCTGGAATAGGCACTGCTTCTCCAAAAGTGTTTACTACAACTGCGTTTTTGAATGTCTCACCTGATAGTGCAGTTCCATTCAGGAGTTGGCCGAGTTGACTGGTGTTTTGCACAAAGATGGTGTTCACAAAGAAAGGTGACAACAGGTTGTACAGGTCTGTTGCCAAGCTGCTGGAGGTGTAACCGGCAGTCCACCAGCTGTTAGTATCGCTACAGTTAAGTATGTATAGTGTCCCGTCGCCGCTATGTTCCCCTATCCTTTCAGGAGTAACATTAAAAGTCACATTAGAAGAGGTAGCCAAATAAGAAGATACATCAGAAGTTACCCCTAAATTTTCTGCGTTTGAAATTGATCTCAAAGAATTGTAAAGTGTGGCTCCCTGTGGGTTAGAGGTGTTTACTTCGTAAATTGTCAAGTTGTACAAAACGTTTGGGGGTAGGGCAGCTGAAAGCGCCACATGTAGACCATCCCAGAGTGTATCATTACCTAAATCAAAAGCTGCTCGGCTTAGATCATAATTTGAATCCAAAATTTGCAGGGTAGTTAACGCCAAACGTCGAAGATTGATGGGGGAAATCTGACGAGGCCAAGGGAGCACGGCAAATTGAGAACTCGCTATGAAGGCGCCCGTGATGATTATTATAATAATGAGAACTTCAACTGTGCGCATCATCAGCCAATCACCTGAGAGCCCTCTAAACTCCAAAGTGAAAGCTTCGCTTGATAAGCGATCTCGTTAACTGTAACTTGGCGTATATCAGTGGCAACCCACTCTTGATTTGAAGGGTCTCCTCCGAAAGTTACGGGGAAAGCTAGAGAACTTATGCCCCAAGGCATTATCACTACGCCGGTATCTTTTGCGCTTTTGCTGTAAGTTACAATCAGAATGCCACTACTGTTGGTGTTTATAGTCAAATTAGCGTAGGCATGCTGTGGGTCTTGTCCATAGTTGAGTTTGCCCACAACTTTGCCGGTAACGTTATCAAGTGGCATTTCACGGAAAGTATAGTCAGTGTTAAGCAAAACAAATGTGGCGTTGAAAGCTATCTCGGCAGGGTTATCTCCTGCGTGAACATCCCAGCTGTGGGCTAAGATGACTTCTCCTGTTTCAAAGTTAGATATGAATGGAATCACAAAGCTTTCTCTATAGGTGACGTCACCGTAGTAACCTATGCCTGTTAAACCACCTAAGTGTGCATATGCCATAAAGAGGAAAGATGATTGCCGGTCAAAATCGTTGAACACCACATAAGCTACGCCAGCATCATCTGTAAAAGTGGCATTGTACTTAATTGAATAGGCAGGATAGGAACCTTGGGCTCTTCCTGTAACCATGAAAAAGCAATAGTTGAGAGGAGCACCAGCCAAAGGGAAACCAGCTCCGACGACGAGTATTCGCAACTTTAACTGGTCTGGCTGCTCTGGTTCCACCTCAGCTATGTTGACTGAGACTATAGGTGTTAGGGTTAAGCTAAAACCATAGGTGTTGTTTAACCCCAGTAACATAGATGCTGTAGAGTAATTGACCAGTTTATTGTAGGGCATGAAAAGCGATTGCCCGAACCCCCGTGTTATGTTACTGTAAGTTGTGTTCAACTGTGGATAGTAAACTGGATTATCATTAGCAGGCATAAGTCGCATGAGAGCAAACGGATTAAGGTGATACTGTTTAAACTCTGGATCCTGTAAGCCAAAGGTGGAGGGAGTTGAATCTTCGAGCGCCCAATATTCTGGGTTTCCAGGGTTAAGCAACAAGCTGTCGAGGACAGCACTACATTTTGTGGCTATAGATCGGTGTTGCTGATAGATAACTGCCGTCTGAATTGTTTGACTGAAAATATTCGAAAAAAGCAGTATCGCAGCTAAGAAAATTGTGATTGAAACCATATGATCCACTGAAGCACTTGCCATAGTAAGTTCCGCCATTAAGTACCAAAATGCATTAAGATTGTGCCATTCGGAAATTTTTCACCTATCACACATGCCGTGGTAGAGTTGCTAATGAAAAATGAATTGCACCATTCAGCATGGTGTCCCAATATAACTGCCGAGGAGACCATAATTTCAAGCCCGATCAATTTGAGAGTTATTTCCAGAATTTTGCTTCCGTTAAACTCGGGCTCCAGAACTTCCCGTATTGTGGCGTTTCCACCATAGTAATAGCCCTCTATGAAGGGGGGTGCGTCTAGTTTGCTAGCTAAATTACCCGCCGATATGGAGGCATGATTTAAAGAGAAATACATCTGTTGAATCGAGTTGCTGATATAGTCAGCGGTTTCTTTGAGCGCTAGTGATCTGCGAGAATCTACCCAAGTGTTCATTATCCAACCGACGGTTAGGGGGAAAAGGAATATTTGCAGAATTAGTAGTGGGATCAAAATCATGTATTCGATTGTTATTTGCGCCATAATCATCATCAACCATGCTATATATGCAAACCCATTGACACACTCACCGCCCCAGCATACATCTCCACTACTGAGTTTGGCGGTAACTCCACTGTAATGCTGTAGTAGCCAAACTGCAATGTATTCTGGAAAGGAAAAAATGAAGAATCAAATCCTTCAGCTTCTTTTGGAAATTCGATTTTAAATCGGACTTGATTTACACTGCTGAGCACATATTGAGTAACATTTTTGCTTGTTAAGGTGATGGATTGGGAAAGCCAAAGGTTGGTTCCGTCTTCCAGCATAGGTAAATAGAATTTAACATAATTTTGAGTGCCTATTTTTGATTGTAGCATACGGATAGAAGGCACAACAACAACGCGGGTGAAGTTGCCTGCCGCCATAGGTAATTTCTCCATAACATACACATGGCTCACGGGAGCAGATGGCCCATCTTGAATAAATGAACCATTTGAGGATGGAAAGATACGTTCAAGATAGTTGCTTCCTATTGTGTAAGCACTGATTGGCATGTTGAACAGGATAACTCCTGTCTCCCCTGTGAACACATGTTGCCATCCTGTGTCATTACTTATCTCAAGAGAATATTGAAGTATGGCGGGCTCAAAAACGACTTGTGCAAAACGGCAAGAGTAACGTATGGTTTGGGTGCGCCCCATTGTCCACGCTATATCGTCAAGTTGGAGACTGGTAGTCAACATAAACTGTTTATTGGTGCTAAATTCGTTTTCTGCCATGCGTGAATCCAAAAATCTGTTAGTGTAAAGCATCGCCACGAGAACCATAACAACGACAGCGGCTGTTAGAGTGATTGTGGAAATTGCTGGGCTGACTGCTCGGTTATTAACTCGTAACATCCTTGATTTGTGTAGACGTGTTTTCGTGTTCTCTACCTGCCTCTTAGAACTTTACGAATTGTGGAATAATTTTAGCCGCTACCAAGGCAACTATTACAAGTATTGCTGCATGCTTGAAACCTGCGGATATGGATTCATCACTTATTTTTCCGGCGACTATGCCGATGAGATAGCTGTGGAAAATTACTGAAGTTATGAATATCGTGGTTAGAGTGCTTGTGTCTTTTGGTGTTGCGGTGCTTAAGGTGCTTGCCCCAAAGCCTGTGGTGAAACTGATCATCATAATTGTGGTTGCTACAAGGAGAATAGACGCCAAGTAGGGCATCATGACGTAGGGGCGGACTGACATTTTCTTTTCTTTTTCCACCTCTTGCGTGAGATTATTGAAGCGGGCAAGCGATTCAATCATGGCTATGGTGCCTCCGCCAACATCAATTGTTTCCACTAGCAGAAACATGACTATCTGCACCATCCAAGTGCGGGTTCGTTTTAGGAAATCCATCATCACTTTTTTTATGGGTATACCCCAAGAAATTTCGGAACTGAGTTTGCGAAGCTCTTTGCTAAAGGATCCGTAGTCACGGTTTGAAAGGCTCTCGATGCACTTTTCTGGTGATAGACCTGTTTTCCTGATTTCAGTTAGGTCTCTTAGAAAGCTGGTTACACCCTGTTCCATACTGTTTTTTTGTTTAGACAAGCGGATGTGAACAACGGCTGCAGGCGCGGTGGCAACGAACAGTGAAATTGCGACTGCCGCAGGCAGGTCAATGCCCATTTCTGGGAGCACACTGAAAAGGGGGAGTGGAATTGTACCCATGAAGTTTGTCATCAACAAGAATATGACAATGGCGAATATGCTGCAGACACCGAAGACTTTGTAGGGTCGCATCTCTACGAGGGGCGTTTTTGGTTGCATGTTATGTGCCAAGTAAACAAATAACATAGAAAGCATGGGGGTGAAAAGGTAGGTGTACATAATGATGCCTGTGTACATTGACGTACCGTTACCACCGTTGATGTTGTCTACTGCAAAGAGGATGTAGAAGCACAGCGACATCATAACCATGACGATTATGAATGTTTCTAGTAACATACCGAGGCGTTCTGCGGCTGCTTTAACGCGCAGAGCACGTGTTTTGAATATGTCTTCAGCTTTGCGTTCTAAAAAATGCCCAATGTCACCACCGATAATAACTGTTGAAACGTAACCGCCCAGAAAGTCTTTGAATATATCTAGTGGAGATTTTTTCGCGGCTTCCTCGAGAGCTGTAAGAGGGTCTACGCCGAAAATTTCCACGTCTTTCATTACCTCTCGGGCTTCGCCGCGCATAGCAGGCATAAGATCAACTTCAGCAAGTCGTTTGAAGCTAGCGTAGGGTGCAATACCTCCTGAAGCCATAACACTGATATATGCTGCAGCGAAAGGCATTTCTCGTTCAAGGTTGGAGGCTCTGTCGCTGGCTTTAGACAGAGGCAAGGCGATAAAACCAAGCATAACAAATAGTGGTAAAGGCACCAACATAATCAAAGGCAGAAAATTGTAAACTAACGCCGTTGCCGCGGCTATTATTGAAACAGGGACAGTTAGCGTCACTATAAAGAGCATTAAGGAGACGTAGGTGGCGGGATAGATTTTGACTAAACCTTTCTCTAGGGGACGTTTGAATTGGTAAACGCGTTTTAGGAAAACGGGAGCTACGCGACCGAAGAGGCGGAAAGAGATTGCTTCAAGAGTTTCTAGTAGCGGCAACTGTGGTTACCTCCTCTCCAGTCATGATTTTCTCGTAGAATTGTTTGGGCCTTGTGTAGTATTCTGCAATTATTGTGGCTACGTCTCTGTAACTTCGGATGTTTTTTATTTTCATCCAGCGTAAGACGTCTCTGCGGCGATCCATCTCGTTGAGTACGTCTTGCGGAGTTATACCGAGTCTCTCAGCTACTGATTTTATCTGTACGCTGTTTCCCAAAGAATTTAGATGGGCGTCTTTCGCAGGTTCCCATTTGAAAGTGGTAGCATATTTTTCGTAGTCAACAATTTCGTTAACTGAGAGTACACGTCGGAAAGCTTTCTTTTCACCACTCCTTACAAGGTGAACTCTCTGCACTGATAAAACAATGTTCATAAGAGGGATGTAGGCGGGGGATATTTCCATGGGTTTCTGTGTTAAACGTTTCACTGCAGAGTCAAGATTTTCTGCGTGCATTGTACACATGCCGCCGTGTCCCGTTGCTAAAGCTTGAAAAAGAACATATGCTTCTTGACCTCGAACCTCGCCAACAATAAGAAGGTCGGGTCTATGTCTCATACAGGTTTTCACTAGGTCAAAAAGAGAGACCTCGCCGACGGTGCTTCCGCCTAGGCCGTAGCTTTGTCGGGCAATGAGGGAAACCCAGTTTTCATGAGATAAGTTAAGTTCCGCTGTTTCTTCGATTGTCATAATTTTACTGCCAGGTTTGACGAGGCATGCAAGAGCGTTGAGGGCGGTGGTTTTGCCTGCGGCTGTTCCACCTAAAACCATGACGGATGCGCGGTTTTCGAGGCAGATCCACAAGTAGGCTGCCATCTCTTCGGATAAGGTGCCGATGTTGATTAGATCAATTATTGAGTAAGGGTCTTCGCGGAATTTTCTTATGGTAAAAGCTGTTCCAAAAGGTGTAATTTCGCGTCTGTAAGCCACGGCTAAACGGTGTTTTCCTGGTAGCGAAGCGTCTACGATGGGAAAGGCGCTGCTGACATGTTTGCCTGACATGTGAACGAGTTTAACCACTAAGTTGTCGAGGGCTTCGTCGCTTTCAAATTTGAGGTTGGTTTCTATGCTTTCGTAGTTGCGGTGCCAAATGTATACTGGTTTGTTTACGCCGTCGCAGCTGATGTCCTCGATGTTGGGGTCGCGCATGAAAGGGTCGATTTTTCCAAAGCCTACCAGGTCACGTTCTGCGTGGTAGAGAATTTTAGACCATGATACGTCTGGGAGCCAGCCTAGGCTTATGCGATATTTGCTTACTATTCGTTTGGCTGCTTCGGCGAAAAATTTGTGTGGGTCCCCAATTTCTTCTTTTGGGGAGTCTATTTCGGCGAGAAGTATTTCTAAGATTCGGTGGTAAACGTCTTTTTCCAGTAGGTCAAGTTGTAGTTCATCGAGGATGTATTTGTGTTCGCCTGTTTTGGGGTTTTGGACAATGACCACATGTGAAAAGGGTTCACAGAGTGGATAGCGCTCTACAATTTTGAGCCCTCGTAGAATAGGTTTGGAAACTGGAGGAGGGAGAGTTTCCTCCTTACCCTTCTTCTTGAAGGGTAAAGTAAGTTGGAGGTTTTTGAGGAATGATAAGTTCTGTTTATGGGAGGGATGCTTCTGGGTTGATTTAGACATGGCGAAGTGCGCTCTTGTTTTAGGGTGACTTCGCCATTTTATTAAATATTATGTCTTGCGATGTCGTACTGGAGAAGTGTTGAACTTGACTACATGTGAGAGGTTTTTGTGTTTAAAGGGTTGTAAGGAATGGGTTGGTTTGCTTTTCCTGACGCATGGTGGTGGGTGGACCATGACCTGGATAGATGAGTATGCTATCGGGCAAGGTTTGGAGTTTCTTTAGGGTCTGCTGCATGAGGTGGGGGTTGCTTTCTGGGAAGTCTGTGCGTCCAATTGAGCCTGCAAACAGGGTGTCTCCTGTGTAGGCTTGCATTTTGCCTTTGAGTGCGATGCCACCATTGGTGTGACCTGGGGTGTGGATGACTTTGAGGTTTTGTTTTCCGATTTGGATTATATCGTTTTCTTTTATGAGTTTGTCTGCGGGTGGGGAAGTAGTGCTATAACCGAAGTAGTAGGCGGTAGGTTTTCCTGTTGTGCCGAGCATGTGGGCGTCTGCGCTGTGTATTGCTATGGGTATATTGTAGGTTTGTTTGATGGTGACGTTGCCGTTGGTGTGGTCTGGGTGTCCATGGGTGTTGATGAGGAGTCTTGGTTTGAGTCCTTGCCAGTTGATATAGGTGAATATTGCTTCTGCTTCTCGGGGTGTGTCGAATCCCGGGTCTATAATGATTGCCTCTTTAGTTTCTGTGCAGTGAATTATGTAGCAGTTAGTTGCGAGTCTACCGACTTCGAAGAATTGTGTTTTCAGCATAATTGTCTTGTCTCACTGTTTTTTGTTTAGGTTGGGGTTGGTGAGGTAAATGGTTTTTGCTTTTATTTGTACTTTGTAATGTATATTGTTTAACTGGTTTCTTTGCCGCTGTTTTTTCGTCTGACAAAGCTGTCACATTGATATCGCTCAAAAACAGTTTTCATAGGGGTAGCTAAAAGAATAAAAACAAAACAGATACTCTAATAGTCATGGATCGTACTTTGAAACCACTTTCGCTACAACCGTCACAGGAAGGTTTCAGAGGGCGCCAGCTGCAGAATGAGTTAATTAGCTTCAAGTTTTTGAGGCGGGACAAACAAAAATGAGCAGTAGAAACATTACTCTTCCCTTCATAACTAAAGTTCAAACGGAAAAGGAAAGTCTAACTTATCCTGCCGAAGTTGCGTATATGGCATGTATGGCTGAGATGCAACGGAAAAAAACTAGTTTGTTGCGGGATGTACCTGAAAAGCTGGTGTTTCTTGCAAAACTCTACTATCCCCTGTGGGTGGTTCCCTTGGAAAAGCATAGCCTCATTCTTGACGGGTTGGGCGTTATGACTTACAAGTTTAGCTTCAAGGAACCCACAAAAACAGGACATTTCATTGAGGAGTTGAAGAGAAACTCGGTAAATCCCGATGAGTTCATGCATACTTTGGAAGAGCAAACAATGAAAATCGATAAGTTTGTATCTTCTGTATCTCTTGAATTTAAATCCCTTATTGCTGATAGAGACTTGCTTGCTCTCTTGGTGGACTACTTCAAAAGAGGACAAACGTTAACCGATGTAAATCTGTCCAAGGCGTTGGTCCCCATGGAAGTTGACGAAGACGCAGCCGTCAAAACAGGTAAAAATGTCATCAACTGCCTAAGAACAATTCAGGCTGACGCCGAAGGTGTCGAATACGCCTTGAGCGTTCTCAAAGAGGAAGCAACGTTCCACAAAAATGCGGCAAACGTAGAAATTGAGCGGTTAAAGGAAAAATGCGAAAAAGAAGTTGCAGCTATAAAACCGGGGGTGGACAAAAAAATCAAAAAATTGACTCATAAACGCGACCTTGCCCTCGCCAGAATTCAGAGTAGCACTGACAAAAAAGTGATGGCTTTGGAGAAGAAACTGTATCAATACATGCATAAACTGGAAAATGTGGAAAAGCGGAAAGAAATTGCCGAGAAAAAAAGAGAGAAATTAAAGGAGAAAAAAACTTCAAAACCATCTTTGGGAACTTACGAAGTTGAAAAATGTGAACGCGAAATTAACGGCATTAAACGGGAAGTTGGATCTCTTAAAGATGCTGTAGACAAAATTAAGAAAGAAGCGGATCAGAGCATTAAAAATGTCGAAGAAGAGTACCGAAAAACTATCGCCCAAGAAGAAGCAAAAATCGCTCAAATTGTTACTGCCCATCAAGCAAGAATAAACGCCAAACAAAAAAGGATCGAAGAAATCATAAAGCAGACTGCGGCAGCAGCAACCAGACTGGATAACATAATTGATGAGTTGAAGCACAGTATTAATGTGCTGAGGCAACAAGTCGAAGTAGGTTACAAGCTAGACGAGCTTGAGAGTCCAGGTTTGGTGCTTTTGCCGGTTTACTTGGTGAAGTATATGAAAGATAAAGAGGAAAGATTTAGCCTGTTTTCGCCAATGGCCATATCAGAAGAGTTGGGGGTGCTTGATGGTCTACGTAAAATTATCACTTTTAACTCGGATCCAAAAATGAAAATTCTTTCGCGGCCAATCTCCAAACGTCTTCATGACGTGTTAACCACGAACCTAACTGAAAGGATTCAGTCAGATGGGGAATTTAGAAGCAAAATCAATACGTTATGTCGAAACAACAACCTCATAGATACTGATGAGTTTCCAGAAATTTTAAACGAAGGGTTAGATGAACTCGTCAAATACAACCTAATGACAACAGAAGAAGCAAAAGAGATGTGTAGGCGTGTCAGCGGGGGAGGAGCATGAGTGTAGACGACAGAATCATAGAAAAGAAGCTTCTCCTCAAGAGAATCTACGCTGAAACTGACATCTTTATTATTGGAAAAGAGCAGAATAATCCTTACTTTGACCAATTTGTAAATGCGTGGGAAATTGATGTTGACGAGGCTGCCCTAGAGCTGGCACAGACGTTGAGTGAAAAGCAACTTGAAGAAGCCATTAAAAAGCATCCACCTCGAACATGGGCGGTTTTTCGAGGTAAGCACTATACTTATGAAGATTCGACTTTGAAGTTAAAGGGTGTCGCTGAAAAAATCCGTGCGGGTATTGCGGAAACTGAGAAGAAATACGGTAAAGACGTCGTCAGTGTTCTCAAGGTCATGGCGCAGGCAGGCGGTAACTTTGGAGAGAAAGAGCAGCAAGCTGTGTCAAATCAGAAAATTGATTCTTACCCGATTTTGGAAAAACTTGAACAACTTAAAGTTGTGGTGCCCACGTATGTAGGGGAGGAGTACCGCGAATGGAAAGTGCTCGAAGAAACGTTGCCTATGATCAGAGAGGAATTGGGGTTGCCAAATTTTGAACGGAAAGCTCTAACTGTAACTGCGGCAGCGGGCGCCACTACTTCTACAGGTTCAGGTCAAAAGCAGGTTGAAGAGGAAGTTGATCCTTTAGCAGATGAGCGGGTGCGCGTTCAGCAGATGCAGAATGAACTTGATGTCTACCTCAACGACCTGTTAAAGCACAGGTTGGATCAAACCATAAAATTCGGGAAAACCTTCTCGGCTGCCTACCTGAGTCAATATCTGCAGGAGTTGTTTGGTCAGACATTGTACTTTGACAGTTTTCTGAGCATTATGCAGCAGTACAGCATCGCAGATGTAGAGATTGTTAACCCTCAAGGTAAAACGGGTATGAAAACAGGTTGGTCCTTTGCGCTCTTTGGTGAACCAGGTACGGGTAAAAGTTTCTCTACGAGGGATCTTATTTTGGGAAATCCGAGTGTGAAAATGCAGCCCCATGGTGTGCCTGGCAGAAATAGGTATTGCGGGGGCATCTCGCCTGCCCGTTTTATTCGTATTGGGCAAGTGTATGTGGGCAAAACCTTCAATTTTATTGTGCCTGAATTTAATGACTGGTTCCGTTATTCTGGTATGGTTGATGTTCTCAAAATTGCCATGGAGAGGGGCGAAATAAAATATGAGCTTCACCGTGAAGTAATTGGACCTTACCGTTTTGACTCCTTCTTTAGTGTAAACTATAACACGGCGGTTATGGGTAAGGGTTATGCTGTCACCATCGGCGACCCCAACTTTAATGCTATCGAAGACCGCATGATTTGTAGGCTTCATCGTTTAACTAAAGAGCGGTTTGTGGAGATTGCTCAAAGTCAAATGCGTCTTGCGTTGGGCGAGGTCAGCGTGGATAAAGGCGCCAGTCAAATCCGAGATCACGTGACGCTGGTTTACGCTATAGAAACTGGTCATCCGCTGGTTGTGGGGCGCTTTCCTAAAAAGCCTGTGATGATCACGTCGGAGTTGTATGACGCCATTGGGAAAGCTCGTGCCGCCATCCTTAAGCATATTCCCGGTGGAATGCAGTTTTCAGCAAGACTAGAAAACAACATTGTTAAATTTGCGTGTGCTGCCTCGCTTCTTAGCTACTTTAATTATGATTTAGACTATATTCCTGTGAGCAAGGATGTATTGGATCGGGCGGTTCAGCTTTATGTTGAAGAGGCGTCTGTGCGAACAAAAGAGGCTTTTAAACCTGAAGATGTTATTGGGGAGCTCTTTAGGCAACGTTAAATTATGGCGACGAAGTTTTCGTCGAGGCGTTTTATTTTTCCTTTTTCTTCGAGTTTAGACAGCATGGATTCCAGTGTGGTTCGGTCGATGTTGTACTGTTCGGCTGCTATGTGGCTCATTTCGGTTATGCTGGTTTTCTGTAGTTTTTTGATTAGTGCCACTAGGTCGAGGCTTTTTTGGCGTTCTTCAGGTGGTAAGGTCCAGGCGCGTTCGATTATGAATAGGGTTATCATGGCTTTTTCGTCGTCTTTTTTGGTTAAGGTTACGAGTTGGCTGCCTGGGAGTTTTTTGCCTGTGGCTTCGGCATATTCTTTTACTTCAAAGTATTCGCGTATGACTGCTGGGATTTCTTCTTGTGTTTTGACGACTTCGCGGCGAACGCGGCCTTCTTGGTCAACTCTGGTCAGCGAGATTATGTCGTAGTACAGGTCAGGGTGGAGGCTTTGCTGGAAAAGCATGGTGGCGCCTTCGAGTTGGCTGAAAAGTTTGCCTGGGGGGCATTTGATGGCTTTGACCATGGTTTTGTGGTTTTCTGTGTCTACGCAGACTTTGAAGAGCCATTTGCCTGTTTGGAGGTCGTCGGCTTTGTAGAAGCGGACTTCTCCTGCGCGGAGTTGTCGGAGGCTGAGGTCGAACCATGAGTCTTCGTCTCGTTCTTCTGTGAGGGAGATTTTGATGTTTTTCAAGATGTTTTCACCTTTTGTTCCTATTTGTAGGTTTTAAGTGGGGGGTTTGATAAATAATGTTTTTGTGGTTTTTGCGTTAATTTTGTGCCCAAACAAATTTTGGATATGTTAATTTTAGAGCGTT
This sequence comes from uncultured Candidatus Bathyarchaeia archaeon, assembly GCA_964582085.1. Taxonomy (GTDB): domain Archaea; phylum Thermoproteota; class Bathyarchaeia; order Bathyarchaeales; family Bathycorpusculaceae; genus JADGNF01. The sequence goes on along the minus strand of CAZOPV010000007.1, from coordinate 78,015 downwards.
TTTGTTAAAAGTAGTGGTTAACAAGTTCGCAAGTTTGTGAGGGGGGTTTATTAAGAAGACAAAGAAAAGAAGGGGGAGAGGTTTATGTCTCTCGGATTTGTGGTTTTTAGCTGGCTATTTTTTGTCGCATCAAAAAGATTGATGCGATTGCGGCTATTGCGGCTATCAATGCGAGCACTATTGCGACGTATATGAGGGTTGATAGACCTGCGGTGTTGTCTTTGGCTGTGGTAACATCAGTTTGTAGTGCGCCTACGTTGACTGATAGGGTGCCGAGGTTTGTCTGTATGGTGGCGACGCCGTCTTTTATTGTGGTTACTGTTCCTTGTATTGTGCCGATGTCGGTTTTGACTGTGGCGATGCCGTCTTCGATGCTGGTTAGTACTGGGTTGATTGCTGCGATTGAGGTGGTTATTGTTCCAAGGGTTGTCTGGATTGCTGCTGTGTCGCCTGCGATGAGGCCGATGACTGGGTCAATGTTGCTGAGTTTTGTTTGTACTGAGCCTAAGCTGGTTTGTACGTTGGCTATGCCGTTTGATATGGAGGTGATTTGCGCGTTGATTGATGATGTTGTTGTGCTTACTGTACCAAGGGTGGTTTGTACGGTGGCAACGCTGCCTTGAATTGAGGTGACAGTTGCCTTTATGGAAGCAACATCAGTCTTCACGGTTGCCACGTTAGTGTTTGTGTTCACTATGGTGTCGTTCATGTTTGTCAGCATGTCGCCGATTGAGTCGTTTGTGGTTGTGACGTTGAAGGTTGCCCATGCTGCAACTGTTGATGTGTCATTGGCGTATAGTGAAACCACATGTTGTCCTGGTCTGAAGCCTGTGCCGACGAACTCGAAGGATAAGTAGCCGGTACTGTTGCATCTGATAACTGATGGGTAATACAGCATGCTTATGGCGTCGAAAGCTAGATATTGGTTGTCGAGGTTGACGCTGTAGTAATAGTTGGGGTTAAAGCCTGTGCCCCATGCGAGGACTATTAGGGAGCCGCTGTTGCTGAAGGTGTCGGGTGTCACGTAGAAGGACGGCGTAACAGTAAATGAGGCGGTTGCTCTCAGAACGAAAGACCCTGTATCATTAGCAAAACCTGAGACTGTGAATGTGCCGCCTGCTGACTGTGGAACCACGAACGTTACGGTAAAGGATCCGCTTGAGTCAACAAACGCTGAGGCTATATAGTTTGTGATTCCTGGCCATGACAGTGATGCGTTAACTACGTTTGTTCCTGATGGTGCAGGGAAACCTCTACCAGTCGCAGTTACTGTTGAACCTACAGGTCCCTTCGTTGGAGCTAATGTCAATTTGGGATTAACCGTTATCATAACTTGGAAGACTTGGCCGTTTGCATCTATTATTGTAACGTTATGAGCACCCATACCCGTTGGGGGTATTGTTACGGTTGTGTTGAAGAAGCCTGTACCGTTGGTTGTAACACCTGCACTGGGAGTTATAACTACAGAGTTATCCCAAAGGAAGGTCAAAGCGCCATTGGCATAGAACCAGTTGCCTGCAAGTCTAAGCGAGTCGCCTACGTTAACCGTCACTGCTGAGGTAAGGTCGGTGTTGTTCCCGTATACGTTGCCGCTACCCGGGAAAGAAGTTTTTACCTGTAGCAAACCTCTAAAGTATTCGGTGTAAGTTGCGTTGTATAAAGTCCCGGTGGCATTAACCTGCGCACTGAAAACAATGGCTCCGTTAGCCAGTGCATTTGCGCCCGCGGCGCCAGCTTTTTTAAGGTCAGGTGCAGCTATTGTGAGGGTGAAGGCGCCTAACGCGTTACTTTGTGTCAAATTCTGTACTGTAAAAACACCTGTTAACAGAGGACTAGTGTATGTCAAGTTGACTAGGGCATTGGCTGGGAAAGCGTTACCTCTCAGAGTGATTGATGTTCCTGGAGCGCCTGATGTGGGTTCAACTCGGAACGCAGCAGTAACGGTTATGTAGGTGTCTGTTACGGCAAGTTGCGCGGCTGTTCCGTCAAAAGCTTTTATGAAGTAGTTGCCGCCAGCAATGTTGAAGGGTATGGAACCGTTGATCCAGTTGTAGCCGACCGTCCAAACGCCATTGGCGTCGGTATAAGTACTAGTTGAGTTTTGCGTTATGTTTGCAAGATTGAAGGTTGCACTGTATGCCATGTCCCCAGAAGACACCTGAGAGAAACCATCGCTACTCAAAATCAGGTATATCTGACCGCCTGACCAAGTTACGCCACCAACGTATAAGCTAACGTTGCCGCCAGCGGGAATCTGCTGGCCTGGAGTACTTGCAGCTGGAAGGGCTGGAAGTGGGGGAACGACAGCAGGGTTGATGTAGATGAAACCTGTGGATGCAGAAGCCATCGGTATAAGAGGCAAAGCTAAAGCTGTCAACAGTAAAGCTATTAAGATTTTTGCATTAGTTTTTTGCATTAATTTTTTTCTCCTTTTTAATTTTCTGATAGCGTTTACTCCAAAACTGCTATTTAATACTTTTGTAGACAACCGCTAGCTGCAACCTGCAGTTGTACACATTTTTTAGCACACTAAATATATACGTATATACATACTAAACATATTCCAAAGACGTGAAAAGATAATTTGCGGTGGAACTCACTTTTTGAATTCTACCGCCGCAATCCCCCGCAGAGAGTCACAATTTGCTATACGGTAGCCCAAACTGGTCATTACGCCCTCAACAAATTTGAGTAAAAACTGGGTTTCTTCATTTGAAAGAATAGTGGAGATAAACCTTAACTTTACCAAATCGCCCTGGCGATCCATAATTAAGTCAACTTCATTCAAATCCCAGCGGGTAACTTCCAGAAAACTTTTAAAAGCTTGGACAGGGTCAGAAAATTTTTCCTTGAGAAATTTACCATACCACAAACCTGCATCGTACCAGCGAGCCTGCAGAGGCTCCGTCGCTTCTCCACAGGCTTGGCTACTAAGGAAGTGGAGCACATCTTTTGGAACAAAAACGCCGCCTAGAGTGCGATAAGTTTGCATTACGTCGCAGAGCTCGGTTAAACATGAAGATTTGAGACCGAGATTGCTAAGTTTAAGAGCATATTTTATTGCATCTTCAACAAACTTTGTTACTGTGGTATCCTCTTTTACTGAAGCACGATAGACATCCTCCAGCAAGTCCTCGCGAACAGAAATCAACCGCTTAGCGGTGCTCTTTTCAGGTTTACTCATGCAGCCTCGCTCCGAACACCCTGCAGTCTAATAGAACCCTTCTTTATATCAGAGGAAGTCAAGGTGTAACCGAACACCTGTAATGCCCCCTCCAGAAAAGAAGCAAACAAGTAAGTGTAGGAGTCCGTGAAACGGGGACTTAGAACACGCACCGAAATTGTAGAGCCTTTTTTTTCCACGGTTAATTCTGGAGCATTCCAAGTGAAAAACTCCAAATCTGCTTTGAACGCCAAAAGAGGGTCAGCAACAGCGCTTGTGATGTAGCACTTAGCAAACCATGCACCTGCCTCAAACCAGCTTTTTAGAGCTTGACGCTTCCTCTGTTCAAACGCAATATCGGCCATCTCATACCATAATGTCTCTAAAGCAAGTATGAAGCCTCTTTTTCTAGCTATTTCAGTGAGTTTCCTTTCATCAACTATACGTTTCAGGTTTAAACCCATATTCTGGGCAGTTACAGCCAGTTCGAAAAGCTCGTTGACAGTCTCATACAAACTGTGACCCCGCTGCTTGGCAATATCGCTTAAGGCATTCATGAGGTCTTCCCTAGCCACAAAAGTTTTTCGTCGACTGCTAACCTTTTTCTCCATCACCAAGATAACGAGCCTCCGAGAGGTAGGCGCACCAAGTTACAGCCGAAGCAATTATCCCCGCAAAGGACAGGCAACCTTAAGCACGCTTCCTCGAAGTTAATCGCTTTAATCTCATATATAAATTAACCCCAAACCCACAACGCACATGTTCTACCTAAAAAGCAACTAAATAAAAATCAAAAAACCAACTGAACACCGCTACGATAACGTCTGCGCTCCATCATTTGTCGAACTGCCCCCCTTGGATCTAACCTGCAACATGATTCCCTCCACAAAAAACAGTATCATAGCTGCTACGGTAATGAGTGTTAAAAGTAAAAAGAACACTTTGAACTTGTAGTCTTCAACTGAAAAATGAATAGCTAAAACCGCGAGTTCCAAAGCGAGAACACCCATGAAAATGAACGAATAAAACATCATCCGAGGGATCAAGCGCTTGCCAATCCAGAGGTAACCACGGATTGTTGCCTTCTCTTTCACGATGTACTCGCCATACTCGTTTTTCTGCAGCAACCCCATGGCCTCAAGTTTCTGTAGATGTCTGTAAGCCACGCTTGGACTACTGAGTTTTGCACCACGCATCACATCACGGGTCCCCACAGGTCTGCCTTGCTTGACAACGTAAGTGTATACTGTGAAGGTAGTTCCTTCCAGCTTTTCATCGGGTGAATGTGACAGCTTTAAACACCACCGTGCCCTGGGCTCTAAATGCTCAACTCAAGTAATAGTTAACAGCGAGTTCAACCTATATAAAATAAAGGGAAAAACTCAAACAACACCATCTTGTCAATAAAAGAAAAAGTTATCTCCAGAAGGAAACCAAAAAGAAAACATTCTAATGGCAGAACAGCAGTGTTCCACCTAAAGAACAGCGGCTGTTCTAAATTTTAGAACAGTAAATTACAGAAAATTCTGAAAGGGCAATTAAACCAAAAGCCAACTTAACCAAGCACGTAAATAAAATAATAGACAAATCATTCACTAACAAGAAACAGAGGTTCAAAAAACAGCAGGACTTACAGGCGTGCACCCATGCTTGTTATTCGCCGACCAAACCCACACTCTGCTGGAACCCGGTGACTCTCACCGTGGTTCCACAACTGCAACAGGAAAGCACAAGCTCCAGCAGCTCATCGTTGGCAACCTTGGTTTCCACAATTGTGTAGGTTTCTTCTGTTTCGTCTTCAGGAGATATCAATGCACCACATGTTGGGCATAAAAAAGAGCCATCGCCTTCAATCTGTGTAAGGTCTACTGTGCAGATACTCTGGCTACGCCCTTTCTTGAACTCTTTTTTCAACATACCGCGTTCACCTTTTTGAGCTTTTTTCCTGACCACCACAGGGGATTTACTTCCTGAATATAATTAACAATTATGAATGTGAAATCAGTAAAAACGGCGATTTAAGAACTGCCCCTAAAACTTCTGGGAAAAAGAAAAAGGGAAGAGACGTTCCTGTTTAACTCTCAAATTTTTCAGGTGAAATGTAGTCTCCAAAACTCGCTTTGGCTTTGATCAAACGCTCACGTTGCAAATACAAAATGCCAAAAAGCTCCAGAGGCGTATCTGAAACGTTTTCTTGGTAAAACCGCTGGACACGTTCAATTTTTGCCAAGTTTTCAGGTACACGAATAGTGAATTGTTTGACATAATCCTCTCTTGAATAGTCTTTGTTTAGCACTTGTTTGAAAAGTCTGCGCAAATCATCGTATTTTGGCAAATAACCCGTAGGCGATTTAATCGCCTCAGCCTCCTTGTGTACACGCAGCTCCATCCATTTAATCCACACATGCTTATCCTGCGGCGAGTTCAAGTATTTACCATTGTTTAGGTCACGTAAGAAATAGTTAACACCAAAAATTACAGGTGCCTTCTTAAGTTTTTTGCCAAACTCCAAATTGTTACGAATGTTCTGCCCCAACGGGATAGAAATAAAGTCCTGAATGCTCATCATGTTTATTTCAGGCACACCCTCTTTACCCAAAGTGGCAAATGTTGTCTCAGTTTCCAATGAGGCACCATAAGCTATGATGCCGTGGCACCAATCAAAACTCTGCTGCACAGGCACATACGCCTTGGCATCCCGACCACCATACATGATACCACCCAATTCGACACCAACAGGATTGTCCAGTTCAGAATCACAATTCTCAAGCGCTCTGAGGGAGACAGCATAGCGGGCGTTTTTATGTGCAGGAGGAATTTCGTTGCCTTCTTCATCTTTTTTGCCCTCAAACCAAGCACCAGAAAAGTTTGTGCCCTCCTTGGGAAGTTCTTGCCCCATACCAAGCCAGTAAGGTTTGCCATCCTTGACGAGCACATTAGAGAATATAATTTCCCCCGGACTAGTGAGCACTTTGTAAATCAACTGGTCATCTTTAGGGTTAACATCTTGGATTATCCCGAAAATTCCTGACTCCACATTGACTGCACGAGCAACAGAATCAATGTCACGTATGTAAGCTATATCATCGCCAATAATAGTTTCTCCTGGAAGCATCGCCGTAGATGTTTTCCCACAAGCACTAGGAAAAGCACCAGCAAAGTAGGTTTTGCGCTTATTCGGACCATACACACCCATGAGAAGCATGTGCTCAGAAAGCCAACCCTCACTGTTTGCTTTGCGGATAGAAAGACGAAACGCAAGCTTTTTGAAACCCACAGAGTTACCAGCATACTGCGTATTCACACTGTAAATTGTGTTGTCCATGTTATCGATGTAGATGCGTTTTTTGTCATAGTCCACGCTAACCATGTCTTCGTTTAGCCTGCCAGCCGAGTGCAAAACACGCAAGAAATCACTTTTAGGCCCAGCCTTTACGAATTGAGCGTAGCCTGGCCTGTAAAGCAAATCCTCACAGTGAGCCACGTACCACGAGTCGGTACATTGCAGACCAAGTATTGTAAACACCGAGTCAGGGGGACCTAAAGAAATGAAACGCACAATCATAGTGCGACCTATCATCGAGTCTCGAAGCAAACCCTTAACTTCAGCCAAACCTTCTTGGCGGTCAATCTGATTAAGAGCCTTGCTTAGAGTTATACCACGCGGAACCAAATATTTTGTGGCAGCCCTGTCTCGACCTTGATCGTTTACGCCGTCAAAATGCACAGTATGACCCTCCAGAGAAAGGATGGCGCGCTCTTCACCTGTAGCTATGGCTTGCTGCCTTACATACGCTATGTCTTCTGGAGCATCACTACATATGAAAAGTTTGTCTGGCTGACAAAGATCACTGGCTTTAGCTATAAATTCGTGAACAATAGGGTTGTCTATAGCGTTTAACTTTTTTAAGTCTTGGGGGCTTAGTTTAGGTTGCAGAGCTTCTATATATGGATTCATTATCTTCGCACCTCTGTTAGAGCTGATGCACTGTACCGGGCACTCGCGGGAAAGGCTGTGTTTCTGCAATGTGCTTTACGCCTGCTATCCAACCTACAAGGCGTTCAATACCTATACCTGCACCTGCAGAAGGCTTGATTTTTCCTTCTTTTGCCAACTTGATTAGCAGAGAATAGTTTTCTTTGCGGACACCATCACGCTCTATTTTCTTGAGGATTTTGCCATATTCCCATTCGCGCTTAGCACCCGACAACACTTCACCAAACTGTGGTAGAAACAGGTCATAGTTGTCCCATCTGCCTGTGCTGAAGTCTTCGAAGTCGTAAAATTCTCGAGGTATGTTAGTCACCCATACGGGGTCTTTTATGACCACCGCAAGTTCAGCTTCCCAACCTGCACCGTATTCAGCTTCAAGATCGTCTTTATCATAGATTTTAAAGCCTTTCTTTGGAACCTGCAACGCATCACATCTACAGAGGGCAGTTAACTCTGTTTTCATGTCGCGTTTGAGACATGCAACTAAGTCAATTAGGGCGTCTTCCACTAGCATGAATATGTCCTTAGATGCAGCATCACGAACTTCGAAGTCAAGCTGGGTGAATTCGTAGATGTGCTTACCTGTTTTTGCACGCTCCACTTTTTCAATGCGGATGTTAGGAGACAAAATGAATAATTTGGGATAAACAATAGAAGAAGCGATCAGTTTATGGATAATCATACTAGCAGTTGTGCGTACCTGATGCCCGTAGATGTCAATTTCAATGCGTTTTTCTATGGAGGCGCCAGGGTCAGGCCACAAGGGGTCGGTTGACTGTGATAGGGCAACAGGTAGCAACCACTGAAAACCGTTCGCCACGAATTTACTTGTAAGGTTTCTGAGTGTGTAAGTCATAACTTTGCCTATACAGGCTTTCCGCTCAATTTCACTTTCAGATAATTGATCTAACGGCTTTGGCAATTCGCTTACTGGAACAGCTTGCTGAACAGTTTTCAAGGTGGATCATCTCAATTTTATGCAAAAGGGATACACTACACTGTTTAATAAATTTATTATAAAAAATTCTGTAAATATTCTAAAAACTATATCTTTTTATAGACAACAATTGTAATAATTACAATTATGCCACTTAAACTTGACGATAAAGACGTAGCTATACTCACGCTGATACAAGAAGACAGCCAACTTACCGCCAAACAGATCGCCAAAAAAATTAATACCCCAATAACCACGGTTTTTGCAAAAATAAAACGAATGGAAGAACAAGGCTTAATCCAAGGGTACAGGGCAATTGTAGCTGCCAAAAAACTGGGTATGGGAACCTCAGCTTTTATTTTAGCCTCGGTTTCATACAGGTCCAAAGTAGACGGCGCACCTATCTCACAACGAACAGTAGCTGAAGAAATTGCAAAGTTCGCTGAAGTTCAAGAAGTGCACATAATAACAGGCGACTATGACTTATTAATCAAGTTGCGAGCGGAAAACGTGGACGCTATTGGAAAATTTGTGGTTGACAAGTTGCGTCTAATCACGGGTTTGGAGAAAACTTTGACATGCATGGTCTTTGAAACGGTAAAAGAGACCACAAAGATCAATTTGCTTAGCAGACGGCAAAGCTAAGATTGCTTTGGATTTAATGCTACGTCAATTGCACTTGAGTAGTACAGAAGAGGCAACGCTAGCAGCACCGTGTTTTTGCCGTTAGCGGTCAAAGCGTACCGCACCCGCAGCGGTGGACCATGCACGACGTCTCTCTTGAGGTAGCCATGTTTGGTGAACATTTTAAGTTTGTCGCTCAACGTACGAGAGTTAACTCCTAAAACTTTTTTCAGCTCCCCAAATCCTATAGTTCCTTTTAAAAACAACGTGTAAAGTATTTCCAAATTCCACCTTTGAAACACGATATTGAAGGTTTCTTCTAGGCTTTTGAGTTCTTGCTGCAAAGCTTTTGGGTTTAGTTCCTGCTTCTCGATTATTTTTGTCATAGTGTCTTCTATGCCTTTTAGGGTCTGCTCTAAACGGACTTCTATAAGTTTGCGGAGTTCAGCGCTTAGAGTGATCTTGGCGCCCAAAGTTTTCACACTCGGTGTAGCCTGACTCACTTGCTAATTTATAAGAATCCACCTGATAAGTTTACTTATCAAACAAAGTATATAAAATACACCAAAAAAACATCAAGGTGAGGCATCATGACCTGGAACATAAACAACAACAGATGCCTCCGCTGTGGAGGATGCGTTTCCGTTTGCCCAACAGCGGCTTTAGAATTAAAAGACAACATAATTTACGACAAAAAACTGTGCACCCTCTGCGGCGTGTGCGAAAAAGCTTGCCCAGTAGCAGCCATACAGGTGACCAGAAATGAATGATGCAATAGTAATTGGAGCAGGACCAGCAGGAACTGCCTGCGCAAAAAAGTTGGCAGAAAACGGTTTCTCAGTCAAAGTTTATGACAAACGTGCTGAAATCGGAGCCCCCAAACGCTGCGGCGAAGGCATAAGTGAAGCATCACAAAATTTCATCGGCAAAGTTCCCGACCGATGCATCGCCCAGAAAATTAAGGGTGCACGACTATACGCACCAGATGGACGATACTTAGATGCAATATTGTCTGAAGGCGGATTTGTTCTTGAACGCAAAGTTTTCGACAAGTGGATGGCAGAAGAAGCCGTCAAAGCAGGCGCTACGGTTCAAGCAAACACCTTCATCTCAGAATTAATCAAAGATGATAAAGGCTACTTCACAGGAGTCAAAGGCGAATTTCTGGGAAACGAATTTGAAGACAAAGCCAAAGTCATCGTATGCGCCACTGGCGCCGAATCACCTCTCCGAAATCAAGCGCTAGGCGTCTTCTCCAAAGTAAACCTCATCGACTCCTGTATACAATACGAAATGACCAACGTAGACGCGGTGCCTGACCTCATCCACATCTACCTCTCCAGCGTTCTTGCACCACGGGGATACGTGTGGGTTTTCCCAAAGGGCGAACACCGCGCTAACGTAGGACTCGGCATTATCCCGCAGGACAAAAAACCAAAAGCTTATCTGGACGAATTTTTGAAGCTGCATCCTGAGATAAGCAAGGGTTCAATTCTGGAAGTCAACGCCGGTTGTGTTCCTGTCGGCGGCATGGTCAGAGATATGGTGGCAAACGGTTTTGTACTGTGTGGCGAAGGTGCCAACCACGTGAATCCGATTCATGGAGGCGGCATAAAAGAAGCCGTAATTTCAGGTCAGATGGCGGCAAATGTCATTGCAGAATGCCTCAAGAAAAATGATGTCTCAAAGAGAGCACTATCCAAGTTTAATGAAGTTTGGTGGGAAGAGAGGGGCAATCATCTAAGGAGGGTAGAAAAACTCAGAGAAACCTTAGAGAAGCTCTCCGACAGCGACTTAAACGACTTAGTAGACGCGCTAAAACCTGAAGACGTTATCGAATTTGCCAGAGGTGCCAAACTATCGATTCTAGCTAAAGTTTTGATGCGAAAACCAAAACTCGTCAGCGTAGCAAGGTACCTACTCTAAATTTATTTAACCTTTCTAATTTTTCACACAACTGAGAAAAAAGGTAAAGGATTTTTTTTACCTCACCATACGTTTATTTTGCTGAGAACTCAGAGAACGCCTAAAAGCACTTCGCGTTTGCAGTTGCTTGTACTCTTCGTAGGTTAATCTGCTGGTTGGGTACAACTGCCTAAATCTACGGTAAGGCAGCCTCAAATCAAGTTCCATTTGACTACTGAATTCACCTGGCACGTAAGTTTGCCGTCGATAGGTGCGGTAACGACGACTTTGTTGAGTTTGAGCACTACTTTTCGCCACGGAAATCGCAGAAACAACAACCACGATTAGGATAAGGGAGATTGAGAAAAGGGCGGGAAACAACAAAAAATCCAAAGGCTGCTCCCCCGCTTACTTGCTTGAGTCTGTTTCAGCACTCTTAGCATCTTTAGTTATCGGCACCACTGTCGCGCCTTCAAGACCAATTACGTTGAGAATTTCTGAGTTAGCGGGAACTACAATTTTGGTTTGCTGACTAAAAGTATCCCGTATTACATCAAGCTTCTTGTTAAGCTGAGCATTCTCTTTGAAGTACTGGTTCGCTGCCTCCGAAACTACTTTAACAGCTTTAGCCTCAGCCTCAGCCACAAGTTCAACAGCTTTAGCGCGACCCTCAGCCTGTAGAATAGCAGCTTGCTTTTCACCTTGCGCTTTGAGGATAGCAGCCTCTTTTTCTTGAGCAGCAGCCTCTTTTCTGCCAGTTGCAAGCAATCTAAGTTGACGTCTTTCTTGTTCAGCAGTTTTTTGCTTATGCATGGCCATCTGTATGTCAGCAGGAGGGTCAATACGTTGCAGTTCAATGCGGTTAACTTTAGTGCCCCACTTATCCGTAGCTTGGTCAAGCACACTTCGGAGTTCCACATTTATTTTTTCACGACTAGTTAAGCATACATCAAGACTCATTTCCCCAACTATGTTACGCAAAGTTGTCTGAGCGAGCTTCACAATAGCAAGTTCAAAATCTTCAACTTCATAGAGAGCTCGTTTTGGGTCAATGACTTGATAGTAGATCACTGCATCTATGGTGACTACAACGTTGTCTTCGGTGATTATTTCCTGAGGGGGCACATCAATAACTTGCTCGCGCATATTCACACGATAAATGCGCTCTATGAAAGGCACAATCATACGTAAACCTGGTTCTACAGTTTTCTCGTAAGCATTGAATCTTTCCACGATACCTTTTTCATACTGGTTAACTTTTTTGATGGAAAGCGAAAACAACATCACAATAAAAACGGCCACTATGAGAGCAATTAATTCCAGTTCGTACATTATTTTTCACTTACTCCTTCAACTATTAAGGTAACCCCCTCGATGCGAATCACCCTCACCTTGGAGCCTTCCTTAATGAGGCATTCATCAGCAGACCTCGAAAGCCAAATTTCACCATTAACTTTGACCACCCCACCGTCTAGGGGGTCTATGTCGGTTTTCGCAAGCCCTTCTTTACCGATCAAGGCATCCACATTAGTTCGAGTCAAACTGACGTTGAACTTGTCAAGCATACCACCGCCGCGGATTTCCTCAATTTTGAACTGCACCTCTTTAAGATGGTTCAGCCGCCGAATAAGTTCACCAAAGTCTTCGCTGTTCAACTCCGCAGTAAGTAGGTAACCCTCAGCTTGACGGTTTAGCTTGTAGGCCATACGATATTTTTCTGCAAATTTGGAGAGCAGTTGGGCGATTTTCAGTTCATCAGCTTTTACAGTGAGAGTGACCTTCATTGTTACCCAAGATTGATATCAATCAATAAATATATAAGGTTATTGATAATCGTCGAAACTCATTGATACACATCACCATGAAGCAAGAATCAGCCATAAAAAAGATAAAACACAACTACACACGATCATAAGGACAAGTTGAAAAAGGCAAGCCACTACACCTCTACAACTCACGCTAAAACTTACACACAACAGATAACTAGATTCCTACGCAAAGCAAGAAATATAAAACAGAAAGAAAAATAGGAAAGACAGCAAGCGCTCAAAATATCAGTTGCCGTTAGCTTCAGGCAACAAGTTAAGCGCCCGCAAGATTTTTTTGAATTCCTCCTCCTTTAATGACGCGCGTCTACCGTTTGCATAAATTTCTTTGACGCGCTCCACCACTTTGGCTAGTTGCTCATCGCTAGGCGCTTTCCCCGACAGCTCAATAATTTTGTGCTTTATCCCGCCTTTGCCTGACTGTTTGCCAATGGTTAAGCGTCGGATGTTACCTACTAATTCTGGCGGATAAGGTTCATATGTCCACGGGTCATTGATGATACCATGTGCATGGATACCTGACTCATGCGAAAAACCATAATCACCAACAATTGCCTTGTTAGGCGGAATCACATAGCCGGTTGCCTTGCCAATGAAGTCCGCTGTCTCTTTGAGCTTCTGCGTTTTACCCAAGTACTTCATGACGCCATAATGCAGATACAAATTCAGAAGAACCTTCTCAGTCTCTGCGTTTCCAGCTCGCTCACCAATGCCCAAATAAGTTGTGCTCAAATAGATTTTTTCCCACACCCCATCGGCTGCACGAACCGCAGCCATCGTGTTTTCCACCGCATTTCCAAAGTCGTCATGAGCATGAATCTCCAACGCTTTGATGCGAGTTTCGTTCTTTAACGCCTTCACCTTCGCAGGAATACCATTAACCACTGATGCTGCAGGATCAGACAAACCAATACCTACAGTGTCACAAATGCGGTAACATTCCGCGCCAGCATCTGCAACGGCGTTGACCCACTGCTTTTCAAACTCCCAATCGGCTCTGGTGCTGTCTTCTCCGTGAACAAAAACCCGCAAGCCATGATCTTTAGCAGCATACTCCACAACATCAACCATTTTAGCTAACAGTTGTTCAGAAGTTTTGTCGGGCCATTTAGCGTTAAAATGAATGTGAGATACAGGATGTGAAATGCCAACTTCATTAAAACCCAAATCAATAGCGCTATCTACGTCTTCTTTCACTGCGCGGCACCACCCCGCAATTCTGCAATCTAACTTTAAACCGTGAATCAGCTTGGTAGCTTTCTTGTCAGGTTCCTGATAATGAAAAAGTTCAAGTCGCTCTACGCCGGTTTCGCTTAGAAGTTGCGCTATTCTCGCTGCGTCTTTTGGCCCTACAGCCAAACCTGGCATCTGAATGCCATCGCGAAGAGTGGTATCATCTATGATGGGTTCAGTTTTGAGTTTAGGCATTTTAAAGTAAAAGTCTTCTAGTTTCATTTTAACGACTCAACTGCTTATTTTTTTGATGTAATGCATATGCATGTAACCTAATTATTGATAAATGTTTCTGTATATTTTATGTAAGTTTGTTCAACCAACATCAATACTTTCGCGCAAACATTATTGTCTTTTAACACATATAAAATTTACATTTGACAACAAATCAAACAGATGGAAACGAAAAGCAACCACACAAAACTTACGCACTATTCAACTCTTTCAAACGAGCGTTTAACGCTTTAATTGTGCCTGAAGCCACCAAAACATGCACCGCCGCCTCCCTACCTGCAATCGAAGTAATTGAAGCCACAGCAACCCTAACCTGATCCACCGTTGCCAGATTAGCACGCAGCACAGCCTGCCTGCCTTCGGCGTCATAATCAATCAAAGCTAAACTGGTTAAGCTTGCACCAAACTCACCGTACAACTTGGTGACTGCAGCCCAAACACAATCCAAAAATTCTTTTTGGCTAGGAACATATGCTGAATCTATCTGCAGAGCTAAATAGCGACGCTTAACTCTCTTCACAATCCATCTCCCTTTTAACCACTCTTATACCTGGTGCTACAAACTTGCTGCAGAGCTTTTCCCGATTCCTTTTAACAATAGCCAGAGGGGCGCAGGAAACAGCGTCTAAACCGTAAACACCAGCTAAGTCGACAAGGGAAAACAGAACAGCCATTTCTCGGGGCTTACGTAAGAGTACAACCTCAGAAACACCGCTGGAAACTACAATGGGCACATGAAAGGCTCGGGCAACTTGAACTTCGCGTCTTAAGCATGAAAGCAAACGCACTCTTGCAGGCCCCTCCAACAAAAGTAACGGTTTAACATCAAACTCTAGGGCAGCAAGACCGCCACTGGCAAGTTCAGCTTCTGCAGCATCAAAAAATCTGTTGCGGTAATCAGTTTGGGGAAAATTTAGCAAGTCAACTCTGCGGTCTTTGGCGGCTTGCCTTGCAACTTCTTTGTTTTCACAAAGGACACAAATGATTTCGAATCTACGTCTGCATTTCCGCAACAACGTCAGCAGTTCATTTTGAGATCTGGGGCGCAAATCGACCCTCGATACGAAATCTAACCCTGCGTTTTTACAGATGTCGCGCAGTTTCTGGATTTCTCCAGATGAAGCTTGCGGATCAGTTGGCACTGAAACCAGACGGTAATCTAAAGCCGCGGTTTTGTCTATGAGGCGGACGATTGCCGCGGAGTCTTTAAGGTTTGGGCGCAAATGCAAATCTACAAAAGTTCGCTTCATGGCAACAGCCCTATTTGCCTACATAGCACCATAATTTCTGCAGGGGTTTTGTTTTTGAAGTGAATTTTGAAGTGTATAGGGTCATTGGCAGCTAGTTTTAAGGTACCTAAGTAGGCGCTTTGCTTACTGAATCTTAGGTAAAGGTTGTGCTTTTCGATGTGCAGTTTCAGTTCATCATTGAGGAGTTCTTTATCAAGTGGACTGAGAAGTCGGGCAATTTTTTCGAGCGCTACAGGAAGCAGTTTTTTGTCTACAAGTTTTGCTTCATAAAAGATTATGGGGTTACCATGGTGCCCCGTGACCGCTTTTTTTGTAAACACTAAATCTTGGGTCAAAACCTCAGGCAAAGTGTTTTTTATTGCAGTCTGGACTTTTTCAGGGTCTTCAGTAGCGTGCGAAAAAGCAGTTATAATCATGTAAGCTATGGGAAAGTTGGAAGAAGGCAAATGAACACCGCACATTGATTAATGGCGGTTTTAGTTTTTAGGTTTTTTCTTGGCTGCCGCAGTAAAGTCAGATTTTGAAGAGCTTTTAACTTTCTCGACATACGCTTTGAGGGTCTTGATGTTTTCTTCATGTGCCGTTTTACGTTTACGATCTATACGAACGCCAAGCTTCTTAGCATCTGCTGAGTTTAGCCCTGCTTCTTTAAGCTCGCTGGGGCTAAATCCTCTGCCTCTGCGTTTTCTGCCTGTCTGATTTATAACTATGGGGGTTATGTGGTGCATGTCATTGGTGCACTCCTTTGTTTCCGTATTTGCGACTTGGTCGAGCTTTTTCTGAACCTATACCCCTGTGGTGTAAACCTCTAACGTTTTTGCCTGCGCTAGTTAAACCGCGGTTCACGCGTTTTGTATGCTGTTTTTCGCTTATCCAGTTAAGATTTTTGTCTGCCTTAATAACGGGATGATTCGGATCTACAAGAATTACCTCGAACCACTTGTGGCGCCCATCTTCACCAACCCAGTAACTGTTCAAAACTTCCAAGTTTGGGAACTTACGTTGTGCGCGTTCTTCCGCAATGAGTTTAAGGCTTTTTGCAGGTTTAAACTTTTTAACACCCATACGTTTGGGTCTGCGACCTGATCTTGGACGCAACTTCCTCAAGTTACCTCGACGTACGCTCACACGTGCAATGACGAAGCCTTGCTTGGCTTTGTACCCAAGTTTTCTTGCACTATCAAGGCGCGTGGGTCTTTCTATACGGTTTACCGTTGGCTCTTTGCGCCATTGAACTAGACGTTGGCGCATGAGTTCGTCAACGAAGCTTTTTTCAGGTTTCGCCCATTCTTCGGCTATGTATTTGTATGCCATCTATTTTCACCTTATGTAGTTTGTGTTTGCTGTTTTTCGGTTCAGCCTAAAGGCCACATCCCATCGGACTCGGTGGTCCGCCAACAAATCGAGGAAGTAGAGTTTCGAGGTTAAACATAAACTTTTCCAGCAAAACAACTCCCTATAAACGTCCCTATGAATAGGAAGGCTGAAAATGTTTGCTGTATAAATCTCCTCTTCCAGAAGACCCCATTATTTATAGGTTTAACCACACAGTGAATTGAATTGGGAAAAACATGCTCCAATGCGTTCACTGCGGTTCCCAATTCGCGACATACCCATTGAAGAGTAACTGTGAAAGATGCGGCGGGATATTGGAATATTTTGCGGCGCTACCACAGGTGGGCAAAACAGCATTCTCAGGCCCGTTGAACTTTTGGAGATATAAACAATTACTTCCCCCAGTCAAGCACACCATAAGTTTAGGCGAAGGCGGAACACCTCTGCTTAAGGCTGAGAGACTTGCAAAATCAGTGGACCTAAAAGAGTTCTATTTGAAGGATGAAACCCGCAATCCTACACATTCATACCGCGATCGAGCCGCAGCACTGTTAACTTCTGACGCGATAGATGCTAACTATAAAGCAGTGGTGTGTGCCACAAATGGAAACATGGGAGCGTCATTGGCTGCATACTCAGCTAAGGCGGGCTTAATTTGCCACATTATTGTGCCAAAAATTGTTGATTTGGGCAAGTTAGCTCAGATGCTTGCTTATGATGCTGTCATCAGAGAATTCGGCGATATTGTAGATGAGTCAATCCGAAAAGCTAACTTTTTAGCCAAAGAATCAGGCTGGTATCAAGCAACTGCAGAACTAAACCCTTTAGCTATTGAAGCCCAAAAGACAATTGCCTACGAAATTTATGAGCAACAAGGTGTACCAGAGTGGGTCTTGGTTCCTATGGGAAGCGGAGGCACGATTTATTCGCTCTGGAAAGGGTTTAAAGAACTTGAAAAACTGGGATTAACAAAAACTTTACCAAAACTTGTCGGCGTTCAACCCGAAGGATGCGCACCCATCGTTGGCGAACTTGAAGGCAAAATTACATGGAAAAATGGTTACAGCCCATCCACCCGCGCACTGGCGGTTCTAGTCGGCGAACCTCTTCAAGCTGAACTAGCTGCAAAAGCAATAAAAGAATCCGAAGGACTCGCGATAACCGTTTCTGACACAGAAATTCTTACTGCAGAACTTGAGATCGCCAAGCTTGAGGGTGTTTTTGCAGAACCTGCTAGCTCAGCAACAGTGGCAGCTCTCAAAAAACTTGCAGACCAAAACAAAGTAGCTGAGGACAACATCGTGACCTGCCTCATTACTGGAAGTGGCTTAAAAGCTACAGATGTACTACAGGCACTAACTAAAAAACAAAAAACAGCTGGTTTAGGCTTAGAGATAAGCACCAAAGAAAAAATTCTCCGAGCCTTAAATGAAAAAGCTAGTTATGGATATGACCTCTGGAAACAACTGGGAAAAATTATGACTCGCGCAGCCATCTATCAGCATCTCAACGAGTTGGAAGAGAAAGGACTAATTGTAGGCTACGAAGAAGATAAGAAAAAATTTTTCAGGATAACAGAGCAAGGCAAAAAAGCCTTAGCAAGTATCGAAAATTTGAAGTCTCTTCTGTAACCGCCAAGTTTAATAGTATAGTTATAACTATACTAAAAAGTTGCGGCTACACTAGAGTTGGTGAAAAACATTGCTAAAACAACAAGCACAATCAAAAGCACCAGTTATAGCAGCTTCAGCTGTTTTCGCTGCACTTGTATTCGTCGCAACCTACATGTTCGTCATAAACATACCTGCCACAAGCGGCTACTTCAATTTGGGCGAAACCATAATTTACGTCGCATCACTTATTTTTGGACCTTTAGCAGGTCTACTTGCAGGAGGCATAGGTGCCATGAGCGCTGACGTTATGCTTGGCTACTCCCACTTTGCACCAGGCACACTAGCCATAAAAGGTATCGAAGGCGCCATTGTAGGCAGTCTGTATCAGCATTTACGTAAACGTTTTAACTACAGCCTCAGCGCAGTAATTGCCATCTTTGCCGGCGGTTTAGAAATGGTCTTAGGTTACTTCATCTACGAGCAGGTAGCTCTCGGCTACCCGTTTGGTGTAGCTCTTGCAGAAGTCCCGTTTAACGTGGTTCAGATGTCAGTTGGTTTAATCATAGCAATTCCCGTTGTAGCTGCGATAACAAGGGTCTTCCCACAAATTAAAAATTAGACAGGTAATATTCTCAACGAGGCTTCAACATGAAACATTTACCGCCTGGAAAAATCCCCATAGATATACTCAAAGAAGTGGTCTTCAAAAACTTGGGTGCTACCCGTAAAGAAGTTACCTTAGGACCCGCTCCAGGCGTAGACGGCGCAGTCATAGATGTAGGCGGCAAGTCTTTAATTGTCTCTATGGATCCCATCACTGGCGCGGTGGAACGTATAGGTTACCTTGCTGTTAACGTAAACGCTAATGACGTGGCAACTTTTGGTGTAGAACCTATTTTCCTCTTCTCTTGCCTCCTGCTACCCCAAGGGGCAGACAGAAAGATGGTTGACGCTATCAGTTCTCAAATGAGCCGGGCAGCTAAAGACCTCGGTATGGCCATTGTGGGTGGTCACTGCGAAACTACACCTCAACTTGCACACCCAATTGTAGTTGGTTGTGCTATGGGTATAACGGAAAAAGGGAAATATGTAACGGCTGCAGAGGCAAAACCAAAAGACAAACTGATTATGACCAAAACTGCAGGCATAGAAGGTACTGCCATACTGGCTTGGGACAGAGAAAACGAACTCAGAAAAATTCTGAATTCTCCGCAGCTAAAAAATGCCAAAGACTTCTACAGCAAAATCAGCGTGGTAAAAGATGCTTTAAATGCGTGTCGCATCGGAGGCGTCCATGCAATGCATGACCCCACCGAAGGAGGCGTCGCAGGAGGCATTCACGAGATGGCGGACGCTGCCAACTTGGGAGTTGAGGTTTTGCAGGAAAAAATTGTGGTTGAACCTGAAACCGCCAAAATTTGCGACCATTTCAAATTGGATCCCTTGCAACTGATCAGTTCAGGGGCATTGTTGGTTGCTGCAGACCCAGTTTTTGCAAATAAGATAGTTGAAAATCTAGAGTACCAAAATATTCAGGCCACAATTATCGGCGAGTTTACAGCAAAAAAAGAGCAACGGTTACTTAAGAAAGAAGGAAAAACTCAAAGGTTGCCTCGACCAAAATCTGATCATCTCTGGAAAGCGCTAACGCGGCAGTAAGGTTTGGCTTTTTTGCAGTGCAATCTGCAAGAACCAGTAGCACATAAAAAAGGGATAATAGACCACATAAGCAAAATTTTTTGAATAAATTAATCCGCATTTGAACTCTAATACGGCGTTTGCTACAGCGTTGCCAGTTTTCCAATTTTCAGGTGGCTTATAATGCAGACAGTAGAGGTCACTGCCGATAACTGTTTTGTAGCCTTTTGTTTTAATCCACTTCATAATGTAGGAGTCCTCGTAGGTGTGTAGCTCTTCAGGGATTTTTATATCCCAAACAAGTTTTCTCCGGATCAGCGTGTCATGGGTTCCACCGCGCAAAGTGAAACTGTGCTGTGCAATTAAACTCTGCAGCTTCACCAGTCGTTTGTAGTTCATGTTGGGAATGACGTCTATGTTTATACCCCATACTGCACCAACATCAGCATGCATATACTTTTGGGCTTTTTTAAACCAATCATGACACAAAATTACGTCGCTGTCCACAAACAAGAACCACTCTGTATCCACTAGATGTATGCCTTTTTCGCGTGCTTTAGCGCGTGAACCCATAAGGCTGACAACTTTGATGTTTCCATGTTGCTTGTTGAAGTTTTTGAGAATTTTTAAAGTGCCATCGGTAGAGAACCCATCCACCACAATTAGTTTGTTGATAGGTACATTCTGATAGATACTTGTTAAGCATGGGGTTAGTAGGTGCTCGCTGTTTTTTGTGAGCAAGACAACGTCGATTGACTGCATTCCTGCGCCTCAAGCGGTTGTTGATAACATTAACAGCGGAAGCATAATAATTTATTCAACCACAAAGGGGCTATTTCACGGTTTACGCTTGTTGCCGGACAACAACTGGTACACTGAGTAGGCTGTGTAAAAGCCGTAGGCTAAACCCAACTTTGTCAAAAGTTTGCAACTGCCAAACCTAAGCGCCTCAATTATAAGGTTGAGGCTACCCCTCAAGGTCCAAACGGTTTTGGGTCTATAATGAATACAGAACGGATCATAGCAGGCAACCACACGGTATCCTTGTCGGATCACCCAGTTCTTGAGGTAGGTGTCTTCGAAAACATGTAGATTAGGGGGGATGTTGATGTTTTTCACTACCTCGGTACGAACCAAGGTGTCGTGGGTACCACCGCGCAGGTCAAAAATTTTTTTGGTTACCCAAAGAAACATCTTCAGCATACTTTGGTTTTGGATTGTTGACCAAACCTCTATGCCCCAAACCGCGCCAACATCATCATCAATATATTTTTCTGCCTTTTGGAACCAGTCATCGCATAAAACAACGTCGCTGTCCACAAACAAGAACCACTCTGTAGCGACGTTTTGGATGCCCTTCTGCCGTGCAGTTGCGCGGGTACCGCGGTCAGGGATTATTTTGATGTTGTGGTATTTTTCGTCAAATTTTTTTAAGATGGCTAATGTCTTGTCAGAAGAGCCCCCATCTACAACTATCAGTTTTGCTATGGGCACGTTTTTGTAAACTGATGCAAGACAGTCCTCTAGTTTTCGTTCGCTATTGAGGGTCAAAAGTACAGCGTCAACAGAGTTCATGAATACACCTAGCAGAGAGGCATTGTATGGTTTTTGTTGTTCAAACCTAAAAACCTTGGGACTCCACTTTGGTGTTGTTCCTGTGAGAGAACAATTTGTTCCTAAGGGAGAATTAAAAGCCACAGCAGCATAGAACCATGCTGGGGCATAAACTCAAGGAAGTGTGGAAGGAATTGGACACAAAAGTCGCCTTGATAGCAGCCACGGTAATTCTCCTTGCGAGTCTTCTGGCGAACGCTTATCTCTGGATCCAACAAAATCAGATAACAGTTTTAGAGAATCAGGAAGTAAATCTAAAAAACCAAATTATAGACCTCCAAAATCAGCTATATAATTTGCAGACGGAAAATGAGAATCTTCAAAGAGAAAACGTGAACCTGAAACATCAACTGTACTATGAAAGGGAGCCATTTTTGGTAACAAGACTCGGAGTAAGTGACGTGCTTTATAATCCGCAATACAGGGGAAAATCCCTGATACCTCGTCTATACATACAGGGTGAAGTTTGGAACATAGGAGACAAAATAGCCTACAACTGTAGTCTCCACGTTGTTCTCTACCAAGGGAATTATGTGGCAAACGAGACTTACATTGAACTCGGTGACATCCAACCGTGGTCTTTGGTGAAGGTGGATAGAAATATTTACTATGAAGGCGAGCGGTTAACGAACTGGACCATCACACCTCAATTCACGCCCAGTAATTGAAGTCCCCCTTGACTCTAGAACTTTTACCTACCAAAGTAATTTAATAAGCTCTATACGCAATTTGCGCAGCGACATACCTACAGCAAGCGTGTTTTCACACAAAAGGCATAAATGGCAGTGGATAAAACTTTTATACCCCGCGAGAGGTTCATGCATATGCATAACAACTATAATGACCACGGTGCTGTAATGGAGCCAAGCAAAAAACCATTAAACGTCCTTATCAAACAATTACACGGCAACATTGAAGTCGTTCTCAAAAACGGCTACGACTACAAAGGAAAAATGATCAAGGTTGACGGGCACATGAATATCCTGCTGGAAGGAGCAACCGAATACAAAGACCAACAAATGCTAACCAACTATGGAAACGTCCTACTCCGAGGGAACAACGTTCTCTACATAGTTTTAGACAGCACAAAACACTAAAACTTCAACGTTTCAACTTTTCCAAGAGCAAACGAAACTGCATTTTCCACGTTAATTTTTAGTCTAAATCGGCGACCAAAGAAATCCACTACATTCTTTACGTCTCGAGTCAGCAAGTCTACCGCGTTTGGATGCGTCACCGCCACAGATTGGGGCCAATCAATAATCAAAACATGCATATCAGACTTCAAAATTATGTTGTACTCACTTAAATCCGCGTGAATAACCTTAGCTTCAAGATAAGCTTTTTTAATGTTGCCTAAAATTTCACGTAACACTTCGGTTGGCTCTTGAAGTTTTTTCCATTTAGACAACTCAGCGCCTTCAATCATACCCATCACTATTGTATGCCTATTCTGAACGATGGGTTCAGGTACAGCTACACCGAGCTTGTGAACTATGGTTAGAGCTTGAAATTCCTTTTCAGCTGCCAAGCGGGATTGAAACAACCAGCCTGCATGGTTATGCATGTAGCCGCGTTTACGTCGCGTCTGCCTGAAGCTTATTCTACCTAATCTGTGAAACTTCACAGCAACACGCCTACCTTGAGGGCTCAACGCATCATAAACATCTGCTTCTTTACCTACACCTAAGGGTTTCCCAAAAGCTTTGATAGCACCTGCTTTCACTAAAGCGTTTATGGCTAAACAGTCGTAACCTGCATAGTTCAGTGTGTAACCAACATAAGCGCCCTGCCATCTGTAAATTAGACCCATTTTGTCGATTCGGCTCATGTCGCGACCTATTTTTTCTGGGGGAATGTTGGCGTAGCGTGCTATCTGACCTTGCGGAACGAATTCGTGTTTTTTCATCCCTGTCTCTATGACCTGTAGAACTTTCAGATCTTCCATTTCTAGCTTACGAAATACCTGCACTGCAATATCAGCCGACGACATACAAAGGGGAATTATGCGTTTACCTGTAATATAAGGAATAAACACGCCGCTACTGGGAGGGGTATAAGGTTCTACTGATCTTTTGATTTACTGTTAGACTATTTTTGGCTGACAGGTTTATACATATCTACTAATGAACACGGCATTTTTTTGAACAGATGGCGGGGTATGTTTTGAAGTTTGTTATAACGTTAAAACTTTAGTGGTCTTTATGGCTGATTGAACCATCTCGGAAATGTTCAACTTTGACTCAGCTTCCTGCAAGGCGGTCAACGGAGCTTGTGTGGCAGGTTGATTTGGTGCTGCGGTGCAACCTTTGGCTTTTTGAGTTGAGAGTTCAAATGTTCCAATTTTTCGGGCTAAAATTTCTGTTTCATTTTTGTCAAAGCCTAAAAGGGGACGGAGAATGGGATAGAGTTTTGCGGCTTCATCTATGGCGCAGAGGTTTTGTATGGTTTGGCTGGCTTGCTCGCCTATAGCTTCGCCGGTTACTATGCCATAAGCGTTTTCTTTTTGGGCAATCTGTTCGGCTATGCGGTACATCAGTCGCTTGCACAGCAAACAAGTGAATCTTGCGGGCGCTTCTTGTAGGATTTTCTTCATGTTTTCGCCGTTGGAAACAAGGTAGATTTTGTTCATGAAGCCTGCGCTCCACTCCTGTAATTTTTTGGCAGTTTGGATGGCTTTTTGTTTGGCTGTTTCATCTGTGAAGGGAGCGTTGTCAACGTAAATTGGGACTGAAAAGCTTCCCCGCTTCATGACAAGCCAACAGGCAACAGGGGAGTCTATACCGCCGCTGAGTAAACAAACTGTTTTGCCTTGGGCGCCTACAGGAAAACCTCCTGGAGCTGGAAGGGTTTGTGTGTAAACATAGGCATCTTTGTCTCGGACTTCAACCGTTAAAGTTACGTTCGGTTCAGTCAAGTTCACGGCGAGGTTTCTATGTTTTAGTTTTGCCAAGATTTGTCCACCTACTTCGCGACATACTTCCAAGCTATTGTATGTATGAGTACCTACTCTGTGGCATCGAACTGCAAAAGTGGCACCTTCGTTTATTGTGTTTTCTGCTATAGAAACTGCGGCCTCAAAAATGGCTTTCAAGTCTGAAGTTGTTTGTTTAGCTGGCGAAACACTTGACACACCAAAAGTTCGAGTGAGCACTTGGGAAGTTGGGGATACATTGCTGGTTTTGATGTAGATTCGACCACGAGTGTGCACGATTTTTTCGGGTTTAACATTATCTTTCTTTAGATAGTATTTGATGTTTTGCAAAACTTGTTTTTCGTATGTGCGTCTAGTCCAGTCACTTTTGATGCCGATTTCTCCGCTGAATCTAACAATTATCGTATCGTAGTCCGTGTGGGTTGCCTCTATCTTCTCTACAAAAAGGACAGACACCGCCAATTTAATGTTATTCAGTGGTATCTTGTGATGGCAAAAGAAACATCAAAGAATGTAATGTTTGACCGCTCTATGTCTGTTGGTTTCCTTAAGCTTTATAGCATTGTTCTATGGAGAACTCATCAAACACAAACTGTTCACGACTGGATGTCCAAACATGGTTTCTCCAAACTTTCTGATTAAAGCATCAGGGTTAACTAAAAAATTCGGGGATTTCACCGCTGTAGACAGCATAAACTTTGAGGTCTACGAAGGAGAATGTGTTGGGTTTCTTGGACCTAACGGAGCAGGCAAAACCACCACGGTTCGTATGCTTTACTGTTTCTCACCTTTAACTGCAGGCAACTTGACCGTGGCGGGGTTTGATGTGACAACGCAAGCTCGACAAGTAAAAGGCATTGTTGGTGTTTCGCCACAGGAAGACAACTTGGATCCTGATTTTACTGTAATTAAAAATTTGCAGGTTTATGCTCGATATTTTGACATCACAAAGAATGAAGCTAACATGCGTGCCTCAAAACTGCTTAAATTTTTTAATCTAGAGGATAAGCGGGATGCCCCAATTAACGAGTTATCGGGCGGCATGAAGAGACGCTTGATAATAGCTAGAGCCCTGATTAACGAGCCTAAAATTCTGCTTCTTGATGAGCCAACTACAGGGCTAGACCCACAGGGGAGACATATTGTTTGGGATAAAATCAGGATTCTCAGAAAGCAAGGTGTCACTATAATTTTGACTACTCATTATATGGATGAGGCAACGGCGCTTTGTGACAGAGTTTTGATTATGGAGAATGGCAAAATCATAGAAAAAGGTACGCCTCAAGCGTTAATCAGAAAACATGTGGGACAAGCGGTGTTGGAGGTGGAGTATGACGAACCGGTTGTGTCAACTTTGAAGGTGGAGCTGCCTGATTCTGAGATTGAGGTCTTGGGGGAGCAAGTTCGGGTATTCCTCAAACAACCTCATGGAGTTTTTGAACGTGTAGCCAAAAAATTTCCAAGCAAAACCTTAACGATACGCAGCGCAAACTTGGAGGATGTTTTTTTGAAGTTAACAGGGAGGAAACTGGAATGACCAGTCAGCAAAACGAGACAACCAGTCGGTTCAAACTGCCTCAGTTGACTTACCGTGTTTGGAAAGTTTGGCGTCGCAATTTTGATGTTTTTCTGAAAACTTGGCGTGTGAATTTTTTGCCGTCTTTGCTTGAGCCAATTCTGTATCTTGCAGCTTTCGGTTTTGGTTTGGGGGTTCTAGTAACTGGTGCTGTTGAAGGTGGTTCTTATATTCAGTTTATTGGTTCAGGCTTAGTTGCTATCGCGGTTATGTATGGCGCATTTTTTGAGTGCACCTATGCTTCGTTTGTTCGTATGTATTTCCAAAAAACTTTTGACGCCATAATTGCGACTCCCGTTAGTGTTGAGGAAGTTATAGCTGGAGAGCTTTTGTGGGGTGCCACACGAGCCACCATAAACGCGTCGATTGTGTTGGTTGTAGTTGCTGCGTTTGGTTTAGTTTCAAGTTTGTGGGCTTTGTTGGTTCCAGTTTTGGCGTTTCTTGGCGGGTTGCTGTTTGCGGCTTTAGCTATGTGTTTTACAGCAATTGCTCCTGATATTGATTTCTTTAATTTTCCCACGTTCTTGTTTATTACCCCCATGTTTCTTTTGAGTGGAACATTCTTTCCTTTGTCTTTGGTTCCTGTTCCACTTCAGACGATTGCGTTTGGTGCTTTACCTTTAACACACATAGTAAGTTTGACGAGAAAATTGGTTTCAGGTAGAACAGAAACACTAATGGGGCTCAGCCCAGACTTAATATTGGGTTTAAACGTTCTTTGGATTGTTGTAGTTACATTGGTTTTCTTTGTACTTGCCATAATTTTAATGAAAAAAAGACTCATTAAATGACAACTACACTCTTAAACCTAGGGTTTCTGCAGCTATGAGGTAGAAGGCAGCTAAGCCCTTCCATTTTCCCCAAGCTTCGGCAATTTCTCTTGCTTGAGAACTGGTGATTTTTTTGTCTTGACAGTAATAGTGTGAAATTGCGCGTCTTATTCCAAAATCGTCTGCTGGTAAGGCACCCCACTTGTTCATTGAGCGCAGCATAGTGAGTTCGGCTGTCCACACACCGACACCTCTTATTTCATCCAACTCTTTAATTATGGCCTCAGGGTTTTCATACTGCTTGAATTTCTCCAAATTTAGCCTACCTTCCTTAATTAGCTTACTAAAACACAGTATGTATTCGGCTTTACGCTGGCTTAAACCACATTGACGCAACTCCTCCATGGAGGCGGAAGCTATGGCTTGTGGTGTGGGATACTCGTAGTAAAGGCCGTCAAGCTGAAGAGTAGCACCGAATTTTTTGATTATTTTCGCTTCCAAAACTTTGGCTACTTTTATGGAAATTTGTTGTTCAACAACCGAATCTACAAGCGCTTCGTATACGGTGCACGTGGTTGGAACTCTTAATCCCCGAAGCTTCTGGGTTATCTTGGCCATAACGGAGTCAGCTTTTACGTCTCCATAGAATCGCGATACATCTAAATTTAGATTGAAAAAGCCGCAGATTGCTTTTGTCGCCTCTTTCTTTTCTTCCGTTGAAAGTTCCTTGTCTGCCTTTAATTGAACACAGAGTTCAGGGTTATCCAAATCACCTTTTGACTCAACAACTACAAGAATCAATCTGTTGCCGACGCGGAGTGGCTGGGTAAATTTACGGTTTTCATAAAAACGAATTTGCCTGTCATCGTAACTGAAGATGTTTGCGCTTAACTCTAAGCTAAACGGTGGCAAAGGCTTAACGGTTACTTGCTCGGTAATCATTACAATCAAGGACTCGTTTATCACTTTTTTTGATTTCGTAATTTTTGAAGAGTACAACTAAAAAGCGTTTCCAAGGGCATATTTTTGAATGTTCTCTTCGAAGTTAAATGGGCAAGTAACTCGCAAAAATTAAAAAAGTGCTTTAAAAAAGGTAAAACACGGTTTAGAAGTATTTATGTTGGCTTGTAGAATTTTGCTTTAGGAGCACCACAAATAGGACATTTTGTTGGAGCTTCGCCTTCTACTGTGTTTCCGCACACACTGCAGATGAAATAATCGACTTTGGGCAGCTCTTTTTTGTTCTTTAAAGCGTCAATGGCTTTCTGATACAGTTTAGCATGCACTTGCTCCACTTTGTTTGCTACATCAAAGCTCCACATTGCCTGCTTGTTTCCCTCTTCCTTAGCAGTGGCAACATATTCAGGGTACATTTTCTGGAACTCAAAAGTTTCCCCGTTAAGTGCTGCATTCAAGTTTTCTAAAGTGGATTTGACTTCACCAGCGATTTTTATGTGGTTCAATGCATGCACTGTTTCAGCTTCAGCGGCGGCTTTGAATAGTTTAGCAACTTGTATGTAGCCCTCCTCCTCCGCTTTCTGGGCAAAAGCAAGATATTTTCTGTTTGCTTGAGATTCTCCTGCAAAAGCGTCCTTTAGGTTCTTATCAGTTTTAGTCAGATAAAATCCTCCCTGCAAAGTACAATATCTGGAAGTCAGTTATAAGTCATACTGAATTAGACCGTTATAAAGAAAAATCTTAATACGACAAAAGGGTTTCAACCACTTTGCTGCTATTACTCAAAATGGCTTAAAGCATCGCTTCTCACAGCCGAACCAAACCTTTCTCATACACAGTTCAACTTTTTGGATAAAAAAATGCAATAAAGCCTGAAAGGGAAAGTATATTAACCATAAACCGGGTTAAATTAATGAATTTTTGGTGAATAATATGGAAACAGTAAAATCTTTCAGTTTACCAAAACTACCGTACGACTACAAAGCACTCGCGCCCTACATGTCTGAGGAGCAGCTAAAACTTCACCATGACAAACACCACCTAGCGTATGTAAACGGAGCAAACACAATTTTTGAGAAACTAGACAAGGCTCGAAAAGAAAACGTAGACATAGACCAAAAAGCCATCCTTAAAGAGCTATCGTTTCACATAGGGGGACACCTCTTGCACTCTACGTTTTGGGAAAACATGGCGCCTACAGGAAAAGGCGGTGGCAAACCAGGCGGTGCCATCGCTGATGTAATAAACAAAGAATTTGGCAGTTTTGAACGCTTCAAAGCTGAGTTCTCTAAGGCAGCCGTTAGCGTGGAAGGCTCAGGGTGGGCAGTGCTTGCCATGCAACAATGTGTTGACCGACCTCTCATTATGCAGGTGGAGAAGCATAACGTCAACGTGTACCCTGCCTTTCGAATTCTGATGGCGTTAGATGTCTGGGAACATGCGTATTACGTGGACTACAAAAACGACCGCGCCAAATTCGTGGAAGGCTTCTGGAACGTTGTCAACTGGGACTATGTCAACAAGGCCCTCAAACTTGTAAGATAACCTTCTCTTTCTTTTTTTCAGTAAAGTTTTGGAATAAAAATAGAGAAGAAGCCGCAGCGGCAACTAAATTATATTGAAAACTGCTGGTTATTGTGGAGGAGTTATCTTTATGGCGGCAGTGGGGCACTGGGTCTCACAAGCTAAACATTGAATGCAGTCGATTTGCCGCACAGGGTCAGATTTCCTCTCTGATAGTGGATTGCCAGGAGTTTCCGCCCATTCGTACAGTGACACGGGGCAGACATCTATACAGACGCCATCGCCAGTGCAAACGTCCCAGTCAACAGCGACGTTTTCTCCATGGATCCCCAGTTTGTTTGGCGGGTCTACAGGCCCCCAAACTTTGTGACCATTGTGTTCTCCGACAACTTTGCGGTTGATTTGGAAATCAGGGTCTATAGGCAAAAAATTCACCACAGTTTAATCGTGAAAGCGGAGATATTAGTCTTTCTGCGTTGGCTTCACCCAAAGTGTTTTTTGTTAAACTGCAGTAATTCTACACAGGGGATAACGGATGGCGAGATTCTACTTACCTGAAGGTATGAGACCTGCAACGTTAGAGGAGCGTAGGCAGTTCTATAGTGAGAATTTTGATTTATTAAAGGTTTCAGCTTGGTTTCCAACTCAACTTTATAATCCAAAGTTTGCGGTTATAATAGGTAGGCACACCAAAGTTTATCCCCCTAAGTATAAAGAAGATGCAGATACGACAATAGTCATCGACGAATACAGTAGCTTGAAGGAAGTCCGTGATGAGATCTTGGAGTTTCTACCCGAAGCTGTCTACTATGACCGTAACGTCTATGATGAGAATAATCGTAAAAGAGGGCAAGAATTAGCATTTGATTTAGACCCTGAAAACGTAACATGCCCCATTCATGGAACCTTGGCTGATAAAATGAAACGAGGGCAAGGATTAAGTTTCTGCGAACTCGAACTTGAATTAGTTAAAAAACAGGCACTTGACTTGTGTGAGTTTTTAGAAAAACGCTTCAGCCAGTTGAATGTGGTTTATTCTGGCAGAGGTTTTCATCTTCACGTTTTTGATGGGGAAGCATACCAACTAAGCATCGAGGAAAGACGAAAAATTGCCAGAAGTGCAAAGAAATCAGGTTTTGGAATTGACGAATGGGTAACAATTGGTGAAATGCGATTTATTCGTTTACCATACAGTTTAAATGGACTCGTCTCTAGGGTGGTTGTTCCGTTAAAGAAAACGGAAATTGAGCAGTTTAATCCGATTAGCGATTCACGCTGTCTGCCAGCGTTTCTGCGACGTTAAAGCAACTATTTCTTTTTTACTTCTTTTGCTTTCTTCTCTTTTGTAGAATAATACTGCTCTTTTTTCTTTTGCGCCTCAGCTTTCTTTTTAGCTGTCGTATCAATCACCAATTGTAGTTTATATTGGTAAGCAGATAAAAAATTTCCGACTTATTCATGCTTGAAAGGTTTATTTGGATTGGGCGCTTTTTGATAGTTTGAAGTTGGTTGGCATGGAAAGCTTTGATGTTTTGGTTATTGGCGCAGGTTCAGGTATGTTGGTTGCCTCCGCCGCCGTTGACAACGGTTTAAAAGTTGCCGTAGTAGAAAATGGCCCGATGGGGGGCACCTGTATAAACAGGGGTTGTGTACCCTCTAAAATGCTCATTTACCCCGCAGATGTTGTCACCTTGATTAAAGAAGCCGCCAGAATAGTAGATGTAAACGCCACTGTCAATTCGATAAATTTTGAGGGCCTCATGAGGCGCATGCACACATTAGTTAAGGCTGACACGGAAATGCAAGCTCACGCAGTAGAACACACTAATAATCTTAAGTGGTTAAAAGGTACCGGCGAGTTCACAGATTTCTACACTCTCAGAGTTAACGACGAAGAAATAACTGCGCCGCTGATTTTCATTGCTTCTGGTGCTCGCCCGGCTATACCAAAAATCAAGGGTTTAGATAAATTTGGTTACCTTAATAGTGACACTGTGTTAAAGCTGGAAACACTTCCTAAAAGCCTTGTTATTCTCGGAGGAGGCTACGTAGGTGTTGAATATGGCCACTTCTTTTCAGCCATGGGCACCAAGGTCACTATTATTCAGCGATCCCTACGAATTCTGCCTGAGGAAGAACCTGAAATTTCTGACTTACTCAAGCTGGAAATGCAAAAACGTCTAGATATATTCACGGGCTACGAAGTGGTGGAAGTGAAGCAGCAGCGGGACTTAAAAATTGTTGTTGCAAAAAGCCGTGAGGATGGTAGTATAATAGAGTTTGCCGCAGAAGCTTTGATGATTGCAGCGGGCAGGGTGCCAAACTCTGACGTGCTCAAACCCCAGAAAACAGGTGTAAAGCTTGACTCTCGTGGCTACATTAAAGTTAACAGGTTTCTTGAAACAGACAAGAAAAACATTTTTGCTTTCGGCGATGCCATCGGCAAATACATGTTCAAGCATGTTGCCAACTACGAGGCAGGTGTTGCTCTACATAACGCCCTTCACGATCACAAAGTTGAAGTGGACTATTCTGCAGTGCCTCATGCTGTTTTTACTCACCCGCAGGTGGCATCGGTGGGGTTGAAAGAGGAGGAAGCAAAGCAACATGGATACAAAATTTTAGTTGGTAATTCCCTGTATAAGAACACCGCTATGGGCGCCGCAATGGGAGAACCCAATGGTTTTGTAAAGGTCATAGTTGAGGAGGACACAGGTAAAATCATAGGTGGACACATCATAGGTGCAGATGCTTCGGTGCTTATCCAAGAAATCGTAAACGCTATGAACACAGAAAACAAAAGCTACCTCCCCATAATCAGAGCTATGCATATTCACCCTGCGCTAACTGAAGTGGTGCAACAAGCTTTTAGCAACTTGAAACCTGCTTGAGATACTATACGATGAACATAAAAACTTCAATAAAACTTCCAACAGAGTTGCCCATTCCACATGTGATGCAAGTAGGGGTGTAAGCAAAAATTTTGGGTAATGTAACTCACAATATTTTAACTAAAACAATCAGCAATCGCTACCTTTAGAGGCACGACAAACAAAACTTCCATTGCAAATAGTGCAAAATTACGTGCAAATATAAAACAACTAAAAAGTTATATTACGCCAAAAACAACTGGTACACAGGAATAATTATGAATATTTCTAAAGTTGCAGGCACAAACAACAAACACAAAGTTCTCGTCTACGCACTTAGTACATGTGCCTGGTGTAAAATGACCAAACAGTACCTCAAAGACAATAACGTAGAATACGAATATGTGGATGTTGACCTCTGCTCAGAAGAAGAAAAAAATCAAGTACGCAACCACATCCAAGACAAAGGCGCTCCCCTAGGCTACCCCACAATAATTATAGACGACCAAAAAGTCATCACGGGCTTCCGCAAGGATCTACTCAAGGAGGCACTGGAACTTTGACCACAATTGAAGAAGTAAAACGAAGAGCCGAAGCCGACGCCAAAACTTTTGGTTACTATCTCAACGCAGACCCCAACTTTCTCCAAGGATTACTTGAGGGCTTGAAGCAAAATGAAGAAAGATATGGCTACCCCTCGTGCCCATGCAGGCTGGCGTCAGGAAACCTTGACTACGATAGAGATATTATATGTCCCTGCGACTACCGCGACCCAGATGTCGCCCAGTTCGGAGCATGTTACTGCGGCCTCTACGTCAGAAGAGACGTCTACGAACGTGAAACTGAACTGAGGCCTGTTCCAGAACGTCGACCCATAGAAAAACAAATGCGTTCATACCAAACCCCAGTTGTAGAGACAGAATCAAAAGCATCTGCGAATGAGGAAAAGGAAGAAATTGTTCAAATCACTATTGGAAAGAAAAAACTTTGGTATTGTAAACAATGCGGTTACGTAGTTTTCAGGGAGGAGCCGCCATACATTTGCCCTATCTGTAAGGCAAAAAGGGAATTGTTCGCTGAAATAAAGACAAGAATGGATTTTTCCGGCTAATTTTGAACTATTTTATTTTGAGACAGCAATTTCGATCGTTTTCCACTCTGCTTTTATGCCTTTTAAAGATGTAACGGCACCAACTACTGTTCCCGTCAAAATTTTTTCTACAAACTCGTTCATTGGTATATCTTTGCCGTCAACTTTTAACTTTAAACCCATCCAAACTCACCTCACACGTAATTTTAAAATTCTGTTTACAGGTAAAAATTTTTTGGAAAATTCTACATTCAGCGTCAGAAAAAGAGCTACAAGATAAATGGTGTAATTAAAATAGTCGTGTGCCCTTTTTCACTTGACAGATTTCAATATGGAGATGAACAATGCTTGCCTGAGTCACGAATAGAACTACAAGACAAAGAACGCACAGAAAAAATCATTCAGCTACTCCAAAAAGAGTATCCAGACGACAAAATCGCTCTCAACTTCTCCAGTCCACTGGAGTTACTTGTAGCCACCATTTTGTCTGCTCAGTGCACTGATGAGAGAGTCAACATGGTAACCCAAAAACTCTTCAAAAAATACACCAAAGCCGAAGACTACGCTAGAGTTAACATAGAGGAACTGGAGCAAGACATCAAATCTACAGGGTTCTATCATAATAAAGCCAAAAATATTCAAAACTGCTGCAAACTTCTCTTAGAAAAATATAACGGCAACGTTCCGAGAACTATGGAAGAACTCTTGGAACTGCCAGGAGTGGCAAGGAAAACTGCCAATATAGTTCTCTACGGCGCATATGGCATCATAGAAGGAGTCGCCGTGGACACTCACGTCCGAAGACTCGCAAGGAGGTTAGGTTTAACCAGGTTTGATAATCCTGAGAAAATCGAGCAAGACCTCATGAAACTGTTGCCAAAAGAGAAGTGGATGAGTTTTACTGACTTGCTTATTTTCCATGGTAGACGCGTATGCAACGCCAAAAAACCAAACTGCAGAGGTTGCGTACTCAGCCAAATTTGTCCATCTGCATTTAAGCTCAATTAGTTCCTGACATTTTTATAAGCTCTGAATTACAATAACTTACTGTTGGAGTAATTTACAAATGGCAAACTCTCTGAAAATCGGAGATAAAGCACCTGACTTCTCCCTGCAGGATACAGAATTGAAAAAACATAGCCTCAAGGAGTTCCAAGGGCGAAAAGTGGTTTTAGCTTTCTTTGTAGGAGCGTTTACAAGTGTCTGTACCAAAGAAATGTGTGCCTTCCGCGACGCCATGGCGCGGTTGATAAACTTGAAGGCGCAGGTTATCGGCATAAGTGTTAACGACCCGTTCTCAAACAAAGAATTTGCAGAGAAAAATAAGCTCACTTTTCCCATCCTCAGCGACTATAATCGTGAAACCATAAAAGCCTACAACGTACAATCACCCGACTTTGCTGGACTTAAAGGCTACACAGCGGCAAAACGCAGCATCTTTGTGCTTGACAAGCAAGGGATAATCCGCTACATTTGGGTAACGGAAGACCCTCTGATTGAACCAAACTACAAAAAAATTGAAGAGGCTCTAGAAAAAATCAATTGACATAATAAAATCAACTTGGCGGTAGTTTCCTGCCTATTTTCTCCAAAGCTTCCAAAAATACATGCTTTAATGGCTCAAGTCCTGCGGTTTTTGTTTCAAAGAGGGGAAAAGCAGGTGTTCATCTTTTCTACCTCAACGATGTTTTTGTCGGCGTCATCAAAGTACAGTGTAAAGAGTCCACCTTAACAATGTTACACTCAGCTACCAGCTGTTTCATCTCGTCAGCCATACTTAAACAAAGGTCGCCGTAAACCAGAACAATTCCAGCTGGAAAGCGACTCAGCTTCTGCGATTATGCGTCA
Organism: uncultured Candidatus Bathyarchaeia archaeon; assembly: GCA_964582085.1. GTDB lineage: Archaea > Thermoproteota > Bathyarchaeia > Bathyarchaeales > Bathycorpusculaceae > JADGNF01. The sequence goes on along the minus strand of CAZOPV010000007.1, from coordinate 43,079 downwards.
CAGTTTTTTCTAAGAGAAAAATCAACAAAGTATTTGCTGACGAAAACCTTGTTAATGTCTAATTCTACCCGATTTATGAATTTCTCCCTTTAGTACACTGCAGGTAATTGAGCAGGTTTTAGTTGTATAAAGCATAAAATCAACAGCATCATCATTAATTATATCGGAATTGTTCTTATTTTTGCTTTTAATAGTTTAAAAATAGAAAAGAAAAGCGTGTGTTAAGATTTTTTTGATGCAATTATTCCTCTACATTTATCTGCGAACTCGCAGTACTCTAGGCATGCTGCTGTTTTGTCTGGACGATTCCACTCTGCGCCGCACTCAGGGCAGGTAGTTTTATCTTCATCACTCCAGATTTCAAGGTCAGCGCCGCAAACGTGACACTTGATGTAGGCAGGTTTGGGTTGGATGAAGTCACGCAGTCCTGGGCAAGTTTGCGGATTCTTTGCTATGGGTTTGTCTGAGGTCACTGTATCTCACCCCCTATTGTTATAATGTGCTCTGTCACTGGAATTTGTTTACCTGAATCTTGGACTGATTTGTGGGCGACCCATTTCAAGGCAGAGCAACAAGGCACTTCCATATAAACAACTGTTATGCCCATTACGTGGTTTCGCTTAAGTATCTCTGCAAGTTTTTGAGCGTAAGCACGTGCGTCATCAAATTTAGGGCATCCTATCAGTACACGTTTTCCCTGTAAGAATTTTTCATGAAAATTTTTTAGTACAACAGGTGCACAATCAGCTACTAGCAACAGGTTAACATTTTGATAGAAGGGTGCTTCGAGAGGCGCGAGGTTCAATTTAACTGGCCATTGAGGCTTGCTAGGTGTTTTTGACGCAATTGTAGTTGGCGGAAGTTCTGTGGCAACGTGTTGCTCCTTATTTTTGAGGTATTCATGTACAGCTTTTTCGTCAAATGCCTCTGCTTCCCGCTCAGTTATAGTTATAGCGCCTTGTGGGCACTCACCTAAGCATGCGCCTAAGCCGTCACAATAGGTGTCTTTGACGATTTTTGCTTTACCGTTGACTATTTGAAGAGCACCCTCCGCGCACTTGGGGATGCAACGACCACAGCCGTTGCAGAGCTCTTCGTTTATGTTTACAATTTTCCTTAAGACCACGTTAATTTCCTCCTTTCAAGCATTTTCCGCCGCTGGGGCAGAATTTCTCTGCGTGATTTTCAACTGCTCTAAACAAGATATCCACTGTCTCGTGATTAACTGAGTAGACTCGCCGTTTTCCTTGTCTTTTGCCGAATATAAAATTGCATTCAATCAAAGGTTTGAGATTATGTGAAACCATACTTTGTTCTTGCCCTAAAGCCTCCGCTATTTCATTGACGCTCATAGGTCTATTCATGAGTTGCTCTAGGGCGGCGAGGCGGGTAGGATTTGAAAGATTAGTAAAAAATCTGTGGCAAGTAGGAGTTAGACCTTTTTTCATATATTCTGCACCAACTTTAACATGAATAATTATACATATGAAAAATACTTCATATAAATGTTGTGGATACGCTTGACAGAAAAACACAAAGAGCAACCAACATGCACCCAACAACCTTTTTAGCAAGTCTCATTAGCAGCCTTCAACCCCTTTTTTATTTGTGCCAGTTATGTCTGAATTTTGAAGGTCAATGTTGAATCTAGACAGAGAAATAAGGACAGCAATGAGCGTGGATAAAGTGGGAAATATTGAGTGTATCGCGACGCAAGTTGCGAAAATGCCGGAAGAGTTAATGAGAGAGTTCGGCGGTTCATGGGCAGCCATTGCGGGCGGTGTTTTCCTGCAACTTTTTGAAGCATTTAGGAACTTTCAAACATGCCATTCTTTACTATGAAAAAATTGTTCTGCTCGCCATAAATATGTGTGGAAAATATGTTATAACCTCAATGCTGAAACAACCCTCTATAGAACTCATTGAAAAAATCAGCGAGATTTATGCCGAGAAATGTAATCGATAGCTACCTAACTGTTTGACTGCGCTTAATTATAATCAAAACGCGCCAGATTTTGCTGCGCCAACTGCCTTTGCTATAAAGAAGACAATTAAGAGAAAAACAAAAACAGTTTAGAGGTCACTTTAAGTCTTCGTTAAGGTTGCGCATAAACGAAGACAATTTTCTGTAAGAAAACGGAAAACCAAAGAGGCAGCATATTGGCAATGCACCTCATGAAGAAGTCATCAATTAGAAAGTAGGATCTTTTTGAATTTTGACCCTTACATAACTCCTATTTTTCTGAAGTATTATTCTCTTTAAGACTTCTTCCCGCAGACCTAATGCCCCATGGCGGCGTTGCCACTCCAGCTCCTTCAACACGTTAGCTTCAGCATGAGCAGGATCAGCTGCTCCGACAGCTTTTAAGGCGTAGTACGCCGCCCCCAAAGCATGTTGAGGAACATGCGCCACTGCAGCTGCTTGACCTGCAGCCCGTGCTGCAAAACAAGCGGCGGGGTTGTCTTTTGCTTCACGAGCAGCGGCGTGAGCCCCAAGGGAAGAGCCACGTGTGCTAGTCATCTTGAATTCGCCTGTGCAGACCCAAATTCGGCAGACTTGTATGGCTCTGCTGGGGCGCTCGTCTTTTGGGTATACGCTTTCAAACAGCGGCAGGACTCTTTCGGCGCAGTCTGCAGCCCATGTTACCAATAATTTGTGGTCGTGTTTGTTGTATTTTTTCATAAAGTTTACAAGACCTCAATGCAAACGCTGGCTATTAAATAGTGCCGCGGCAGGATTTTGAACTTCAGACTTTGAATGGTTAGCCTCATGCATAGCGATGACTAAATCCCCTTTTTCTGCAGCGGTTGCTTCCCACCCCCCTTATCTCCAAAAGCAGCTTACAAGAGTTGAATACAAGTATCCAAGATAATTAACTGCCTTTGTTGGAGAAGGATACTTTCAGAAGATTGTGTCTTAGGAAGGATACTTCTTTTCTTCCACAACCTTTCCTGCGATTGTTACTAAAATGTTGTTTCCATTGACGGAAATGACCTTGTGTCTCCATTTGATGTTGTGAAATCTGCTGAATTTGTCGGAAGTTCCAGAACTATTTTTTTCGGCTTCTTTTAAGAGCTTTGGCCATCTGGAAAGAAGAAAAACAACGTTTCCGCAGGATTCAGCTGTTTTTTCTTCTTTTACGAGTTGACTATTTCCAAGTCTACGGGGCAGTGGTTAATCAGAAAAGATTTGTATCCAGTTAGCCTTTGTCTCCTGCGACCATCTTGGCTGGCGACCTCGACTTTTGGAACTATTCCGGGGTAATTTTTGAGTGCACACTGAAGTGTGCAAACGAATTATTATAGAACAAGTAAAACTTAAACCGTCGAATGGAACAGTATTATCATAAATGGGAAAGAGGCGGATGTTCTGTGAGTTATAGTAGCAGAAAAAGCGGCGGCAGAATCGGTGGTAGTTATGAGGGAAGGCGTGGTCATGGCAAGGGTTTCAAGCGTTGCCCAGTTGAGATTGGAAAGGAGTATGAAGTGGATATAACTGAAATGAGCCGTCAAGGGGAAGGTATAGCGAAGATCCAAGGGTTCGTTATACTAGTTGCTAAAGCAAAGGTTGGAGAACATACGAAAATAAAAATTACGCGCTTAGGCGGCATGACCGCAAAAGCAGAAATAGTCAGATAGCCTCTTCTTTATGAAATTTAATCTGCAAGATTCCTCCTCGAATCGTCGAGCCTTCTTCCGCAATCGTATAGGTCGACCATCCTGAAGTCTTGGGTGGCGTGATCTTAAAAATGGATGTTACTGTTGCAGCACCAGAACTAAGGTATGAGTGCCGAGGGCAGGGTTTGAACCTGCGACAACTCGGTCTTCAGCCGAGCGCTCTCCCAGGCTGAGCTACCTCGGCGCCGCCTTGGGGAGTTACCAAATCAAGAGTGAAGTGATGCGTTTTAAAGTTTTCTGAGGCACATTATCTATGTGTATCTACGAGGGGGCTTGGTTTGCTCTAATTTTGAATAGAATCATCGCGTAGTTTACGAAAAGAATATGTCCTGACAGCAAATTTCGAAAATCACGCTTTGCACAGGGCGCTATTCAACTGTGGAAGAGGTTCATAAAGTGGGTTAAAAAGTAGCCGAGCAAACTACTGCTTAAGAAGCATGCAAAAATTAGCACGTTATCGTGTTTGTGGGGCACTTTATATGCAGCTGCTTTTTTTGTGTGTTTAAACAACATGCAGATCACCTTTGAGTTCGTAGCGCATGGGAAAGGTTTTATGAAGGGAAAATACGTAGTTTGCATTCAGAGGCGCTTGTATGGGCCGGTAGTCTAGCGGCTAGGACGTCGCCCTCACGCGGCGAAGATCACTGGTTCAAATCCGGTCCGGCCCACCACCCATTTAGTCAGGTTTTACAGTTGGAGCCTTAGGGCTTTGCTGAGTTTTTGGGTTTCAGAGAATATCACGCAATGACCTTCTGTGGGGAAAAGTTCCAGTTGAGCCCCGACTACGGTTTGGGCGATTTTGTAGGCGTTGACAGGGTGGACAGTTTTGTCTTGCATGCCCTGCCAAATGACGAGTTTGTGTGGGGGTATACGTTTTATTGGTTCATTCCAAGGGTTCATGAAGAGCTTGTGCTCTTGGAAAATGGTTTTGAGGGCGTCGTTGCCTTGTCTGAAAGCTTCTGCAGTTGAAGTGTACATAAGTTTGAGCCAAGTGGGGTTTGCAAAGAACCTAAGGTCGGGTTCGGACCAAGATGCGAGCATTTTTTTGCCATTTTTAGACTTCAAGTAAGCGTCTATGTTGAGGCTAGCTTTCAAGATAGTTTTTCTGAAAGACTTCAGCGCCCACATGGCAGCATATTGGCTTTTCATGACAAACTGGGCGAGCGGGTTGTTGTGGGCGGAGGCTACATTGAATGGTAGAGTTGGCGAACTTGCAATGACAGCGCGGCTTACTCTGTAGGGAAAATAAGTAAGGTAGGTTAAAGCAAATGGGCCGCCTCCTGACCAGCTAAGCAACGCAAACTGGTCTATCTGGAGGTGCGCTGCTAGTTTGCTGAGGTCTCCAGCGAAGTCGTGAAGGTTGCGTCTAGGAGCAAAAGTTGAAAGTCCGTAGCCTGGGCGGTCTACACTTATAAGTTTGAAGTGATATTGTTGGGCGAACTGTTTAAGCAGTAAGATTTCAAGTCGGCTACTGGCAGTGCCATGGAAATACATGACGGGTGTGCCTTCGCCTACTATGGTGTAGCCAAGTTGCCTGTTGCGGGACAAATTTAAAGTATGGCTGCTCATTAATGGTCAATGTTTGTGGGTACTTGATGTGGAGAAATCACCATTTGGTTAGGTATACGATGCTACCTTCTTTGAAGGCGCGGATTAACTCGCAGTGTCTGAGAACCGCAAATTGACTCTCCAACTCTGCAGACGTTATTTTAAGCGCAGAAGCAAGCTCTTCTTTTGAAATTTTGCTTTTTTCTTTGATTAAATGATAAATTTTTTTCTGCAACTCAGTTAATCCGTCAATGCCTGATTGCCCAAGTTGTTTTCGGACTGAAAGAGCAGAAGCCACAGCAGTTGGGTCACATGTTCTTGGTGGATCTGTTATGTACATGTAGCAGTCTTCACAAAGCACTTTGCCGTGGAGTTCATATCCTCCCCCCTCGTCGATGGTTAAACCGCAACGATCACATTGCATAAGAGTCACCTCTGGAAGGAGTAGTTTGATGGGTTATTTCAACTATTCTCAAAAAGGTACTAATAGTTTCGGGGTCTGTCAACATCTATTTCGTCATCTTTCCCGTTCAGACTGGGACGGCGACATCATCCCCCACAGAAAAAACAGCAGCTCAAGCTAATATGAATATTGTAAGGCAACTACCTTTTATTTAAACAGTCAAGTTTGAGTTGTATCCACCCTTAAACGAGCACGCTTCTGCTTTGGACGACAGCAGTACAGCACACAAGTGAACCTGTAAGAAAAAGGAAACTTGGGAAATGTGAACAAAAATGCCCATAAAAGTACATCTTGAATTGAGCAAGTGGTTTACTTGAAAGAGACGCGTTAACTGTTGCTACGTCTTAGGAGTAATTTGGCGTTTCGCCATTGCTGCTTAGCCAACGAGAGGTTTCCTCCTGGACCTCCATGCAGAGAGTAGAATATGTAGCATAGATAGGTGCATTGTGTGCATTCACGGTACATTCGACGTAGCTCGTCGAATTTTTTGGTTTTCCACAGTTTTGGCAAATCAAAAACTGAGCCTGCAAAGTTGTGGCTATGGCAACCCCCAATTCTGCCTAGATGGTCTACTATCAAGAAATTCTGTAGTGCGCGACATTTCCAAGTTCGCTTGTCCTCGGCATAGAGACTTCTTAGAGCCTTTAACAGTTGGTTGGTCATGAGTATGTTTTTGTTTTTTTTCTTTAACTCTAAAAGTGAATTGCATAAATCAACCATGGCTTGATTGTCAGTTATCAAAAACTCGTCTTTTGCCTTGCCGATTCTGAACAGTTGGTTCACGTCCGTCGACATGTCAAAAGAGTAGAGGCAATACCAAACAGGGATGCCTTTTGCGGTGAAGTGTTGTGTTATGTCTAAGATCTCATAGAGATTTTTCTGCGAAATCGTCGGTGTCACGGCAACATTTATTCCTTCCTTCCGCAAGGTTTCGATTGAGTTTAGGGCTTTCTCTAGTGAACCTTTGACGCCTTTTATGTAATCCATCTTTGCAGGATCTAAACTGTCTAAAGAAATGGCAACAAAGTCGACATTACGTAGGGCATCAACTTTTTTAGCTGCCATGCTGCCGTTGTCGTAGACGGTTGTCACAAAATATTTGGATGCATACTCGATTATTTCTCCGGCGTCTTCGCGCAGCAAGGGGTCTCCCCCTGAAAACACAATTTCCACTACGCCGAGGTCTTTGAGCATGTCTAGACCTTTTTTGATTTCGCCTGCAGAAAGCTCGTTTTTGTCTTGTTCGCTCCAAACGTTGCAGCCTACACAGCGGTAGTTACATTTGCGGGTTATAAGCCACTGTGCGTGATAAGGTTTATTTGGCATAAGAGAGCGGATTGCCACATTTGCGGCTTTACTGAGGTTCAAACAGAGTCACTTTACACGAGTTAATATCCCAGTATTTAGGCCTGAACTATAAAACTATTGTTCAACTTTAACATTATGTTCACTAACAATTTCTTATGAAGCACGCTGCTTTGGGGATAGCAACCCCTCAAAATCCGTGTTCAACCTGCCGTAGCGGTCTTTAATCGACTTGCCAATTTTTAGCCAGTCCTCAAACACCGTCGACCACATTTCACTCTCCACAACCCGTTTTCTCACGTAGTCTTTCATAACACTCTCACGTTTAACGATCCGTTTGTGCCAGTCTACCGTGATTACACCACCACGCCGCAGGTGATTTAGACTTTGGAGAACTTGATCAGAGTCAACCGGATGGCTAACGCTTCTCTGGAGGTCCTCTATGAGAGACTCCACGGAGATTTCTTGTTCAGGCCGAAGACAAACCACCGCCACGATGTCTTGCACCAACCTCGCGCTCCGACTCAGGTAAAAGACGCGTCGCTTCGGAATCAAAACTTGTTCAATACGGTAAAGATTTCTCTTGTAGAACCACCGCTTGACGCACTCCGCAAGCAACAAATATGCTACTACAAGCAACACCAACACACCAAGGAAGGCGAAAGGCGGCTGCACAAAGCCAAAGTATTGCTCGCCCACAAACGTAAATGGAATTATCAAGGCTACCGCAATTATTGCAAAACTGCTTATTAGCAACAGTTTGCCAGGTTTACTCTTCCAGAACGGAGATTTTCGGGTACGTATTACAAATATAACCATGGTTTGTGTGCATAAAGATTCAAGGAACCATGCTGTTTGGAACAGGGCAATCTGGTTAGGGCTTGTTTCAACCAGTGGGATACTAAAGACGGTTAACATTATAAAGAAAGTTAAAAAGTCAAAAATGGAACTGACTGGTCCCATGGAAACCATGAATTTTCTTATAAAGCCAATGTCCCATCTTTTTGGCTTCTCCGCATATTCAGGATCTACGTTATCGGTGGTTATAACCGACTGGGAAAAATCGTAAAGTAAGTTGTTTAAAAGAATCTGAATTGGCAACATAGGTAAAAAGGGCAGAAACAGTGAAGCTACAGCAACGCTGAACATGTTACCAAAGTTGGAGCTTACTCCCATCATTACATACTTCATGGTGTTGCCGAAAGTTTTTCTGCCCTCCAAGACACCTTCTGCCAGTACAGTTAAATCGTTTTTCAACAAAATGATGTCTGCAGACTCTTTTGCCACATCCACGGCGTTGTTTACCGAAATTCCCACGTCTGAAGTTCTCAGAGAAGGAGCATCGTTTATGCCATCGCCCATAAAGCCGACTACGTGACCATTATCTTTTAGAAGGTTGATTATGCGGTCTTTTTGAACAGGGGTGACACGGGCAAAGACATTTGCTTCCTCTACCACTTGGGCTAAAGCATCATCATGCATCTGTGCAATTTCGCTTCCAACTACTACACCTTTGATTTCAAAGCCAAGTTGTTCACAAGTTTTTCGAGTAACAAGTTCGTTGTCACCTGTGAGAATTTTGAGCTCGATTCCTGCTTTGCTTAAAAGCCTCAGAGATTCCTTCGCGGTCTCCTTAGGAGGGTCAAAGAAAGCCACAAAACCCAAGAAAACCATGTCGCTTTCGTCGTTTACAGAGTAAACAGAGCGTTCTTCTTTGAGTTTCTTATACGAAACACCTAAAACTCTGAAGCCTTCAGAGCTCAAGTCAAAGTATTTTTGTTCAGCTTTTTTCCGAAGTTCCTCAGTTAGGTCTAAGACTAAATTATCGATTTCACAGTAGGAGGAAACTTTGAGAATTTCTTCCGGAGCACCTTTGGCTATGAAGAAACGCTGCCTATCTTTTTCGACTACAACGCTCACGCGGCGACGGATAAAATCGAAGGGGACTTCGTCAATTTTTTGGAAACCACTTAGGTCTTGAGCTTCATGGACAAGTATAGCCTCATCTAGAGGACTCTTCAAGCCAGTCTGATAGTAACTGTTCAAGTATGAATAGAAAAGCACTTTAGCGTCGTCTTTACCTTCAACGTCTACATGCAAAATAAGAGTGATGTGATTTTCTGTGAGCGTCCCCGTCTTATCAGTGCACAAGACATTCATACTGCCGAAATTTTCTATAGATGCTAACCGCTTTACGATTACGCCCTTTTTAGACATGGCGATTGCGCCCTTTGAAAGATTCACGGTTATAATCATAGGTAGCAATTCAGGAGTCAAACCAACCGCCAGAGCCACAGAGAAAAGCAACGCGTTTAAAATGCCGTTTATATCAGGAGTTCGCAACGCATTTATAAAGAAAACAAAAATCACCAGCAGAAGAGTGACTTGCATTATAAGAAAGCCAAAGCTCTTGATTCCCCTCGCAAACTCGGTTTCAGGAGGCCGCTCTACTAGCCTCTTGGCAACTTTACCATACTCTGTAGAGCTTCCAGTGCGGACAACAACCGCAGTTGCAGTTCCACTTACAACAGAGGTCCCCATGAAAAGGTAATTGCTCCACTCAGTAATTGAGGCAGATTTCGATTCAAGCGGAGCAGGAGTTTTCTCAACAGGAAAGGACTCACCTGTCAAAGAGGACTGATTCATAAATAGATCTTTTGCGGCGATCAGCCGTGAATCTGCAGGTGCAATATCTCCGGCTGAGAGGTAAATAATATCTCCTGGAACAAGTTCTGGAAGCTTTACTTCCTTCTTAACTCCGTCTCTGACAACAGTGGCTGTTGTAGTTACCTTTTCCTTCAACTTTTCTGCGGCTTTCTCAGCTTTTGCTTCTTGGTAATAGTCAAGAATGACGCTTAAGAACACAATTACAAAAATTATAATCATATTAGGCAACTCGCCTAGGATGCCCGAGATAGAACCTGCAAACAACAGAATAATAACTAGAGGGCTGTTAAAGTGGGCAAGAAACTCGAAGAGGGTAGAACGCTTCTTTTTTCGGGCAAGTTCATTACGCCCATAAACTTCGAGGCGCCCAGCAGCGTCGTCGGAAGAAAGCCCAGTTGTGGAGGTGTCCAACCGCGAAAAAAGAGTCTCCACGGGGAGGTTCAAAATTTCATCTGAAGTTAGCATAAGCTGTGGGTTTCTCGCGTCAGTTCCACCTGTAGACCCCCGGTTGCTGTTTGCCGTGCTTCAGCCTCCTTTCTGCGTCTTGAATAACTGTTAAAGCCTATAGACCATACGTGGTTCATCGTTCTTAAACAGTTTCTGGTCACGTAAACGTAAAAAAGCGTTAAAAACCAGCAATAAAATATCATCTGTAGATCAAACAAAAAGGAAGCAATAAGAAACATGGAAAAAACGTTTGTTATGCTAAAACCTTCCGCTGTAACTCGTGGAATCATAGGCAACATATTAACGAGACTGGAAAACAGGGGGCTCAAAATAGTCGCCATGAAAATGGTTCAGCTTACTACGGAAACAGCAACAAAACTTTATACTATTCATAATGGAAAATCCTTCTACAGAAGCTTAATCGAGTATGTCACTTCAGCACCTGTGGTGGCTCTAGTGGTAGAAGGAGAAGACGTAGTTAAAATTATGCGTAAAATAGTTGGCAACACAAACCCAAAAGAAGCAGAGCCGGGCACAATCAGAGGTGACTTAGCTATGATCACAACTAAAAACGTTATTCACGCATCTGACTCGGTGGAAAACGCCAAAAACGAAATTGACCTATTCTTCCAGCCAAAAGAAATCACGACTTATAAACGAGCAGATGAAAACTGGATCTACTGATCACAATTTTTCATTTCGTACAAGGGGATAGTGCTCCGGCCGGGATTCGAACCCGGGTCCGTGACTCGAGAGGCCACTATACTTGACCGGACTATACTACCGGAGCTTTTGGCTAGACTATTTCTCAAATGCATTTGCGGTATATAGCCGCTTCGTCGTTTATTGCTGCAGCACACACATTCAAAGCCAACTTTTTGGCATGGTTTCTTCGCCCATTTTTTCCTGTTATTCTGTTTCTCAATTTAGATTTTTAGAATTGTGTCAGCCTGTTTTAGTCTTTTTTGAGGAAGGTTTCAATTAGCTTCAGATCTGACGTGTCATTCTTTAAATACATAGTGCAGTCAAAGTTATTAAGGTAAAAAATCGAGTACTCATAGGATGAGAAGCGTTATTGAAAAACCTTCAAAAGATAGGCATTTAGAAACGCATCAAGGAATACTCAGTGGTACAAAATGCTTGACAGTAAACTCGCTGTGGACATAATTCTGCTTGCTTTGTGCTATGGTTATGTCATAGCGGTAATAGCTATTTCAAGCAAAATAGTTAAGCTTTTTAGGTTTTCCAGCAAGAACTCAAGAAAGTTCTTGCATATAATGATCGGCAACTTGCCCTTTGTAATACCCTTCTTTACGCTGAATTCGTTCCCACTAAACTTGCCCTTCTTTGTTGCAGCGCCCTTCATAATAGTAACTTTACTCGCTACACCCTACGTGCCCAGCCGCGCTTTAGGAGAGCGACTTAAAGGTCTAACAGGTATAACTGAAAAAGGACATTACTTGGGACTTGTTTATTATGCTGTGTCATATACTGTTTTAGCGCTTTTTTTCTCATCTAAACCCTATGTAATTGCGGCAGGTGTGTTGCCGATGGCTTACGGTGACGCATCAGCTGCAATAATAGGTGAAAAATACGGTAGAAGGCATTATCACGTTTTTACAAAGAAGAGTCTTGAGGGGTCTGCTGCCATGTTTCTTGTTAGTTTTCTAAGTGTTGAAGCTAGCATCTTATTCTTTTCAACTCTCTATTTGTTACCGCTGGTTACTCTCAGTGCTTCAGCGTTAGCAGTTGCCATAGTAGCTACAATAGCAGAAGCACTTTCGCCTTTGGGATTTGACAACATAACGGTTCCGCTATTTGGGGTTTCAGTTTTTCTCCTGTTCAGTGGAGGAATATGAAATTCTGTTTATAGTTATAGACGGGTTGGATGCTTCTGGAAAAACAACTCAGGCTCTCCGTTTAACCAGTTTCTTGCAGAGCCAAGGCAAAACGTTTTGTCTCCGAGTTCACCCTTCCATGGACAATTTTTTTGGCACTCGGGCTCAGCAGTTTCTTCGATGTCACGGAAGGAGCGCTCACTTTGCATCTGCTTTGTTTTACATGTTTGATGTGCTGCGTTCGGTTGCGCAGTACAGTTGGCGTAAATGTGATTACGTGATTTTTGTACGTTACTTGTTGGGAACGGCGTATTTGCCTTCGTTCCTATACAAAGTGGCTTATCATTTCTTTTCCGCTGTTGTACCGAAACCTGACATACTTTTTTTCATAGATGTGAAACCTGAAGTGGCTTACGGGAGGGTCATGAAGAGAGCTGCTCAAGGGTTTGAAATGTTTGAAAAGCCAGAGGAGCTTCAAAAAATTAGAAGAAGAGGGCTAGAATTGGCACTGATTGGTAAATGGCTCATTGTAGACGGCGGAAAACCGGCAGAAGATGTGGAATTGGCTATCCGAAATTCACTTGAATACGTAGATTCTGCTTTAACGCCGCATGCTTGAATCAAAGGTTAAAGGGAATTAAATGCTTAATCGAAACAAGTTTTTAAGGGAAATTTACTCTATTGTTTGTTATGCGTTGGGTCAGGCTGATCATTGGGGAATTGACGCTTTTATTTGCTTCAATACTGGTTTTCAGAAGCGCTTGGACTTTACTTGACGAATACCTTGGCAAATCCAACCTGTGGCTAATGCTGATTTTAGGAAGTATCTTAACGGTTTGTGCCCTCATTTTGCTTGATCATGAAGTGAAATGTGAACTAGAAAAGAAGCGGTAAGACTAGTTCTAAAATTTATCAAGTAAACCGTTGTTTCGCTTTTTGGAAAGACTACAATACATATTTTATATATTTGAAAACGTAGAATAAACTGCAGGAGGGGGCAACAGTAAACTTTTCTAAACTTCTGAGGCTGACAAACATCCTTGCGTTTGCTGCAGTGGTCGCAGTTAATGGTTTAGCAGGTGGCACCAATTTTATTGGCGGCAAAAATACAGCTCAGATCTCAGATGCTAACCCAACTCTGATAACACCGGCTGGATACGTATTTTCAATCTGGGGCGTAATTTACCTCTTGCTGGGAATCTTTGTAGTCTTTCAAGCGTTGCCTAGCCAGCAAGGAAAAGACTTTCAGAAGAAAGTCAGTTGGCTTTTCGTTGCAAGTAGCAGCCTAAATGTAGGTTGGCTTTTCCTGTGGCAGTTTGAACAACTAGGCTTCTCAATTGTGCTGATGTTTCTACTTTTAGCAAGTTTGATCATGTTGTATATGCGTCTAAAAATAGGCAAATCCAAAACCGCGTTGAGTGAAAAATTGGCAGTTCATTTACCGTTCAGCGTCTACCTAGGTTGGATAACAATAGCCTCAATCGCCAACGTAGCGGTGGCTGCCGTGTCAGTAAACTGGGATGGGTTTGGGATAGCTGCGGAAACATGGGCTGTGCTCGTACTAATAATAGCGCTGCTAACAGCGCTTCTTGTCATATTTACAAGAAAAGATGTTGCATATGGGTTAGTGATCATATGGGCTTTGACAGGCATAAGCGTAAAGCAAAGCGGAAATGCGATGATAGCCACGCTAACGCAAATCTGCACTGCTATCGTCGCAATATCGGTGGTTTTCATCTTCCTTACTATGTTAAAACGTAAGTAATTAAAGCGTAATACACTGGTAATTTTGTGGTCAACAAAAACAAAATTCTCAAAACTGAAATTATTGGAACAATATTTATAATTTTGGTGGGAAGAACTCTTCACTTTACTTACTTTTTATCAGAAAGCAACTCACCAGTATGCTTTTTCTCCACGGTCAACGAATCTGTTTGGAAGCATCTAAAACGCGCCTATTTGCCAACCTGGCTTTGGACGCTGATAACAGTGTCTTACTTAAAATCGAAAATCAACAATTTCTTAGTAGCCAGAGCTTTAGGGGGTTTTTAATCCTTATAGCGTTTATTCCAACAGTCTTCTACTCGTAGACAATCTTAACAGGGGAGTATTCCTGCAGTGAACATCGCCAGTTTCTTTGCCGCTGTAATAGTAGGTCAATAAATAAGCAAGATTCTTAAGATTCAAGCAACTTCCGCCGCTCATAACAGCAATTGCTAGAGTTTTTAGCTAAACTTTCTGGCCCCGTTTCCTTCGGAGCTGGAAGAGGGATTAAAGTTAAGCGATTATGCTTAGCGTTATCAGAGCAATTGCCGCAATGACAAGCGCGGTCCAGCTTGCCTTGTTCCATTCGAAGATCTTCTTTCCGTCCCATACAAAGCCTCCTGCAGCTTTTATTGGCAAAAGGTTAAAGATCACTATCATAATGTTAATGTTGTATCCTATTCTTGCTGATGCCAATGCCAAAGTGTTGTTCGTTGAAGCAGATAGGACCCAAAACGTGAAAGCCAGAGTAAGGCTAACCAGCGGGCCTAAAGCGAAGATCAGCCCAGTCTTGTCTTTTGTTGGGTCATAGCGCCAATCGAGTTGTTTCACGTATGTGGAGCCGTACGCTGGGAAGAATAAGCTTACCAACGCCAGAAGCCAACTGAAAAGTATCCCTGACCCCCACGCTTTAAAGGTGGTCCGTAAACCGAGCTTGCGAGCAACCAACTTCTGTGATAGTTCATGCACCAAGAGGCTAAGCGCAGTCACACAAAAAACTAAGGGAAGAAGCATCAGAGGCCCTTGGCTTCGCAACACTTGAATCCACCAGATCACAGACATGCCAAACAAAGCGCCAAGCCAGTGCCACAGGGCACTTGTCTCAGCTATTTGCTGTTCTTTGTTGCGTTTAAGAAAGAAGGCTCCGAAATTTACAAAGTAGAATTCCACAAGCCATAGTCGCAGAAAACTCAGCCCGTAATTTCTAATCTGTTGCGGAACTTCATAAACATGGAATCCCCGGTGAACAAAAATGTTCCATGAAGGCGAATTGTACCGGTCAGCAGTGGCGTAGATAACTTCACAGTTATGTTGCTCCAGCCATGAGACAGCGCCATCCACAAGTGATTTACCGACACCTCTACCTCTGAGCAGTTTATCTGCAACTAAAGCATCAACGAAACCAGTCCGCTTACCTTTAATTGTCGCTACACGCATTGATACCGCACCAGCTATTTTGCCGTCAAGCTCTGCAACCAATGTTCCTCCAAGTTGCTTCCTAGCGTTTTTCTGTGCCTCTTTGAAAGAAAGCTTAAAGACTAAACTGTCAATAAAACCGAGGTTTTGGGCAAAGAGTTTCTCAACATCCCTTTGTTCTCTGGGTTGCATCTCACGCACGGCAATCTGCATGTGCTCGCCTTCCCATTATTACTATAGCTAAAAAAATTTATATTAGTAACTATGTGGGGTAAGATTGCTTCAGAATTTTCTACTGCAGAAAATAAGGCATACAAAAAAGTGTGGTAGCCATTATATTGAAGTATTATAACTGCTAAAGTGCTTCAGCTTCTAACTTGTCAACAAGCTTTTGGGAGAAGCAAATAAAGAAAGAGTAGGAGGTTAAAAAGAAAGGGGTCTTTTAGTCTTCGCCTTCAGGACCGCCTGGTGCGCCGCCGCCTGGACCGCCTGGGCCGCCTTTTGGCTTTGAGCTGGCTATGACGTCGTCGATGCGTAGGATCATGGCTGCGGATTCAGCTGCGGATTTGAGGGCTTGTTCTTTGACTACTGCGGGTTCGATGACGCCGCTGTCGATGCTGTTTTGGATTTTTCCCGTGAATACATTGACGCCGCTGTTTTTGCCGTCTTCTTTTTCATGTGCTGCACGCAGGTTCACAAGTATGTCTATGGGGTCAAGACCAGCGTTTTCCGCTAGTGTTCTTGGGATAACTTCAACTGCGTCTGCGAAAGCTTCGATGGCAAGTTGCTCTCTGCCACCGACTTTTGTGGCATATTTGCGGAGTTCTTTTGCAACTTCAATTTCGACTGCGCCGCCTCCTGGTACTATTCGGTTGTTTTCTACGACGTCTGAGACAACTGAAAGCGCATCGGTCATGGCGCGTTCAGCTTCATCGACAAGTCGTTCTAGACCTGCGCGGATAAGGATAGCTACGCTGTGGGGGTCTTTGCATTTTTCAACGAAGATCATTTTGTCGTCGCCGATTTTGCGTTCTTCAACTAGTCCGGCTTTGCCTAAATCTGTTGCTTTGAGGTCTTCGAGGTCTGAGACGATTCTGCCTCCTGTGGCTTTGGAAAGTTTTTCCATGTCGGATTCTTTGACGCGCCTTGCTGCGATGATGCCTTCTTTGGCGAGGAAGTGTTGCACCATGTCGTCGATGCCTTTTTGGCAGAAGACAACGTCTGCGCCTGCTTTCTTGATTTTCTGTGCCATCTGTTGCATCATTGTGTTTTCTTGGTCAAGAAAAGCTTTCATCTGTGTCGGGTCGCGGATGCGGATTTCTGCGCTGATTTCGGTTTTTTCGATTTCAAGTGGGCAGTCGACTAGGGCAATTTTAGCGTTTTCCTTTTTGCGTGGCATACCTGGGTTGACGATTTCTTTGTCGACAATTATGCCTTGTACAAGCTGGGTTTCCAGGAGGCTTTTGCCTGTTTTCTTGATAATTTGTATGTTGTCTATGTCAGCGAGTTTTTTGTCTCCGCGGTCTTCAGCGATTTGAGTAACTGCGTCTATAGCTATTTCGGCTAGGTGTTCTCGGGCGGTGCCTACTGCTTTGCTGCTCATGGTTGTCAGAGCTACTTTCAGGAGGGTTTTATGATCTTTGATTTCAACTGGACATGAAACTTTGCCGACGACTTCGATGGCTTTCTGGGCTGCTTTGCGGTAGCCGCTCACGAGTATAATGGGGTGAATGTTTTGGTCAAGAAGTTCTTCAGCTTTTTTGAGAAGCTCGCTTGCAAGAACTACGGCAGTAGTGGTTCCGTCGCCCACCATATCGTCTTGGGTTTTGGCGATCTCAACCATCATTTTTGCCGCTGGGTGCTCAACTTCGATTTCGTTGAGTATGGCTGCGCCGTCGTTGGTGATTGTTATGTCACCGAGGTTGTCGATGAGCATTTTGTCCATGCCTCTTGGACCAAGGGTAGTTTTGAGAACCTCGCCGATTACTCGGGCGGCCATAATATTGTTCCTTTGGGCTTCTTTACCTCTGCTTCTTGATGTACCTTCTTTTAGGATAAGGACAGGCTGTCCTGAACCTGTTGTTGTTAAATACGCCATATCATCAACCTCGTTTTTTGGGATAGAATACTGTCTTGTCGGGGATATGCAAAAACCAAACAGCAATATAAACTTTAAGTTGTAGTTTTGATGGCGACCATGGTAAATTTTTGAATAATAAAAGGAACGATTTATGTTAGGCAGTCTTTATTTATTGTTGTGGAGCGTAGTTTATGCAGATTTCGGTGCGGTTCTTTACAGTTCTAAGAGAAATTACAGGCAAACGGGAAGAAGTTTTGCAGTTTTCTAGTGGGGAGAAGGTAACAGTAAGGCTAGTTCTAATAAAGCTTGCACAGAGGTATGGTAGAGATTTTTGTGATTACGTGTTTACTGCAGCTACAGGGGAGGTTAGAGGGTTTTTGCAGTTTTTAGTTAATGGCAAAAGCGTTGCTGCCTTAGAGGGGTTTGAAACTCATTTGGCAGACGGCGATGTTTTGGCGATTGTTCCGCCCGTGGGTGGCGGTTGATGACCCCAAAGAAGGTTTTTGTTAGAGTAAAACAAGTTTTTTAGACTAAGTTACCACATAGTTGTAGAAGAGAGGGAGTGATTTGTTAATAAGTCAAGGAAACTTGCCGCGTGATTCTCTAAAAGACACTGTTGCAGTGGTCACAGGAGCTGGACGCGGTATAGGATACGAAATTGCTCGCGGCCTAATCTGGCTGGGCGCAAAAGTTGTAATTGCTGAGGTTGATGAAAAAAACGGCGCGGCCGCGGCGGAAAATTTGAACAGTAAATTTTGTGCTGAAAAGGCGCTTTTTGTGAAAACTGATGTAGGCAACGAGAAAGAAGTTGAAGCTCTTGCTGAACAGGTGGCTGCGAAGTGGGGAAAAGTGGACATAGTAGTCAATAACGCCGCAGTTTTCCCTGTGGGAGCAGTTAAAGACACCCCTGTGGATGCGTGGGATCTTAGTTACCGCGTGAACCTGAGGGGTCCTGTGCTCTTGGCGAGAGTTTTCCTCCCTGAAATGATTAAGCGGAAATACGGCGTATTTGCATGTGTTTCTTCAAGCGGAACAGTGCCTTTTATGGGGGCTTATGAGACCCTTAAAACTGCTCAAGTGAAACTTATCAACACTATAGCGACGGAGGTGGAAGACAGGGGCGTTTATGTGTTCACAATAGAACCTGGCGCAGTTATGAGCCCGGGTTTCTTGGAGAGTAACAGACTAGTGAGGAATTTGACGGGTTTAACGTTAAAGCAGCTCCTTGCGATTAATAATCAAGTGGAAATTTCAACGGAGGCTGCCGGCGTTGGGGTTGCAGGGGCAGTTGCTTTGGCTTCGAGGTATCATGGTCAAGAAACAAGTTCACTTCAGCTTCTACAAGCAATGGGAATACAAATCGGAGAAGAAAAGGAAAATCCGAAGACAAAAGGCGTTGACACTAAACCTGTATATGCAGCTTTTCAGTCGGTTCTGAAAACGTACATTAAACAGTCGGAGGGGTGGAAAAGTTGTAATTTGTTTCGGAGACAATGGTTGGCTAGAGAGTTTAAGAGAAACACAGGGTTATCTATCGATGAGATGCACAACACACTCATAACTTTGGGGAAATGCTTGGAGATGAAAACGTCAGTAACCGAGTTTGTGGAACCCTTAAAGAAATTAGCTGATTACTATGGATATCAACAGGAGTTGCTGAGGGGATTAGCAAAGTTTTCCAAGAAAGCAGCCGAAAATTTACAGATCATAGAGGGGTGGATTTGCGAGGTTAACGCCCTCTTAAAGGTAATAGGTGGCTAGTTGCCGATTTTAGGTTATGTTTAAGGCGCCCAAGATTTCTCTGTAGGCTTCCATGGCTGTTTTTTCGTCTTTTACGTTTTTGATGAGCATACGTCCCCCATTAAAGAGGCTAACTTGTAGACCGTTATAGTCGAACATAAGCGCTAAATGGGATTTGACGCGGACATGAAAACCATGCTGTTGAACTATCTCGCACAGTTGAGTAAGATTTAGTTTTAGGGGTTTTTCAGGATTTATGTTAGCGGTGTTTCTGCCGCATAACCAGACGAGTCTTTCCCCACGTTCTGAGGGCGAGGTCCCTTTGCAGGCGGGGCAGTTTGCTCGTTTTGCTATGTCTATGGCGGTAAAGGACATGTCGCTGAAGTCGCAAATCATTAACTTGCCTGTTAGTGGGGAGCCTAAGCCTGAAAGAACTTTTATGGCCTCGGTGGCTTGCATGGCGCCTATGATGCCGGGTGTAACTCCAAGTACTCCGCGGGTGTCGCATTTGAGTAACTCGTTATCTGAAAGGTTAGGTAATACGCATTCGAGACATGGAGTTTCCGGGGTTGAGAACACGGATAGGTTGCCTTCTATGCCTATGGCTGCGCCGAAAACGTAGGGAATTTTCATTTTTGCACAGACACGGTTAATGAGGTAGCGGGTTGCCATGTTGTCTAAACCGTCCACCACCAAGTCTGCATCAGCGACTAACCGTTCAGCGTTCCCGGCGTGAACGTTTTCTGAAACTGCTTCGGCTTTCACCAGCGGATTGAGTTTTTCTAATTTTGCTGCGGCAACCTCTGCTTTTGGGTAATCCAAGTCGTTAATAGTGTAGAGAATTTGTCTGTGCAGATTACGCATTTCCACGATGTCTTGGTCAATTAATCTCAGATGCCCCACGCCTGCCAGTGTAAGGTACATTGAGGATACTGTGCCTAATCCGCCTACGCCTACGATTGCTACTTTTGCCTCCTGTAGCTTTTGCTGGCCTTTTTTGCCCAGTTCTTTTAGTGTGACTTGGCGGCTGTAGAATTCTTTGGCGAATGCCTCTTTGTCTTTTATGCTCATGATTGTGTGCCTCACAGAGAGAGTATTGTTAACTTGATTTATATCTGCCTTTTTTGGCAACTATCACTCATAAACTAGGCATAGTAGCGGATGCATTCTCCTTCTGAAATGTTTATTTTTAATTTAATGAGGCATGTGGACAAATGGTATATGATGTACCAAGAAACAAAATTTATGTGTAAATCTGAAAAACTAAAATAAAGATGCATTGTTGAAAGGAGCTTTTCCTAGAAGGCACTTTCAAGTTTGGCTTTAGTTTCTTTGATTTTTTTGTCTAACACTTCCACTTCGGCCGTGTTACCTAGGGCTTTCTGGCAGTCTTTTGCGTAGTCCAGCGCGCTAACTCCGAAACGGTCAAAGCCTTTATTGAAACAGATTTCTGCAGACTTAGTGAAGTATTCGATGGCTTTTTCGTACTCTTTTAGGGCGAATGCGGATTCGCCTGCTTTGTAATACATTGTTGCTGAGTCAAAGTAGTTTTGTCCTTTGTAGTAGAGTTCGCCTGTTTTGGCGAAGAGTTCTTTCGCTTCAGCGTATTTACCTGACTCCATTAGGGCGTTGGCGTCTTTGTGCATTTTAACTGGGTCTTCTTTAACTTTATGTTCACTCATACAAGTTCACTTGTGGTTTGTACTTTATGGGTTTGCGACAATTAAGATTTTCCGTTTAATCTGGGTTGTTAGGAAGATATGATAAGTCAGCAAAAGTGGGGTGTTGGGTTAGTTAAAAATAAGAAAGAGAAAGGTTTGTTAGAGTTTAGTTTTAGTTTTTTGGCTTCGCCATTCCATGAAGTTGCCGCTGTAAAAGCTCCAGTTACGCATTTTTGGGGTCAGTGTACGCAGCAAAACAGGGCATATTGCAATTTCAATGATTATGTTGAGGGTGAACGTAGGCCAGAGGATAAGTTGAGCTACGTCAGGGGGAAGTAAACCGAAAGTTGTGAATTGCCAAAGGATGTAGCTGGTGCCTGCTAGTAGTGTGATGGCGTATACGCTTATTAGGTGAAGGAGGGTTTTGGGGTTTTTTACTTCCCAAGCGTTTTTTGGGATAAGCAACCAGACTAGGACGTAGATGATGAGGGTGGTTGCTGATTCTATCCAGGAGAAAAACCCTAGGCCTTCAACAAAGGCGCCGCCTATGAAGGCGCCTATCATGCTGCCGACTAGTCCGTTTATGCCGAACCAGAGGGGAAAAACGCCCAGCAGCAAAATTGGTAGGTAGAGTAGGGTGAACTGGGGCATTGCTATCAAGCCGGATATAAAGAAGAAAACAGCGTAGAGGGCAGCGGTTATCGCAATGGTGACGACTTTTTTTGATCCTGTTAACTTTGTAGTCATGGTTTTTCACGTTAATTTGGGTTTTTAGTTGCCCCTGTGTGGCAAAGTCATTAAGTTTTTCTATGCGTCTTACATATGTAATACTGGAAGACGGTAAGGCGTTTAGAAGCGACGCCAGATTTGGTTGTTTAGCGGTTGACTCTGAGTGGACTCAATAAGTGGAGTTGTTACTTTTGTGTGTACTTTCAGATTTTTACGCGTAAAGCATAATCAGTACCTAAAATTCAGTGAAAAATTACTTACCTGAGGAACATGAAAAGCACAGCAGACAACAGTTTTAGAGTATAGTCAAAGCAATGTTTTATAGTCAACGTCTCAGCTAAATGTGAAAGCTACAACTGTAGCTATGCTCAATGTTACACAAAGGAGACTTAGGTTTACAGCAAACAAAAATAGCACAATATGGGTTTGTTGGTTACTGGATTTAACTGTTTGACGCAGCTAGAGGTCAAAGGTCTAAGCCTCGTGCTCTTACCGTCGTTTAATACGCTGCTTTTCATTGAATTTCGCTTCTTTATATTTTTATATTGCAGATTTTGTTTCTGGTTTAATAGATTTTGTAATCTACAGTGAGTTTGTTCATCTTCACTATTTTTGAAAAGATACTCTATTTAACTATACTTTGAAATTTAACTATGGTTGCAGCCACTGTTTCGATTTCTTTTTCGGTTAATTGCGGAAACATCGGTAGGGAAAGTATTTCCTTGCTTATTTTCTCTGTTACGGATAGAACGTAGTTTGAACTTAGATAGTCTTTTTGTTTGTGAACTGGAATTGGATAGTGAATTAAACTTTGTATCTCATTTCTCAAAAAATATTGTTGGAGTGCATCTCTTTTTTTGTATCTTACAACGTATAGGTGGTAAACATGTTTCGCGTTTTTTTCTATTGGAGTAATTATTTCGGTATCTGCTAGAAGTTCATTGTAAAGTTTCGCGTTTTCCCTTCTTTTGCTGTTCCATTTATCTAAGTGTCTGAGTTTTACTCTAAGTATCGCTGCTTGGATTTCGTCAAGCCTGCTGTTTAACCCGCTGAGTTCATGATGGTATTTTTGCAGTTGCCCATAGTTTCTCAGCATTCTTAATTTTGCTGCAATTTCTTCGCTGTTGGTGACAATTATTCCTCCGTCTCCATAAGCTCCAAGATTTTTTATAGGATAAAAGCTAAAGCAGCCAACAGCGCCTATGCTTCCAACTTTTTTGCCTCTATATTCCGCTCCGTGCGCTTGGCAAGCATCTTCTATCACATAGAGATCGTACGTTTGAGCAAGTTCTAATATCGGATCCATGTCTGCTGGATGCCCATAAATATGAACAGGTAATATTGCCTTCGTTTTTTTTGTTATCTTTTCCTCAATTTTTTCAGCATCTATGCAATAAGTTTCTGGGTTTACATCCACAAAAATTGGAGTAGCATGGTTTCTTGTTATAGCATCTGCTGTTGCTATGAAAGTATGGGATACGGTTATTACTTCATCTCCTTTGCTTATTCCCAATGCCTTAAGCGTTAGAAAAAGCGCATCTGAACCAGAATTTACACCCACACCATATTTTGCTCCCACATAACTTGAAAAGTCTTCCTCAAACTTTTCACCTTCCTCGCCTAAAATAAATACACCATTTTTTATAACTCTTTGAATTGACTCATTTATTTCTTCTTTAATTTCCGTATACTCCCTTTTTAGGTCAACGAAGGGGATCACTATCGCACCTCTATTTCGTATGTGTCATAAATCACTGCTCTTGCTCCGAATTCTTCTTTTTGAGTTATCAATCCTACATTCAAAAATCTTCCTTCTTTTTCAGTGGAAATACCAAAATCAAAGTAGTCTACCTTATCTTTATAATATTCATTTATTAAATAATCAAAGATAAGGTCAAGAGCATACAACTTTTTTCCTTCTGGTGATGCTGAAATGTATTGGGTATGGGCAACTTTTCTATTGCTTTCATAAAGGATGGTACCCGCAACTATTTTTCCATCCTTATGCGCCGTAAAAAGTTTTATGTTTTGTGGAAATCTACTTGCAAGTAAATGTATTTCTTCGGCAGTATGGGTTGGCTTTGTATTGTACTTTTTTAAATTCATTTCTTCAATATTTATGAATGTTTCAAAATCATAGCTTCTTTTAAATTCCAACCCTGATTTTTTCCCCTTCTTTATACCCCATCTTCTTTTTTTATCAAAAGGTAATGACTCTCTCATGTATATAGCCGAAGAAATATCTCTTCTTATGAGTCTTGCATTGTAGCAGAAAAGTGTATAGAGATCTTCTTCGGCGGGAGTTATATGATATATGTGTGGTATAGCTTTGTATATGATTTTCTTTATTCTGTTTTCTCTTAGATAGTCATTTAACTCGTCGAAAATTTTCAGCATTAAAGTTGTCTTCATTTTTCTGTCTGTTATGATGCCGCCAAAAGTTAAACCGCCGTGACTAAATAAAACCAAGTCTTTAATGTTTGCGGGCATGACCGCAATTAACTCGTTATTGTCAAAGAACATTAGAGAAAAATCTGTAAATCTGTCAGAGTGATACTCCATGTAATCTCTATAGAAAAGGAACACGCCATTTTTTGAATTTTTTATAAATTCATTCCATAGAGATTTCTGCTTTCCATCATATCTAACAATTTTTAGCTCATGCATATTTCTTCCTTATCCTTGGGCAAGTATATTACCCGACGCTGCACCTAAATAGGTGCATCTTTTCGTATTTACCACTTTTCTAATACTGCACACCCAAAACCAGTTTTACCCATATCATTGCCATTGTAAAACATGTACGCCCTGTCATTGCAAATTATTATTGCAGGATAACATAAATGTGAAGAATCCCATCCACTTTTTGAAAGGGTTATGCCAATTTCGTTGTCTCTTCTCACCCAATTTACTCCATCCTCAGATTCTGCATATCCCGCTAAATAATCTCCTTTTGTAGTTCCATAAGTGTAAAACATTACATACTTATCATCAATTTTGTAAACTCTTGGTCTTCCTATTCTATATTCAAAGTTTTTTTTGTTAGGCGTTATACATGTTATTCCTTCTTCCCTAAAATGTATACCGTCCTCAGATTCCTGATATTTTATGCAGTAGCATGGATAGGGACGACCGTTGATTATCTCCCAGTCATTTCCAGCTGAATACCAAACTTTAAAGACATCCTCTTCAATTATGGCTGAGTGAATTGCTCTAATGTATAATCCTTCATCACTTCTATCCAAAATGGGCGCCTCACTGTATCTCCTAAAGGTATTTCCAAAATTTTTGCTAACAGCAAGACCAGTAAACGCCAAAAATTTTGCTTTTTTAACAAGTTGAAAACCAACATAATACATGTAAATTTTGTCACCGCACTTCAATATATCTCCTAATATAACCCCATTGTCATCAAATGCACCATCACGACCGACATCTAAAATTGGCGTCTCAGAGAAATTTTTTACAATTGATGGATTCGCAACATCAACATCCACAAATCCTAACCTGCTGACACCATTTTCATCTCTAAAACCAGTATATACTCTTATTGTGTCCTCATTAATAAGAACAGGAGTTGGCGTAATGGCATAATGTTTATCCCATCCATTCTTGCCTGAGGGACAATATACTAACCCTATTTTTTTCCATTTCATATTTCGCCCTCTTTTACTCTAAATGTTTCGTACCCACTTTTGGGCAGTCTTCTTGCGGGATTACCCACGTAAATGCCTCCTGGTTGCTCTATATTCTCAATTACTATTGCTCCATTGCCGATAAATGTATCCTTGGCCACCTTTATTTTGTCATTTAAAGAACAGTTTACACCCAAAAAACAGCTTTCTCCTATTTCGCAGTAGCCTGAGATAATCACTCCTGACGCCAAATAACAGTTATCTTCTATAACGCTCTGGTGCCCAATGTGATTTTTAGCCCAAATAACAACATTATTTCCAATGTTAACTCGTCTTTGAATATTATTGTATTCAAAGATAAAGCAGTTTTCTCCTATTTTTATGTCTCTGCCTAAAAACACTGTTGGATGGATAAATGTTGCAAACTGGTAACCTTTCTCTTTCGCCTGGTTATACAATCGCGTTCTAACTCTATTCAATTGGGTATAAGTTATAGCAACAAAAACCTTGTATTTATGAGGAGGATAACGTTTTTCAATCTCTTCAAAGGGTGTTACTGGCAAATTGAAAAGTTTAGATTTATCAATAAAATCTTTTTCAACCGAAAATGCAGCTACTTCATAATTAGAAAAATCGCTGAAATATTCAAACGCTATTTCGGCAAACTCGCCTGCTCCAATTATAACTATTTTTTTATTTCGTACCTTCAATTTTAACTACCTGAAAGTCACTTAAGTAAGGTTATACTATTTCATTGTTTAATCTTACTGCCCGTTTAAAAGCTAAGTAATCTCTTATATAATCAGCTTCACCGTAAAGGTCAGATGCCAAAACCAGACAAACTGCGCCAGAAGAGAAATTATTCAGTTCGCGCCATATCATTGGTGGAATGTACAGACCATAATATGCCCTGTTTAAATGAAACCTTTTCCTTTTGACACCGTCATCAAGGATAACGTCAAAACTGCCACTTGCTGCGATAATGAATTGTTGTAAGCGCTTATGCGCGTGACCACCTCTGCTTTCGCCGCCGGGGACGTCATAAATATAATAGACCCTTTTGATTTCAAAGGGTATATGCTTATTCCCCTCAACGAATGTGAGGTTACCTCTTGTATCGCTTACTTTTGGCAAATCAATTATCTTACACTTTGACAAAAGTGGACTTGTTGTGTTACCTTCAGATAATTTCAAAGGCGACATTCCCTTTATGGTGTTGAGGGTTTTCAGGAAAACCTTTTTCTGAATTCACTGTTTATATAAATTTCGGTTGTGTTGCTCGCCGACACTGCTGCCTTATGTTTTAGAACAGCGTGATAGTTCATTTTTCAAGTGTCGATAGAATTTTGTGAAGAATTATTATATACACAGTAACTTTAAAAGTTTCTTCTTCTCATACGCCAGTTCTTTAATCTGCTACGCAAATCCGCAAAGTACTCAAATAAGCGAGGGAAATAAGTAGATAAAATGTACATGCTGGTTTTCACATCGTTCAAAGATTCGGAACTTAACTGCAAGCACTGGTAAAAGTATTCCCGTGCGAGTCCATAATTTCGCAATGCAAGGTATGAATGACCTTTTTCATATAAAAGCTTGAATTTAGATTCGTTATCTAAAATTTCGCCGTACTTTCTGAGTATAATATCAATTGCCCTTAACTCATCATCCGTCCTCATATTATGCCTGAACTTCAGCGATGTATTGGTTCCATGTATCCGATAATAGTATAACGGTTCAGTTACAAAAATGAAATCACATACACTGGATAAATCCACCCAAAACAGCCAATCATTCAAATATTTCATCTTCTCATTAAAAAAAATCTGGTGTTTTTCAATAATGTTTCTTCTGACAACACCCGTGCACACAAAATTACCTGAGACTAAATCTTTGAGAAAACTGCCCTGCAACGTTGAAGGCTTTCCGTGCATCTCAGAAAACAGCACACCTGTGTTTCTGTTTCTATGATCTATGCATTCGCCGTCAAGTAATGCCGCACCCAGCTTTTCTGAAGACTCTAATAATTCAATAATCTTTTCAAATGCTCCTTGCTTAAACATGTCATCCGACGCCGTTAGGACCACGTATTTGCCTTGTGCCGCTTTAATTCCATCATTTGTTGTACGGGATATTCCCTCATTTTCACAATGAAAAATCGCTTTTATCCTGCAGTCCTTGGCAACCCATTCTTGTATAATGCGCTGACTGCCGTCGCTTGAAAAATCATCAATAATAATCAATTCGATATTTCTTATTCCCTGCGAAGTCACCGAGTTAATTGCGTCATTGATGTACCTTTCATGGTTATAACTTGGCATAACAACGCTGATAAGAGGGGCAGCAAAAAATTTCACAACTAATTCGCTCCGTTTCATTTTCATACTTTCATTCAGACTATACTACATATGTCAATACACTGTTTCCTGAATTCAAAGCCAACTACACACGCCCAAGGATCTTGGCTATCAATTTCCGCTACTTGAGATTTTCTCTTGCAAAGATTACCTTTCTTTTCAATTTTAGCTTCATCATTTTTTAAGGCTTCTGTCACAAACAGACCTAGCGCCCCTTTTTTCTTTTAAGCCTTCTCTATGGAAGATGCTGTTTCCTCAGGCATTCTTACACGTCTAAAGTAATACCAAAACAGCGCTATGGAAATCACGTATAATAAACTTGCGATTAAGAAGGGTTCGGCTAATAATCCGATGTCCATAAGCCATGCTCCAACAAATGTGCTTAAGGCGTTTGGTAACCTCCATAATGCGCCGCTTATGCCAGAAACCGCGCCGCGCTCATCTTCAGCGACTAAACCCATTATCATTGACTGCGACAGTGGACTTGCCATGTTCATAAGCAATGCTCTTATGCCGTAGACAAAACCGGCTAAACCATAGTTAGGTGAGAAAGGAACAAGGAACATGAACAGGGTTGATGTCAACTGTGTTATAACAATAGCTTTTATAAGTCCGAATTTTTTGGCAATTAATGGCGCTACAAGTGTGGCAAAACCCACTAATATGCTTGAAATTGCTAAGATGGTTGCGCTTATTTTATCTGAAATGCCGTACTGCAAATTGAACCAAAGTGTCATGAGAGGAACTACCATACCGGCACCGAAAGCGAGTATGGCGCCGGTTAAAACGTATTTAATCAGAATTGCTTTTGATTTTCTCGGGAGGAAACTTGTTCCGCCTGCGTTTAGTTTCTTTAGTTTTGCTGATTCGCTAACTTTGAGCATGATAAGTGTGGAAGCTGCGCTTAGAATAGCAAACAGAAGATAAAGTAATATGTGGCTGCTCTTATCAGATAATCCGATAAATTCAAAGAATATTACGAAAGTCACGGCGAAACTGCCTAAGGCAAAAGCAATATTTTGGACGAAACCATATAACGAGAAGAGGCTAGTCCTTTTTTCGTTTTCTACTTTATCTGCGAGTAAAGCGCTACTTGAGGCGGTAACAGCAGCTTCGGCGATGCCTTCGCCGACGGCGGCACCCAACAACAGCATATGATCTGTCGTCAAAGTAAAGACGGCGAACATTGCACTTGCGAGCAAGTTGCCTACAACAAGCATTTTCTTTCTTCCGTAAACGTCTGCGGCAATTCCGAGAAAAATACTTGCGACAAAAGTTGAGATGCCCATAGCTGAGATTACGAGACCCGTGAATTCGGCTGGTAAACCTTGGATAATTGTTAGAAAATAGGATAAGTCTGTGAATATTAGTCCATAAGCAACAGCTGGAAGTATTGAAGCATAGATAAGATACTTGGGGTCTTTGGGCATACCTGAATAGTTGTTGAACATTTTTCCGAGGTGCATGCTATTGAGCGGGTGTAGGTATGTGTATAATTAGTTTTTCATGGTTAACGAGAGAACAAGCTGAATAAATTTCCACGATTTGAGTAGCATGCTCAAAACAATCAAAAATAGTCTGTTGGGACCTACCAGACGTTTACGTCTCTATTCCCCATTTTACTAGGTTCCAGATTCTTTCGTGGAAATAATACAGAATCATTGTTATAGCGTTGTAGATGCTACCTATGGCAACTGCAACATCCCATTTGCTTGTTAGAAAAAATGATGTGAGGATGCTCACTACTACGCAGATTACACGCCACACAATCGACTTGGCTACAGATCTCTTTCTTGTTTCTCGCATGGTTTTGAAGTAGTTTTCATCTCTATATTAAGCTTCTAAATAAAGGGGATCTGCAATGAAAAGGGATTGGTTGGGATGGTAGATAGGGAAAAAGCTTTTTTCGGAGATAGCAAATTTTTCTATGTAGCTGAATTAGCCTCGTGGAGTGTACGAATACAGAACGTGATGATTTTCAAGATGACCTTGTTAGAGTTGTTTGCTCGAAGCATGTTTTATTCTTTGATAGTTATTCTGGTAGATTTTGTGTTGCTTTTTGCTATTCAAGGGAGTTTAAATCAGGTATTTTTTGCTCTTTCGCTTCTTATTCTATTAGAAGGAGGAATAGGTCTCACGGTAGGCGGGGTCGTTGCTTTTTATTCTCCGGTAGGCGCTAAAATAAGCGAAATTCTGTTTCATTCTAAGCCTTGGACTGCACAGCGTCAAAGAGAAGCAGAGAAACACGCGAGAACATGGATTGTGACTGGAATAATTTTGGTGTTTGCTTCGTTCGTTATATCGGCGTTGTAAAATTTTTGGAACGTTGCCTTAGGTGTGATGATGCATTCGAATGTTGTTTTGGTTTAAAATATCAAAAAAAGTAAAAATGGGGGAGTTATTTTTTGCTTATTACCTTTTTTCTTTTAAGCATAAAGACTGCGACTATTACAACTACCACTACGACCACAGCAACCGCGATGTATAGGCCGTACTGTTGCAGGAAATCGCTGGCAGGGGGCGTAGCTTCAGCTGCTGTTCCATAGCCTGCTGCAGCTAGCAAAGATTTTGCCAATTCAACGTCATATTCATATGGATTTAGTGACGCATCATATCCAGCAGTAAGAATTGTAATGGGTGTGGTGACACCTGGAGTTCCATAGCCGTTAAGAATAGTGTCGATAATATCCTGCCTTGGTATTAAGTGGCTGATCGCCTGTCTCACATAACGTGCAGCTTCAGCGGCTCTTGATGGGTCTCTCTTACCGAGCGGTGTGTCAACGCCTGTTCCGAAAACTGGATGCCGCATATTAAATCCGAGTTCTTGAACACCGAAAGCATCGTAGATAGCGTAGTCACCCCACGGTTTTTCGATGCTTGCAAGTTTAGTGTTTAGGCTGTATTGTGAATCTAATACATCTACTACACCTGATTTGAGTGCCGAGATTGCGGCGTCAGAGGATTCTATGCATTGTACATATAGAGTTTCTATTTTGAATGCCCCAGCTGCTTCTAACTCGGCTTTGTTCCAGTAATTCGGGTTTTTCGTCATTATGTTAGCGCTTGTTGTGGGATCATACGCTGCGTAAACATATGGTCCAGTTCCTATTGGTCCGTAAGCAGTGTAGGAACCTACAGTGTAGCTTTCGGATGCTGTGTTAAAGGGATGCGAAGCCCATTGTGATGGCGGGACGTTTTCGAGCACGTGTTTCGGAATTATGTAAGAACTTAAGATGGATTCAACAAAGTATGCGTAGGGTTTTGGAAGTTTGAACACAACGGTATAGGGATCAACGACTTCAACGTTATCAGGGCTACCCAAGATTTCTTCTATGAAAGCACCTGTTGGCGAGTTAACTTCTGGATTCATGGCGGAGTCAAATGTGAATTTAACGTCGTCGGCGGTGAATTCAACACCGTCGTGCCACGTTACACCTTGTCTAAGGTGCACGGTCCACGTCTTTTGGTCAGCTGCCACTTCCCAGCTTGTTGCAAGTGCAGGCACCATTTCTTTGTTGACCAGATCCCATCTTTCGGCAAGGCTGTCGAAAATGTTGTCATAGACTGTTAAGTCATAGTAGGAAGTAGTTAATAATGGGTTTATGCCTTCTTCGGGGGCAGGTCCTGTTTGTGCAACAACTATGGTGGTTTGAGTGCTACCGTCGGCTAATTCCCAGTTCTTGGCTCTGGGCCATGCCGGATAGTGATAGGTCAAGAAGGGTTCTTTCTTTAGAGCTGTTGGGTCAAATGCTACGACTTCCTTTGTGTACAGTATAGTTGCTGATGGTTGTTCTTCATATGCCAGTTTTTGCCAGTCTTTTACATATCCGAGCCGTGTGTTTTCGTCGACGGTTTCTTTGATTAGTCTGCCTAGCCTATCGTTTTCAGAATTGTCCCAGAGGTAGTAGTTCTGTCCCGATGGGGGAAATTGGCTGCTGTCATAAAGTCCGAATGGGTCCGGGTCTATACCCATTGCGTATCCGACAAATAGTGCGTCGAAGCCACCTTCATCGTAAGTCTTGCCTACGACGTCTTCTGGGGGTGAAAGGGCTCTGTCATAGGTTGTTCCCCAATCTAGCTCGACTCTGACTGCGTCGATTCCTACTGCGTCAAGGTTATTTTCTACTATTTGTGCCCAAGCTTTTCTTGCAGGGTTTGGACCAGGGACTATCAGCGTAATTTTGAAATAAGGTTGTTCTTGGCTTTGAACGATCGGAATGCATGGTAATGCAAAACTTAGTAGCAACAGCGAGCATAATATCAATGTTTTTGTTTTAGAGAGCAACTTTTTTTAACATCCTCCAAGAGATGAGTTATATTTGAGTTCGCTTTATAACATTTGCCATAAATTTACCTATTGATAATTCGAAGTTTAATTTATAATTTAATTGATTCCTTGAAGAAAAGGCGCTGCGTTTTTTTCAAAAAGCTTTTATTAGATTACGAACAAAGCATCGAGGGAAGAGAGCTTGTCTACCAAAATAGGAGCTTTGCACGCGGTTCGCTTCAAAATTCAGAGTATCACTAAAAGTCCAATGATGAAATACGTTCTTAGACGACTTTTGTATTTGATACCCATCTTTTTTGGAATTCTAATCATAGTGTTCGTTGCTACTCGAATGGCAGGCGACCCAGTTCAATTGATGACTGGACTTAACCCGCGAATAACAGCCGAAGCTAGAGAACGCTTAACACAGTACTATGGGCTGGATCAACCGTTATACTATCAGTTCTTAAAGTTCGTATGGGAAATGTTGCAGGGTAATCTGGGAAATTCCTATGCAATAAGGGGGGGAACACCTGTGACGACGCTAGTCGGCAATTACGCAGGGGAAACCTTCAAACTTCAACTTGCAGCACTTCTCTTTTCACTTCTAATCGCAATTCCAATTGGAATACTCTCAGCACGTAAACAATACTCAAAATTAGACATGACAGTCACAACAACATCACTTGTGGGAACATGTATACCAATTTTCTACATGGGAATAGTCTCCATATTAATTTTCTCTTATTATCTAGGCTGGTTCCCATACGGGGCAGCACACTCATTAGATCCAACACGTTACCCGTTTGGTAGCTATTTACTAGACGAGTTGTGGCACATGGTGTTGCCAGTTGCGGCTTTAACTTTCGCAGAACTCGCGCCTGTTGTGCTGCTAGTGCGGTCAAGTATGCTTGAGGTTTTAAGGCAAGACTACATCCTTGCAGCAAGAGCCAGCGGCTTGAGCGAGCGAACAGTGATATATAAGCATGCGCTACGCAATGCGCTGATTCCAGTCGTAACTTATGTGGGACTTTATTTCGGCGGCATGCTTGCAGGAGCACCTATCACCGAAAAAGTGTTTAATTGGCCTGGGGTTGGTCGATTGTATGTTGAAGCGATAAGTAAACTTGATTTTCCTGTAATAACGGGAATCACGGTGTTTGTGACTTTGATGGTTTTGATTGCCAACTTGATAACGGACATAACTTACGCTTACATTGATCCAAGAATTAGGGTTGAGTAACGATGGAAGATGGAGTAAAGAAAATGAGCGGTGTGATTGAGGAGAAACTGTTGGGGACGCCGGGAAATAGGAAGAGCGGCGGAGTGGGTCAATGGAGTATTGCGTGGCGGCGATTTAAGAAAAACAAGGCGGCTCTAGCAGGTCTAGTTATCGTTGGAGTCATCATATTCATAGCTGTGTTTGGTCCCATAATTGCGCGTTATCCACTGAACTATCTTGCAAGTTTCAATGAAGAGGGGAAAATTAGGGTACCACCGTCTTCCAAATACTGGTTTGGAACCGATTACATTGGCCGTGACGTCTTCAGTCAAGTCGTCTACGGTGCAGGCAACGTCTTATATGTGGGATTTGGCGCCGCGATAATTGCGATGTCTTTAGCAATTGCGATAGGCATTGCTTCAGGGTATCTAGGTGGATTTGTGGATAACATTTTAATGCGGATAACAGAAATTTTTCTTGTTATACCATTTCTTCTAATTCTGCTGGTTTTTTTGAGAGTTGCCATGACTATAGCGCCTTCTGGTGTCGGTGGTCTCACTACGGTAACTCTTATGATTGGGTTGTTTTCTTGGGCTTCAAATGCCCGTATCATCCGTGGAGAGGTGCTTCGGGTGAAGCAAAATGAATATATCGAGGCGGCGATAGCGTTGGGAGCCAGTAAATGGCGGATAATGTTTCGTCATGTTCTGCCTAACGTTTTACATGTCATAATTGTCTTAACTACGCTTCAGATAGCAACGGCTGTGTTAGTTGAAGCTGGAGTCAGTTTTCTTGGATTTGGCGACCCTAACAGTGTTACGTGGGGGCAGCAGCTTCAAGGAGCCAGTGAAGCTGTAAAAGAAGCTTGGTGGGAAGGAATCTTTCCAGGATTATTCATCACTTTGTTGGTTCTTGGCTTCAACCTGCTTGGGAATGGTTTACGGGACGCGTTAGATCCACGTCTTAGAGAATAAATGGAGGAACAAAATAACTAATGGCGCCAAAAGAAATATTAAAAATTGAAAATCTGGTAACTTATTTTTACACGTGGGCTGGAGTGGTTAAGGCAGTTGATGGTGTAAGTTTAGACGTAAGAGAGGGGGAAACTTTAGGGTTAGTGGGCGAGTCAGGTTCTGGAAAATCTGTAACCGCGTTATCCATCCTCAGAATAGTGCCCAAGCCTGGCAAAATAATTGGTGGAAAAATATTATATAAAGGAGAAAATTTGCTGGAGAAAACTGAAAGTGAAATGCAGCAGATCAGAGGGAAAGAGGTTGCTTATATCTCTCAGGAGCCGGCGACTTCGCTTAATCCTGTTTTTAGCATTGCCGACCAACTGATGGAGGTTATAAGGAGACATCAAAAGGTCACTAAAGAAGAAGCTTTGAAAAGAGCTATAGAGTTGTTTAGGCTTGTTGAGATAGCTGATCCTGAAATAAAGATTTGGAACTACCCGCATCAACTGAGCGGGGGCATGAAACAACGCATAGTCATTGCTAGGGCTTTATCATGTCAACCGAGCCTGCTTTTGGCAGATGAACCGACAACAAATTTGGATGTTACAATACAAGCGCAGATTCTTGAGTTAATGAAAAATCTGAAGGAAAAGTTGGGAATGTCAATGATTCTGGTGTCACATGACATGGGAGTAGTCGCAGGTATGGCGGATAGAATAAATGTCATGTATGCTGGAAGGATCTGTGAAGTTGCCGACGCCAAGATTATATTCAATAATCCTCTGCACCCGTACACTAGGGCGCTTTTAGAGGCTGTTCCGAATGTAGCCATGAAAAAGGAGAAACTGAAGATCATACCAGGCACGATTCCAAACCTGATTTCGCCTCCATCAGGCTGCCGATTCCACCCCAGATGCGACTTTGCAGTGGCTGAATGCGCCGCTGCTGTACCACCTTTAGTTGAAATTGAACGTGAGCACTATGTGGCGTGTATTCGCGCCAAAGAATTTATGGAAGACGTCAAGAGGGTGAAACGGTGAGTACAGAAGTGATTTTGGAAGTCAAGAACCTTGTCAAGCATTATCCCATAACAAGCAAGGGTATCTTCTTGAAGAAAGAAGTAGTGGGTGTTGTGCATGCGGTTGACGACGTAAGTTTTTCTGTTAGAAAAGGAGAAACTTTTGGTTTAGTTGGAGAAAGCGGATGCGGGAAGTCATCTACTGCAAGAGCGATACTTTATTTGGATCCGCCTACTTCGGGGGAAATCTACTTTGAAGGGCAGGAAATTGGCAAGGTTTTCAAGTCGAAGAATCATCAGGAAATCTTGAAGTTAAGACGTAAGATACAATATGTCTTTCAGAATCCTTATGCTTCGCTTGATCCCAGAATGACTGTGGCAGACATAATCATGGAGCCGTTTGTTATTCATAAGCATGTGCCTAAGGAGAGGGGGCATGCTAGACTTTACGAGTTATTAGAGTTGGTGGGTCTGGAAGATTATCACGCAGAGAGGTATCCGCATGAGTTCAGTGGTGGACAGAGGCAGAGAATCTGTATTGCCCGTGCTTTAGCAGTAGAGCCAAAATTGTTGATTGCTGATGAACCTGTGGCTTCCTTAGATGTTTCTGTTAGAGCGCAAATCTTGAATTTGTTGCAGGAGTTGCAACAGAAGTTTGGGATAACTTACATCTATATTTCCCATGACCTCAGCACTGTTAGGCATATCTGCCACAGAGTAGCCGTTATGTACCTTGGTAAGTTTGTGGAAATAGCTGAAACAGGTACGCTGTTCAACTCTCCGCTGCACCCCTACACTCAAGCGTTGTTATCGGCAATTCCCGTTCCAGACCCAGAAAATAAAAGGTCTCGGATAGTGTTGCCAGGAGAAGTCCCTAGCCCAATAAACCCGCCCTCAGGATGCCGTTTTCACCCCAGATGCATATATGCAAAGGAGCATAAGTGCATTGAAAACGTGCCAAAACTTGTTGATGTGGGCAACGGTCACTGGGTAGCCTGCAATAAGGTCAATAAGGGCTAGGTCCTTATTGCGTCCTTCTGCTCCACGTTGATGAACTCCGACGTATTTTTTCGGCAAGCCGCGACAGGTAATCCTGCAAGTCAACGGCTACAACTCGGCAAAAGTTTCCGAGGCGTAGCAGCTTTCAAAAAATTTCACCTTCTATTTAGCAGGCGTGGTGAACTATTAACTGGGTGCACGAAGCACTGAAAGGGGCGCTTGTTGTTTTAAAGCAAGTATTTCTTGGCTAGACGCTTCGTATCTTCAGTTATCTCCATCAGTTCTTCTCGAGTGGGTTTTCCTCTTATGTCGCCCAGTCTTCCTTGTGTGCTGTTCTCTAATGAACCGTGGAATTCGCTTAAGACATACCATTCGTCTAGAACAGTAAAGCCCACGTGTTCAAAGAATTGCCGTATATACTTTCCAACGGGTATTGCTTCATCAATGCCTGTGTGTGGTCCCGAATAAGTTACGAAAATTAACGCGTTTTTTCCTGGAACTTTGGGGGCGCATGGTTTGATCTTGCCGGCTTTGCGGTAAGTGGCAAAGTTGTTCTTTAGAAAATTGACCATGGGTTCTGGCGGATGCCACGAGTATGAAGGTGAGCCTATGCAGACGAGGTCGTAGGCGAAATAATCTTCGCCTTCTGCTTCTTCAGGTTTTTTAATGGTTATGTGAACCTGTAGAGCTTCTAGGCCTTCTTTTATGGCGTTAGCTACTTTTTCTGTGTTTCCTGTTTTTGACCAGTAAACTACTAATGCTGTTTTCATATCTCGCGCCCTTAATTTGTCGAAAGAGTTCCTTCGGTATTATTACTCTTTTCAGAGTTTTCTGCAACAATCCTTAGGGGTCTTCCTTCGGTTAAGGCTTGCGCGGTTTTTTTCCTAGCGCTTTGTACTAGCCGCCATATAGTCCCTCTTGATATGCCCATTTTTTCTCCTGTCTCTTCTTGGGAGAGGCCTTCTAGATCGACGAGTCTGAGGGCTTCTATTTCCGCGGGTTCTATGAAGATGGGTGCTTGGTTTAGCTGGGGTTTTGGGGCGAAAACTGTGGCGGTTGGCGCTTTTGCTATTGTGATTGGTTTTGGGAAGCGGCCTTTTTTGCCGCGTCTGCATCGGTGTCGCCAGCACATTTTTACTCGCTTTTTTCTATTGGCTCAGCAACTTTTATATATTTCTGTGCACTATCACATAATTGATTATGTGCATAAGCACAAAAAATATTTGTGTGAGGTGAAACAAAAATGGGATGGAGAGCCAGAGGAAGAACAGGCCCATGGCCAGGAAACGGCCCATTCAGCCACCTGCCACCATGGCAGCGACCAGGTTGGATTTACGGCAGGGGAGCATGCTGGTACCTATACGGCCCCTACAGTGCAATGCCCCCAATGAAAGCTGAAGACGAATCAGCATTACTATCAGAGCAAAAAACAATGATAGAGGAACAGCTAAAAGCTATGCAGGAAGCCCTCAAAAAAATCGAGGAGAGATTAAATGAACTCAAATAATCAACCCTCACTTTTTTCTTATCCCAGCTTAGGTAATAATGGAAGGTGATCATGATGGATAAAATTAGAATTGCCATCGCTACAAACGGATACGAGGGTATAGACGACACAGTATCGAACACTTTTGGAAAAACAAAAACTTTCACACTTGTCGATATTGAAAACGGTAAAATACAAGACGTTCGGATAATTGAAAATCCCGCAGCACATTATGTTCATGGTTCTGGACCTATAGCGGCAAAAACATTAGCAGAACTAAGAGCGAATTCAGTTATTACATCTCAAGTCGGGCCAGGTGCATCAGAGCTGTTGTTTCATAACAAGATAACCCCTATTTTAGTGGACCCCAATATTAAAGTCTCCGGTGCAATAGGAAAAGTTCTGGCACAATCGTATGAGCAGCCCAAAAAGGGACAAACAAAATGAAAGAGGCTGGATAGCCGTTGGAAAAAGATTTGGATCTTTTATAAGAACAATATTTCACAATTTTTCATATGTGACGATTTTTAGTCACTTAATTCTTCAACTTCTTTTTTGCCTTTTTCAAGCTCTTTTTCCTGTTCTTGATCATGTATTAGGAGCAGTGCTTGGAACTCGCCTACGTGTGTTTTCTCCTCTTTCGCTATGTCCAAGAGAATATGCTTTACATTTTCATCAACCGCCAAAGCGGCCATCTGCTCATAAAGATTAATCGCGTCTAACTCAGCAATAATCCCTGCGCGTAGTATCTCCTTGTCTAAATTTTCCTTCTTTATTTTGTCAAGATCAACCGGAATTTCTGACATCAAGTATCTCGCCTCCCTTTGTTTTAAATTAGGTCTTAAGTTTTTACAATGTGACTGTCATGGATATTATCATGGATTAATTTTGCTATTTTTTTCCACACATTCTCTATTTCGTTAGAAACAGGACTTTTGGGAGAGTATTCAATAACGGGTGCCCCATTAACCATTGCCTCTGTCACGTCAGGGCTGAACGGTATTTTGCCGACAACCTCCACGTTATTTTCGCTACAAAAACTCAGAATTCTCTCAGTGTTACCTATGTTGATGTCATACATGTTTACGCAGACAAGGGGCTTAACGTTGAAATGGTGAAGCAATTGCAATACACGCTTAAGATCGTGAATTCCTGCTAATGTTGGCTCAGTAATTATAAGGCCCGCATCTGCACCTGTTACCGAAGCCATAACTGGACAGCCAATTCCAGGTGGACCATCTGTTATAATCAGGCGGGCGCCTTCTTTTTCAGAGATAACCTTAGCATTTTGTCTAACTAACGTAACAAGTTTTCCCGAGTTTGCTTCACCGGGATTAAGCAGGGCATGCGACAGGAACCCGTATTTCGTCTTGGAGATGTATGCATAACCTGAAATCCGTTCAGTCAATGTTATTGCACTTGCCGGGCAAATAACCGTGCAGACACCGCAGCCTTCACAAGCAAAGGGAGCAATGTTAATTTCTTCGGTTATGGCGTCGAATCTGCAGTTTTCTCTGCATAAACCGCATTTGTTGCATCTTGTTTTGTCGATTACAGCGATTTTTGAGCCCTTAAACTCTTGTGTTTCAATCACTTCAGGATGCAAAAGCATATGAAGATCTGGCGCATCAACGTCGCAATCTGCAATAACAGCGTTTTTTGCCAAAACAGCAAATGAAGCAGTTATAGTTGTCTTGCCTGTACCGCCTTTACCGCTTAAAATTGTTAATTGCCTCATTTTGAAGCAAGGCTCCTTATTTCGCTGTAAAGTGTCTGAAATTTTTCTTTCCACTCAGGCATTTCCAAGCTGAAGGGAATGCCCTTAGAGTAGAGCTCAGCTATCCGCCGTTGATATGGGATTTCCAGCATGATTCTTATGTTCTCGTCTCGGCAGTAATCATAAAGTTTCTTTTCACCTATACCCGCGCGGTTAACAACCACGCCGAAAGGCACTGCAAGTTTCCGCAAAACTTCAACTGCTATTTTTAAATCATGTAAACCGAAGGGGGTAGGTTCTGTTACTAGCAAACAAAAGTTGCTTCCATTTACAGTCTCTACGAATGGGCAGGATGTCCCGGGCGGAGAATCAAGAATCACATTTGCCCCTTCTGTAATCTGTTTTTTAACAGCTTTTATAACTGGAACAGCAAGAGGCTTGTTTACTTTCAGTTCTCCGTAAACAAGCGATACGCTGCCAGCCACGCCAAAATGTAGTGTGCCAATTCTATGTTTTTCCCATGTGATTGCTTTTTTTGGGCAGACTATTGCGCATCCGCCGCATCTGTGGCAAAGTTCTGGGAAAACAAGAATTTCCTCTGCAATAGCAAGTATAGCGTTGAACTGACAGAATTTGGTGCATTCTCCGCAAATATTACATAGGTCTTTATTGATTTTTGGGATAAACGTGTAAACTGGTTCTTTTCTTTTGATTTCAGGATTTAAAAGTAGATGGACATTTGGCTCTTCAACATCACAGTCTAAGATTTTCACGTTACCAACTGAAACCGCCATATTAACTGCCACGGAGGTTTTGCCGGTTCCCCCTTTTCCGCTTGCAACCGCTATGATCATTAGCAAATCACTTTTGTTGCTGGCTTTCTTTTAAAGCTTCAAGCGCTTTATGCAGGGCGGTTACTGCAAGTTCCGCGCAATGAGGCTCTGGTAAGCCATATAGCTCTCGCAAAACATCGTCTTTAGTGATGTTCCATGCCTCTGCCAATGTTTTACCTGCAAGGATTGTTGTTAAAGCGGAGCCTGAAGTAGCTGTTCCTACGCAACCAGCGTACTCAAATTTTGCATCTTTTACTACTTCGTTTTCGAGTTTCAAGTAAAGGGTGATTGTGTCTCCGCATAGGAGACCTGAGTAAGTCGAGACGACATCTGGATTTTCAATTGAACCAACGTTAGTCTTGTTCATGTAGAGTTTTATGGCTTTAGCTGAATATCCAGCTTTTGATAAAAGCTCTTCCATTTTTGACTTCGGCATAGCCATCACTCTGAAAAAGGGTTAATGGTGATGGGCATGTTGGCAGCCTTCTGTGAGTTCAACGAGAAAGCCTCGTTTGTACGCGTCGATTGCTTCCTTCACTGTGGCAGCGTCAGTTTTTAACACAGCTACTCCGGCGCCTTGAAAAATGTTTAGCGCTCGTGGTCCCATTCCATAAGTTATTACAGCATCAGGTTTAAACTGCAGTATTCGGTCGGGGGGGCTTCCAGTTCCACCAAAATGTTCGCTTTCATTTGCTACTGTTTGAACAGTCACGTCATCATCGCCTTCGCTTAGCTCTACGACAACGAAATATGGCGCCCTACCAAAATGTTCCGAAAGCACAGCATTAAGGCCATTTCCATCTTCAGTTGGAATAACAACTTTCCTCAACTTTTCACCTCCACTTAATTTACGTTCTCGACTGGCTGTTTCAAGCTTTTTCTGCCTCAACTCTTCAAGAACTTTGTCGCAGTCATTTTCTGTGTCTTCCATTA
The DNA here is from genome assembly GCA_964582085.1 of uncultured Candidatus Bathyarchaeia archaeon. Classification (GTDB taxonomy): domain Archaea; phylum Thermoproteota; class Bathyarchaeia; order Bathyarchaeales; family Bathycorpusculaceae; genus JADGNF01. Next base: position 2,323 of record CAZOPV010000007.1, on the reverse strand, counting down.
CCATTTACCGCCGCGTCTCTCTGCCGGCGCCCAGTCCAAAGTGGTGTCCGCTAACAGTTGAGTTTACTTCTTTCAATCCGCCTCTCTTGTATTTTTCAACGGCTTCTTCAACTGTCCCGCTGGCACCCACATAAATCTTTACTCCTGCAGCTGATAAGGCTTGAAAAGCGTTAGATCCAACGTTACCCGTTATTACCACTCGAACACCTTTGCTCACTATTGTTTGTGCTGCCTGTATTCCTGCGCCACCTACTGCATTAGAGGCGCTATTTGGGATGGCTTCAAACTGCATTGTTTCAGAATCAACAATTACAAAATATGGGCACCTGCCAAACCGCGGTTCTAATGGCGCGTCTAAATTTGTTCCTGCTGCACTCACACATATTTTCATTTTTTCTTTCCCGCCTTACTATTATATTTTGGAATTAAGACTCAGCTTTTTTCAGTTTTTCAATTATTGCTTGCGTTTCCTCTTCTGATGGGTGTGTGATGGCTCCAGTTGGACAAACGTCTTTGTCTTCGCAGCCTCTACAAAATACTATGCAGTTGTAGGGGTTCTTTACAACAGGCCGCTTTTTTCCATCTTTCTCTTCAAATGCGTACACACCGAAACCACCTGCAGTACAATAGTTCACGCAAGCCCCGCAACTTATGCACTTATCATAATCAATTGTCGGATACCATGGAATCTTATGCCGAGGAACACCTTCATACATTTCTTCAGACACATTACTCACCTTTTACAGGCTCGTTTCCCAAGAATTGCTCGATTTTCTTGACAATTTCCAAGAACGTTTTAGTTGCAGGCGAAGTTCTGTTTTCAACTATAAAAGACAAGCCGCCGTCAGAGTCATTACAAATCTTAGGATCTAGAGGTATAGAACCCAGATAAGGAATGTTCATATCATCAGCTATTCTTTTTCCGCCACCAGCTTTGAAAACATCGACTTTGGCTCCGCATTCAGGACAGATAAACCCACTCATGTTCTCAATTATGCCAATTACAGGAACACCAACTTGTTTAGCGAACGAAACAGATTTTTTAACAACAGCTTCAGACACCTCTGATGGCATCGTAACTATAACAACGCCATCCAGATTCGGTATCAACTGCATAACGCTTAACGGTTCATCGCCAGTTCCAGGAGGAAGATCCACTAGCAAATAGTCAAGGTCACCCCATGTTACGTCAGATAAGAATTGCTGGATAGCTCTCATTTTTAGTGGACCACGCCAAATGACGGGTGCTTCATCGTTTGGAAGCAAGAAATCCATCGATACAACTTTTATCCCCGATCGACTGGTAACTGGGAAAAGTAATCCTGCGGGGCCGCTGATGAGTTTCTGCCCCTTTAAACCCAGCATTTTCGGCACGCATGGACCATGAATGTCAGCATCGAGAATTCCAACTTTGTCTTGGTGTCCGTGTAATGCTAATGCTATGGCAAGGTTCACAGTTACCGTGCTCTTACCCACGCCGCCTTTGCCGCTTATAACCGCTATTTTATGCTTAATTTTGCACATTTTCAGTTTCAATTGATCCTGGTGGTTGCTTTGTTTGTTGTTTTCATCAAAAGCATGGCGTGTGTCGCGTTTATCGATTTGCTCCTTGGTAGTACTTGCTTGTTCTGACGTGTTTTTCACATTTGTCACCGTCTAAAGTTTAAACAGTTTAATGAATAAACCTTATTAATACTTTACGTTTATAAAATAAACGGAAAAATCGATCCCATCGACAAAAGAATAATTGTGCACCTACCAGAAGATGGAAGAGTAGCGCTACAGGAAATAGCCAACGCCGTTGGATTCACCAACATGGGATAATGACTTTTTTTAACGGGCATTTTCTCTTGCATCTTCGACGCCTTTAAACATCATGGCGTCGGACTTGCCTTTCAATTCCCGTTACTTGGGATTTTCTCTTGCATCCCATTCTGGCGGTGCGACGTTGTCAGCTTTTGCTTCAGCTCTTTCAATTCCCGTTACTTGGGATTTTCTCTTGCATCACGTTAAGGGTAAACCGTACTTTGGGTATTTGGTAGGTCTTTCAATTCCCGTTACTTGGGATTTTCTCTTGCATCAAGTTGTGGGTTGGAGGCGCGGTATGCTGTGCGTGGCAGCTTTCAATTCCCGTTACTTGGGATTTTCTCTTGCATCGGCCATGATGGAAGCGGCACCTTCATGTGCACTTTCGGCTTTCAATTCCCGTTACTTGGGATTTTCTCTTGCATCACTGGTTAGTTGTTGGTTCGCTTATGGGTGACGGTCAACCCTTTCAATTCCCGTTACTTGGGATTTTCTCTTGCATCTTACAGTCACCAAC
>CAZOPV010000006.1:0-108982 GCA_964582085.1 uncultured Candidatus Bathyarchaeia archaeon | reverse complement strand
ATATTAACTCAACTAAAAATGTTTCAACTCTGATTAACTTTTTTCATATCAAGTTAATAATTCAGTAGCTTTGTGTTTTTGCTGTTTTTATATAATTTGGGCGGAATTTGGGATGTTTCGGGGGTTAAGTCTGGAAAAAAAATTAATTAACTGAGGTATCTTCAAAATGCTAAAAAGGAAGTGATTAAAGAATCAAACAGTTGTTAAGTGTTAATAAACTAAACAGCATGGTTAAGGTCTGAAGGGGTTTGTTATAAAGTTGAAAAATAAAGGGTTTTCATTTTCCCTTATACTCTCTCCTAATCGCCAAATTCCAGCAAACTATTAAATCATGCTACCAATTAGCAAGCAGGGCTTTTGTTTTTCTTTTGCAGCATCCTCATTATGTGATCTAGGATTGCCTTGTGGCGTGCTTCGTCTTCAACTATGAAGTCTACCAGTTTCTGAACCATCATGATGTTTGTCTGATTTTCATCCATTTGGAACTTTAGGAGTTTCAGGTGTAAAGTTGTCAAATATTCTTCACTCATAGTATTCTCTAGTAAAATCATTTCATTAATCTGCGAGCAAATTTCTTCGTCAGTCAGTGGTGTTTGTTTTATTGATTCTTTTTTAGCAAACGCTACCACGTTTTCCCAAGCTTTCCCCTGAATTTTTGGGCACTCTTCTTTAGATTCGAAAGACTTAGAAATACAAGTACTCAGAGACTGCAAGATTTTGGAATGCTTTATACTGTCTTGAGCTATAAAAAGCAAGGGCGGTTTGAGGGTTGAATTTTGAATTCTCTCAGCGTAATTTTGGTAAGTTTTGCCTACTTCTTCTTCAATGATGCTTAAACAGTAGAGTTGTGTTGCAATTTTCTTTAGGTCTTTTGTTTGCTGAATTTAAAACTCCCCCCATTGAGTTATTTTTTTTATCTTTTTTTTCTTCTTGTTCTACAATTGTATTGAGGAGTTCCACAACTTTTTTGGGTGAACTAGAATCAGCTTCAATGAATACGCGCGTAATTTCTTTAGTGTCCAAGTCCACAGCATATTTTACCTTAATGAAGGTTGCTAATAAAGCTAGAAGCGCGTTAGCTCCCTCACCCATAACCTCTTTCAACCCATTATAAAAAAGACCTGGATTTTCAACAAACACCTCAAAGGGGTCTCGGGAAAATTTTTTTTGAAGATGAAAAGTAACAATTACATGGAAGGTTTCACCCAAACTGTTAGAGGTGGCAGCTTCGAAGAGTCTTTGGGCAACTTTCGGGAGTAAGTCATTTTTTTTCTTGAACATTTTTTATTTTTTTCTCCAGGTCTTGTTCTTACTACTGAGCCATTAATCACTAGTAGGTGCTAAACACTCGATGCTTATAACGTTGTACGCAAATATATTAATTGTTATAAGTAATTTGAAAGATGCCCTCTCCCCCATTGCTATACAAAGTCTATTCAATTTTTGATAAAATTTCTTCGAGCGACGTGGGCGTTTTTTGATCTGCTTTAACAGAAACGACATCGATGCCATAGATTTTGCCCAGTGCTAAAAGTTCCACGCCTCCTGATAAATCCAGAAGGATGGCCCTACTTGGGTTTACATCCACTTTCTTAGCTAGCAAAGCGACAATATCGTTTTTGTTGCCTTCCAACGAGACATCAAAAACAAGAAATATTTAATATTAATTAATTTTCTTTTGAAGTTAAATTCTGTCTACAACAAAATGCGCTTAGGAGAGACGGTGGATCACAAAGGTTCGACGCCTAGACTCCGCCTGGCACCTCAAGCCCTACACTCATACCCGTAACCCCTTGTGCGCTGAACGTCCAAACTTAGGTTGCTCTCTCCCGAGCCTAGCCAGGTTCGCCTGGCAAACTCCAAAGACAACTTCCCTACGGAAGTTGCTTGGAGACCGCCAGCCTCAAAGGACGGATAGTCAATGTTTCGGAAAGGAGGATCCAGACGGCCTTTGACGCCTCAGCCTTAGCTGTCAGCCCGTCATGTAGAGGGTTTACGGTGCAAGGGACCCCTACCCCCCCGCCTGAGACCCACCGCCAAAGAAGAGAGGCTAAACCAAAGCTTTAAAAGTTTACCTTAGCAATCAGAGGGAGCCAAACTTATTAGTTGCTGCTTTTAAGCTACGCGCTGTGAATTCAAGTTCACTCAGTATATTTTGAAGATTTGTTTGGTTTTTACTTACAATATTGACAAAGGCACTGCCTACAATAACACCGTCGACTCCCGCTTCAACTAATTGTTTAACCTGCCCAGGCTTAGAAACACCAAAGCCCACCGCCAACGGAACCTTGCCTTTAGTGAAGGGCAAAATCCGTTTAACCAGCTGGATAGTTGAGTCCTCTATGCTTCCTTTTGCACCTGTAACCCCAAAATGTGAAACTACATAAAGAAAACCTGAGGTTTCAGCCACAATTTTTCGGAGGCGCACAACTGACGTTGATGGTGCAACTAAGAAAATGGTATCTATTCCATTTAAAAGCGCGGCTTTTTTGTAAGCTCCAGCTTCCTCCACAGGCAAATCAGGAATTATCACTCCGTCGACTAAACAATCTCTGGCAAAGCGAAAAAAACTTTCCAACCCCATTCTGAAAATGGGATTATAATACGTCATGACAACAATTGGCAAATTGTGTTTGCTGCGAATTTCTTTTGCAAGACCCAAGACTGTTTTCGGTTTTGTACCAGCTTTCAACGCACGCAGACTTGCAGCCTGGATTGTCGGCCCATCTGCTATAGGGTCAGAGAAGGGTAAACCTAACTCAAGAATGTCAACGCCACCCTTGATTAGCGCCTCCGCGATTTTTGGAGTATATTCTGGTTGAGGGTCACCTGCAGTGACGTATCCTATAAGTGCGGCCTCTTTACGTTTTCGGAGTTTCTGAAAAGTTTCTTCTATGGCGGTCATATTTTTACGCTCAAGTACTCGGCTATTGTATTCACATCTTTGTCGCCACGTCCAGATAAAGTCACCACGATAGCTTGGTCTTTTTTCATAGTTTTTGCAAGATTCATAGCGTAAGCAACTGCATGCGCCGACTCCAACGCTGGCAGAATACCTTCCGCCTTTGATAGGACAAGAAATGCATCCGCGGCTTCTTTGTCTGTAGCTGACACATATTCAGCGCGCTTTAAAGCTTTCAAAAACGAATGTTCAGGTCCAACTCCTGGGTAGTCTAAACCCGCAGATATGCTGTGTGTACTTTGGATTTGCCCTTCGCCATCTTGAAGAACATAGGTTAACATACCGTGAAAAACGCCTTCGGCACCCGCACCCAACGAAGCCGCATGTTTACCACTTTGTATTCCTTGCCCGGCGGCTTCTACACCAAACAACTTCACATCATAATTGTTTTCAAAGGGGTAGAAGGTACCCATGGCGTTGCTTCCGCCGCCTACACATGCAACCAACGCGTCAGGCAAACGACCTTCTTTTTGCCTAAACTGTCGCTTTAGTTCGCTACCAATTATGCTCTGGAAATCACGCACTATCATTGGATATGGATGAGGACCCACAACAGAGCCAATAAGGTAGTAGGTGGTTTCGATGTTGGTCACCCAGTCTCGAAACGCCTCGTTTATGGCGTCCTTCAACGTTTTGCTACCTGTCTCGACTGCGTGAACGCTCGCGTTGAGAAGCTTCATACGGAAAACATTAAGTTTCTGGCGTTCAGTATCTTCTAAGCCCATGTAAACCTCTGCCTTTAACCCTAACGCGGCACAAGCCATAGCAGTTGCTACACCATGCTGACCCGCACCTGTCTCTGCAATCACCCGGCTTTTCCCCATACGCTTTGCCAGCAACGCCTGCCCAAAAGTGTTGTTAATTTTGTGAGCACCACCGTGAGCTAAGTCTTCTCGTTTCAGGTAGATTTTGGCTCCGCCCACAGCCCTAGTTAGGTTTTCAGCGAAATACAGCGGAGTAGGTCGCCCAACATACTCTCGTAGATAATACGCTAGTTCTTCTTGGAACTGGCGATCATTTTTTGCTGCCTTGTAGGCCGCTTCAAGTTCAGTTATAGCTTCCATGAGCACCTCGGGCACAAAACGCCCACCATATTTGCCATATTTACCATCTATAGGGTATCTACTTAGTTTTTTCATGTCAACTATTCCTCTTTCAAATTGACAAATTCCTTCACTTTTGCCTCGATATCGTCTGCATACATTATAGCTGAACCAACAAGGAAAGCCTGAGCGCCACATCTGCGCAAGAAATGAATGTCATGAGGCGTATTTATTCCACTTTCACTCACCACAATTTTCCCACAAGGCCCAACGGTTCTCAAGATGTTGCGGGTTACATTCAAGTCAACTTTTAATGTGCAAAGATCACGATTGTTTATACCCACTACATCGGCATCTGTTTGCACTGCACGCTGAAACTCTTTGATAGTGTGAGTTTCTAAAAGAACCTCCAAGTTCCGCGCATGAGCCTGTGCAATCATGTCATTTAGGCTACACTCGCTGTAACCTCGGTCAAAAAGCGACTGGATCAATAGCACAACGTTGGCCCCAAGTTTCTGTGCAGCTTCTAATTGCTTTGTGCTTAGAATAAAGTCTTTCATAAGAATCGGAAGCTTCACTGCAGTGCGGACCTGCGCCAGATTGTCCAAAGAACCATGAAAGTGCTTGGGTTCTGTAAGGACAGAGATGCCAACGGCGCCTCCATTTGCCATAGCAACCGCAAGTTTTTTTGGAGAAATATTTTTTCTGATTGTCCCCTTTGAAGGGGAAGCCGCCTTGACCTCGGTAATTAAGGCAACTTTTTTGGCTTGAGTTATTGTCTTTTTCAAGCTGACGTCACATGATGCCCCCAGTTGAGGTAGTTGGTCGTAGTAACCTGTATTAATCGTGTCCCTTGCACTCTTCGTCAACACGTCGAGGAAATCAGGCATACTTCATTTCCAACTCCTCAAGTCTAGACAAACTGCCGCCAGAAATTTTGATAAGATTTTGAAGTTTCTTGTATGCAGCACCGCTACGGATTGATTCGCGGGCAACTTCCACGCCACTTTTGAAGTCATCGGCTTTTCTGCCTAGCACTATAGCTGCAGCACTGTTAACCAGCACCACATCCATTTTCGGATCGCCTTCAGGGCAGTAGCCAAATAAAATTTGAAAAAGAACCTCAGCATTCTCTTCAGCAGTTGCACCCTTTAGGCAGTCAACTGTAGTTTGTGAAACACCAAAACTTTCAGGAACAATCTCAGAAGTGGTTACTGCGTCATCTTTGAGGTGAGAAATCACGGTTTTGCCTACGGTGGAAATCTCATCTAAGCCACCTACACCGTGAACAACAAACGCCTCTTGACACCCCAAGTTTCTCAAAACGTGAGCTAAGGGCTTAGTCAACTTTGAATCGTAGACACCCAGCAACTGAGCATTAGCGTTAGCGGGGTTAGTTAGAGGACCTAAGAGATTGAATACACTCCGCAGACCAATTTCTTTTCGAGGCATAACTGCAAATTTCATGGCAGGATGAAAGGCTGGAGCAAACATAAAACCTACACCTATTTGTTCTATTGCACTCTTCACAATTTGAGGTGCCATGTTAAGGTTGAGTCCCAACTTCTCTAACACATCTGCACTGCCACTTTTGCTGGTCACCGAGCGATTCCCATGTTTAGCTACAGCAACCCCTGCACCGGCGGCGACAAACGCTACGGTGGTGCTTATGTTGAATGTTTTCAAAGAGTCCCCGCCAGTTCCACAAGTATCAACAAGTCGACCTACAATACTTGGACTAATTCGACAACATTTCTCACGCATCACCTGAGCTAAAGCGGTTATCTCTTCAACGGTTTCGCCTTTCATCCTCAACGCTGTTAAAAAAGCCGCTATCTGAGCACTAGTGGCTTCGCCACTCATTATTTCTCGTAAGGCACAGTTTGACTCATAGGTGCTGAGGTCTGAGCCTTCAACTAGTTTTTGAATCGCTTGCCGAATCACCCTAATGCGCCCTCTAAAAAGTTTCTGATGATAAGTTTACCTTCTTCGCAGAGTATGGATTCAGGATGAAACTGGATGCCCTCAATCGGGTATTCCTTATGCCTCACGCCCATGACTTCACCGTCATCAGCAGCCACCGCGGTCACCTCAAGGCATGTCGGGATCGCACTTTTTTCTCCTACCAGCGAATGATACCGAGTCGCAGTGAAAGGATTTTGCACATTACGAAATAGACACTTGCCATCGTGCTTGATCGGGCTAGTTTTTCCATGCATTAAACGTTTTGCTGAGACGACGTTACCACCAAAAGTGCTGATTATGCCCTGATGGCCAAGACAAACACCCAAAGTAGGAACATTTGGGCTCACCTGCAGAAGGATGGACTTGCAAACACCAAAGTATTTGTCGTCTTCAGGGTTACCAGGACCTGGAGAAAGCACTATACGGTCAGGATTGAGTCTTTTCACTTGCTGAAGAGCTATTTGGTCGTTTCTGTAAACTGTTGTTTCGGGTCCAAACTCACCGATATACTGCACAAGGTTGTAGACAAAAGAGTCATAGTTGTCTATAACTAAAACTCTCATGTAGCTTCGCCTCCTGATTCTTGAAGAGCCTTCATGAGGGCTTCTGCTTTATGCTCAGTTTCAACCCACTCGCGTTCAGGAACAGAGTCAGCAACTATACCTGCACCTACTTGAATGTGAGCTTTGTTTTTTTCTGCGAAAAGAGTACGGATGGTTATTGCAAAGTCAGCGTTACCATTGTAACTGAAGTACCCCACTGCGCCTGCATAAGGTCCTCGCCGTGTAGGTTCCAGTTCCTCTATGATTTCCATAGCGCGAACTTTGGGCGCTCCTGAAACAGTGCCTGCGGGGAAAACTGCTCGCAAAGCGTCGTAACTCTCTTGATCGTCACGCAAGTCACCCACGACTCGAGACACTATGTGCTGAACATGACTGTAACGGTGGATTTGCATAAACTCTGGGACACGAATACTGCCATACTTTGCTACTCTCCCCACGTCGTTTCTGGCCAAATCCACTAGCATAACATGCTCTGCGCATTCCTTTGGATCAGCAAGTAACTCTTTGGCTAGACGTCTGTTTTCGATGTAATTTGTGGTACATGGTCTTGTCCCTGCAATGGGAAAAGTCTCCACCATGCGGTTTTCAGTTCGGACAAGCATTTCTGGACTGGCACCAACAATTTGCCTAGTACCTGATTTGAAGAAGTACATGTAGGGTGAGGGATTAATTGTTCGCAGAGAACGATAGAACGCTGTAAGATCCCCTTGAAAATTGAAGTCGTAGCGTTTTGATAAAACCACTTGAAAAATGTCGCCTTGCGTGACGTAGGCTTTGGCCCGGTAAACTGATTCTTCAAAGTGCGCTTTAGATATGTTAGTCCGTGGTTGTTTAGAAATCAACATACCTGAACTGTCTACTTTTTTGGTCAACTGAACGATTTCAGGGAAACGGCTTTTGTTTTGGTAATAGTAATAGGCGCATTTTTGCTTGTGGTCAAAAACTAACCCGTCATCGAAGATGCCCATTTCAATATCAGGAAAGCCCAAGTCATCAGTTGTAGTTTTTGGAAGTTTCTCCCAATAGCGAACCAAATCGTAGGATAGGTAGCCTACGGCGCCACCTACAAAGCGAAAGTTCTTGTTTGTCGTCGCCCGCTGCTGGATAAGGCGCTGGATAGTTGTTAGTGGGTCTTTGACAACTTCCGTTTTTTCCTCATTAGTTTGTTCATTACGAACCACAGCTATTCCGTTTTTAATTTGAACGGTCAGTTGCGGGTCAAAACCTATGAACGAGTACTGCGCCAGTTTTTTTGGCCCTTCTATGGATTCTAGAAGGTAAAGTGTAGAGTATTTTTTGTAGAGTGAGGAGAAGATTTCGAGGGGGGATTTTTCAAAACTGATTTTTTTGAAGTTAAGGGGGCTAACTAGTTTAGAAGATGCCGCTGTCGCTGTTGGTGTTTCTGAGCCAAAGATAATACCCCATGTACACGTCGCTCCTATGGAGCTAAAGCATACATAAACGCATTATTTAAGTCTTTTCAGTACAAAAATGTACGTTAGGCTACCCTAAAACACTCAGCAACCATTCACGGTAAGCCCCCACGATTTTCAGAACAGGCAATGCGATAACTTCAGGCACTTCATAGCTATGCAGAGTTTTCACTTTTGCAGATACGGCATCAAACAAGTCAGTCCGTGTCTTCAACAACATCAAGTATTCCTCAGCACGTTCAATTTTTTCAGCCCAATAAAAGTATGAAGACACTGGACCAAGAACGTTAGCGCATGCAATCAGTTTCATCTCAAGTAGACTCTGCGCAATTTTTTCTGCTTCTTGCTTACTGCTTGTGGTAACAAGTACAACTATGTATTCAGGTTTATTCAAAGACGACACCAAGCTGCTCCAAACTACCATAAAGGTTTCAGCATAAAACGCTTTTGCAAGAAGCTCCGTTCACCCAAAAGAACGGCAGATTTATTTTTATACACAACATAAACACTTCACGTCAAATCATTCATTTAAGGGAGAATCAAAATTGAAAAACATTGGGATAGTCACAACAGGCGGAGATGCACCAGGCATGAACGCTGCGATTCGCGCCGTCACCCGAATTGCCCATGCTAAAGGCATCCACGTCATAGGATTTGAGCGTGGGTGGGAAGGGTTGGTAACTAATACGTACCAAAAACTAACTCCCAGATCCGTCGGTGGCATCATACATCTAGGCGGAACTATCCTTCGCACAGTAAGATGCCCTGAATTCAAAAAAGAAGAGAACCTACAAAAAGCAGCTCAAACCCTCTCAAAAAACAAAATTGACGGCTTGGTAGTCATAGGCGGTGATGGTTCATTCCGTGGCGCACTCGAGTTGAGCAGAAAAAGCAAAACTCAGATGGTTGGAGTTCCTGCTTCTATAGACAACGATGTCAACGGCACCGACGAGACAATTGGATTTGACACTGCGGTGAACACTGCAGTGAACATAATTGACAAAATCCGAGACACCGCTATCTCCCATGAGCGAATTTTCATTGTAGAAGTTATGGGTAAAGAACGAGGCTTTCTCGCATTAAATGTGGGTATAACGGTTGGTGCCGAAGTTATTTTAATTCCCGAGCAACAATGCCCCTTGAAGCAGATATTAGAAACCATAAAAGAAAACGCGCACAAAGGCAAAAAAACAGGAATAATTGTTGCGGCAGAAGGAGTTGGAGATAACGCTAAACTTGCGCAGGAGATTCAGGAGCACACCAACTCAGAAGTGAGACTTTCCATCGTAGGTTACGCTCAAAGAGGCGGTAGCCCCACTGCTCGAAGTCGGCTTTTAGCAGGAATGTTCGCAGAAAAAGCTGTTGACGTCTTGTTAGAGGAAAAAGGCAACTTTCTTGTCGGCCTTCAAAATAATTCTGTAACCACAATTGAGCTTGAGAAGGCTGTTGCTAAAAAAAAGCCAGTAGACCTCCACTTGCTAGAACTCGCAAACATGTTAGCCACATAAAAACTATGGCAGAAGAGACTCGTAGATTTTAAGGGTTTCTTCTGCAACTTTACGCCAAGTGAAAAACTCCAAAACCCTTTTACGCCCGTTTTCGCCCCAGTTCCTGGCTTTGTCAGGGTTTCTCAAAACCTCCTTAAGCCCCCAAGCTATATCGGCAGGGTCCTCACCGTTAACGTGCACACCATTTTTGTCGGTGCCTGAATTGATAACTTGCTCTCGGAACCCCACTACGCCACGGGCGCCCACAACCAGAGGTTTCTCCATTGCCATGGCTTCTAAGCTCACTATACCAAATGGCTCGTAAAGTGAGGGAAACACACAAAGGTCAGAGGCAGCGTAATGCAGAATACGGTCATCTTCAGAAACAAAATCAAAACGGTAAACAACATTATTTTTGATGTTGAGCCGTTCGGCAGTCTCCACAATATCACGTTGCTCCTCGCCTTTACCCAAAATTACAAGTTTAGTGTTTGGAAATTCTTTCAAAACAAGAGGCATAGCTTGTAAAATGTTCCGAACTCCCTTCACCCATGCAAGCCTGCCAACAAACAGAATCATATTCCAATCTTTAGGTATACCATATTTCGCCCGAATGTCCTCCACAGTTGCCATTTGAATTCGGCGAGGATCATAGCGGACAGGATCTACGCCGTTCCAGACCACACTAATTTTTGATTGAGGCCACCCATGCTGAACAAGATCCTGTTGCATAGCATAACTAACAGTTATAACGCGGTCGGCGTGTTGTGCCATGGCCCGCTCAAAGTGACCCACAACTTCTGAACCTTGCCCGCCACTTCTTCCCCACTCAGTGCTGTGTGTATGGAAAACCACAGGAATTTTCGTTTCATTTTTAATAATCAAACCAGAGAGGCTACTAAGCCAATCATGTACGCAAACTACATCAAAATGATACTTTTCCTTCTTAATCAAGCCATTGATAAATTTAGTAGCGCTGAGAACGTTATAGATGAAAATGTCATTGAAAAATTTAATGTTGGTACCCCATTTTTTGAGGTCGTCAACAACAAAAAACGGAAAAACATTGCTTGCGTCTGCGATAAGTGGACGGTGAACTTCAACTCCTCGCAGAATTTCTCTGGTTTTAAGGGTGCCGTTGTTGAGGGTAAAAACGGAAACGTCATGTCCGATATCGACGTATTCACGTGTGATGTATTCAGCGTAAGTGCCCAAACCGCCTACAAGTGCTGGCGGGTATTCCCATACAAAAAAACCAATTCTCAAAATATCCACCTACCCAGTGGATTCAGAGTAATATTAGAATTATATTTATACATTGTCTATAAGTAATTAGTATCAGGGAAAGCTGTTACAGTGATACAAAAGCTTTGAGACAAAAAATCAGAAGGCGCTAAAAATAACAATTCTTGGAGTTACAAAAAATTTCATGGTTTGAGCGATGAATTCTGGAGAATACATGTTCGAAATTGACACTGAAGTTCCTGCGAGTTATTTTGAAAAGTTAGTGGACTTTATTTATAGGCAATTTTTAACTCCTCAAAAACAACGTTTCTCAAACCCTGTAAAAGAGGTTACAGAAAACCATGTTAAGTTATCGTATTTCGTAATTGATGCCAAAAGGGAACAACTGCTGCAAGTTGAAATTATATGCGCAAAAACGATCACCATAAAAATATCGCCGCTCAATCAACATGTTTCACAACAGATGGTGGACGAGGCAAGACAAGATGTTGTTATCGCAACTCAGATGTTTGAGGAGAGAGCTCGTAAAGCCACATGGTATTTCGCGTGGCAAGAAGGCGCAGACATAGTCCCAGAAAAAGTTAAGGTACAAGATAAAAATTTCAACCGAATATTACTTGAAACCCAAATTTTACTGTCCTTTATTTTCATAGTTTTAGGTATGGGCTTATTTCTTACAGTTTACACTCTTGCGCCTCAATGGTTTTGGATTGCACCTATTACACTGATATTAGTTCAGTTGCTGGTAGTTTTTTATTCAAGAAAAATAATTGCGCGTAAAAGCGATTGGACGATCACTAAAGAAAACCCTTACATTCACATCTTGGAGTACCATTTACCTATTGGAACACTTGAAGAACTTAAGCAAACAGCTCCCGAGCAGCTTGCAATCGTAAAAGAAGAAGTCTATCAAAAAATAATAGTAAAAAAGGGTGTAATTGACTGCAATGAAGCGCAGAAAGTTTTTACAAAATATAATGTTCCTTGCATAGAAGAAAATTTGGTAGCTAAAAAAATTAACGTGTATGAGCTTGTAAAGAATGTAGCTGACAAATTTGGATACCAAGTACCGCAAATTGTGGTGTCCAACACTATGGTGCCCAATGCCGCAGCGTCGGGTCCCAGTCCTAGCCGTGGCGTTGTGTTAATCACTACAGGATTGCTTGTTCAACTCGAAGAAGACGAGATAACTAGTGTTCTAGGGCACGAGTTTGGGCATCTCAAAGGGCGCGACCCGCTTATTCTTTTCGGATTAACTAGTGCAGAGTTTCTGTTTAGGTTTTATGTGCTGTTTGCGTTGCTACCTGTGATTTTTTCTTCTTTTTTGTTTATAGCGTATTTTTGGGCAGTGATGACGTTGATTTTCTTTATTGCCAAGTTCTTTGAAGCCCGAGCAGACTTAGTCTCTGCTATAGTTGTGGGTAAACCTAAAGTTCTAGCTGAAGCTTTGGAGAAAATTGGTTTTCAAAGACTTTTGTTCGAGCGCACACCCACTTTCCGTTTACAGGAGTGGATAAGTTTGGATGGGCATCCACCAATTTACTTCCGCGTAGCCCGCCTCAAACAGCTCCAAGAACCCGTTGAAATAAGATACCCGCTTATTCGGTCAATAAAAGAAGTTTTCAGCGGCTTTGCCGCAAGCATGTAGTAGTACTAAGCGTGCCTTTAAAAATTATTAAAATTTTAATATGGAAAACACTCTGGTGCAAAAAAGAAATATATTATAAACGAGCATTAGGCTCTCCAAGCCTATTGGAGGACAACTTCCGCCTTGAAGCTACTCTACATAGTTATCGACGGCATGGGTGACTTGCCAATTAAAGAGTTAAGCAACAAAACTCCTTTGGAAGCAGCGGAGACGCCGAACATGAATAAGCTTGCCAAAAAAGGAAAAACAGGTTTGCTATACACCGTAAAAAAGGGGGTTGCCCCTGAAAGTGATGCAGCCGTAATTTCTCTTTTGGGGTTTGACCCGTTTAAATTTAGCCCTGGCCGCGGCGTCATCGAAGCTGTAGGGGCAGGAATTGACATGAAGAATGGCGATTTAGCCTTGCGGTGTAACTTTGCAACTTTAGGAGAAAATAAAAAAATTCTTGACCGCCGCGTTGCACGTTCACTCAGCACGGAAGAAGCTTTAGAGTTAAGTAAGGCTGCTAACGAGGAAGTTAAACTGACGTCGCATCCTGCTGCGTTTGAATTCAAGCCAACTCTGGGTCACCGTGCAGTTTTGGTTATAAAACACAAAAACAGGCTCCTCTCAAGTAAAATAAACAATACTGATCCTGCGTACACGATAGTTAACGGTGTGGGTGTAGCAGAAACAAATGTGAAAATGGTTCTGAAAACCTGTGAACCTCTAGACAACTCTGAGGAAGCGCAGGTAAGCGCGGATTTGGTTAACGAATTTACCAATAAAAGTCATGAATTGTGGGATAACCACCCGGTAAACGTGAAACGCGCCAAAGAAGGCAAACTTAAAGGCAACGTTGTGCTTTCCCGAGATGCAGGAAATCAGTTGCCAAAGTTTTTCAACATTAACGAAAAATACGGTGTCACCTTTGCTGCGCTGGCTGATATGCATGCTGAAAGAGGCATAGCTAAACTTGCGGGAATGGAGGCCTCCTTGCTTCCACCTCCTACAGGTGACTTGAAAAAAGACTGCGAAATCAGAGTCAGCAGGCTATTGGAAACGCTACAGACACATGACTGCGTCTACATCCACTTGAAAGGCCCTGATGAGCCTGGGCATGATGGGAACTGCCATCTCAAGACAGCCATTATATCAGCTATTGACACACACTTTTTTGGAAATCTGTTGCCTCAGATAGACCTTAAAGAAACGATTTTCTGCGTCACATCAGATCACGCGACGCCTTGTGCTTTAAAAGTGCATAGTGACACACCTGTACCGCTGTTAATTTCAGGTGGTGCTGTGGAAGATGAGAATGTTTCAAAGTTTTCTGAGAAAAGTTGTCAAAAAGGCAGCTTGGGCATATTGGAGCGTGGGTATGAACTTATGCCTAAGCTTATGAAACTTGTCAAGCAACGCATTTAAAATTTGGGAGTCGGTTGAAAACACCGACTGTTGCTTGTTTATTGTGCTTTTCCTGAGCTGCCGAAGAGCTGCATTTTGCTCTTTGCGACTTGTTTCATGGCTTCTTTAGCTGGTCCAAGAATCTTGCGTGGATCAAATTCTTTTGGCGAGTTCGCGAGAACTTCGCGTACTGTTGCGGTGAATGCTAAACGCAGGTCTGTGTCAATGTTGATTTTTGCAATGCCTAGCGCGATAGCTTCTTTGTATTGGTCTTCAGGTATGCCTTTTGCTCCGCTAAGGGTTGCACCGTATTTGGTGGCTTTCTCCACAAGCCACGGGGGCACGCTGGATGCACCGTGCAAAACGAGTGGTATGGTGACCTTCTCGCTGATGCTTTTAAGACGGTCTAGGTCTAGTTTGGCTTCGCTTTTGAATTTGTATGCTCCATGAGAGGTGCCTATGGCTACTGCTAAGGTGTCTACACCTGTTTTTTCTACAAATTCTTTGGCGCTGTCGGGGTCAGTTAAAATGGCGTCTTTTTCCTCTACGCTACGTTCTTCAACACCTGCTAGTTTGCCCAGTTCGGCTTCAACAGAAACGCCGCGGGGGTGAGCTATATCAACGACTCGTTTGGTTAAGGCTATGTTTTCTTCGAATTTGAGGAATGAGCCGTCAATCATGACGCTGCTAAAGCCTACTCCAACGCAGGTTGAAGCGATTTCAAAGTTTTCTCCGTGGTCGAGGTGCACCGCGATGGGTACTGGCGATAGTTGCGCTGCAGCTTTGGCTAGACCTACAATGTAGGCTAAGCCGGCGTATTTGATGACGCTGGGTGTGATTTGCACAATTACAGGAGATTTTTCTTCCATCGCTGCCTCGGTGACTGCTGTTAAGCTTTCAAGGTTTTGGACGTTGAGGGCAGGTATAGCGTAGCCGTTTTTTCTTGCAGGAACCATTAAATCTTTATTTGTTACAAGCAACGGGTTCACTTCTTTAATATTTGATTCTGGGGACTATTCGAAGGCTCACACTATTTAAATTTTCTGAATTAGTAGAACTGCGCCTGTTCTGGGGTGGAAGTGGATATGCGTAAGGCTTACATTTGCTGTTGCAGTCACTAGTCTTTGTGAGTGGTAGTGTTGACTTGTTACTTTAGACATTTGAAACCTATTTTTGATAGGGCAGGCATTACAGTAACTAAGGAAAATAGAAAACAAATCGACCAAATTATACACGCTATAGTTGGCGTGGAGTACAAAAATTGCCCTACTACATGGAAAGAAGTGAAAAGTGCGCTATTGACGGATGAAGAAGGTTTTGTTCTTAAATTAAAGAGTGTTTGGAGCCAGAAGTAGGTGTGCCTAATTACATTCTTCGGCTTTTGGAAACGCTCTTATTGTAAAGTATGTGTCTTATAGAAGCGTAGTTAGTTTAAATTCGAAAGATAAACTAGAACAGTAAGGTTAAGACTCTTGTACAAACGCTTAATGGTTTACTCAGATGGTGGATCTCGTGGCAATCCTGGTCTTGCAGCAGCTGCGTTTTTGATTTTAACTGAAAAAGGTCAAATCTTGAAGGCCACAGCGCATTTTCTTGGTAACCGCACAAACAATCAGGCAGAATATGAAGCCTTGATTGCTGCGTTAGAAACTGTCGCCAGCATTGGAACGGAAGAGGTGCATTGCTATTTAGACAGTGAACTCGTCGCTAAACATCTTAACGGAGAATACCGTGTTAAAAATGTGGAATTACGAAAGTTATGGAACAAAATTCAGGAGTTGCGTTTGCACTTTAAGGAAGTTAGATTTTTGAATGTTCCTCGAACGGATAGATACATTCAGAGAGCTGACGCACTTGTTAATGAGGCGCTTGACAGAGTAGTAAAGAAACAAGTTTGAATAAGCAGTTTTTAGTCAACAGCTTGCAATAACAGCCAATAACGATTAACAGTAATTCAATAACTATATATAGTTCTCAAAGCCAATTGAGGTTGGGTCCCACAAATGAGTCAGAACTACACATACGCAGTTGAGTTAATAAACGTCCAGAAAAAATACAGCGGACTTGTAGCTGTAAATAACTTAAATTTAACCATAAAAACAGGCGAAATCTTTGGTTTGTTGGGACCTAACGGTTCAGGAAAATCAACCACTTTAAAGATGCTGCTTGGATTAGTTCAGCCAGACTCAGGTTCAGTTCATGTTCTCGGTTTAAACGTAAAAAAAGATCCTGGGGCCGTGAAAAACCTAATAGGTTATACACCTGAGTCGCCTCGTCTGTACGAGTTTTTGACGGGCATTGAATTTCTAGATTTCATTGAGGACATCTATGGCATGTCCGCAGTGGAGAAGCAGACGCGCATTAATGAGTATTTGAAGGCGCTTCAGCTCGACGGCAGAGAAGTCGATATTATAAGCAGCTACTCAGAGGGCATGAAGCAGAAAATCGCTTTAATTTCGGCTTTTTTGCATAGACCTAAGCTTCTCGTTTTAGATGAGCCGTTAAATGGTTTAGATCCTCGTTCTGCTCGAATCGTGAAAGATTTTCTCTACAAACTGAAGGAGCAAGGCGTAACTACCATAATGTCAACACACATCTTGGAGATAGCTCAGGCCGTTTGTGATCGGATAGGCATTATGTACCAAGGCAACCTTTTAGCTTTGGGCAACATGGAAGAACTGCGGAATATGGCAAAACTGCCCGGTTCAGGTTTGGAGGATATATTTTTAAAGTTAACTGGGACAGGTGATGTTAAAGCTGTAGTCGAGGAACTCGTTAAATGAACTGGAAAAAAGTGGTTCAACTTGTGAGGGTTGAAAGGAAGTCAAGTAGGCTTCTTCGGGGTCAGCGGCTGATAAAGTACAACGTAAAAAGAAGTCGCGTTTTTGGTTATGTGCTGAATATTGCATTAATATTGGCTGGATTGATTATAGGTCTGTTGGCAGCGTATTTTTTCAGCAATGCATTTGTGGCAGACGCGGCTCTGCGAGTGTTAGTTGCGCAGGGTTTTCAGAGTCTGCTTTTTTCTTTGCCCACACTGGTTTTGATTTTTAGTATAATTTTCACCATGCTTATGCAGATTCAACGTAGCGGCATAAAATTCGCTCGCCAAGTTCCTTATTGGCTACCTGTAACTTGGCAAGAACACACTTTAGCTTCGATTTTAGCGGAGATGTTGGGTTTTCCTGTGCTGGCGGTCTCATTTATTGCGGCTGCAATTTTGCCGTTTTCTTTTCTTGTTGGGCAAACCGTTTTTGCCATTGGTTCAGTTTTTGCTATGTTGGGCGCAGCCTTCGCTGCCAGCGCTACCACAGAGGTTGTACGGATCTTGCAAGTTAGGTTTGTGGGAGCAGTTTACAAGTCAACAGGGCGCGGGGCGGTTTGGGTGCGCTTTGTGGGATCAATCGCGTTCTTCGTGGTTTTTTACGTCATTTACTTTTACATAACTTCGGGAGCAAACGCTCTCTACTTTGTCGAAGCAGTAGCGTCAATGCAAAGTGCCATATGGGTTGTTCCGTACGTTTGGTTTGGGGTAACGCTGTTTTTCTTAGCTGGTGGTTTTATTGTTCAGGGTGTTATATTTTTTGTTTTGTCTGTCCTTTTTATGGCGAGTTTATTCCTCCTAGGAACAGCCTTGAATAGCCGATTTGGACTCTATGAACCTCCAGCGATAACCATTTCACGCGGCGTGTATGTGCCCAAAACAGGAGTTTTAGGTAGATTGGGGTTTTCCACTGTTGAATCAGCTTTAATTCGGAAGGATTTCAAAGCGTTCACCCGCCGGCGGGAATTAATTGGAACGTTTATCGTGCCTATAGTTTTTCTTCTCATACCCATAATGTCCACATTCAACGCGGCGAGGTCAACATCCATTCCAACGGAGTTGCCTCTGTTCATGTTTGCTCTTACAACAGTTTTTCCAGTTGCCATAATGGCCATGAGTATGGGAAATTTCATGACGGGTGAAGAAGGGCAAAACATTTGGAGGATCTACGCGTCGCCTATTTCAGCTAAAAACTTCGTGAAAAGCAAATACGCTTTTCTCCTTTTCTTATCTCTTGCTGTTTTGCCTCTCACCGGGGCAGTTGGTTTTCTGATTTACCAACCTTCGCTCAACGTGGCGGTGACGTTTATTTTGGAAGCGGTCTTCTTAGCGGTTCCTGTAGGTTTGTTGTCTTTAGCAAATGGCATAAAAGGCGCTGACTTCACAGAGGTGCCTAGACCACGAATGATACGAAGTGAGTGGAGTCTAATCAACATGCTTGTGTGTGGGGGTGTGGGGTTGGCTGTTCTTGCACCGCTATTGCCCTATGTAATCGTGGAGTTTACAGGGATACAGGCAGGGTTGTTTCTGAACCTCCCCATGGCTATTGTTTTGAGTGCAGTAATAAGCGCTGTCCTAACAGGGGTGTTTTATCGTCTAGCGCTTGGAAACGCTAAAGAATTTTTGTTGAAAAGTGAAGCGTAAGGCGAAAGATAGAGTTTATGGTGGTTTTTTTAGGGTTGGTGGTTTTGTTCTGCCGTCCCAAACGTGATGCAGTGCTAGAATGGGATGGTGGATTATCATTCTTGGTCCTGAGTACCGCATGACTTTTTTTACCTTTTCTTTCATGTCAGGGCGGTAGCAGTGTATTGTGCATTTTCCGCAGGTGCTTTTCTTTTCTTGGAAAGGACATTTATCTAGACGCATAAACGCGTAAGCTAGGAAGTCTGCGCATTCGGTGCAGATTTCGCCATGGGTATCATGGTGGTTCTTGCAGTAAATGTGCACCATGGCATCTATTGTTTTCTTTTCACGCCGAATTCTTTTATGCTGCTGAGTCATTTAACCACTCTTGTTGAGTGGGTAAAGTTAAGTTTTTGGTGCAGATAAGTGTTGAGACGAATATATGCGGGATATTTCTGTAGTGGTTCTCAGCAAAAAGAGGTTGTCTGGTTTCTATAGTTTCATTAGCAGGAAAATTACTTGTTTTGCGCTAAAGTCTTCAGTTGAACCGATATAATCGAAGCTAGTAATGAAGAAGAGTGTGCAAGCTACCTTAAAATGCATAGTAAAGTTATTGCGTTGTTTTATGAATCGTATTACCCATTTTGTCGCCGATTTCTGCCTGTGTTCTATAATTACGCTCAGCAAGTTAATTCTGCAACGTTTATGAGTATTAGCATGGATGACTACGATAACCCTCTTTGGGAAGAGTACAATATCTTGGCTGTTCCTTCGGTTATCTTTTTTGAAAATGGGAAAGTGTCGAAGCGGTTAGACTGCGCTTTGGGTGTTGGTCTTAGCGAAGAACAATTTTGCAGTTGGCTTGTAAAGCTTTAATTTTCTCTCTTTTTTGGACAAGTTTCTCAAAAAAACTGAAAGTTACTATGTTATAAGGTGCACTTTGAGGTTTTTGTAGCTGTAACCCAAATAATATTGAGAGAAGTTTATTGCGTAACTGAATGGTACCAGCTAAGTATGTATTCTGGTAGTTTTAAGCCTCTTTGTGCTAAGCGTTCGGCTAATTTCACGGGCAATGGACTTAGGACGTATGCTGCACGCGTGTAGAATCTCCTTGGAGTGTAGGGTTTAGTTTGTTCTTCCAGAATGATTTGTAAGTCTGAGGTTTTGGCTAGCGTTGAATCTTTGCAGCCTGTTATTCCCATTACTACGCCGTTGAATTTTTTGAGTACGTTACACCAAATGAGGACGGGTTTGCTTTCTCCTGAGTAAGAAATGAGTATTTCTAGGTCGCCTGCTCTGGGGTGAGGTGTATTTACTCCTCGGGTCATGAAGACGTTGTCACCTAAAGCGGTTTTGATGTGGAATAGTCGTATACCTGTCATTTTGGCGATTTCGTTGGCGGTTCCTCTGCCTCCCAAGTAAACGTTGGTTCGCCTTTCTAGAACGTCAACTACCTTTGTGTATGTTTCTGACTGTACGTTGGCGTCGATTATGTCTCCTATGATTTCGAATTCTTCTTCGCAGAGTTTGAAGACATCGTCAACTTCCAAGTTTCGGAAGATTGCTTCGATCATTATGTTCAAGAGTTGAAGGGTACCAAGTTCGAATATGTCGCCCATCATGCCTACTTCACTGTAGTCGTCGGAGGGTTTCATTTTTCCGCGCCCTTTGATTTGTACAACGTTTCCATATTTACTGGCGACTTCTGCTAGCGGCGAAGACAAGTTGCTTGTAAGAAGCCCCATGGAGAATTTGTTGTTTTTCTTTTCCTCTATGTATTTGGCTAGGTCCTGTGCCATCACTAAAGGTTCATCAGAGTAGCCGCTACCTGAATTCATTAGTAAGAGGGTTTTTTTGTATCGACGGTCTAGGTCATGTGCGGCGTCGTACATGTTTTTGCCTGGGAAGCCTGGGTCGTCTGGGGTTAAGACTACTTTGTTTCGCCATCCAACTTGGGCTAGGGCAATTTGACTCATTGCCGCGTTAAGTGAGTGAAGAGAGCGTCCGGCGCCGCTGCACACAACGCAGTCGGCGGCTTTGAGGTCTTCGTAGAGTGGAGCAAGGCTATTTTTTTTGACGTTAAGGACGTTGTCTCGGATTTTGTTACAGAAGCCTATGTTGCTAATTTTGCTTTTGATGGAAACGGCACCCTATGCTCAGAGATGAGTTGTATTTTGGTATATTATTCTTGTGTTTATTTGCGTGTAATGTTTATATTCTTCTTGGTCCTCTGGGATGGAACTGGTTGGTTGATGCCTTGTCTGTTCAAGATGATCGTTTGAAGTTTGATTTCTTGCGTAAACGTGCATTGGAGCTGGGTGCTTCTGACGCTAAATTAATATTTGCCAGTGATGTTGTAATTGAAGACCGCGTGGTTTTGAAGTGTAAAGTGGGCTGTAATAATTATGGAAAAACGTTGATGTGCCCGCCTCATACGCCGACTGCTGAAGAGTTCCGCAGAATTGTAAGTGAGTACCGTTACGCTCTGTTCATGAAGTTTACGTCGCGTGCTGAAGCGGATTTGGAGCTGCAAAAGGTTCTTTCGAAGCCAGCGACGGACCCAAGCGTGCCTTCAGAGGCTAAAGAGAAGGCAGAGAAGTTTTGGGCTCAGTGGAAAGAAGATAAAGATCAGATGTTGAGGTCTGTTGTTACGCTTGAACGTGAGGCTATGCGGGCGGGTTATTCTTTGGCTTTGGGTTTTGTTTCGGGTAGCTGTCAACTTTGTGAGAAATGCAGTGGTGTTGAAACTGGACTGTGTATGCATCAGAACATGGCGCGTATATCAGAGGACGCTGTAGGTGTGAACGTTAAAAAAACCGCTGCGAAAGCTGGGATTGCTGTGGTTTTTCCGTTCCCGAAGAGTCCTGAGTCCTTTGCGTTGCTTCTGATTGACTAAAGTTTTATTTACTTTTGAGTGTAACTATGGTTTGGATGCGCGGTTAGGCATGGATGTATTTGAAGCTATCCAGAAGCGTAAGTCAGTGCGTTCCTACGACTCGAGGGAGGTACCTCGAGAGACTCTGGAAAAGTTGCTAGAGGCTGCGCGGTTATCGCCTTCTGCGCGGAATTTGCAGCCATGGCATTTTATTGTTGTAACAGATCCTCAACGTCGGAAGGCGTTGTCCCGTGGTGTGTTTGCTCGGTTTTTGAGTAAGGTGCCTGTGGTTATTGTGGCTTGTGGAGACCAGAAGATGTCGCCGGATTGGTATGTGGTTGATGTGGCTTTGGCGGGGGAGAACATGGTTTTGGCGGCTACTGCGGAAGGTTTGAGTACATGTTGGGTGGGCAGTTTTGATGAAGCTAAAGTTAAAGAGCAGTTGAAGATACCTGAGCGTTTACGAGTGGTAGCGCTTTTGGCTGTTGGTTATGGTAAAGAAAAAGTGAGTGTGGGACGAAAGATTATCAATTTTGTGCGGCGCCGTAAAACACTCGATGAGATAGTCAGTTGGGAAGAGTACGGGCGTAGCAGTTGAGGGGTTGATTTGCGTATTCTTCTAGATGAAATGTTTGCAGGTTTAAAAGAGCATTTTGAAACTTTGGGTTACGAAGTTTTGACAGCTCAGGAAGCAGGACTAAAATCTGCTAAGGATCGCGAGGTGGTTGATTACGCTGCGCACCACGGCTTGGTTTTAGTGACTCAGAATCAGAAGCCTGCGGAGTTGGCGGAGTTATTGGGTGTTCGGTGTGTCTTGATTTCGGGTGCCATGATTGCAAAGATGGCTGACGCGTGGATACGAGAACGCTTTGGTGCGCCTTAGAGTCTGCGTAAATTATATTATTTCTAACGTCTGATGTTTGGTCGGTGTTGACTTGCAGGGTATTGACGGTGAACTTAATGTTACAACTTTTGATACGTATTTGCATTTAGTTAAGGTTGCGGAGCCTGTAGGTCCACGGGATGTTATGCGTGCACTTAGGGTCTCGAGTCCTGCAGTGGTGCATAGGCATCTGCAGAAGTTGGTTGATTTAGGCTGGGTGGATAAAGATGCCTACGGTCGGTATTTCGTGAAGCGGAAAGTGGGTTTTAAAGGGTATGTTTGGGTTGGGCGGCGGCTGGTTTCGCGGTCAGTTTTATTTTCAGCTGTTTTTGCGGTTTTGTTGTCTTTGTTTTTGGCAATTTTACTGCTTCATGTTGCTTTGGGTTCTCCAATTGATACGTCTTACGCGTTGTTAACTTTGGTTACAATTATGGCTACTGTGTTCTTCTTTGTTGAGGTTTTGCGTCCTAGGAAGCGTGCACCACGAGAGACCATTAGGACTTAATTGTAGTTTGTCGATTTTGAGCGCTTTCAGAAGTGAGGGTTTTACCTTTTAGAGGTAAAAAACAAAATGTCTTTGGCAATTTTTGGAGTTGGTGGATGAGAAAATAAAAAGAAACGGTTGTGGGTATGTCAGTAGATTTTTCTACAGTCATACTTTTGGCGTTGAATGGGGTTCATAATTACAGGTGCTTGCTTTCCGGCTTCTTCAGTTATAGGTAGCACTTGCTTGATTTCTCGGAAGTACTTTAGCACTTTAATACCTTGTTGGGTAACTGCGAAAACGACGCGCCGTTGACCTTCCTTACGTTCTTCCAAAAGACCCTGGGTGATCAAAAAATTAAGTTGCTCGTTTAAGGCCTTGTAGTTGATGTTGGCTTTGCGCATGATGTAGGTCACTTTTAGTGGTCCTCGATACGCAACTACTTTGAGAATGTCGATACATACTTCAAATTTTGATCGCTTCATTCTCTCATTACACCTTCTCCGACGCAGTTGTGCACGGCAGTTTTTAGGAGAAAATTGTTTTTGAAAGGTTAAAGTTAGTGTAACCACGTTGCTAAAAGAGCGGTGACAGAGAAATCAGGACGTGCTTTTGAGCACGAGTTTTTTTATTTACGGTAATCCTTTATTGGCGAGAGGGGTATAGTGGATGTTTCAACTACGCCTTCAATGAGGCGTATATTGTCTCCGACGAAGTGCAGTGCGTCTGCGTTGTTGTCTGCTTGGAAGAGAATGGCGAAATCCCATTGGCCGAAAACTTGGTAGGCTTCTTCAAGTGTTACACCTTTTATTGGGTTTTGGGTGAACTGCATCAGAGGTTCGTAAATTTTTGCAGCCATGTTCGGGCTTAATTTAATAAGTAAAAGGTACTTTTGAACTGGGGTTTCCATAGTAACACCTGAAAACAATTTGATTAACGTGGTTCTTGCTAAAAAACGTGTTGATTACTTTTTAGTCCGTTTGCAATTAACCAGTTGTTTAACTATGGTTAGAAACTTTAAGTGGAGTCCTATCGGATAGACAGCGGTTTGCCTTGAATCAAGGAGAGTCAATGGATAAGTTAAAATGGGTTTAGAGCTTAAAACTTAAAAATAATTAGACAATGTGAGGAAAATAGCCATGAAAGTTATTCCTGGTCCAGCGTCCGAGGAGTTGGGTGCGCATGTTGCGCAGTTAACAGGTTTCGGAAAAGTCAAAGTTGCTTCACGAATCTTTCCTGATGGCGAATCCTATGTCCGTTTGGAAGGGGAAGTTAAAAATGAGCACGTTGCCATTGTACAGACTACTTGCGCGCCACAGGATAGTCGGCTCATGCAACTTGCGTTTTTGGTGAATGCTGCCAAACGGTACGGTGCAAAAAAGGTAACTGCTGTGGTGCCATACTTGGCTTATGCACGGCAGGATAAGATTTTTCTTTCAGGCGAAACCGTAAGCATTGAAGTTGTGGCGGCTATGCTGCGGGCTGCGGGGCTTGATCAGCTCATCACCGTCAATGTGCATGCCGAATCTGCGTTGAGCAAGTTTCCGTTTTCAACTAAAAACCTGAGTGCTGTACCTTATTTGGCTCAGTATTTCGTGCAGAGGGGGTGCCAAAAGGCTTTCGTGTTGGCGCCCGATAAAGGAGCGATGTATATTGCCAACCAAGCTAAAGAGGTGTTTGGCGGCGAGAGCGGATATTTAGAAAAACATCGCGACAGGTATAGTGGGCAGACCACACAAACAGGCGCGCATCTTAACGTTAAAAACCAAACTGTAATCATAGTGGATGACATAATAAGTACAGGTGGCACAATTGTAGGTGCCGCAAAAATTCTGCGTGAGCAAGGTGCAACGCACGTTTATGCTGCTTGCGTTCACGGAGTGCTCATTGACGAAGCACAAAAGCGCATATTAGAGGCGGGTGTTGAAGAAATTGTTGCCACAGACAGCATACCCTCCAAAGTCAGCAAAGTCACGTTGGCACCTTTGATTAGTCAAGAACTTCAGGCGCAGGCAAGTGGCTAAACTTTTTTTTCTATTAAGTGGAGAATTTGGGTCTCTTTCGCTTGCTGAGTTAAAGGCGATTCTGGAAACTGAAGGCTTTGGCTATTCTATAGTGGAGAAGTTGGATCAGACAGTCCGCTTAGAGGCGGACGTTGAATGCGTTAAGCAAGTTTACCTTAGAAGCAGCTACACCCGAGTCTGTGGACTTGAACTGTTTACCTGTGATGCTACCGACGCCGCTATAACTGAAGCTGCAGACAAAACTGACTTTGGAGCAGTTTTGAAAAAAGATGAAACCTTTGAAGTCCGCGTGCGACGCGTCAAAGAATACACGACCAAAGAGGCTCATATGCACTATGAACGCCTTCTTGGGACGCTTATACTCCGAAATGTACCGCATGTCAAAGTTAACCTTGAAAACCCAAGTAAAACTTTCTATGGTGTCCTGACGAATAACAAATTTATATTTGGCTTAAAACTTGCTGAAATTACCCCAAAGCCCTTTGTGGAACGTAGAGCACGAAAAAAACCTTTCTTTCACCCGTCAGCAATGAACGCTAAACTTGCACGTTGCATGGTTAATCTTGCTCATGCGCGTCAAGGTGACTACGTGCTGGATCCTTTCTGTGGTACAGGTAGCACCGCAATTGAAGCTACATTCATTGGTGCGCGTGCTATCGCTGTTGATGTTCAACGTCGTATGGCAGAGGGCGCCAAACAGAACCTTAAACACTTCAGTTTGGATTCAGAAGCTATCGTCGTTGCGGATGCAAGAAAGTTGCCGTTTGTTAAGGTTGATTGTGTGGTTACTGATCCGCCATATGGCAGAAGCGCGACCACTCTCAAGAGCAACACGAAAACTATTGTTGAGGGTGTTTTGGCTTCGGCGCATCCGCTTTTAAGTGGAGGACAACGAATTTGTATCGCTTCGCCCAAAACATTAGGCATTAAACAAGTCGGCAAAAAACTGGGTTACCGTCACGTAGAATCCCATTTCGCTTACGTGCACCGCACTTTAACGCGGGAAATTGCCGTGTTTGAAAAGGAGGATCAAAAGGCAACATGAGCATGAAAGTAATCTTTCTTGGAACCTCAGGAGCCATACCCACGTTGCAGAGGAGTTTACCAGCAGTGCTTTTGCAGCGGGGAACCGAGCAGTTTATGTTTGACTGCGGTGAGGGGGTGCAACGTCAGATGTTGCGGGCGCAGACGGGGTTTCATAAAAAACTCAAAATTTTCCTGACCCATATACATGGTGACCATGTTTTGGGGTTGCCTGGTCTTTTGCAGACAATGGCTTTGATGGATAGGCAAAAGCCAGTGGAAATTTATGGTCCTGTTGGAACTGCATATTTTTTGGAGTGTCTACAGCAAGCATTGCAGTTTGGTTTAACGTATCCTGTGGAAGTACACGAAGTAGCCGAAGCTGGAATTGTTTGCGACAAAGAAGAATACATGGTTTCCGCCGAATGTTCAAATCACGTCGTAACAAGTTTTGCGTATGCGTTTGTGGAAAAACCTCGACCTGGAAAATTTTATCCTAAAAAAGCGCAAGCCTTGGGTGTACCTGAAGGACAGCTTTGGAGCAAGTTGCAGCATGGAGAAAAAATCACTTTACCTGATGGAACAATAGTTAAACCTGAAGATGTTTCAGGTCCAAAACGTAGGGGACGAAAAATTGTTTACACAGGTGACACACGACCATTTTCAGCGTTTGCGGAGTTTGCATCGGGGGCGGATTTGGTTATTCACGAAGCTACATTTGATGATGAATTGGCGGAAAAAGCTGATTTGGATGGACATTCAACGCCAAGTCAAGCTGCTGAAGCAACAAAAAATGCCAAAGCAAAAAAGCTTGTGTTGACACATATTAGCGCTAGATATTCAGAGTCGTCGGTGCTCTTGGATCAAGCAAGAAGAGTTTTTGAGAACACACAGGTTGCTGAAGACTTTTTGGAGTTAGAGTTGCCGTTAACTGAATAGTTGGCGCAGTTTTTGCACACTTTCCTCCACGTGCTCGACTACTTCTGCCATAACAGTGCCCTTGAAGTCGTTTTTCTTTAGAGTAGAGACTATGTTCCGCCAGTTTATTGTGCCGTAGCCGATGCCTAAGTGTTGGTCAACCTCTCCAAAGTTGTCGCTGACGTGTAGGTGAACCAGTTGGTTGGACATTTCTGTGAGGAAGGGTTCAATTTGTTTTTCCAAGTTAGCGTGACCAAAATCTAAAGTGATTGCGAAGTGCAGGTTAGTTTCCTTGTAGAGACGCTGGAAAGCTACTGGGCTGTTCATAAGGAAACCGTATTTTTCAGGCAGATTTTCGATGGCGAGTTTAACGCCGTAATCGTCTGCTGTTTTACGGAGCACCTTGAGGCTTTGCACGTTTTGCTTCCAGTCTGCTTCAGGATAAAACATGCTGATGCCTGTTTTGCTTCCAGGATGAATAACCATCAATTCAGCATTTATAGTGTTGGCGTAGCTTATTGATTGAGTGAGGCGTTTGAGGGATGCTTTAAGCATGGGTTTGCTGGGGGAGGCAATGTTTATGTCTGCAAATGGTGCATGTAATGTGAATTTTTTGTCTGTGCTTTTTGCTGCTTCAGCAATTAGGGCTGCGCGTTTTTTGTTTAAGGTATGTAATCCATCGTCAACTATCTCGATGTACTCCGTTGGCATGTTGCTTAAGCGTTTTATCATTTTTGTGAAGGGTTCTCCAAGAGTGTACAGCATAGAGAGCCCAATTTTTGCTTGTGTCATCTGGTTGTTTCCTCGTTAGATTATATGGCTGGTTTATTTTCGAGAGTGCAGTTAATAACTTAATCTGCGCATAATTGGTTTTTGCATCATTTTTCATGGCTATAGTGGTTGAGTTATGGGAAGACTTTTATGAGGATGTTTGTTATTGGTTTTAGGATTTATGGTGAAGTGGTGAATTAAATGGTTGAAACTTTGGAAAAGAAGGTTCAGGTAGCTCTTGATGAAATTAGGCCTCAAATTCAAGCTGATGGTGGAGACGTGAAGCTTGTAGCGGTTGAAGGTAATGTAGTTAAAGTTCGATTGGTTGGGCATTGTGCTGGTTGCCCTATGGCCACTATGACGCTCAAGCAGGGTATTGAAGCCTATGTTAAGAGGCGAATTCCTGAGATAGCTAAAGTTGAATCAGTGCAGTAAGTTTTTTCTTTTTTTTAGTTCGTGTTTTTTTGTGTTTTAGGTTTCGTATTTTAGCCATCGTTTTTGCCACAGCCACAAAAGCGGCAGAAGTATAGACAAGATAATTGCTATGAATATTATAATGGGGTCTGTGTTGCCGAATTGGCTTATGCCGAAAAATGTGGCAACTGTGTTGGGAAAAGAGGTCAATGTGGTTATAATGGTTAAGTAGAAGATTACGACTGTGAGACTTTTTATGGAAAAGTTGATTTTGTTGGAAGTTGCGGATAAGTGTATGTTGATGGCGTCCGAGAGAATTTCTCGGTAGGTTTCAACGATGTCGATTTGCCGCGTTAAATCCTCATGGGTAGCGTCAAAGAGGGGGCGCATTTTAGCTGGCATGTAGGTGTCGCTGCATTTTTTGAGGTTGAAGACGAGGCTTCGTTCGTACCAGAGGATTTTATTTAGGGCGATTAGATTTGATTTTAGGATAAAAATGTTTTTGAGGGTTTCCCCTGAGGTTTTTTCGAGCACCTGTTCTTCTAAGGTGCTGGTTAGTTCTTCAATTTTTTCAAGTTGAACAAAATGACTTGAGACTATTTCGTCGATTATGAAGTATATTACTTGTGAGGGGGGATCAATTTTGGTTTTGCTCATTCTTTTTTTAACCAAATTAATAATGTGTTGGTCGGCTTTTTTGCAACGGTAACGAGGAAGTCTTTGCATAAAATCATAACTATTGGGTGTACTTCTTTGGATGCTATTATATCTTGGATTATAACGAAGTTTACTACGGTGAAGTCATCTTCTAATCGCAGGTTAACTAAGCCAGCGGAGGTGGGTAAATCTAGAAAGTTCTGCGCTACACTAATTTTATCAGAGACGCATTCTACTTCTTCTTTTGTTGTCTCGACTAGTTCTAGCCAAGTGTTTCGCAGGTTGAGGGTTTTAAGTGCAGTTGGGGTTACTTCTGTTTGGTTGTTGGTGTCAAGGTTCACCGTTCGGATCATAGAATTTAGATGGTAGGTAGCCTGTGATATTAGGTTTAGCTTTATCATGTTTTGTTTTTAGGGTTTGCTGGTTGTTGCAGGGGCTAACGGTTTAAGCTCACTTAATAAGAGAGCCTTTTCTTTCGCGGTAAGTGCGGCAACATCAACAGGCACAAGGAGCACTCCGCCGTTTTCAAGGAAGTCGAATCGTTTCTCTTGAATAAGTCTGAAGACCGCGTCAAACCCAAACAGACTGATAAGGTACTCTAAACCGTCCAAGAGTACTATGCCATTACCGTGTAGCTTGAGAAAGTCGGAGATTGTAAGAGATACCGACTGCAGATCAGACAATGCTACAAATCCTTTTACGCTTTTAGATGAAAGCAGTCGTGTATCTTCGGATTTAACGCCGTAGTCTTTGATTATCCTGTGCGGGTCTTCACGTACGATGCATAATCCTGGTACGCCGTAAAACGTCAAGTCTGCATACGCTTTAAATGCTTGTGTGTGTGCTTCGCAGAGATAACTTTCTCCGGCGGCTAAGCCGTTTAGTTGGTAACTTAAATTGCGTAGGCGCGCTTGTAGTACTTTTCGCTCAGAAATATCTCGTGCAATGCTCAAAATTGCTGTCTGGCCTTTATAGTTTATTAAAGTGGAGCTTATCTCCACTGGAATTTTCTTGCCATCCTTGGCGGTGTGTTCGGTTTCGAAGATTTGCTGTCTATCTGAGGGTAACCGTTTGATTAACTCGTCAATTTGTTCTCTGCTCAAATTACTATCGATATCTACTGGTCCCATTGAGAGGAGTTCTTCTTTAGAATATCCTAAAACGTTGACTGCGGTGTCGTTTAAGTCGATGAATTTTCCGTCAAAACTGATTACCCATGCAGATTCGTTCATGCCATTAAACAGATCGCGGTAGGTTGTCTCAGACTCGTGTAGTTTATCAAGCATGTTTTTGTGGTCAATAACTTGGGCTATTAAAGTAGCTATGGATCTGAAAAAGCCACGTTCGTCTGATTCAAAACTTCGCTCGTTTGGCTCGTGAACGTGGCCTCCGAGTAAGCCAAAGGGTTTCTCAGCGCAGCCAACAACTGCACAGATACTACTTCTTACGCTAACAGTAGCCACATCCTGAGGCAGCTCGAAATGTTTCTCTGAAGCCCAATTTTCAATAACGAGCATGCCTTCACGAAGCAAAGTAGTCCATAACTGTGAAAAGTCATCCACTCTGTAGGTTAAAGCGTTAACTAAATCTTCATTCAGTCCTTTGCAGGCGCGAAGTGAAAGCACTCTTTTATTAGGAGAGAACTCAAAGTATGCACAACTGTCTAGTCTAAGAACCGAAGAAGACCTCTTTATCACCTCATTTAGGAAAACATTTAGGTCTGGTTGAGTTAACGCTAATTGTTCAAGTTCAGCCGTTGCCGCTTGCAGTTGAGCATACCTAGAAAGTTTTGCCTCAGCCTTTTTGCGTTCAGTCAGGTCTTTTGCCGTCAAAACAATAATTGCTTCCCCGTTTAGCCCTATTTTATTCAAAGACAGCTCTACTGGAAAGGTGCTTTGGTCTTTGCGTTTTTGGGTGCCTTCAAAAACTACGGGGTTAGACTTTGAAAGTTCGCTCAAGCAGACTCTCAACTCCTCTTTTGTTGGCTCAGCAAAGAGATCAGTTATATTCAATGAAAGCAGTTCTCTTTGTGTGTACTGAAGACTTCTGCACGCTTGCTGGTTCACATCCAAGATTTTATTGCTTAAATCAAGAACAAAAATTGAGTCAACCGCTTGGTCGATAATTGCGTGATAGCATTTCCGGCTTTTTTCTAAAGTTAATTGCGTCTTCTTTTTTTCTGCCACTAGGCGTATCAAACTGGATAGTTCGCCATAGACTATTTCTGTGGAGCCATGTTTAGATACATAGCCGTCCACACCACAATTGAGCGCTTTAACAGCAACCTCCTCGCTACCTTTACCGGTAAAGAAAATGACTGGCAGCTGAGGGCTCTCTTTTTTTAACAATTGTAGAAGATCTAACCCGCTCTTTTCGCCCAATTTGTAATCTGAAACAACCACGTCGAAAGCGCTTTTAGACAGCTTTTTTAGAGCCTCATCCACGGAAGATGCCACAGCTACTTTAAAATTGCGTTCTCTTTCCAGAAGTTCCTTTGCAACCTCCAAAAAATCTTTCTCGTCGTCAACAAGCAGTACGTCCAATTGTTCCTTCTGCGTCTCAAAACAACTATTAAAAAGTAAATTCAACTCTCCACCACACCTACACGTTGATTTTCGTCAACAATCTTAAGAGACAATGGTATACTATATAAAATTAACAGTTTCAATAGAACTGCTGTTCCGCTTATGCTCCGATTAACTTGCAATACAGGAATTTTCTAAGATAGGCATTTTTGGTTTAAGATTTGGGTATAATTTGGGGGAATCCTAAAAAACTTTAATAGTAAAAACCACTTCAAAGTTAAAAGCATAAGAGAGAGTGAGCTTCATGAAAAAATTGATGACGATTTTAATGATTACTTTGTTTTTGATGGGTCTATGTGTGTCTGTTTCAAGCGTCAGTGCTGCTAGAGAGGACATACAGATTCTGAGCTATTCATGGTATGTGCCACAAAACTACGGTTACTATGCTATGCCGGGTGACCTTGTTGTGGTGGGGGAAATACAGAATGTGGGTTCAAGCGTTATAGATTTTGTGCGTTTAGAAGGCATAGCTTACACCACAGATGGTGAACCACAAGCAGCTTCCTACAGCATTGCGTTTGTCAACAACCTTTTGCCTCAGCAAAAAGCACCCTTCTACATGCTCTTTGACGTGATGAGTACCCTTTCAGGCAACCTCACTTGGACACCACTGCTGGATCATGTGAGTTTTCGGGTGATTTTAGCTGATGAAACAGATGTACGCCAGTATGATGGCTTAAGAATTGTGGCTAACACTTCGTACGTTGACAACAACGGCATTTACAATGTGGTAGGTTACCTGCAAAACGTGGGTAGCCAGCAGAGCGGCAAAGTGTGGGTAACAGGCACGTTTTACAATGCATCCGGCGCGGTTATAGGAACAGGGTTCACTAACTACTTAGCTAATTATACTGCGCCTAACGAGTCTGTCCAGTTTTCTCTTAAGCCTCTTGATGCTACGCCCGAGATGTCGGCTCAAATTGCTGGTTACTCTTTGTTGATTCAGAGTAAAGAACCTGAGCCAACATCTTCGCCGACGCCTACTTCTACAGGTACTACCAGCGTTTCTGTCAGCGGATCGCCTTCTGTAACAGAGCCGCCAACTCAGTCACCAAGTCCCTCTTCGCCGTCTTCAACGTTAAGTACTGCTGTAGCAGCAATTGTGGTAGTGGTTGTTGTGGTAATCGTTGCTGTGTTGGTGGTTAAGAAGAAATCTGCACGGCAATGATTACCTTTTATTTTTTGTTGTGAATAAACAATTTCAGTTTGATGTTTAATCTTAAGCCTCAATAGCTGGCGGTGAATTGTAGTTTAGGCGTTTCGGAAGATTGTTTCTTGTGGGTAAACCATTATGCCTTGCTCGGTAAAGTCGTAGAGGCAGAGTTTGTTGATTATTTTTGTGCCCCTCATTTTTCTTACTTCTACTGCGCGTATGATAAAGTCTCGTATGCGGTAAACGTGGAGGTGTATTATGCCTTGAGCTAAAAATTCTACAGGGCTAAATTTTTTCTGGTCTGCAGATTCTTCAGATTTTTCAGTGAGGAGAAGGGTTGTCAGGTTCATCTCCATTAAACCGCGGATTAGTTTTAAACTTTGTTGGCGCATTTCAAATTCTTCTTTGTACTTTAGGGATAAGGCGGTGAGAGAGTCGATTACGCA
Source organism: uncultured Candidatus Bathyarchaeia archaeon (assembly GCA_964582085.1). Lineage (GTDB taxonomy): Archaea > Thermoproteota > Bathyarchaeia > Bathyarchaeales > Bathycorpusculaceae > JADGNF01. The sequence continues at coordinate 76,570 of CAZOPV010000006.1, read as the reverse complement.
TCTTTTAGCGTTAATTTTTCTTTTGGCTTCAGCTATTAAGCCTAAAAGTCCGTCGACATCGAAGGCTTCTGTTACTAGTTCACCTTTGAGGGTGTATTTGCTTTGACCTGGTTCTTTTATTGGAGTGGCGTTTATGAGGGCTAATTTTTCTCTTTTTTCTAGCTCGTAGAAGTTCCAGCCGAATCTCAGCATGTTGTTAGCAATGGAGTGCGGGGGCTCTTCGAGCGTAATGTATAGACCGTTTTCGTTGTATCGGCTTATTCCGTGGTAGATGAATTGTGAGCCAAAGATTGTTTTTCCTGCTCCTGGACCACCTACTATGGCGTAGCAAAAGTCTTTGGGGAAACCGCCTTCGATTAGTTCGTCTAATCCTTGTATGCCTGATTTGATTCTTTCTATCATTGATTGCACCTGTTTTCTTGTTTAGGTTTTTTGTTGATGTGATTATTTGAATTTATGGTTTGTTTGGTGTAATCAAAAACTTTGTGTGGATTTACGCAGGGACCTTATTAGGTATACTACTATGACAAATGAGATTATCAATGTGAGTATTGCTGCAATTAGGGACCAGTCGATGCCTTCTTCGTTTTCAGCTGCGCCCGCGGCTGGGTTTGATATGGTTATGGTTTGTGGCTTATTTGGGTAGGTGATGTATAGGAAGTCTGTTGTGTTACCTGGGATTATTTGGGGTGTTATTTCGATTCCGTCTAAGAAAACGCGTAGTTGTGTTGCGATGTCGCTTGGTTGTTTGGGTAGTGTGATGATTAAGTAGCCGTTGGTGTCGGTTTTGCCATCAACGGCAAGTGTTATGTTTGTTTCGTTGGTTGCTAATTCGTTGAGTGTACTGTTAGTTTCTAGTGTGACGTCTAGGTTTGTTAGGTTTAGGCGACAGGTGGTTGTCCATTTAGCCAAGGCATTTTTTGGTTCGTTCATTACAATAGGGTTGCTTGTCAAGCTTGTTCCTGTTGCATCTCCTGTCCAACCTGTGAAGGTGTATGTTAGAGTGTCATTTTCGTCTATTACGTCTCTGTCAAGAATTGCAAATGCAGTGGCGCCTTTGTTGTACCAGCCTGAGCCTCTTGCAGAGCCATAGGGCGAGGTGACAATTAAGCTATATTGAGTTGTGTAAGTTATTGATACGTTGTTGCTTGACGCGTAGCCGCTGGATATGGCGGCTAAATACCGTGTTCCTTCTGAACCTGGGATAGTTGCTGTTATGTTCCATGGGTGTATGCCGCTTGGTAGGTCTCTGACTGTTAGGGTGTTTGATGTTGAGGTTAATGTTCTGTTGCCTACTGTTAGGTTCCAGCGTGTTCCGTTTGGGAGACCGGTGACTATGAAGGTCACGTTACTTAAGTTGGGGTTTGCTTCAAATGTAGCAGATATGTGATGGGGGGCGTTAACGTTTGTAAAAGTGTAAGAGGTGATTGGCCCCATAGAGATATTGTCTACTACCACGTTAACTATGTGGTAGCCGGGGTTTGGTGTTATTGTGAAGGTTTGGTTGCTTCCAGCTTTGAGCGGGAGGGTTCCGTTTGGGGAAATTTGGCCGTTGGGGGTTGTTGAGGCAGAGATTACGTATTGTTCGATCCAGGTGAAGACTATGTTGTGGGCTGTTTGTATGTTTGTGAGGGTTAATGAGTTTGAGGGAGGTTGAACTACGCCATCGAGCGATGTAGCGGTGAGGCTCCACTGGTGACCTGGCTCGATAATGTCTGGGTTAGTGACCGATACTGTGAAGGTGTCTCCTGCGTTGACCCATTGCGAGGTTTTATTTGGATTGCCGTGTGGGCTGTTGATTGTTATGTAATAGAGTGTTGTGTAGTTGCCGCTGATGGTGGTTGCAGCTGAAATTGTCAGTGGGGATGAAGCGTTTGTTGCTACCAGTGCATATTTTTTGTTTGGAAGTGTACTTGGAACTTCAGGGGTATAATTGAAACTTACTGAAGTGCCCCTATCAGCCCACGTGCTGGTTGGCAACGACTCAAGGTTTGTTGTTTCATTTACCGTTAAAATTGTGCCTGAATAGTCTGAACCGAGACCTGATTGAGCGAAAGTGACCTTGTACTGGTGGTGGTAGTGTGGTGCAATTACTGTAGTTGGAGTTACCGTGCCATTGGTTTCGTTTGTAGCATACCATCGTTCAGTTCCTGAAGAGGATATTATGGGGTTGGTTACGGTCCAATTTGACGCGGCGTCTAGCCATACAAAGGTTGTTGTATTCGACAAGGGCGCATCAAACGCGCCGCCTAATGAAACACCTGAGAGAATAACTGCCGCTGATGGTTGGGAGCTATCAGAAGTAGAAAAGCTTGTGTTGACTTTGTACTGGTGGTAAAATGTGAATGTTATGGCTACGGAGGATGCGGTTCCAGTTGCTGCTTCGCCGGTGCACCATCTCTCGTTTTCCATTGATCCTTCAAGTGAAGCAGGTGTAACGGACCATGAAGATGAAGAAAGAACGGTCACTACTGTGGGGTTTTGACTTAGGGTTAAGTTAGCCTGTTCACCGTTTGCATTAATATAATGAAATGTGGGTGGTGAATAGCCTGTTCCGCCGCCGACGATGATGTAGTTTACTGTCATTATTACTGTGGATTCTGCGCGGGTGCAACCGCATGAAGCTGCAGTTGCTATTGAGGTGAAGAGTATTAGGAGTATTAGAATAAATTTTTTCACAGTAATTCCGTGTGTTGAGTAATCTTAAGTTGGATATAAGTTTTTTTGTGTTTTTTGCTCATCAAAATTAAAATTTACGATTAATGTAAATATTTTTTTATGTTTTAAGGCATCATTTGCTATTTATAAGTCTAAGTACCCACTATTTTGATAGTGTTTATGAGGGGCGGGCGGTTTCCAAATGTGCACAGTCTTGAATACACATACTTTGATGATTAGTTTTATAACGTGTGGTGTATAGTAGTATACTTTTGTATGCCATTTCGGAAAAACGCTGGTGTTGAAACGGTAGTTACTGCTCTGTTGCTCATTGTAGTAACTATTGTTGCATTCGGACTAATTTATGGGGCATACAGCAGTTGGATTAACAGTCAAAGGCGTGGGCCAATTTTAGAACTCCAAGAACGCATAACCGTTGAGAATATACGTTTCAATTCGTACACCACAGCTTCGTTGTATGTGTTTAATGTTGGAGAAGCAGACGTGGAGATAGTCAGCGTCGATATAAATGGAAGTATTAGCACGATTATATCGTCTGGCACTTACATTCTGCCAGGCGACAGCGCTTGGATAAATATAACTTACCCGCTTGGATTCTCTGATAACTCAGCATACATATTTAGGCTTGTAAGTTCCCGTGGGACAAGAATAGAAGTTGCTGCGCCCTTTACAGGCGTTCTTACTACCGTAACGCTTACTTCTACAGTTACAACATCCTCAACTTCCGCAACCAGCACTTTCACTACGACTGTGACTACATCAACGGTCACAATTACAAGCACAAGCGGCACCTCAACTCAGACCACCACTACCACGCCGCTAACTACTACAACAATTACTCCAGGTACATCTACTCTGAAGTCCACTACAACTTCGGGCACAACTACGCTAACTTCAACAACAACTTCTGGCACTTCAACTTTGACAACCACCTCAACCACCACTTATCCAGTAACGACTACAACCCAGACGACTTCTACTAGTACTGTAACTACGGCTACACCAACTACTACAACCTTACAGGTGACTACCACTACGTCGTCTTCTTCCACTTCTCAGGTTACAACCACCACTCAAACCACTAGTACACTTCAGGTTACGACAACTTCAGCTTCAACATCAACGGTTACAACCACAACGCTTACAACAACCACTCAAACAGTAACTACAACATCACCAACTACCACTACGTCGACGTTTGCTACAACCTCTCAGACAACCACTACGTCAACTATTCCGAAAAGCCAAGTAACCTATGTTTCGGCTGGAACAGGTTCGGGCACCACAGGCAATCCTACACCGTCGTATCCGTCGGGTCTTCAATCAGGTGACTTGATCTTGCTCCAGGTTACAGTTCGAGATATAGGAAATAGTCCAACAACTCCAAGCGGATTTACTTTACTGTATGGTCCCGATTCAACAGGAACTGGGCGACAATGGATTTACTACAGAATAAGCGATGGCACCGAGTCGGGAACTATCACAATCACTGTTGGCGGCCCGGCGAACAAAATGGCTAGGATGTATGCGTTCCGCAATGCTGCAACCTCAAGCTTTACTGAGGGAGGTGGCTTCTTATCGGCTACGTCAAACACTATTGCGGCGCCGTCGGTTACGACGTCGGACACATACAGACTGGCGGTTGCTTTTGTGTTCGTAAATGATGACAACGCTGTTGGCTCTTTTACTGGAGAAACGGGTGGGGATTGGACAGAAGCTGTAGGAGAGTTCACCAGCACTGCAGGCGCTGACGGTTGTATTCAGCTTCAAACTGCTGCTATGCCGTCTGCGGGGACAATAAGCGGCGGAAGTTACACTATGGGTGCTTCAGATCCTTGGGGTGTGAGGGCGTTTGCGTTGAAACCTAAAGACCCCATAACTACCACTATAACAAGTCAGGTAACAACGACCACTTCGACTACAAGTACAAGTACGGTCGTGACTTCTTCAGCTACAACAAGTACGTCAAATGTGACTACAACGAGTTTGACAACGACAACTGTGATAACCACGACTCCGACCACTACGACTTCTCAAATTACAACAACAAGCCCGACGACTACAACTTCTACGATCACAACAACGACCCAGACAACTGCCACTTTAACTGTGACCACCACAACCTCTACGACAACTACGCTAATTATAGCCACGACTACAACCACGACGGCGACTTCACCGTCAACGTCGACAATTACTTCGGGAACCACCACGATGACAAGCACCAGCACGTCAGGGACGAGCACTTCCACGTCTACAACGACCACGGTGACAACTGTAACTTCAAATTACACCACCACAATTACGACGACCATAACGTCAGGCACTACGACTTATAGTTCAACCGAGGTTACGACGGTTACAACGTCAACCACATTGGGCACTACAACCTACATAACCACGATTACGACCACGACGACGTATTAGGTATGCAAGACAATACGTTTGGAGTTTTAAATTTTCTTGCTGACCACGCAAATTCTGGGATAGGTTAAACTTTTGAGCGGAAAAAAAATTTTTCTGAACAACTTGTCCATAAACCGCGTAACGTAGTCGGTTTCCACGAAGTGTATGCTCACGACTTCGAAGCCAGCGCTTACAACATGATTTTTTAGGTGTTCCTTTGTGTATATAGCGTAGTGCTTATCGCTGCTGCGGGTTAGTAAATTCCGGTGCCCCATGTAACCGCCTGTGTGTGTTCTGAGCAGGTAGTATCTGATGCAGGCAGCGTTGTCTGTTATCAACGTTAGACGGCCACCTGGTTTAAGGACGCGGCGGATTTCCATTAGGTGAAAGTTGGGGTTTTTTAGGTGTTCGAAGAGGTTTTGTTCGTAGACCTCGTCAAAGTAAGAGTCAGGGAACACCAGGCCTTTTTCTACGTCGAAGACGTGGGTTGTGGTTTTTGTGGGTGTGATATCTACGCGGTATGTGCCGTAGGTTTGGTTTCCGCAGCCTAAATTTAGTATGCGTGGTTCTGTTGTAGTCAAGGTTTGTTGTACACTTCCTCGAACATGTTTTCTAGTTTGTTCATGATGTTGTTTTTGTCGTATTTTAGGGCTTGTTGTCTGCAGTGTTGAGCCAACTTGAAGTATTTTTCTTTGTTGTTGTACCATAAATTGCAGAGTTTTCTGGTTTCTTCTGCGAACGTTTTAGCTGAATCTGCGTAGATCAAGGGTAGCTGTAGTGCTTTGTGTGTGGTTAATGATGTTGTGATAACTGGGGTTCCGCATAGGAGTGCTTCTACGATGGCTAATCCGAAGGTGTCTACTTCGCTTGGTAGGAGAGCTACGTGTGATCGGGATAAAAACTCTGGCATGTCTTGTTCTTTGATTTTACTTGCGGCGACTTTTGTTTTGATGCGTTTTTCGTATTTTTCTAAATGCTTAATTGCTTCCTGGAATACTTGCCAGCCTTTTTGCCAGACTAGTCTGCTTGAGTAGACTACCGTGAAGTCTGGGTCTTTGTTTTGGGTTGGTTTGTAGGTTTGGCTGTCGACAAAGTTTGGGATGTAGTAGACTCTTGAGTGTGTTATTTTGTAGGCGTTGGTTACCATGTGGACTGCGTTGAAGCGTTTTAGTTCAAAGTTGCCGTTTATTTTGTGCAGCATGTTGGCGAGGTTGGGTTTGAAGCCGTATCTGGGGTTTATTTTTGTCCAGTATGTTTGTGCGTGAATTCCTGCTATTCTTGGTGTAGTTGTTTGAAAGTTGAGCCAGTTAAGTGGGTTATATGTGACGTAAACTATGTCTGCCTTCACTTTGTGGTTTATGCGTTCTTGGTATGGGATGTCTTCTAATTCTTCGGTTGGGTTGATTTTTGCTTTTCCTTCTAGCATGAAGGGTAGCGCGAATATTTCAACGTGGTATGCTCTGCGGGATAATTCTTTGGCTACGTTTATGACCCATTTTTCTCCTCCGCCGTAGTATCCTAAAGATAGGTGGTGACAGAAGGCTATTCGCATTTGTCTGTGCGCCTTCTTTTTTTGGTACCCCATTTAAAGAGGTACCTGCGGTGTTTTAGGGTGGTGAAGCATGTTGCTTTGCTGTTGAATGAGCGTGTTAGCTTGTTCATAGTTGAATTGTTTCCTGTACTGTTTGAGGGTTTTTACTTTAGTTTGACCACAAGTAAGAAGTATCAGTACCTTTGTTATAAAAGCTATCAAACGTGTGTCTTGTATGATCTCTGTTGTGATTCCTTCGCTTAAGCCGACGTTAATGCGGTCTTTGCTTGAGTCAATTGAAGCTGGCATGAAAGGGGATTATGAAATTCTTGTTCAGACTGAGCCATCTTATGTGAATGCGGTTCTGTCGGGTTTTAATAAGGCTAAAGGGGATGTTGTTGTGATTATGGATTGTGACGGATCACATAATCCTGTTTATTTTCAGGGTATGTTTAATCTTTTGAAGCGGGCGGATATAGTGATAGGTTCGCGTTATGTTGTTGGGGCGCGGTCTGATGATTTGCTGATAAGGCGGTTGATTAGCAGGTTTTTCTGCAAATGCACTCGGCTTCTTCTTGGACTACAGGAAATCTCTGATGTGATGAGTGGGTTTATAGTGATCAAGAAATCGGTGCTGGATCAGTTACGTATTGAGACTGTGGGGTACAAAATTGGGGTTTCGATTTTGATGCAGGCAAATCACAGGTTCACCATAGCTGAGTACCCGATTGTGTTTGCGAAAAGCAAGTTGGGGAATTATGTTAAACTTCGCAATATCCGTGATGGCTTACAGACAATTGTTTTTATAGGAAAACTGTTCCTCTGCAGAGTGATATAAAAAAAAGTTTATTTGCGCGTAGCTTTATATAAAACGGAAGCTGAGCTGCACGTTGAGCATAAAACTGGAGTTAGATTTATATTCCGTGTGGAATAAGACGCAAGCGTTTTTGAAGAAGTTTAACATAGGTTATTTGCTTCTTTTGGTTTTGGCGTTGCATTTCCTTATTATGTCTACGCCCTCTGACGGCTACGTTTTTGATGAGGCACATTATGTCCCTGCTGCTTTGAAGACGCTTCATTTGGAGGCGGCTAATGCTGAGCATACGCCCCTGGCGAAGATCGTTGTTGGGTTGTCAATCGCGGTTTTTGGGAATTATTGGTTGGCATGGCGATTACCGATAGTTGTTATGTCGGTTTTGTCGCTTTACGTTTTCTATTTAATCGCAAGACGGTTCCTAGATGGCAAGTATGCCTTGTTGGCTACGGCTTTTCTCTCGTTTGATGTCATGTATTTTGTTAATGGTTCAATTTTTATTTTAGATTTGCCTGCGATTTTGTTTGGGCTCTTGGGCATTGAACTTTATTTTGCTAAGCGGTACAAGTGGTCTGCTGTTGCCTTCGGCGTGGCGTTCTTGATGAAGGAACTGGCGCTACTTTTAATTGGCGCTGTTTTTATTTATCACATACTAACTCACCTTTCACTAAAGAAGCATTTAAGCAAAGTGAACATCCAAAAATTTGGTTCTTTCTTTTTGGTGCTTCTTTTGGTTGGTGGAGGAGGACTTTGGGTTTATGACGTAGTCTATAAGCCGACGACTTCGACGGTTCTTGTGCAGAACATAAATGAAAACATTGTTGTTGACGCGAATGGTGCCACTTTAACGACGATAACGTCGACTTCCAATTTTACGGTGTCAAATTACATAACTAACCCTGTTGAGCATATGTTGTTTGCATTTGGTTACTTTTCAGGTTTAGCGCCCACCATTAACACTACAGAAGCAAATTACCGTCCACCATGGTCGTGGATACTGCCAATTGGCGACGTATTCAATTCGCCGCATTACTTCTCGGTGGCGGTGACTTCGGATAATGTTTCAAAGGTTACTGTGGACTATGTTTCTCAGGTGACGCCTACGGTTGCGTATATGCTGGTTCCCATTTTGGCTGTGGCGCTTTGGAGTCTTTTAAAGAAAAGTAACGTCAAGGTGGCCTTGTTTTATATTTCTTGGATAACTGCGACGTATTTGCCGTGGTTCTTGTTTGGGTTGTTTGTGCAGCGCATGACGTTCAATTATTATTTTATCTATACGATCCCCGCTTTGGCTTTGGGGATTCCTTACTTCTGGCGTAGCCTTCCGCTTTCAGATAGAATAAAGAAGGGAGCGTTGGTTGTCCAACTGTTGGTAACTGTGGTTTTCTTTTTTGCTTTCTTTCCTGTGGTGCTCCTACGGTAGCAACGCGCTTTGGGCGGGCTTACGTTGTTTGCTTCTTTGTCAGTCTGGTTTCCCGAGGATAGTGTTGTTGTGTAGTTTTGATGTCTGACGGAATTAGTTTTATTAATAGTAGCAATTATTATTCTCAATGATGTAAAAAATGGACATTACTGCTGGGGCGAACTGATAATTTGCTTGCAGAGCTCTTGGATGTTGAGGGGATTTCTTGCTGAAGAATTTGCGGCGCTTTAGGCAGTCAAAGCGCGGCCAAGCGACAGCCATAGGTGCGGTGCTGTTTCTCAGTTTAATTGTTTTGATGGCGGCGTTTCTCACTGAGGTTTATCAAATCCAAGAGAGGATGCGGCGTTTGGATACTGAACGTTCTCAGGAGCACGTTGTGATAACTGCGGCTTATTTAAATTCTGATAATCATTTGGTTCTTAACATTACCAATCAAGGCTCTGTTACAGCTAGGCTCATGCGTTTATGGATAATTAACCAAACTAACAATGAACATCTCTCAGTTAATTTTTCTAGTCTTTACATTACTCCAGGCATGTCTATAAGTAACGTTACAAGCCTACCATTGACTTCTGGTAAGAATTATGCTGTACGCGTCGTTACTGAAAGGGGTAATGTTGCTAGTTACAATATAGTGGCTTCGATTAAAGCGCGGATTAGCATAATGGCAACTTCCACCAACTATATTGGTAATAACGTGACAGTCATTTTATGCGTAACCAACAACGACACGTCAGGAAACAACATTTATAATTTGACTCCTACACTGGATGTAAATCCGCCATCAAGTTTGGAATTAGTAGATGGTCCTAACCCTCCAATTATAGAGTTGTTGCCTGCTGGAAGCGCTGCCTATTTTGTTTACGTTTACAAGGTAACTGGCTCAGGTTTAAGTTCTACGTTAAACGGGTCGTTTGTTGGCGCTCCTGCAGGCAATTACGCCATGACTACGATCTATGCGACCTCGTTGCAGGTTTCGGCGGAAGTTACATCTATGCCGCTGATACATTTAGATGCGTTTGGTAGTATACCTGCGCTTCTTGATACTACCGATGGCGTTCTCACCTATTGGGGTGTCGCCTTGGCTAACCCTTATAATCGTTCCATTACGGTCTATTCTGTAGCTGTGATATCAACAGCCTTGAACATTTTTGATCCAAACTCTTTAACCGGCGTGAACCCTGCAACTGGGTGGTATGCACGGAGATCCTCTGGGGTATATTCAGGTGTTTTTTGGGAGGCTGGCAGGGCAGGTAGTGCACCGATAACGATACCACCGCTTTCTGTTTATAATTTCACCTTCACTGTTGAAATTGACAACGTTGAGGTGATTGAAACACAGGTTACGGTAGAAGCAATAACTACTGAAGGCAGATTTCTTAAGAATTTTGCAACCTCCACAGCTAACACGTATCCCGCTATCAACGTATATCTTACCAGAACACCAAATACTCCGCTATCAAATAGGCAGTATTGTCTTTCAAATGTTTTACCCTCGTCTAACCAGACCTTCAATGTGGTGATTTATAATAGCGCTGGTGCAGATACCTTAACTTCGAAAATTAATCTGCTTTTGCAAATTCCCACAGGGTGGCGTAATGTAACTGCAGGTGCTCAAACTGGGTGGAACTATAGCTCTCAATTAATAACGCAGCAGGAGGATGGTTCGTGGAGAATTTCTGTAGAATCATCTTCTTCAACCCTTGCAGGCGGCAACTACTTAGTTTACCAGTTTAGCGCTATTACGCCTGCAGTTTTGGCAACTACACTGTATAATTTGGCAATTACCGCATATTACCCGAATTTTTCACCTTCAATAACTTCAGCGTATTGTGGTGCCGTAGTGCAAGTGGCGCCTTAACTAACTGGAACAGCATACTGCTATTGTTGGTCTTCGAGTGTTCTTGGGACTGTGGGCACTTTGAACGTAGCGGGTAGGGCATTGCGTTCTCGGAGTTCTTTTATTATAATTTTCCGAAGCCACTCTGAAGGGGTTATGCCTTCTTGAGTTGCTTGGTAGGTTACAAGGCTTTTTATCGTGTTCGTTATGCGGAGGTAGATTATGGAGTCTTTGGTTTCTGATTTGATTTTAGGCACCTTTTCTTTCTCCTTTTTGTTTTGTTGTTTCGGCTGGTGAAATGTTGATTCCTGTGGAGAGGATATGGTATTTGTGGGTCATCAGTGAGTGTTTGGTGTTTCGCATTTTGATGATGCGGAGTTTTCTGTTGAGTTCGCCGGTTTTGTTGAAGTATGTGTGCATAAGGATTATGCCGTCAGCTATGAATTCCTCGATGCCGGAGCCTATTTTTTTTGAGCCCCATGGCGTGTCGGAGATCATGACGGTTGTGCAGCCTACGCTTTGGAGAAATTTGTAGAGTAAGTGTGCAAGGTGGCGTATTTCTATGCTTTCTTTCATGGCCATAGCCATGGATGTGAAGGAGTCTATGACGAGTCTTTTAGCTTTTAGAGCTGTGACTTCGCGCAACATAATGTCAAGGTTGTTTTGGATACCTGCTTCTTTTGAGGTGGAGAGGTCTAAAACGAGACAGCGTTTTTCTAGTTCGAGACGCTCAAAGTCCCACCCGAACCGGAGCATGTTGCGGAGGAGGGCCTTTTTTGTTTCAGCGAAACATACGTAGACGCCTCTTTCTCCAAAGTTGGTTGCGCCTTCGTAGAGAAATTGGGCTGAGAAGGTTGTTTTTCCTGCACCCGGTTCGCCTGCCATTAGAATTAGGCTCTCGTTTGGGAAGCCGCCTTCGACGAGTTCGTCAAAACCTTTGATACCTGTAGGTACACGTTGGCTCATGTTTTGCCTCTCTTTAGTCTATTTTGGTGCATGATGTATTTATATTGTTGTTTAGATGGGGCGACTTGACGTGTTGGCGTTGACGTACATTTGGATTGTTTTTGAGGCACTGTTTTTGCTGACAAGGGCAGTGTAGAGGTTAATTCACATTGCTGGTTTATGCTCTATTTTTGTTAATGTTCAGTTTTTATTTGTTTAAAATTTACGTTTTTTTGCTTATTTTTCTGAAGTTTTTCGTTTGTAAGTTAATTGTAGTACAAATGAAATACAATTAACATACACTTGCGGCAGCACCACCTTTAAGCGCAAGATCCACATAAGATTAAACTAAACAAATTGGAGGAAAAAACAAAAATGCAAAAACTCAAACTAAATCGGCGCGGAGTTAGCCCAATCATAGCCACGTTGCTTCTCGTAGCCATAGCCGTAGCAGCTGCGATAGTAACATACACGTGGACCATGTCGCTGGCAACCAACCAATCCCAGCAAGCCCAAACAGGAATAAAACTCGACGCAGTCTATTTCGGCAAAAACACGACAGACAACACATATGGTATCTATGTGAGCATAAGAAACACCGGCTCAGTAGCAGCTACAATTGAAGCCATCCACCTCGTAAAGGGAAGCCAAATCATAATCAGCGAATCAGTAAGCAGCCTGACTGTCCCACAGGGCGACGTCCTAAACTCAGGCTTCACAAACGCCACAACTTGGACAGCCTCGATTGGTTTTAAATCTGGTGGTCTCTCATTGCCAATACCAGAAACAACAAAAACCGTAACCATACGAACTGATCTTGCCGTGAACACTGCTTATACGCTGAAACTGGTAACGAGCACTGGTTTCGTGGTTGAAGGCACTTACTACACGCCCGGCGAGTGGTAATAAAAGAGGAAAAAAAGCCACATAACAAGAGAGACCGAGGCAGGTTCAGGGATGATAAAATATCCATTTCCATATGTCCTGCCTGGTCGTTCTTTATCTCTTGCTGCTGACGCCAAAGACGCGCATTCATCAACCCCTCAAGTTTCTTACTGAAAAAAATAAAATTTAAGTCAGGTTACTTGCCATGAGTAAAAACTCCGACCAAAACACCGTACAGAAGAAGCGGACGCGTGACGTGATAGAAGAAACCTTTGCACGTTACGAACCCAAAGAGGAAACGCCCCCGCCGCTTCCAAAAATCGGGGAACCCCCTCAACGCGTCCCTCGCGAAGAGAAGCAAGAGCCGGAGCAGCTCATGACCAAAACAGAAAACGCCGCCCAAAAAATTGTCAGCACAGGCATATCAGGCATAGATGCCGCTTTAGGCGGAGGCATACCTGACCACTGTCTCATCCTCATTTGCGGCGAAGTAGGCAGCAATTACGACGTCTTCACCCAGCAAATCCTATACAACCACACCTTGGAAAACGGAAAAACCGCCTGCTACCTCGCTGAAACCTTAAGCATAGACATCCAAGAAAAAATGGAAAAATTCAACTGGACAATAAAAGACGCCGTAAACAGTGAAAACTGGAAATTCATTGACATACAAACTCCAGACCTACAACAACTAGCCGACCTCTCCCCAAAAAGACTCACAAACAGAAACAGCATAAAATTAACCACAGGACTAAACGCACTCAAAACAGACCTCCTAACAAAAACCAAAGAAGGCTACTGGACAACCATCGAACTGGGACATTTACTCTCCAACTACGACACAAAAGAAATCAGCAACCTCATGCTCTACTGGAGAGCAGTCACACGCACCCACGGAGGGCTACACTTTGCAGTGATACCTATAGGCATCCACGCAGAAAACCAAATAAACGCCCTCAAAAACTTAGCAGACGGCGTCATAGAATTCACACTCAAACAAGGACCACACGAATTCGAAAATAACCTCACAATAAGAAAAATGAAAGGCCTCCTAAAGCCACTGGTGCTAACATTCACAACCGACGAAAACGGCATCAACATAGACACAGCAGCAAGAATAACCTAAACAGGAGCGACAAACATGATACAACAAAAAGAAAACAAAAAACAAACCGCCCAAAACACACAAAAAACTACAACACCAAACAAAACCCTCGCTTACATCGTCTAACTTTACTTTACAAAAACAACCCCGTCACTCCCACTCAACAACGTGCACAGTCCACTGAACACCCACAGACTCAACTCGAAGATAATATCGTCCAGGCGAAAGACTCGGATGAGCACTCAACTCAACAGTCTCCGTTCCACCAGGAAGGACATAGCGAACAGCAGTAGCTGAAAACACAGGCACTTCACTTTTTCCCTCCTCAAAAAGCTCAACCCTCAAACTCCACCCCAAACTCCAACGCTGAAAATACACAACTTCAACATCACAATTACCCCCTTTAACTTCAAACACACCACTAAAAGTTTCCCCATCAAAACCACTAAGGCTAACAACGACAGGACTCCTCAACCACACAACACAGCAGAAAGCCAAAGCAAACGTCACCACAAAAAGAGTAAACGCCAAAAGAGCTCTACTCACACGGTTCATAAGCCTCAAAAAATAACTGCGCAACCAAAGCAAAAAAAGCTATCACAAAATCAACTTGAAGAACAATAAAAAAGCAACATTAAATCTACAAAAGCATAAATCTCTCCATTTACCAACTACTTTACTGCCTTCTAACGAATACCTAAATAGAGGAGAAATCTTCTTGCTGTGCCCATATTAAAGATAGGCTATAAACTGTGACCGTTACAGTCAGCGACGAAAACTTGAAGATAGTTCTCAACAAAATAGATGAAGTCAAACTCTAACTCCTTAGATTAAGAGCTCTGCTAATACCTGAGGAAGAGGCAACCGAGATAGAAAAAAGATCAAAAGAGCTAAACGTGAATTAGCGAAGGGGTCAAAGATAGATTTACAAGAGTTTATTGAGGAACTCGGTTGCTGACCTATTGTTCAACATTATCATTGCAAAACAAGCCCAAATAAGTTCCAAGAAGTTACCTGAACATATTAAACGGAGAATTTTTGAGTCCCTTTTGATCTTACGTGAAAACCCTGTCCCAGCAGAATATTACGACATAAAGAAACTGAAAGGATTAACAGATTCTTATCGGATCAGGCTTGGCGACTTTAGAGGTAACTATTCATACATAAAAACTGCATAAAACCAATCCAAAAGAAACACAGACAACAGGCTAATAAACGCCAAAACGTAAATACACATACAACCAAAAACAAAACAGGAACACCCCTATGAGCACAACACAAGAGGAAACAAAAGAGCGACATGAAGCCTACAAAGAAGCTGAAACAGCACACTTACTCCTCAAAATCATCGAAGCAAACGGTAACCTCAACCCCACTTACGACACAAACCACGGCTATCACTACCCAGAAATCGAAGCTCTCCTAAACAAAGACCCCGCCAGCACCGAAAAAACTCTAAAAAAACTCTCAGCCCTAGGCATCCTAAACCAAAAAACAATTGATATGGCACTCCACTGCCCAGAATGCAACAACGCCAACATATCAACCACTTATACCTGCCCCTCTTGCGGCTCTCCACAAATAATACGGAACGCCCTCATCGAACACATTACCTGCGGCTACATAAACACCCTTCCCTACTTCAAAGTCGACGACAACCTGATCTGCCCAAAATGCAAAGCTCCCCTCAAAAGAACAGATGTTAGAAGCGCAGGAAGATGGTACGAATGCGCCAACTGCAAAAAACGTATCGAAAACCCACAACCACTCCACACCTGTAGAAACTGCGGAGAAAAATTCGACTTCAACGACGCAAAATACGTCGAAACACACAACTACACTCTCAGCGACACCACCAAAAATGAAATCAACAACGGAGCACTCTTTCCCTTCTTCGTAGAAAAAAGCCTAACAAAACTAAACCACCAAGTACACATCCCAGGCAAAATCACAGGCGCATCAGGCATACAACACGAATTTGACGCCATAATCGACACAAACGCTGGCAAACAACTCGCCATAGACGCACTATTCTCCAACCAACCCGTCAACAAATTCCAAATAACCATGGAACACGAAAAAATATCCGACGCAAAAATAGAAACCTACATAATCGCCTCCGCCTTCAACGAAGAAGCAAAAAAACTCATCCAATTCTACAAACTAAACATAATAGAGGCATCCCCAACCATAGCGCTAAACGAATTGATAAATAGGATGCAACCAGAAAAAACAAAACAAAAAAAAGAAAAAACAGAAAAACTCGACATCATAGAACAATTCACAGCTCCAACACCCCCACCTAAAAAAGAGCCAGACAAGAAGACAGGAAAAATAGGCGGGTTCTTCAAAAGAAACAAACAAGACAACAAAAACTAAAACACCCTCTCACTCTTTTCACAAACCAAAGAAGAGTAAACCAAAAAAACTTCTTCAAAATTCAAAGCAGGAACGTAAAGATAACAGTCACAATTACAAGCATAACAACAGAATGCTTCAGCCCATTCAACATAATGCCCTCACTAAGTTTCCCAGCAGCCAAACCCCCAAATATTGCTTCCACAATAGCCAAATCAAATAACAACGCCCTAAAACTCTCAAACGAAATTGTTATGTTCAAGAACTGAGTCTGCTGAGACTGCGCCATAGGCACAAACAAACTCTGATACAAAAGCACAATAACCCCAACAAAAACAAAAAAACTGATGTAAATTATAAACAAATAAGGACGAAGCTGAGACTCACGCTCATCCCTCACCTCAATCATCTCCCTCACAAATTGAGCCGTAGAATTAAGAGAACTCTTCAAATCACCACCCAACCGTACCGCCTCAACTATAAGCGCACTCACCTTAGCAGAAAACTCCGTGCCAATACGCTTACTAAAATCCAAAAACGCCTTCTCAAACTCCACACCAAAAGTCAACTTCGCAGTCAACTTACGTAACTCCTCAGTAACAGGACCATAATTCCGGCGAGAAACATCCTCCAACCCCTGAAGCAAAGTCAAACCAACAGCTTGGCTCTCAGCCAAATTATCAAGAAGCACAGGCCAAGCATTATCAATAAGTCGCTTCCGCCGATTTTCCAAATGCACAATAATAGACGGAAAAAACAACCCAACAGCAAACCCAACCGCGACATAAGCATGAAAAACGAAACTCAACGACACCGACATGTACCCCACAACAACCACCACAAACGCCATAATCAAAGATACAACATAGACAAACCGCTTGGTTCTAAGAGAAAAAAACCCAAACAACCTCATACTTCACCAACTCGACATTATAGCATCCACATAAACTAACACAAACGCCGCAGCAGACGGCAACAACAAATAAACCAAAAGAGGCAAAAGCTGAGCAGCTGAAAGCCCACCAATAACCTCACCGCCAAAAACACCCATAATAACCAACAACGTAATCATAATTATTGGAAAAGCAACCAATAACGTGATGTAAAGCTCCCCCGCCAACCCCAACTGAGAAATCATCTTACTCAACCGACGACGACGAGTCTCAGTAAACTTATTCGCCATAGTCATCAAATAAAAATGCAAATTACCACCAGTCTGCACCGTAGAAATATAACCTTGAAGAAAACTGGAATACTCCCTACTAGGAGTTCGCTTACTCTCCTCATCCAAAGCAGCTATCAAATCCTCCCCCAACAACTCAACACTACGCACAACACTCTGTGCACTCTCCTTCAAACTAAAAACCTCCCCAATCCTAGCAAGAGAACTAAAAGTCTCCCCAGGCGTAGCACCGGCACCACTAAGAATAGCCATATAATTAGCAACATACACAAGATTCTTCTCAATTTTCATCTTCAACACAGAAGCCTTGTAACTCGGATAATACAAAAACACCACAAAACAAACACCAAAACTAACCCCACCAGCCAACAAACCCACCACAGCAACAAAAGACAAAGGAAAAACCACCCCGAGAAAAGAAGAAAAAGAAACAAACAAAACAGGCACCAAAACCAACGACGCAAAAAAAGCAACTAAACTCCAAAAAAACATCGAACTCACATAAACAACGTGATTCACCTTAACATTTGCTCTAAGGAGATTCCGCCTCAGCCTCTCAGACAAAGGAAAAAAACGAGCAGGAGCAACACCCAACACACGGTACCCAAACTCATGAAAACTAAACGAAGAACCTTTGAGCGCCACCGACTCAGGTTTCACTATTCAACACCCCACCAGAAACCAAGTAAACCAACCCACAGCGAAGGATAACTGAAACATAATCATGACCCAACCTTAATCCGACTATAAATCTCCTCAGGATTACTGTAAAAGCCACGAATAACCTCAGTTACATCTTTGAACCGCCGAATATCATTCTTCACCATCCAATCAAGAATCAAACTTCTCTTCTCAACCTCCTCCATAACGTCCTTTAGGCTCTTTCCACTGCTTTTAGCAATCTTCTCCAAATGATAAGACCTACCTGAATACTGATACGCATCATTATTAGCATTATAGCTAAACACCTCATTAGTAATTATCTCATTAGTCCGCGTATCCAAACCAACAAACTCAGTAGCAGAAGTAACTCGCCTAACAGGCTTACCTTCCACCTGCAACTTCTGCTGGATAAGCACAAAATCCAAACTCGTAACTAACGTCCGCGGTATATTCATCGGTTCAGTTTCAAGACGATGCACAACCGAAGCCACAGACTCAGCATGCAAAGACGAAAAACCCCCATGCCCAGTCGCCATCGCCTGAAAAAGCGTATACGCCTCAGCACCCCTTATCTCCCCCACAATAATATAATCAGGTCTCTGCCGCATAGCCGCCCTCAAAAGATCATAAAGACTAATCTCCGCAGAAGAACCACCACTGGGACGCGAAACAGATCTAAGCCAGTTTTTATGATGAAGCTGCAACTCAGGCGTATCCTCAATAGTAATGATCTTAAAATCAGGCTGAATAAAAGCTGACAAACAATTAAGCGTAGTAGTCTTACCTGACGCCGTAGGACCACAAACAAAAATGTCCAGCTTATTCTCTACAAAGTACCACAAAAACGCAGCCAACTTAAGAGGAACCGTCTTAAACTTTATCAAATCAATTATAGTCAACGGATCAGCCTTAAACTTCCGAATAGTAAACGTCGACCCGCCCCTAGTAACTGCTTTCCCATAAGTCATCTGAATACGGCTACCATCCGCAAGAATCGAATCCAAAATCGGATTAGCCACAGAAATCATGCGCCCAGTCCTATAAGCCAATTTTATAACAAAAGAATTCAACTCATCCTCCGAATCAAAACTAACATTCGTAGGAATAGACTCATACTCCCTGTGCCAAACATAAACAGGACCCGAAACCCCATTACAACTGATATCCTCAATCAGAGGATCACGCATCATCACATCAATCTTGCCGTAACCAACAAAATCTCGATTAATATAATAAAGGATCTTCGCTAAACTCGCTTCACCCACACGAATACGAAACTTTTTAACAATCCGCTTAACCTGATCACTTAAATACTCCCTAGCTTTCTCCTCCGACCCCAACTCAGAAAAAGTAACATCAATTTCCTCAACCAAAAAATTTCTAATATCCGTAAAATACTTTTTTTCCGCCTCCTGAAGAGTAGGCTCAAAGACTTCATACCAAAGCTCATGAGTAGCAGGGTCCTCTGAGAGGACAGCAAACTGAAAAGGTTCATTAATTTTAAAAGTCTCTAAAATGCGCCTTTTAGAAGTCAGTTGTTTCTCAGTCATCAAACAACCAGCGATAACAGATAAGCGACGTCTAACATAATTAATTTTTTGTCGAACACAACCTCTAAATTAAACACTTACACCAAAAAAACAAACCACAACAAAAAACTAATTACCTCGCACCCCTGAAGAACCCGCCCCCTAGTTTCCCTCAATAATTTTAACTTCACTTGCCAAATATGCCTTTTCCACTTTACTGAGCGCATCTAAATTCATAGGCATAAGCAAAAAAGAATCATGCTCCAACAAATCAAAATGCTTCTCTTGAATAAACTGATATACCGCCTCAAAACCATAAGTACTAATTAAACGCTCCAAACCATCAAGAAGAATAACCCCCCTCTTATAGGTATTCAAAAACCTAGATAACTCAAGAGAAAGCTCCTGTAGATTAGGCAAAACACTAAACCCCTTAATAGATTTAGAAGCCAACAATCTAACGGACTCCACAGGAACATCATACATATCTATTAACTTCTGCGGATCACCATGAACAATACACAAAGAGGGCAAGCTGATACATACAAGACTCTCATAGACATTAAAACACCGCTCATGAGAACCATAAATCACACTGTCACCAGGCGAGAGCCCACTTAATTTGTAAACCACTTTGACCAATAATTCCTCAAGTCGCTTTTTCTCCGTGACATCCCAAAACATCAAACGCACAATTTTCCGCCGGTTAAACATTAAAGTATCAAACCGAACCGCAACCTCCTTTTTGACACCCCCCTTTGTGATCAGCGTCGCATTAACAACTTGCCCTTCAGTACACCCCAGAAACTGCTCAACAGACGCCGCGGCAATCTTTTCAGGCGCACTATAAAACAAAGAATTTATTTTCACGCCAACCAACTCTGCTTTCGAAAAAGACGTCAACTCAAAAGAAGCCGTGTTACAGTCAAGAATTACTCCAGTCTCATAATCAGCAATAAAAACCGGCTCAGCAAAGGTGTTGAACAATTTTCTATAGGTTGCCTCGCCTCCTAAAAGAGGTTTGCCGCCTTTTTGGATTCCCATTTTCTTCAACTTAGTCACGGCTAAAGGCAACGCCGAATCGACCATTGGCTGCGCCATAGTTTCCCCCACATCCACATCAACATTTATCGTAAGTATTAATAAACCTTATTCATTTTTTGTACTACACCACTACAACAACACACAAAACGCCCAAAGAAAAAACCACAATCATAAACCCACAATTAATCACACAACAAAATAAAACACCAACAAACACAAAAGACCTATTAAAAACTCTTATAAACCAAAACCCCTCCTGCTAGCGAGTTCACGAGAGACGAAAATGCAGTTCGAACTAATTGCACCATTCAAAACATCACCTGGACAAGAAGAAGCAGTTGAAAAGATAGTGGCAGGATTCTCAAAAAAAGACAAACAGACACTTCTAGGGATAACAGGCAGCGGCAAAACATTTGTCATGGCCAACGTAATTAACCGACTTCAGAAACCAACGCTCATCATCGCACACAACAAAACGCTGGCAGCTCAGCTTTACGCTGAGTTGAAAGAGTTTTTCCCCAAGAACAGAGTTGAATATTTCATCTCTTTCTACGATTACTATCAACCCGAATCTTACATTCCAACAACAGACACCTACATAGAAAAAGACTCAGACGTAAACGCAGAGATCGAAAAGATGCGTATGCACGCGGTCTCAAGCATCGTAAGCAGAAGTGACACAATTATAGTTGCTAGTATAAGCTGCATCTACAGCTTAGGCAACCCTGACGACTTCAAAAGCATGGCTGTCGAACTAGAAGTAGGCAAAGAGATAAACAGGCAAAAGCTAATTCACACCTTAGTTGATATGCAATATGAACGCAACGATGCTTTTCTGGAAGCCGGCAGATTTCGCGTTCGCGGAGAAACCATAGACGTAATCCCGGCTTACGAGAAAGATATTTTAAGAATAGAACTTGACTCAGGCAAAATCAAGAAAATCAAAGAAGTCAACGCACTCACAGCCGACGTAAAAAACACCGTCGACAAGATCACACTGTACCCGGCGCGGCAGTATGTAGTGCCCCAAGAAAAACATGAACGCGCACTGCAACAGATACAACGAGAACTAGAAGAAAGACTACCACAATTGCCACCACTTGAAGCGCAACGCCTCAAACAACGCACAAACTACGATTTAGAAATGATTCGAGAGATGGGATTCTGCTCAGGCATGGAAAACTACAGCAGACATTTCGACGGACGCAAACCAGGTGAACCACCGTTCACGTTAATGGATTACTTCCCAAAAGACTACCTGCTAATTATAGATGAAAGCCACCAAACCATACCCCAAGCCCGCGCAATGTACAACGGCGACTACTCACGCAAAAAGAATCTAGTGGACTTCGGCTTTAGACTCCCCAGCGCATTTGATAATCGCCCACTAAAATTCGAAGAATTCGAGCAGAAAATGGGAAAAACACTGTTTGTTTCAGCAACACCCGCGGAATACGAGCTAGAAAAAAGCGGTCCACCTGTAGAGCTAATCACCCGCCCTACAGGACTTTTGGACCCTCAAGTGGAACTGCACCCCATCACAGACCAGATGCAACACCTCATGTCGGAAGCAAAAAAAACAATCAATGAGGGCAACCGTGTGCTAATTACAACGCTAACAAAACGTATGGCAGAAGATCTCACAGACTACTTAGTCAAAGAAGGATTCCGCGTCAGATACATGCACTCAGACATAGATAGCCTCGACCGCATAGAGCTCGTACGGCAACTTCGGATAGGAGAATACGACATACTCGTCGGAATAAACTTGCTCCGCGAAGGTCTAGACATACCAGAAGTTGCCACAATCTTCATTTTAGACGCCGACAAAGAAGGCTTTCTACGTGATGAACGCAGCCTAATTCAAACAATTGGACGAGCAGCCCGCAACGAAAAAGGCAAAGTTATACTGTACGCCGACGTGAAAACACAATCAATTAAACGCGCCATGGAAATCACCGCGTACAGACGCAAATTCCAAATGAACTTCAACCGCCTCCACGGCATCACACCAAAAACCATCGTGAAGAGCGTCTCCCTAAAAGAAGGCACAATCAAAAGCGTCAAGCACTTAGCTAAAGCCGACATTCACAAACAACTGGTCGAGTTAGAAGCAAAAATGCGGGAAGCAGCAGAGCGACTAGATTTTGAAAGGGCAATTGAACTAAGAGACACAATCAAAGAATTGACGGCAATCATGGCACAAAAAGAGAAAAACCAAAGTTAACCGTCAGAATTACATTTTCAACGCAAAAAGGTAGAAAAGCATCAAGCTGAAACAAGTAAAATCCCATTGTTAAACACCAAAACAGGTTACAGTAATGCGAGACACGATTTCTATTAAAGGCGCCCGAGAACACAATCTCAAAAACATAGACGTGGAGCTACCGCGAAACAAGCTGATTGTGATTACGGGGCTGTCAGGCTCAGGCAAATCCACATTAGCATTTGACACCATATACGCTGAAGGCCAAAGACGGTACGTAGAGAGCCTAAGCGCATACGCTAGGCAGTTTCTGGGACTCATGGATAAACCCGACGTCGACTCAATTGACGGTTTATCTCCAGCCATCTCCATTGAACAAAAAAGCACCAGCAAAAACCCCCGCTCCACCGTAGGCACCGTAACGGAAATCTACGATTACCTTAGGCTGCTTTACGCACGCATCGGCATACACCACTGCCCAAAATGCGGCAACTCTATTCGCCCCCAAAGCCCCGAAAACATAACCAGTCTCATCATGGCAGAACAAGGCAAGACGCTCATTTTTCTTGCGCCCATAATTAGAGGCATGAAAGGCACACACGAACAGGTTTTTGACGATCTCAAAAAACAGGGTTTTACCAAAATCAGAGTGGACCAAAAAATCTACGACGCAGACTCCATCAAAGAAGAAGTGAAACTGATTCGCTACGAAAAGCACTGGATAGAGGCAGTCATAGACACCATAAAAATCGACAACGAAGAACACTGCCGCATAGCCGAAGCGGTAGAACAAGCGCTTTTAACAGGCAAAGGCACTATGATTGTTATAAACGCCCAAGACACAAACAAAGAGAAAAAACGTGAACTAGAAAGATTCAAAGGCGAAACAGTCTATAGCACCTTTGGAGCCTGCCCTAACCATCCAGAAATCGTGTTTGAAAGCTTAGAACCCCGCATGTTCTCATTTAACTCACCCTTTGGCGCATGCCCCACCTGCCATGGACTGGGAGAAATTACCGAAGTCTCCGAGGACTTAGTTATCCCCGACAAAAACAAATCCATCATGGACGGCGCCCTAGCAGTTTACGGCAAAATGGATTTGACATGGCGGGTGCAGCAACTTGCTATGGTTGGCAAAAAACACGGCTTTGACATCTTCACACCTATCAAAGACTTCACAGATAAACAACTCCAAGTCCTATTGTACGGCGACAGAGAACCCATCAGTGGCAACTGGTCAAACGGTGCAACCATGTGGATGCAAAACGGTTGGGAAGGCGTCATACCACAAACCATGAGACTGTACAAACAAACCGAAAGCGAATGGCGCAAAGAGGAAATAGAAAAATTCATGAAGTCGCGAATCTGCAACACCTGCCAAGGCAAAAGGCTGCAACCCGTGGTTCTAGCAGTAAAAATTCAAGGCAAAAGCATAATTGACGTCACCGACCTCTCCATCGACCAAGCGATAAGTTTCTTTGCAGACCTCCCAGCTCACTTGAACGAAAAAGAAATGATTATTGCAAAACAAGTACTCAAAGAAATAAACGACCGCCTCAGCTTTCTCAAAAACGTCGGCTTAGGCTACCTGTCACTTTCCCGAGCCGCCCGCACACTCTCAGGTGGAGAAGCCCAACGAATCCGGTTAGCCACACAGATAGGCAGCAACCTCATGGGTGTACTCTACATACTAGACGAGCCCAGCATCGGCCTACATCAAAGAGATAACACAAAACTCATCAGTACCCTCCATAGACTCCGCGATTTAGGCAACACACTAATTGTAGTGGAACACGACGAAGAAACCATTCGAAACGCAGACTACATCGTAGACATGGGTCCAGGCGCAGGCGTCCACGGAGGACACATTGTCGCAGAGGGCACTCCCCAAGACATCATGAAAAATAAACGAAGCTTAACAGGCAAGTATCTTTCAGGCGAGCTAAAAATTGAAGTCCCAAAAGAAAGACGAAAACCCACTGGTTACATTACAGTCTACGGAGCCAAAGAGAACAACCTCAAAAACCTAAACGTAAAACTGCCCCTTGGCGTGCTATGCGGAATCACAGGCGTTTCAGGTTCAGGCAAAAGCACACTGATGAACCAAACAGTTATGCCTGCACTACGCCAGATGTATGGAGAAAGAGTAGATAAAATCGGAAAATACGACAAAATGGATGTCCCAAGTTTTGTACATAACGTCATAGTTATCGACCAAGATCCAATCGGCAGAACCCCCAGAAGCAACCCCGCCACCTACACTAAGCTTTTTGATGAAATCAGAAAAATTTTCGCCTCCACTAAAGAAGCGAAAGTCCGCGGCTACAGCCCAGGACGATTCAGCTTCAATGTGAAAGGAGGAAGATGCGAAACTTGCCAAGGAGATGGTGTATTACGCATAGAAATGAACTTTTTACCCGACATCTACGTACAATGCAGCGAATGCAAAGGCAAAAGATACAACAAAGAAACTCTTAGCGTACTCTACAAGGGAAAAAATATAGCAGAGATTTTAGACATGACAGTGGAAGAAGCAGCACAATTCTTCGAAAACATGCCTCTGATATCACGCAAACTTCAAACCCTACTGGACGTGGGGCTAGGCTACATTAAACTTGGACAAAGCTCCACCACGCTCTCAGGAGGAGAAAGTCAACGCATAAAAATTACCCGCGAACTCAGCAAACACAAATCGGGACATGTAGTTTACTTACTAGATGAACCCACAACCGGACTGCACTTTGACGACACCAAACGCCTCATAAAAGTACTCAACAGACTGGTTGCAAAAGGCAACACCGTCTACGTAATCGAACACAACTTGGACGTAATAAAAAGCTGTGACTACCTCATCGACCTTGGTCCCGAAGGAGGAGAAGAAGGCGGACAAGTCATAGCACAAGGAACCCCAGAAGAAGTGGCAGAAAACCCCAACTCACATACAGGCAAGTTCCTCAAAAAAATACTCCAGAAAGATCCAGCATGATAGCGATAGCTTCACCTGCAGAATTCAAAAGCTCCGAGGTTCCCACAAACTCCGGCGTCTACATCTTCAAAGACGAAAAAGACGAAATACTCTATATCGGAAAAGCTAAAAACCTCCGCGCCCGCGTCAAAAGCTACTTTGCCAACAGCAACCAACCCACCAAAACACGGCAACTAGTCTCTAAAATCCGAAACATAGACTGGATCATCGTAAACAACGAAGTGGAAGCACTACTTTTAGAGAACAAACTAGTTAAGCAACACACCCCCCGTTACAACATAGACCTCAAAGACGCCAAAACATTTGCCTACATAGCACTTACAAAAGAAACATTCCCAAGGATACTCACCAGCCGCAAAGTTTCCCGCAAACTCGAATCATTTGGACCCTACACAGACGGCTTCACACGGCAAGACCTCCAAAAACTCGTAGTGAGAGTCTTTAAACTTCGTACATGCAAAACACTACCCAAACGAGCATGCCTTAATTTTCACATAGGCATCTGCACAGCTCCATGCACAGGAAAAGTCACCGCGGAACAGTACGCAAAGCAAGTTGAACAGGCAAGGTCTTTTCTTAAAGGCAACTACGAACAAACCGCAATAGCACTCCAAGAACTTATGAAGAAGGCAGCAGATGAACAAAAATACGAAGAGGCACTGGAGCTCCGTAACCAAATTTCTTCCATCAGCTTGCTTACACAACGACAAATTGTAGACAAAGAAAGACTGTACGACCAAGACGTTCTCACCTTCCGCCGAATAGGAGAAAAAGTTTTAGCCGTGCACATGGGTGTACGTAAAGGGGTTCTCTTAGGCAAAAAAGAATTCACAATGGATTTACAGCCAGAGGTGGAAGAAGAATTTCTAAAAGCGTTCTACGAAGCGAATTCAATTCCTAGAGAAATTCTGCTAAACAGACCCGTCTGGCACGACTCCGAAGAAAAAGCAGCATTAGAGCAGTTTTTTTCCGAAAAAAGAGGAGCAAAAACAACGCTTACAGTGCCAAGACGAGGAAACCGACTAGAACTGGTTCAACTTGCAGAGAAAAACCTTGAAACTACAATAGAAGACGACAATGCCCTCGTAGATCTACAGGACTTTCTCAACCTATCCAGCATCCCACACATTATTGAATGCTTTGACATCTCCAACTTGGGGCAGGAACATCTAGTTGCAGGCATGGTGCGCTTCACAAACGCCAAACCTGACAAGCGCAACTACCGCAAATTCAAAATAAAAACCATCACAAAACAAGACGACTTCGCAGCCATCAACGAGGTTGTCACCCGAAGATATAAACGACTAATAGAGGAAAAAGCACAGCTACCAGACTTAGTCGTAATAGACGGAGGAGCAGGACAAGTTAGTGCAGCAGAAACAGCTCTGAAATCGCTTGGACTACAACTACCACTTATTGGATTAGCAAAGGAACATGAGGAAATTTACTTACCAAACGAGGACACACCAAGACAAGTCGATAAAAACAACCGCATAATGTTGCTACTGCGGCAGATGCGAGACGCAGCGCACAACTTCTCTGTTAGATATAACGTAAAAAGACGTCAGATAAAAATGAGAGAAGAATTTAACCTCCAAAGAAAAAAACACAAATTTTCCGCCTAAAAATTCTATAATAGCCCAGTTATTGAAAATAGTGATTACCAGTTCACAAGCGATAAATCAACTCTCAAATGATTACATAGCGATAATAAATGAAAGATAACTCGGAAATACCATGTGTTTCATGTGCTTTTTGGAATAAAGATAAGAAAACGTTCAGCTGCAACCCAAACAACTGCGCCAAATTTAATGATTGGCTAATAGGGCACGTTCAGATAGATTTTGAGGACAAGATACAACTACAACTTGAAAAACCACAACTTCAATACATAGTTTAACCAAAGAAAAATTTCAGAAACAAGTTTTAAGTTAAACAGACATAAACTAAGAATTAACTCTCACCTTTACTGCATAAAAGTCATAGCGCCCCTGCCCAAGGCTACTAGTCCAACCTGCAATAACAAATTCGCCAACGACACTGGGGACAACAGCGTAGGCTTCTTCATAATCACTTCGTCCAACAGTACAACTCCAAACAACTTGACCCCCATCGTCAACGCTTAAAAGCAAAAAATCCCGTAAGCCATTCCCATAAGAAAACGTAACGCCTCCCACAGAGTATTTACCACCAGTCAATTGAGAAACACAGGTAGGCGCATCAAAGTCTTCGCCCCCAAAAACAGTCTCCCAAATCAGATTGCCGTCAAAATCAATTTTTACAATCCAAACATCGCTGTCACCTGAACCTTTAGAACGCGTATCACCAACAACCACATAACCATCAAACGCTGAAGCTACAGCATATGCCTTATCACTTTCGCATCCACCATAAGTATGATTCCACAAGACCACCCCTGAGACGTCAAGTTTGAGCACCAAAAAATCATAGTCCCCGCTTCCCCCAGCATCCATATAACCTACAACCACATAATAACCATCCTGAGTCACCATTACACCGCGTCCCGCAGCATCACGCAAATTACTGAAAACCTTATTCCACAAGAGGTTTCCATCAAAATCTAGTTTAACTAACCAAACGTGACTGCCATCACCTTCAGAAGACTCAACCAAACCAGAAAGAAGAAAACTATCCTCCGATTTAACTGCAGAAAAAAGTTTATTAACACCACTACCACATGACAAAGCAGTTTTCCACTGCAAATTACCTGCTTTGTCAAGTTTAACTGCCAAGCCCTCTGTTTCACCCGAAGCAAAAAAGATGTTGCCTAAAAGCAGAAAACCATCTTCCACGTTTAGCACTTGTCTAAATTCAGCTCCAAAGCCCTCATTGAAGGTCCAATTCCAAAGCTTCTCACCATATGCATCAACACGCAAAACCCACCCTACGGTTTCTCCCCGCCCAAAAGAGGTGGACGACCCAACAAGAATATAGCCATCTTCAGTAGCCACCGCAGAGAAGCATCGATCGTCCCCCGACCCGCCATAGTTTCTTTCCCAAACTAATTCAGCGCCTTTGGCTACCTGCAAAGACCCCACATTACCAAGCAGCGTCAAGCAAAGAAAAGAACCAGCAAGCGCCACCGCCAAAAATAGGGAAAAAAACACAAATAACCTCTTTTTCTGTTGAAACATTATCTCACCTTCTCTCCTCGTGAGAAACAAGAAGCAGAAGGTCTAAGCTGGAACAGAAACAACAGATGACGACTGCCCACTCTCCAGCAGCTTAGAGAAAAGCATCTGAAGAGTCCAAACGAAAGCCGTGTAATTTGTCCATATTGCTGCCGTTTTGAATTTCTTCTTGTCACCTGAGTCACTGGTAACATCGTTCTCGTGGAAAGCAATTAGCAACTCCTTTTTGTCAGATATCATAAAGCAAGGCAAACTTTGCGCTGCAACAACACCAACCCTGTCTTTCGCTAGATCAATCTGCTCAACGAAGAAAAGGCTTTTCGGAGAATTCTCAGTCAGCAACATAATGTCAATTTTATCCTGTTTCTGTTTAAGTTTGTCAGTAAAATCGCTATAGTAAAGTTGAGCCAAATACTCGTCAGCCGCAAAGATTTGAAACTCCTTTTGAGTGCGCTCAAGCAGTTCATTAGCTTTCAGAACCACTTGCTGCTCACCCTCCAGCATCTGAAACAGCTCTTTTTTAGCGCTCTCTACCTTCATCTGGGGAACAGACAGCCAAAGTTCCACCAGGTTTTGTTTTTCTTTTTCAAGCAACTTAATCTTCATCTTCTGCGCTTCAACAAGGATATCTATGGCCTTTTCGAGCGGTACCGCGGTAAACTTTAGGGGTTTCTCAAAAATCGAAAACAAAATTCCCTTCTTCTCAAGATCACGCAAAATACGATACGTTTCAGTCCTATGCAAACTGATAGCCTCAGCAATTTCACCAGCCTTCTTTTCACCTACCCTCGCAAGGTAAAGGTAAACTTTAATTTCATTCTTCAAAAGTCCGAACCGCGCTAAAGTTTCCTCAATTGTCGAAAGCTGTTTAGTAAAGCCTTTGTCACGTTTAACAAACTTGACTGCGTCGGTCTTTTCATCATAAACTTTCACTACGTCGCTGTTTCTTTTTTGGACCATAAGTTCCATTACAGGTTTCACCTTTAGTTTTCAAGTCTGTATTTTGCCTACTGATTTTAGCCTACTACATATTAGATACTTATGACCTCGAAATCTAAATTAGAAATATGAATCACAAATTCACTTTTAACTCAACCATAAAGCTACTCAACAAAACAGAAACAACTAAAACACTACTGCTCATCGTAACACACAGGTCACATTGGCCACAGTTAGAATTCCCCTGCCGTCAACACCCCGCACTGAAACCATCATTGGATCATGGCGGTGTTTGGTAGTCGCAGTAAAAGAGCAGAAATATGTGCCGTTGCCATAATCCAAAACATTAAGCGACGCGGGAGTTAACCACTCTTCAGGCGAAAGCAGACCGTCATACTCATAGTACACCGTAAAATTTTTTGCAAGAGCATAACTATCCTCGTTGTAGAAGGTACATGTTACGTTTACTTGCTTTTCAGTTCCTTCCAAAAGCACATATTCCCCTGTCACAACAATTTTTGAAGTCACATTCACAAAAAACTCTGAAAAATAACCTGTGGAAATATCTGACGATAGCAAACTGAAATCCACATAGGCACTAGAAAGTCCAGTTCCAGTTGACGCCCAATAAATCCAAAAACCGTCACTGTAATCACCACGGTTAAGGGCAGTGTGATTAATAGCTACAAGTGCAGGATAATAACCATTTGCTACAACATATTTTAGCTGACTCAAATCAGCTTCCAAAACTGATGGGTGCCCACCGTTAGAAACATTTGCCAACGCACTTATAACTGTGTGGCGTATTGCTTGCTTAAGTGCTACAAAACTCAAATTTGACGAAGAAGCGTAGACAGGGGCGTCCATTGCAGTTTCTCTTACATAAATAACCGTTGACAAAAGCAACATAACAACTATCAAAGAAGTGATAACCAACACTTGCCCAGAAGTTCCACGTTGAGTTCGCAAAGACCTCATTTCAACTCACCGTTGCCAATTGCAGTCGAATAAGCCAGACGGTATAGTTTGTGCTTCTGCTGGCACAAACGTAGTCAACAGAATAAATTCTGTCGCTAATTAAGCCGCCGTTACATATGACTTCATCGTTAAGGTAAGATAGGTTTTGGTCAAACACCGTCAAATTAAACCATATAGCAGCGGAAAAACATGACTGGATAAGATTTTTGATGGCAGACCAGTTGCGGCTAGCAATCAGTTCAGCTATCTGACCTTCGGCGTCTAGGCTAATCAGCGTTCTGTGCGCTACAGAAGAAAAAACATCGGCTTCGTCCTCAGAATAACGAGGAAATTTCTGCGACAGAGGAATAAGAGAAAGCGAGGAAAGCAGCAAGACGGAGGCAAAAAAAGCCTCGATAACACGAATTTGGCCTTTTTTGTTTCTAACAAAATTCACTTCGGAACATCTCCAAAGCAGAGTGTAAGTTTGTATAGAGCACCTTTGACCAAAACGGGATAAACAAAGAGGTTTTTCTCTGCGTTTGAAAAGTCAGCGCCTACATTTTGGGGCAACTGAGGATACGAAGTCCACTCCGAGAAGCTTTCTGTTCCATTTGTGCCAAGTGTCACAAGCACAATTGGACTTCTGTCTAAAAACTCAGGTATCATGTAGGAGGTAGTTGAGGTAGATGTGAGGTTAGAAGCGTAACTGTATGAGAGAGCAATGCTGCTGGATAAAGTAACAGTTGGATAATTTTTTGAAACTGTCAAAGAGTAGTTGAGAGGACTTTGACCTAAAAACGTATGATTTGGTTGCGGATCTACTGCTAAGTGACCAAAGGAGTAAATGCCGTACGCAGTTATCCTTTCATCAAATGAGGCACGGGCGAACACTACAAGTAAAGCAGAACCATTGGAAGTGACTGGTACCCCAATAGTCAAGTAGCTCACACCAGAAGGCGAAGTTGAATTGGAAGCACTGCCTACAAAATTACGCGTAACAAGGTAACCTTGCAGATTCGCTTGTACACTTTCTGCTTCGTGGCTCACAGAAACAGTAAAAGTATAATTGATGAAACTGCCTGCGCTACTGTTGCCTGAAATTACAATGTCGATGTCTAGCATTTGTCTTAGGGAAACACCAAAAGCTAAGTTAGTCAACCTTGCACTCTTAGAGAGCTCCAAGTAAGGAAGTGCGTACAAGTTTTCACTGCTTAACCTACTTAGCTTGTCTATGTCTAAAGCGTACGGACATGAAGAATCAGATGATGCAAGACCGAAAAATGTTGGAGTCACCCCTTTGGAACCCCACTCCGCAGGAGAACCCGTACCAGTAACTATGTGTTCAGCTATTGCCTGCAAGTAATTGCACTTGTTTAAGTCTTGAGCACTGTTTATTTGCGTTTGCATGGTACCCGCTAAGAAAGCAGTCGCCAGCACTGCCACACTAACTACTAGCGAACATGCAAAGAAAGTATCAATGGCAATTGTAGGAATTTTTGTTTCCCTCCTTTAACTCATCACCGGCGATAACCCAAACATACCGGATAGCAGTTGCTGAGACAACACCAAAGATACATAAGCAACTCCAGCAAGCAATGCAGAATACTGGAAACCTGCTCCGAAGTTACCTTCGCTTATTTTCCCAATGAAAAAACCTGAAATCCAACATTGAAGAATAATACCTACTGAGAAAATCCGCATTTGACTTTGCATCGCCATGAACGCAACAGAAGAAAGACTACTACCGACAACAGAGGACATCATATAAGTCGTTATAGCCACAATTGTGGTAGTTACGGCAATCAAAATACTCCAGATAACAGCAAGCATAATGTAGGGACGCAACAAAGCACGTTTGTTAATTTGCAATTCACGTTCCTTTTCACTATACTCGGAAAGTATCTCCAAAGACGGAGTAACATTTCCACCGATTTCAATAGTCTCAATCATCATTGCAAAATTAAGCGTAACAAACCAACTCTTAATTTCCTTGCTCAAGTTAGCAAAAGTTTTACGTAAAGGCACACCCCACTCAATCTGGCTACGCAAAAGCTCCAAAAACTTTGAAAAGTTGCCATAACCCTTACGCTTTGCCGCTTGTATAAGGCTTTTTTCAGGTGAAAGACCAATCTTATTTGCCTCTGTAACGTCTCGAATGAAATAAGGAACAGAATCCTCTGCATTGTAGTTAATCTTGGCAATTCTGCGGTATTGAACAGCAGGAATAAGTGAACCAATGACTAGAGCAATCACAGCGATTTCAGGCAACCCAAGCGGCGCCGAAGAATCAAACATGGAAGGAAACATAACAAGCAAAAAAATCAGGGCGATATCTGCAACAACAATTATGGCAGCCTTTTTGTAAAGTTGCGATAAGCCGACAAAAGCGCTTGTCTGCATATTATGAGCAAGCATTATAAAGATAAAGGAAAGCACCGGCATAAAGATAAACGCTATAATATAAGACATTACAGGCGAAATAGGCAAGGAACTGGCAGATAAAATATCTATCACGCTTGTTGAGGAGAAAACAACAAATAAAATGTAAGTGCATAAAACCACAATCAACATTACGGTGTAAGCTTCAACTAAAGTGGCTATTTTTTCGATTGAACGCGTCATAGCGTTGTTCCGTAACTCAAAAATTACCTTAAGCTCGCTACGCAAGAAATCGACCAGTTTACCGCCGCTCCGCACAGAAGATACAAAGCCTCCTAGAAAATTCCTATAGAGCTTCGATTTCGTAACTTCCGCCCGTTGATGTAGCACAGCAAGGGGGTCTTTACCTAAAATCTCCACTTGTCTGATTACTTCTTCAGCTTCTTTTCTAAAAGTGGGCAAAAAAGAGAGTTTGCGCATACGTTTCCAGCTGTCATAAGGCGAAACGCCACCGGCTGATAGCAAAGTAAAAATCATGACCACAAAGGGTAATTCGCGCTCAAGTTTCTCCCGTTCTTCACTTGCCGCGCTGGTAATTTTACCCAAAATTTTACCTATGAAACCACTTTGAGCTCGCAATCACTTAAACTCCTTTAACAGCAGAATTATTTGCATCCTCAACATTGATTGAACTGTAGAGTGCTTTGTGCACACTTCGAAAGTCACGTAACCCTCGCTCCACCATTTTCAGCAGTATCTGCTTTCTACGCTCAAACTCCTGCATGACAACGCTGTAGGGGACATCTAAACTTCTAGCGATTTTATCCAACAGGTAGCTATTTTCAAGATCTGCTTGAAAGTAATCTCCTGAAGGATTCCACCTAAACACATCATGAATACCACCATTGTTATCAATCTCTGAAATGCGCACAAATTTTCTACTAGAAGTTTTTTTATCTAAACCTATAAAAGTCGGGGTTTTAACCTGCTTGACCACTATGACGCAATTCATAAGCGGCAAGATTCCTTGTGGAATATTCATAGGAGGCTGAGTTAGACGCTTAATTACAGTTTCCACATCCTCAGCATGCAGAGTACACATCCCACCGTGCCCTGTAGCTAAAGCCTGAAATAGAACGTAAGCCTCTTCTCCTCTAACCTCTCCTACAAGAATCAAAGCTGGGCGATGACGTACTGCTGACTTAATGAGGTCATACAAAGAGACTTCACCTTCGCTTAAACCGCCAAAGCCAGGACGGGAAATTGTGGAAACCCAGTTTTCTTGGGGCAAGTTAATCTCAGAAACCTCTTCGACAGATATCATTTTGAAATCAGGTCTAACAAGGCAAGCAATAGCATTTAATGCAGTAGTTTTACCTGCGCCAGTTGGACCCACCACCATCACAGACATTTTGTTTTCCATCAGCAACCAAAGGTAAGCCGCAATTGACTCATCGATGGTTTCGTTGGTTATTAAATCCACAATGGTTATAGGGTCTTCACGGAATTTTCGTATAGTAAAACTGGTGCCCGCCGGCGTTGTTTCTTTGCCAAAGGAAACCGCCAGTCGATGTTTCCCAGGTAAAGTCAAATCCACTATTGGATGAGCAATGCTAACATGTTTGCCTTGTCTATGCACTATACGAGTTATAAAGTCATCCAGTTCCTCTTCATCTGTATAGAGTATGTTTGTCCGCATGTTTTCGTATTTTCTATGATACAAAAATACAGGTTTGTTGACCCCCAAACAACTAATATCTTCGATGTGAGGGTCACACATGAGCCCGTCAATTTTTCCGTAACCAATGAGCTCTTTTTCAAGATAGTAGGTTATTTTTCGTAAACTAATCTGGTTGATTCCTGCCACCGCCGCTTTATTTTCATCAAGGATCATCGGAAACTGTCTTTTGAAAGAATCTTCAAGGGTTTCATCTGCACGCGGAGCTTTCAACTCGAACTCGAGAATGTTTTTCAACTGATTGAAAGCAGCACGCTCCTCACGCGTCATAGCCAACTCGTCCACTATGTAGAGGTAACCTCCTTCAGACTCATCTTGGAATATCCACGCGTAGGAAAACGGAGGCTTGAGAGGGTAGCTTTCTATCTGCGTATATCCTTCAGGTACACGCCAACCTTGGATACCTAAGTAACCAAGCAGTTCTTCTTCTGAAATGCAGTTTTTTTCTTCTTCGACTTCTTCATCTTTCTTTTTCCCAAGTTTCAATTTTAGCTACCTCCATAAAGCATTAAACTTGCGCCATCGACACCAGAGGCGTATTGGAGAAAAGCCGATGAAGCTGACCCACTTAGGTAGGTGCCTGATGCGGCAACTTCAACAGGTATATCCACACGTTTTTGACCTGAAATTACTGTTGACCCAAATCCTGCTTCAGCCCATGCTCTCGTGGAGTCATTTGATATTTGGATCCAATATCTTTGATTTCCGATCATCGGTGGGAGGTCTAAATGTACAATGGCAGTGAAGTTTTCTGCGCGATTCTGACTTGTTAACTCAACACCTTTTGTCGCGACGTACTTTGCTATACTGTAAAGCTGTTGTTCTTCTACTTCATGTTTTATTCCAGCAACTGAAAAGGCACAGGTAGTGATTACAAGAGTTCCGATGATAACTGAGGCAAACAGAGTGTAAACGTACCCCGGAATAACAGAAGGCATTTACCGCAGACACCTCTCAATTTTTATGTCCGCCTCGACAATGTCAAAGTTAATTACTGCACCGACTTCTGTACTTGAAATTGGAATTGCGACCTGCCCGCTACTTTCTTCCAGAAAAGAGGTTATAGTCAGAGATGCAACACTGTAGGATACAGTGTAAGTCGTGGTTGTTATCCGTGTGCTACAGCAAGAAATTTTCAGAGGAACTCGGCCGTGCAAAGCAATGGTTTCCGAAGAATTCATGTTGACCACATAGACACGCACACTGTTAACTGGACGACCACCCTCGATGCCTAATACTGCATGTGACACCGCAGGACGATAACGCAAAAGAAGTTCAGGGTGTTCAGCACCATTTTGTATGGAAACTTGAGAAATTAACGAGCCAGACTGGTTGGCCACGGAGCGACTGTCACCTTTCAGGTACAACCCAGTCTCAGGAGATTCAGAATACGGCAGTTGATATGTGACTTGCCCTACAGTTTTATTGAAAACTGTCTGGTTTATGTCTCTGCCGTCTGAAATTCTAATTGAAAGCGCACTGCTTGTAGGCTCTACGCAAAGTTTTCCACCTGAATCACTAATTTCGAGTGCCCGCGAAGAACCTGGTTGCCACACAACAGCCAAAACACCTTCATCAATAGCCAAAAAATCCTGCTTCGCCGTTGAAATCTTGAGGTTTTGACTTCGAGCGTTCACCTTTTCGACGGCAAAATAGTATGTAACAGAAATTAAGCCGAGCGTAGAAACGAAGAGTATAAGAAAGGTGGCGGGCAGAGCTAACGCTTTTTTAGATTTAAAGAAACTTGATTTTAAGTATAGACATTTATTTTGAGGTCTTGACAACAGTGCATTCGCTTCCCTGTGGCTAACTTCGATAAAAAGAGTTCGTGAAAAATGCATTAAGCTATTTGTGCGTCATACCAACTACATATTGCACCGACATTCAGCTTGAAACGCCACTTTTAAAAGTAAAGTTAGATAAGCCACAAAAAGCAATAAGGTACTAAAATCAACGAAAATTCTTGGTATAAAAAGAAAAGGAAAAGTGGGGGGTTTTTGTTTTTGGTTGGCTCTTTTAGCTTGATTCTACGTTGGTTTCTTTATAGTACATTGCCTGCGATGTAAAGACCGTTATGGCAACTGTCAAGCCGATGTCGTTGACGGTAATGCTATCTGGGCTAGCGATGTAGATCAACATGGTTTTGCCTGATTCGAGCGTCAGGTCAGTTGATGCCTGCTTAAATATGTATGAGCTACCAACGCTTATAGAACCACCATCTACCAGTGTAGAGTTGAAAGATAGATCGGCAGATACTGAGTCTGTGGTGATGTTGTAGAATACGTTAGTCCATGCAACTTCTTGACCTCGAACGGTTAATTTATCAATGACAACGTCGCGTCCGCCAGTGTTTATAATCATGATGGCTGCTTCGGAAGAATATGAAGTACCGTTCGCTGCGTACCATACATGTTGCTTGGTGAGGTGCAAACTTTCCTCTTGAACCCGTGTGCTAGTTACGTTGATGGCAAAGTAAGTGACGACACCTGCGAGTAGCACTGAAACAACAAGGATAATCAGTGTAGTTACAACCGTGCTTAGAGCATATCGATTTTTCAGTATATTTCTCATTTTTATCACTGAAAAAGCAATAAGCAAGTTTTGGATAAGTAAATTTGTGCGTATAAAAAAGCTACACATTACAGACGAGCACAAAAAACAAAGAAAGAAAAAAGGTGTTTTATGTAGCTGATACTGCTTGTACGTTAGCCTCTCTGTAGTACATTGCTTGGGCGGTGTACAACGTTATGCTTACGGTCAAGCCAATGTCGTTGATTGTAATTGAGTCTGGGTTGACGATGTATAACAGCAACGTGTATCCTGACTGCAACACTAGGTCACTGTTTGCCACTTGGAAGGTGTAGTCTGTACCGTCAAAGTTCACTGTGTTAGTACCAGTGATGTTAAAGTTATATATGTAGGACATGTCTGCAGATATTGGATTGTTAGTTGTACAGTAGAGTACAAGTTGCTTGTTTGAGCTATCTGAGTTATTCCAAGAGCATTCTTGACCTCGAACAGCCAACTTATCAATTACTATATCTCTGCCTCCTGTGTTAATCACCATCAGTGAAGCCTGCGAGTAAGCAACTGTACCCGAAGTGGCGGTGGAATTGTGCCAGATGTGCTGCTTAGTTAAGTGCAAACTTTCTTCCTGTACACGAGTGCTAACGACGTTGATGGCGAAGTAAGTTACAACACTTGCAAGTAACACGGAAATGACGAGTATAATTAACGTAGTGACAACGGTGCTTAACGCGTATCGGTTCTTTAGTAGCTTGCTTAGAGCATTCATTGAACCTTTTCACCTCCTAAACCAATTGCGTTTAGCAATGGTCGGCTAACTGTAGAAAAGGCGAACCAATTGATTCGTGTCCTGAAATTTACTTTAAATTGGAATGTTTTGGGTGGTTTCATGGTTTTCGCCGACTTTTTTCTTTGAAACATGGAATAGCGTTTTTCTTATAAATATATTCTGTCGTAAGATTCAGTATTCACCATCTTGTTTAAAACTCAGAAGCAAAAATCAATTTACACACAACACACAGCAATCGCAAATACTTGCAACCACACGCTTTTGCTCACAAACACAATCTCGACGTCGCCTATTGTATTTGTGTGCGTAGTAGAGCACACCACACAGGTTTTGTACAACCAAGTTTTATACAATCAGTTACGTTACACAAACCTACCTAATACATCTAAAAACTCGACAATAGCAGATTAACAGCAAAAACAAAAATATGTTTAAGTTAAATTTTGAAGAAGCTCACTCTTCCATCATTATCAAAGTAAGGGTTGACCGCACTTTAGATAGCGCCCTCACTTTTTTAGTAACCATCTCTTTGAGCTCTTCCATACTACTAGCCTTGATTTTAGCGATAATGTCGTACACTCCGTAGGAAAAGTAGGCTTCCTCAACACCCTCAACACCCCGTAACCCCCTCAAGACATCATCTTCTGAACCAGACTCCACATTTATCAACACAAAGGCTCTAGGCATACAAATTCTCTCCACATTTATAGATATTAAAAGAAGCCGAAATTAAAAAGCTTATGCAAAAATGGGACCTACAAAAATTTGTAAAAAAAAGTAAACCCGCACAAAAAGTGTTATTTAGCAGAGTCATGCTTCTTGTCTTTGGTGCACAATTTGCAGTTTCAAGGAAGAGACATAACATCTATCGACGACTTCACCCAAGAAGAAATTAACTATATTCTGAAAATCAGCAAAACAATGGAACCAGTCGCTGCAAAAGGCTCAGACATCCTCAAAGGAAAAATTCTCGCCAACCTCTTTTTTGAACCCTCTACACGTACACGGCTAAGTTTTGAAGCAGCGATGCTTAAACTTGGTGGCTCAACTATAGGTTTTGGCGACGTGGAGAGCACCTCTGTTAAAAAAGGAGAAAATTTAGCTGACACCGTCCGCACCGTAGAAAATTACGCTGACATAATCGCGCTAAGGCACCCCCTTGAAGGCGCAGCTAAACTAGCGGCGCAATTCGCAAAAATCCCTGTAATCAACGCGGGTAGCGGCGCCGAAGAACACCCAACTC
The DNA here is from genome assembly GCA_964582085.1 of uncultured Candidatus Bathyarchaeia archaeon. Classification (GTDB taxonomy): domain Archaea; phylum Thermoproteota; class Bathyarchaeia; order Bathyarchaeales; family Bathycorpusculaceae; genus JADGNF01. The sequence goes on along the minus strand of CAZOPV010000006.1, from coordinate 37,246 downwards.
AAGCACTGCTAGATCTGTATACAATAGAAAAAGAAAAGAAAACAATTGACGGCCTAAAAATTGCATTAGTTGGAGATTTACGCTATGGACGCACTGTCCATTCACTCTGTTATGCACTTTCCAAATATGACATAGAATTAACTTTAATTTCGCCTGAATCTCTGCGTATGCGACGCGAAGTACTAAGAAAGATACAAAACAAAATCCCTGTTACAGAGACGCAAAACTTGGAGAAAGTTATTCCACAAATAGATGTCTTATATGTCACCAGAATACAGAAAGAACGATTCCCCGACCAAGCTGAATACGCCAAAGTTAAAGGAGTCTACAGAGTGGACCTGAAAACCATTGCAAACGCCAAAAAAGACCTCATCATTCTTCATCCCTTGCCTCGGGTTGACGAAATCGCCCATGAAGTTGACAACACTCCTCAAGCGTGTTACTTCCAGCAAGTATGGAACGGTAGCGTTGTCAGAATGGCACTTCTAGCTCTTGTCTTAGGAGCTGTAAAATAGGCCGTTATGTAAATTTGAACCGGTCAAAAGTCACAACGCTACTAATAGCCCCACATGAAGGGCATTTATGCAACGCTCCAAACCAGCTTTTTTGGCAGATAACGCAATAGGTAACTTTGCGATTGTAAGTTAAAAAAGTCACATTTTGATTTTCCATCAAATGGCAAGTCAACTTCAACAACTCTTGCGGTTTAATTTCCACTCCATCAACATCTATAATTGTTAAATTTCCACCTCCATTTAACCCTCTCAAGCTTCGCTCAACCTCTAACTGTTCAGAAGGAACAGACAAAAAATCACCTGGTTGGAGCTGCAACCGATGTACAGTTGAATAAAAAGGCTTCTCCCTAGCACCGGAGAATTTGGTTTTTGCAATCCCATATTTTTCAATGTCAAGACGGGCAAACCTTAAAGAGGCTTCTGGACTGGGCAAAATAGAGAGAAACAGACGTTTTCCATGTTTCCTCCCTGTCTTATTAACAAAAGCTAAACTCTCATGCACGACTTCTTTGGCGAAGCTTAGACTTTCTTTATCACAAAGCCCTTTTGAGGTGAAGTTCTCCACAGCTTCTTTTAACCCCACAAGATTTATTATGCCAGCACAGTTTTCCAATCTAAAGTAAACATCGCCGTTGGTATCCTGCATCATAAAAGGCAAAATAGTTTTACCGTGTTGCCTAAGGGCACGCTGCTTTATACCTAATGCACGTTCCGCAAGTTCACACCGCTCCTTGAGAAGAGTCAGAAATCTATTTTTGTCCTTTTCGCTCTCCTGAACAATGCGGGGCAAATTAATCCCGACATACCCTAAGCAACCAGTTCTCAAAGTATCTGTTTCCCAGTCACCAGTAAAATCAGCTTCAAGTGTAAGCCCACTTGCAGAAAAAACCGTGGTTTTTTCGCCTTTTTGTCTTTGCACGACACTAGCAAAGTAAATGGACCCTTTTTCTGCAGCTACACCGTGAGCTTTAAGAATTATAGCGTACTTTTTCTCATCCTTAAGATCTTCAGGGCTGATTCTGAAGATAATTTTTGGATTTACTACAGGTTTAAGCTGACTTTTTTCCAAAAAAATGTCAAACAAAAGATTAACTAAAAGTTGGCTTTCATCAATAAAATCGCCATATTTACCCACTATCTTACCCTTTGCGCCTACAGCGTTTTTTTCAGCGAGGGTAGTGGGAATTGACAAATCAAGAACTAAAGAAACATTCACATGCCTATTTAGGTCCAAAATAAACAAACGTAAAGTCTCTTTCACTTTTTCAGGGTCTAAACACTTAACGTAAGGCGCCAGAAACACATTGAAGTGGGCAATCGTTTGAGTTGTACTCACTTCTTGGCAGCACAACAACAAGAGGTTAAAAACCATTGATAGCGCAGCTTGGAAGTTCTCGGCAGGAGCATCAGAATGATAAAGTACATTATAGTTATCCACACGCAGACCGTTTTGTAGAAAGAAACGTAGGTCATGAACAACTTCACAGGGTTTCAAAATCCAAGTACCTAGACCGCTAACGTGAAGCACACCAGCTAGGTGAGCATCCGCTATGTCGCGGGGAAAAACGTTCAAAAGAGTGTATTCTCGAAGCACTGATTTTCCAACGGTTAACAACAGTTCCTCAATTTCGTCTGAGTGCTCTTTATCCTTTGCTTCAATTAAAGCGGTAACTTCATGAACAGGCAAGCCTAGCCTTGTCAACTTGTGACGGTAATCTTCAAAACCTTTTTCAATAAGAAGCACGTTTACGATTTCACGAATTAAAGGTGCAGTTAAATATTTAGTTTTAGATTTAAGGATAATTTTTTCAGCCTCTTTGGCGATTTTCTGCGCCAAATCAACAGGCATTTTTGCCTCTTTTATAAGCGAATTAGAGATTTTGTTTGCGTCAAACTCTTCAAAAGTTAAATGCGATGTACGGACAAGCACACCCTTGGATTTAACTGCTCTTTTTTCCACCCTATCCGCTACATCTATAACCATTTTGCCGAGATCCGTCAGTAAGTACTTTTTTGTTTCAACATCAGCCTCCACCAAACTTGCCTTCAAAAGAAATTTTAAGTGGTATGCAAACCTCCCAGCATCACGACCAGGATTCATCTTTAAGGCGTTCATAAGCTCTGTGTAAGAAAGAGCACCTTTATCAAAAAGGAGATTTAAAATTTGCAACCTAATAGGAGACGAAACGGCTTTGAGAACTTTAACTCCACGGGCACGCTGTGGAAGCGACATTTTTAGTTCCTCTTTGAGTGCCTGTAGGTATTGTAAACAGCAGAGTTTAAACTTTAGCTAGAAAGACACACAAATAAACAATTTGAAGAAAGCTGCACCAAAAGTCTTATGAGCAGTCCGTTACTACGGGTTACTGTAGAAGGCCAAGTTATGGTTTACTGTTATAAATGTGGGAAATTAAACCCTGAGGATGCAAACGTCTGCGTTAAATGTGGTGCTATACTCATCAAACACTCAAGAGGATTTATGGAAACACGTCATCACCGCCAACGGGCAGGTACAGGTGCTTTAATTGCGGGCGTAATAATAATCATAATAGGTTTTAGTTTCTTGATTTCTGAGGTCTATAATATAAATATTCCATGGTGGCCACTTGCCATAATTGCAGTAGGTATTTGGCTCCTTGCACGAGCAGTAATGCGGCAACAGAGACGCTACTGAGCAACTAAGGCAGTTCCCCCATTTTATTTGTCTAATACATACAGACAATTAGTTAGAGAAAAAGAAAAGTATCAAACGCTTATTCACGTCTGTTGACAAAAAAAGTTATATTACAACAGGGTAAAAGGTGTAGTCTATTACGGAGTAAACGTAGATGGCGAAGTATATTTTCGTTACAGGCGGAGTTTTAAGTTCCGTCGGAAAGGGCATATTAACTTCTTCAATTGGCAAAATGCTTCAAACACGCGGATTGAAAGTCACAGTCATTAAAATTGATCCATACGTTAACGTTGACGCTGGAACGATGAACCCCTACATGCACGGAGAAGTTTTCGTCACAGATGACGGAGGCGAAACGGACTTAGACCTAGGCTGGTACGAACGCTTTCTCGATTTGAGCCTAAAACAAGAAAACAACATAACCACAGGTCTAGTTTACAAATCCGTCATCGAAAAGGAACGCCGCGGAGACTTCCTGGGCAGATGTGTTCAAATTGTTCCCCACATAACCAACGAAATAAAAAACCGCCTACGCGCTATAGCTCGAACTTCAACCGCTGAAGTTGTCCTAACTGAAGTAGGCGGCACAGTTGGCGACATTGAAGGCTTACCCTTCCTAGAAGCCATACGGCAAATGCGCCTCGAAGAAGGCTACGAAAACACGCTCTATGTTCATGTGGCATTAGTCCCCATACTGGATGTCACAATGGAGATGAAAACCAAACCTCTGCAACACAGCGTCAACGAATTACGTCGCATCGGCATTCAACCAGATGTGATTGTCGCCCGAAGCCCAAAAATGATTGACGTTGAAGCATTACGTAAAATTGCCTTGTTCGGAACTATTCCCGAAAATGCCGTATTTTGTAGCTACAACGCAGATTCAGTCTATCAAGTACCGCTTATACTAGATAAACAAGGCATGGGAGACTTCATATGTCAACGCTTTGGACATAAATGCAAAGATACAGATTTCACAGAATGGAAACAATTTGTCGACGCCGTCATAAAACCCAACCACGAAGTGAACATTGCGCTTGTAGGAAAATACGCAGGCTTAACTGACAGCTACGTCAGCATGAGCGAAGCACTACGCCACGCCGGCGCAGCCTGCAAAACCCGTGTCTGCATAACATATCTTGAAGCAGAAAAACTTGAACAAAATCCAGAATGTATCTCTGACCTCAAAAACTATGACGGCATCTTTGTTCCCTACGGTTTCGGATCACGCGGTACCGAAGGAAAAATCGCAGCAATAAAATTTGCTCGAGAAAAAGACATACCATTCCTCGGCATATGCTACGGCTTCCAACTAGCAACTATCGAATTCGCAAGAAACGTCTGCAACCTAAAAGACGCAAACAGTACAGAAATCAACCCCAACACACCCTACCCAGTCATAGACCTCATGCCTGAGCAACGCGGCATCGAATACAAAGGCGCCACCATGCGATTGGGAGCACATAAAATCATGCTCGAAAAAGACACACTGGCATACAACCTCTACAAAGCCGAAGAAATTCAAGAAAGACACCGCCACAGATTCGAAGTCAACCTTGACTACCGAGAAGTTTTAACCAAAAACGGCTTAGTTTTTTCAGGCAAAAGCGTCGATGGCAGAAGGATGGAAACGTTAGAACTGCCTAATCATTACTTCTTTTTTGCATCGCAATTCCACGGTGAATTCAAAAGCCGCCCAGGTAAAGCATCACCTGAATACTATGGTTTCATCGCTGCATGCTTAAGCAAAAAAATAGGGAACCCAAAACCTACCTTCTCATGATTTTACAAATAACATTGTTTTTATCTTTTATGGCTTGCCACAATGCCACTTTAAGTCATTCGCTTATAAGAAAAAAGAAAGAAGGAAAGTTGGGTTTTATTTGCGTTTACGCAGAAACACCGCAGCTACAGCAACAACCACCAAGATGACAACTACCGCGGCGGCGACAACGTAGACGTCCACGCCTACAGCAGCAGACTCAGGCTCAGGAACCACACTAGGCAAAACAGACGGAGACGGAACAACAGACGGAGCAACCGTAGGAGCAACAGTCTCAGTTGGCTGAGGCGCAACAGCGGCTGGCCCAACTGCCAGGTAAGTTGTAGCAAATGAGCCAGCGTAAGAGTTGGTTCCTTCAAAGGTTGCAGTAATCTGATATAATCCTTCGACAGGAGGAACCCATGTTATGCCAAAGGTTCCAGCTATGTCTGTCGTTGCTGTTCCGATGTTTTGGAAGTTGCCATTTGGGTCTATTGCTGTCAGTTTGACGTCGACACCCTTTGCATTAGTAGGCATGGGCTTCTGTTGATGAAGATATTCCATCCACGCACTCATGTCGGTATCGCATATAGCAGGAGTATCTTTTGAGCCAGGCGACTGGTCGGTTACTGTACCTGTGAGGACTATTGCGGTTCCTAATGGAGCTGCAATTTGAGGAGCTGAAACTGTTGTTCTGCTGGGTCCTTTACCGAAAGTGTAAATTTTTCCGTCCAAGGAATTAAGCGCCGTGTAGTATCCATTAGAGATGGCACCCATACGTAACTTTCCGGATATACTCCAAACTAGTTCACCGGTGTTAACGTCGAGGCACCAAAGTTTGCCACCTCTCCATGGGATACCGTCAGGGGAGTGCTCATCGTTAGTTATGTACAGTTTACCGTCAGCAATTGTAAAGCCTGAATAGACGGGGTACGTACCATAGGGCGTTTCATAACCTGAGCTTCCAAAGTAATAGTCCCACAGCAGTCTTCCGTTAGAAGTGTCGTAAGCGCGAACATGGCCGTCGTATCCTGACACAAATAATTTGTCGTAGGCGATTTGCCATTGCCAATTGAAGCTTGCCCAGCCGCTGGTGTAAGGTTCAGTTGACCAAACTTCTGCGCCTGTTCTGAGACTGTAGGCGTGCATTATAAGTCTGGCTTCGTCATACATAGTGTATATGCCACTGCCGATGGGACCTGGAATGTAGAATGTCTCCAAGATGCCGGTTCTATTGGCTGTCCACAATGGGCTCAGTGTGGTGGGATAGTTTCCGTTTGAGTCTTTCTTCATTTGACTCACGTCATACATTACGTCAACATGAGTAGGTGGAACCACTGAGTTGTCGGCGTATGTCGCCAGTGCATAACCATCTTTAACTTCTTGAAGTGATGTCCCAGGGATCACTGGAGGTATTGATACGTTCCATTCGACCCCTCTGTTGCCGTCGTATGTTGCTCCAATTGTTGGTCCCCACGTGTCTAGGAAGGTTGGATTGTAGAGAACTTTGGTTGAGTTCCAGAGGATCATTCTGTTCCTAGTTGAGTCAAGGGTGTATGCAAGTATTTCACCTTTTGGTCCTGGTATCGCGGTTGATACTCCGAATCCTCCTGGACCGCCCCATGTCACGTTTGCGATACTACACATGTATCTGCCGGTGTAAGCATCATACATTTTCCAAGTGGTGCTTGGTGCCGAGAATAAACCGCCTGGACCCGTGTCCCATAGGTACGCAAGTGCTCCGTGCTCGTTTGGCGTATCGATATTAACTACCTGCGCGAATTTTATGCTGGTGTCATTCAGTATCCATACATCTTCCCCTGTGTATAAATCAACACAACGAGTCTGGTAGACTACTGTTTGGTCTAGATAGTGCTCTGTGAAGATTATTTTTCCGTCAAGTATGAGGGGGTTGTAGTGTTCTTCGTATGATAAGCCTTGGTAATAGTTCACGTCTCCGAAAGGCCCACCTACGAGGCCACCGAGCATAATTTGTTTGGTCCAAAGTATGTGTGCGCTGTTGGGTGCTATCGTGTATGGAGAGAAAGCGTTGTTGCCGCTACCAAAAGAGCGCGTCATGAAATCGTAGCCTTCCATTAACCAATTGTCCGCAATTTCGTTCCAACCTTTGTTTTCTCCATAGATGGGGGTTGTCCAATAGCCGGTTGGGAGGGGGTTGTTGGGCATTGGCAAAACAGGTTCCTGTGTCACATTGACTGTAATTTCTGGACTTTGACTGGGAAGGTATGTGTTATCGTAAACTGATAGCCCAAACAAGCTAAACGATGAACCATTTATGCGTTGGCCAGGGAAAAATGTCTGCAGCTTATATTGACCTACCATGGTAGGCACATAGATAAACCAGCCATTACTCGTAGGGTCGGTAGTAAGACCAGTTTTGTTGAAGACTGACCCATCAGGTAAAGTGATTTTTACTGTAAAGCCTGTGAACATCGTACCTGCTCCTAATGCACCTGCGTTTGGTGAGACCTTGTCAAGCCTAAATGTAACCAGCAGATTTTGACCTACACCTACAGGGTTGGGTGCAGCAGCAATAAAAGAGAATGTTTCAACCATCTTGGTTTCAGCGGACGCAAAAGGTATTGCTGCAAATATCGAGGTAACAGCTAGCATCAGTATTATCGTGATAACAGCAACGGAGTTAGCAAATTTTTCTTGTTTTTTCATATTTTATTTCTCCTTTTATTGGAAGTAGTCGATTAAAAATGTTTTAAGCGTTTGTAATCAGTAGTACTGACGACAATGCGAAAGCTTAAAACTAAAAGGCTTCATATTTGCTCCTACTAAAAATTGGGGAACACCTTTGATGCTACAGGATGAGTATCTCCAAACGTTGATGGACTTGGGGTTAACACTGGTTCAAGCTAAAGCATACCTTGCCCTTTGCCGATTAGAATGCGCCACCATAAAGGCTATCTCGAAAACTTCAAACCTTGCACGTCAAGATGTCTACCGCATTATGCCGTCTCTTCAAAAGATGGGTCTTGTGGAACAGATAATTTCTAACCCAACCAAATATCACGCGGTTCCAATAAAAAACGGCGTTTATAGCTTACTTCAACACCACTTACAAGAACAAGAAAAATTGACAAAAAAAACTACAGCGCTTCTCAATCGTCTTAAGGAAGACAACTTCAAGATTGCCTTTGCGGTACAAGAAGAACCACAGTTATTAATTATCTCGGAATTATCACTTCTCTTCAAGAAACTCATGAACGGGACTCGAGCGTCCCAAGTAAGCATTGATTCCATAGGAACATGGGAAGCATTTGATGGAGTTACATCAAATGGATTGTCGGACTTTAAGAAGACACTCCAGCGAGGGGTAAGAATAAGGGCAATTACGGAAAAACCGCCAAATGGAAAAAGGTTACCGAATTATGTAAAAACTTTGCAGAAGCATCCATTATATGAAGTTAGATTTGTAATTCCCCCTGCACCTATCACTATGGCTATACTGGACAAAAGAGAAGTTAGCATATGCATTTCAACTCCTGCTGACAACTCGCCCTCCTCTCTGTGGTCAAGCAACAGCATTATTACAGGTTTAGCCTTAAACTATTTTGAAGAGATTTGGAGCAAAGCCTCAAAAAGCATACCTGTGGGAAAAAGGGAAGAGATACAACCAAATTTAAACTTAACTCGAAAAAACACAGTTGACCATAAATTACACACTAACTCTTCGGTACTACAATATTAGTCTGTATGCAAAAAGTAATGCTTGAAAAAGGTATCAACTCCTTTTTTAGGATAAAGCATATAATCGAGGGCGACCTCATTCTGCGGTCATCAATAGGCTGCGAAAACGAATGGAGACGCCGAAAGCTCAACTGACACATAAAACAATACTGTTGCCCATAATCGGGATAGTTGCCTTTTTTTTATACATCCTTCTCTTCAACGTAAACATTCTGGAAATTATAGCTACAGCCCAGACCGCTAATCTGTGGCTTTACTCAGCAGCGGTACTCGTAGGATTTATAGAGATATTTTTTTATGCAGTTTCTTGGCAAACTATACTAAAAGCGCTCAAAGTCAAAATCTCAATAGTGCGTTCTTTTCTCTACACATGGTACGGCATATTTATGGATCTTGTTATTCCAGCAGAGTCAATCGCAGGCGAAGTCTGCAGGATATACCTTGTTAACCGAGAACAAAACGGCACCAGCGGCAAAACAGTCGCCTCAGTAGTCACGCAGAGAATCTTGGGGATGGCGATCAACGTGGCAGTTCTACTTATGGGGATTATCTTTCTTTTTGACACCGCCACCATTAATCCAATTATCTTCAATGCAATTGTGCTTTTCACAGCCTCGATAACTGCTATCTTATGTGTGCTGCTGGTAATTTCATGGAAAGAAAATTGGAGCACAAAAATAATTGATGGCCTAATAAGAGCAGGAGAATTCATAAGCAGAGGACGTTGGAAAGAAAAGTTCGTCGCCCTTAGAGAGGAAACATTAAAGGCAACAAAAATGTTCCATGATTCAATGAAAGAATTTGGACGAAAACCTCAAGCATTAATCTTGCCAACTGCTCTGCTTGTGCTAAATTGGATTTCCAGTCTTGCAATCCCCTATCTTGTGTTTCTTTCGTTAGGAGTTCAAGTATCCTGGACGATAATCTTCATAACATCTTCCATAGTTGTCGCTGTCAAATCTATCCCTGTAGGTGTACCCTTCGAGGTAGGGCTACCAGAAATAACAATGACTACACTCTACACCTCCATGGGTGTACCTGCAGGCATTAGCGCAACCGCAACAGTTCTAAGTCGTATAATCACGCTGTGGATACGAGTGGGATTCGGTTTTGCTGTGCAACAATGGATAGAGTTGAAGTCTGTTTTTAAAGCAAAATCTGCATTTTCACTGCAAAAAGCCTAAAACTTTTGCTTTACATTATTTTTATTTTAAGGCACCCAAATGGAAATAACAATTGAATACGCAACAAGTGGACTACTTGACGAGTTATATGAGATAGAAAGGCAATGCTTCAAACTGGAAGCTTTTTCAAAGGCTTACCTTCGAGCCTTACTGAGCGCATATAATTCGGTAGGTTTGGTTGCAAAGGTAAACCATCAATTAGCAGGTTTCATCATAGGCGTAATAGAAATGGATCAGAACACTCCTGTGGGGCACATACTCACTATAGATGTGGCACCTACCTTTCAGCGCAGAGGCATTGCCCAAAAACTGTTACAGGTAATTGAAGACATTTTTAGGGCACAAGCTATCACTACCTGCCATTTGGAAGTACGGGAAGACAACACTGCAGCTTTAAAGCTGTATGAAAAATCAGGTTATAGCAAAGTTGCTAAACTTGAGAACTATTATCCCAGTGGTCACGGTTTATACCTAAGGAAAAACCTGTAAATTTCATATAAAGGTACACCAATTGAAAGCTCGTTTGCTGTCTGACGAAGTGGCTTGGAGCACAAAATGCTTAAAAATGTTAGCTTCTTCATAATACGGGTAAAAGGAAGTTGGCTATGCAGCAAAGCAGTGAGCAGCCCTTCATGAGGAACCTTGTTATCCTGATTAGGAATACAACGTGGCGCTGCGGAAAAGTTGAACGATCAATTGTCAAGCATCTTCACAAGCGTCATGAGAACTTTGGCAAAGTTGAAGTCTCTGTTAAGGACATAATGCATCACCTTAACTTGGGCGGAGAAAAAAGAAGCGAGTTCTTGGATGCACTCAAGCGTCTAGAAAAGCGGAATATAGTGAAATTATTGTAAAAAAAATATTGTTGCCTCATCCAGAGGCCTTTTTATTTTACCAGCTTCTTAGCGCTTCCAATCCACATTTTGACGATTTTAGGGGAAACTTGGAGTTTTGCAGCTAAAACTTCTGGAGATGCCTCAGCTAGGGCTTTGAGAGTTTCGATGCCACTTGCCCTCAACTGGTCAGCTCTTGCTTTGCTTATTCCTCTTATTTGAGTAAGTTCTGAAGTAACATCAGCTGTCGCAGCCGGCGGTTTTTCAGGAAATACAGCAACTGGAACTTGAGGTGAAGGAGGCTTGGGTTCTGCTATGGTTAAGACTGGTGGGGGGGCTTCTTGCTGCGTGGTGTCTTCTGGCTGTTGAGACGTAAACTTTGTTTGCGTTTTTGGTTTAGTAAAAAAGCCGACAATGGCACATAAAATACCTAAAATTGCTGTGGATACAACGTAAAGGTTACGCCCGTTTTGTTCAGTCACCATGACAAATGAAAAGGCTGTTACTAAGAAGAACACTACAGCCAAAATGTAAAAGGTATAGTCTAAACGCATTTTGCTATCACTACCTCCTTATTTTTGTTATGGCGCTTAAATAATTTTCCTCAAAAACGTGAACTGAAAAAGAATCTTGAACACGGTTTATTTTAGGAGTTCATGCTCTTTTGGAGGAGCCTTAATTAAGCCTTTTTTCATGAGTAACAGAGTTGATTCTCTTGCAGTTCGAATTATTGTTGTCGCACGTTCGTATAACTCGTTTCGGCTAGGTTTAACTCGGGCAACGCCCTGCTCGATTGATTTTAAGGCGCAAGCAACAGCTTCACGGGGGAAAACTTCCCACTCCTCCATTCTGGGCAAGATGTCTTTCTCGTTAATGCCGCGCTCCTCTGCAAAGTTTGCTAGTTCTTGTGCTGCTGCGATGCACATATCGTCTGTCACAGTTTTAGCTTTTACATCTAAAACACCGCGGAATATTGCAGGAAAACCTAAACTGTTGTTGACTTGATTGGGGAAATCATTTCTGCCTGTAGCAACAATACGTGCTCCTGCCTCTTCGGCTTCCCAAGGCCAAATTTCAGGAATAGGATTTGCACACGCAAAAATGACAGCGTCATCCGCCATGGTTTTTATCCAGGCGGATTTAATTGTTCCAGGTCCCTGTTTGGATGCAGCAACAACGGCGTCGACGCCTTTAAAGGCTTCTTCTATGTTGCCTGCTCGGTTTTCGCCGTTGGTTATTTGAGTTAACTCGTACTTCCACGGGTCAGCTTCCTTGGTTATGTCTTTTCGGTTTTTGTGCACTACGCCTTTTGCGTCTACCATAATGATGTTGGCTGGTTTTACGCCCCAACGCTGAAGAACATAGGCTGTACGTATATTCGCGGCACCCGCGCCTATCAACGTTATAAGGGTCTCTTTGGGTTTTTTCCCCACAATTTTAAAGGAGTTAATTAACCCTGCAAGAATTACGGTTGCGGTGCCCTGTTGGTCATCATGCCAAACTGGAATCTGAAGTTTTTCTCGAGCTTTTTCTAAGGTGTAAAAGCATTTAGGCTTCTCTATGTCTTCCAAGTTTATACCGCCAAAAGTTGGTTCAAGAAGCTCGCAGGTGCGGACAATTTCTTCAGGGTTTTTGGTTTTCAGGCAAATAGGAAACGCGTCTACGCCACCTAGATACTTGAAAAGCATGGCTTTACCTTCCATAACGGGCATAGCTGCTTCAGGTCCGATGTCGCCTAAACCCAAAACTCGTGTGCCATCGGTGACGACAGCCACGCTGTTCCAACGGTTAGTGAATTCGAATGATTTATCAGGGTCAGCTTGAATTTCTCGGCAAGGTGCTGCTACACCTGGCGTGTACCATATAGAGAAGTCTGTTGGACCTGTAATGGCGCATTTTGGCATAACTTGCATTTTGCCTTCATAAAACCTGTGCATGGCAGGTGCAAGTTGAGCAGGTTTTTTAGCTTTAGATAATAATTCCTCAACAGTTTTTTTTGATTTAATATTATCTGAAGGCATGTTGGCGCGTTCCTGTTATAAAGTACAGAGAGTGAAACTGTGATTGAGGTTAAAAGGTTTGTGCCTGACAAAGGTTTTACAATTTCAAAGTTAAAAATGGAAAAGCTATAAGGTTCGACTGCGACTATCTACAAGCAATTATTGGTGGAAAAATGACTGAACATGATAACTTAACTGACCCTCAAAAGGCAAAAGAATACTCTCAAACCATGGCGGAAAGCCGAAATGAATTGGAAATCCTCAGAGCAGAACTTCAAAAATTGATGGTAAAGTTTGGACTGCGTGCACTTAAACTCTACCAAACAGGCGCATCTGAACCTCTTCAGCCTATGCAGATGTCCTATTTGATTAAGTATGAATTAAATAACGTCATTGCAGATCTGCAGGAACCAGCTGCTATGGAAGAGTTAATCAGACAAACAAAACTTGAGTACCAAAAACTGCAGCAAAAATAATCATATACTGAGACTGGGGGCTAAATTGGCGGTTTAACATGGGTTAGCTCCTTGGCACCGAGTCTCATCCATTTTTGAAACTCTTCAGATGGCGGAAAATTTGCGTAAAGTTGCTTACGGTTTGACTCCAAAAAGGTATTTTTAGCTCCTGCGTAGTCGGCGGCAGTAAGCAGCATATGTCCTTTGCTTTTAGCAGCGTTATAGATTGCTTTTACTCGTTTTTGCCACTGAGCATCTCTTAGGGCATGGTGCTCCATGATTACTACTGGAATTATTTCAGTGAGTTGTTTGAGGTTTTCTAAGCCCTGTTGTAGGCAAGTTGCAGTAATTTTATAGCCCTCAAGATAAAATGGTGGGCCGCCAATTAGTAGCACATCGGGTTTTTCGGTTTTAATTAAATTCGCGGTATATGCAGATATTGGTCCTTGAACGTCAGGAGCAAACATGAACCGCTCATCACCATAATGTACAGTAACCATTATAACCCAGCCTAATGCAGAATCAGTTGTGCCATGAGGGACAGCTTCAGAAAAACTTAAAATTGTTTCTTTGCCAAAAATGTAAGATTTGCCATCAGCTGACTCCAGTGTTTTGGCGTATGTTCCACCTATTTTTTGAAAAACTGATGCACGTTGGCGTTGGCTGGAATTAATATTTTTCCTGGGGTTCTTTGCCAGAATGGTTTTCCCTTCGTATATCTGTTGGGCGGTCTCGTTGGCTTGCGTCCAGTTAACGACCCAATCCTCGTAGCTGGGGGTGTGGTGGTCAAAATGGTAATGTGAAATTGTGACCACTTCAGCTTTCTCTGCTATAGAAGAGATACGTTGACGGAGTTTTGCGATCGTTTGGAACTCCATAGGATGTGGCAACAGACTGAAACGGTAAGGTGCAAGTGATGCTCCTGCGTCTAATAGAACTTTAACGTCAGGTGTCTCTACAAAAGTACACATCGAACGGACACCAAAACTCTCCGCAGCTAATGGGGTAACTTTTATTTTATTTAGCATGCACTCGCCATTTAGGTTATACTGAGTTAGCAGTTTATACGAAAAGAAGTCTTATTTATTTGCGCTGTCACTTTTTTATGCACAGATATGAAAATGTATAAACAACAAAAATTTTAACAATGTTCAAACGATATGTTTAATATCAACTTGAACTTTTCTGAGAAAGCAGTGCTATGGCATTAGCCTTGACCTTAACGTCAAAACCGCACCAACAAGGTGCTGATAATGCCTTATCTCGATGGGACTAAAAGTGAGTGACATGAAAGGCATTGAATTCCTCCTCTTAGCAGTTGGTGCGTTAGTTGGAGTTTTTCTTCGCTACAAACTTGTTGAGTCGCCTCTCGCAATAGGCGGTTTGCCTGTTAACGTATTAATAGTTAACATTATTGGCAGTTTTGTAGTTGGTTTTTTCTCTATAGCGACATTGACACTGAACCTAGATGCAAAATACTCTCTGTTTGTAGCCATCGGTTTCTGTGGTTCCTTCACTACGATGTCCTCGTTTGCGCTTGAAACGAGCAACCTACTAGACAATAACCGTTTTTATCTCGCACTACTGAATATTTTGGCAAATGTGGGTCTATCTTTGGTTGCTGTGATTTGCGGCAGAATAGTCGGGAATGTATTAATTGAGAGGTTACTTCAATGAAGATGAAAATGTGGAATCTTACAATACGTATAAAAAAGAATGACGAGCTTGACGGAAAACGCCTTCACACACTTCTTTTGGAGTTACTCATTAAAGCGGGAGTTAGCGGTGCAACTGTGTGGACAGGTGTAAACGGCTTTGGTAAACGAGGTAGCTCAACATTGCATCTTGAAGGCGTGTCGATAAATATGCCTTTGATAATCGAAGTTGTAGATGAGCAGGCTCGGCTGGAGCCACTTCTTCCAGACCTCAAACGGTTAATTGGCGACAATGGTCTGGTAAGTATCAACGAAGTTTACGTCTTATAATAAAACACCTTTGTTATGCAGAAAAATAATAAAAAAAGAAGGAAAAGGTATTTTTGCAGTTATTTACGTTTGCGTAGAAACACTACGGCGATGGCTACGATCGCAATTATTATTACGGCGGCAGCAATGATGTAGAGGTCCATGCCTGGTGTAGGCGCTTCTGGCTCAGGAACTACAGAGGGAGACACAGCCGGTGTTGGGGATACAGTCGGTACGGTGGTCGGTGCTGGCGCTGCAGTTGTGGGTGCAGAAGTTGCTGTAGGGGCTGGCGAGGGGGCATCAACTATGCCTATTGCGGTTCTTGCCTCAGAAGGACCATATGAAGCTGATCCTTCAAACATCGCTATAATTGTGTATTCTCCTGGAACAGGAGGCGTCCAAAGTTTCTTGAATAGACCCCCCGCGTCGGTTGTTACTGTGCCAATTTGTTGGATGTTGCCGTTAGGGTCGTAAGCTATTAGCTTCACTGGTACACCTTTCGCGTCTGTTGGAGCAGGTCTTTGCTGGTACAGGTGTTCCATCCATCCGCTCATATCTTCGTCAGCAATTGCAGGTGTGCCTTTGGCGCCTGGAGATTGATCAGTTACGGTTCCTTCAATGAGGATACTTGAACCTACTGTGGAGACTTTTGGCGAGGCTGTGACGGTTGTTGCGCTGGGACCTATGCCAAAGCAGTATATGCGGTTGTCGAAGTAGTTCAAGCTTAGGGCGTAACCATCAGCTATTATTGGTGCAAGACCCATGAAGGACATGTTCCATACGGGTTTTCCTGTTTGCGCGTCAATTACGTGGATTCTCCAACCGTGGAAGTATGGCGTGTTAGGCGAGTGCTCGTTTGTTACTACGAAAACTTTGCCGTCAGCTACTGTAAAGGCGTTGTCTTTTAGCGGATAGGTGCCGTAGGGTGTTTCAAAGCCGCTACTTCCAAAGTAGTAGTTCCACAAATTCTGCCCTGTTGCAAGGTCGTAGCAGTGTACTGTGCCATCGTATCCTCCTGCGTAAAGTTTACCGTAGCCATAGCTGGTGTCCGCGTAGGGTTGATACATACCCCATGCGCTGGTGTACGGTTCTGTTGGACCCCACTTCTGAGCTCCTGTGCGGACATCGTAGCCGTACCATACCATCTTCTCTTTGACGAAAGTTGTGAAGACGCCGTCTGCCATTGGTCCATTCATGATTGTTCCGTCGTATGTCCTGTTTTGTACGAATAACTGAACGGGTTGTTTTCCATCTTTGATGTCGTAGGCAACATCAGTGGTTATAGTTGTAGGTACAGTTTGGTGTGTGGCTCTTGCATAAATGTATTCATTGCTAATTTTTGCTATGCTCTGTGTTCCAGGAACATCAGGTATGGAAACATTCCATTGGTAACCTGCGGTCACGTTAGGAGTAGTGGGTGAAATCATCCATCGCCAGTTGGTGTCAACGCTTGGATAGATTGCCTTCGTTGAGTTCCATAAAGTCATGTAGTTACCCGCTGCATTAAGAGTGTATATGAGAAATTCTCCGCTGTTTCCCATTACCATGGAACCCGAAGGCACTCCTGTTAGATCTAATATCCAGTCGCCTGTGAATGCATCATACATCTTGTATGTTGAGCCTTGGACGCTCCAAAGGTAGGGTATAACACCGTGCTGATTAGGCGTTTCCATGTCCAGCAGTTGACCAAATGTGAAGAATTGGTAGTTCTTATTGGTGCTATTTATGTACCAAATGGTTTCGCCAGTATAGAGGTCTACACAGTAAGCTCCGTCCCATAAATTGGATCCCGAACCGAGTTTAAGGTTGTAGTACAGTCGTCCATTCATGATTATTGGGGGTTGGAATTTGCGTTCGTATGTTTCCCCTGGGTAGTAAACGTTGTCACCGAATGCCCCGCCGACTGCACCGCCGAAAGCGATTTCTCTTGTCCATAAGATGTGTGCAGTGTTGGGTGCTTTACCGTACGGTTGGAAGTTACCCATACTGTCATAGGCACGTGGTCCGTGTGGACCTGTAGATCCCGCTGCAAGCCAGTAGCTAGCAATTGAAGCGACTCCTCTAAGTTCAGCATTTAAGGGACGTGTCCAATAACCAGACGGAAGAGGTAAATCTTGCCAGTGAGCAATAGCTGCTTGCTGCACAGTAAGCTCTACAATTGAGCTTTGGCTAGGTAGATAGTTGTTTTGCACAGTTGCACTAACGTTGATAACTTGGCCAGGAAAGCGAATTTGGAAGGTGTATTTGCCAACAAGCGTAGGTGTGTAAAGCGTATATCCTGAGGCTACAGAATCTAATGTAAAGGGTCCTTTAGTTTCGGTTGTTCCATCGGGTTTGGTAATAGTCAAAATTAATCCAGTCCATCGGTCTCCAAAGAGAGTAGCAGCATTTGGTGTTACTTTATCGAGCCAGAAATTTACACTAAGTGTTTGCCCTACACCTATTGGGTTTGGGTTAACTGTCAAGAAGCAGTAGGTGGGGATGTCTGCGGCGTTGGAGAGCGGTATTGAGGTTACCAGAACAGATAGAGTTAACAGCAGAATCAAAGTGAAGCCTATTCTAAAATTGTTTTTCTGTATTCTCATTTTTTTTCTCTCCGGAATATTTTCGGTACACTGAGTTAATTAGGTTGTAATATAAATTTTTCTCTCAATTCAAAAAATCAGGGAACAAAAACTTAGTTTCTTGATAATTTTGAAGTTAATAATCCCTCTAATTAGATTTAATATTAATAAAGATCGGCTAAACTTAATATCGCAATCACAATTATCATTAGGAACGAGGACGGAATTTGGGCATTCAAAGAAAAATTGATTCAATAGACGCAGAAATTTTAAAAGCCCTATTGAAGGACGCAAGAACTAGTTTTGCGGATATCGCAAAAATTTGTAAGGTTCAACCAAACGTCATACGTACACATTTTAATAAGTTAAAGAAGGACGGCGTAATTACAGGGGAAATTATGGAATTACGTCCAGAATTTTTTGGGTACGACTGTAAGGCTACTCTTCGCCTCAAGGTTAACATAAACAAGGTAGCAGGCGTAGTTGCCCAATTGAAAACCATACCTGAGGTGCTTCAAGTAGCTGAGGGTATTGGTAGAAAAAACCTGCTTTGCTTCACGATAACTCGGAATATAAAAGACCTCAACAAAATTGTAGAGCTAATAAGGGGACTAAACGGAGTGACTGAGGTAGAAGCTAACCTTTGGGTCACAACAGCAGAAAACGTGTTCCCCGCAAATCTTCAAGTTAACGCTGAGGCATAATAATGGATGCAACAGACTTAAAAATAGTCGAAATCTTAGCTAAAAACGCCCGCGTCTCTTTCAGGAAAATTGCAAAACAACTGAATATTTCGCCTCAAATGGTAAGCAGAAGATACAACAAGTTAAAAAAAACAGTTTTCTCTTATTCCTCTGTGACGGTTAATTTGGAAAAACTTGGGTTCAAAGCATCAGCAGGATTTTGTATAAAGGTTTCTAAAGAAAAACAGAGTGAAATCAACCAGATTTACGATAAAATAACAAAGTTACCAAACGTTATAGTGGGAGGTGTGTTACTTGGAGCTGTGGATATGTGTTTCCTTGTCCCATTCAGAAACTTTGCAGAGATTTTTAATTTTCAAAAACAACTCTCAGAAATAGAGGGCATCGAAGAAGTGGACATAACACTCTACAGGGCACATCAAAGTTGGCCAAGAGAACTTCATCAACCCTTTTTACAGAACATTAAACATTCTCCAACCTGACAAGGTAGCGTATTCGCAACAGTCAAACTTAATCAATTAGGGTCAAAAAAGCAGCCAAAAAGTGTGGTAGATAAATCTCCTAAATTTTAGTTTAAACGTAACGATAGCTGAAATACAAAAACAAAATAAAACTTGAGATTTTACCTGAAAGCTTTAAAGTTAGAAACCCAAAGAGCACACGGTGGGCGATGACGACTCTGGCCCCGAAGACATGTAGGATGATTTGGATCTTGAGTGCGATGGCAAATGTGCACATGCGCATTTGTCGATAGAGCCCACCAATAAAGTCTACGCTGCTAAATTGTTCACGCTTTGGCAAAAAATAATTGTAATTAGAAAAAAGAGGAACAGGTAAACAAAAGAAACAGAGAAGCATGTCGGCGTTAAAATATCAGAAGTTCAAGATTTGAATTACTGTTGTTCAATGTAAGCTGGTTAGTTTGAACGTTTTGTACTTTTTAAAAAGACGGCTCAAGTATTATTCTTGTGTCCACTGCTTTTGCTCCTGTTTCATAGACCATAATAGGGTTTAAATCAAGCTCTTTAATTTCTGGATGATCCATAACGAGTTTCGAGACACGCATTAAGGCATCGACAATTGCATCTATGTCAACCGCTGGCGAATTTCGGTACCCTTTCAAAAGTGAATACGCTTTAATTTCAGTGACCATGCTTAAGGCATCTTGCCTGGTTAGGGGGGCAACTCTGAAGGTTACATCCTTGAGCATCTCGACAAAGATTCCGCCTAAACCGAACATAACGGTTTGCCCGAACGTGGCATCCTTGACGGAGCCAATGATGACCTCGGTTGATTGAGGAGCCATCTCCTGAACCAAGATACCCACTATGTTGGCTTTAGCGTTGTATTTTTTTGTGTTGATCAAAATTGTGTTGTATGCGGCTTTGACTTCCTCAGGGGTTTTCAAGTTAACTTTTACACCGCCCGCTTCAGTTTTGTGGATAATTTCAGGCGAAATTATCTTTAAAACTACAGGAAAGCCAATCTTTGTGGCAAAGTCTGCCGCTTCTTTTTCATTTTTTGCAACATTGAACTTTGTTACTGGAATGCCGTAATCTATACAGACTGCTTTTGCTTCAGGCTCTAGCAGTATTGTACGCCCTTCTTTTTTAGCTTGAAAGATAATTTTGTCAGTTTTATTCAAATGTTGCAACTCCTTGCTACGCAAGTCTGCAGTGCATAAATAAATTGTTTACCTTAAAATCGTTTTGCACTGCAAGACACATAAAGGAACAGCAAACTGGAGCTTAAGTTACAGGACGCTTAAGAGCGCAAAAACTTTGGCGTCATCAATCATATTATGAACTTTGGCGTATTCGTCGGGTTGATGGGCAACCTCTTCTTCGGTACTCCAAACAACAGCGGCGATTCCTGCTTTCCTGAAGAACGCTGCACATGTACCGCCGCCGATTCCGCCAACTTTGGCGTCTAAGCCCCTAACTTTTTTGATTGCTTTTTTGAGTAGGGTAACAACCTCTGATTTGGGGTCTACTGCCGAGGGAGCCTGTTGGGCTTGTATTACTTCTATGCGTATTGTAGCGCCGCTCTTTTGTTCAAACGCCTTCGCAGCCGCTCTAATGTCAGAAAGGACATCTTTGATGTTGTATTGAGGAAGAACACGGCAGTCAAAGTACACCACATCCTCTCCGGGTACAATATTTATTGCCTCAACGTTTTTGTCTTTGCGTGTCGGTTCAAAGGTGCTGTTGGACACGTTAAACTGCTCGTCTTTGTTGTTATATTTTTCATGGAGCAACTCATCGAGCGCTAAAGAAAACTGCATACCGATACGATGCGCGTTTAAACCTCTATTTGGGGTGCTACCATGAGTTTGTTTACCCACCGTGACAACTTTAAACCAGAGGATACTTTTCTCGGCAACTTCAATTAAAGCACCGTCTGGTTCTCCGCTGTCTGGAACCACCACTAAGTCTCGTTTATTGAATAGGCCTTTGCTGATGAGGTGCTTGATGCCTAGGGTACTCTCGTATTCTTCGTCTGCCACAAAAGCTAAAGCCACGGTTCTTTTGGGTGTTATAGACAATTGCTTGAGAGCCAAGATTGCGAAAATTGATGCTACGAGTGATTGCCCATTGTCTAGACTGCCTCTGCCGTAAACTTTGTCATCTTTAAGTTTTGGTTCGAAGGGTTTGGTGATTTTCCATTGACCTTCCTCTGCGGGTACAACATCTAGGTGAGTAACTATCCAAAGTTTTGGAGAATCTACTTTGCCTCTGTAATAGACTATGAGGTTGGGTCTTTTACCTGAAGGCACACGTGGGTCTTCTGCATCGTATTGGTTTATCTCGTTGAAACCAAAATCTTGGAGAATTCCTCTGAGGAGTTCAGCTTTTTTGAATTCTCCTTCGCCGCCGTTTTCAGGTCCAACTGCAGGGGTGCCGATAAGCTTCATTAAAGTATCTATCATTTGAGGCTTGAGCACTTCTATCTGCTTGAAGAGTTCTGGAAATTGCACAAGGCTACCCCCAAACTATTAGTCTTGCTTACGTCTTATCGTTTTCAATTTATAAAGAAATTTTTATGCAATGGGGTTTTCTTTTAACTCTTGAAGCGCTCTAAGCCGCTTAATTATGTTGGGATGTGTAGACAAAAGTTCAGCAAGTCTATCCCCAGAAGTCAATTTTTTAGCAAGTATTTCATCGACCATTTTTTGACCAGTTACTGAGGCCTCATAAACGTGAAGCACCTCAGAGTCCTGTTGAGCGCGCTCTGGGTCAGCAATAAAGAGAGCCTTGAAAGCATTGAAGTTCTGTTTTTCTTGCGACCTAAGTATTTTGCCTGCTCTGCCGTTGGCATAGACTATTTTTGCTAATGCAGTGCTAAGTTTTGTTGCACCGTTATCAACCACGGCGACGCTGTGTCGGTCAGCATAGTATTCTCGCAATCTGCTTATATGTAGGGTAAACAGAGTTAAAAATTGCGAGAAAACCATGAAAGCGATGCCTATTAGTGGATTACCACTCTCGTTTCTACGTTGCCCTCCAGCCATGCTTGAGAATAGCAATGAGTAGCCAATGTAGTAAAAGAGCGCCGGCAAAAACGACACAGCCATCATAACTTGAACATCTTTATGTTTTAGATGACCCAGTTCGTGCCCAATAACTGCCGCCATTTCTCCTTCGTTTAAGGTTTTAAGTAATCCTTCAGTGACTGCGATTCTGTTGCCAGAAATTGGTGAACCGTATGCAAAAGCATTAGGTAAGGGTAACTTGGAGAGCATAATCTTGGGAGTACTAATACCGCTTTTTTTGCTCAGATCATTAACCACTTGGTGGATAAGAGGGTTTTCAGTTTGTTTTATTTCTTTTACTCGATAAATTGCATCAACAAGATAAGGTGAAAAAAGCCATTGTGCAATGTTTAAAGCAACTACTAGTATAGCAATTGTTACAAGATTAAAGACTCCGGCTAAAGTCAGAACTATACTGAAAACGAGGGTGGATAAACCAAAAATTACGGCCAACGTGGCGAGCATCGAAAGCCTAAGTTTCCACAGATTCATATGGTAAACTCCTCACTCTTTTTAAGAGTCTATCTTTTATAGAGGTTTATAATGTTTCTCTCATATTCTTTTGCAATTTATTTTGATTTCACTTTTTGCAGTCATATGAAAAAAGGTTTGCTGGAGCTTTGGCAATGGAGAGGAGATTTGGAGAGAGAATGAAACCCTTGTAAACTCAGCTGCTACCGCCTTTGAGTTTAAACTGCCAAAGCTCATTCAGCCCGTCTCTTTTATGACATAGTCGTATGCCCAATTTGAGTCTTTGATTGTCAGCGTCGAAAGCACGATTCAGATTCTCTCTGCGTGACTTAATTTTTCACTTCAAGGTATTTAACTTTTTGCAGTAAAATTGATAGTTTTTGATGATTATTAGCTCTATCCCAAGATTTGGTTGTTTAACCCAATATTTTGAATAGCAAATTTTGGTTTAAATTAAGGTTTAGGTAAAACATGAAGGTTTATCTATTGAGTTAACACGCTATTATAGGTTGCTTGGGGAAGAAAAATGGGAGATGTCGAAATAGACGAAATAGACGTAAAAATTTTAAGAAGCCTCATTAAAGATGCGCGAACCAATTTGAGAGATATAGCGCGAGAGTGTGGTGTTTCGTCCAATGCTATCTTTAAGCGAATCAGAAATTTAGAAAAAAGTGGCGTCATAACAGGCTACTCGCTCATTGCTGCACGTGAACTAGGCAATTTTGAAAGTTTGTCAACTATTTGGTTATCAATAGATTTAGATCACGAAACGGAGGCAGTAGAATTTCTCAGACAACAAGAGGGCTTGTTTAACATTTTTAGATGTGTTGGTCGCTATGACATTGTTGCATATTGCTTGACAAAGAATATTCAAAAATTGGAAGAAATCTTACAGAGACTAAAAAAACAGGAATGGGTTAAGGCGGCAGTTCTCAACATCTGGACACAAAATGGCAAGTTAACTCTTGAAAATGTTGAAATAACACCTACAAAAGAGCGATAAGTTATGTTGGATGAAATTGACAGAGCGATACTGGATGAGCTTTTGAAGGATTCTCGCACTCCTTTTACAACGATTGCTAAAAAACTCAGGGTTTCCCCAGGCACTGTAAAAAACCGGTTTGAACAAATGAAAAAAGATAAGGTCATAGCCGCTTGTTCAGCCGACGTGGATCTCGCAAAATTTGGTTACCAATGCAAAGTTTTTCTGATGTTAAAAATCTCAAGAAAAGAAGACAAACTTGACGTAATAGATAGAATTTCAAAACTTCCCAACGTCATTGCAACGCAGGGCATAATGGGGGAATTTGACATATTCGTTTTAGCTGTTGCAAAGGACATACGACATCTGGATAAAATACTGAAAGACATAAGAGCGACTGGTATAGAGCAGATTGAGATCTCCCTATCAATAAGAAACACTATACCATTGCTTCCAGATAAATCATGAGGTAAAAAGATAAACCTAAATTGGGCACTAACTAGCCATGGTTTTCTGTTATTACACTAAAAAAGAAAGAGGAAAAGGGGTTATTCTATGCCCCATCGTTTCGTCATCTTCACAACAACAAAGATAACGAGAGCTACGATCAAAAATGTAATCAGCGCCACTAAAAAGTTACCAATTCCGAAAGTTTGGTTTCCAACAGCAACTGCATAGGTGGCTAAGTCCTCTAATCCAGGAATTACTAGACCAATCACAGGAAGCAGCAGATCTTTAACAAGTGATTGCACCAGCCCACCAAGATAGAGACCCATAATGAAAGCTATAGCTAACCCTATGACCTTATATTTTGAGAGAAAATCTTTGAATTCATTCCAGAAACCTTTAGGCGGCGTAGCAGCAGGGGGGGCAGGCTTAGGCTCCAACAGAACACGGATTTTTTTGAGTTCTTCTAAAACTTCTTCGTCTTTAACCAAACCAACAACCTCCAATCCACGTTAGGGCAAGAAGAAGATATATAATTTGCGTGAGGTGGGCCGAGCCGGATTTGAACCGGCGACCTTTCGATTATCAGTCGAACGCTCCAGCCGTGCTGAGCTACCGGCCCACGTTTTATGTGCCAACAAGTTAATTATATGTGGGTTTATAAGAATTATCATAAATGTTTTTAATCTGCAAGATGAGTTTGTGTAGTGTTCTGTTGTTTGGGTTCGTAGCCTAGCACGGATTAAGGTGTCGGCCTTCGGAGCCGGAGATCGTGGGTTCAAATCCCACCGAACCCGCCATTTTCAGTTTTTGTTGAAGGGTTCCCTTAGTTGGTTTGCTTGCCTAAATAGTTGTGTTAATTCTTCGTCAGTTGCACCTTTCCTTAGCGGCGTTAAAATGTCAGTTAGGTCGTCGTTACGCATAAGGCAGGGCTTTAATTTGCCGTCGCTGGTGACGCGTAGCCGTGTGCAATGCATACAAAAGTCAGTGTTTTCAATCGGATGCACCACTTCAACTGTAACGTCGGGCAAATGATAAATGCGCCTGTTATGCATGAAACGGCGGCTTTCTATGCTGAGAGCTTTGTCCTGCAGCAGTTTTTCTTGATCGTCGATGAATCGATGATGTGTGGAATAGTAAGTAGCGCTAACGTTTATTGGATCTAATTCTATGAGTTGTAAAACTATGCCGTTTTGACGGGCAAACTCGATCATGGCTAATACATCATTTTCATTTATGTCTTTTAAGATAACCATGTTGATTTTAACAGGGCAAAATCCAGCTTTGACAGCAGCTTTAACTCCATCTAACACTTGCGCCAATTTACCTCTTGTCAATTTGTGATAAGTTTCAGAATTCAAAGTAGGTAAACTGATGTTCACTCGGTTTAACCCGGCGGCGCGGAGTTTTTCTGCCACAGGACCTAGTAACATGCCGTTCGTAGTCATAGATAGATCTTTTACTCCTGAAATCTGGGAGATACCGCTCACTATGTCACAGAGGTCTTGGCGCATCAATGGTTCTCCACCAGTTAGCTTAATTCTCTGAATTCCAAGATTTACCGCGATTTTGGCTATCCTGATAATTTCTTCGCAGGACATTTTTTCGGCGGAGCGGTTTGCATGTTTCACTTCGCCTTCTCTGTGGCAATATGCACATTGTAAATTGCAGCGTTGCGTAACGGAGATACGTAAATTGAGTAACGGTCGACCGTGTTTGTCTCTTAAACTCATGCGTTATTCCCGAGCGTGCTTAACGATGTGAGGCGCCTCGGGAGATATAAGCAATTCGACTGAAAGCCGCACAGCGTCAGGGGAACCTGGGATACAGAAAAAAGCTTTGCCGTTAGCTGTACCTGCAATAGCGCGGGACATAAGCGCTGCTGTACCTATCTGGCTGTAGCTTAAGTGTCTAAAAAGTTCACCAAATCCTGGCAATGTTTTATCTAAGAAGGGCGAAACCGTTTCGATTGTGATGTCCCTGTGGGTTACGCCTGTGCCGCCGCAGAAAATTGCTGCGTCTACTCCTACGTTGGTCAGTACGCTTTTCACCGCGTGTTCAATCATGGCTTTGTCGTCTGCTATTAAGCGTCTAAAGAGGACGTTGTGCCCTGCTTTCTTCAGTAAGTATTCAATGGTGTCGCCTGAAGGGTCTTTTGGGTTTTCGCCTTTCTGTAAGGCTCCATATCTGGAGGTGCTGCAGATGAAAACTGCGAAGTTGAGCTTTTTTGGTGCATGTGATTTGTGGGTTTTTGTGCTTTCACTCATTTTTTGTTACGCCTGTTTAATTTTCTTAACGACGTGAACTTTTTCGACTGTAGTAATTGGGTATTGCCCGTTTGCATCTTTTTCGTACTGTTTTGTCATATCCCAAATTGTCAACAGTGCAATGGAAACTGCGGTTAATGCTTCCATCTCTACCCCAGTTTGTGCGCGAGTTTTAACGCGTGCTGTTACCTCAATAGTGTTTGTGTCCAAAATTTTGGTCTCAACTTCAACGTTGGTCAAAGGCAATGGATGGCACAGTGGAATGAGTTCGCTGGTTTTTTTGGCGGCAAGTATACCCGCGATTTTTGCTGTATACAGCGGTTCACCTTTCATGATTTTGCCGTCTTTTATTAATTGGATAGTTTCAGGTTTTAGTTTAATTGTCCCTACTGCTGTTGCTTCGCGGGAAACTTCTGCTTTTGCTGATACATCCACCATAGTCATGGTTTTTTCTCCTTAACTGAGGTTGTTTGAGTTTTGTTTGCTTGTTCCCAAGTGTCAATTAGGTTCTGTATAGCTTTTGCTTTAGAGGACGCTTGGTTAAACCTGTACATGCGAATTCTACCATATACCCTTTGCTGCAAAATACCTTCTTGCTCTAAAAATTGCAGATAGCGACTGGTGGTTGCGAAGTTTATGCCGAGCCTGCGGGCTACATCTGAAATGTTGAGTTCCCCTAGACGAGAGATAAGTTTGAGAATCTTCACACGACGCTTTGAAGAAAAAACTTCTTCGAGCTCCATTCATTTTCTTCCTCTTTTGAGGGATACGCGTAATGTCTGTTCTAGTTCTTCAGCTGAAACCGCAGGCAAGTAAATAAGAGTTGACCTGCCTCTTTGTATGGTTCCTGAGATTTCGGTTTTCAAAATGCCTAATGCGGAAAACATTTGAACATACTTCCAAAGCATAGTGTGGCTGTTGGGTTGCTCTTCGAATTCTTCGCAGATCACGCCATAAGCTTTTTCAATTTCAGCTAGGGAAGCATACGCGTTTTCTTTGTCTTTAAAAACTTCAGCGGTTGCAAGAAGGAAAAGTTTCTCATGAAAATTTAGAGATTCAATTTCGCTCTTCTGCAACGTGGGAATTATGCTTGAAACCGCTTTACGCAGACAGTCAGGTGTAACTACTCCCTGATCTTCAGCATCTGCGTATTTTCCTGCACGCCATAGAAGTTCAATAGCAAAGCGGGCGTTTCCACTCTCATCGCGGGCGAGATCAGCTGCAAAAAAAATCACTTCGTCAGGTACGGTTGCAGGTTCAAATGCTAACTGAACACGTTCATTTAAAATATCAACCAGTTGATCTTTTCCGTATTTTTCTAGGCGGATAACGTTACGTTGAAGGGTGCTTTTTGCGCTGTCATCTAATCTCTTGGTCACTTCGAGGTCACGCATCACGAATATAAACGAGATTCTCTGAGGTTTACCAGCCCGCATTTCCTGTAGCCTAGTCAGGTTGTAGACAGCATCTGTACCTTCATTTTCGATGAGAGTATCAAATTCATCCAGTGCCAGAACCAAGTGCGTGTTTTCTTCATCTAAGTTTTGTAGGAGAATGCCCAAAATTTCTTCAGAGGAAAAACCACGTTTAGGGAAAGCTGGCATAAGGACGTTCACGGCGTGTTGAAGTATAAGTGAAAGTCTACCTCGGTACTCGCGGCAGTTGACATGTATATAACGGAACTTTATGCCACGTTTATTTGCTTCCAAAGTCATGTTTGCGCCAAATCTTTGGCAAAGCGCTGTTTTTCCTGTGCCTATGTCGCCTGTGATGATTACTCGTTGCGTCATTTTTTCGGGAAACAGCAGAAGATAACTGAAAAATTCCATAAGCAGCCGGTGTTCTTTTTCTCGGTGAGGCAGATGCTCAGGGATGTAGTTTATATCTAGTTTTGCCTCATCCTTGAACACGCTGTGACGAAACCTCAATTTTTCAGCCCCAAACAGATTATAACTTATTTTTCAAATTGGAGATGTAATTAACTGTTTAGAAGCAAAAGCCTAATAAATCCATTCTGTAAACTGTAATTCCGAACCTACAATGATACCTGGATATTTCTTCCTAACAAAGGGCGTTGGTAAACATAAAGAGCAACTGCAATCTTTTGAACTTGCCCTAAGAGATGCAGGCATCCAACACTGTAACCTCGTAAGCGTCTCGAGTATAATCCCTCCAGGATGCGAAATGCTTCCACGCGAGAAGGGCTTAAAACTCGTCCAGCCTGGAGAAATAACCTTTGTTGTTATAGCTCGAAACGCAACAAATGAGCCACATAGGCTAGTGGCCTCATCTATCGGCGTCGCTATTCCTTCAGGCAAAAACCAGTACGGTTACCTCTCAGAGCATCACTCTTTTGGGCAAACAGATGAAACTGCAGGAGACTACGCCGAAGACTTGGCGGCTACAATGTTGGCAACTACTATGGGAATTCAATTTGACCCAGAAACAGCGTGGGATGAACGCAAGCAGCTTTTTAAAACGAGTGGGTTAATCATAAAAACCACTAACATAACTCAGACGGCGATAGGAGACAAAAACGGTTTGTGGACAACAGCGGTTGCCGCCGCAGTTTTTGTACCCACCAAAGATGGCAAGGTCTTAAAACGGTAAAACAACTTTCTATCAGAACCACTTTTTATTTAATTTTAATGTTTAGCAAGGTTGCATTAGCAGTCGCTGTACGAAACAATTATTTCTTAAAACTTAGTTCTTTTCATGATTCAAAATGAAGTATATAGGTAAAACAGCAACTGCCATAATAGTATATCCAAAAAACAGAATTCTGCTCGTAAAACGCACCACGCCGCCATTTGTGGGTTTTTGGGCGCTACCAGGTGGTAGGTGTGAACCTGAAGAAGAGGCGGAGCAAACCATACTGCGGGAAGTGAAAGAAGAAACAGGACTTGACGTAGCAGTAATCAGAAAATTGGGTGAATACTGTGAGAAGGGCGTTCAAGATGGCTTTGAATACGAGTATTATCCAACATGTTTTGTGGTTAAAAAAGTTGGGGGAGAAATAAAACGCCAAGAAAGTGAAGTCTCAGAGATCAAAATTTTTAGTTTACACACTCTGCCAACTTTGGCTTTTGAGCATCTTCAGATGGTAAAAGATTACCTCGCTTCAAAAAGTTCAAAGCGACAGCTTGCTCAAAAAAGGCAAAGTTAACCCCTGACAAAAATATAGTCGATAAAAAGAAGGAGATGAATTTTTCAGTCATTTCTTCTTTAGACATGATAATACATCACTTCAAAATCTTTTACAGCAAGGCTAACATTAAACTCGTTTAGGATTCGCAATTAACCTCAACCTTATATAAGGGATGATAGTTTCCCGAACGAGAAACTTTGGAACATTTGGGGGAAAACGCAGTGCATCTGGAAGACATGAAAAAAGAAATTGAAAAACTTGTCATAACCAAAGGTTTCTACAATAAACCTGAGGATATCCCAAAAAAACTGCTTTTTGCGTTTATTGAGTTAGGAGAAGCTAGTGACGCTTGGAAAAAAGGAGAAAGTCAGGAGAAAATTGCTGAAGAGCTCATTGATACAATATTTTATATTTTGGATGCAAGTCGCTTAGCGTGTCCAGATGTGAACATGGATGATATGTTTCAGTGGAAACTCAACAAAAATCTTGATAGACCATACCAATACGGCGAGGGGCATAGAAGCAGGCAACTCTGAAGGAAAAACTGAAATTAGCTTCAACTTTTCCCTGAGGTGCAATTTTGTTCTTTATTGTAGTACACGCTGGATTTCAGAATCACAAATAGCAGTCAAAAGGTAACAAATCCATGCGTTTTTATCCTACAACAAGAAGATTATAGAAATATACCAGCGTGACAACCAGTGAATATTGAGTATCCCAAAGAGATTGTTTTCAAATGCAATCACTGTGGCATATGCTGTGGTGATACCGAGCAAAAAAAGCGGCATATACTGATTACAGCAAGAGATGCCCAACGTATCGCACACTATACACATCAATCGATACTCAAGTTTGCCTACCCAGTTAGAGGCAAATCACCGTACATATATGAAATGCAGAAAGATTCTGTAACAAAAAAATGCCTTTTTCACCTAAACGGCAAATGTAAAATATATTCACATAGACCGCTGATCTGCAAATTTTATCCCTTCCAACTGACAACTGAGCATGAAAAGTACACATTTAAAATAACCAGTGAATGCCCAGCTTTGCATAGTTTGGATGCCCATTGTGAAGGTGAAATTTTGAGTGAGCGTTATTTTAAGCGTTTGTTGAAAGTTGCTTTTGCCGAATTAAGCTCGGGCGACGTGGCGAAGTCCCCACGTTGATGTTTTCTACAAGGTTTGGCGTTTAACAGAAAATTTAGTTTCTAAAGACAAAAGGGCGGCTTTTTCATTGAAATCTTCAGACGAGAAACTGCCGCAGCACATCAGCTTTCTCTAAAATGTAACCACAATAGTGACATTTGAGCATAAGGGGCTCTTCGCTTTCCACGTAGAACCGCGAGTTGATGGGTTCACCTGCGTTACTGATGCAGGTTGGGTTTATACATTTCACGATCTCTTCTATGATGCTCGGTAGTTTGACTTCTAGTTTTTCGACGACTTTGTAATCTTTGACTATGTTTATAGTTGCCCGTGGCGCCACTAGAGCGATGCGGTTTACGTCTTGTTTGTTTAGGAAGCGCCCTTCAATTTTGACTAGGTCTTTGACGTATATGCGTTTGCTGGGTACGTTAATGGCGATTGTCATAACTTGATGTTCGTGACCGGTGATTCCTAAAATTTTCACGACGTCTAAGGCGTAACCCGCGTTAATGTGATCAATAACTGTGCCTGCTTTAATTTTTGATACACGAACTTCTTTGTCAACGCTCAACATCAGAAGTCTCCTCGACAGTGAATTGTCTTATTTGGTTATAAATAATTGTTGCTACTTAAAGGTGTAGGGTGTTAGACTAATTGGTTGAAAAATTTGATTTGGGTCGGTAGTTTACTGGAACAAATAAAAATATAGAGCCATTTTTGAGGTAGCACTATTTAGGTTCTGTTGGGCTCCAAAATTACTTTAAGCGATTCACCTGCCGTGGCCACAAGATTGAAGCCTTCGGCGGCTTGCTGGAGACTAAGTCTATGAGTAATCATGTCAAGGACATTCAGTTTCTTGGAGGCTAAAAGAGATAGCGATTCTTCCAGGTCTTGCGGCGCAGCACCGTAACTTGTTTTTAGGGTTATTTCGTTTCTCCAAAACTCGGTTATTGGAACAGGAATTTTCACAGTAGGGTCTGGCACGGCGAAAAAGAGGATATTTCCACCCTTGTCTACGCAACTTAAGGCGTTTAGTGATGCGGCTGTTGCGCCGCTACAGACTATCACTTGATCAGCTAATCGGTTACTGTTTACTTCTTTGAGTTTTTGCGGCAAGTTTTCTTTTGCGGAGATCACGTGGTTAGCTCCAAATTTTTCGGCTAATTTTAATCTAGAGGGGTTTACATCTACTACAACGATGTTGGTTATGCCTTTAATTTTCGCAAGTTGGGTATGCAATATGCCGGCTAGTCCACCGCCTATTATTAGCACTGTCTCATCTTTTTTTATGGCTGCAAGTCGTTGTCCTCGAATGACGCAGGCTAGAGGTTCGATGAATGTGCCTTCCTCAAAGGACATATCGTCTGGAAGTTTGTATACGCCGTTTTCAATGTTGATTTTTGGCACTCGTATGAATTGGGCAAAGCCGCCTGGATAATAATTTGTGGTGTGCAATGTTTCGCAAGCAGTATGATTCCCCTTTAAGCAGTAGCGGCATTTGTTGCAGGGTACATGATGTGAAACAAAAATCCTGTCGCCAACTTTATACTTGTTAACGTTTTTGCCAACTTGGGCGATTACTCCTGTGGCTTCGTGACCTAAAACTTTAGGTGCTTTGGGGACACGGTACCATTCGGTTACATCGCTTCCGCATATTCCCGAAGCCATAACTTTCAACAGCAACTCGTCATCGCTTATTTTGGGTGTTGGCATTTCCTGTATTCGGACGTCGTTGTTGTTGTAGTACATGGCTACAAGCACAGAATCACCAAAACAAAAAGAGGAAAGTTATGGTTTTTCAGCTTTTATTTGTTCGTAGAGGTTGTTGGCTTCTTTGGCATCTAAGTTTTCGTGGATAATTGCGCGTATGGCTCGTATAGCTGCTACTGGATGTTCGGTCTGCCATATGTTTCTGCCCAAGTTTACGCCTATTGCGCCTTTTTGGATGCCGTCGTAAACGAAGTCGAAGACTTCTTGCTGGGTCTCTGTTTTGGGTCCACCTGCAATGACCACGGGCACGGGACAGCCGTCTACAACTTTTTCAAATTTTTCTTTGCAGTAGTATGTTTTTACCACGCGTGCGCCGAGTTCTGCGGCTACTCTGCAGCTTAGGGCTAGGAAGCGGGCTTCGCGTTTTTCCAGTTCTCTGCCGACGGCGGTGACTGCCATGACTGGGATGCCGTAATCTTCGCATTGGTCTACAAGTTTTGCGAGGTTAGAGAGGGTTTGGTGTTCGTATTTGCTGCCGATGAACACTGACATAGAAGCGGCGCTTGCGTTGAGGCGTATGATTTCTTGGACGGAGGTTACTAGGTTTTCATTAGCTAGGTCTTCTCCGACAACAGTGGTGGCTCCTGAGACTCTTAGGATTATGGGTTTGGAAATTGAGGGGTCGATGCAGTTCCTTAAAACTCCTCGGGTTAGCATGAGGGCGTCAGCGTACTGCCAAATTGGCTTGATTGTTTCGCCGGGTTTTTCTAAACGGTGTGTTGGTCCTTGGAAGTATCCGTGGTCGATAGGTAAGAAAAGTGCTTTGCCGTCTTTTTGGATTAGTTGGGATAGTCGGTTTTTCATGCCCCAGTCCATTTTTATCGCTCCCTGGTCTCTTTTGGCTTTACAATTAGATAACCTTTTTCGATAAGCCAGTGGTGAAATTGCCATGTGGAGTATCGGCATGCCGTGCGGCAGGTTTGCCTGATTAACTCGTAGGCGCCGGGCTTATCTCTCAGCGTATTTAGAGTTTGTTGGACAGGGCAGTTTACGTCGTTGCAGAATTCTCTTGCTTTATACTCAGTGAATCCTTCAAGAGACATTTTACATCGGGGGATATTGTTTGCTCAAAGCTATAAGCTTTTTTTAAAAAAAAGAAAACAGTTCAGGTTTTTTGGTGGCCTGAGAAATTGTGCTTAATGGGGAGATTACTTCGTCTTACACATTTTCAGCTGTACAGAAACGAGTCGCTATATGACTACAAGGTGGCAGAAAAATGTGCTACTATAAGGATTGTAGGTTGTTTGTTTATGAATGAGCCATTTTGTCTCACAGATGGACTTTCTTGTTTGAGAATTGCTAAAGCCGCTTCTCGATGCTCAGTTTACGTCATTAGGACTTTTTTAATTTCTTCTATACAACGTGAAAAATCTGCTGGTTTACTTGGTTTTAAGACTTTCTTTGAAACTTTCAATATGCACTTGTAGCCTTTGTTTGTGAGCGCTTTCTCTAAAGTTCCGAATGTGATTCCTTTAAAGAGGGCATAGGTACAGAATATAACAGTTTTCTTTCCTTCAGCCTTTGGCAAGTGCTCAACGAATTTCATGGTTTCTTTTGCTGGTCTAAAACCTTCAACGGGCGTGCCTATGAAAAGGAGGTCATAGTTTGCCACAACTGATGGTTCCGTGGAGGTAAGATCAAACATGGGTGAGTTTGTTAAGTCGGCGATGGCTTCTGCCATGCGTTTAGTGTTTCCTGTTCTTGAAAAGTACACTATACAAGGTTTCATAGAGAGCTATCTCTTCGTGTCTCTCTTAAATAATCTTTGGTTTATCAAATCATTTAGTTCATAAAATTAGGGGTTTGCTTGGCAACGAATAAAGGCAATTACCTCAGTAAATAAGCCCAGCAACCAGAAAGTGTCTCCGAAGACGTGTGGTTGTGCATCCAAAGTACCGCACCATAGGCTTAGGCGCCAAGCTTGTGCAAGAAACATTATGCTTAGCGGGAACGCCCTGCGTGGAGTTGCCTGCGGTCATGGCAAAGTATAACCCGTTCGCGGAGAAAGCTGGCATGCGAAAAGTGGCTGAGCAGCCTCCGCCGAAAGAAGCCTTAGCCATAGCTGAAACACTGCAGAAGCTCGGCTTCAACATTCGACTGCTCTGTAGCGAGAAATACGTTTTAGGCAAGCTGCAAAGCCTAAGCGCTGAGCAGATACAGTTGATAAGAGAGGTGTTCATTAAATATTGCCACACGCGGTTTATGAAATACTTCTTCTGCCACATGCCCTTCGGCAAGAAACGAGCCTACGCTGAAGAAGTGACGAAAACCAGCCTTGAAAGGCTTGCCCACTTGATAAAGGTCTGCGGTTTTCTGTTGCAGACGAAGGTTTACCTATTCTGGTTGAATCAGCGCTTAAAAGACTATGGATCATAGAGCCTCTCAATGGCAAAGAACAAGGCATTAAGCAACCGCTGAGACAGTTCCTCAAGATTCTTGTAGAGAACTGGTTGATCTTCAACTCGATGAGCCACAAAATTCCTTATGCCATAGGCGATGGCCAAATCATTCTCGATATCTGACAATTTCAAAGGATGTTTCGACCCCAGTATGTCATCGATGGTTTTGGCAAAGTCTGTGTCGAAATCAGAACTGAGTTGTTTTATGACAGAGTCTTTTATGGACAATGAGGCTTTTTGTGAAAGAAATTTAATCTCAGCCGGGAAAAACAGTTTTGAACCGGGTTTCGAATTAGGATTTTTGTGTTCTATTGCCTTTTCCAGAACCAAACAAATATCGAATAGGAGCCTTGCATGGATGAGAGAGCTGAACACGTTTTGTTTTAATCGATCGTCTATTTCGAGCATCAACTTTAGTTTAAATAGAATAAAAACGAAAAGGAAGACCTCTTCACTTAGGGCTGTGCATTCTAAGAACTTAGTTTTGAATTGGTCAATAGTCAGAGTTCCGTTTCTGGATTTTGCATATTTGTCAATCCTTTTTGATAGATAGCTGGAAATCTCTTCAACTTTAGGTCTGAAGAACTGTTCTTGCTTTGCATAGTCCAATGTTACGAAGGAATATGCGGGAGTATGTGGGCTCTCATTTTTCAATGCTTTTTTGTCTT
Source organism: uncultured Candidatus Bathyarchaeia archaeon (assembly GCA_964582085.1). Lineage (GTDB taxonomy): Archaea > Thermoproteota > Bathyarchaeia > Bathyarchaeales > Bathycorpusculaceae > JADGNF01. Next base: position 2,039 of record CAZOPV010000006.1, on the reverse strand, counting down.
CTTCCAATGCTTGGTGGATGAATAGAAAACCGTGTTCAAGTTCATTGTTGAGAATTGCAGTTACTCCTAAAAAGTAGTAAGGTGTTCCCTTGTGGATAGTGTTAGACTGATTCTTTTGTTCCCATTGAAAGGCTAAGTTCAAGGCGATATTCCAAACATTTGTCGCCTCAAAATATCGGCACTTTCGAATGAGATCTAGCCATATACGAGTGAATCTGTTGAAAAACGCGTCTTGGTCAGCATGACTTTGGTTTGGCTGGAAGTACTTATTTGCTGCCTCTTCCAGTTTTGAATAGAACGGTCGAAAAGTAGTTTTTTGTTTACCAAGAAAATAGCACGCATTTAGATTTCCGAATAAAGTGTCAAGTTCACTACTCATGAGCATCCGTATTTCTAAATCAGCATATTCACATTTAATCCTTTCAATGTCATATCAAGTGGGCGGAAATGTGGATTAGGGTGCGAATGATTACTTTATGGCTTTAGGTCTCAGCTGTCCGATGTACTCTGCATATTTGGATAGTATTGTTCAGCTTGCCTAGTAATATCATATAGTGCTTTGCACAGACAGTTTTTCAGATATTCAACCTCTATATGTTTGCGGCTTCCTACTGTAGACGAAGGTTTACCTTTTCTGGTCTGCTTGCCATTATTACTCAGCGAAGCCTGATTAATTTGCTGCCTATATTATTGAAGTGTAGCTGAAATTGAGTTCACTTTCACAAGTCTATTATAACCTCTTTCCCTTAACAGTGAGAAGGGAAAGGTATGGAAAACTCGTTTCACTTTGACATGGGGCGCTTTCTCTATCTGCCTGGTAGAAAGCTCGGCGGCTTATTTGTTGTTTCAACGGCTCAGCGCGGGGTTCTTCGAGAAACCTTACATCTTTGCAGCGGACACAACGCGAGGCTTAAGCATCTAACGCTGTCAGCGAAAGATGAGCTGAAGGGGAACTGAGTTTTCTGGCGTTTTTTGACCTGACTGACTGTAATGCTCCGTTGTGCATGTTGGAAGAGGAGGTTCGCGGGCTTAAGGGCATAATAGCTGCTAAGGCAATTCCGCAGCAGGCCGAAGGTTTCGTGGCAGACACCGTATCAACTGAGCTATCGGCAGGAGAATCGCGCTGTTAGATAATCTGCAGATATGCAAGGCAGTGGGCATTCCCATTTTTGGCGCCTTGGGTTTTGGGCAAATGAGTATAGAGGCGTTAACGGTTAATCCGCCTTATGGCTTAATACGTGTGCATAATAGTTTTGAGTGCCATTTGACTCCTGAAGGCATTGTGAAGCCTTACAGCCACTTTATCCGCGGCATAATTGCGGGCTACCTGAAAATAATTCTAAACGCAGAGATTAAAGTGGAAGAAATAAAGTGCATAGCTAAGGGCGACGCTTACTGCTTGTTCGAAGCAAAAAGAGAAGCATAAAGGCAGCCCCTGTTCTGGGCTAGTCCGAACCAGCAGCAGACTTAGTTCGTTTATACGAGTTTTTTTCAGTTGCTTTTCTGCATGCAACGTTCACATGTGTAAGTGAAACCCTGTTTTTGCCAGCTTAAACTTTCACATGGAAAATCCAGTTGTTCTGAATTGAAATGTGAAAAACGCTACAAGTGATGATTATGAAGTCTGCGGAAAAGAAATCACCCAGCAAGAACACCTCAACTACGACGGCATGTGCTGGGAATGCTGGGACAACCAGCTAACCGAAGAACCCGACACCACATTCGGAGACCTAATGTAAACTATCCTAAACGCTAGCCCTCCAACAGCCGAGCAGAACAACAATTAAAAAATCTGCAGCGCTACTGCTCTTTCAATTCCAAAAACAACAAGCAAAAAAGAAAACCCTCCTAAACCCCACCACGCAAAAAGCACGCCCCAAAAGAAGAAAAAACCGCCCTTTTTTTCGGAAAAACACCAATTTTTCTTCTACCCAACAAAAAACATGCCACTCCAACATACCCAACTTAACCGCGGAAACCAAATCAGGATTAGCCAGAGCCATCAAACACCCTGATAAATTACTACAACCCAACGCCTT
>CAZOPV010000005.1:0-269880 GCA_964582085.1 uncultured Candidatus Bathyarchaeia archaeon | reverse complement strand
GTTTGCTGGGGCTCTGGTCGGCTGGAAGGATTCTTGGAGAGATTTCGGAGAGATAAAAATGAAAACCTCCAGTTCTGCTGCTACAGCTTCAAGAGGTTGAGCCGCCATAGCCCACTCAGCCTTGCTTCTCTCTAAATCAGTTCTCCAAAAAAGGAAGGAGAAAAATTATTTGGTTTTTTGTGTTTATTTGCGTTTTCGTTGGAGTAATGCTACTGCTGACGCTGTAATGATGATGACGATTAACGCGATGGCTATGTATACTTCAGTGCCGATGCCTGTGGCTAGCGTAGTTTGAACAATAGAAGGCGAAGCCGTCGTAGTTGGAGTAGCGGTTGGCGTTAACGTAAGTGCCGGCGTCACTGAAGGAGTAGGTGATGCTGCTGGACCAACAGATAAGTAGGTTGAGCCAGACGAAGGGTCATATGATTCAGCGCCTTCGAATGTAGCTATTATCTTATAGAATGTCTCGTTTGGCGGCGTCCACTTGAAGCTAAACTCGCCAGTATAACCATCTGTTGTCACTGTCGTTATGTCACCCTGTGATCCATCTGCACCCACAAAGCTGAGTTTAACGGGTACACCTGAGATTTGCAGAGGCATTGGCATACCACCGTGCAAATACTTCATCCATGACTCCATCGACTCTTCAGAAACGCAAGGAGTGTCTTTCTGAGCAGGTGACTGGTCAACAACTTTACCGCTTATCCATGTGTAGTCACCTTTGTTGACACGCGTGTCAGAAACCACAATGTCTACTTTTGTAGGACCCTTGCCGAAGGCTCGCAAAAATCCTGTATAATAGTCGGGTGAAAATAGCAGACCATTTGCGATAGCACAATTAGTGCCTTCTGATGAACCCGCCACAGGGAAATCCCATAAAGCTTCTCCTGTTTCAGCATTAAGACAGATGAGCCGTTCGCCTTGCATTAAAACTTGCTTCGGTGTGTGATCGCCTGTTACAACATACACTTTTCCATCAGCGACAACTGGAGCTTGATGGAATGGCCAAGTACCGTAGAGAGATTTATAAGGTTCTTCAGAGCAGTCACCAGAATAGTATTTCCATAAAAGTTTGCCAGTGCTCTCTTCGAAGCAGTACAGATAGCCGTCATAGTTGCCGGCGTAAACCTTATTGTATGCAAGAGCAAAACCGTAGCCCCAGTATTGTCCAGCTTTTTCTGAGCTTTGCCAGAGTTCTTTTCCTGTCTGCAAGTCAAAAGCTCGAATGTACCCGTCTGCGAAAGAGCGGTAGACCTTCCCGTTTCCTAAGCTACCTCCATACATTGCGACATCGATTGGAGTTTCCCATAACACTTCACCTGTTGAGTAATTCAGTCCCATTAAATTTCTCGGTGCAACGGCGGTTGCCATTACTGCTATGTCATCCATGACGCCAACAACAGAAATCCCTCTTCCCTGCTTTGTCCACGTTGGGCTCAGTTTTGTTGTTGGTGAGTTAATTCCGTAGTTGCCTGAACCTACGTACACACAATATATTGTTCTTAAACCTTGGGCATCATCAAAATTGCTGAAGTAAACGTAATTCTTGTAGTAGTAGGGTGCACAATAGCCTTGCCCTGTGCAATTTGCCTGCAATCGTGCAGCAGTTCTTCCATTCCATGCGTCTATTAGATAAAGCGAGTCAGCAGACGGTAAGTAAATGGTTGCACCAGTTGAAGAAGTTGGACTTGATGTATCGATACTTGCACAGATCCCCCATATAAACGCGGTTGGTCCATTTATAGGCTCAGCATAGATTACCTCTCCAGTAAATTGGTCAATAGCATAAATTGTACCGCTACCATCGGCGTATTGTGTCGGATTTCCAGCTGTTCTGTTGAATCTACTTTGTCCATAAACATAGAAAACTCTGTCGTTTATAGCGATTGGCGGACTAGACATGCAACGTATTGAGGCATCTGTTGCTCCTCCAGCGAGACCACCCATAAATTTCCGATGTTGCCATAGTATGTGGGGTGTGTTTGGAGCGACGCTAAATGGGTTGAAGTTGCCTCCTGAACTGTTATATCCTCCTGAAGTGAATCCTGTTGAAAGCCAATTTGAAGGAAGCCCAGTTCTGCTCCATCCGGGTACAGGGATGCTGGGCCGTTCTGCATATTTTGCTACTTCCGATGTTGCTGTGCCAACGTAGATTGTTGTCTCCAGTATTGATAATAGCAAGATTATTGTAGCAATCTTGGGTAGTTTTTTCATCTTTTTATCCTCAATCCTTAGAGGAATTAAAAAAAATTTAAGAATCTTTGTTATTATTAATTGTAGTAACTAATAGCTTGTCTCACTAAAAGTTTTATTAATTAATTGGTGCACTATAAGCTTGAATGCGCCCCTTTACTCATATAGTTCGCAGCAAAGAGCAAAGAAAGCATTTTGAGACAAACATCAAACCAACGACACAATACCGTTTTATGCAAAAAATTAACGCCATTCTATTGCATTAGAAAGAAAAACAACAAGCAGATAGCACAAAGGTTGGCCTATCAGTCGTAGCTATCTCTCATTGGCGAACCGATCCGCTAAATACGAAATCGACAGGCCTAAAAGATCTTCCAAGAGCCGGCACCGTAAAGTATGGACATGATGAAAGGTTCAATATCATTAACATCGCATGTAAATCTCCCTCACTAAAAGCAGTTGGCCACTGCGAGAGTTAGCAGAAAAAGCTGGCATAAGCAAATCCCAACTGCACAGAATCATGCATGAGCTTGACTTAAAGCCACACCAGTTCAAGATGTAGCTCTTTAGCAATGACGCGCTTGAATCCAAGCAATACATTGTTGGCTTGTATTTTAGTCCGCACAAGAATTCCTTTATCGTGTGCTTAGATGAAAAGACATGCCTGCAAGCCAATTCGCCCACTAATAAGAATCTTCCTATGATACCTGGTCACGTTGAGAGGCGAGAATTTGGCTATATGCGTCATAGCGTTTTGGCACTTTATGCCGCGCTGAAGGTTCATGAAGGTGAAGTGTTTGCTAAAGCAGAAGAGAAAAATATACACGAATTTCTGGATTTTCTAAGCGAAGTCTACGAGAAGTGGGGCATGACAAGGAGGCTACATATTGTTACGGATAATTTTAGCGCTCACAAAACTGTGAAGGCTAGGCAGTGGTTGAGATGCATAGACCTGTTCATTTACATTTTACTCCGACTCATACGTTGTGGCTCAATCAGACGGCGTTGTGGTTTAGTATTTTGTCAAGGTAGCTTTTGTCCAAGCAAGCCTTTGAATCTGTACCTTGGATTTGATTAAGCAACTTTTTGCTTTCATCGAGTACGATGAAACTGCCAAGCCGTTTGAATGGGCGTATAAGAGCGAACCGCTAAAAATTAATTAATGCTTTAAAGGGGCTGAGCACTAATTAACTAATTAGACAAAAGCAGCCTCACAAGCAATTAAGATAAAAGTTTGGTTAATTTGAACAACTTTTTCTAGATAAGTGTTGCCTCTTCCTTAACCTGTCTTCTGCTGTTGTTGATTTTGATTTTTTCGGAATCTTCCCAAAAGTTCTCAAAGACTTTGTTGTAAACCGCCAGTAGCAAGGGACTAGCCGACCAAAGAGTTGGAACTGTTCCAAAAGACTCTGTTTTAAGATATACGGGCATAAAAACTTCTCTTTTATCGTAGATGCAGAATTGACACGGCGCTTTCTCAAGGTATCTCAATTCAATAGATTTGTTTATAGTATCTAGCTCTTTTTGAACCTTGATTATTTGCGTCACTTCGCTGTAACCGTAAGTTATTATTCGTGTTTTTACGCCTCTTTTAGCAGCTTCCCTAAAATCCTCATTAAATACATTTGTGGTGAAAAACAGTTTTTGCACAGAAGTTATTAGGTCTATTGAGTTTTGGGCTTTGTTAATCAATTCAGTACATTTAGCTATAATTGCGTTTTTTCCTTCCACCAAGACAAAGTAGTCTTTGCTTTCTTTTAATGGCTGAAGGCTTTTAACACTTTGTTTTTGCAGAAAACGGATCTTCTTATAAATAAAGTCAATTCTGTCTTGCTCTTTTTTTAAGAGTATGCTATAAGCCACGTTAAATGGAACTGCCTTTAATCGCATTGCCGATCCAATACATATTTGAAGCAAACCGTTTTTGAGTAAAGGAGGTAAAGACCTATAAACGTACTCACGTCTGATGTCCAATAGCCTTGAAATATCAGAAACAGATAATGAACCTGCTCGGGCGACTACAGAATAAACTAATGCTTCCCTCTGAGTTAAGCCGAGGTCCTGCAACAAATCTACAAAATTATCCGAATTGACTTTTTTACTTTTCGTGCAAATGCACTTCCATGTTTTCTTATAGATGGGAGACTTAAAAGATTATCGAAAGCAGTAATTATTAGAGGTGTGGCCAACTCATTTTTATGGTTTTTTCGCTGCATGAGTCAGTGGGCAGTGCTGGGGTTAACCTCGCTGGCACCAAGCCTTTTTTCGTCTTGAATCATACTATTCAAATCGTTCAGGTCAGGTCCAGTAGTAGCTTACTGCTTTATAAATTGATCAATTTCAGAATAAGAGGAACAGCAATCGACTGAAAACTACCAAAAATCACCAAGAAAAGATATACTTTTCAACAAAAATAAAGACTAAGGTCTATTTACTTTTACCTGCCCCTCAATGTGAGCAAAGAAAACAGTGCTACAATGCTGAACAAAGACATTGAAAAGAAACTGGGGTATCCACTAGGGAATAAGTCCTTGAGATAACCTGCTATCAGAGGTCCTGAGAAACTACCTATGGACTCACAAGTTAACAAAATCCCAAAACCTATACCGGACATGTTCTTAGAGCAAATATCGGCAGATAGAGCAAAAATTTGCGGGGTTATAAAAGAAGAGAGGCATAAAAGAGTTACAGGAACTAGTAGAAGTGGAAACGTAACAAACGGAATCGCTGCAAAAGCTATTATTCTCAACAATAAGGCAGATGCGATAAATTTTTTCCTATCGCCACTTTTATCTGAGAGAGCACCAAAAACGGGGCTTAAAGGAATTGTTATTACCATTGTAAGACTTGATAGAAGAAAAGCCAAATTATATGGAACTGACTTTTCCACAAAAAAAGCTCCCGCCCACGTAATGTAAGAGATGAATGCCATACAATGAAAACAGTGAACTAAACCCACTTTCCACATCTTTCTATTATATAGACAGTTTAACTCCACGTTCTGATTCATAGCCGAAGGGGTTGTTCTGAAAAAGAAAAAAAACCAAAGTGCACAAAAGAAAAGGGGGATCGTGGAAACTGCGATTTCAGTTCTCCAGCTATTATTAATTAACAGTAAAGGCAACAAATTGAACGCAATTAGGGTTGCGAAGGGCATGCCTAAGGATTTGATTCCCATTGCAATACCGATATTTTCTTTTGAGAAAAATTCTGAAATCGTCGAGAAAGAAAAAACAAGCATCAATATTCCACCTGTTCCTAGCAAAAAGCGTCCTAAAATCAACCAACCAAAAGAAATAGCCGAACAAGCAATTATACCACCGCTTACGCTTAAAAAAATGCCCAAAGCACCAACTCTCCTTGAGCCCCACCTTAAAACAAAAATCCCTGTTAACAAAGGCAGAAAAATTCCAGAAAAATCTGAAATAGCCATTGGCAAGGCTGCATCAACATAGGATAATCCAAATTCGATTCTGACTTGCTGAATTATCGTAGGGTAAACTTCACTAGCTAAGAAAAAAGCAAAGGACATGAAAGTTACCAGAGCAAGGATCTTCCAAGACTCTTTCATTTTTCACCTTAAAACAACCTAAGCCTTTTCATCTTATAGTCTTTATCTTGTGTTAGAGTTGTGTAAGGCATAAATGCAAACTTTTTTTGGGAAGATCTGAAAGTTTAATCCCAACATTTCAAGTTTAAAACAGACATGCGCAATGGCTTTTCCGCCTGTATTTTTTCACCTGTAGGGACTAAAATAATAGTGGGGGGAGCCTGTTAACAATGTTTGACCTTACTGATACTGCGCTATGACGTTTCTATTAAGACCTCACGTATATGCGTTTTTCAGGTGGCGGCAAATTAATATTCCCTGCTAACGGGGCAGTTCTTGACGGTAACGGTACAAAACTCTACGATATTCTTCCAAGAGAGAGCAGAAGCAAGTTGGATGGATTAATTCAAATGTATCTCGCTGTATCTTTGCAATTCAGGATAAGCGCTCGATTAATGAAGTGAACATAATCGAAGTCTACCAAGTTAACACCCGAGGATCGACATCCCCCTCTCCGTCTTCGCCAACTCCCCACCCAACAATCAGATCACCCTCTTTATTATCAAACTCTGTTGATCCCACTAATAGTATTCCAGAATTTCCAGCAGGTATAACCGTGGCTGTCATGTTGCCCGTGATTTTAGGTGCCGCCGCCTTTGTTAATAAGAAACGGTTCTTGAAAACTCGAAATATAAAATAACAACTAAAAAGCAAAATTTTGATGGCGCTGGGGAAGGGAACTCGAGCACTCGCAGGCAAGTTGATATCGCCTCTCGAAACATTCTTCGCAATTATGCCCTTTTTTCTGTTTAATCCAAGTGTCTTGTTTTACTAGACGTAATTTGTTGGTGCCCACCGTTAGTTGGCAGTTTGCTTAGTTGGCTTAAATCCATCTTGTTTTTGTTTCTTTAATTTGTTTTATGTGTTTATCGTCTGTTAAAACGTAGTCGCAGGAGGTTGCAATTGCAGTTGCTGCTATGATGGCATCTGCTGTTGGCAATTCGGCGTATTTACAGAGGAGCTTTGCGGCTTCTATGCCGATGACTGGATCGAGGTTAACAGTTTGTAGTCTGGATGATAAAATAGTATTAACTCTAATGTCTGCGGTGTCTTCTCCGTAGGTTTCAAGAACAAACTTGTAAAATTCATGAATCACAATTGAGGGAACAATACCGGAGTTCGCCCCATTTTGTAAATGCTCCAAAGTCTTTCTTGTCTGCTTTTTGGTAACCTCGTCTTGAGCTAAAAAATGCGCTATGAGGAATCTTGTATCGAGGGCTACTTTCATTTAATATCGATCTTCAGCTCTCATCTTATCTAGCATTTCGAAGGCTTTTTCAACTGAAATTTTTCCCCCATCTATACCGGCGAGGTCTTCAATTTTTGGTATAACTTTTAGAACTATACTTGCACCGGCTTCTTCAACCTTTATCTTTGTACCTTTTTCTATTTTGTATTTGCGCCGTAAGGCTATCGGGACGGTGATTTGCCCTTTACGTGTTACTAGAACTTCCTCCAAGTTCAACTTCAACTCCATGTAGTACACTCTTATGAAGTACAACTTAACTGTTTTGGTCGGAAAATAACTGAGCCATGCCCTCGGGTTCAGTTCGCTAATACCGCCTATCCAAAAGGAAATACTAAAAGGGCAAAAAGCGCAAAATACTCAAACGCTAAATTGGACTGACTTTGAATTATTTCTGTCAATGAAGAGGAAGCTACGTGGCAAAGATAGAGTACGAATGTAGAAAATGCGGAAAATTAGTATCGTTGAGCAGTAAGAACAGCTCTTTCTGCACAGACTGTGGGACGCTGCTTAGCATCAGACCGCAACTCAAGCATTGGCTTTTTCAGTTTAACCCCTCAATATACAACTGGTTTGATAGAATCAAAGAAACAAGAGAACCTGAACAGTGGCTGATAAGTCAACACGTTAAATTAATTCATAAAAACGACTTAGTTGCAATTTTTGGTTCAGGGCAGAAAGCTGGGTCTATGAGTTAGGTCAGATAATAACTAATCCAGCAAAGAATACTCTTAACCCTGACCAAGAGGAATACTTTCTCAATAAAGGGATCTTCAGGAGGAAGTATTTAAAAGTAGGAAAGTAAAATATTCTTACTGATGAATATGACAGCAGAACCAGAAGTAACAACAATCAGCGAAAAAGGGCAAGTAGTTATTCCTCAGTCTATACGAAAAGAGCTTGGGATAAAGCCAAAGACGAAGTTTCTGGTTTACGGCAGAGGCGACACGGTGATAATGAAGAAACTTGAGCTCCCTGACTTAAAGAAAGAGTGGGACGACATCTTCAAGCAGATGGACAAAAAAGGACTCAAGCTTTCCGATAAGGAAATTCAGAAAGAAATAGAAGAAACCAGAAAAGTAGATAGATGATTTGATGCTTCGAGTTGTGCTTGACACCAACGTTTTGGTGAGCGCTGTTATTTCTGATGGCAAACCAAGAGAGCTCTTGAGGATAGGCATATCTAAGCAGTTTTCCATTGTTACTTCTGAGTTGATTTTGAAGGAGCTTGGGATTGTCCTTCGTAGGCCAAAATTCAAAACCAGCGAAGATGAAATTAGTAGGATCATTATTGCTTTAATGCAAACTGCCGAAATTGTGAATGCGGCGTCAAAACTCAAGGTAGTTGAAGATGATCCTAAAGACAACATGGTTATTGAGACAGCCTATGATGGGAGCGCTGATATGATTGTTACTGGAGATAGCCACCTCTTAGCCCTAAGGTATTTTGAAGGAATCAAGATAATCACTGTCGAGCAAATGCTTGCTTGTCTTGGAGGAAAAATTACTTAAGAACGGCAACCAAAACTAAGGTACAGCGGAGATTACTGCAGTAGTTATTCATCTTCGAGAATTTCAATTCGTTTCTGCTTGGAGGGTACTGTTTCTTTTTGGGAGCCGCTTGAGGAGGCGTCTTAGTTCTATTCTTAGTCTCTCTGTTTTTTCGCATTCTAAGTATGCTACTGTGAAGTATTTTGTGGCTTTTTCAGAGAAAACGAGGTTGCCTGATTCATCTTTTGTCATCTTATTTTGGTTTCAGCGAGTTGGTAGTCGTTGGGTAAGGAACCAGCAGTAGGTTAGCAGGCTTTTTTCTTTGTTTTGGTAGTCTGGGAATTTTTTGGCTATGAGGTGCCAGAATTTTTCATTATGTTTTCTTTCTATGTTGTGGGCTGTTTCGTGGTAGACGATGTACTCGATCAGGTCGTTGGGCAAGTATTTTGTTAAGGTGTTGATGGTTAGGTTGTTGTTTTGGCTGTGGCTTGCCCACTTGTTTGTCATTTTGCGGTAGTAGATTTTGTTGATTTTTGTGCTGAGTCACTGTTGAGTGGCTTCTGCATATCGCAATTCCATGTTGGTGGCGCCGGGGAAGGGACTCGAACCCCTGCGAGCCAAAGGCCCACTGGCTGGCTTGTCTGTGTTTAGCACACAGCCCCTTTGTGCAACGTTGGATCTCGAGGCCAGCGCGATAACCACTCCGCCACCCCGGCTGAATAGAAAGAATTGCCTGCTGTCATAAAACGTTTTCAGTTCCAAAAAACTGAGCCCTCTGGAGGCTCAACCTTTAGGACACACCTGAAGCTTCCTTTTTTATGTAGTTTAACACAACTTCTGATTGCTCTTTAGATATATTCTTGTTGTGATAGAGGCAAGACACCACATCGGAGACTTTTGCTAGCGCGTGCACTTGGTAACCTGCTTTTTCCAAGGTTTCTTTGCCTCCTTGCTCTCTATTAACCACCACCATCAGGTGCTTCACGTGAGCGCCCAACTCCTGCAGGGGCTTTATACCCTCCACTTTGGATAAACCTTCACTGACAACGTCATCGAAAAATAACACGTAATCCCCTTTGGCTACGTCGGCGCCTGCGGTTCTGCCTGTAACCCCGTAGGCTTTCTCTTCTTTCCGAACAACAACACATGGAAGATTTAGGCGACACCCTATGCTGGGTAAAATCAGTGCCCCTTTGAGTTCTATTGAGGCTAGTTTATCTATTTTTTCCTTAGCCATAAGCATTTTGATTTGTTCTGCTGCAGCATCGGCAACTATGCAGAGCTCCTGCGGCGCAGCAAGTAAACGTGCAAGATCAATGTAGTAGGGGCTTGTGGCACCCGATTTAATTTTGAATGTGCCAAATTTTATACAGCCCGACCTATAGAGGGCACCAGCGACTTTCTCAGTTGTGGTTGACATATTTTCCAGATTCCCACATGTGATTGGAGCTGCCTAAATTTAACCCTTTATTGCAGGTCAAACCGTTACTCTCAAATTCAGCGGAAACAATCCCTATAGGTGTGCCCTCATGCTCTACGCTGCTGAGAATCTTTACTGTTTCGTTTGTGGCAAAAACTGGAAACTGTCTTTAGCAGAGCTAACATCCTTTTTGCAATCTCACAAATCCCCCTTTGAAGTACACGAAATCTCACGTGCATTCTTCACTGTTAAAACAGAAACGCCGCTGACCCCTTCGATAATTGATGCCCTAGGCGGAACCCTGAAACTTTCCAAAGTCGCCACGTTTGTTCCTACACAACAATTAGTAGACGCGTTCATCAAAGAAGACAAGCAAGCCAAACTTCAACTCAAAAACAACTTGCCTCTGAACTCGTTGGCTGACAATATACCTCCTGCCTCCTCGGGCAAAACAGTTTTCGGAGTCAGCGTCTATTGGGCCGAGACCCAGTTCTCATTTAACAAGGCAGCTAACACAATTCACCGGTTTCTGGGCAGTAGCCTCAAAGACGAATTGAAAGCCCAAGGCAAAAAAGCACGGTTTATGGGTTTCCCAAGGAGCAGAGGACACCCGCAGTTAACACCAGTGGAAGTTCTAAAGAAGGGCCTAGTTGAAGATAAAGCTGAGATCTTGATTTGCATAGGCAAACACCACGCTTACATAGGAACTACTCTTGCAGTACACAATCCGTTTGAGTTCCAGAAACGCGACGTCGAAAAACCTGTACAACGCAAAATCTTTGCCATCCCCCCACGGATAGCAAAAATAATGGTTAATCTGTCACATTGCACATCCGGCAAAGTTTTCCTCGACCCCTTCTGTGGCGTAGGCACCATCCTACAGGAAGCCCTCTTGACCAGCGCCAAAGTAATCGGCATAGATTCGAACCGGTGGTGTGTTGATGCCGCCCAACGAAACTTAACGTGGATAACACGTGAATACTCATTAAAAGATGCCAGTTTCGCTGTTCTCCAAGGCGATGCACGGCGACTAACAAGCAAACTTCGCGAACCAATTGACTGCATAGCCACAGAACCAGATTTGGGTCCTGCACTCCGGCAAGTTGCCACGCAAACCTACGCCACCAAACTAGTAAGCAACCTCAAACCGCTTTTCGACGACTTTCTAAGTGAGGCCTACGAAGTCCTCCGAGAAAACGGTTTTCTGACTATTGTGGCTCCCTTCGTTAAAACCCGCAGCGGCAAACCCGTAACCATGAACCTGCAAGACATGGCGCTTAAAGCCGGTTTCCAAATTGTTAAGCCACTACAAAGTGTGCTTTTCACAGAAGACAGCAGCGACGCTCCCTCACTAAAAGAGATGGCTCAGTTTATTGACGTGGATGAACACCACAAAATCGGACGCGAAATCCACATATTCCAAAAACAAAAATAAAAAGCGTTTTAGCGCCTACTGTTTATCATACTTCATGACTTCATCACTCATAACGACCAGTTCAATGCATGCCTGCTGGAACATCTCCAACGTATCTTTGTCGGCGTGGTAGTGTTTTTCACAGACCACACGCTTGATTCCTGCATTAATTATCATCATAGCACAGGTTCTACACGGCGTCATTTTACAATACAATGTGGCGCCTTCCAAGGGTATGCCAAATCTAGCCGCCTGAATAATGGCGTTTTGCTCAGCGTGCAAAGTGCGTACGCAGTGCTGGGATACGTTGCCATTGAAGTCCATAACTTTACGCAAATCATGTCCCGCGTCGTCGCAGTGAGGTAACCCAGCTGGAGACCCCACGTAACCAGTGGTCATTATCCTTTTGTCTTTGACTATAACACAACCATTTCTTCCTCTATCGCATGTAGCTCGCTTGGAAACTGCTTCACAAAGATCCAAAAAATACCTGTCCCAGTCAGGTCGTGGCTCGTGGCTCATTCAGCTTCCTCTTTTCCTTACGTGCTGCAATTATTCCACAAAACAAATTAATAAACCTAAAGAAGAACAATTGACGCTTTTGCACGCTTCTATTAGCACCCGCCCTATCTTATGCTTTATGCAATTTACTGAAATGGAACTTTTTTCTTTAAGCAAAGTTACAAATCGTTTAAATATCGCTTGAAAGTATCCCTAAAACGGGATTATGAAATGAAGGCACGTAATTACGGTCCTGTCAAGGGGCAAGCTTACACCCGAAAAGAATATGTTAAAGGTTTTCCACCGCCAAAAATTGTAAAATTCACAATGGGCGATACCAGATCCACCTTTGACTATGAACTCAAACTTATTGCTCTACAAAGAACCCAAATCCGCCATGTAGCCTTAGAAGCCAGCCGCGTAGCAGTAAACCGTGTCCTCATGGACAAGCTGGTAAACGATTATTACATGCAGGTTCTTCCTTATCCACACGTTATTCTTCGAGAAAACAAAATGATTTTCGGCGCACATGCCGACCGCCTCCAGCAAGGTATGCGCCGCTCTTTCGGAAGAACAATCGGCACAGCCGCCCGCGTGGAACCCGGTCAACCCCTCATGATTGTACGAGTAAAGGCTGCTGCCCTCGAAACAGGCAAAGAAGCTTTGAAACGTGGAACCGCAAAACTCCCTATCCCCTGCAGAATAGTGGTTGAGAAACTCGAAACCAACGATGCAGCCGGTAAGGTGGAAGCGGTTTGAACGAAGCCAAAAAAGAATTAGTTAGTTGGTTTGAAAATATCCGAGTGACCGATATTCCTTCTGTGGGCGGCAAAAACGCTAGCCTCGGAGAAATGATTAACGCAGGATTACCTGTTCCTCCTGGCTTTGCCGTAACGGCTTATGCATATGAACGTTTTCTGGAAGAAACAAAATTAACCGAAAAAGTTTACAAAGTTATCAACGAAGTCATCGCAGACAAGAATGACCCCAAACAGTATGATGCTGCTTCAAAGAAGATCCGTGTGTTGATCGAAAAATCCAAGATGCCTAAAGACATTGAAACCGCTATAATTTCCGCATACAAGGAACTTGACAAGCGACTTAACTTGAAAGACACCTTTGTAGCCGTACGATCCAGCGCAACCGCCGAGGACCTTCCCGATGCCTCCTTTGCTGGACAACAGGAAACCTATCTAAACGTCAAAGGCGTCGAGGATCTTCTCGACAAAGTCATGAAGTGCTGGTCAAGCCTTTTCACTCCCCGTGCTATTTTCTACCGTAACGAGAAAGGATTTGCTCACGAAAAAGTCTTCATCAGCGTAGGCGTTCAGAAAATGGTTAACTCCCGTGCAGCGGGTGTTATGTTCACAATTAACCCTGTAACGGGAAACCGTGGAGAAATAGTAATTGAAGGCAACTATGGTTTAGGCGAATCAGTCGTCTCAGGAGCAGTCAACCCTGATGACTACATTGTTGACAAAAACACCCTTACTATAAAGGAGCGACGTATGGCCAAGAAAACCATACAGTATATACGCGACCCCAAGACAGGGAAAACTGTCCATCTAGATGTGCCTGAAGAAAAACAGAAAGCTCCTTGTGTCACTGACGAGGAAGTTTTGAAACTTGCAGAAATCGCCAAACGCATTGAAAAACACTACGGTAAACCCATGGATATCGAGTGGGCGATAGACCAAGACTTACCTTTTCCACAGAACATGTTCATTGTCCAAGCTCGCCCTGAAACGGTATGGGGCTCTAAACCTTCGGAAGAATTTGCTCCTGAAGAAAAAGTAACCAGCGAAGCCAAAGTTGTAGTTAAAGGCATTTCTGCTGGTAGACGAGGTTATGGTGTAGGCTCAGCCAAAGTTGTGTTATCCCCTGAAGACGCCCAAGAAAGAATGAAAAAAGGCGACATCCTAGTTACCGACATGACTAACCCTGACTTTGTCCCCTTCATGAAAATCGCCAGCGCCATAGTCACAGACAAAGGCGGAATCACCTCGCACGCCGCAATCGTAAGCCGAGAACTTAATATACCCTGCGTTGTAGGCACAGAAACCGCCACCCAAGTAATGAAAACAGGCAAAGAGTACACAGTTGACTCCAGAAACGGCGTCGTCTACGAAGGCATCCTAGCCCAAGCTGCACAACCAGCAGCTAATTCCCAGACTGCAATAAGCGGCGCAGTGGTAATGCAAGCAGAATCTGCCCCTGTTACAGCAACAAAAATTTACATGAACCTAGCAATCCCCGACATGATCGAGCAGTACAAGCATCTGCCTTTCCAAGGCATCGGTTTAATGCGTACAGAATTCATTTTCGCCGACTACATTGGTGAACATCCACTATACCTTTTAGAGACAGGTCAAAGCCAGAAACTCATTGACAAATTCGCCGAAGGCGTTGCTACAGTAGCCCGGGCAATCCAACCGCGGCCAGTAGTTGTCAGGTTCAGCGACTTCAAAACCAATGAATACCGTAACTTGAAAGGCGGCGAAAAATACGAAATTGTTGAAGAGAACCCTATGCTGGGCTGGAGAGGATGCAGCCGCTACATAAGCAAATGGTACATCGACGCCTTCAGACTTGAATGCCGCGCAATCAAGAAATGCCGCACAGAAT
The DNA here is from genome assembly GCA_964582085.1 of uncultured Candidatus Bathyarchaeia archaeon. Taxonomy (GTDB): domain Archaea; phylum Thermoproteota; class Bathyarchaeia; order Bathyarchaeales; family Bathycorpusculaceae; genus JADGNF01. The sequence goes on along the minus strand of CAZOPV010000005.1, from coordinate 255,380 downwards.
GGGGTCTCAAAAACGTCTGGGTTATGCTACCTATGATCCGCACTCTCTGGGAAGCCAAGAAAGTATTGGAGATAATGAAAGAAGAGGGTCTAGAACGCAGTCATGACTTCAAGATATGGTTCATGGCAGAAACACCCAGCATAGTAATTATGGCAGACGAATTCAGCAAACTCGTCGACGGCTTCAGCATAGGTTCAAACGACCTGACACAAGGTATCCTAATGATCGACCGCGACTCTGAACGCCTAGGACAAATGGGCTACTTCGACGAACGTGACCCTGCCGTCAAAAGAATAATCGCACATCTCATCAAGGTAGCTCATGAAAACGGCTGCACCGTTTCCATATGCGGCGAAGGTCCATCTAACCTGCCTGATTTTGCAGAATTCCTTGTCCGCGCAGGAATAGACAGTATCTCCGTAAACAACGATGCCGTCATCGCAACCAAGCAAAACGTAGCCGCAGTTGAACAAAAAATTATCCTTGAGCGCCTTGCTGAGCAAGCGGCCATAGCAACGGGAAAACCCCTAAAGAAACCTACTCCCGACTGGGAATGGGAATAAATCTATTCAAAAAACCGCTCAACGGCAAACTTTTTCCCTTCTTTTCAACTATCTGAAGAGTATTATTGCTAGTGTAGAAAAAAGGCGAAACACATGAAACTCTTCGATTTTGAAGAAGAACGCATAAAACAAGAACTTACTAAACTCTCCGCCAAACGTGTCCTTATCCAGTTGCCTGAAGGCCTAAAACCTGAAGCGCACCGAATGGCAAAGTTAGTAGAAAAAACTGGGGCACTACCTATAATCTCCGCTGATCCCTGTTATGGTGCGTGTGATGTTGCAACTTCAGAAGCCGAAGAGTTAGGTGTTGACCTAATCATCCACTTTGGACACGCTAAAATGCTAAAACACGAAAAAGTTCCCACAGTCTACATCGAGGCAAGATCAATAGTTAACGTTGACGGCGCAGTTACACACGCCCTTTCTTTGCTGACCAAATACAGCAAAATCGGCTTAGCGACAACAATTCAACATGTCCAAACTCTAGACACAGTCAGAGAAAGCATAGTTCGCGCAGGCAAAGCGGTTGTTATTGGCGACGCGAGGAGATTAAACTATCCAGGACAAGTGATGGGCTGTGACTTCAGTAACGTAAAATCGATAGCTTCAGAAGTCGAAGCATTCCTTTTTGTAGGAGGCGGAAAATTCCACGCCATAGGTGTGGCACTTGCCACCTCAAAACCTACTGTGGTGGCAGACCCATACGGCAACACAGCATACTCGGTAGATGAGGAAGCCCAAAAAATCCTAAAGCAGCGCTGGACAAGCATACAAGAAACTGCGAACGCTAAAACAGTAGGGATCTTAATTAGTCTAAAGCCAGGGCAAAAACGTTCAGAAGAAGCGTTAAAAATCAAAGAAACCCTTGAAAAAATGGGCAAAAACGTTCTCGTTTTTGCACTCCGAGAAATCCAGCCTGAAATGATGCTGGGTTTTCCCACAGTTGAAGCCTACATCAACACTGCATGCCCCCGAATATCAGTAGACGACGCTTCCAAATTCAGAAAGCCAATGCTCACAACAAACGAGTTCAAGGTGATTTCTGGAGAGTCAACATGGGAGAACACAATCAAAGAAGGCTTATTCGAAAACTAGATCTAGAACGATTTCTCTCCAAAATCAAACCCCACCCCTCACCCAAGGCAAGTCTCGAACAATACACAACTTCCGAGGCAGTTGCCGCCAACGTTCTATATTTAGCAGCCTACACATTCGGAGACATCATAGACAAAAAAGTGCTGGATTTAGGCTGCGGCACAGGAAGGCTAAGTTTAGGCGCTGCCTTTCTAGGCGCAAAATCAGTTGTCGGCGTAGACATAGACAAAACAGCCATAGAGACAGCAATGCAGAACACAAAGAACACAACTTCAACCGCCGACATCAACTGGCTTATAGGCGACATAAACGCTGTGACGGGAAAATTCGACACAGTAGTGGAGAACCCCCCTTTCGGCGTCCAGAAACACGCTGCTGACCGACGATTTTTGGAAAAAGCCTTAGAAGTTGGCACTGCTGTTTATTCCCTCCATAATCACCCCCAAACAGATAGGCTTGTACTCAACCAGTTGAAGACTAACAGCCCCAAGCGGAACGCGCTCTACCCATTCATTCAACGATTTGTTGAAGAGCACGGAGGCAGAGTGGAAGCGGTCTTCACCACGCCGTTCATCATTCCACGAATGTTCGACTTCCACATTAAAATGAAACAGGAGGTTCTTATTGACTTATACGTTATCCGAAGAATCTAAAATAACCTTTGGGGCAACCACCAACATAGCAAACAACAAAAGCACCTAACCTCCCCCAAATCAACCCAAAAACTCCACCCGCCTAAATAACACAAAATAAACAACAAAACCGTACCACAAGCTATTTATGCCAAGATAAATTCACATAGTGAAGCCAAATAAAAACAACAAACTAAGGGAGCGCAACACTATGGCAGAAGCAAACACTGTTCTAATCGGACGAAAACCAGCCATGAACTACGTACTTGCCTGCATCACACTGTTTCACAGCGGCGCAAGAGAAGTCACAGTTAAAGCACGCGGAAAAGCCATAAGCCACGCTATAGACGTCGTGGAAGTTGTCAGACGCAGATTTCTGCCAGATGTAAAAATTAAAACCATAAACATAGGAACAGACAAAGTAGTCCCTCAAGCTGAAGTTGACGGTCAAACAAACGTCAGCACCATCGAAATTACAATTACACGTTAAACTCACCCTACACACCGAGCGGCAACCCCGCTCAACCTTCAAGTTTACGGGAAGAAACTTCAAATGAAGACTGAACTCTGTAGTTTCTGTCTTAAAAGCGGCATGCTATGCCAGAAATGTTCAGCTAAAGTTAAAACTGGAGAAATAAGCGACCTAGATTTAAAAATTGCCCGCCAACTCCTTCTTCTCGAAGAAAAATATCCTTCCCTACAAAACGTCTGCTTCTACAGGGCTGTGGAAGCTAACAGAACACTTGCCCTTATCGTGGGCCATGGTGATGTTCCCCGCTTACTGGGTTACGGGGGCAAGATCATTAAGGCTCTCAGCGAGGAAACAGGCAAATCAGTTCGAATTTTAGAAAACGGCGTAGACGACCGAAAATTCCTCGAAGATCTCTTCATGCCTCTTAGTATCTTAACTATAAACACCATCTGGCTGCCCGACGGCACCACCGAAACTCGCGTCATTCTGCGCAGAAAACGAGGTTCCCAGTTGCCTTTTGATTTGAAAGCCTTAAAAGAAATTGCCCGCGCAGTAAGAAAAATGACGTTGCGCGTCGAGTTTGCTGACTAAAGGGAGCCTTTATTCATGAAGTTAGATTCTCTAGACAGGTGGGTCAGGACCTCTTATTCTACAAATATAACCCCCAACAATGACGGCGAAGAAGTCACCCTTTTCGGCTGGGTTCAAGAAATCCGAGATTTAGGCGGTATACGCTTCATAATCTTGCAAGACCGCGAAGGAACCATACAAGTCACCATACCCAAGAAAAAAGTCTCCTCTGAAGTTATCGCGAAATCAGATGCTCTGCAAAAAAGGTTCAGCGTCGGCGTGAAAGGCGCCGTGAAAAAAACCAACATGACCCCCAGAGGCATCGAAGTTATTCCAAAAGAAATCAAGATCCTCAGCACCGCATCTGAACAGTTACCCATAGACATCACAGGCAAAACTCCCGCCAACATCGAAGTTCGTTTAGACGCAAGAGCATTAGACCTATGCCAAGAACAAAACGCCGCAGTATTCAAAATTCAGCACTACGCATTAGCTGCAATAAGAGACTTTCTTTTCGAAAAAGGCTTCTTAGAAGTTCATACACCCAGAATAATTGCTTCAGCAACCGAAGGTGGCGCAGAACTTTTCCCTGTCGACTATTTTGGTCAGAGAGCTTTTCTCGCCCAAAGCCCCCAATTGTACAAAGAACAGTTAACAATGAGTTTAGAGAAAGTTTTCGAAGTTGGTCCCTTCTTCAGAGCAGAGTTATCCCACACCCGCAGGCATCTGAGCGAATTTGTTAGTGTGGATATAGAAGAGGCATTTGCCGACGCCGAAGATGTTATTCACCTTCTTGAACAAGTTATACAACACACCTGCAAGACGGTCAAAGAAAAATGCGCCAAGGAACTGGCAACATTAAATTACAAAGTAACGGTGCCAGAATTACCCTTCAAACGGGTCACCTACGATGAAGTTCTCTCTGACTTGAAGAAACAAGATATAACCATTCCATGGGGCGAAGACATCCCCACACCTGCATTCCGCACGTTAGGAAAAGAACGTGGTTATTACTACTTTATAACTGACTGGCCAACACACGCAAAAGCCTTCTATATTAAACCACGCAGCGACAAACCCGAACTTTGTGAAGGATTCGACCTTATGTGGCGTTGGATTGAACTTGTTTCTGGAGGAACCCGCATCGCCGACAAAGCCCTTTTAATCGAAAGAATGAAAGAAAAAGGACTAAACCCAAACTCATTTAAATACCACCTTCAAACATTTGACTACGGCATGCCCCCCCATGCTGGCTGGGCAATTGGGCTGGAAAGGCTCACGATGGTTTTAACAGGAAAAAAGAACATACGCGAAGTTTCACTCTACCCAAGAGACAGAGTCAGACTTACACCGTAACAAAAAAAGAGTGCCCTTGCCTTTACGTTAAAATGGAAAAATTACCCCTTAAGGGCTAACTTCAACGCTTTACTAAACTCATCGTTCTCTGAACGTGCTTTCTCAGCAGCTTCAAGCAACGTCGCCTCAGCTGTCGCTGAACCTTTCATTCTAAGATAAATCACAGGATTAGAAGCCAAAGGATGTGGCACATCATAGCCTGCTTGATCAACATTTTTGTCTTCTAAAAGCTTCTTCTGTAGTAGGTTGCAAAGTCCATGCCCTGCGCCCTCAATTTCTATTTTAAGTTCACTTGGAGATTTCTTTAGAACTTTAACTTTCATTTACAAAGCCTCCTTCCCATAATCATATGCAGTTTTACGCTTTTCTATATTACCACATTTTGGACAGTACATTTCATTACGCTTCTGCTCAAGCAGATTGCTGCACCGTGAACAGAAAGCATAAATTACACCTAAATTTTTGTCAGCGGTTGAGAGATGATAAATCTGGTTTTTTCCACTTATGACTTTAGCTCGTATTATATCTCCAGGTTTACAAGCATCACTTATAGATTCAACGTACCTATCTGAAACATCTGAAACATGCAGAATCCCGCCGAAAACACCAGTCATCTTCTTTTTGCTTCCCACTTCAAAAATGCGAACCAGCACATTGTCAGACTGCGCATTACCCACCTGACCCACCACAATTGTGCCGACCCTAGGAACAACAGCGCCTTCATTAAGGGGATATACAGAAACACGACGGTTAAGCATATCCATGAGTGCTCTGCCTATGATTTTAGCGTAAATAACGCCGTCTTTCACATAAGTGCCCGCGTCTGGAATAAATTCTTCAATAACGCCTAAGCGTTCACCAGGTAACACAAGGTTGCCGTTACGTTGTTCGAATTGTTTTAAAGTCATGCATTTCCCTTTACCGTGAACATAAGGTCTGTTTGAATGTTAGCTAAACAAGTACATCTCATAGATTTCACTGTTCGCAATAAACCTTTTGATTGACTGCCTTGGAACAGAACATTTGGTTCTCACGTAAAACTTGTTCTCCTATAGCCAAAAAGCAGTTTCTATCAGGAAACTCCCTTCAGTAGCACCCACCACCTCCACACAACAAGTTTTCTGCAATGTTACACATGATTTTGTTCCTTGGAGTTTTGCAGTAATGCCGAGCACTCCAAATCTTTGACTTTACTTCTTTCAGCGTGATGTCTGCCCGTCAGAAACAGGTGAACAAACGTCTTAAATTTTAAATAGTGGTCAATTGTAAACATTTTATTTAACATATTGCGCTTTGAAGATGGTAAATGTGGAACCTTTAACCAAACGTTCAGTTCAACTCCTCAGAATGCTATACGACCGAGGAAAATCAACAAACACCTACACTCTACGTGTAAAACAAGACGACCTCTCTAAACAATTAGGCATAAGCCGCCAAGCTCTCAATGTTCATCTCCGAAAGCTAAAAGACAGCGGCTACATTAGAACAGGCAGAGGTTTCATAGACGTAACCGAGAAAGGTCTTAACGCGCTTGGTGTATCCACAACCCCTGCATTCATACTGCTCAAAATTTCCCCTGTAAAACGCATTCAAGTTTATGAGCGAATAAAGGAACTCGCAGAAGCCCGCGCTTTCCGTATAGCTGGCGACATAGATGCCCTGCTCATGGTTGAACGTGAAAACATGGATGAAACCCTCAAAAAACTCTACACTGTAGAGGGCATCGAAGACACCCGAAGCTACGTCACCATCGAAGTTATAAAATAGCTTTCTTCACATCAACTAGATGCGCAACCTCTTTTGAAGCCCTAAATAAAGGGCACTCCTTTATTTATGTACTCAGTGCCCACTCAAAGTCGAATGTAAAGGCAAATCCTCATGAGATATCAGCTTTAACTGCAAAACAGTTTTGAAAGTGAAATGGCGATTATTTGATGGCTGCGGGCAAAAAGTATATTTGCCAGCTTAACGTCTTGCTTTTAGCCTGTAGTGGAAGGTTAATCCATGCCAATATTAGACCCAGTTAAGAAAGCAATTGCTCAGAAAGCTCGTTTACATTTGAAAATATGCAGGGACTGCGGAGCCAGAAACTCTGCAACTGCAACCAAGTGCAGAAAATGCCACGGCAAAAACCTGCGCTGGAAAAAGAGAGAACTCGTTAAGTAACATCTCTATTATCCGTGTTTTATTTTAACATTAACAAGCGTTTAAAAGCCTACACGCTGTTTCTTTATTTTTAAAGCGTTTTTATCAAGGTGTCCACGTTAAACACCGTGTTGGCGCAACCATTTTTTAATAAAGGTACTGCTTGACCTGCAACGTGCATATTATTTAAAAGCTCCCCAGACAATTTTGCCTCTTCTCCACAGGCAACACCCACTACACCTTCATATTTTTTAGTGCTCAAAATTTTTGGAATACATGAACCACCAGGCAAAATATAAACATCGTAGCCCTTTGTATTAGCAGCTGTCACCGCTTTGTTTATTACGCAGTCAATTGAGCAGTGCGCGCAGACGTAAGAAGGCAAATCCGGGTCAAATATGGCTTGACATCGACCATCCATGTATTTTCTGGAGCAGTGCGGTAAAAACAGCGCGCGTTTTTTAGTTTTCAAAAATTTGTTTCTTTGCATAAGATTTGCAGCCTGAATGTCGATGAGGTCTTGGATAAGCATAACTGCGTCCTGAAGATTCAGTCCGGTAGCTTCTTGAATCTTAAATTTCTTAATTATGTCCTGCAAGCTTTTCAGAAAAACCTTGTGTATGCCCCGCTGGTAACTTGCCAAAGCAAGCTCAGTGAAAAAGTGATGCGGCGTCTTTGAAATGTCGAAAGTAAACTTGTAGGGCATAGTCAACTTTTACTGAGCAGCAGTTTAAAAGAATATCTCTAAAAATGCATATTTCTAACCTACATTTAACATAGTGGCTCAACTTTTCTGAGCTGGAGCAGTATTATTGCTGCTGAGAAGCTCTTTTAGTGCTTTCACTTCCTGTCGCATCTGGTTCACTTCCCCTTCAAGAATGGTGACCCGTGCCTCTGCTGTTTTTCGCAGGGTCTCAACTTCTTCTAGAAGGTTTCTCTTTTCGGATTCTAGCATCTGAATTTTTTCTCTCAAAATTCTTAACGTCTGCATTAGATCATCTCTTAAATCTCTAATTTTTTCAACACTGTTTTTAACGTTTACTATCTGTTGCTTTTCTTTCTTTTTTGAGTGCACTTTTGCACGAAACTTGGTTTTGCATTCGCGGCACTCAAAAACTCCTGTTAACGGTTGAGTTTTTCCTTCAGTGTCTTTTGTCTCTGTGAGAGCCGAGGGCCACAACTTAACGAAGTTAACGGCGGTTGCACCACATTTTGGGCAGGTAATCACTCTGAATCCCTGTTTCTGCTTTAAATTAGAGGATACCTCAGTTAATTTCAACTATTAATTTTGCTCTACAATAAACCTCTGATGGGATACACCATTAAACCCCAAGTCTTCTAAAAATGAGCAAAAACATATATTGCTTCAGATGCTGAGTTGGAACATTAACCGATCAACAAGTTCCTTATACCTGTTTCTGATTGTTACCTCAGTTACCTGCGCGATTTCAGCTATCTCCCGCTGGGTCTTCCGTTCACCAGTCAAAACTGACGCGATGTAACTTGCAGCGGCTGCAATCCCTGTTGGGCCACGCCCTGACGTCAACTTGAGATCTTTAGCTGAAGTCAAAATTTTATGAGCAATTTCTTCAACTTTACCTTGCATTGTTAACTGATTGGAAAACTTGGTGATGTACTGGCTAGGTTTAAGCGGGGGAATAGAATAGTTGAGTTCTTTAATTAAGAAGCGGTAGCTACGACCTACTTCCTTCTTGCTAACCGTTGAAACCTGAGATATCTCGTCTAGAGTTCGAGGTAAGCCGCATTGTCTACATGCCAAGTAAAGCGCCGCGGATGTTACACCTTGAATCGACCTGCCTCTGATAAGCCTCTCTTTCACAGCTTTACGGTAGATGACCGACGCAGTTTCAAGAATATTCTTTGGAAGATTCAAATTGTTAGAAATCTTTGTAATTTCAGACAAAGCAAAAGCCAAGTTCCGTTCGGTGGCGTCAGAAACTCTGATACGGCGCTGCCACTTCCTCAAACGATAAACCTGCGCTTTCTGTCCAGGCGAGAGACTCTTGCCGTAAACATCTTTGTCGTGCCAATCAATTGTGGTGGATAAGCCCTTATCGTGAATAGTGTATGTTAAAGGCGCACCCACCCTTGTCCGTTTGGACCTTTGATCATCGTCAAAAGCACGCCATTCTGGTCCTCGATCAGCAATTTTTGCAGCTACAACCATACCGCAATCCATACAAACAATCTCAGCGCATTCATAATCGCGCATCAGCCTTGTGCTACCACATTCAGGGCAAGCTTGAACCCTGCTTGACTCAACTTTTTGCGCTATCGAAGATTCTACATTTTCACGTAACTCGTTTTTTCCGCTCATTACTTTTAGCTCCGTTACTTTCTCAAGGGAGAAACATACAACTGCTTATTGGCGAATTTTTCTGGGTTCTTAACTGAGGCCTTTACCACCGCGTATGGAGAAGAAACAGGTCCAATTAAATCAAAGATTCTTCCCACAGGGCTCAAGTTTTCATCAATAACTGAAGCACCAATTTTCGGAGCGTTGTTGAGCTTCACAATAAGATTCTGCGACGGCGTAACGCTGAGCACTTTGCCCAATTTTTGCAACAACGTCCCCCTCTCGAAAACATCAACGTCAACGTAATACAACTTATAAAGTTTTCTGCAAAATCCGATACCTGACTCTGCATACACAATTTTTCAGCAGAAACCTTCTTAAATAAGAAGTGAAGATAAAACTGTGCCTTAAAAGGGTGAGGCGAAGAAATATGTCAAAACCATTCTATGTAAAATATGAAGCACCAAAAGAAGTTGTAGATGCAGCCTATGAAGCCCTATCCATAGCTTCAAAGTCAGGCGTAGTTAAGAAAGGTACAAACGAAGCAACCAAAGCTGTTGAGCGTGGCATAGCGAAACTTGTGGTGATAGCTGAAGATGTTGACCCACCAGAAGTCATTGCACACCTGCCACTCCTTTGTGAAGAAAGAAAAATTCCATCCGTGTTTGTCCCCAGCAAAGAGCAACTCGGCAAATCCATAGGTATCGAAGTTCCCTGCGCATCAGCCTGTATACTCAAAGAAGGCGACGCTGTTGGACTCATAAAAGAAATCATAACTCGACTTGAGCAGGTCAAAAGAGGCTCAGAGTAATGAGCAAGGAAGAAAAAGCATCCTCATCGGAAGAACTGACGCCTGCAGAAGTTATCCAAATTATAGGACGCACAGGCGTAACGGGCGAAATCACCCAAGCCAGAGTACGCATACTCGAAGGCAGAGACAAAGGCCGTATTATCACGCGCAACGTCAAAGGCCCGGTACGTGTACAAGATATCCTTATGCTCAGGGAAACCGAAAGAGAAGCAAAGAAAATCAACCGGTAAAAGCCACTCAAACAAGCGAGGAATAATCAAATGCCAAAAAATCGAAAATGCTCTTTCTGCGGTAACGAATTCCCAGCTGGCACTGGTACGATGTACGTAAAAAACGACGGCGCCATCCTCTGGTTCTGTGCAAGCAGATGCAAGAAAAGCTCCCTGCAATTTGGTCGAGACGCACGCAAACTCAAATGGACCAAATACTTTGGAAAAGAAGAAAAAGGTAAGGCCTAATGCTACAACAACTCCGATCCCGTCTCTATCCAACATTTTTTTATCTTTCCCCTTCAAGCAACTGACTCCAAAAAAACAGTTTCTACAAAAGAAAAAAACCCATCTATTTTTAGATTTTAAGATGGTAGCGGGGAGTAGTTCCAAACTTTCGTCTAAACTTGGAAAACACAATTGACATTTACGTGTTAAAACGCTTTAACTGCCAAGATTTATCAATTTAAGGAACATATTAGATAGTGAATCTTCCGTTTTGGAAGAAATCCATGAGGAATAAACATGGAGCTCAACAATGAGTTAGCTGAAGAGCTAATCCATCAGGGATTTGAATCGCCCGACATAGACTACAAGGTAGAATTTGATAATTCCGAAAAAGCCTGGATGGAGCTAGCCAAAGATGTCTTCGGCATGTCGAATTACGGCGGGGGACACATAGTAATAGGAGTAGAAGATGGAACTTTCAAACCGGTAGGCGTAGATGTAACCTTTCACAAAGATGCCCAAGAGTGGGTGGACAGAATTTCAAAGTGGGCTACTGGAAAACTTAGTATGCTGTATCTCGAGTATGTTACCAAGGTTAAGGGAAAACAAAAAAAGTTCCCGATTCTCCAAATTCACGGTTCTATCGGTAATCTGGTCATTCCAAAGATTGACGGCGTATACACCTTACCAAGCGGCGCCAAGAAATGCGCGTTTAGACAGGGCGTAGTTTATACCCGAAAGGATACTAGCACGATTCAGGTTCCTGGGGATGAGTTTCGTCAGTTATTTTGGTCGTTGGAAAAAAGGACTGCGGCATTTACCGGCAGCACATGCGTGCCCTTGGAAGTTCTGTCAGCCTTAAACAAGAAGGCTGAACCTGATATAGTCGAAGAAACTCTTTGGTTTAATTTGTTTCCAATTACTGAAATCCCAGACACCATTTATGCTGCGGAAACAAACTATCGTGAAGCTGGGGAAATCTATTGGAAGATTAACAGTGAACCTATATCAAAGGAACAACAAATTCAAATCCCGCCATTCTTTCTTGAAGACAAGAAAGTATACTCTTTTTCTGAATTTGATGAGATTAACCCCTTAAGCATGTGCATATCTTCGAGACCAGAATCCATTCCTACAAAGTCTTGGTTGGATGATGACAAAATGCACCAAAAACTTGTCAAGTTGCTAAACTTCAACCTCAAGGAACTGATTCGGAGGAGAGGATTCCATTACGACCAGAAACACGACCGCTTCTATGTCAAGTACTTTGGCGGTGCGATACCTGAGATAACGTGGAAACCGTACAAGTCTACCAGCACCCGCCAGCTCGTGTATCAGAGGTTAAGCAAAACAGATGGGCGCCTCTTATACTGCGAACACTTTGCAGGAAGACTAAGGTTCATGATTTTGGGTGATGGAATATATCTTATCATTGAACCTATTCGCGTTCTCACAACTGATGGAGATAGACCATTGGATCAAAACAGAAACCTGCGAATAAGCACAAAGAAGAACTTCCGTTATCATAACAACAATTACCTTTATGACATGAAGTTGTGGCTCCATATTCTAGCGCACAACAGACAGGAAATTCATCTCGGTTTCGGCTCAGGGCGAATAACAGTGTCCATCCTTCCAATAAACTCCAGGGTCAATTTTGGCATACTAGATGACCAGCATACAAGTCAGGATTTCTTAGACTCTCTGAAATCTGAACCGTTCGACTATGACATAACGACCTATTCGGAAGATGAGGAAGGCAACCCACTGACAGAAACTTCTCTGGAGGATTAACATGAAGCTAAGCAGATTTCAGCCAACCATCAAGTATATAGAAGAGCCTCTGATAGAGGTCGGGAAAAATGTTGCTGTTCCTGAACCGAAAATGGGACTAACGCTTTTGGGCCCCTTGGGTGACAGTTCTACGGTATATGAGGTCAATATCGGGCTGATTGGAGACAGCGAATCATTAGAAAAAACAAAGAACATGTTTGAAAGACTGAACGTTACCACATACGGAAAGGACAAGAGTTTTCTACACGTAGATTTTCCAGGCATGAGTAAACTGAGAATCAAGTTTAACATAAAACGCACGGCCGAGATAGACAGCGAATCGCTCAAGCAAAAGATAGAAAATACCACGACATTTTCAGACCGTGTTCAACTGGTCGCCAACGTAGTATGCGAGAAGGTCAAAGCTATAATGGACATTGAGCCTACACCTCATTTCCTTGTTTTGGCCTATCCCGAAATTGTTGATGAATACTGCATTAGAGGCGCAATAGGACAAAGAACCTTACCTCGAAAGACCTCACTTGAGAAGCTTATCGAAAAAATAAGGGCAAAAAACCAAACCCTCGATAGATACCTGGGGGATACCGCCTTCCGCCCCGACCTTCAGACCGGTTGACCTTCGAAGCTTGGTGAAAGCAATTTGTATGGACTATGATATCCCGGTTCAAATCCTGAGACCATCAACGACGGAACCCTACAACCCTGATAATCCGAAGAGAGAGGATGATGCTACGACTTTTTGGAACCTAGTTGTGGCAGCATTTTACAAGTCAAATCATCTACCATGGAGGACACGAGGCATTCTTGAGGATACCTGCTACATAGGAATTTCCTTTTTCCGAGACAGAGGAGATTCGTCTGTAGTCAAGACTGCATTGGCGCAGTTCTTTTCCCTTGATTCGGAGGGATACGTTTTCAAGGGCAAAAAGGCGCTGGTTGATGAGTACAATGCTCCGCATGTTTCGAAAGATGAAGCGAAGAGACTTATAGAGAAAGCGATTGAGGTCTATAAAACCAACAAGGACGGCCAATTGCCACGCCGAATTGTCGTCCATAAAACCTCAAGATTCACAGATGAAGAGAAAGCTGGATTTGAGGAGGGAGCTAAAGAGGTAGAGAAACTTGACTTGATTGCATTCGGCACAAGAGACATAAAATTATTGCGCTGGGGGACAACAATCGCCAATCAGGGGAACCATGGTTAGGCTACCCGACAAAAGCATTCTTTTGTACACTTTTGGATACATCCCATACCTAAATGTCTATCCCGGTCCGAGAGTTCCATCACCCCTTGAGATATTAGAGCATCACGGGAGTACATCCATCGATATAATATGCAGAGAAATACTTGCCCTTACAAAGTTGAATTGGAACAGCGCAAAATTCTGCATCAAAGCGCCGATTACAATTAGTTTTGCCAGAAGAGTGGGATTTTTCCTAAGAAATGCGCCAACAACTTTAACGCCTAAAAACAAGTTCAAATTTTACATGTAAATAGTACTAAGATACTATTTCGTAGCTTTTCCATCTTCCCTTTCCTTCAGCTTTTATCAGTCCTAGATTGACCATTTTCTGCATGTAGTTACGATATGCCCTGTCAACCACCGGCGCGCGAGTCAGAGCACGGTATTCGCCATAAAGCGCGCCTGAAGGCATCCTTCTGTTCTTTTCAAGAATCTCGTAAATCGCCTTCTGGTGCTCGTTGAGCTTGTCAATCGGGTAAATCATCCTGAGTTTGTTGGACTCGGCTATAGATTCCTTGAGTTCCTTAATCGTGACCTCGTTCAGATATCTTATCTCAGCCTTCTTCGCGGCCTTCCTGACGATTTCTATTGCCTTCCTCGCGTCTCCTTGTGCAGCAACCGAAGCGATTCTCATCAGGTCGTTCTTCAGGACTCCTGGCCTGAAAGCGTACTCGGCGCGGTCACGGATTATGTCATAAAGCTCCTCAGCTTTGTAGGACAGAAACTCTATTTCTGTAAGCGCCAGACTGCTTCTGATTCTGTTCGTCAGAGTTGCCAAAACGTGGCAACGTGTCGATATGAGGATCAATCCGCATCCGCTCCTTGCGAGAACGTACAAGAGGTCAAAGTCCTTCAGCCTGTCAACCTCGTCCAAACAAACTATCCTCTTCGTTTTTTGGGCAGATTTTTCGAGGGCTTTTGTCAGTTCGCCTGTTGATTCCCTCCCATGAACCGGAACCTGAAAGCTTAGCAAGATTTCGGTCAGAACTTCATGGGGTGTGCGATATTTCCAACAGTTAACGTATGCCGATAGCTCTTTAAAGTAGCTCTCAAGGATCCACTTGACGACTGTTGTCTTACCCGTACCAGACGTACCAATCAGGAAAATGTTCTCTATGGAGCGGTTTTTCAAAGCTGGACTAAGACATCGTTCTAGTTCTCTCACTTGTCCTTCCCTATGCAAGAGCCGCGTCGGAACGAAAGCTTCAGTCAGAGCCTCTTCATTGATGAGAATAGGGGCGTCGTCCATGAAAATTCTAGGGGTTTACAATTTAAGTCGTTAACGTTCCGATAGAATTGGCGTTTATCGAGTAAAATATGTTTGCCAATATCTGCTAAAAGGTGAACGGATAGATTTAAGTAGTTTGCCAAAAAATAATAAAAGGTGAACAAAGATGCCAGAATATTTGACCGCGTTTAATGAGAAATTGAGGCCCTTTAGGGGAAGTTTGGTTAGAGTCAACTCTGTGAAAGGCATTGAGCCAAATGCCAAGGAATACTTGAACAAGTTAGCCAAGGAAGGCTCAATTGAACGGGTCAAGTGGGGATGGTACTGGGTTCCTGCTGAAGTCAAAGGCATCTGGGATTTCTTAGAAAAAGACAAGAACTTCAAAGTCTTCTCCGCCCAGACCGCTGCATCTTTCTGGAACAACGACTTCATACACAGGGACGTTTACGTATTGAAAGTCAAGGACAAGTCCTATGGCAAGGCGTTGAAGGAATTCGCCAAGAAAAGAGGCTGGAACGTCGAGGTCGAATACTCAAAAGACACCTCTAGGATCAAGTATCGGAAAGTCGGGAAATTGTTAGTCGAGGATATCGAAGAAAACGTAATCGAGTGCTTGCAGAACTGGGCATTCGCGGACGCATTCGCCACCTTGTACGAGAACCGCAAAAAAATCAACTTGGACAGATTGTACAAAGAGTCCTACTGGAAACGAATCTCCAAAACAAATGTTAGGGCTAAACAGGCTTTGGAGTATGGCTTTCACCAGTTAGGCGAGTTGGGCGGAGTTGAGTTTCCGCACAGAGAGACAAAATTGGAAGATACGTTTGTGAAAAGAGAAATCGATGAGGCAGTAGAGAAGGTTGTTGAGCTTGGTTAAGCACACCGAACTAATGAACTTGAGAGAGCATGAAATAGGTAGAATAATCGAACAGCTATCCAAGCAGACCAAGGGCTTTGATAGTCCTAAAATGGTTCTCATCGGCGGCTACGCCCTTAGGGCGTTCACGTCATTCTCCCGATACACAAGGGATTGCGATTTTGTTCTTAAGAAATCCGCTGGCTGGAATCTGGACAAGATACAAAGACTACTCCCTAAGGACTTGACCACTGAGACCTTTGAAAAAAGAGATAGCTATGGCTTTCTTAGGTGCATCAAGATACTCAAGTCCGGCGCCAAGATATCCATCGACTTCATGGAAGGCGAAGTGCGGGGAAGAACCGACGAACAACTGTTCTTTGTCACCCCGGAATTCATGCAGAGAACCAAGAAAGTGAAGATTGCGATCGCCGATGAAACTACAGAAATGTATGTTCCTGATTATACTGACTATCTTATCCTGAAGTTCATGTCCGCACGCCCCAGCGACGTGAGAGACATAGCCACTTTGGTCTGGAAAAAAGGCATACCCTGCGATATGGAGAAGAGGGCGAGAGAGACGCTAGCCCATCCAGAGATACTTAAGAAGAACATGAAAATCATACTTGCAGATATTTCCGATAAACGATTCTTGGACTCGTGGAAAGGGACGTTTGTCACGACCGAATTCACTGAAGAGACAAAGCAAGCGGTTCTCAAAAAGCTGAAAACCCTTTCGTAGCTAAGCGAGTGCTAGCTTTAAATTTTCCAACATACCAATAATTTTATCCTAAGCATTTTGAGAAATCAAACAAAATTTGGATCGTAATTGCGTTGGTTCTGCTGCCTTGGCGTTCAGAAGTAAAAAGGAATAACGGTTAAGGTAATTCTTGATGAAGAAAAGTGAAGTTCCATAAAGAATACATGTACAAATTATGATTGTTACCTTGCTTGCGGTAGCCGACTCTTTTCAGAAATTGAAAAATACAAGGGGAGCTCAGACCCTCCCCAACGGATTAATTGCTTTGTTCTCCAAATGTCTATCAAGATCCTGAACAAGCGGTAGTCTCAGCATATTTGTCCTATTCCACATCACCCTCATTGAGAACATCGGCAAAAAGAGCCTTAAAACCGCTTTTTTTCTGGAGAGTTAGATGGTAGCGGGGAGTAGATTTGAACTACTGATCTCTGGGTCTCTCATGGCAAAAACGCGCCATTATGAGCCCAGCGGGTTAATCCTGGCTACCCCACCCCGCTGCGAGTTTCAGGCGTGTTTTACAGGTCTTTAGTACTACCACTCTACCGATTATTAATAGTTTCTTTTTAGTAAAGCGCAAAAGCATTTTAGTATTACCCACTTCTCTTTTTACCCAGTTGAGGGTTAAACCTTTGGACAAGCCATACATACACGAGATATCCAAGCCTACTTTGGAGAACCCTGTTTTTGTTCAGGGACTTCCAGGGTTTGGTAACGTTGGACAAATAGTAGCACATCTTCTCATAAAACAGTTGGAAGCCAAGCCTTTCGCGGAGTTCTATTCTCCAAGTTTTCCCGACTACGTCACCGTTAGTTCAAAAGGCATTTGCCATTTACCACACTATGAATTCTATTCTGCCACTCCAGATGAAACCACCTTGATCATAATGACAGGTGAAACTCAACCTTCTTTTGATGATATTTTAGCTCATTACCACGTTTGTAGTGAGATAGTGGATTTTGTGGAGAAACTTGGTTGTCGTTTTCTCATAACAGTTGGTGGGGTACCAATCACTGAGGAAAAAGCCCAAGTTTACGTCGCCGCCACCACTACTAGACTTGCAACGGAATTCATGGAAAAAGGCGCAGTCATATACAGCCAAGGCAAAATCGTAGGCGGCACAGGCTTGACCTTAGCAATTGCGAAAGAACGAGGAATAGACGGAGTGTGTCTTTTGGGGGCAACCACAGGATTTAACGCTGACCACGAAGCTGCAGCTTTCACCTTCAAGTTTTTAATGAAAGCATTAGGAAAAGAGATAAAAGAAGGATTACCAGAAAAACATTAACAGATCCGAGTTGGACGAATCAGCATGACCGAAATCCACACTTTGTTTAGCTCCAAATTCTGGAGAACTCTTCTTACTTTAGTTTCAGTTGTACTTATTTTTGCGGGGCCCACCTACGGCATTTACGTACTCGCTGTTCTTCTTAATGTAAATCTCGCCGTCTCAGTTGCCACAGGCTTCATTTTGTTTGCCGTAGGAATGATGCTAATGTTGTATCTGATGAAAAACAAAGTCATAGAGTAGATATGCCTCAGATACCCTAGGGTGCATCATCAAATCAGCTTTAAAGATACGTCATCGGCATTTTTCTAAAATGTGTACCTGCACTATTAAGTCTTCTTTATGTCTTTGAAGCTTTGGAAAGGCATATAAAATATTCACATAGATATATGCGTATGCAAAACACCAATAAAGCTCCCACAATGGTGGAAGACCCTGCAGAAGAGGCAACAAAAAGAACAACCATAATCCTAGAAAAAGACGAACGCCAATACATCGACAAACTCATAAACGAAGGCAAAGAACCCGGAATTAAACCTCTCATCTCAAAAATGCTCAACCTCTACCGCAGCATGATGGTTGAGGACTGGCGCTTTCCCGGGGAATACTACTTTGGCATAAGCCGCGTCGCTTTCGTTAATGTTGAATTGATGACCCTTCTGATTAAACAAGTTCCAAAAGAAAAATGGCGAATATTGGGCAAAACAATGGGAGTCGCTATGAAAGTTTCCATGGAAACAATTTTGGATGTATCGACAATCACAGTTGATAACTGGCCAAGAGTCTTCAAAAGGCTGAGCGTACAGGGTTGGGGCGATTTCTCTTTGAAGGATAAATATCTCATAGTTAAAGCACCCTTCATCAACAAACCAGAAGTTTTAGCAGGGTTGCTCGAGGCGCTTTTGGGCATCATGTTAGAAGTGAAAACTATTATCCCCCCTCTTGTTTTCGAGGTGAAAAAAAACGCGCCGCCCACTGTAAACACTGAGCTTTAAGCTTAAATCAAGCTTTCACTGCTAAGATATATTTATTAGCCAGACTTACTTATGGTGCAAATCAGTGGCGAAACATGAGGGATCGCGTTCACAAAAGGCGGTTGCCTTCATCTTCGATAAAGGCAATATAAGCAGTGTTTCCGTAAACACAGAAACCTACTTTAACCTCCGCATCTCTCAGCAAGCCGCGATAAATTTTTTAGAACAACTCTTTCCAGCAAAAAGATCGAATTATAGTTTAATTAAAAATATAGGTGACAAAAAATGGATAAAGTAAAATTAGCTCTACCTGCAGGCTCCTTAGCCAAAGCAACCTACGACTTCTTTGCGCGTTCAGGATACAAAATTTCAGGTCAAGAACGCACATATCGACCCACCATAAACGATCCAAATATAGAACTTAAAATCCTCCGACCTCAAGAGATCCCAGTTTTTGTCGGAGAAGGTCTTCAAGACTTAGGTATTACCGGTCAGGACTGGATTAAAGAAACCCGCGCGGATGTGGAAATTCTGCAGAATCTAGAGTATGGAAAAATAAGACTAGTTGTGGCTGTCCCGAAAAGCGTAACCGAAAAAATAAACTCTGTGAACTCCTTCATGGAGGAAGTTTGGAGTAAGGGCAAGAACTTCCGTGTATCAACTGAATATCTTAACATAGCTTCAGAATACATCAAAAACCAACCTGCCTACAAGAGTTCCTTTGGTGACAGTAACCCCATGATTGTGACTCCATGGTGGAGAAAGGGAGACAACCCCCGCGTTAAACTTTTCTTGTCCTTTGGCGCCACCGAAGCAAAGCCTCCGGAAAACTCCGATTGCATAATTGATGTAACCGAAACAGGCTCCACCATAGAGGCTAACAACCTGAAAATTATAGACACCGTGATGACTTCCTCGGCAGTGCTTATCGCTAACAAGAAAACTATGGAAGATCCTAAGAAAAGCGAGAAAATCTATGACATACTAAGCTTACTTAAGGGTGTAGTTGACGGCTCCAAGAGGATCCACATTTTTGTGAACGTCAAGAAGTCGAATCTGCAAAAGTTACTGAGCGAGTTGCCAGCCTTGAAGAACCCCACAATTTCACCTTTGGCAGATGAAAACTGGTGTGGTGTAAACACAATAGTTGAGAAAGACTGCTTTATAGAATTGTTGCCTAAAATCCGCAAACTCGCGCAAGGTATAGTGGTTTACGAACCGCGGCAAGTGCTAGCCTTAGATGAGATAGTCAGGAGAAAAGAAGGTAAATGCCAAACAACCCCTGCATAAATGTCTGGAAAACCCCCAATCTCCCTGATGAGTGGTTCAAAAGAAAACCTGACTGTGCAAAAGACAATGATGAGATTGAGGCAAACGTTAGGAACATAATATCACAGGTGCGCCTCAAAGGTGACACTGCGCTCTTTGAATTCACAGAGAAATTTGACAAAGCAAAATTGTCTGAAAACACGCTGAGGGTAACACAAAAAGAAATTGAAGCTTCCTACGGGAACGTTAGACAAGAACAAATCGCGGCTCTAAAACTCATGAAGGACAGACTCGTTTCAAGAGAAAAACTTGTTTTACAGCAAATCCAAATGAAAACCTCCTACGAAGGCATTAACGTTCAAACAGTGCTACGCCCCATTGAAAGTGTAGGCTGCTATGTTCCTGGGGGTCGTGCAGTTTACCCCAGCTCCGTCGTTATGACTGCGCTTCCAGCGAAAATGGCAGGGGTCAAAAGAGTAGTAGTGTGTTCACCTCCCACAGCGCAGGGAACAATAAACCCTTTGATTTTAGTTGCTGCTGACCTCTGCGGTGTAGATGAAATCTATAGAATAGGCGGTGCTCAAGCCATTGCTGCTATGGCTTACGGAACACAAACCATCAAAGCAGTGAAAAAAATTGTGGGTCCAGGCAGCGCGTACGTCACTATGGCAAAAATTTTGGTCTCTAAGGATGTAGCCATCGACATGCCTGCGGGACCCAGCGAGGTTCTTGTCTTGGCAGATGAAACAGCGGATCCACGTATGGTTGCAGCGGATATGATTTCACAGGCGGAGCACGGCGCAGACAGCGTTGCCGGTCTCATTACCACATCCACAAAGTTTGCCCAATCCGTAGTGACGGCGTTAGAGGAGCTGGTCGTTTCAACTGAACGTGCTGAAATAGTTCAAGCGGCGCTTTCGACTTATGGTTTCATAATTGTCTGCCAAACCGTAGCTGAGATGGTTGAACTGGCAAATGTTTTTGCTCCTGAACACTTAGAAATTATAACACAAGACGCACAGAAAATTGCTGAAAAAATCACGTCTGCAGGCGTTATCCTGATTGGACCGTACAGCCCTGTTGCGTTAAGCGACTATGCGAGTGGAACTAATCATGTATTGCCGACTGCAGGTTTTGGTCATTCTTTCTCGGGACTGAGCGTTCTTGATTTCATGCGACGTGTTAACATCGTGGAAAGCACCAAGGGCGGCTTGCAGAAAGTTAAAGGCGGCATCAAAGTGCTCACAGCCACGGAGAATCTTCCCAATCACTATCGTGCAGTGGAAGCGAGGTTCAAAGAATGAATACACAGGGTAAACAGTGGCTGAAAAAGAAAATTGCAAGAATACAGAAATCTGAAAATTACACACCAGAAAAAACTAACGAAACTATAGCAAAGCAATACGGACTCAAAGCGAGCGATATCGTGAAGTTAAACTACAACGAAAACCTCTACATTCCGCGCGACAAAGTTATCCCCCTTCTCAAACAAGTGGCTGAAGAGTGCGACTTCCGAATTTATCCCCAAGAAGAAGAAATTCGCCTCAAAGAAAAAATTAGCGGCTACCTCAAAGTTAACGTTGACAGCATAACCATAGGGAACAGTAGCGATGAAGTCATGGAACGTGTCATTCGCATATTCCTAGAAGCAGGAGATAACGCAGTAACATTCATTCCTACGTTCACAGTTTTCAAGTACTGCGTGCAATACCAAAATGCCAATTTCGTAACAGTGCCCCTGAAAAATGACTTCTCAATAGACATCGACGGCATGCGCAAGGTCTTCAACAAAAACAGTAAACTCCTATACTTGTGCTCCCCAAATAACCCAACCGCCAACCAGTTCAAACTAGACGAAATTCAGGTTCTAACCGAGGAATTCCCAGGCATAGTTCTGGTAGATGAGGCTTACGCCGAGTACGCTGATTTTTCGGTGGTTCCATTAATTAGCAAATACGAAAACCTAATCGTGCTAAGGACGTTTTCTAAGGCTTTCAGTTTGGCGGGGCTCAGATTAGGCTACGCGGTGACTAACCCAAACCTCGCTAAGGCTTTGGATAAAACTCCTGCCCCCTACCCTGTTAATGTGGTGTCTTTGAGTATGGGCAGAAAGATGCTAGAAAACATCAACATTGTGCAAGAAAGCGTCAGGGCACTGAAGACAGAACGCGGAAAACTCATAAATCAACTCAACCAGATAAAAGGTGTCCAAGCGTTTGATTCGAAGGCAAACTTTGTGCTCTTCAACACCTCCAAACCCTATGAAGGCGTCTACGAAAGCGCGTTGCAGAAAGGTTTAGTCATCAAGAAACTTGGCAAGCTGCTTGTCTATGAAAACTGCTTGAGAAGCACAGTTGGTTTACCTGAGATGAACGTCAAACTCCTCACAGCATTAAGAGAATATATGGGTGAAGCAACATGAGAACAGCCGAAGTCTATAGAAAAACCCGAGAAACCGAAGTCACCGTTAAAGTAAACCTTGACGGCGAAGGCAAAATTGAAGTGGTCACAGGTATAGGTTTTTTTGACCACCTCTTGACCTCTTTTGCAACGCATAGTCTTATTGATGTGACTGCTAAAGTGAAGGGCGACCTCAAACACCACGCCATCGAAGACTTAGCCATCGGGCTAGGTGAAGCGCTTAGTAAAGCACTGAGCAACCGTGACGGTATAAACCGCTTCGGTTACGCAGTTGTGCCCATGGATGATTCGCTGGCTTCTGCGGCAGTGGATCTTGTTAAACGGCCCTCTGCTGTTGTTAATTTAAAGTTACGCGGCAAAAAAATTGAAGATATGCAAACCGAAGATATCGCGCACTTCTTTGAAACCTTATCCACCTCGCTTGTTGCGAACATACACGTTTGGACTGAATACGGCGGCAACGATCACCACAAAGCAGAATCAGCCATCAAAGCCTTGGCGCTAAGCCTAAAACAAGCAATAACAATAGATCCGCGCAGAAAAGGGGTTCCCAGTTCAAAAGGAGCTATCTGATGCCACAGGTATTCATTTTAGATTATGGCGTGGGTAACCTGCTCAGCCTCAAAATTGCTTTGGAAAAAGCTGGTCTAAATGCAAAAATCACTCCGCCAACTACACCGCTAAAAAAAGCCGATGCGCTTGCTTTACCAGGAGTGGGAAACTTTACAGCCGCTGTCAGGTCAATAGCACCAGTAAAGTCTGAATTAGTAGGCGCAGTCAAAGGTGGCACCCCCATCCTAGGCGTTTGCCTTGGGCTGCAGCTTTTCTTCCAATCAAGCGAAGAAGGTCCAGGTGAAGGTTTAGCTTTCTTTAAAGGCAAAAATCTCCGTTTAAAAAGAAACTTGAAAATTCCCCACATGGGATGGAACTCGCTGCGGCTAGTGAAGCAAAATGAGCTATTCGACGGTGTCTCCGACGGTTCCTACGTGTACTTTGTGCACTCGCTCTACCCTGAGCCGGCGGATAAAAAGATAATCTGCGCTCAAACTGAATACACTACAGTATTCACCTCTGCTGTAGCTGACAAAAACATCTTTGGTACGCAGTTCCACCCTGAGAAAAGCGGTGAAGTGGGACTACGAATTCTGCAGAATTTCGCCAGAATCGTGGCTAGGTGACTAACAATGCAGGTTATTCCCGCCATTGACTTGATGAACGGCAAAGTGGTTCGTTTAAGCCGTGGTGACCCAGACACAGCCAAAGTCTATGATCACCTAGGTACACCTGTGGAGGTTGCTTTGAAATGGAAAAACCAAGGTGCCGAGAGACTGCACATTATTGATTTGGATGCTACGTTTAAGCGCGGAAATAATCTTAAAGTAGTTGCAGAAGTCGCCGAAACCGCAGCTTTGCCAATTCAGATGGGCGGCGGCATCCACTCGTTTGAAACCATAGAAAAGCTTCTCAACTTGGGGATACACTATGTTATATTAGGCGTATTAGCATTCAGCGACCCTGCAGTGGTAACACATGTTCAGAAAAAGTTTGGCAGCGAGCCTTTAATTGTAGCGTTGGATAACAAAGACGGCAAAGTTATGGTTGCAGGCTGGCAGACCCCTACAATGTTTACGGTGACTGAAGCGCTGGAAAAATTTTCCAAAATGGGCGTCAAAAACTTCCTCATAACCTCCATCACCAAAGACGGTATGCTGGAGGGGCCAGACCTTGATACGCTTCGCCACGCCTGCCAACACCCCAATTTAAACATAATCGCCGCCGGCGGTATAGGCAACCTGAAAGATTTAGTTGCACTCAAAAAAGTAGGTGTGGCAGGCGCCGTGGTTGGGAAAGCCCTCTACGAAGGTAGATTCACGTTAAAAGAAGCCATAAAAACAATCAAGGAGGCATAAAAAACGCCCTTAGCTAAACGTATAATTCCCTGCTTAGACGTGACAGGCGGTTGTGTCGTCAAAGGCATAAACTTCCTTAACCTGAAAAACGCAGGTGACCCTGTTGAGTTAGCGAAACGCTACTCTGATGCAGGCGCCGACGAATTGGTTTTCTTAGATATAACTGCCTCTTCAGATAATCGTGAAATTCTGCGCGACGTCGTGAAGGGTGTAGCAAACGCCATAAACATCCCCTTCACCGTGGGCGGAGGCATACGCACCACAGCAGATGCACGGTTGATCCTATGCAGCGGAGCCGACAAAGTTTCGGTAAACACAGCAGCAGTTCAGAATCCGGCCTTGATAACAAAGCTTGCTGACCTTTTCGGTCAGCAGTGTGTCGTGGTTGCCATAGATGCTAAGCGGAACCATAACCCTGAAGAAGGTAAAATCACGGTGCAAACCCCTCAGGGTTCATTGTGGTTTGAAGTTTACACTTACGGTGGACGTAAACCCACAGGCATCGATGCACTGCAATGGGCAACAAAAGCCGCCGAGTTGGGTGCAGGCGAATTCTTGGTAACTTCGATGGATCGCGATGGCACGGAAGACGGCTACGACCTCGAGTTGACCCGTGCTCTCTCTGAAAGGGTGAATGTGCCTGTTATCGCCAGCGGTGGCGCAGGCAAACCTGAACACTTCTTGGAGGCCTTCACGAAGGGAAGGGCAGATGCCGCATTAGCAGCTTCAGTTTTTCACTACAACAAATATCCCGTGCCAGTTATCAAAGAGTATTTGCGTAAACAGGGGGTGACGATTCGACCATGACTGACGAAGCACTGTTGCAGAAGCTTGATTGGAAAAAGATGGATGGACTCATACCCGTGGTGGTGCAAGATGCTAACAGCAGAGATCTGCTTATGTTGGCGTATGCCAATAAAGAAGCTTTAGAAAAAACGCTACGCACAGGTTTTGCGCACTACTGGAGTAGATCACGCCAGCAGCTTTGGATGAAAGGCGAAACCTCTGGGCACACACAGAAAATAAAATCGGTTGTTGTCGACTGTGACTACGATGCGCTGCTGTATCTTGTGGAGCAGAAGGGGCCTGTGTGCCACACAGGAAAAGCTACCTGTTTTCATAATTTGCTTCAAGATAAATCTGAATAGTTTTTTAAGCCAAAACCCATATTTTTAATCTGTTAATATGCTGCTGTTTTGAGTTGCGAGACGACCTTTATGTCGGCGCTACATGAAGCCCTACTTTACGAAAAACAAGAAGACAACAAAGTTAAATGTCTTCTTTGCGCAAGGCGGTGTCTCATTAGTGATGGCGCAAAAGGCTTCTGTTTGGTGCGTAAAAATGAGGGTGGCACCCTCTTTTCTCTGAATTACGGCAAAGTAGTTTCAGCATGTATTGATCCCATAAGCAAAAAGCCTCTCTCTCATTTTCACCCTGGCGCTTTAGTTATGTCCATCGCGGCAACAGGCTGCAATTTTTGTTGTCAGTTCTGCGATAACTGGATGATCAGCCAAGAAAAAGAAATCTCGGGCAAAAATTTTCCGCCTGAAGATGTGGTTAAGTTGGCGCGGGAAAGAAACTGCCAGGGCATCAGTTATACATACACGGAACCTACCATCTACATGGAATACGCTTTAGACACCGCGAAAATTGCGCATCAGACTGGGTTATTTAACACTTTTGTAACCAACGGTTATATGACACCTGAAGCAGTGAGGCTAATTGCGCCTTTTTTGGATGCTGCTACTGTTGATTTTAAGGCGGGAGGGGATCCTAACTTTTACAAGACCTTTTCGGCAGTGCCCAAGGTTTCTCCAATTTATGACGCCTTAAAGGAACTCAAGCTGCACGGTGTCCACATAGAAATTACGAATTTGGTTATCCCAAAAATTGGCGATGACATAGGTAAAATAAAAGACATGGCTACGTGGATTAAAGATTACTTGGGAAGAGACACGCCGTTTCACTTGTTGCGTTTTCATCCTGACTACAAGATGACTACCACGCCTGCCACGCCTGTGGAGACGCTGGAGCACGCTTACATGACCTGCAAAGACGTCGGTTTAAACTATGTCTATTTAGGAAATGTGCCCGGCCACCCCTCCGAAAACACCTACTGCCCCAATTGCAATGAAACAGTGATTAAACGTTACAGCTTTGAAATCACCCGCTGGAATCTCACCAAGGACATGCGTTGCCCTGTCTGCGGACAATATATCCCAATCAAAGGTAAACTCCACCCGAAAGGCTCAACGTTTCCGTATGCTCTGTTTTAATACAGCTTCGAACCCTACTTAATTATGGAAAGTCGATGTGGAAACTCCTAAGACCTGATGCCGTAGCTGTTCTTGAAGAGCCGCTGGCAAAGAAAAGTTTAGCTCGATATTTCGATGTTATGCAGAATAATAAAGTCGCCAAATTCAAAATAGCTAAACATCTTCCAGCGAAATTCACCCCTTATGCTTCCGTAGCTGAATTGTGGCAGGAACACACAAAACTAACCGAGCAATTCTATAAGATAGAACGCCAAATAGAGGATTTAAAAAGCTTTGAAACGTCTGAAGTTCCTGAGAAATCCTACTTTGACTTGAAACTTGAACTTTCAGGTAGAATCCTCCAGAACTGCCATTTCTGCAACCGCAAATGCTGCGTTGACCGATCAAGGGGAAAATTAGGTTACTGCAGATGCGGCAACACTTTTATGGTTTCCAGCATCTTCGCCCATCTAGGCGAAGAACCTGAACTGGTACCGTCGGGAACAATCTTCACCTTGGGCTGCACTATAAACTGTAAACATTGCCAAAATTGGGCTATCAGTCAATGGGTAGAAAAAGGTTTTGAGTACACACCAAAAGCTATGGCGGTTGAAGTGGTGCATCTCCGTGCAGAAGGGTGCCGAAACGTGAATCTTGTAGGAGGTGAACCCACACCGTGGTTGAACCATTGGTTACGCACCTTCAAAAATGTTGAGGTAAATGTGCCTGTGGTTTGGAACTCAAACAGTTACTACAGCCCCCAAACCGCTCAACTTCTAGCAGGCTTTGTTGATGTTTATCTTTTAGACTTCAAATACGGACCGGGTGACTGTGCTGAAAGAATTTCTGACGCGCCAAACTACTGGGAAGTTTGCACTGCAAACCACCTCAAAGCGAAAAAGTACGGTGAGTTAATTGTGCGGGTGCTAGTCTTGCCTAACCATTTGGAGTGTTGCGCCGGGTTCATTTTTGACTGGATAGCTGAACACTTGGGAACAGAAACGCGAGTGAACATTATGTTTCAGTATCGTCCTGAATGGCGGGCGAACAAATTGTCTGAACTCCGCAGAACCATCACCGCCCAAGAGAAGCACAGAGCCCTTGAACTCGCTAAAAACGCAGGGTTATGCAACATTGTTGCGTAGCTTTTTAGTGGCAGTTCAATTTTTAGAACAGGTGCGTCTAAGTTTTGCCTTTTTTGTTCTAAAGTATAGTGCTATAAGATAACTTTGCCATATCAGGGAAGCGGTGAAAAACAAATGAAACATCCAAAATTTGTTTCCCTGATAGTCCTGTTGCTTGTGTTCAGCAGTGTTGCTGGTGCTTGCTGGGCAATCAGCGCCACTCATGAACAAAACGACCAACAGCCAAATAACACTATGCCTCAACTTGATATTCAGGAGAAAATTCGTGATGCAGCCATGGAATACATAAAGGTAAATCATGCTGAAGTAGCCTTGTTCATGGATAAACTTGAGTGGACAGGCGGCAGAGTAACACCTGAGGGCTTGCTAGGAGCAGAAACATACACTTATTCAAGTTCAGGCTGGTTGGTTACGCTCAACTACCCCGTCGTGGCGAACCCCGTTTACAAAATAACTGTAAGCTATAGTGTTCCCAATGAAGAAGGAAGCATTTCATTACCATATGCAATCCAATGGGAGGGCTGTTGGTTAAACAATAGCATCAGGGAGATCAGCTACTGCTTTGCTCAATAAACAAGGTCGAATTTGACTGTCTACAACCTTTCCTATATCTCCCTTCTTTTTTTTTAAAAAAAAGGTTGTGTTTAACCTGTGGGAGAAGGTGTTAAATATTATTCATGACATCTGTAGGTATAGGTAAAAAAATGAGGCGCCAGCCACTTTTACTAATAACAGTTGCAGTCGTCATCATTATCATTGCTGGTGGATACGGCATTTGGTCACTTCTCAACTCTAACAATCCCCTCAGGCTCACCCCAGAAACCACTTCTTCAGCAGAGAATACGGTTCCAAGTCAAATTCGAGATTTAGTAATGAATTTTATCCGAGGCAGTCACGCTGAAACCATACAGTTTATGAATAATCTGTCTTGGACAGGTGGCAGACAAGAAACAGGTCTTTTGGGCAGTGAAACCTACATATACACAAGCGCCGAATGGATCGTTTCCCTCACTTATCCTGTAGTTCCAAATCCAACTTACACAATTAACGCCACATATTCCTCAGGTGGTATCTCCATCTTTTGGCAGGGCCTTTGCGAAAACCAAACTGTTACCGAAACAAGCTACAGTTCAAATATAAACAATCAAACTGTCTCCTTGTCAACTGAAGAAAAAATCCGAGAAGAGGTCATGTTGTACATAAGGACCAATCATCCTGAAACTGCCCAGTTCATGACGCAAATCTCTTGGACTGGCGGTAGACAGGAAACAGGGTTGATAGGCGCAGGATCTTATATTTACACCAGTGGAAGTTGGGCTGTAACCTTACAGTCTCCGGTCGTTCCAAACCCACTCTACAGTGTTAATGCGAGTTTCTGGGAAGATGATGTTATAATTGAGTGGCAAGGAACCTACCAAGACGGTGTCATAACAGAAACAAGTTTCATAGAGTTTTTGAGTCAATCTATGATCCGCGATGCGGTAATGGCCTATATTAGAACCAATCATGGCGAGACAGCTTTATACATGCAGGGTCTCAATTGGACTGGAGGAAGAGTTGACACTGGCTTGGTAGGCGCAGAAAAATATGTCTATGAAACCGCGCACGGCCCGATTGGTGGGCAATGGTGGACCGTTGAAATCGCCTACGCCGTAGTTCCCAATCCAATATACACCGTAAAGGCAAACTACACCCAAACAGGTGTATCATCCCCTTGCAGTATTGCATGGGAAGGAACCTGGCAAAACGGGTCAATAGCAGAAACAAACTACACTTTCAACCAATGAGCATCTTTTAAGGATGAAGAGCGCCGTTCAAGCTACCCAATTAGTAACACTCAAAAGCTCCAACCTTGTTAATACCTCACGGAGGACAACTGAATCAGAGTAATTGCTGATCTTCATATTCACAGTCGTTACAGTAGAGCCACAAGCCAGCAAATGTGCATCAAAGAAATTGCGCGTTACTCCAAAATTAAAGGTTTACAGCTTGTAGGCACAGGGGATTTCACGCATCCACAGTGGCTCCGCGAAATCCAAGAAACTTTGAACGCCGAGGCTGCCACAGGGCTTTTCAAGTTGGCAAATAACATGGAACCTTCGGTCAGTTTCATGTTGACAACAGAAGTTTGCACAATTTTCGATTATAATAGTCACATAAAAAAAGTTCACCACGTCATTTTTACTCCTACCATAGACCACGCAATCCAAATTAACGATAAACTCTGTAAATATGGGAGTCTCAGTACCGACGGTAGACCCATCCTTAACATAGCTGCGCCGCAACTCGTGGAAGAAATCATGGAAGTGTCCGCGGATAACATGATTTTTCCCGCTCATGCTTGGACGCCATGGTTTAGCGTTTTCGGCGCTTTCAGCGGCTTTGACAGCATCGATGAATGTTACCAAGACATGATCAAGCACATCCATGCTCTGGAGACTGGGCTTTCTTCTGATCCTCCTATGAATCGGAGGCTCAGTAACCTCGACAGATTCATGCTGGTTTCGAACAGTGACAGTCACAGTTTTTGGCCCTGGCGAATTGGCAGAGAAGCCAACGTCTTTGAACTAGAAAATTTAAGCTACTGGGAAATTACAGATGCCATAAGAACTAAAGATACGCGGAGGTTCAAGTTCACAATAGAAACGGACCCTGCTTACGGAAAATATCATTGGACAGGACACCGCAACTGTAACGTGTCTCTGTCTCCTCTGGAAGCGCGGAAATTTAACAACATTTGTCCTGTTTGTCGCCGAGAACTCACCAAAGGCGTAGAACAACGTGTGGAAGATCTAGCTGACCGCCCCGCAGGGTTCAAAGCAGTAAAAGCACCAGGATTCATGCGGTTGCTGCCTCTTTCAGAGATTATAGCCGCCGTATTAAATGTTGATTCGCCTTCAACTCAAACAGTCTGGAAAGTTTACAACGCTCTTTTGAACCGATTTGGCGACGAGTACACGGTGCTGATTGATGCCTCTAAAGAGGAGTTAACTAAAACCGTAGAACCCTCAATTGCAGACGCGATAACAAAAGTGCGCGAAGGCTCAGTGAAAGTAGTTCCAGGGTTTGACGGCGTTTACGGCAAACTAGTTTTTCGCTCACACGCAGAGTCTTCATTGCCTGAGGCGCCTCTGCGAACTGTAAGACAAAAGAATCTTGCCGACTTTTGGTAACTTTTTGAGTGAGATGTTTGGTGCTGACTCCTTGTTTAGAAGGCTCAAATAGATCTTTTTACAAATAAACTGTTGTTTATCATAGAAATTTATGTCCTCCCATTCTTGGTTTAGAGCAATATTTTGAGAATATACACAACTTATCTTCAGGTCAAAATTGAGTAAGTTTAGCGCTGAAATGGTTTTAACTTCCGTTTTATGTCTTGCTTGGCAAGCGTTGAGTTTTTTAATCAGAGCAAACCCTTCTTCTATCTCTTCGAACTAGGAGCTTTATGGGGTAATAGCTACTTGAAAGACCTTCTAACAAAGTTAACAGGAGAAGCTGCAAAATTTGGGGCTGAATATGCAGAGGTCCGTGCGCAGAAACTCTGCAAAACCAGTTTTACCATGAAGGAAGGGCGCGTCGAAGCAGCCAAACAAGGGGTTGAGAATGGAGTAGCATTGCGTGTACTTGTTAATGGCTCTTGGGGATTTGCCTCTGTTGGTTCGTTCAGCTTTGGAACATTATCCTCAGCTCTCTCCGACGCATGCGCGATGGCGAAGGCGGCTGCTTTACATCTGAAAAAACCTGTCAAACTTGCTCCTGCAAAAATCTTTGAGGATTATATTCAAATAAAGTGCAAGAAGGATCCTGCCCAAGTTAGCTTCGAAGACAAAATAGAAACCGCCCACACCATCAACAAAACTGCTTTGGATTTTGATGGAAGAGTAAAAAGCTGTACAATAGACTATTTGGATATGACTGGACGCAGCTACTTTGCCAACACAGACGGCACATACATAGAGCAAGACAGACTTTATATCTGGTCAAAGCTGTCTGCGACTGCCAAACAAGGCGAAGTTTTTACCTACAGTCGCGAAGAAATAGGCTCCACGTTAGGGTACGAACTTTTTGATGTGGAACCTCCTGAGAAGTTAGGTAAAAAACTGGCAGAACGTGCAGTCAATCAATTGCAAGCTAAACCCCCAAAAGGGGGAGTTTACCCTGTAATTCTTGGACCTAATGTGGTTGGTGTATTTGTACACGAAGCTTTTGGTCATTTGGCTGAGGCAGACTTAGCTTTGGCAGGCGGTGTTTTAGCAAATAATCTGGGGAAAAAAATTGCCTCCGACGTTGTTACCTTCTATGATGATGGCACATTGGAAGGCGCTTTTGGCTCCTTCAAATACGATGATGAGGGTGTTCCCGCCCAAAAGAGTCTCCTTGTAAAAGACGGTGTTGTTCAAGGTTTAATGCACAACAGGGAGACTGCTGAGAAGTTTAACACACCACCGACTGGTAATGCGCGGGCGGAGGATTTCCGTGTGGAACCTCTGATTCGTATGCGTAATACATACTTGGCGCCTCGTGATCACTCTTTTGACGAACTCTTAGAAGGCATAAAGAAGGGTTATTACCTCAAAAGTTTCCGCGGTGGTCAAGCCAACATAGATGGCACATTCCAAGTGGGCATTCAAGAAGCTTTCGAAATAGTCAAGGGGAAACTTGATAAACCTGTCCGAGATGTCTCCATCAGCGGCAACACCTTGGAAACCTTGTTTAAGGTAGACGCAGTGGGAAAAGATTTCACTCTCCACTCAGGAAGATGTGGGAAAGGGCAAACCGCTTTTATTGGTGACGGTGGACCCCACATAAGAGTCAACGAGGTGCTTGTTGGTGGCAGTGCTTGAAAAAGAATTTATGTTGAATTTAGCGGACAGAGCGGTTAAAACTGCACTGAAGTGTGGGGCTTCAGAAGCAGAAGTTTTTGTTTATGATTCAGTGTCCGCCGTCGTGGGTATAGAGAGGGGGCAAATAAGCAAAAGCCATCGAGTCATTGACAGAGGTTTAGGCGCAAGAGTGCAACTTAACAGCACCATAGGTTTTGCTTACACAAACATTGTAGATAACCAAGACATCGTGGAAGACACCGTTTGCAAAGCCTTGAACTCTGCACGTGCAAGTAAACCTGACGAAAAATGGTGTGGCCTTCCCCAAAAAAAACCTTATCCCCCCACTTCAGAGAAACTTTTTGATCGAGCAATCTTTGAGTTGCGCTCCGAAGACTTAGTGGAGGTAGCTTCCCGGATGCTGAACGCCGCTTCTGAAGATAACAAACCCGTCTTCTCTATTGAGGGTGGTGCTGGTGCCTCATACGTCTCCAACGCAATAGCCAACTCAAACGGCATTTCAGCCTTTGATAAAGCAACAATTATTGAATGTAGCCTAGCCACCATAGCCAAAGAGGGCCACACAGTTACCCCTGTTTGTTTCGAATTTAACGCCGAAAGAACCTATGATATCAACCCTGAATGGGTTGGCAAGGAAGCGGCGCGCCTTGCCCTCTCCGCTCTGCGGGCTAAGCATATCGAAACTAACAACTACCCACTCATCTTTACCCAATTTGCACTTCAAGAGTTACTTTACTACACGTTGATTAACGCGGTTAAAGCTGACAGTATCCAACGAAATCAGTCTCCCTTCAAAGAAAAACTTGGTGAGCAGGTCGGATCCGAAGTTCTAACAATCTACGATGACGGGCTTCTTTCAGGTGGACTGCGCACTGGCATTTTTGACGGAGAAGGGGTACCCAGACAAAAAACCCTCATTCTTGACCATGGTGTGCTGCGTAATTTTCTCTACGATACTTACACAGCAAAAAAAGAAGATAAAGAAAGCACGGGTAACGCTTCACGGACGGGTTATTTATCAACACCCAGCGTCGAAGCTACAAATTTTCACATATTGCCTGGAAATAAGACTCCTGAAGAACTTTTGAACGAAGTAGCTGACGGTTTGCTGGTTTATTATCTGCAAGGTGCTCACAGCAGCAACCCCATAAGCGGTGATTTCTCGGTTGTGGCGGCCCCCGTCTGGAGAATCAAAAAAGGCGAATTGGAGCATGCTAGCCGAGGTGTCATGTTGGCAGGCAATATATTTGAGTTGCTCAAAAACGTGACAGTTGTGGCTAATAACGAGAGGAAGATGGGGCAGTTGGTGGCGCCTTGGCTTTTAGTTGAGGGGGTAAAGGTTATTGGAAAATAAAACGAGGTGAGGCACACTTAACTGGCGGGTTCAACCTGTATGGTTGTGTGCTCTATGCCGTATTTTTCATCTAAAATCCTATTTATTTTGTTCAAAATTTCCTTTGATTCTGAGTAGTATTCTGTTTTGATTCTGAGGTGTGCAGTGAATGAATACATGTTAGAAGTGATTTCCCAAATATGCATGTCTGTAATTTCTGCAATTTCGGGGAGGTTACCCTTTAGTTCCGCGCTTATCTGGTCAACGTTCATACCTTTCGGGGCTGTTTCCAGCAAGATATTAACAGATTCTTTAAACAATCCCGTTGCCCAACTAAAAATTACAAGAGAGATGCCTATGCCAAGCAAGGGGTCAATGATGTACCAACTTGTTAAAGAAACCGCAATCGCCCCAAATATAACGGCAACTGAGGAAGCTAAATCTGCAAACATGTGCAGAAATGCGCCTTTAATGTTGAGGTTTGCCTTCACGCTTCCTTTTAAGATGATTATGCTCAAACCGTTAGCCAAAAGCCCGACCAAAGCAACAATCAGCATCTCGAACCCCATAACAGGTTGAGGATTTAGCAACCTTTCTATTCCTTGATAGAAAATATACGCTGTTACGGCGAACAGGAAAATACTGTTAAAAAGAGCTGCTAGAATTTCAACGCGGTAGAATCCGAATGTGCGGTGGTGGCAGGGTTCTCTGCAGGCTATGGCGGTGGCGGTGAAGCTGATTGCTAGTGCAAACAAGTGTGTCGACATGTGACCTGCGTCGCTACCCAAGGCTAGGCTACCTGTTAAAACGCTTCCTATAACCTCTAAAATCATCACGGTGCCAGTTATAGTTATAGCGAGGGAAAGTCTGCTTTTAGCCACACTTCTATATTCGTGAATGTTCGAAATGACCGCTTGCTTGGGCTTGTGGATATGTGTCATTCATACTCCTTTGGG
The DNA here is from genome assembly GCA_964582085.1 of uncultured Candidatus Bathyarchaeia archaeon. GTDB lineage: Archaea > Thermoproteota > Bathyarchaeia > Bathyarchaeales > Bathycorpusculaceae > JADGNF01. Next base: position 220,707 of record CAZOPV010000005.1, on the reverse strand, counting down.
TGTTTCTCACTAATATGGGTAATTCTTAAGTAAAATGGTTTTAAAGTGGAAAAACAAAGCTGAGAAACCAAGTAGCTCGAAAAAGCCGTACTATCCTTTTGTGGAGTTTTTTGGGTGTGTTTTCCTGTAAAGGATTATTCCTTCAGCTAAAAACAACATCATAGCAATCGTTGTCATGCCTGTCAAAAAGAAGAAACTGCTTTGAACTGCTAAACCCTCAATTATCAAACTCAACAATATTATACTCACTTCCGTGGCTAAAGCGCCCATAAAAAAGAAAGAGTAAAACATTAACCGTGGCACGAGGTTTTTGCCGACCCAAACATGTCTGTTGACGTTCGCTTTCTGTTTAAGTACGTAGTCGCCGTAGCTGTTTTTCTCAATTAGCCCTAGGTTCTCAAGTTTCTGTAAATGTCTATGGGCTACGCTTGTGCTGCTCAAATCTGCTCCGCGTGTGACATCTCTGGTTCCCACAGGTCTGTTTGCGTGGACTATGTATGCATAAACGCTTAATGTGTTGCCTTCTAGTTCCTCTTTAGCCACGTTATTTCAACCCATAATGCTCTTAAGGCGCTTCTATGGGAAACGGCAGGGTTCCTTCCAAATTGTTTCCATATACAAAATAGTCGCCTATTTTCGGCAACTCTATGTGGCATAGTAGTTCTTTGCTTGCGGTTGTGGTGATGGTTATGTTACCTCTGACTGTAACTGTGCAAATTTTGGTTACATCAATACACAATGTTTGGGCTCTTCTAAGCGCAGTTACTGCTTCAGGTAAATCTTTGCTGTTTGCGCCGAATATGTAGCTGCTGACGAATCCAATCGTAAAATTCCTGTCCAGCACGTCATAATTTAAGACCTGACCACCGTTGCTTAGCGGTCCATTATAGATCAAACCATTTGCAAACCAGATGGTGCCGTTTCCCGAGGATCCGACGGTGACATATCCCTTCTCCAACAATACATAATAACCTAAATTGGCGATTGGTTCTTCATCGGATGAAACTGCAAATTGGTAATACTCAATCTGGGCGTCAGTGTCCTTTAGAGCATCAGAAGTCACTGTAAAGTTCGCAACAATTTGGATCATCGCTCCGTCCATGATCGTTGAAAAGTTTCCACCGGATTTGTAGGGATCGCAGGATGCATAGGGAATACTCACTTTAAACCACGGCTCAACGGCTAGAAGTTCCTCCTTTCTTTTTTCATAGTTTTGACTTTCAGCTCCCATTAGATATCCTAATGGCGCAATTGCCGCTATCCCAATTGCTGTGGCGAGTATGCTGCACAAGATTAGTTTTTTCTCAATACGCATTTGTCCTTCACCACTTTCTCTAATGGCGAAAAGGCTAATAATTCTCCCTGGAGAACAATTTTGTTCTCCAAAAGAACGTTAATGTTACTTTTATCAGAGAAAAACAAGAGTGGTCTGTGGTAAAGCTTGGTTTTATGCCCAGAAGCTTTTGGAGTATTCGCCGATTACGCCTTCATAGGTTTGACGTGTTTGTTGAGCAATTTTGTTCCAGTTGTACTTTTCCAAGATCTTCTTGTAGGCGTTTTCCCGTATACGTCTGCGAAGGTTTTCATCTAGCAAAACTTTAGCTATTGCCCAAGCAAGAGATTCCGTGTTGTTAGCATACGCTTTCATGCCTGTGTGCTCGTGGTCTACAATTTCAGATAGACCTCCAGTGTCTGAGACAACTACAGGGCTTTTGGCTGCCATAGCTTCAAGGGCGACTATGCCGAAGGGTTCAAAAAGCGATGGAACAACCGATACATCGGCAATTTTTTGCAGTTTAAGCACGTTGGCTTCTTCTTCGAAACCTGTGAAGAGCACTTTATGTTCCAGCCCCATGCTCTTAACGATGTTGGAGAGTTGTTCCTTCATGTAGCCTGTGCCGACTATGACAAACTTGGCGTTAACCTTTTCGAGAACTTTAGGAACAGCATTAATAAGTACGTGGATGCCTTTCTCGTAAACCAACCGCCCAACATAAAGCACAATCTTTTCTTCAGGCAGAGCGTATTTGCTTCTGAAAGCTGACAAATCTTGGTTTTCTAAACCATCGTAAACATGCGGGTTGACGCCGTTAGGTACCATAACCAGTTTATCATGGGGCAAGCCAAACGCCCACTTTACATGCTGGACCATGTAGTCACTGCAGCATATGACCCGCCAAGCCTCGTAGGTGAGCCAACCTTCAGTTTCATGAATCATTCTTTCAGTGTTAGTGTGAAGGCCGTCTCTGCGCCCAATTTCTGTTGAATGCATGGTGACCAAAAGGGGCTTGCGGAAGACATGTTTTAATCCTATGCTTGCCGTTGCAACCAACCAGTCGTGAGCGTGAAACACGTCGATTTTTTCAGGCAATCCAGCAACTATAGCAGCCGCCTCTTTTTGCATATTTAGGTTCATTAGGTAAACCCATGTAGCAAAGTCAGGTGAAGGATTTTTATAGGAGTCTATACGGTGCACTTCGACGCCGTCGATTGCTTCATAGGTTGGGGCACCAGGAAAGTCGCAAGTTACAACATGAACTTTAACGCCGTTTTTCGCCAAGCTCTTAGACAAGAAGTACATGTGAGGCGAAATACCTCCGATGACTCTGGGGGGGAACTCCCAGCTTAGCATCATCACGTTAAGAGAGTTTTTCATCTGTTGTTGACTCCTATCTTGGCAGCTTTCCTGTAGCTTTCTATAGTGCTTTTTATCCAGGTGTTGACATTGGGTGTGATAACTCTGATTTTTTCTTTAGGAACCTGATAAATCCGATTTACCTCAGTCTGCATCCAGCCAGTTTTAGCTGTGACCTCTTGTGACTCATAGAAACCCAACCACTCTATGCCTCGGATAGCCATGTTGAAGGGTTGGTCAGCTCTAGGCGCGCGGTGATCTTCGAGACTGTCTACAGAGTAGATAAAAGGTATTCCCAACGCGTTTTTGAGGGTAACTGCTGCAGGGACAAAATGCCAGTCGTGGGCGTCTATAAGGTCGACATGTTTTGTCTGATAAAATATGTTTGAGGCTGCCCGTTCCACTTCTTGGTTGAGTGTCAAAACCCACGTTAGAAGGCTGATGTGAGTCTGCACAGGGTTTGCCACTCGGATAACTTTGGCGCCGTTGCTTTCTTCGGTTACGCCTGTCATGGTGTCATGGTAGGTGACTACATAAGTTTCTATTTTGTTCTTTACGAGTTGAGCGGTCAGGTGGCTAACGTATTCAGCAAGTTTTCCAATAATCCTCGGCGGATATTCCCAAGAAAAAATTATAACACGCATTGTTGTCCCTAAGTGAAAATTGAGCAGACTTTGATTATGCCTTTCCCTGTAAGGTAGTAGCGTTTTTTACCTTCATTGTCGTAGAAGCTTTCAGCGCAACCTTCAGATTTGTATTTGTCCAGTATCCCTTCAATTTCTCCTGCGTCTTTTTCTAAAATCCGTGCCACTTCGTCTCCTCTCCTTGCCAAGTCTGCCGCTGTGGCGCAGAGGTTGTGGAGAGTTTGAAGCACTTTGTCGGGAAATGGTAGTTCTTCTCTCATATCCGTGTCCTCCTTTTAATGAATACTCGGGATTTTTCGCTTATAAACGCATACGCCAACAGCCTAGAGCAGTCTTATGTCTTCTTGAACCTGTTGGCTCGCTTCTTGGAACCTTTTTTTTGTTGTCGTTATGAGTTTTTTTCTTAAAGCTTCTCCTTTGGTTTTGGTTAGTTTGAGCATTTCCAGTTGGGAACGGAGTTTTTCGTCTTGCAGACAGTGTTCTGCCCAGTTTGCGAAGTCTCCCCGTTGATTATGGTACTCCAATGCTTGGGCATTAACAATTTTGAGGGCTTTAAGGAACCCTTTGAGGCTCCACGCCATGACGCCAGTAAATTTTTCTTTGCCTACTCCTGTGCAGAAAAGAAAAGGCTCATTTGCAGCCAAGACGGCCAGCCGCACCCGTGTTTCAAAGTCCAAGAGGGCTGTTTCTGCAGCGACAAATGCGTGGGCAGGTGTCTCGTAGGGGCTAAAGTAAGAGTGGACTTCTCCTGGTCCGCCACCTGCGCTGAACATGTAATAGAGGTGGTCGCTAGTTTGGAAGTAACGCCACAATTTGAAGAGCTCTTGGTCTTCGGATTCGTGAATTAGAGGTTCCAACCTGCAGAGGTTGGTGTAGTATGCCCATTGCAGCGAGTTGCCTAGCCAACCGCTACTGTCACGTTCTATGTCTGCCCAGGAGATTGTTTTGCCTGTTTCGGGCACGTCTACTTCCCCCTTCGGTGGATGTTTATCTATGACTTCGGAGGGCGTTGCCATGTTAAGATGAGGCCATTTGAGGACTTCGTCGGGTAGATGCTTGAGGAAACTGTGGATACCTGTTTCAGGCCAGTGGTGTTCACCGAAGGTTTCGTAGTCAGGGAAGATGTTAATACAGTCTCCTTGTGTGTTTGCTAACCAGTTAGCGTACTTGCTGGCGGTAAGAGGCCACTCATTCCACCATCTAGCGCTAAAGCGGAACCCGACGTCGTCAGTTAACTTGTAATTTCGTAGGAGTAGACGAATAGTTTTGCTACCTTGAGGATTGTAGAGGTAATTGGGGGATTTTTCGCCGAGAATTTTTTCGACGCCTTCAGTATAAATACCTCTGTAGCCCAAGCCCTCGATGATTTGAGCTATGGCGTTATTATAGAGCAACTCCGTATTTTCAAAAACTTTTGGTTCGTAACCCAAGATAGCCTTTATGTTGTAGTGGTGCATCTTCACTTGCGCTATGAATTCTTCTTTTTTGGGATACAAACTTGCAATAGAGTGATAGTACGTTTGACTCAAAAATTCAACGCAGCCCGACTTAGCAAGTTGCTTAAAGGTTTCCAGTAGGTCAGGACTGAACATTTCACACTGCTCCAGAAAGACACCTGAGAGACTGAAGGCAACTTTGACTTGACGTTTCTCTTTTTTGTGCTTGTCAATTTGATCCAGAAGGATCTGGTTAGCTGGAAAGTAACATTTTTTGGCGGCGCGCAGAAAAATTTCGCGGTCGGTTTCGTGGTCAAAATAATAGTTAAATAACTCTTCTTTACGCATGCGCCTAAAAATTTTGTTTTCCCAAAACAGGTTTTTGCGCAACCTATGTGGTTGGTGGACTTCAAATACTAACACAACATCAGTCAAGACATTTGGACCTCTACACAACCATAAAAGAGACACACTTATTTCTGATTTGCCGTAAGTGCAAAAGTCTGTGGAGTTTTTCTCGACTACCACCATTATCAAACACTGGCAGACTTCTTTCTTAACCGTACAGACTAAGTATGTAAGGCTGCATAGTTAACTGTTCTCTGAATGATTTTCCTTTCGTTTTTTCGTCGCCATAATCTGTTTACTTGTTTCTCAAATTTTCTTATCGTCTAACAACTGGTAACGACTGAATTGGCAATTAGCGTATAGACGCCATTTCTAACATAAAACTGCTTTACTTTTTCGGAAAATTAATTAAGTAAAACCCTCTGATAACCACGGATTACAAGGTGAGAAAATAATGGCGATAAAAGTAGGAATTAACGGATTTGGAAGAATTGGACGGCTCCTCTACCGCGCAGCTCTCGAACGCAATGCAAACATAGACTTCGTAGCCATCAACGATCTTGCTGACGCAAAAACTAATGCGCATCTGCTAAAATATGACTCAATTCACGGCCGCTTCAAAGGTACAGTCAAAGTTGAAGGTAATGACCTAGTCGTCAACGGAAAAACCCTTAAAGTTTTAGCCCAAAAAGATCCAGCGACACTACCATGGAAAGACCTTGGCGTGTACTTAGCTGTAGAATCAACGGGCTTGTTCACTAACCGCGAAGGTGCAGCAAAGCACTTAGAAGCAGGCGCAAAAAAGGTTCTCATATCCGCTCCGGCGACTGATCCAGACGGCACATTCGTTATGGGCGTCAACGACAACACTTATGACCACAACAAGCACAACATAGTCAGCAACGCTAGCTGCACTACTAACTGTCTTGCACCCGTCAGCAAAGTGTTAGCTGATAACTTTGGGCTCGAAAAGGCATTCATGACCACCACCCACAGTTACACCAACGACCAAAAAGTCCAGGATCTAGTTCACAAAGACTTGCGCCGAGCACGCGCAGCCGGACTCAACATAATTCCAACCAGTACAGGCGCAGCTAAAGCCATCGGTTTAGTTTTACCAAGTTGCACAGGCAAAATGAACGGTACTTCGTTGCGGGTTCCAACCGCTGATGTTTCCATAGTTGACCTAACAGCGGTTCTTAGCCGAGAAGTCACAAAGGACGAAATCAACGCTGCCATGAAAAAAGCCGCTGAGGGATCAATGAAGGGCATACTGGAATACACTGAGGACGAAATTGTCAGCAGTGACGTCTTACACAGCAGCGCCAGCGCAGTATTCGATGCAAAGTTAACCATGGTTTTAGGTGAGAAAAGCAACTTCGTTAAAGTCTTCGCTTGGTACGACAACGAATGGGGCTTCTCCTGCCGAATGGTTGACTTCATCGAGTTGATCGCCAAAAAAGCAGGTCTCTAAAACTCCAAATCTGAAACTTTAAAAACCCAAATTTTCTTTTTTTTAACTAACAAGGAGGATAATCTAAAATGGCAAAATATCTTACTTTAGACGACTTCAATGTTAAAGACAAAGTTGTTTTAGTTCGAGTGGACTTTAACAGCGAAATTGATCCCCAAACCAAAAAAGTAACCAGCGACGTGCGAATCAAAGCACACGGCGAATCCACAATTAAAGAACTTGCGGAAAAAGGCGCCAAAACAGTCATTCTCGCTCATCAAGGCAGAAAAGGCGACCCTGACTACACGCCCCTAAAAGACCACGCGGAAATCCTTGCAAGAATCCTCAAACTTCCAGTTCAATATGTAGACGACATTTACGGCGACAAAGCCAAAGCCGCCATCAAAAAGCTCAAAAGTGGCGAAGTACTTGTCCTCGAAAACGTTCGCAGCTTTGACGGAGAAACCAAAAATGGCACACCTGACCAACATGCAAAAACGGAACTTGTCCAGAATTTAGCGCCTTTGGCCGACTTGTTTGTAAACGACGCTTTTGCTGCAGCTCACCGCGGGCACGTATCCATGGTCGGATTCACAGCGGTACTTCCCTCCGCCGCAGGTCGCATCATGGAACGAGAACTCAAATCACTCTCCCGCGCCCTAGAGAAACCTGAGAAACCTTGTGTTTACGTCATGGGTGGAGCTAAAGCTGATGACTCGCTGGAAATCAGCAAATACGTTCTTGGCAACGGCATCGCAGACTACGTCATTGTCGGCGGCGTAACTTCACAGTTATTCCTCGCAGCTAAAGACGTGAACCTGGGCAAAAAAACGATGGATTTCTTGGCGAAAAAAGAACTCACTCAATTCATACCTGGAATTAAGGAGTTGCTTGCAAAATATCCCAAGGCAATTGTGTTGCCGGTGGATGTAGCCATAGAAGTGAATGGTAAACGCAAAGAAATCTCTGTAACTCAACTGCCCACTGACTACAGTATATTTGACATAGGCGCAAAAACCGTGGAGATCTTCGCCAAACTTATCAGGGAAGCCAAATCCATTGTAGTCAGTGGTCCTATGGGTGTCTACGAAAACAAAGAATTCAACTACGGCACAAAAAAAGTCCTAGAAGCCATAGCTAACAGCAAAGCCTTCAGCCTAGCAGGCGGAGGCAACACAATAGCGGCCATAGAGGAATACGGCTTATCTAAGAAAATTGGCTACATAAGCACTGCAGGTGGCGCTCTTATAGAGTTCCTTATGGGCAAAAAACTTCCAGGAGTAATTGCATTGGAAACCGCTGCAAAAACTAAAAAAATCTAAATCCCCTTTTCTTCTTTTGTTCACTGAGTGGATGTTTTTACTGCTCTATAACCATTAGTTAATTTCTGGAAAAAATTAGCCTATTCTTAGCCTTGTAGTTTTTGTCAATTTCTTGTAGCGGGTTTTCGTTTAACGCTTTATTGTATAACGCTGTTTTTCTGAATAACCTATTCATGCCATTTTTTAAAAACTCTGTTTCCCTCTATTATAAGCAAATTTCAAGGAGAGAATAAAAACATGAAAAATCAAAAATTTAAAGGAACCTTTTCTGCAGTTGCATTGCTTCTTTTGCTTGTTTTGTCTTTGCAGGCCGTCGCTTTGTTCCCTTATGCTCAAGCGTTGGATATTCCAACATACCCAAAGATCACTGCTAATCCTAACCCCGTAGGCGTAGGTCAAATAGTTTACATTAACGCTTTCATGACCAAGCCGACACCTACAGCAGGCATGGCGGGCACAGGCGATCAATACGAGAACATAATGATAACAATCACCCGCCCCGATGGCACAAAACAGACTATCGGACCGCTAAGGTCTGACTCTACAGGAGGAACTTGGGCTAGCTTTACACCCACCCAAGTGGGTACTTACTACTTGCAAATGTCCTATCCCGGAGGTACACTGGTTGGTGGTGGAACCGTTTTCATGGGTGGTGGTTTCAACTGGACGGGCAGCAGACTATTACCTTCAACAAGCGAAGTAGTGACCCTCACGGTGCAGCAGAACCCCATAGTCTCACCATACAACAGCCCTGGACTTCCAACCGAATACTGGTCTAGGCCAATTTACGCAACAAATTATGCATGGGCAACTCTCGGCGGAAGCTGGTTCGGGCTTGCTGCGCCTGCGTTTGCCACCACTGGACAGTATGACGCCATAGGCAACGTTCAGCTTTACACAACAGCGCCAAACACAGCTCACATCGTCTGGACAAAACCCACCCATTTTGGAGGTCTACCAGGACTCCCCATCCCCGCTGACTCAAGTAGTCAGTACACATCAACTTCGATAGCCATCAACCATTTCGAGCCAATTATTCTAAACGGTGTGCTCTACTACACCAACTACTACAGCGCCAATTCAAAAATTGGTGGTTGGACGGCGATAGATTTGCGCACAGGCGAAATCCTATGGCAGAGAACCGCTGGAGAATCTGGCAACGAAGTAATCAAGATGGGACAAATACTCCGTTTCCACACACAGCAAGAATTCGGTTCCATCGCTTATCTTTGGAGTTCTCCACAGACAAGTTTCTTCCAGAGCGCAACTTTCTATTCGATTTATGACGCATGGACAGGCAAATACCTAGCAAACGTTACAGGCATCACAAGCGCCCAATTCATAATGGACTTCAGCGAAGACCAGCCTGGTACCCTCATAGGTTATTACGCGAGTGGCGGCTGGCTTAGAAAGTGGAACTCCACCCTTATGCTTCTTGGCGGCAACAAAGCAACAACTCCATCAAATGCAACCGCCGTAAAAGTCTCAAGTAGCAGCTACAACTGGTCAAACGGTATCCAATGGCAAATAGAAATCCCCAACAAAATCGGAAATGTCCCATTAGCTTCAAACATGAGTCTTGCCGCAGTTACGCCAGAAGTGATACTCACCAGATACTACGCTTCACCAGGTATGTTCCAGGAGATGGGATATGGCTACCAGATTACTGCAGGCTTTGACGCAAAAACTGGTCAACTACTTTGGGGACCACTAAACCAATCAACGCCCTATCTACAAGACATAGCTTTACTTACGGCACGCAATGGGGTTTACATACTTCACAACAAAGATACCAACGAGGCTTACGGTTACTCACTCACGAACGGACAAAAACTCTGGGGACCAGTGAAACTTCCAGGGAACGCATGGAGTAGCATTTCACGTGATGCAGAGATAGCCTACGGCAAAGTCCTCATATGGGACTTCGGCGGCTACGTTAACGCTCTCGATCTTCAAACTGGTCAAATCCTCTGGACCATCACACCCAGAAGCTCTGGCTACGATGCACCCTACGGCATTTACCCGCTTTGGCACTTTGGAACACAAACAGTCTGCGACGGTAAACTGTTCCTTTCTGAAGGCAGCATGTACAACCCACCAGTTCACCCAGCATACAGACTCGCCATAAACATTACAGACGGCTCTTTCGTATGGAGCATCCTAAGTTATAGTGGACGATGCCCTGCAGCTCACGCCGACGGCTACATGGTACAGTGGAACAGCTTCGACAACCAGATATACACCTTCGGTAAAGGCCCCACAGCAACCACGATCGAAGTATCACCAAAAGTTTCAACACACGGCAACACAATACTCATAGAAGGCAGAGTCACTGACGAATCACCAGGAACCAAGAATCCTGACCGTGTGGCCCGCTTCCCACAAGGTGTCCCCGCGATCGCTGACGAAAATATGTCCGAGTGGATGGAGTACGTCTACATGCAACAGATAAAACCAACAAACATTAAAGGAGTGCCGGTACATGTAACAGCAATTGACCCCAACGGCAACTTCCAAGACATAGGTACCGTAACAAGCAATGGTCAAGGCAACTACGCCATCACATGGACGCCGCCAGTTCCAGGACTCTACACGATCACGGCAAGCTTCTGCGGGTCAGAATCCTACTGGGGCTCCACAGCTGAAACAGCATTCGTTGTCTCAGATGCCCCCGTCGCTTCACCTACTGTAGCTCCCACAGCTGCCCCCTCAGTAGCTCCGTCTGTTGTTCCTTCTGTTGTTCCGTCTCCGTCTGTTTTGCCTAGTGTGGTTCCTGAGCCTGAGTCTGCTGCTGTAGGCGTGGACGTCTACGTTGTCGCCGCCGCAGCTGTTGTCGTCTTGGTGGTTGTTGCTGTAGCTGCGGTGTTTCTGCGTAAACGCAAGTAAAACCAAAATTTCCTTCTTTCTTTTTTATGTGAAGGCGTCGTTGGCAAAAAATGAAAAATTGGGGCTGAGTGGGCTTTGGCGGCTGCACTTAAAGTGGTAGTTTAGGGTTTTCTGTTCTCTCTCCGAAATCTCTCCAAGAATCCTTCCAGCTGACCAGAGCCCCAGCAAATATATCAACGAAATTAAGTGTCTATCTGACAACGTGAGTGTATAGGCTTTTCTTTTTTGATTTTTCTACTTTGCGCCATGCCCGTTCAAAATATTCTCTCGCGATCGCTACCATACCAGGATTATTTGTCCACAGCGCACTTTTATTGTAAGGATTGGGATCTAATCCTACTGCAAAAAACACTTCTTTACTATCTACAATGCAGAACATAATGGGTGGTTCACTGTTAAGGTATCTAACTTCATAAGAGCCATTATTTCTCCATACTGAATTTTGTAGCGGTGCCTCATCATATCCTTGAGGTTTGTTCGAAATTTGTCTGACCCGCACACCTCTGAGAATTGCCTCTCTCAACAAAGGAGGGAGACAATTGGGAGACGGAAGTTTACACCCTTTCAATATCATTAACGTGTCTATGCTTCTTTGAGCATACCTGAAAGCCTGCTCAATTCGAAGTTTATGCGCCTCTCGATCTGGTATCCAAATAAACTCGTCACTACAGCGGGTAACCGTACCTCTTTCTTTATGGTTTTTTGCAGTTTGCAGTAATTTCTTAGTTTCTTCTTCTATTTGCTTGTACTCAAGCGATCTTTGCTGCAGCAACATCTGCACCCCACTCTCCAGGGGGATAGCTCTGAACTTTATTGGTTTTCCCAAGATTTTTTCTATAAGCCCAAGTTTTTGAAGTTCCTCTGTGACTTGGTAAGTGTTTTGCCGAGCAATTTTTGATGCCTTAGCAATTGCTTTGGTTGTAGCTTCCCCGGTCTCAATCAGTGCCAAATAGATTTTTGCTTGCAGGGCAGTGAGCCCCAAATCTCTTAGGATCCTCACTTCTTCATCCTGCATGTGACTCTCTCCTAACTCTTCCTTTGCACTAAGTTATAAGTGCGCGTTGCCCTTTTAAATTTAACATCTATTTTATCAAACATAGAGAGAAAATTAATAAAAACCACAAAACTGAAAAATTAGAGAAAAAAAGTTGCTGGCTTAGTCTAGCAGAATTTTCTCAACAACGTCTTTTTCTACTTCGTCTGCCAACGGGATACCTGTGACTTTAGCGGCAAGTTCAGAAAGACTCATTAAATCATTTCTTCCAATTAGATTTAGTTTCCACTTTCTGTTGCCTGCCATCAATTGCTTTAAACCAACGCCAACTCTATCTGTCAAGTATGTGTAGACTCCTATGCTTTCTAATGGAATTTCACAGAAGCGGTTGCCATATTTTGCCTTCAATTCTGGAGTCGCTATGAAGAATTTGTCAGGCGTAGCACCGAACTTTTCAACGAATGTCTTCGGCAGTTTTCCTTCCTGTGATAGTTGTTTGAAGTAGCTGGCTTTCATGGCTGCAGTTATGGGTGAACGACCCATTAGAACTGCCTTAACGAGGGGGCCTTCACCAAAGTTGCTCATTGCAATGGTTTTGAAGATGGAAGTTTCCTCGATAAAGCCGCCTGCCATAACCAAGTCTGGGACATACTTGCCTCTTTTCTTTAGTATCTGTGCGCATCTAAGCACAATGGCCTGTAGGTAGATTGTTGGAATGCTCATCTCGTCCATCATGGGTACAGGACTCATGCCTGTGCCGCCGCCTGCTCCATCAAAACTTAATGCGTCGATTTTTGCTTCTGAAGCCATTTTCATTGTCCATGCTACGGCAGATGGTCGATAGGCGCCTGTTTTTAAGAAGACCTTTTTTGCTCCTTGCTTGCGGAGCCACTCTATGTCTTCTACAAAGGCTTTCTCTTTGGGTATGCCAACTCTGCTGTGTCGCTCAAAAGTCTGGAAAACGCCTTCTTTGAAGGCCTTTTGAACCACAGGGTCTTCAGGGTCTGGAATAACAATGTAGCCTCTTTTCTTTAGCAAGATGGCTTTTTCTAGGCTTTTGAGTCTAACTTCTCCGCCTATGGCTTTAGCTCCTTGTCCCCATTTACGTTCTATAATGTTTGCTTCAAGCTTTGACAATGCATAAACATCTGTACCTAATCTTTGGTCTTCAACGTTGGTCTGGATGATAACGTCACCGTTTTTTCCATCCCAGAATTTGCGGAATAAGTCAACTCTGCGTTTCAGTTCTGGTGAGTGCACTACTTTTCCTTTTTCTAGTTTTGTTTCAACATCCATGCCGCATATGTTTTCTCCTATAATTATGGCGACTCCTGAAAGCGCTGCACCGATTGCCAATCCTTCCCAGTTAGCACGCGCCACCTCGGTGGAACCAAAAGCTCCAGTCATTATCGGGAGCTTAAGAGGCATTCCCCCAACAGAGGTTTCTATGTTTACATTTGGGAAAATCGCTTTTTCGCTGCTTTCTTCAATGCCTTGCGCCTCAAAGAGACCTGCTTGTATGCTGAAGTGTGACCAGTCTAAGCCAAAGTTTTTGAGGGCTCCCGCTGTGCTAGTTCCGAATTGGGATGGTTCAGGGTATAGAGCTTCGCGTCCTCTGAACGCAGAAAGGCTAACTTCGCATAGGACGGGGCAGTCCCGTATACATATAGGGCACATACCGCTTATGGTGCTTGTATCTTTTACACGTGTAGTCGTCCCAACAGTTGATTTGCCGTTAAGGTACGAACTGTTTTTATGTACTCTTTCGCTCATTTTAACGTTCACCTTTTATACAATTGTGCAATTCTTGGGCTAATTAAGTTGGGAATTCTGTACATTTGTTTTGTATTTAACACTATTCACAATGATTTATGTGCAAGAAAACGAATTCCCCAAGTGATACATGAAACACATAATTATACGCGTCTTCCACAAAACAACCAAGCAAAACACCAATAAGCCCATTTGAAGGGTTGTTCAAACAGAGAAACTACAAATCAATTCTCCCTGATAAGAATCCCAAAACAGATATACTCGCTCTTGTCTCTAATAGAACCAGCCTAGCAAAACCTAAAAGGAGACCTCCCGTTTGAGTTTTGAAATGTGGGCAGAAAAATACCGCCCAAAACACCTCAGCGACATGGTGGACCAAAAAGAAATAGTTGAACGCCTCAAAAGCTTCGCCAAAGCCAGAAATGTCCCCCACTGCATATTCTCAGGACCACCAGGAACAGGTAAAACAACCGCAGCCCTCTGTTTAGCACGAGACCTTTACGGCGACAACTACAGAGAGCACCTCATGGAGTTGAACGCCAGCGACGAAAGAGGCATTGATGTCGTCAGGGAAACAATAAAAACCTTTGCGCGGTCCCGCTCCATCGGCGAAGTTCCCTTCAAAATCATGATTCTAGACGAGGCTGATAACATGACCACCGACGCACAACAAGCTTTACGTCGAACCATGGAAAAATATACGGAATCCTGCCGCTTCATAATGTGTGCCAACTACAGCGGAAAAATAATCGAACCCATACAATCACGCTGTGCCCCATTCAGGTTCAGCTTTCTCCCCAAAGAAGAACACGATAAGCATGTTTGTCAAATCGCTCAAAAAGAAAACGTCACATTACTACCTGACGGGTTAGAAGCGATTTTTGAAGTTTGCGGCGGCGACATGCGACGAGCTATGAACACCCTCCAGTCTGCCGCTTCCATGAACAAACCTGTTGACGCTAAACTGGTGTACGCCGTCACTGGGCGTGCCAACCCTGTAGATGTACAAAAAATGTTAGTTACCGCCGTCAAAGGCGACTTTTTAGAAGCCCGCAAACAAATGCGCGACATGCTTCAAAAATACGGCGTACCAGGAAGCGATATCGTCCGCCAGATTCATGCAGAGACATTTAAAACCAAAGAAATCCCTGAACCTCTAAAAATAAAACTTGTAGACTTTTTAGGTGAAGTTGACTTCAGGCTCATGGAGGGCGCTGACGACGAAGTGCAACTCAGTGCGTTACTGGCAAAAATTGTGCAGGCAGCACACGAATTAAAGAGTTAACAAACGGTGTTTTTTTGTACAGTGCATGGACCCTTAAATATAAACCAAAATCTCTCAGCGAAATAGTAGGCAACACATCAGCGATAAATCTGTTCAAAGAATGGGTCAAATCTTGGGATACCGCTGTCCCCAAGCAACGCGCAGCCTTTCTTTATGGTCCATCTGGCATCGGCAAGACAGTTACTGTGGAAGCCCTAGCTAATGACTTAAACATGGAATTTATAGAAAAAAATGCCAGCGATTACCGTACAGAAGAGGCAATAAACAAATTTGCAGGTTTAGCCTCCCGTTACAGCTCCCTTTTCGGAGTAAAACGCCTCATACTCCTTGACGAATTAGACGGATTAACCGGCAACGCGGACAGAGGTGGAATAAAAGCAATCACCGAAATCGTGAAAAAAGCGCAGGCGCCCATTATCCTCATTGCTAACAACGCTTATGATTCAAGGTTCACTACTCTCCGTAACTATTGTCTTCTCATAGAATTCAAAAAACCAACTACGATTGAAGTGCTCAAATATCTGATGCAGCTTTGCAGAAAAGAAGAAATCCACGCTGAAGAAAACGCCTTAAAATTAATAGCACACCGTTCAGGTGGAGACGTGCGCTCTGCAGTAAATGACCTTCAAGCTCTGGCACAAGGTAAAAAACAGCTAAAATATGAAGATGTCGCATGGCTCAGCTACCGCGACAGACAAGATACAATCTTTAACGTGGTTCGCATGGCAATGTACAGCCGAACCTGTAGCGTTGCCAAGCAGTCTGTAGATCTCGCCGACATAGACATCGACATGTTATTCGAATGGATCTACGAGAACGTTCCTTACCACTTCACCGACCCTCGGGACTTAGTTAAAGCCATGGAATCACTTGCTATGGCAGATCTTTACCGAGGCAAAATCCGCGCCACCCAAGACTGGAGTTTTCTACGTTACGTAATTGACTACATGACTGCGGGTGTATGCATGGCAAGACAACACTCTAAAGTTGGCTGGGTTCCCTTCAAATTTCCGACGCGAATTCAATCTCTCTCAAGATCCAAAGCTGAACGGGCGTTGCAGTTGAGTATAGGTGCAAAAATCAAACCCAAGTTTCATATATCTGCCAAACGTAGCTTAACTGAGGTTTTACCTTTCATTAGTGTTATTTTCAGAAATAACCCTCAAAAAGCCGCTGACATAGCCCAGTGGCTTGACCTAACAGAAGAAATGATTATTCATCTTGCAGGAACCGAAGAAAAAGCTAAAGCCATAATAGCTTTGTTAGAGTAGACCGTGCAATTCAGCTGATTCTACTGCCTGCCGTAATGTCTTTTTCTGGTTGCACCACCACTACGTTACCTGCGGCATCGTCTGCTGCAAGAACCATGCACTGTGACTCTACGCCAGCCAGCATACGTTTTTGAAGGTTAAGGATAAACACACATTTCTTGCCCACCAACTCCTCAGGCTTATAGTACTGCAGAAGTCCAGCTACTGCTTGTCTTTTTTCTGCTCCAAAGTCAACCACGAGTTTGATGAGTTTTTTTGAGTTAGGAATCGGATTTGCCTCAGTTATCTTGCCAATACGGAGATCCAGCCTTTGAAATTCGTCAAACGTAATTTCTGGTTTTTCCATATCTACAGCGCCCTTTCTGCATTCTTCTGGGTGAGCTAATTAAGTTTTCTGTAAACCTTCTTCTGCTCTGTCTTGACAACCACTTTTCTTTCGAGGCTGTGTTATGCGCTTGCAGAATAGGCTGTGGGATGCGACTGTGACACGTGCATTGTTTCACGATTTCGATGGCACGTAGTAATGATGTCTTATGTCCTATGCTTATGTACAAAGGTTTAGCTCCAACATTTGTAGGTAAAACTGCACCGACAATTTCATTTCGATGTACTAAGAAAACGTCGTTATCGACTCCTTGTAGCTCTCCAATCAGCCTACTCTTTGCAACTCCAATAGTTGGTTTTCCTATAACAACCCCTAAGTGGCTAGCAAAACCGCATCTAAAAGGATGCGCCAAGCCGTGCCCATCTACAAGGAAAACGTCTGGTTGTAACTTCAGTTTTTTTATTGCAGCAACTATAGCTGGTATTTCCCTAAAAGAAAGCAACGTTGGAACATAAGGAAACTTTACCGCCACTTTTGATGTTTCAGTTTCTAACACTTCAAGGGTCTCATAATCTAAGACCGCCACCGCGCCTATGGCCATGTTTTCCAAATATGCGACATCTACACCTGCCACATGTTTAATGTTGGTGGCGATTTGGTCTTCTACTATAATTTTTCTGGACAGAACTAACTGAGCCCTGCGAGCTTTAGCAAGTGAAAATTTACTACTACTCAGAGCTGCCGTTTTGCGTCTTCACCTTTTCTGTGTCTGACTTAAAATGTCTCAAGTAGTCTTCCAAAGCTTTCCTACGGACTTCCAAAGTTATATCTCCACGCGTAGCCTCAATTACTCTCCTTGCAACATCACATTTTCTACGAAGCCCAGGTACCAACATGTATACCTCATCAAGCGCCATCAACTCGATGTAGATTTCATCCATAATTTCCAAAAATTTTTCTCCTTTTTCTACATTTCCTTCCCGTAGCGCATCCAGAACTACCCTCCTGCATTCTCCTACAACATCCGCCAAGCCTAAAACATAATCCATAGGAGGTACACCGACTTCTTGAGGCGTCAAGAACCTTGATTCTTCAATTAACTTCACAAATATGTTGGCTTCTGCATATTCTTGAAGCGCCGCGGTGAACATGCCGCCATAAATTATAGAAGGGTATGTTTTTGCCTCTTCTTCAAGTAGCCTAATTAGTTCTTTGGCGTTTTTCAGCTGTTCATTTGCTTCTTTGAGCCTTTTTTGATGACTGAGCAGTATAGCTTGCTTTGAGAGGCTGGTGGTTTTTCTCATTTTTTCTTGGAAATCTTCCCGAAGTTTTTCTTTTTGAGCAAGCTCCAACTTTACTTTCTTAAGCATAACCCTTAGGGATGGCAAAATCCATAACCTTCTATAAAGTTTTTAAGTTGCCTAAAAATAACAGTGAAAAATATGACGTTTATAGCTTTGCTTTTACTCATCAGCAGTTTCTGGTCCAGACCACTTCTCAACAAGTAATTTGTTGTCTCCTAACTTGAAACTCACCTTCACAAATATGGAGTCTGAGCCTTTGAATGGGAACATGCTGTCCTCAGCTAAATCTTTGGGTAAATAAACTAGGTATTTGCCGTCTTTTCTTCGGAACAAACGCCCTCTGCCTTCATTAACCATCTTTTTACCACCGAAATTCAATTTCTGGTTTAATGGTAAGGGGTCTAACAGAATTTCTATTTAAAACTTCCATTCACCTTTTAATTATAGCATTGTTAACATATATCTAAAAAAATGAAAGTTGAATAAATTGACAGCTGAGCAACATATATGCTTTTAATTGAACTTTATAGGTTTATCTTTTTTACTTAACAATACAACCCTGCTGTCCGCCGACTCATCTAAAATCTTGTAACCTGTTTCTGCTGAGAGTTGCACTGCAAAATCATAAACTTCTTTATGTTGAGGCATATTTTCAAATCCCAATCTGAGCCCTGAAAAACCTACATGCATGTAAGCTTTTGCCTCTATATACGTTGGTTTAGCTTTTTCGACTAACTTGGCGTAACCTTCCACATCTTCCATATTATGCCCTTTCACCAAAGTTGTCCGAATCACAGTTGGGCAACTGAAACTTGGCAAAAGCGATAATGTTCCATTTAGGTTTTCCCACGCAACCCCCATTTGAGGTCGACAAAGACGCTTGAAAACTTTCTCGTTAGGTGCACAAACCGAAACGTAAAGCTGGGTAGGTTCTTCGCTTAGGCTTGAAAGTTTATGGGGGAGACTTCCGTTGGAGACAAGAAACGTTGTGAGTCCTTTAGAGTGAAGTGTGCGAATGAGTTCTCCCAAAGGTTCATACAGTGTTGGCTCGCCCGTTAAGCTGATGGCGACGTGACGTGGTCTGAAAGCTTCCCTAAATTTCTGCGGATCAGTTCTTGGGTTTCCTTTGTATCCTCCCAAGATCTTGGTCTGTGCCCGCAAAATTCCCTCTGCAATTTCCTGCGGAGAATCCCAAATTGGCAGTTTCATTTCATCCCAGCTTACCTGTAAGTCGCCGTTTTGAGCTCTCCAGCAAAAGAGGCACTGTTGAGTACAGTAGAACACCGCAGGTGACATCTGGATACACTGGTGACTTTTTATACCATAAAATTTCTGCTTATAACAAAATCTGCCGCTGGTTAAAGATTCATAAAACCATTTGCACCTTTTTACAGCTGAGTGTCTACCGACGAGGTGGTATTTCTGCCTTTTAAGGGCCTGTAACAGGGGAACGGGAACAAGATTTTCCAACTTGCCTCACAGCTGATTATGAAGTGTTTTGAGACAAATGTGTGAAGTGCTTTATAAAACACTCACGCTATAGCAAGCTTTCCTCTCACATCCTCTCTTCCTTTTAATTACCTTCCTTTTTCTAAACGGCTGACCTGGGGAACTTAAAGGCAAAGCTTAAAATGTTCTCCGACGGTAAATGTTCAACCGCAAAACCGAATTTAACTGAAAAGAGGAGCTGTCTAGTTTGAAACAAAAAGCCCTAACACTCTCTTTCATAGCCCTAATCTGTGTCACCATGGTGGCTGTGCCCTTTTCAACCGTTTCAGGACAACTTGGATTATACATCTATCAAATAACCAAAGCGGGAGGCACCACCGCTATAACTTCTGTGAATGTCGGAGATGCAGTTAACCTCGTGGGCACCCTTTACTCTGCAAACAGCTCCTACAAAGTATACTTCGGTGACATGCTTGTTGATAGTAACAAATCTTCAGGTTACTATGTAAGTTCAAACTTTACCATCCCCGAAGTTCCAGCTGGGAACTACGTCGTGACATTAGAAGATGTGGCAGTAGCATATAACACCACTTCATCGTTAACAGTCAACACAGCATACGTCGCAGAGGCAGTAGTGCCCTCCAAACCTGCGCTTTTGCAAGAAGGAGACAGCGTTACAATAAACGTGGCGATCACAGGAGGTCAACCCAACACTTCGCATACTGCAAACATATCTGTCGTTTTGCCTTCTCCCCTTGCTACAACCTTTACTCAGATTGTTCCGTTGACGGTTGGGTCTTCAGGTACCGGTCGTACTCAAATTACTTTCCCGGCTACTAGTTTTCAACCTTCAGGTTCAACAACAATTTACACAGGACAATATACTATCTACTTTAATCAGTCTCAAAATTTAGGTCAAAGTCAATTTTACGTAGGAATCACTGATGCCAACTCCTACCACAGGCAATCTACAGTGAAAATACGCGCAGTAGGCTATCAAGCAGGTCAAACTGCGACCCTCAAAATCGTGAACGCTGATGGAGTGGTCATGTTCTCTCAAACGGTTACTGCATCAGACCAAGGCATAATAACATCAACATGGACAATACCTTCCACAGCGCCCTTAGGACAATACAATGTAACAATCACACCTCCAAGCAACATCAAAGCTATTCCTGACTCTCAAAGCTTCACCCTACCAGGGTATAAAATTACTGTTAACACGTTAAATCTGGCAGGTGAATATGTTCCTTACCTTACAATTAAAGCTGTTGACCATTCATCAAACACTGAAACCGAGTGGAACTCTGGATATTACGGTTCAACATTGTTGAATCTTGAGTCAGGCAACCACACCATTGCCGCTTATTGGGATGAAAACGTAAAAGTAGGCGAAATCAAAGTCTCAATCACAGGGGACACTAAATTCGATATAACTTGCCAATTAACCAACCTTCTAATTTCGGTTAAAGACAAAAACGGCGTAGCAATTCCAAACGTTAATCTTGACATGACCTACAATTACGTTACAGGGACAGGAGAAACTAAAACCGGCAACTTCTCTACACAAACAAACTCTTCAGGCACATACCTTTTTGATTCAGCTCTTCCAGGCGTAACCTATATTGTCCACGCCTCCAAATACGGCGTAGTTTTCAACAGTGGCAACAACACCATAAATAACTTGCCTGCTCAGCCCATCTACGAAGCAATTATACTTTGCCCAGAAAAAACTTTGACGTTAAAAACTCTTGATCATCGTTCAGCCGCTCTACCTAACGCTCGAATAGACATCATGGAGCAAGAAAGCGGTATATTTTACACTGCTACAACCGATGTAAACGGTGACGTCTCATTACAAGTAACCTTTGGTCAGTACAGAGTGAAAGTCTACAGCCCAGAAAACGTATTTCTGAACGAGACCGTTTTAAACGTTTTAGACAATACACAAAGTCAAATTCAATGCGCAATTTACAACTTGCAGGTTTCAGTGAAAATAGTTGATTACTTCGGAAACGCCATCTCAAATGTAAACGTACAGCTGAGCCGACCAGATTCAAGTCCGCGACTCGCCACTACTCAAAGCGATGGCACAGTAACCTTCCAAAACGTCATCGGCGGCAACATAGATATAGTAGCCTGCATAGCCGGAAACGAGGATTCTTACGTAGCACAAAATCTCTACGTGGACTCACCTACAGCGGTGCAAATCCAAATGGCTAACTACGTCGTTTTGGGTCCGCTTCTCGTAGAGACAAACACGTTTCTTGCTTCCCTGCTGATACTCATAGTGTTAGTACTTTTCGTCATGGCAGAATTACTTCACAGAAAAAACTTAAAACTGTGGACTCACAAAAGCAAAACCTAAGGTAACTCCCTGACAAACCCAAGCAAAGTTTATATGCCGTTTCGCCGATAAGCTCGTATCGAAAATACATGCCATAATTCTACCTTTAAAACTTGAGGTGTGAACCTGTTGGCTCAACCAAAACCTTGTTCTCCAACATGCCCAGCTTTTAAATGCGTTAAAAACTCCCTCTTTTTCCGACGTGAAGGCGCATGGTGCAGATTAACGGAAGAACTGTGCACCGTTTCAAAATGCACCTACGCTATATGTGCAAAGAGGCGTTTGCTTCCTACTGGTGTCTGCGGTGAAACGGTTAAACGTAAAACTGTTGAGAAAGAACCTGACGACCTGATTAAGGAGCCTGTGAAACTGAGAGGAAAAGCCCTACGCAAACTTGGAGAAAGAGACCTCTTCTAAAAACCCTCAAAACCAAAAGTAATGATGCTGCAGGAGGTATAAACGGAAGGAGGTTTTAACCTTTCACTAATTTTTATTCAGCTTTGATACGTTTAACCACTGGCGGCTTGACTTTTTTTAGAATCCTATAACCACAAATAATACACTTGGTCTCTCCACCACGCATTTCCAACTCTTCAGCTGGAACTCTTGCCCCGCAACGCATACATTCATAAACAATTCCAGTTTTTTCCACGATAAGTTACCTCTTCTACAAAGGAAAAGTATTTTGCTTTTAAACGTTTCCAGTCATACATAGGTTAATGAAGGCTAAAAGTTGAGGAAGCGACTAAAAGAAACAGTTAAAGACCTTTTTCCCGATGGCGACGCAAAGGTTTACAGTTCATTTGACCTCATAGGCGATATAGCAATAACTAAACTCCCAGATTTTACACTAGCAAACGCCCGAGCCGTGGCTGAAGCTATTACTCAGCGTCACAGAAGCATTAAAGCCGTTTTTGTCCAGTCAAGTGCAGTCACAGGGGAATACCGTGTCCGTAGCCTAACCCAAATTTTTGGGGAAAACCGCACTTGTACCGTCCACAAAGAAAACGGTTGCCTGTTTGAGGTAGATGTGGAAAAATGCTACTTTTCGCCAAGACTCTCCCATGAAAGGTTACGTATCGCTACGCTGATTCAACCTAACGAAACAGTGGTGAACATGTTCGCGGGAGTCGGTTGCTTCTCTATTCTAATTGCTAAATATGCGCCAACGGCTAGAGTGTTTTCTATAGACATAAATCCCGTCGCAGTTCATTATATGAAGAAGAACATTCTGCGCAACCGTGTATTCGGTAAAGTGATTCCCCTCTTAGGCGACGCAGAAACCCTTATAAGAACTCACCTGCAAAACTTAGCTGACCGAGTTTTGATTCCCTTGCCTGAGAAATCCCTTGAATACCTTCCTGCTGCCGTAGCTGCGCTCAAACCGCTAGGCGGCTGGATACACATACACACTTTTGAGCACGCAACCAAAACAGAAGACCCCGCCAAAAAAACTGTTTGCCGCGTTGGTGAAGCGCTGGCTAAGTTAAATATATGCTTTGAAATTCTTTTTGTACGAATTGTGAGAAGTACGGGTCCAAACTGGTGGCACCTTGTAGCAGACGTTCACGTGGTAAATCGGCACAAAACATAATTTTTTAAGTATTTACTAAAATTTAGTTAATTCTCTACGTCAAGTCCACTAAATCGATAAACTTGAAGTAAGTGACAAGGGGACTTGTAATTATCAAATTTTTGTATAAAGACTCTTTTATGTTTTTAACGAGTAAAAGGTACCTAATCTTCGACTTGGGCAAATTTTAATAGTCTGACACCTGTTACCTTTCTCTGAGGTTTCAAGTATGAAACGTAAACTTATGGAGATCCTCGCATGCCCAATTGACAAGTATCATCCACTTGAACTTCACGTTTTCGAAGAAAAAGATGAAATCGTGGAAGGCTTAATTATTTGCCCAAAATGCCTACGTTGGTACCCAATTCGGGACGAAATCCCTGAAATGTTACCAGACGAACTGCGCAAGGCTACTGAAGATTTGCCCTTCTTAAAAAAATGGAAAGAGAAAGTCCCCTCAAACATAGTAACTGAAGGTAAACCCTTTAACTTAAAAGCCTAAACCCATTTTTCTGTCAATCTAATTTTACCACAGAGTTTTTAGCTGAAGACTTTTGTGCGGCTATAGCGATTTGCAATGCTTTTAATCCATCAACACCTGTAACTAGAGGTTTTTTCTTCTCTAAAATGCATTCCACAAAATGCTGTAGCTCCATTTTCAATGGCTCTTGGAAAGGCAATCTGGGTTGCACTGTTTCTTTTTTGCTTTCCACCCATAACTCTTGGGTGATGTAATCCAGTTTCATTATGGCGTCGCTTCCTGTAACTGACAGCAATCTAGTCTTATAAGGTGTTAACCAATTAGATTCTATAAACGCGCTTTTGCCGCCTTCATAGGTTAGCATTATCTGTGCATAATCTTCAAATTTCCTATGTCTCATGCTACCCATTTTAGCATACACGCTAACGGGGTCTTCATTTGTGACAAAACGCATAACATCAATATCATGAATCGCCGTATCTTTAACAACACCCACATCTCCAATTCGCTCAGGCCACTCCGAGACCCTCTTTGCTGTGGCAGAAACTAAATCCCCAATTTTTTTGCTTGTAACGGCATCCCGAATTTGTTGTAAACCCGGAATAAACCGCATCAAAAAACCCACTGACAAACACAAGCCCGCTTTCTCAGCAGTTTTCAGAAGTTTCTCCGCCTGCCGCGTATTGGTTGCCATGGGTTTCTCAACAAGCACATGCTTGCCTGCGTGTAATGCTTTGAGGGCTTCTTTGGCAAGCATCGTCGACCAAGTGCAAATACTAACAGCTTCAATTTGACTGTTTTTCAGCATACGTACACTGTTTGTGTAAGCCTTTACTCCGAACTGGGATGCAATAGTTTTTGCCCTGTCAGCGTTGACATCACAAATTGCCACCAACTCAGTGTTTGGCAATTCTTTATAGACTCTGGCATGGTTTTTACCCCAAAACCCTGTTCCTATAACTGCAACTCCAAGTTTCTTCATTTCTTCTCAACTCCTCTACCGAGACCTCGGTATGTGAAACCTGCCTCTTCAGCTTTTATAGGTTCTACAATTCCCGCTAAATCGATGAGGACCGCCGGAGACTTCATAAGGGCGTTAAGCTTCTTAAGGTTTAGCCGTTTAAACTCTTGTCCACCTAAAATCACAAGGCAATCTGCCCCTTCTACGGTTTCATTCAACGTCCGCTTCGACCTATCCTGAGGCTCTTCCTCTGATAGTGTGTTGAATGCGTTTTGTGGGTCATAAATACTAACTTTCGCTCCTTTAGTCTCTAAGAGTTTCATAAACGTGGCAGCTGCGGATTCCGACTTGGCAGTACCTAAAAAAGCAATTTTTGCTCTCCGCAATGTTTTTGTGCCATTACGCATTGCCTCATGAACTAAATTTGTGACATGCCTTATCATGTCCTCGTTTATTTGTCTCGCAAGCGGAGGCAATCTGAGTTTTACATTCAAGTTTTCTGCGCTTTCAAGTAGCATATACGCCTCTTTTCGGTTCTCTTCCTCTGTAATTGTAGGCGAGGGAATTTCCCCATTTAAAATGGAAATAATTTCAGCGTAATTTATACCTGCATTTTCACAGAAGATTGCCAACTCGTTAGCTAAAGCTACTTCCAAATCACGTTTTACTGCAGCAAAAAGTGTTGCCAACTCAACCATTCTTAAACCTAAAATTTTTTTAACGCCGCTTTTAGTGATAGTTCCAAGAACTATGCTTGCCGCATTCAAACTTGCTTTGTCGTCTGCAGCAACTATTAGCTCTTGATCCCTGAGACATTTTAAATTTTTGGCGGCATTATAAGCTAAACCGAAATCTTCCCCCGCTTTAAGCCCTGACATATTCTCAAGAGTTTCCCGCACTAACCCGCCGATTAAACCAACCGCTGCAATACCTGTGTACACAACTAAACTTCCACTTTGTAGTATTGCACCCACCTGTTTGTAAACGCCCTCTGCTTCTGTATAACTTAAAGTTTTTTTTGTGCCAAACTTTGGGCTAACCGCCAAAAGTACAACGTCGCTTTCACTAACTGCCTTTTTCAAATCACTCGTTGCTACTATCTGCTCCGCCCTCACAAACCGCTTCAGCTTTGCTTCCTCGTCACGGTCACCCAGAATCACGTTGCCTCTTGTAACTCCCCTCACCACACTCTGGTTAGCGTCAACGCATGTAACCTTGAACCCTGCATCAGCAAAAGCTACAGCGTAAGCGAGCCCACCTTGACTGCAACCGACTACTCCTACTTTGTATGTAGCCCTTTTTTCCTGCGTGTCGACTTCTTCGGCTTTCAGGTTCAAACCAGCAAGCAGTTCACGTCACCTCCTACAGAGGGCATAAAAGGACCTTCTTAAATGGTTTCAAGAATAGCATTGAGTTTTGCGGTGTATTCTTCAATCAGTTTGGTGGCACGTTGCTGGGTTTTTGCTTCAGCATACATTCTAAATGTGGGTTCTGTACCGCTGGGTCTGAGTAATATGGCGCTTTTATCTTCAAACCAGATCTTTGCGCCATCCAAAGTGTTTACATCCATGCCTCGAAGCTCTTCCAGTAGCTTCTCTAAGAGTTTTTGTTTCTTGTCGTCAGGACAGTCAACTTTCCCCTTTTCAATGAAATATTGTGGCTGCTCCCCCACAAGCTTAGAGAGCGTTTCTCCCGTATCTGCCATGATGTTCAGAAGTAAAGCTGTTGTCATTGCGCCGTCGCGCACAGCTTGGTGTGGTCCGTAAAAGATGCCTCCGTTTTCTTCGCCGCCAAGTTTTGCTTTGACTTCTTTCATTTTCTGAGAAACTGTGACGCTGCCTACTTTAGTCCAAACAATTTCGCCTTTATACGCGTCTGCCACATCCTTTATAAGCGTTGAAGAACTGACAGGTGTTACTATTTTTGAATTGGGGTTTTTGAGGAGAAACTGCTTTGCGACAACCGCAAATGTTTTGTCTCCCATGTGAATTTGTCCTGTTTCGTCAACAAAAATGGATCGGTCAGCGTCGCCATCAAAAGCTACCCCCAAGTCTGCGTTAACAGCTTTAACCATCTTGGCAAGCTCCGTCAGGTTTTCGGGGCGAGGCTCAGGTAATCTGCCTGGAAAGGTCCCATCTATGTTTGCGTTGAGACTAGTAATTTTACATCCAAGCTCACGAAGGAGCCTTGGTGCTGTTAATCCGCCTACACTGTTTGCTGCGTCAATGACAACGTGAAATTTTTTCGCGGCGATTTTGGCGGCATCTACGTGTTTCTTTATGGCCTCCACGTATTCGTCATTGATGCTGGACAATTCTTGAACTGTACCCAGTTGTTTCCATTCTGCAAACTGGAATTTGTTTTCAAAATAGATCTTTTCAATATCGATTTCTTGTTCGTGGCTGACTTCGATGCCGTCGTTCCAGATGGCTTTTATGCCATTGTATTCAGGTGGGTTGTGAGAAGCTGTGATTATGACGCCTCCGTCCATCTGGTGGTTTTTAACCGCGTATTGAAGGGCCGGTGTAGGCGCCATACCCGCGAAGAAAACATTGCACCCTGTTGCGGTGAGGCCTGAGATGACTGCTCTGGCGAACATGGGTCCACTGGTTCGCGCGTCGTGTCCCACGAGCAGGTTTTTCTTTTTCCCAAAAAAAGTGCCAATAGCTAATCCTACTTTAATTGCCATCTCAGGAGTCAGTTCTTTGTTAACTATACCTCGGACACCGTTTGTTCCGAAAAGTTTGTTTGGACTCATACTGTGTGGATCTCCCCTTTCTGTAGAAGGCATTCTTGAATTTTAATTTTGGCGTGTTCCCATAGTTGTTTTAGTTCACTTTTCGTAGCTTCAAATAACTGTAATTTTCTCTGGGCTTCCTTTCTGCCTAACCTAAGTAGATCTGTACAATTACCGCTATCGCTCTTATGTAGAAAAATACTGGACATACAGGCTAATGAAAGAAGATTTAATTAAGAAATTTGCATCTTGAGAATAACTTGATGGAAGACTCAAATTTAATTATGACGCTGAAAACAACTAACACTGAGACAGAGATACGTGGTTTTATTTTTGCGTGAACTAACCGTTAACAGGAAGAATGTCCAAACGAATGCTTTTTGGCACAGGCAGGTAATGCGTGGTTTTAAATATCTGTTTATAATGCGAAAACCCTCAAGTGAGGCAGAGTATCTTTCTCAGAAGAAAGGAAAATCAAGTGGGTCTTCTACGAGAGGAACAAGAATGTCTCAAAAAAGAAAGGCTGATACTCTGTTTTAGGTTTTAGGGTTCATATGCCTTCGCAGATTTCTTTTGCGGGACAAACCGAAACGCCCTTTCCAAGAGCAACGCCATCTCTAACTCTGGCTTGATCAGCTATAATGCAGCCCTCAACAATTTTGGTTTTCTTCCCTACAACTACTCCCTCGCCTATCAGAGCTCCCGTTATCGCCGCAAAGTCGCCGATTTTTGCGTCTGCAAAAACTACCGAGTTGCTTATGTGAACATTACATCCAACGGAAACGTTTCTGCCCAAAACAGTGTAGGGACCAACAACTGAGTTTTCCCCTATAACTACGCCTTTGTCGACCGCTACAGGCGGTTTGATTTCAAAGTTGCCTGTTTTTGGCATATTTTGTTTGCTTCCAAAAGTATCCAGAACGATTCTGTTTGTCTGTAGGTACTCCTCAGGTTTGCCCATGTCAATCCACAACCCTGAGATTTCGTGTCCGTAGAAGACGTTCTGCTCAGCAAGCTTGGGAAAAACCTCGCGCTCCATAGAAACAGCACGTCCAGAAGGGATATAACTGAAGATTTTCGGACTAAGGACGTAGGCGCCTGCATTTATCAGCTTTGTAGGCGCTGCTTCCGTGGCTGGTTTTTCAATGAAACGTTTAATTCTTTTGTCAGGTGCTAATTCGGCTACGCCGTATCTGGTGGGGTTCTCAACTTCATGTAGAGCAATAGTTGCGACTGCTGTGTCTTCTTTATGGCTTTCCCAAAGCTCTCGGTAACTGAAATCCGCCAGTATGTCTCCATTTAGGACCAGAAATGGCTCTTTGTAACCGATAAGTTTCTCTGCCTTCTTGATTGGTCCTGCTGTACCCAGAGGCATCTTAGGGGGGTCACGAGAAAACTTCACTTTTAACCCGCATTTTGGTAGTCGCTGTTGTTTAATGTGGAATTCCGTTAGCGCATTAACCGCCAAAATAACCTCGTTAACTCCGCTCTCTGAGAGCCTTTCAAACGTCATCTGGAGCAAGGGCTTATTTGCTATGGGGAAAAGCGCTTTAGGTCTTGTACATGTTAATGGTCGAAGTCTCGTGCCAAAACCGCCTATGAGGATTACTGCTTTCAACGTTTCCACCTTCAACCGGCGAGGTAACTAATCACTGTTTTCTAAATATAAACCGTTTGAGAAGAAACCTCTCCTATTATTCCCACTCTATAGTCGCAGGCGGTTTATGAGTTATGTCGTACACCACACGTGTAACTTCTGGGACTTCGTTGGTTATTCGAGTTGAAATTTTCTCTAGCACAGGATAAGGGATTTGTGCAAAGTTTGCTGTCATAGCTTCTTGGCTTTCTGTAGCTCTCACTGCAACAACATATCCGTAAGCTCTAGAGTCTCCTTTGACGCCTGTTGCTTTCGTGTCGGTCAGCACAGTAAAGTACTGCCATAACTTTTCGTTTAACCCTGCCTTTTCGATTTCTTCGCGAACAATAGCGTCAGTTTTTTTGGCAACTTTGACTTTCTCCTCATCTATCTCGCCGATTATCCTCACCGCTAATCCTGGTCCTGGAAACGGCTGTCTGTCCACTATTTCCTTTGGCAAGCCAAGCATCTTGGCAACTTTGCGCACCTCATCTTTGTATAGGTCACGGAGAGGCTCCACAATCTTCTTGAATTTAATCTTAGAGGGTAAACCTGCAACATTGTGGTGCGACTTTATGACGTCGGAGTTTTTTCGGAATCCTGACTCTATTCGGTCTGGGTAAATTGTTCCCTGCATCAAATATTGTGCTCCTGACTTCTCAGCAATTTCCTCAAAGACTCTGATGAATTCTTCCCCGATGATCTTTCGTTTCTTCTCAGGATCAATTACGCCTTTCAGTTTATCCATAAACCTTTGCTGAGTGTTAGCTACTACAAAGTTAATTCCAAACTTTTGGAACGTGTCCCGTATGGTTTCAGGTTCGCCCTCACGCATGAAACCGTGATCCACAAAAACCGCGGTTAATTTGTCCCCCAAAGCTTTTGCTGCAAGAGCTGTTGCGACGCTGGAGTCGATTCCCCCGCTCAAACCAATTATGGCCTTAGCGTTGCCCACTTCTGATTTTATTTCTTTGACCATCTTTCCTATCAGGTCGTCCATTTTCCAATTCGCTTCACACCTGCAAACGTCAAATATGAAGTTGCGTAGCATCTGTACACCATTTTTTGTGTGAATGACTTCAGGGTGCCACTGCAAACCGTAAATAGCCTTAGTTTTATGCCTGTAGGCTGCAACTGGGCAACTTTCAGTGTGCGCTAAAGTTTCAAACTCCGGCGGCAACTCGAAGACAGTATCGCCGTGACTCATCCAAACAATTTCCTTGGGTTGTATACCCTTCAAGACCCCCACCGCTTTGTCTATTATGACTACAGCACTTCCATATTCTCTGCGCTCTGCAGGCTTGACTTTGCCTCTGACCATTTGAGCTACGAGTTGATGGCCGTAGCACAAACCTAAAACAGGTAGACCCATTTCCAAAATTGTAAAATTAATTCTGGGCGCATTAGGTTCGTAAACGCTGGAGGGGCCTCCGGACAGGATTAAACCTTTAACGTTGAATTTTTCTTCTAATCCTTTGACTTCTTCAGGTGTGATGTCGTGGGGAACAATTTCAGAGTAAACGCCATGTTCCCTGACTCTTCTGCCAATAAGGTGGCAGTACTGCCCCCCGAAATCAAGAACTAGTATTGTGTCATACTTTGTTTGCATGCCCTGAACCACGGCTATTGGAACCTTCCCCTCAATTTAAAATTATCCGCCTTTAAAATTAAATATAAAGGTAAACCTCGTTTCTAATCCTCTCCTTTTATTGCTATTTTCTCCCACTTTTAAGACTCCTTGTAAGCTAAAATTTTATAAACCTAAACATGCGATAATTAAAAGAACGTTCCAAAAGAACTGCCCTTTTTGAAAAAACGTGCAGGAGAAAGAAAAGAATGACGCTAAACGATGTAGACAACAAAATCTTAAAAGCCCTCCTAGAGGATGCCCGCTTCTCAAGCAGGCAAATAGCCAAAACAGTAGGCGTATCAGTTGGCACAGTTCTTTCCAGAATCAAGAAAATGGAAGACGAAGGGCTCATTAAGGGTTACTCTGCAATTTTAGACCACGAAAAACTCGGTTACGAATTAACCGTGGTCACGGAGATAACGGTCGCCAAAGGCAAACTAGTGGAAACAGAAGCGGAGATAGCAAAAATTCCCAACGTTTGCAGCGTTTACGACGTCACAGGATTGACAGACGCCGTTATAGTGGCGAAGTTCAAAAGCCGTGAAGACCTTGGTGCCTTTACAAAGAGGTTGCTAAATCTGCCTTATGTTGAACGTACTAACACTCATGTGGTGCTTAACACAGTTAAAGAAAACTTCCGTCTTCTATAAAACAAATTTCCCTCATTTTTTGTTAAAGTCCAAAAATCCCTCAGTCGTAAATAATCTTGCAATGCAATATAATAAAAAAATTTTTAAAGAGAACAGCTACAATTATACCTTATCCCAAAAAACAAAAAAGGGGCGAACCTCACCGGTGAAACGCTTATTTGTTTTTTCGGTGTATTTGTATTTTGCAGTCTTTTGTTGGTAAGCGCAGTAGTTGTCATGGCAACTGAGCCCGGCTACACTCATATGGTCTATTCAAAGCAAAACGCCGTCACTTTTGACGGAAAATGGACCACTGCTACGGAATGGACAGATGGCCTACAGACAAGCATCACAGCAAACGCTGTTTTCAGAGATAAGTGGAACCTAGTCTCTTTTGACCCTATAGTTGTTACCCAGACTATCCTTATCGAATTTTTGTCTGACACCACAAATGACCCACAAGACTACTGGCAAATCTGCTTCGACGGAGGTACAGACGGTCCAACAGGTGGAGGAGCTCCACAATCCGACGATGTAAGGCTAGATATCGTGGGGCACAGTACTGTAACATGGTACAGGGGAACTGGAACAGGTTGGACTCCAATGACTGCCTCTCCCGATTCACAGTTCCAATGGAAAGATTCTATCAGTGGATCGCCCACATCAAGCACACCCCACTGGATTTTAGAACTAATAATAAACAAGCAAAATGTTGGAATAGGTCCTCGCTTTGGAGCCAGAATCGCCGTCTATGACGCAAGCAACAGCGCAGCAGGGGTTCTCGCATGGCCACCAACCTCTCGAGACGTACCAGACGCTTGGGGAGACTTTCCATATTCAGCAGAAGCAGCGCCCACATCTTCCCCTTCTCCAACTGTCACTCCCACACCTACTCCTACTCCAGCTCCTACGCCTACTCCCACTCCAACCCCCACCCCTTCTGTGACTCCTACGCCCACTCCTGCGCCAACTTCTACTCCCACTTCAACTCCTACTCCAACACCCACTCTTACTCCTACGCTTTCTCCAACTGTCACTCCCACACCTACTCCTACTCCATCGCCACAACCGGAAACCTCGACCTCTAACGACATTTACGTAATAGCTACAATAGTGATTATCATAATAGCTGTTGCAGGGGCAGTTGCGTTCTTGAAACTAAGAAAATAACCTAGCCAATCTATCTCCCCTATTTTTTTAATACGCAATAACAAATTCTGCGGGCACCGCACTTTCTTCTTTAACGCTTTCAGCTTAAGTTTACGAGACTCGTTAAAATTAAAAAAACAGTGTTTTGTACTAAATATTTAACATTGTTTTTTGATGTTTTGCTCGGGTGGTGCAATTGTTATTTGGGTTCCTGCAGGCACAGGCGAAGTTATCCAAACGTTGCCGCCGATAACCACGTTGTCGCCTATAACCGCGTCAGGACCCAGCAACGTTGCTCCCGAGTAGATTACAACGTTGTTACCTATTGTAGGGTGTCTTTTTCTACCTTTGATAACGCGCCCTTTTTCATCTTTGGGAAAACTTAGCGCGCCCAATGTGACGCCTTGATACATTTTTACGTTGTCGCCAATTTCAGTTGTTTCTCCTATAACGACACCTGTGCCGTGGTCTATGAAGAAGTTTTTGCCGATCTTAGCTCCCGGATGAATGTCTATACCTGTTAACGAGTGGACATGCTCACTCATGATTCTTGGAATCAGAGGGACTCCTCGCAGGTAAAGTTCGTGGGCTATTCTGTAGGTGGTTATTGCCAAGACGCAAGGATAGCTGAGTATGACTTCTTCATTACTCATGGCTGCAGGATCCCCGTCGTAGGCAGCCTGTATATCTCCACTAAGAAGTTCTCTTATTTTTGGTATTCTTTCTAGTAATTCTTTTACGATGACTTGCGCTCTTTTGTGGCATACATCTTGTGGGCACTCTTTGACTTTGCGGCATATATGCTTGAGACTTTTTTCCACTTCGGCTGAAAGCCTGACATATATGGAAGTTAACATGTTGCCTAAAACATATTTCATGTTGGACTTGGTGATTTCGGTTTTGCCTAAATATCCCGGGAAAACTACTGTTAACAGGTCTTCAAGAACTTCTATCACAACCTTCTTGGAAGGGAGGTCTTTTCCTTCCAAGTGATCCATACCGCCGAAGTCTTGGTAGTTTTTGATTATGTTATCCACAAGTTCAGGTAAACCTTTTTCCACCCAGTTGTCTTCTAACTTCTCCTCTCCTGAGAGAAGGGCATTTAGCATTTTTTCTGGGTTCCACGCGTAAACTTCTGCTTCCTTTTTTGTTGCTTTTTTTGCCTTTTTTTGGGGTTTAGCCGACTTTTCCGTCATCCTGATGTCCCTTCTTCTTTAATTGATTAAAGAAGGATATAAGAGAAGCGACTTTTTCTGTGAGTTGCTCACGCCGAAAGTTGCTGTTTAAGTAGGTGGTTAGAATAATGTAGTGCTGAGGTATCTTTCTCCAGTGTCGGGTAGGATGACCACGATAAGTTTGTTTGTTGTTTCGGGTCTTTTGGCGATTTCCAGTGCCGCCCATGTTGCGGCGCCTGAGGATATACCCACAAGCAATCCTTCTTTTTTGGCAAGTAGCCGTGCAGTTTGTAGTGCATCTTCGTCTTTTACTTTAACAATTTCATCGATCAATTCCAGCTTCAAAACTTCAGGTATAAAGCCTGCGCCAATTCCCTGGATTTTATGTGGACCTCTGGCGCCGCCGCTAAGCACAGGAGATGCTTCAGGCTCGACGGCTATGGCTTTAAACTGCGGTTTAAGAGGTTTAATGTATTGGGATACACCAGTTATTGTGCCGCCGGTGCCCACACCTGCAACTAAAATGTCAACTTCGCCTTCCGTATCATTCCAGATCTCTGGACCGGTAGTTTCGCGGTGAATTTTTGGATTTGCAAAATTCCTAAATTGCTGTGGAACAAAGGCGTTTGGTGTCTTTGCGGCAAGTTCTTCAGCTTTTTTTACTGCTCCGCTCATGCCTTCAGAACCAGATGTGAGAACCAGTTCAGCGCCGTAGGCTTTGAGCAAGTTGCGGCGTTCAACGCTCATGGTTTCGGGCATGGTAAGTATCAGTCGATAGCCTTTGACGGCTGCGATCATGGCTAAACCTATGCCTGTGTTACCGCTAGTTGGCTCTATGATAACGCCGTCAGGTTTTAGTAGTCCTCTTTTTTCAGCTTCGCTAATCATGCTGAGGCATATTCGGTCTTTTACGCTGCCCCCGGGGTTACGAGATTCCGTTTTGGCGATGATGGTGCAGTTTAAGCCTTCTGTGAGTTTGTTTAGGCGTATGAGGGGGGTTTTACCTATAGTTTCGGTGACGTTGTTGTAGATTTTTTTCATGTTCTATTCACCGTTGATAACGGTGTTATGTTTTGCTGTCTTATAAAACTTAGCGATCTCCTTTAACAAATTGACCAACTTCAGCTAACATTAAACGTGAGCCCATTTATAATATTTGCAAACGGTACCACGCGAAGTAAAGCCTTTTAATAAGATACCTGATTCTATTATCTGCCACATATACGGCTTAGACCCAAGTATAAGCGGAGGTCGCCCAGCATGGCCAAAGGCGTAGGACTGAGGCTCCTATCCCGCAGGGGTTCGTGGGTTCAAATCCCACCCTCCGCACCAAAATTTTCTAGTGCTGTTTAAGGTGTATGGTCTCCTAGTGCTTGAATATTAGCCACTTCTCCTGTATCCGCCCAGATTCCAACTGCTATAACGTTGACTCCACCAGGATACGTCTTATCCAAGTGTAAAGTGACGTACCAGTAAGGCACCAGAGTCAAATACTCCGACCTAGGGTGTGGATAAAAATCTGCTGAGACAGGTGAGTCTAAAATCTCAAAATCTGAAACTCTCTGGCCTTCCACGGTCCAACTGTAACTGCTGGCGGCGTTTTTAGCAATTTGAATTGCTTGCTCGCTAGAAATGTTGACTTCGGTAGTGCCTATCTTATAGAGATTCCAGTCATCACTTAGCTCTGTCAGTATGTAATTCTGATAGACTATGTGTAACCGTTTAGAAGCGAAGTCTGTTCCGTTTGCAGTGTAAAACAACCAGATTTCTGCGTTACCTCCTACCACCGACATCCGCAACCTCGTATTTCCCAAGGTCTGATCCACTGTAGTTTCGTTTGCGGATTTTAGAAGTTGACACATCTCTTCAAGGTACGGTTCCCCCATCACCAAGTTGTATCTTTCAAGAAGTTCTGCTGATGCTTGGAGAACATTTCTAGGCTGAGTTTTAGTGTAGACTGGTGGATAATTGGGCAATCCTTCAAGCTGGTTCAAACGGAAAAGAGAAAAATGGTTATTTCTAAATCTCAAGGTTAACTCTATTCTGCTTGCCGCGTTTTCAAACGAGTACCTAATAACTTCTTCTATTACACCACCCATGTCCATGCGGTCTTCAACTGTGTTAGCATCGAGTTTTGTTTGATATTTTGAAACATCGAGTTGTATCACATCTCGGATAACCGCCATAGCTTTGTTTGCGGAGGTGCTCCATGAAAGCAACTGCTGGTTTTGTGTTTGAATTCTGTCAAACTCCACTTTTAGCTGGTCATAGTTTGTTGATAACTGACTGAGAGAGGTGTACTGCACAAACGTTATTGTAGATAAGAGGACTATGCATAAGAGAAGCGTTGCGTATAGGGTTTTCCACCTTAAAGGTAACGCGGAAAAACGTTTAGGGTTGACATTGGGTGCTTCTTCAGCTCCTTTCATGATGGAGACGGATGCCCTGCCAAAACTAGACAACTTGTACTTTCCATCTGTGTCTTTGACTATCAAATCTCCAAGGTTTTCAAGGTGATACGTCAAGTGAGAACTTGGGATTTCAAGTTCCTCAAGTATCTGAGAAAATGTCATAGTTTTTTCTGAAAGCATCCTTAATATTTTACGGCGGGCTGGATGCTTTAATGAACTGAACATAAGCGAATAGATTTCTTCTTCTGAGCTAGACATCCCAAGCCACTATTCAGAAGTACACTTTGGTGGATTAGAATTTATCTGTGAAGCAAGCAGTTTTGACATCGGTGGCTTAGTTAACAATCGTTGATGAGTACAATTTCCTTGTGACAAGAAATATTGACAAAAACTGTTTTATCCGAAAAATGAAAAGATAACCTTGGCTGAGGAATAGAAGATGGCTGCCCCTGACCGACGACAGAAGCAAAAACTTGCAAATGCAAGCAGAGACACCTCTAGGCTGAAAACTAAATGTGTTACGATGCTTGTCTACGAGGAAGAAGGCAAAACTGTGCTTCAACCGTTAGCGGCAGAGGAGGAGACACAAAGCCTTCAACAATTATTCCAAAACGGCACTCTTGAAGTTTGGCTGCCCAACGGCAAATCCAATATCGACGACTACACCGTTTCTATCCTGCAGTATAAACCCAAGTTAAAGCAGACGCCTTTCGCAAGAACACGTAGAGCTAAACCAACCGTGTTTCCTTGGTCAAATTGGTTGAGTAAAAGATGGGGCTGTATGGGCTCTGGCGGTTTAACTTATAAGTGGTAGCAGCAAAGGTTTTCATTTTTCTCTCTCCGAAATTCTCTCCTTCCGCCAGCGCCCCAGCAAACCTTGATTCGATAGCTCTTGATTTTGCCCGAGCGTTTACATCGATAACGAAGTAGATTTAAATTCAGTTTACCAATGCATCTTTTTACTGGTTTAAAGTTTAAAAATAACTTTTGCAGAAAATATGTTCAATCCAAGATAAAAAGTTGACTTGTGAATGTTATGTTTTATATACCTCAATTTTTAGATTCTCAATAGCTTGTAAAGGAAAATAATTAAGGGCTTAAAGCAGGCAGGGAAAGAAATGTTAAAAGAAGACAATCGAAAGTTAATGCTTGAAAAAGCAATAAAAGAACATCAGTATCAAACTAGTGCCCTTCTCGAAATTCTTCACAAGGCCCAAGAACTGTACGGCTACCTAAATAGAGAAATTCTCTCGTTTGTTGCTGCCTCTTTAAAACTTCCACCTAGTCACGTGTACGGTGTTGCTGCGTTCTACAATTACTTTAGGCTAAAGCAACCTGGTGAACACGTTGTTACAACGTGTATGGGTACCGCTTGCTACGTGAAAGGTGCCGAGGAGATAATCAGTGCTGTAGAAAAAGAGTTTAATGTTAAACGGGGGGATTCTACTGCTGACGGGCGGCTTTCCATATTCACCACTCGTTGTATCGGTGCATGCGCGATGGCTCCAAGTATCGTTATTGACGACGAGGTTGTAGGCAAAGCTACAAAAGAAATTGTTATTAAAAAAATTAAACTTTTATTGGAGGGTAAAAAAGCTGAAACCAGCTGATATTATCCATTTAGCCGAAACTGAATTGGATGCACAGAGATCCTATAAGTATCGAATTAACGTTTGTTGTTCCAGCGGTTGCATACCTTTTGGCGCCTTAAAAGTCCTGAAGGCTTTCGAGGACGCCGTCAAAGAATTTGGCGTTCAAAAGGAGTGCAAAGTTGCCCGCACAGGTTGTATCGGCACCTGCTCTGTTGGTCCAGCTGTTATGGTTGAACCTGGTGATTACCTGTATCAGAGCGTTACTCCTGAAAAGGCGCGGGAAATAGTGCGGGATCACGTGGTTTTGGGTTTGCCCGTTAAAGATATGTTGTATGGTAATAAAGCCTATTTTGAGAAGCAGCATCGCTTGGTTATGAAAAACGCGGGAAAAATTGATCCGTACCGCATAGAAGACTACATAGCTGCAGGAGGTTACTCTGCACTTGTTAAGTGCCTTTTACGGATGAGTCCAAAAGAAGTTATTGATGAAGTTTGGCTAAGCGGCTTGCGAGGTCGCGGTGGCGCAGGGTTCAAAACAGGGCAAAAATGGACTTTCGTTGCGAGGGCTCATCGTTCTCCAAAATTCATCGTTGCCAACTTGGATGAGGGAGACCCTGGTGTATTTGCAAACCGCACTCTCGCAGAAGCTGATCCCCACGCTATAATCGAGGGTATGTTGATTGCAGCGTATGCTACAGAAGCAAACAAGGGCTACATTTACATTCGGGCGGAGTATCCTCTGGCGGTTGAAACCTTAAAGAGGGCCCTTGATAAAGCACGCGCTATGAATCTAGTGGGGCAAAATATTCTTGAAACAAACTTCAGTTTTGACATAGAATTACGGCTTGGTGCAGGAGCGTTCGTTGCTGGCGAAGAAACCGCTATACTTGCCTCAGTTGAAGGTAACCGGGCAAATCCTCGTCCTCGTCCACCTTATCCCGCGGCTTCTGGATTATGGAAAAGCCCTACACTTATTGATAACGTTGAAACCTTAGCTAACGTCCCGCAGATAATCTCTCACGGTGGTTTGTGGTTCTCTAAAATTGGCTCTCCAACATGCACGGGAACAAAATGCTTCTCTTTAACTGGAAAAGTCAAAAATCCAGGTCTAATCGAAGTTCCCATGGGCATAACTCTTAGAGAAGTCATCTTCGATATAGGTGGAGGTCCTCCTGACAACAAAAAATTCAAGGCGGTTTTAGTTGGTGGTCCATCAGGTGGCTGTCTCCCTGATACGATGTTGGATTTACCAATCGATTACGAATCCTTGACTAAAGCCGGCGCCATTATGGGTTCAGGTGGAATTGTTGTTATAGATGAAGACTCCTGCATGGTTGACACTGCTAAATTTTTCATAGACTTTTGTGTTGACGAATCCTGTGGCAAATGTACGCCTTGCAGAGTGGGTCTTCATAAAATCCAAGAAACGTATGCCCGCATCATGGATGGAGAGGGAAAACCTGAGGATATAGACTTTCTCAGGAGCATTTCTGGTTATATTCAGGACGCCAGCCTCTGTGGGCTTGGTCAAACTGCTCCCAATCCTGTTCTGTCAACTCTGCGTTACTTCGGAAAAGAGTACACAGAGCACATTCTCGACAAGAAGTGTGCCGCGGGTAAGTGTTCATTTAAACATAAAGTTAAGGAGGACGAATTTTGACTACGAAAACTGTTTCGTTAAAGATTGACGGTCACGACATCTCAGTTCAAGAAGGCAAGAGCATCTTAGAGGCCGCTCTAGAGAACGGTATAGACATACCTCACTTGTGTTTCTTAGAGGGTTTGACCAAGACTGGAGCTTGTCGGCTGTGTCTGGTTGAACTCAAGGGGCAAGCAAAACTTTTCGCTTCATGCTCAACTCCCGTCAGCGAAGGCATGGAAGTTATCACCGACTCACCAAAACTTAAAGAATACCGCAAGAAAACCATCCAGCTGCTCCTTTCTGAGAGAACGCATGTTTGCTCAGTTTGCGTTGCAAACAAGAACTGTGAACTGCAAGCCTTAGCAGATAAATTAGGCGTTGATCATGTGGCTTACGAAAGGGAGTGGACCGGCGAGAACGTTGACTCTACACATCCCTTTTTAGTCATAGACCGCAACCGTTGCATCCTATGCACACGTTGTGTTCGCGTCTGCGACGAAGTGGAAGGTGTACATGCACTGGATCTGAAACTGCGTGGTAAAGATTCACAAATTATTGTTGATTTTGACGATTCTTGGGCAAATTCGACTTCCTGCACCTCGTGCAGGAAATGCGCTAAAGTTTGTCCTGTAGGCGCCATATACGTTGAAGGTGAACCCTTATCTCAAACTAAAGATCGAAACATAGCAAACTTTGTACTATCCAGGAGGAAAAAATAGTGCCTAACAATCCCAAACCTAAACTTGCTACTCTTTGGTTGAGCGGTTGCTCTGGCTGTCATATGTCACTTCTTGACAACGATGAAGCTCTACTTGACTTGACAAAAAATATCCAGCTAGTTTACGGTCCATTAGTTGACATAAAAACCTTCCCTGAAAGTGTGGATATAACCCTCATTGAAGGTGCGGTAGCTAATTACGAGCAAGTTGCAGTTCTAAAAGAGGTTCGTGCCCACAGCAAAATCTTAATTGCCCTGGGAGACTGCGCAGTTACAGGTAACGTTCCCGCCTTACGCAACACCATCAAAGACAGCACCAACGCAGTTTTACAAAGAGAATTCGTAGAGAACAGCGATATTCAATCCATTATCCCGATGGATGTGCCCAAACTTTTGAGAAAAGTCTATCCCTTACATGAAGTCGTCAAGGTTGACTATTTCATTCCTGGTTGCCCTCCACCCGCAGGAAACATCACGTATGTTTTAACTGAGTTGCTGGCGGGGAAAGTACCATTAATGGAGAATAAATCAAAATACGGCTAAAGAAGGTGTACCAAAGTGAACTCTAAAGTTATAACTATACATCCTGTTACTCGAATTGAAGGTCACGCCAAGGTAAGCATCTTCCTGAACGAAGATGATTCAGTGCGAGATGCCCGTTTCCAAGTTATCGATTTCCGCGGGTTCGAAAAATTCTGTGATGGACGACCCTTCTACGAGATGCCCAGCATTACTGCACGAGCTTGCGGTATTTGCCCTGTTAGTCATTTGCTTGCCTCGGCACAGGCTTGTGATGAACTGGTTCGAGTAAACATTCCCTATACTGCGGAGTTGCTGCGACGTTTAATACACATGGGGCAACTCATTCAGTCTCATGCACTAAACTTCTTCCATTTATCCTCCCCAGATTTATTGCTGGGTATGGATTCTGATCCAGCCAAACGCAACATACTTGGTTTGGCAGCAGAGTACCCTGACTTAGCCCGCAAAGGCATCCGACTAAGAAAGTTTGGTCAAGAAGTCATCGAAAACGTAGCAGGCAAACGCATCCACTCCAGCGATTGGATCGTTCCAGGAGGCGTCAAAACGCCACTCAGCAAGGAAAAACGGGATTACCTGAAGAAAAATCTGCCTGAAGCATTGAGAACCGCTCAAGAAACTTTGGCTATGTGGAAGAACCATTTGCCCAAATTTGAAGAAGAAGCAGAGACTTTTGGGAACTTTCCCTCCCATTACCTGGGACTGGTAAATCATAGTGGTAGTTTGGAGCATTACAGGGGAACTTTGCGCGTTACTGCTCCTGACGGTAGCATAATGGCTGATCACCTGAACCCTCAGAAATACTATGAGTACATCGGCGAAGCCTCTGAAGACTGGTCATACATGAAGTTTCCCTACCTCAAAAAACTTGGTTATCCCGAAGGATTCTACCGTGTGGGCGCTCTAGCTAGGTTAAACATTGCTTCCCAATGTGGTACTCCCTTGGCTGACGAGGAACTCAAAGAGTTTAAGAAATTAGGCAAACATAGCGTCGTCACAAGTACCTTCCACTATCACTATGCACGTTTAATTGAAACCCTCTTCTGTCTTGAACGCGCAAAAGAAATCCTCGAAGACCCAGAAATCTTGTCTGACAACGTCTGGGCAAAAGCATCCATCAGTAATTCCGAAGGCGTTGGCGTTGCAGAGGCCCCCAGAGGCACTCTAATTCACCACTACCGTGTAGACAAAAACGGTCTAATCACTTGGACCAACATGATAATCGCCACAGAGCACAACAACCTTGCCTTCAACAAAGCCGTAACTCAGGTTGCCAAAAAATACGTCAAAGCAAACAAATTGTGCGAAGGCATGCTTAACCGAGTAGAAGCGGTTGTACGTGCGTTTGACCCTTGCCTCAGTTGCGCAACTCACGCAGTGGGTAACATGCCGCTTGAGATCCAACTAGTGGATTCAGAAGGCAACCTTGTAGACAATCTATCTCGGTAAACCCTTCTTTTTTACCGCAATTTTATTCTACTTCTAACTTAAGCTATATACAACGTTTTCTGGGAGATTCATAGTGTGGATTATACAACGCAAACTGAACAGCTCCGCTTGAGTGGCAGCAGAGATGAAAACTTGGGAGTCCACAGTGAATTATTTTCTGCGAAAAGCGACTTCTTCGGGCAGGATGGCGGTGTAGTTACAGCATTATTACTTTCAGGCTTGGAAAAAA
Source organism: uncultured Candidatus Bathyarchaeia archaeon (assembly GCA_964582085.1). GTDB lineage: Archaea > Thermoproteota > Bathyarchaeia > Bathyarchaeales > Bathycorpusculaceae > JADGNF01. The sequence goes on along the minus strand of CAZOPV010000005.1, from coordinate 178,683 downwards.
ATATCTTTGACGCTGCCATTGTGGTTCACCGCAAAAAAGACCGCTATCTTGCAGAGGCGTCCGTGGCAGAAACCACCGCGGCTATCCTAACAGCAAGTGGAACAATTTTTCTGCAAGTCAATGTTTTGTCCAAGCTAAGAGAGTTGCTAGACTCAGGAAAAAAGCGAATCGCTGTCGTATGCCTTCCATGTCAAGTTCAAGCAGTAAGAAAGCTACAGCAGAATCTCTGCCGTAGCGTTGCTGACGTTGAAATCACTTTGATAGGTTTGTTCTGTTTTGAAGCTTTTGTACCTGAAAAATTGAAAACTGAAGTGCAACGACTAACAGGAGTAGACATTGATAGAGCTGAAAAAACACGTATACAAAAAGGAATCTTTGAGGTAGAAATTGAGGGAAAAACTTACAACTGTAAGGTTAGCGACCTTGAAGGTGCTGTTGTAGAGGGGTGCCGACGATGTGGCGATTTTGCTGCCACGTTAGCTGATATCTCGGTGGGTTCGGCGGGTAGCCCAAGAGGTTACTCAACTGTTGTTGTGCGTTCTGAAGTAGGTAAAAGATTGCTGCAAGGTTTGAATGTCCAAAGGGTCGAAACAGAAAAAACTGAACTGCTAAAACTCTGTCAACTCAAAAAGGCGCGTACAGTAAAAACTTAAAATATCAGGTATACAATTGCTCTGTTTCAGAGCCTGTTTGCTTATGCAAAAGATTTTTTAATGAAGCCCTTCTACCCTTTAGCCGAGATGACCTCACAATGAAAATACTAAACGAATTTGTCCCAACACGTAAATTTCTAAAGCTTGCAGAAGAAATCAAAGACCTTGTTGATGGCTGGAACGTCACCGACAGCGCTGCTGGTTTTCCAGCGCCAAGTGGTGTCGTTGTAAGCTGCCTACTCAAGTACAAGTACCCAGAAAAATACGTTTGCCCAATCTTCATTTTACACTATAAAGGTCCAGTTGAAGTCGGCGGTTTAGCCCTCGCAGCCGACATCATAGGCCTCGACGGTTTAGCAGTTACAATGGGTGACAATCCACGTTACGGCGAAGCTATAAAAATGTTGAAATCTTCGGAAGAAGCCCGCGACTTCATACGTAACACCGTCAAAACTAAGAATCTTAAATTGGGTTGCTTGCTTACTGCACGCCGTTCTCTGGAGGAAACTCTTGCCCGCGTTAGAGAACCATGGGACTTCATTTACTTCATGAGACTCGAAGACAAATCCTTCCCAACCCTTGAGGCCGTCGCAAAGGAATGCAAGAAACTGAACAAACCCATCTACGCCTACTTCCTAGTTGGCACACCCAAAAACGTAGAAACTGTCAAGATGATTGGGTGGCCGACGGCTGCAACAATGGAAACAGTGGAAGAGAAAGCAGCAAAACTCAACGGTCTCGTCGACGGTATTATTGCCACTTGCGCAGGCGATGCCGAAGGCGACAAAGAGATGCTGCGTAAACTGCAGAAATTCCGAAGCTAAAAACCCCTTTTCATCTTTTATTTTTCAAATAATTTTTAATGTTAATTTGACGACGTCTTCATCATATGTCTCTGTTTTGAAGCCTTTTTTCTCGCATAAATGTAACATTTTGAAGTTGTTAACCAAAACATAGCCGTAGATTTTTTCTAGTCGCAAATCTTTAGCAATATTTATTATGCCGTCCATAAGTTTTGAACCCAAGCCCAAACCTTGCCATCGATCCCCAACTAACACAGCAAACTCTCCATTTTTTCCGTTAGGTTCAGCAATAACTCCTCCGACTCCGATTATTTTTTTGGTGTCTTTAAGTTCTGCAACAATTGCGATTTCTCGGTCATAGTCAAGATTGCAGTAGCGAGTCAAGGTTTCATGAGGTAATTCTTTTAGTATGCGGAAAAATCTAAACCGTATTGTTTCCTGTGAGAGGGACATTAAAAACTCGCAAAGGCGGGCTTCATCTTCAGGCTTTATTGGGCGTAACGTTGCTTCTGTTTCAGCGTTCAACCTGTGAATCATGTTATACTTCTGAGGGTGAGACGCAATAATTATGGTGTCTTTGTGTTCTGCCACTTCTCTCATCATCCTATCCCAATCTAATACCATTCGTATGTCTACTGCCGCAACCTCGTTTTCGCTCATTATCAATGGATTTACATCAATCTCTGTTATTTCTGGAAAATCCAAAACAAGCTGAGAAAATCTGACTAAAATATCTTCAAGCATATTTACATTCAGCAGGTATCCGCTTGCTATTGAGTGTTGGTAAATTTTTGTTTCTTCGATAAGTATTTTTGCAAGCGTCTGAGTCAAAGGGGGAAAACCAATAGCGGTGTCTTTAAAAAATTCCGTTGCAGTCCCCCCAGCGCCGAAAACAATGACGGAACCAAAATGTTTGTCTCTTTTAGACCCAAGCATTAATTCATATCCCCTTTCCCGTAGCATAGGTTGAATTGCTACGCCTCGAAATTCTGCTGGAGTGTATTTTTTGATTTTATTTGCTAACTCATCAAAAACCGAGACTGTTTCTGCGGAGGAGCAAACGTCGAGTTTGACCATGCCAATTTTGAATTTGTGAGTGGCCTGAAGGGAAAGGGCTTTCATCACAATAGGATAACCAACCTCTGAAGCCAAAGCAACTGCTTCTTCACGTGTATTTGCAATAAGAGTTTTTACTGTGGGAATTTTGTATTCGCGGAGGAACTGAATAGCTTCTGGTAAAGTGAGAACTTTGCGTCCCTCACAGAAAGCCCGCCTCAGACTTTCCCTCAGAAGACGGGTATTCGCGGGTTCTATTGAGAGTTCTTGAGGTGTTTGGTAGAGAAGCGTCAAATTCTGTGTGTAATTATACATATACATGAAAGTTGACACTGCTTCTTCCGGTGTTGTGAACGCTGGAACTCCGTTTCTCCGTAAGAACTTGCGTGCTTGCAAGCAGCGATTATCTTCACTCATTAAGGCCGTGATTACCGTCTTCTTAGTTTGCTTGGTAAGATCCACTATTAGTTGCGCTAACTCTGAAGAAGTGGTGCTCCCTTGCGGCGTGTAAATAATAAGGAACCCGCTGCTGCTGGGGTTTCTGATACAAATTTCTATGGCTTTCCTAAACCTCTCAGGCGTCGCATCCTCGTAGATATCAAGTGGATTTGATATGCTGCAGTAGGAAGGCAGTGTCTCTTGGAGGGCTTGAATAGTTTCTTCACTTAGCTTGGCAAGTTTACCTCCTCGGGCGACAAGACTGTCAGTAGCCATTATCGCTGGGCCGCCAGCGTTGGTAATTATTGTCAGGTCCGGCTTCTCGGGGTTGGGTTGCATCGCCAAAGCTTCTGCACAATTAAACAATTCTCTTATCGCATCAACGCGTACAATGCCCGCCCGTTTGAACGCTGCATCATAAATTGCTGTTTCCCCTACCAGAGAGCCACTGTGTGAAAGTGTAGCTTCTGAGCTTTCTTTGAAGCGCCCAGCTTTAACTACAATTATAGGTTTGTTTCGAGTGAAGTTTCGTGCGGCACTCATAAATTTCCTTGCGTTTTTTACAGATTCGATATAGAGAACAATACTTCGAGTTTCAGTATCGGTTCCAAAATAGTCAATTAAATCTCCCAAATCCACATCAAGCATGGAGCCCGTTGAAACTACAGCGCTGAATCCAACGTGTGCTTCAGTCGCCCAGTCTAAAGCGTAAGCACACAAAGCCGCGCTTTGAGAGATGAAGGCAATTTTTCCTGTGTGGGCTTGTTTATCTGTAAAGCTGGCGTAGAGATTTATTTTTGGTCTGATAACGCCAAAACTGTTTGTGCCAATTATGCGTACGCCATATCTTTTTTGGTGTTCCAATATTTGCTTTTCAAGTTCGAGACCCGCTTTTCCTTTTTCTCTAAACCCCGCGGATGCTATAATTATCCCTGAGACGCCTGTTTCTCCACATTCTTCCACTAACTGAGGAACTGTGTGGGCGGGCGTTGCAATAACTGCGAGGTCAACTTTTAACGGTATTTTGGTTATGCTTGGATACGCGGGTATTCCTTGTACTGTTTGCCTGAAAGCGTTTACAGGGAAAATTGAACCCATGTAGCCTGCCTTTACTAAGTTACTCAGAACCTTGCCGCCGACGGCGTCTTGTTTATCACTTGCGCCTATGACAGCTATGCTTTTGGGGTTGAAAATCAGGTTTAAATTTTCTGTGCCCACGCTTCGGTAGCCTCTTCTCAAAAGCGTCTTTAAGAAATATATGTTCAGTATTGGTTTTAAAACTTGGCTATTGCTTATGACCTTGGGTTTTGGTAAACTTTTTAGTGTGCTAAACAGATTGCATAGAGACTGTGACTTTTCGAGAGGTAAATTGTTAGGAAAAACTTTAAAGTCCTTTTTTTTAACAGTACCATTCACAACTCGTCAACCGAGGAGTGTTCTGTTGCCTATAGAGGTAATCCCAATAGAGAAGTTACCCTTGATAGTCAAAGGAGATGACTTGGCTAAACTGATTTGTAGCGCTGCCAAAAACCAGAACACGCCTATTCAAGAGGGAGACATTATAGTTATTACACATGTGGCGGTTTCAAAAGCAGAGGGAAACATTGTTAACCTTGACGAAGTTGTGCCCTCTGAACAGGCTTTGAAAATAAGCCGGCAAGTTGGCAAAGACCCTGCTTTAGTGGAGGTAATCCTACGGCAAACTAGGGAAATTGTGCGTTTGGGTCCAAACAGTATAATAACTGAAACGAAGCACGGTATCATATCTGCCAACGCTGGAGTGGATCGGTCTAACGTCCAAGGTGAACGAAACGTTGTTTTGTTGCCTGAGAACCCTGATGCTTCAGCGCGAAAAATACGGGATGAAATAAAAAAGTTAACGGGGTATAATGTGGCCGTAATTATCTCCGACACTCATGGGCGCCCTTTTCGGATGGGGGAAATCAACGTTGCCATAGGAGTCGCGGGCATACAACCCATACGTGATCGACGCGGTGAACGTGACCTGTTTGGTTATGTTCTAAGAGTCAAAAGAACCTGTGTTGCAGATGAGTTGGCTTCTGCTGCAGAACTGGTGATTGGACAGGCTGACGAAGGAATACCTGTGGCTATTATAAGAGGATACAAGTTTAAAGTTGTGGAAAGCGCCTCTATAACCGAACTTACAAGGCCAAAAGAGAAAGATTTGTTTAGGTAAAACAGGAGAGAATACGTATGGACTCAACGTCACCACGGGAATTCTTCGAGAAAGTTCTACCCCTAAGATTTAGGGCTGACAAGGCTGCAGGCGTAGACGTTACTGTTCAGGTTAACCTAACAGGTCCCAATGGTGGTAGTTGGGTAACGAGGGTGAAAGATCAGAAATTGGAAGTTGTCGAAGGCATTCACACCTCACCAACTTTGACTTTAAAAATGGCAGACTGTGACTTTCTTGACCTTGTAAATGGAAAGTTGAGCCCTGAAAAAGCTTTTTTCACGGGGAAAGCTCAATTCAAAGGTAACATAGCTCTCGCTATTAAATTGAAAGAAACAGGTTTTCTATAACGTGAAAATTGCGGCTTTAAGATGTGCCGTTATTCCGTGTTTCTTTTTTCGCCTCGGTTGTGCTTAGAATTTGGTTCGCTAGTAAAGAAAACGTTAACTCCAAGTTGCTTTTTTCTTCAAGGTTACATAGAAAAGCGCCCATGTTGTTTATGTATTCACTCATGTTTCTTTGTAAGTAATGGCGGAATTCATCGTAAGAAGTATAGTTTTCGTGAAGGGAAATAATTACCGCGTCGAAGCCTATTCCCATTCCGCGTTTAGCTAAAATTATTCCGTAATTTCGTTTGGATAGTTGTGGCTGGTGTCTCTCTCTGAATTTTTCAAATTCCTCTATTGTTAATTTTGGGTCTAGTTTCATGAAAGTCAATGCAAGTATAGTATAGCCAATTTTGCTGAAATAAGGCACTGCTGTGTATTCTTTAACGTAACCTTCTTTTTCGAGTTTACTTCGTATTCTCGTGGCTGTTGGCTGGGATGCACCAATTGCTTTGGCGAGTTCCCTGTCACTTCTTCTCGAATTTCTCAATAATTCGGCTATCATCTTACGTTCGATAGGTTTCAAGACTGTCCTCTTCTCCAAAACGTCCTAACTTCCAATTGACACTTTCAAACTAATAAAACTATTTGAAATTTATTTTGTTTAATACGTTTACCTGTAGAGGTTCTTCAAATATTTTAATTGTTTCTGGTTCTTCAATTCTTAAAATTGCCTGTAAAGCTCGACCGTCCAGTTCATTAACTAATCTTAATATCTCCGCTTTTGCTACTTCAAGGTGCTCTTTAAGCCGAGCCTTATTCTCGTATATTCCTTGAGCTAAGGGACAAATTTCAGCTTTTTTCAGATAAAACTCTATCTTTCCCTTTTGCCTGTTGATGTCAAATGTTATTGGGCCTGCTACACAGGTTTCAGGTTTAACTCGATGTACCATACATTTCTTCGTGTTTTTTTCAAAAAACACACAGTAACCCTCTTCATCACTTGCAGGATGAACGTAATCTCCTTGAACAAACATGTTTTCCGTGGCATATTTCTTCTCTAGAAGATAATCATGTATAATTTTTTGGCGTTCTTCTGTAAGGGGTGGATTGGCGTCTTTGCAGCATACACTCTCACATTTAGCGCAAACATCAAAAGAGTAGGTTTTTCCCACGTTTTTCGTCACGGCGACATTTCCTCTTAGATGTAGGGTTGGTTGTTTACGAGGCACCTAACGAGTTTTGAATAGACATCAATTATAGCCTCTTCTAGGCTGGTTCTTTGAGCTCTGCGAAATACTCTTTTTCTGATGATGTCGGAAAGGTTGCCTTCTGATATGCGCTTCTGCACTAGTGGCAGATATTCTTTTTCTTCTTCTGTAGCGTTCGCCCACGCTACCTTCAAGAGGTTTTGGCAAACTTGGCGGGCTGTGGGTCCTTGTGGGTTTGAAACTTTCGCTTCAAGTCCTTTTGCAATTGCTTCATTGAAATCTGAAACTAGAACCGAGTAAGGTAACAACTCAGCGTTAATGTTCATGAAGCCCCTCAATGTAGCGCGGACAAAGCAACTTAAGGCAACATCAGCTTTGATGCATTCTTGCTCGTCCATAACACGCACTTCTAGTGCAGTTCTGTCGAATCGGAAAATTACACCTCGAGAATTTACCCACTCCTTAAAGAGAAGCGTTCTATCGGCACCTGCGTAGGCTAGCTCTTGTGAATATCTTTCTATCACTTCTTTTCTGTACATCCTGAAAGATGTAGCAGGTTCAGGTATGACTTCCCCTGTTATTGATGGTGCTTCCTTTTGGTTTATCTTGTAGAAGGCGAGGCGGTTGTCTACGTTTGGGCCCAAGTCGCTTTCATAAATTGGTGAAGAAGCTGCAATTGCTGGTATATAGGCACATAGGTTGGCAAGGATGTTATGCATCTGAATTCCTGTTTGCTCTTTTGTGTAAGGAAGGTTTAAGTGAAAGCTTTGTATGTTGAGCCAGCCGTGCTGGTTTAGGTTAAAGATTTTTCCATATTCTTCATAGATGCGTTTGTGGTGGTGATTCCAAACTCCTGTCTCTGAAAGTCTGAGAAGCGGGTGCATGCCTGTTCCGAGAAGGTTTGCGTGAAATTTTTCTCCCAAAAAGTCGTTCAGAGTCACGACGGCTTCTTGCATCGTTTCCTCAAAAACCCGTGGTGAATGGAAGGGCCTGTTGGCTTTTAATTCCATAACGTGCAGTTGCATTTCTTTTCCAAAAGTGAATGTGGGTAACTCCACAAAGTTAACTATTCGACCGCAATAAGCTTTTATGACCCGATCAGATATGGGCAGCGGTTTGAGTTCTGGGTTGACAATGGAGAACTCGTGTTCCGGACCGATAACTTCAAGCGGCTTATACGTGAAGGTTCCTCTTTTTCAGTCATGCGTATGCGTCACTGTTAGTTTTAAAGGTGACTGTAAAAGAGCTTGTTTTCTAGAGTAAAACTTTCCTTATTTCTCACTACGTATTTTTGAAGCTCAATTTTAAGCTCGACAAGTTTTGGAAAAACTCGTGAAAAAGTGATTGAAATGGATTGTTCTTGTCAAGAATCCGATTCATAGGATGGCGTCAACTGAGTCGAGCAATTGTTCAGTGAAGTTTGAGCGGTAAATCTTGAAAATTCATGGGAAACACAGAAATATTTAGATATCCCAAACTAATCTGATTACAGAAATGCCATCCGCTAAATTCCCTAAAAGAAAATTCGTTTCCGTTGATCCCTTAAAATGCACTGGATGCGGCATCTGCGAATATACTTGTAGCCAAGAAAAAGGCGAAGCACTCTGGAATCCTTTGCATTCGCGCATCCGCGTTGTCCGCATGAAACCGCTGTTCAATTTTGCTTTAGCATGCCGGGCTTGTGACGATGCGAAATGTGTATCTGCTTGTCCAGAAAAGGCTTTGTCCCAGCATGAAGAGACTGGGATTCTGATGGTTAGCGAAAAGAAGTGTAAGGGTTGCGACTGGTGTGTACAAGCTTGTCCACACGGCGGAATCGCCATTCACTCTGATACTGGCTTAGCTGCCGCATGTGATCTTTGCGGCGGTGAACCACAGTGTATAGAATTCTGCCCTGAAGAAGCTTTGACACTTGTAGCTACCGACGAAGAAGCAGAAAAACTCATGAGCGACACAATAGCGAAGCTGCCCGAAGAAACCGAACGCATAACCAACATCGTCAAAAACAAGGATTGGAAACCAATTTTGGCAGATGCAGAAAAGCGGTCTGAGAAGGTTTCAGAGAAACTTGAAGCCCTAAGTAAAAAAGGCAAAACCAAAAAGTCAAAATAGCTCGGCGGTTGACGGGAGCAATTTTACCTTTCACACAGAGGCTTTTGCCTCTCTTTATAGGTTTAACCATTTTCAATTTTTTGTTCTTAAAATTAATTAATAATCAAAATGTATACAATATTTGATCGCCCAATTTTATTAAGAATTAAAAGCGCCAAGAATGGGTTAATCTTTTTCTTCAAACCCTCTTAGCAGTTGGTCTATATCATTGCCGTTTTTTTCTCCCATGTATCCTCCTTCTAAAACGAAAAATGTGCGTCTTTTCAACGCGGCAATTTTTTTTCCTATCTCAAAGTAACTATGTTCCGTTAAGCCAAGTGAAGCCAAGTCCCCTTGGTGTGTGTCAAAACCTGCTGAAACCGCCACAACCTCCACTTTTTGAATATCAACCATACCCAAAGCTTTGTCAAGTGTTTCTAGAAAAACTTTTTCTCCGCAGTCACGTGGCAACGGAAAATTCAGACTATTTCCTTCAGATCTAACTCCTGTACCTGGATACTGTGGATAATTATGTAGTGAAACATAAGTTACCTCCGAATCGCCTTGGAAAATTTCTTGTGTACCATTGCCGTGGTGGCCATCGATATCTAAAATCAGCGCGCGCCTACCCAAGGCTCTGATGGCGATGGCTACATTGTTGAGGTAGCAAAAACCTCGAGTGTAAACTCCCAAAGCGAAACCGCTTTTTCCCGCGTGATGTCCAGGTGGTCTCATAAGCGAGAAACCTCCAGTTTTTGCTGCGAGTAGCGCACCCCCCGCGCTGAGCCTTGCGTATTCGTATATGTTGTCGTAGGCTGGCGTGTCTGGGTCTTCAACTAACCCCTTTTTGAGGTTCCAGATATACTCTGCCTCATGCACCTTTAACAAGTCTTCTTCAGTGGCTGGTTCTGGCTCTACAAATTGGTAGCCTTTCTGTTTTAGGATGTCATGGGCTTTTTTGACTCTTTGCGGGCCTTCTATGTGCCAGCTGCCGTAGTTGAGGCATTTTTCGGTGAATATTAGTTTGGTGTTCATGTTTCTCGTCCAGTATGTAGATAAGTGAGTTTCAATTTTAAATACCATCGTGTCTTAGTGGTTTACTCTTACAGTTTAGACAGGTGAGGATGTAGTGGTTTCAGTTAACCCATTTGCTGATTTCAGGCGCGAATGTGAAATCGTGTTAACTCAGGCAGTAAAACAGGCTCTCCCTGAAGTTCATGTGGAAACTTTGTTGGAGAAGCCTGCTAACCCTGCCTATGGGCAGTTGGCTTCGTCTTTTTGTTTTGAGCTTGCCAAGAAGCTTAAGCTTAAACCTGTTGATCTTGCTGTTTTGGTTGCCCAAGCCGTGGATAAATCGGTTTTTAATTTAATCGAAAAGGTTGAAGCTGTAGGCGGCTTCATAAATTTTCATGTTAATTTTCCCAGATTTTCGGCTTTAACTCTGGAGTCTATAAGGCAGTTGGGCAAGGATTATGGCTTTCCTAAAACGGATGCGCCTAAAAAAATAATTGTGGAACATACGAGCGTCAATCCACTACACCCCATTCATATTGGGCAGGCTCGGAACCCAATTTTAGGTGATTCTCTGGCGCGTATACTTAGGCTCCGTGGCCACAATGTCTCAACCCATTACTATGTTGATGATGTAGGGCGCCAATCAAGTGTTATAGCTTATGGTTATGCTAAGCTGGGTAAGCCAAAGCCTGATGAGAAAGTTGACCATTTTATAGGTAAAATCTACACAATCACAAGTTGCATCGTAGAGCTCAACCGCTTAAAACGGCAACTTGAAACAGCGAAAGCGGTTTTTGCCGCCGCAGACGTTGCCCAACTCAATAGGGAACTTGCCGAATGGTCTGGCATCGCGGCTGAACTGGAACAGAAACATCCAGCCTTGTTCAGAGCGCTCTTAGAGAAGATTAATACAGATGCCAACCCTGAAGAGGAAATAAGCAAGCTCAACCGGGCATACGAAGACGGTGAACCGCTCGCTAAAAACCTCATACGTGAAGTAAGTGAGTTGTGCCTTGAAGGTTTTCGGCAGACTGCAAAACGCGTGGAAATATTTTATGATTCATGGGACTGGGAAAGCGACTTTGTTTGGAGCAACCAAGTTTCTGATGTTCTAGCGAAACTCAAAGCATCTGGATTTGTTTTCAGTGAAGGCGGCGTTTTAGAATTCGACGCTGATAAAGTCATCCAAACCTTAAAGTTACGGGTGAAGTTGGGGTTACGTGAGGAACAAGAAGTTCCACCTTTGACGTTGGTGCGTGCCGACGGCACCACCCTGTACACGACGCGTGATGTAGCTTATACTCTGTGGAAGTTCCACAAAGCAGAGGAAGTCATAAACGTGATCGGCATGGAGCAGTCACTGGCACAGTTACAGCTAAAAATCGCGCTTTACGCTTTAGGCTACGGCAAGCAAGCTGAGAACTTAGTGCATTTTGCTTATAACTTGGTGACTTTGCCTGGTTACAAAATGAGTAGCCGCAGAGGACACTACATCACATTCGACGAGGTCTTAGACGAAGCCATTAAACGTGCATACGAAGAAGTCTCCAAGCGCTCACCCGAGCTTACTGAACAAGAAAAACAGGAAATCGCCCGTTTCGTAGGCATCGGAGCAGTACGCTACGCGCTTGTGGATGTGGATACCGGTAAGCCTGTGGTTTTCACTTGGGACAGAGTGCTAAATTTTGAAACCAACAGTGCGCCGTATGTGCAGTACACTCACGCAAGAGCATGCAGTATTCTGCGTAAAGCCGCGAGGTCTCCAGCGAAGCTGTTCTGTGAAGAGTTAGATGAACAGTTGGAGCATGACCTCGTTTTGACCTTAGCAAGTTTTCCAGAAGTATTCATAGAAGCTGCAGAATACCTCAAACCCAACATGATTGCAGATTACTCGAACGCGCTTGCAGACAAGTTTAACACGTTCTACAACGCTTTGCCCGTGCTGAAGGCAAAGACACCTGAACTCTGCGACGCACGTGTAGCCCTAACAGAGGCCATAAAAACTGTTCTTAGTAACGCGTTAAACCTGATTGGCGTTGTTGCACCAGAAAAAATGTAACAGCTATTTTATTATATTGGAGCCTCTTTGTGAAAGAACATCGGGAAAATTGGGGTATGGAAACCCTGCCGATATAGCCTTCAAAGAGTAGGTAGCTCAGAGCCTTTTCTCTCTTTGAAATTCTCTCCTTCCGCCAGACCCCAGCTACAAACTGGGAGTCTGCAGTATTGTTATCCTGCCATAAATCAAATGCACATTTCTCTTTTACACTCTCTAAGAACCTCCCTGCGCCCCTCAAACCTCTAAAACCTCAGCTATCCTCTGCTTGAGTTGACCCACACCGATAAACATCTAAACCCGCTAACAAGACAATACCCCCACGTTTAGAACCTTACTGCTGCCCCCATCATTCTCAACTTAGTCAGCCCACCCCCCAACAACGCATCTACTTGACAAAACCCACACAACCAAACAACAACCAAAAACAACCCAAACTAAACCCCTCCAGCAAAAACCAACCCAGGACCCAAACCCCAAGAAGCAGCTGCGCAAAACAACCAAACCACAACAACAAACAAAACAAAAAATTTCAAATACAACCCAAATAATCACATCACAACAACAAGGTGCACCTTAATGACCAACTCATACTTCACCAAAAAACTCCAACCCATCAAAGTCAAACCCAAAACCGTCAACGAACTCCTCACAGACATGACAAAAACCGCCTACCAAGGCAGAAAACTAGGCGAAGCCGTTGACGTATGGGAAAACATGATCAAAGAAAAAGACCTAACCATCGTCATGGGCTACGCCGGCTCCATGTCCACAGCAGGACAATGGACCATAATCAACTGGCTCATAGAAAACCGCTTCATAGATGTCCTCGTCAGCACAGGTGCAAACGTCAGCGAAGACATCGTCGACGCCATGGGCTTAGGCTACTGGCAAGGCAGCCACCTAGTCAACGACCAAGAACTCCTCAAAGCCGACATAAACCGCTACTACGACGTCTTCGGAAAAGAAACCGACTACCGAAAAATGGAAGAACTCATAACAGACTTCGTCATGACCCTCAAAACCGACTACCCATACAGTAGCCACGAATTCTTCCACGAACTCGGCAAATTCCTAAGCAAGAAAAAAATCCCCGCTATAGCAGCTAAAGCCTACGAAAACAACGTTCCCATCTTCAGCCCAGCTTTCCTCGACAGCGCCTACGGAGAAACCATACTCATGGCAAAAAACAAAGGCCACAAAATCATCGTAGACTCAGCTAAAGAATTTGACCAATTCGTCCAAATCGGCACCAAAACCAAAGACATAGGCGTCATATACATAGGCGGCGGCGTTCCAAAAGACATCACCCAACTCATAGCCATATCCGTCTCCCCTATGACTGAAGACAAAGGAGTACCAGGACGCGATGGACACCTACGCAAAGGCCTGCAAGAGTACTACTACCCCCACAAATACGCCATCCAAATAACCACAGACTCCCCACAATGGGGCGGCCTCAGCGGCTGCACGCTGGAAGAAGCAATCAGCTGGGGCAAAATAAACGCCGAAGCAGGAAAACGCGCAGTTTGCTACTGCGACGCCACAATTGCCCTACCCTTGGTAACCCACGCACTCTGCGAAAGAGTGAAAAAGAAACGTAATGGACCAGACATGAACTGGCTCTTCAAGGACCTCTAAAACCCTTTTTTCCATCATTTTTTGTTTTGAGCAAGCCTACTGAAAAGCGCACTTGCCATAACGGGCAGAATCACCGACGCGTCCCCTTCAACCATAATACGCCTCGCTTTCGCACTTATCTTACCCCAAGAAACCGCTTCACGAGGCCGAGCTCCACTAAGACTACCATCCCACTCATCAGCAGTGCTCACGTAAACCACGTAGTCCAAACCATCTTTAAACTGATTCCACCAAATCGTATGATGTTTCGAAATTCCGCCACCCACAATAAGTCCTCCTGTCTTCTTCGCGTCAAAAACAATGTCGTTCAGTTGACCTGAATCTTTCAGCAAATTCAGTTTAAAATCGTGGTCTTGACTAAACACCCAAGTTTGATAACCTACAGCTCCATCTGTAATACCCGGCACAAAAACTGGGATGTCGTTTTTTGCTGCCCAATAAAGAATCGACGATTCATTACAGCAACGTTTCCCAATTTCCTTTACGAGCTCGCTACCTGACATCTCACGTTTACCCTCTTGGTACAGGTCTGAAAGCAATTTTTGCATTTTTTCCTCAATCAAAACGCCATAACTATCGTTGGGAACCAACACGTTTCCCAGACGGTTTACTCCTTCTTCGTGCAGTTTGGAGTCGTTCATGACGAAGCTGCCGCGGTAATAGTTTTTCCAGCACCTTGCCATGTCATGGTCCAATGTGCCGCAAGATGTTATAACAACGTCAACAAGTTTGCGTTTGACCAGTTCTTTGAAAACCCCACGTGTACCTGTTGCAACAAGGTTGCCTGTAAACGAGAGAAACTTTACACAACCCTTAGCTTTTATCATGGTTTCAAGAATGTTAACGCCGACTGCAAGTTTACCCGCCGTGAAGCCCCATGCTTTCTCCATTTGGTTGACCAGTTCAATGACAGACATATCTTCAGCGAAATTGTAGTCTTTAATAACGTGTTTCAATAACTCGGCTCTCCCTTTGTTTAAGCTTTTACAGTCATTGAATTATCAGGTTAAAAATAAATAGCTGTCGAAACACGAGTTTTCGCTTATATTTTTACTAACTGAGATAGTTGATGATTTTTGTGTACACGTCTTTATCCCGAGAATCTTCATAGCCTGCGTATATGCTCGGATTGTCGTTTACTTCAACAACGACGTAGTCACCGTTAACTTCTTTTATGTCAACACCATAGAGCCCTTTGCCCACGACTCTGCACGCTTTTAAGGCAACATCCTTAAGACTTTGAGGGGCATCCTCTTTCTTCAACGCTACTGTTCTGCCCCAAACCACAGTAGGTTTGCCACGCAGTTTAGCACCGTGCTTCCATTTACCTTTAGGAATCATGTACTTACAAACATACAGAACCTCGTTATTGAGCACGCCGACTCTCCAATCAAACTCTGTAGGCGTGAACTTTTGCACAGCCAGAACGTCGGATTTTTTGAAGAAACGTTTTGCCACCTCACGGAAACTGGTTTCACACGCCGCTTTCTCTACGTATTTACTAAAGCTGGTGTAGGGCGCTTTTACAACCACAGGTTTACCCAACTCCATGAAAATCTGTGCAATTTTTCTGTGATGCAACTCATCCTTATTCAAGGAAACAGTAGGTATGTGGGGTACATTGAATTTCTCAAATAAAGCGTACTGGTGGATTTTGTTAGCACATATCGTTATGCTTTCAGGGTCATCCACCACTTTTAACCCAAGTTCCCAGGCCGTTTTAGAAACGATGTAGGCAGTAAACAGAGGGTCAGTGGTTGCTCTTATAAAAACCGCATCATACTTGGGGATGTCAGATATGTTTTCACGAAACAGAAAATGAAATTCGTTCCCTGTTTTTTCAGCTGCAAGTTTAAAGTTTTGAAGTGCTACTTCCTCTCGGGGATCAGAAAAATTATATCTCTCCACAAAACACGCGATTTTAGACACTAAATGGTTCTCCCCGCTCAGAAATGAGCGCAATATTCCTGCTGATTGTTTTCAAGTCGTTTGGAGACAATTCCTCTTTAGCTAAAGGTTGCATACCACACAAGTAAGCTTTTCCTTCGACTTTCTGGATATGCAGCTTACAAACGGGAATTTTGAACAGTTCAAAAACTTTCTTGGAAATACTTGCGCCTTCATCACCGTTATCGCTTTTGCCGAAAATCGACTTAGCCGAAATAATCTCTCCTTTTAGAGGTTGAGCACAAACCGTGAACTTATAGTTCATTCCTAAGCTTTTCATGGCTCGGTACAGGGCGCTTTTGTTAGTTGCTGTCCTGTAACCATCATGAATAAAAGGGTTTACAGCAAAAATTACCGCGGGGAACCCAATTTCAGTCATTATCTTCTTCACAGAATCAGTCACCAAAAAGGGCAGCGTCGGAATTCCTGCCTTTGCCGCCCTAAGAAGTAAAATGGGGGTACGGTTGGAATCTATGATGTTTTCACAGGTGGGAATAACTTGGTTGCCCAAAATTTCCGCGTGAAGCGAAACGTAATATCCTGTTTTTAGGTATCGGTAATCATTGCTTAAGTTGAGTGTGGTATCTTTTATTGTGGCTTCTAAAAACGTTGCAGGTTTCATTACTTGTATGTTTTCCGTTGTTAGGTCGATGTTAGAGACGACCAACACCCATGTGACACCAATAATCGAATGGCGATATTCTATCAGTTGTATTTAAGATTAACTATACGAAGTAGGCTTAAATTGGAGCCTATTTGGCGAATTTTGGGCATTAACAACTTTTTTGTTAACACAATTGAATAGTTTTCCATCTGTTAATCATTTTCTGTATGGAAACTTAAATTAACATTAAAGCTAAAGGTTCAGTTGTGTTAATTTATGAAGATTGCAGTTTCTGGTAAAGGGGGCGTCGGCAAAACCCTGATCGCCGGCGGTTTAGCTCGAGGATTTGTTGCACGCGGCTTAAAAACAATAGCAATTGATGCTGATTCTTCTCCTAATTTGGCTATGACCCTAGGTTTAAGTGCAGAAGAAGCGCGAAAAATTTTGCCAATTACAGAGAACAAAGAACTTGTAGACTCAAAAACCAATACGGGGTACTCGGGCGTTTACCGCTTATCCTTCACGGTTGATGACATAGTTAAACAGTACGCTGTGTCTACACCATTGGGGGTAAACCTGATTGTTATGGGTACAGTACAGTCCATGGGCTCAGGCTGTATGTGCGCTCCGAATGCAGTTGTTCGTGCTCTACTTCGCCATTTAGTTGTTGAAGTCAACGAAGCTGTTGTTATGGATTTAGAAGCAGGCGTAGAACACATAGGTAGAGCCACTGCTCGCCACGTGGATGCGCTGTTGATTGTGGCTGATTCCAACTTGAAATCTCTAGAAATTGCCAAACACATTCATGACATGGCAACCGCCGCAGGCATGAAAAAACTCTACCTCATTGGCAACCGTGTCATGAACGACACCCAACAAGAAGCAATACAAAGCTTTGCAGAAAAAAATGAGCTACCCCTACTATCATTTGTACCCTTCGACCAAGGCATAATCATTGCAGATATGCGTGGCGAAACTCCGCTTTTACATAGGGAAATCTCAGCGGTACAAACCATAGACAATATATGCGAGACTCTAATTAAAAACCTTCAAGTTTCCTGAGGTTTTTACAGATGAAAACTCTTGTAACTATTGGTCGTGGCGGCACAGGAAAATCAAGCTTTACAGCTTTGATGGCGAAGTGCTTCATAGAGGCTGGCGCAGCACCCATATTACTGGTGGACGCTGATCCTGATCAGAACCTTGCAGAGATGGTGGGGGTTGACCTCAAAGAAGCCGGTAAAGCAACAATGGCTGAACTTATCGTCGACACTTTCATCGAGAAAGGCGGAACCATGGTGGGTGTTTCCCCGACCGAACGCATCGAAAGCCGCATTTTAGCTAATGGGTTGTATGAGGGTGAACATTTCGATTTCATGTCTGTGGGGACTAAGTGGGTAGAAGGTTGCTACTGCATGCCAAACTCTGCTTTAAAAGCCGCCTTGGAGCATTTGACAAAAACCTACCAATACGTGCTCATTGATTCCCCTGCAGGTTTGGAACATTTGAACCGCCGTATAGCCTCAAAAGTTAACGACATCTTCGAGATGCTAGACCACTCCAAAAAAAGCGTGGATCACGCGAAGCGCGCTTACCGCATAGCTAAAGAAGTGGATATGCAGTTTGATAATTTCTATCTTGTAGGTGGCTATAGGTTCCCCTCAGAGTTGGCAAGTAAAGCTGAAGAGGCTTTGAAGTTTAAGTACTTAGGCAAAATCGTTGCTGATGAGCAAGTTGACGACTATGTTCTTAACGGAAAGTCATTACTTGATCTTCCTTCTGTCAATGCTGCATTTGCTTCTGTTAAGTCAATTATGAATGCTGCAGGTTACATATATCAATAACTGAGTTTCTTTTCTATACTATTGTCTTTTTTTTGCTGACATTCTTCACCTTATACCATGACTTTTCAGCGTGAACTTTGGAAAGGTTTAAAGCTGGGTAATCAAAGGGTATATCTAAAACCTTTACTGAGGTTTGACATTGACCAGCAAAAATGTACACGTAAAAATAGGTGAAATGAAGACCAATAATGGTCTTATCAAAAACCTCGAATTGTCTATAGGAAAACTTGTTGATGATAACTGGACCGAACCAATGGGTCCAACTCCCATGCCCCATATTAGTACCCTGCGGGATTGGGATATGAAGTTACTCAATAAATACAAACCCTTCTATATGCCTGACTGTGATCTCTGTTGTCTTTGCACGTATGGTAAATGTGATTTGACCGCTGGAAAGCGCGGTGCATGCGGTTTAGATATAGGTGCCCAATCTTCACGTATTGTACTCATTGCATGCAGTATTGGAGCTGCAACTCATACTGCTCACGCCCGACATGTTGTTGATCACCTGATTGAAAAATACGGTAGAAAGTTCCCTCTCGATGTAGGTGGTTTAAACGTTAAGGTTGAGGCTCCAGTTACAAGACTTGTTACCGGAATAAAGCCGGAAACCCTTGGAGACTTAGATGAAGTTTTAACCTACTGCGAAACTCAAATCACTCACTGCCTTTCAGCAGCACACACTGGTCAAGAAGGCAACAATTTAGATTTTGAATCCAAAGCCTTCCATGCTGGGAGAATAGATCAAGTTGGTATGGAAGTTGCTGACATTGCTCAAATTTCAACACTGAATTTCCCTAAGGCTGATCCAGAAGCACCACTTATCAGAATGGGTATCGGATCTGTCGATCGAACTAAACCCACTATCATGTGTATCGGTCACAACGTTGTTCCCTCAGTTGGCATTATAGATTATATGCGAGACAGTAACCTCGCCGATAAGATGGAGGTTGTGGGCTTATGTTGCACGGCGTTCGACAATACCCGATATTATGATCGCGCAAAGATTGTCGGCCCAATCAGTTGGCAACTGAAATTCGTTCGAGCAGGCTTTGCAGATGTTGTAGTGATCGACGAACAATGTGTCAGGACAGATATATTTGCCGAGGCTGAAAAAGTAAAGGCAGCCGTAATTGCAGCATCAGAAAAGAGTTGCATGGGCTTCAAGAACCGTACAAACGATCCAGCCGACCAAATAGTTGATGACCTAGTAAGTGGAAGGGTACCTGGTGTACTTATCCTTGACCCAGAGAAAGTTGGCGAAGTTGCAGTAAAAACAGCTGTTAAAATTGCGCCGATCCGTAAAAAACTAAATGCTTTACCAACTCTTGAACAGGTCAAAGAAATCGCTAAAACCTGTAGACAGTGCAACTTGTGCCAAAGAAGTTGCCCACAAGACCTCTCAATATCGCGGGCTCTAAAAGCTGCTGCGGAAGGCGATATAACATTATTAGCAAACCTTTATGAAGAATGTATTGGCTGTGGAAGATGCGAAGAGGCATGCCCACAGAAAATTATGGTGCACAGTCTCATTGTTAAATGCGGCGAAAAAGCATTGCTCTCAGAGGACAACTTATGCCGATCAGGCAGAGGTGCCATCTCAGATGTTGAAATCCGGAGCGTGGGTGGACCAATAGTCTTGGGTGAAATACCTGGTATCTTGGCAGTCGTAGGCTGCGCAAACTACCCACATGGTGGTAAAGACGTATACGACATATGTAGAGAATTCGCTAGCAGGCGGTATATTGTAGTCACATCAGGATGTTCAGCAATGTCTGCAGGTAGCTACAGAAATGAGGAAGGTAAAACACTCTACGAAGAATTTCCTGGTGGCTTTGAAGCAGGCGGCGTCCTCAATGTTGGATCCTGTGTCGCAAACAGCCACATAGCAGGCGCAGCAATAAAAGTAGCAAATATATTCGCAAAACGCAACCTGAGAGGTAACTACGAGGAAATTGCAGATTACATTCATAATCGTCTTGGAGCAGTCGGCTTAGCTTGGGGTGCATATTCACAGAAAGCAGCTTCAATCGCTGCAGGTTTCTGGAGCTTAGGTGTCCCAGTGCTTGTTGGTCCACATGGCAGCAAATATCGGCGTATGCTCTTAGGCAGATCAGATAAGCCTGAAAACTGGGAAGTCTTAGATGCACGTACAGGCGAAAAAGTTAATGCTGGTCCTGCACCTGAGCATCTTTTCCAAACAGTCGAAACGCCTCAAGAGGCAATGGTTCAGATTGCTAAACTGTGTATAAGACCAAACGATACTTGGAAAGGCCGCGCGGGCAAATTGAGCCATTATATAGATTTACACAAGCGCCACTATGGAACTATGCCTCCAGACATTCATATGTTTGTTAGAACCGAGGCCGACATACCAATAACTATGAAAGACGAAATCGGAGCTATTCTAAAAGCAAAAGGCTGGAAAGAATCACTAATTCCAGATCCAACGTTGCTTCCAAGAATGGTCCGAAAAACGAAGGAGTGATAAGATATGTCGTGTGAACCATGGCAATGTGCAGAAATAGCTGCAACCAAAAAAGCAAATCCAATCCAAAAACCTGAGATAGCAGTGGCAATGATAAAAAAAGCTTCCAGACCTCTCCTCATTGTTGGTAGCAACGCAACCCAGCGTTGGCTAGAAGGCAAACAACTAATCGACTACATAATCGACTTAGCTAACGCAAGCAAAGTTCCAGTTGTGGCAACAGCCCACATGGTTGGAGAATTCATAAAACGCGAATACCAACCAGCAGCTTTTATGAACGCTATGGACATAGCCCAGAGAATTGTAGACCCTCAATGGCAGGGAATTGACGGCAAAGGTCATCCAGACCTAGTTATGTTTGTGGGCTTACCCTACTACATGGAAGCTCTTATACTCTCTGGGATTAAGCATTTTGCACCAGACCAAAAAACCATGACCCTCGATAACCTCTATCATCCTCACGCAAGTTGGTCTTTCCCAAACGCAACCCTTGAAGAATGGGCTTCAAACCTCAGAGTCATGACTTCAAAATTTGTTGAAGGAGGACAATAAAAAATGTCTATGTTTAAAGATATACCTGTAGATGTTGGCGTAATCTATGAAGGCGAACGTATCCGCAGGAACGACATGTACGTTGAACTCGGTGGCCCAACAGTTAAAGAAAAATTTGAACTCGCAAAAGTCCGACCTATAAATGAAGTCGAAGATGGAAAAGTTACTATCATAGGTCCAGACATAAAAGACCTCAAAGAAGGCGGTGCATATCCCCTCGGCATACTTGTTGAAGCAGCAGGTGCAACACTTGACCAGGGACTCGAAGGTGTCATTGAAAGACGAATACACGGCTACTTAAACTTCATCGAAGGATTCATGCACCTCAACCAACGCTACGACATCTGGATAAGGCTAGGCAAAAAATCCTTCCAGAAAGGCCTCAACAGCTTCGAACAAATCGGCAAAGTTCTGTACCGCCTCTTCAAAAGTGAACTGCCAATCATCGAAAAAGTCCAAATAACCTTCGTAACGGACCCTGCAAAAATCAAAGAAATGTACCCTACAGCACTAGCCGAATACGAAGCACGCGACGCAAAAGCTAGAGGTCTCAAAGATGAAGAAGTAGATACGTTCTACGGTTGTGCTCTCTGCCAATCATTCGCTCCAACACATGTGTGCGTTATCACCCCACAAAGATACAGCAACTGCGGCGCCATCAGCTGGTTCGACGGCAAAGCCTCAGCAAGTATCGACCCCAAAGGGCCAGTTTTTGCAATACCACGAGGCGAAGTTATCAACGCAGAAAAAGGCGAATTTTCAGGTGTCAACGAGATGGCAAAGAAACGCACGATGGGGGAAGTCACCAAAGTCTGGCTCTACACTGCATTTGACCATCCTCACACCTCATGTGGATGCTTCGAAGCAGTAACCTTCTATATCCCAGAGGTCGACGGTTTCGGCGTAGTCCACCGCAGCTTCAAAGGCGCAACCGTAAACGGCTTACCCTTCTCAACAATCGCCGATTCAGCAGCAGGCGGACGACAAGTGGACGGCTTCCACGGTATGTCCATCGAATACATGCGTAGCAAAAAATTCTTCGCGGCTGATGGCGGATGGAACCGCGTAGTCTGGCTACCTAAAGAAGTTAAAGAACGCGTCAAAGACTTCATACCCGCGGACATCATTGACAAAATTGCAACTGAAGAAAACGTGCAAAGCGTAGAATCACTTAAAGCCTTCCTGAAGGAAAAGAACCATCCTGTGGTTAAAAACTGGAAGGAAGAGGCAGCAACACCAGTTGAAGAAGCCGCAATCCCCACAGAAGCAGTAACCGAAGGTGAAATGCCCGTTATGGCTGCATCAACACTACCTATAACTGCTGGCGGCTTCAAGATAATACTCAAAGACGCAAAAATCTATGCCAACAAAGTCATAATAAAAGCACTCAAAGATGACAAAGCCGAAAAACGGTGACAACTTTTGCCTCACCACGACAAAAAAACCGAAGATTCCGGCTTAGCCCTCAGCAAAGAGCTACTAGAGGCTCTTGCCAAGTTTCAGGAAATTGAGCTGGAAGACTTCGAGCTGATCGCCCCAGAATTAGAATTCATATGGGAACCAAGTGTAGGTGGGCGCGTTATGCCTAAACTAAAAATTCCTAGTTTAACGGCAAAACCCACCGCTTTGTTGCAGGCAGATTTTATGCCTCCAGTGGAAGTTTATCCCAGCAAAATCGCTGAAGTTCGACTCGGTGGCACCAAAGCTGAAGGTGGCAGTCGTGGCAAATCACGCATAATCGGCGGCGAAACCTCCCCTGCATTCTATACTTTCGAGCGGCCGACCGTTCATCCTCCAACGATTACTTTAGACGTTTTCGACATGGACGTGCCACTATCTAAAGCAGTGAAGATGCACGTTAAAGACGTTATCGGTGATCCTGCTGCTTGGGCGAAGCTTGCAGTAGAAAAATTTGGTGCAGACATGGTTACAGTTCACCTCATCAGCATTGATCCCTTACTCAAAGACGCCACACCAAAAGCTGCCGTGAAAACCGTAGAAGACGTTCTGCAAGCCGTCGACGTACCACTTGTAATAGGTGGCTGTGGCGACCCTGTTAAGGACGCTGATGTTTTCGCAGAAATCGCGGAAACTTTCAAAGGTGAACGTTTCTTACTGAGCTCCATTACCCGAGACATGGATGTTGAGCGTTGCGCAAAGTTAGCCAAGAAGAATGGTCACGCAGTTTTGTCTTTTACTCCGATGGATTTGAACTTGGCACGTGAATTAAACCGTAGACTCTATGAATTCTTGGCGCCAGAAGACATCGTTATGGACTTGACCACTGCTGCTTTAGGTTACGGTCTCGACTACGCTTTCACAAACATGGAACGCGCCAGAATGGCCGGCTTGATGGGCGACAATGAACTAGCCCACCCAATGTCCTCAGGAACCACTAACGCTTGGGCTGCACGTGAAGCCTGGCTAAAAATGTCCGCCGAATGGGAACCACGAGAACTTCGAGGTCCCCTGTGGGAAGTTACCACTGCGCTTACGTTGCTGCTTGCAGGTGTAGACTTATTTATGATGATGCACCCTGCGGCAGTAAAGACCCTCAAAGATGTGGCTAGCAAACTTGTAAGTGGAGCTAAAGCCGACCCCAGCAAATACACAAACTGGGTTTCAGTTAAAGCTTAAAGGAAGTGTGGCATGTGAGCAAAAAAGCTGGATTAAAAGAACTCAGCCCCATAGATGTCTACAAACTTCTACCGAAGACCAACTGCAAGGAATGCGGTCAAGAAAACTGCATGGCTTTCGCTACAAAAATTGTTAACCGTGAAGTAAACATTGATGACTGTCCTCCATTACACAGGAAAGAAAACGAGAAAAACTATCTTAAACTTAAAGAAATGCTCAAGCCCGCAGTTAAAGAAATTATAATTGGCGCGGGTGAAAAAGCAAAGAAAATCGGCGGCAAACTCGTGATGTACCGACATGAATTCACATACTTCAACCCCACCGCCATCGCTATAGACGTAACTGACGAGATGACTGAAGAAGAAATTGTGTCCCGAATCAAACGCACGGAAAACTTCAGCTACGAATACATCGGCTACACATTAAAGCTAGACATGATTGCGGTTCGATGCACTTCAGGCGACGCAGAAAAATTCAAGGCAACAGTCAAAAAAGTGTCTGAAAACACAAAGTTGCCTCTTATGATATGCACTCTGGATGCCAACGTGGCAGAGGCAGGCTTGATGGCTGCGCCAAAAAGCAATCCCCTATTATATGCAGCAACGGTAGAAAACTGGAAAGACATGGCGGAACTTGCCCTCATGTACAAATGTCCCCTCGTTGCCTCGGCACCAAACGACCTCAACAAACTGGTCTCTTTGGTAAAAACTCTGACGGCTTACGGAATAACTGACATTGTTCTTGATCCTGGAACCTTCATGAATGAAGGTCTAAGCGACACAATAAACAACTTTACCATGCTACGTAGAGCAGCATGTAAAGGTGGCGAAGAACTTGCAGGTTTACCATTGTTGGGCGTGCCGATGGTTGCTTGGGTGGACAAAGGCGACGTGGCCGACGAAATCATAAAGTGGAAAGAATCATACTTGGCTTCCATGTTAGTTGTCCGTTACGCTGACATAATTGTGATGCACGGTCTTGACGGCTGGGCACTACTTCCAACTGCTGTGTTGCGCCAGAACATCTACACAGACCCACGCAAACCTGTGGCGGTTGCTCCAGGATTGAAAATTTTCGGCACTCCAGACGAGAATTCACCTGTATTATTCACCTCTAACTTCGCATTGACCTACTACACCGTAGCTTCAGACATTGAAAGCAATAAAATCAACGCCTACCTAATCGTCGTCGAAACAGAAGGCTCCGCCATAGACAGCGGCGTTGCAGGACGCAAACTCACAGCCGAACGCGTTGCAGAAGCTATCAAAGCTTCAGGCGTAGAAAACAAAGTGAAACACCGCAAACTCATCATTCCAGGCAAAGCCTCACGGATCAGCGGCGAAATTGAGGAACTCAGCGGCTGGAAAGTCCAAGTTGGACCACGCGACAGCAGCGAAATCCCCAAGTACCTCATAGAAAAATGGCAGCCATAAAAAGCCGCTGTTTTCCTTCATAGCTTTATTTACACATTATACCTGAGCAATTACAGTGCAACTGCTTAAAGTTTACACAACAACTAATAGTGTTTTGTTTACCAAAGCAGTTGCTATGACTTTGTAGACGTTAAAATTAGTTGCGCTGCATTTACGTCTACTTCAATGATCTTGCAATTTGAGAGTTGTTTTGTTTCACCAAGGACATTTTTGACTGTGACATTGCTTTTCTCGTCAGTTTTTGCGTAAATGACATCCTTGAAAACAGTTTTGCCATTAAGTATTACGTTAAACTCACACATAGCAACTCACAAATTTACTATTGCTCATTTGGGTTATTAAGTGTTGCATGGCATTTTTGGAGTTGATTAAGATAAGTAATTATAATTCGCCCTAATAATAACCATAAAGTCAGCCTGTTTGTTTGGGAGGTCTCAATGTCTGAAAAAAAAATCCGCGGACATAGACATATTCAATTTGCTCTCCGAAACGCCGTCCCCTGCGCTAAAACCCGCCAAAAAAAGCTTACGCCAAGAACTCTTAGAGCCTACAGGTGTGAAAGACCTATTTAAAGAAGGCAAAATCAACATCAACAAGCACACGTGTGTCGGTGTACAATGCAAACTTTGCATTAAGGCCTGCCCCACCAACGCGTTATATTGGAAAACAGGGGAGGTCGGCATAATTGAAGATCTATGCGTTTACTGTGGCGCTTGCGTGTTGAGTTGTATGGTGGATGACTGCATAAAAATAGTTCGTAAAAGAGAAAACGGCAAAACCGAAAATTTCGGCAAAACCCGAGATGTGGTGCTTCTAGCAAACGGCTTGAACGCTGAAAAACGTTACCAGAGGGTGCGCGAGATTTTTCCTAGCGCTGAGGATTACTGTAAAAAGTATTGCCGTCTTAAGTAGAATTGGTCTAGTTAAAGTTTTAAGGAATGCATGTTTTTGGTATGTGGCACAGAATGCGTTTAAATGTCAGCAACCATTTTGAGGCTTAAAGTTTGGTTCAGCTTAGTCGTAGCGTAAAAATTTGGGTGTTTGCTAGCCTGTGCTCTCTTCTTGTCTGGGTTATCTATATGTTCCCATCCAACTTCCAACACCTGTTCAACGTAATTGCTGGAAAACAAGATTTTTATGCCGGTAACATAGGCGTACTCTTGTCAAGGCTAGTAGGGTTATGGACAAGATTTGGCGGGGTTATTTTGGCTTTGACGGGGACTTTTCTGGTTTGCGGCGGTGATAATCTTAAACCTCATTCTTTGATTGAGCGCATAGCCGAGGCTGCACTATTCTTGGAAGGTACCTACTATGTTTTGTTGTTTCCCTCTGGGCTATGGTGGCTAGGTTTAGGTTTAAACTTTTTTGGGGTTTCTTTTTTGATGCAGGCTGTTTTCGCAGGAGTACCGCTTATGCTTTTGAGTTTTAAGATCCGCCTTGCAGATAAAGTTAAAGCGTTGAAATGGATCGGGGCGGCCGCTGTAGGCTATGTGGCGGCATTGTGGTTTAATGTGATTTTCCGTTGGTTTGACATGATTGAGGTCATAGGGAACACCTTTTTATTTAAAGGTGTAACTGCGTGGGGTTTTTTGGGTTCAATGATAACTTTGTCGGTGGCGATGGTTT
This sequence comes from uncultured Candidatus Bathyarchaeia archaeon, assembly GCA_964582085.1. Classification (GTDB taxonomy): domain Archaea; phylum Thermoproteota; class Bathyarchaeia; order Bathyarchaeales; family Bathycorpusculaceae; genus JADGNF01. The sequence goes on along the minus strand of CAZOPV010000005.1, from coordinate 152,069 downwards.
TTACGGTCGCTGGAGCTTACTTGTTGACTGAAAACAGCGGTGAATCAATAAAGTGGTTTGGTTTTTCGCTGGTTATGACTGGCATACACTACTTAATTTATTTGGCTTATTCGTTGACTAGTGGAAATTTAGATTTAGCTTTAGCTGTAGATGTTTGGACTTTACCCTTTTTAGGTTTAGGTACAAGTTTGTTGAAAACCAAAACCGGGAAAAACCTTCTTTAAGGGTAATCGCCCCTAAAAGTTTGCATAACTCTACTCTAAAATACCAGTTACTAAATGCTTAAGGTAATCATTACTCAATTTTATTTAATTAGTAAATATTTCATATAACAGTGACTCATTTTGTTCCAGATTACACGTAGTTATTTGTTTGCCAGTCAAACCCGTTAACCAAAGTATTTTTTGCCAGCGTTTCTTCTTGCTCTGATTTGGGCATTAACGTCAAGTTTATTAATGCTTTAACTTCCAAATTGACTTGTGCCGTATCCGATGCCGTTGTTGCCAGTAAAAAGAGAAGTTTTCACGTGGATTAAAGCGGGTCATAAGACCATAGATGTCCGCAAAGGCAAACCTGCTCGCGGTGAAATCGCAGTTATCCAATGCGGCAATGCTTACCTAAGACTACCCATCATCAAAACAGAAACAGGATGTCTGACCGACATCATACACCACGACAACTTCAAACTTGTTGTCCCTTCTGCAGCAACTCTCCGCGATACACTTGACTACGTGGCTAGCCTTTATGGAGCAAGCAGCGGAGTCTTCACCGCCTACTACCTGAAAACTAAACACGAAAAATAGTGCCTTTAGCTACCAACTACGCAAAACTATCATCGTGTTAGTTTTCTGTATTCCCTCAACACGGCGGATTTTTTCTATGCACTCATTAACTTCCACGACACTCATGCCACTTATGACTGCAACTATGTCGTATTCTCCTGTTACTTCATATATAGTTTCTACATTCGGGATTCCTTGAATTTTTTTTGAAACTTCTTGTGTCGGTAAAGCAGGATTTGTAGATAGCAAAGCTATGGCTTCTGCCCCTTCTGCCACGCTGATTTTGACTGTAAATTTGCGAATTACGCCGCTGTCGAAGAGCGCCTTTATTCTTTTTCTAACCGCGCCTTCAGAGAGCCCAATCCGTTTTCCAATATCTATGTAGCCTGCCCGCCCATTCTCTTTGAGACTTTTCAGAATTTCTTTATCTTTTTCGTCCATCCACAAACGCCAAGCATAGTTTTAGTTTAATTAAAATTTAATTATTTCGCATTTATTTTTGTGTGTCACTGCGGTTTTAGTTTATTTATAGGGTGTTTGTCCTGTTTTCGTACCAAAAATCAAATAGTGCTTCGGTAAAGTTGTTCTGTTTGGGACGTCAAAAGTCCAGTATGTTACAAATAAGTCACAATGTTTAAAAGAGACGTGGCTAAATCACCAAGATATTTCGTATAAAATAAACGTGAGAACAAGATGAGTAAACAAACACCGATCCTAACCATCCAAGAGGTGAAACAGATGAAAGCAAAATGTCCTGACTGCGATGCGGACCTAGATGTTCCAACCGACACAGCAAAAGGAGAAATCCTCAGTTGCCCGGGGTGTGGACTGGAACTCGAAGTAAAAGAGGTAAATGGGGACTGCGTTGACCTTCAAGAACTAACTTTGGAAGGAGAAGACTGGGGCGAATAAACAGTATTCACCAAAACACAGGCCTCGTCAATTGATATTTTATCTGACTCATCTCCCACCTTATTCTTTACTTAAAAATTCTAACATAGGGCGCGTCAACAATGAGCATCGGTCTTCTCTATGAACGCTCGGAGAATGACGAAAACGGCATCAAACTTACCGCCGAACAACTCGGTATTGACTTGACGTTCATTCCTTTCCGCAAAATCGCCATAACTATAGGAACAAACATATTCAACGTTACCAGTAAAGGTAAAAACCTCACAGACACCTTCAAAGACATAAAAGTGGTCATGAATCGTGCACAAAGCAAAAACCGCCGAATTTATGCTGCTCACACGTTAGAAGTTCTTGGAAAAAAAATTATTAATCCTTCCGCCATAGAATTCACCTGTTACAGTAAATTCCGTACTCTCATGGAACTTTGGGCACTTGGAATGCCTATCCCAAAAACCACCTATGTACCATGTGACCCCTCTGATAAAACCAAGGACGGTCGAGTTATTCGCAATGAACCCGACATTGCCGACCTGCTGCGACAGGAAATTGGCAGAAGCATAATAATAAAACCTGACGCTGGAACCCACGGCAAGGGCATCGTGCTTTCAAAAGACCGACACGCGCTCCTCAACGATATCCAAAAAACTGTACCTTCCATCATAAATCCTGTTGGCATAGTTGCACAGGAACTCATTCAAAAATGGTTCTATGATTTACGTATCATAGTGTCCAAAGAAAAAAGCAAACAACCCATCTGTCACCCCGTTGCTCTAGCGCGGGCAGGTTTTGCTGATTTTCGAACAAACACTTTCCTTGGCAATCTTGTCTTTGACGTAAAACTGCCTCAAAGCATCCAAGGCTTGGCAGTGAAATGTGGTAAAGCATTGGGCAAAAATCATGATGCTTGGGTTTTCGCCTTGGATGCCATGGTGAACGTAGGTGAAAACAAGCAAGTTGACGATGAAACCGTGAAAGCTGAGCTCCAAAAAGCAGCAGAAACATTCTCTGTTGTCTCAAAAATCAAAAAAGACGAAAGCCGTTTGCATGACTTTAAGGCGTGGAACAGCAAACTGGAGACGGCTTTTAAAAACTACATGAGCACCGAGCCATATACTAAGATTAAAAACGTAATTGAAGAAAATGTGCAAGCAAACCATACAAACATAGTCTTCCACGAGGCCAACAGTTGCCCCGAATTTTGGGAGCAAACACGCCTCATAGCAGGTATAAACGTCGCGGTGCCACTACTGAAAAGCGCCCAGAGCCTGCTCTAAAAGTCACGAGGTAAAGGTGAAAAACAAAGTGATACGAATAGGAATAATTGGTGGAACAGGCTACGTTGGAGGAGAACTTCTGCGTCTTCTCCTTCTGCACCCACAGGTAGAGGTAACAATGGTTACCAGCCGCCAAAGCGCAAGCGAATACATCTTTAATGTTCATCCGAACCTGCGCGGCCTAACCCAACTAAAATTTGTTCCTCAAGACATAACTGAACTTAAAAAGAACTGCGATGTAGTTTTCACAGCAACTCCCCACGGCGGCTCAGTCAACCTTGTTCCCAAAATTTTGGAATCAGGACTGAAAGTCATCGATATGAGCGCGGATTTTCGCCTCAAAAACCCCGCTGACTACGAAACATGGTATGGCTGGAAACACAGCAACCCTTCACTTCTCAAAGAAGCTGTCTACGGTCTTCCTGAGTTACACCGTGAAGAAATAAAAAAAGCCCGCCTCGTCTCGTGCCCAGGATGCATGGCAACTGCCACGATTCTGGCTTTAGTTCCCTTAATTAAGGCTGATCTTATTGACAAAAAACATATAGTCGCCGACCTTAAAGTTGGCTCCTCAGGAGGAGGTAGCAAACCTACTGCGGCTTCCCATCATCCTGAGCGAGCTGGCGGTGTCCGACCCTACAAGATTACTATGCACCGGCACATCGGGGAAGTTGAACAGGAAATTAGCGTCTTCTCAGGCGAACCTGTCAAAATTTCCTTTACTCCCCACGCCGTCAACATGATACGCGGTATACTCGTTACTATTCATGCTTTTCCAAAGCAACCTATAACCGCTAAAGACCTGTGGAAGGCACTCCGCGGAACCTACGAAGGTGAACCTTTCATACGTTTTGTCAAATATCAGAAAGGCGTCTACCAGCTTCCTGATCCAAAAATCACCCAAGGCACAAACTACTGTGATATAGGCTTTGAAATTGACCATCACACAGACCATCTGATGATGTTTTCTGCCATCGATAACCTGGTCAAGGGCGCTTCAGGTCAAGGTGTTCAATGTCTCAACCTAATGCTGGGCATTGACGAAACAACAGGGCTAAAAAGTACGGGTTTCCATCCGATGTGATAACCATGTTTCTTGTCATAAAAATGGGAGGAAGCATACTCAAAGAAGGCGCCTCAAGCGACCTCGTTACCGACCTCAAAAATGTGCTTGTAGAAAATAAGGCGGTACTGGTTCACGGCGGCGGCATTGAAGTTACCGAAATTGCCTCGAAACTGGGTAAAGAACAAAAGTTCATCATCTCGCCTGAAGGCTTCAGAAGTCGCTACACAGACAAAGAGACAATCGAAATTTACACAATGGTCATGGCAGGCAAAATCAACAAACAAATCACCCTTGCTATGCAAAGTCAAGGGATTCCCACAGTAGGCTTGTCAGGTCTAGATGGCTCTATCCTGAAGGCAGAACGAAAAGCTCGTCTTATAGTTGTTGATGAAAGAGGACGCAAGCGAGTAATAGACGGTGGCTACACAGGAAAAATAACTCAAGTCAACATCGAATTGTTAAATCTTCTTATGGAGAAAGGCTACACTACTATTGTGACGCCTATCGCTATGAGCCAAGAATATGAACCCCTCAACGTGGATGGTGACCGCACTGCTGCAACAATCGCAGGTGCCCTCAAAGCTGACAGTCTAATACTTCTCACAGACGTTGAGGGCTTGATGCTCAAAGGTGAACGTATTCCAAAAATCAGTGCTTCAGAAGTCAAGGAAGTTCTAAAAAGCATAGGCGCGGGCATGAGCACTAAGGTTCATGCAACACTAGAAGCACTCAATCAAGGCGTTGGCGAAGTGATAATAACTTCAGGTACAGGAAAAACCCCAATTTCTTCTGCATTGAAACATGAAACTGGCACCGTGATCACTTGTGAATGAAAAAAACATAATTGAACAAGAAAACAAGCTGATGGCAAACGTCTTCGGTAAACGCCCAATAGTTATAACTAAGGGTAAAGGCGCCACAGTTTGGGACATAAATGGCAAAGAATACGTTGACTGTATGGGCAGCTACGGCGTAGCCTTACTTGGTCACTGCCATCCTAAGGTAGTCACAGCAATCTGCAAACAAGCAAAATCTCTCATTTCCTGTCATGCCAGCCTCTACAACGATAAACGCACCGAATTCCTCGAAAAACTCACAAACATAACCCCGAAAGGGCTAAACAAAGCGTTTCTCTCAAACAGCGGCGCCGAATCAGTGGAATGTGCCATTAAACTTGCCCGCAAATACACAGGCAAACCCGAAATAATCGCTATGATGGGTGGCTATCACGGTAAAACCATGGGCGCCCTATCCGCCACATGGGACAAAAAGTACCGTGAACCTTTTCTGCCGCTGGTTCCTGACATAAAACATGTTCCCCCAGATAATCTTGACAAAATCAAAGAAGCAATCTCTGAAAAAACCGCTGCTGTCCTTGCTGAGCCCATCAGGGGGGAAGGTGGCGTCCGTGTACCTCCAGACGGCTTCTTGGAGGGTTTACGCCAAATCTGCGACGAAAACAACGTCCTTTTAATCTTAGATGAAGTGCAAACTGGTTTTGGCAGAACAGGTAAACTTTTCGGATGTGAACACTGGGGCGTTACCCCTGATATAATGTGTCTTGCCAAACCTTTCGCAGGGGGCTTGCCAATTGGCGTTACCGTGGCAAAAGAACCTATAATGTCTTCATTCAAGGTTGGCGAGCACTCCACAACCTTCAGCGGAAGCCCGCTGGTTTGCGCGGCAGGGTGCGCTGCCATAGACGCCCTCATAGAAGAAAAATTGACTGAAAACGCCGCTATCCTCGGCAAATATTTCAAAGAACAACTGGAAAAACTCCAAACCAAACACAGTATCGTGAAAGAAGTTCGCGGAAAAGGCCTGATGATAGGCATGGAGCTTCGCTTTGAAGTCTTTAGCGTCATATTGAAAGCTGCTGAGAGAGGTGTTCTCATATTGGACGCTGGTCGCAACGTACTGCGTTTTCTGCCTCCTTTGGTAATAACAAAAAAGCAAATTGACAAAGCCATATCAGTTCTTGACTTGGTTTTGGGAGAAGAAGAATATGCAAGAGCAGCAAGCTGTCCAGTTTCTGATTAACCTGCTGGGTATCTACAGCCCTTCAGGCAAAGAAGAAGACATCGCTAACTTCATAGCGAGCAAAATGAAGAAATTTGGCTTTCAAGTCGGCGTGGACGCCATAGGAAACGTCATAGGAGTAGTCGGTGAAGGTGAGCCAACCATATTTTTATGTGGACACATGGACACCGTTGAGGGCTACCTCCCACTGAGAGTGGAGGAAGGTAAAATCTACGCGCGCGGAGCAGTCGACGCAAAGGGACCATTAGCCGCTATGATTATGGCAGCAGCAGAAGTTGCCAAAGAATCTGATTTCAAAGGCAAAGTTCTAGTGGCTGCAGTTGTCGAAGAAGAAGCTACCAGTCGTGGCGTCCGTCATCTTATAAATGAAGGCATCTTTGCCGACTATGCTATATTTGGAGAACCGAGTGGCGTAGAAAATATAACGGTAGGATACAAAGGGCAACTCCAACTTAAAATAATCATCAAGACCCAAACGGGGCATTCTTCAACACCATGGCTCTACGACAATGCCCTCGAAAAAGCTTTCGAGCTGTCAGAGTGCATCAAACAAAGTTTCCCTAAACTTGAGCAAGAGGAAAGCCCCTTCTATGCGGTTACTCTTTGTATAACAAAACTTGAAGGTGGAAGAGCAGACTCCGTCATCCCTTTTGAATGTGAAATGCACCTTGACATTCGAGTTCCCATCCAGTTTACAGCTACACAGATATTAGAGCAAGTTCAAAAAGCTATAACTCAATACAAAGATGCCCACCCCAAAGTTAACATCAAAGTCACACTGAAAGATTCAGTTGAACCCTTTGAGGTAAACAAAAGCTCTCCGTTGGTGCATGCGTTATCAGCGGCAATCCGCAAAGTTCTCAACAAACCCGCCACTTTGCTGCGTAAAACTGGTACAGGCGACATGAACATTCTTGGAAAAGCCATGAATTTGCCCATAGTGACCTATGGGCCAGGGGATGGTCATCTGGATCACACACCTGAGGAACACATATTGATAAGTGAATACTTAGATAGCATTCAGATCTATAAAGAAACTCTTCTGAAACTAAGCCAACTTTACCATAACAAGAGAAACAGCTTCAACGGAACCGAGACTGCGTTTTGAACGACTTCACAACATAAAAAAGAAGAAGGCAGTTATGTTAGATTTTGTCTAGTCCAAACGCGTCGTGAATTGCACGCACGACCGTAGAACCATCCTTCTCTTTTACCACAAATGAAATGTTTAGTTCTGAGCTACCTTGGGCAATCATTCGTATGTTTATACCTGCATTGGCGACGGTGGCGAAGATTTTTGATGCCACACCCAAAGTGCCCTTCATGTTTGCGCCCATCACAGCTACCACTGCCACATCATCTTCGGTGGTTACCTCACTGACCAAACCCTTGCCCATCAATGCTATTTCTAAAGTGCTGATCGCTCTTCCGACTAGGTTTCTGCGGATAACCATGGAGATATTTGCTTCAGAAACAGCTGTAGAAATCATCATTATATTGATGCCGCTTTTGCCTAAAACCTCAAAAACTTTAGCATAACTACCCGGCGCACCTACCATGCCCCCACCGCCAACATTAATCATAGCCACATCTTTGATGAGGGCTACTGCCTTGACTACACCGCTGAATTTTGCATCAGAGTCTTTGGTTATGAGTGTTCCTTCGTTTTCTGGGTGAAAAACGCTACGTATTCGTACAGGTATATTTTCTTTAATTGCTGGTCCCAAGGCACGCGGATGCATAGCTTTAGCTCCGAAAATCGCCATTTCTGTCGCTTCTTGGTAGCTAAGTTGAGGGAGCATACGGGCATTTGGAACAATTTTAGGGTCTGTCGTCATTATGCCGTCGACATCGGTCCAAATCCACACCTCGTCAGCCTGCAACGCAACGCCGAGGATTGTCGCGGTGTAATCTGAACCGCCACGCCCAACAGTGGTCACTACACCCTCTTGGTTTGCAGCGATGAAGCCTGTTACAATTGGAATAACACCTTTCTCGAGTAGCGGGCCTACTCGTTCGCGGATAAGGTGTGTAGTGTAGTTCATTAGCGGTTCTGCTTCACCAAAGTTTGAGTCCGTAACTATCCCTGCTTCTTTACCCGTGAACCATCGAGTTTCAAGCTTGTGGTCTTTTATTGCCCCCCACACAATAGGTGCAGATAACCGTTCTCCAAATGAGGCGACGTAGTCTTTGGATTTAGCTGTAAGCTCGCCAACGTAGCAAATGCCCGTTAAAATCTTCTCTAGTTCTGAAATGGTTTTTTCTATAATTTGACTTACTTCTTTTTGGATTTGATTGCTACTAATAGCGGTTGAAGTTGCCTCCAGATGTTTTTGGAGTATTTTTTTGGTGAAACTTTCGATGTGGTTTATGTCGCTTTTTTTAGCTTGACAAGCCACCTCAAGCAAACTGTTAGTGACTCCCGCTAAAGCCGAGACCACAACACTCACCTTACAGCCATTTTTGGCGTACTGCTCAACCAAATCGGCTACGTGACGAATGTTTTCGCCTGTGCCAACACTGGTTCCACCGAACTTCATTACTATTTTCTTCATTTAGATTCCTTCTCTATGAGAGTAATCTATTTGCTAACTTATTTCTAATGTCTAAGAGATCCCTTAAAACTGCACTGGCAGTTTCTATGCCACCTGCACCTCTGCCGATGAGAGTTTGTTCTCCTGCATATTCGGTAGAAAAGGTTACGGCATTAAGGACTCCGCTAACACATAACGGGTCAATTTTCGCTATCTCGGTTGGTTTCACAGTTGGTTTATCACCATCTATGGTGCCTATAAGCTTAATTGTGTTACCTCGTTTGCTTGCTTCATTAAGCGCTTGCAATGTTACATCACGGATTCCCGTTCGGTCTACGTCTTTTAAAGTTACTTTCTTGTTCATTATCCAGTTAGCCAAAATAACCACCTTACATGCTGTGTCAAAACCGTCAATGTCCATGGTCGGATCTCTCTCTGCGTATCCTAATTTCTGAGCATCTGTCAAAGCTTCTTGGAAAGATATGTGATGCTGGGTCATCTCAGTGAGTATGTAATTAGTTGTCCCGTTCAATATACCACGAATTGCAAGAATTTTATCTCCTGCAAGACATCTTTTGGCAAATTCAAGCATAGGGGTTCCTCCTCCAACGGTGCCGCTAAAGCGTAGACAAACATTATTATGTTCAGCAAGCTCAGTGAGCGCTGGCATGGCCAAGGCTAACGGTCCTTTATTTGTTGTGACAACATGTTTCCCTGTTTTGAAAGCTTCTGTGATGTGAGAAATAGCTGGCTCGCCGTTTTTTATGTTGACAGGTGTGACTTCCACCACTACCTCTGCCTCGACAGATTCAATAACTTCTAGTGCTGTCATTCCAGGGTGACCAAAATCGGGATCTTTTGATATGGGGAAACCCCTTTGCTTAATCTCTTCTAACTTCTGTGGGCTCAGACCCCTTGGATTTATAACCGCCCCGTCTATATCTGTGATGGCAACAATTTTTGGATTGAAGCCATAATCTGAAGTGTTGTTAGCATATTTACTTGTAAGAATGGTAGTTACGCCTCTACCTACGACACCATACCCTACCAAAATTATCCTCATCGTTTCTCACCTTACTCCCGCTGTCACATACTGCTTCAGACCAAGAGCCTCTTCAATGTCAGACATTTCAGCATCGACTTCCACAGGTTTTTCACTCATTTTTACTGCGGTGTCTGGGTCTTTGAGCCCATGTCCAGTTGTTACACAGACAACTCGTTCATTTTTGTCTATAATGCCATTCTTCACTAGTTTAATTAGTCCTGCGATGGATGAAGCGCTTGCAGGCTCAACAAATATGCCTTCCACGCGGGCTAACATTTTCTGCGCTTCCAGAATCTCGTCGTCAGTAACTGTTTCTGCTGTTCCGTCTGAGTCGCGAATGGCGTTGACAGCTTTCTTCCAACTGACAGGTGACCCGATTCGAATGGCTGTAGCTACAGTTTCAGGGTTTTCGACTGGTACAATCTTGTCACTGTTGGTTTTTATAGCGTGAACTATTGGCGCGGATCCAGCCGCCTGAATGCCTGTCATTTTTGGCAGTTTTTTGATAAACCCAAGTTTCCTATATTCAGTGAAGCCTTTCCAGATCGCGCTGATGTTGCCTGCATTACCCACAGGTACCACTACTCTGTCTGGCGCTTCTTGGTCGAGCTGATCACATACTTCAAAAGCCAGTGACTTCTGCCCCTCAACCCTGAAAGGATTAATCGAATTGAGCAGATAGATGCTTGGGTGTCTCTCAGAAATTTTAAGCACCACATCTAACGATTGGTCAAAGTTGCCCCGGATTTGAAGAACTTTAGCACCGTAAATCATCGCCTGCGACAGTTTACCATAGGCGATTTTGCCCGAAGGAATCAACACAGTGCATCGCATTCCTGCTTTTGCTGCATACGCCGCCAATGACGCCGATGTGTTTCCTGTAGAGGCGCAGATAACGTTTTTGGCGCCTAATTCATTTGCTTTGGAGACGCCCACAGTCATGCCTCTGTCTTTGAAAGACCCAGTGGGGTTTTCGCCTTCATTTTTCACCCATAACTGCAAAAGTCCTAACTGCTTTCCCAACTTGTGGCAAGAATGCAGTCCTGTTCCGCCTTCGTTGAGCGAAACTATTTTACTTACGTCCTCGATGGGCATTAAGTCTCTGTACCGCCAAACAGAAAGCGGCATATCTTGCCAGTTGTTTTTCTTTAATTTCTCTGCTAACTCGTTAAGGTCATATTTAACCTCAAGCAGGTCTCCACATTTTGTGCAGAAATATACAATTTCATTTATGCTGTATTTAGCTCCACAGTTGATGCATTCTTGATGTGTCACTTTCTTTCACTCCTCAATTAAACTTACACCTTTACTAGGTCGGGTGGCAAAAGCAGTTGCCTCCAAACCAACATCCTCAAAGCTTTCTTTCATGGCTTGTGCCACTTTCCCAGAGTTTGCTTTTTTCTTGTTGACTATGGCTATTACTGAAGGACCCGCACCGCTGATTCCAAAGCCACATGCACCTGCTTTAAAAGCGCTCTCTTTAACCTTAGCATACCCTGGAATTAGAAAAGTTCGGGCTGGTTCAACAATGGCGTCCGACATAGACTGACCTATAAGATCTACATCTTCAGTGTAAAATCCGCTTACCATCGCTGCAACTTTCCCTGTGTTATAGATAACTTTTTCTAATTGTGTCATCTTCGGTATAACTGAACGCGCCTTCACAGTTTTACCCTTCGGCGTGACTATTTGAGGGAACGCTACGCAGACTTCCATATCAGCAGGCGCCTTCAGAGGGATGACTTCCACGGGATTATACGCTTTCACTATTACAAAGTTGCCGTAGATAGCGGCGGCAACGTTGTCTGCGTGGGCAGACCCCGCGCTAGCCACTTCCCCTTTAGCTGCAAACCTGACGAGCTGATCTGTGGAAAGTTTAATATTAAGTAAATGGTTTAATCCAAACGCCGTGGCTGCTGCCGAAGCTGCACTGCTACCCAAGCCCCGGCTTGGCCATATGCCTTTTTCAATTTTAATGTTGACGCCCCTGTTTAGCCAGTAATCTCTTAGAATGTGCTTTGCGACGACGCCGGCAGTGTTTCGTTCAGGTGCTGTTGAAATTGTCTGCGCTGCCACCCCGAAAACTTCAATTTTTATGCCGGCTTCTCTGTCAGCGAGTGTAATTGTAACTTTATCGCTGGGATACTCTAACGCTAAACCGAAGATGTCAAATCCTGGTCCAAGGTTGGCGCTGGTCGCTGGTGCTTGAACTGTAACTTCATTGTGGGGCATCGCTTTTCCTCACAGACGCACAGTTAATATTTCTACAATTATTAATATTATTTTGAGTTAGATTCTCTCTATTTTTAACCAACTAAGTTGGTTAATGCCTCATACGCTTTGAGGCTGTCCTGCTTGTCCACAACTATTACAGTTTCGGTCCAGCAGGAGATGAATTCTACTATGTTCACATTTTGCTCGGCAAGCAAAGTGGTCAAGAAGGCAACAACTCCTGGGGTTGCTTCTAGTTCTTCAGGTGAGTTGATGACAATCATGGTGCAATTGTCGTGTTTAACCAATGTGCTTATGCGTTCAGGCAGGTCGGCGCGGTCAAGGAGATAGACAAATTTTCCTGGTAAATCCACTTTCATGCCACTTTTTGTGTTAACCTCTTTGGTAGTTATAATCACCGCTTTTCGGTCATAAACTGCTATGCTGCTGCGTTTGAGAATTTGCAACACTTTTTCCTCTCTTTTTTGCCTACGTTTTTTTAGTTCTTCACCGAATCGGCGTAGAGCAGCTTTGGTAGCGGTTATGTTGTTAGTTTCAAGTTCTTTTTGGATTTGACGAGACAATTCGCTGAGATTAACTATACCCTTCTCTAGAGCTTCCAGCAGATAGGGTTTGTTGCGGAGGTAATTGCGGACGTTTTGTGCGGTCGTCGTCATACAGCCCATGATGTATTATTTAGGACATTTAAAGCTTGTTATGTTACAAAAAAGTCGTAAAGTTTAAAAACACTGTACGGAACGCTAGGGGAATAATTTGGATTTCAAAAACGGGGGAGTAAATCATCACTGAAAAATTTGTACTCGCCTACAGCGGCGGGCTAGATACATCTGTATTAATAAAATACTTACAGGAGAAGTATTACGCAGAAGTAATAACTGTTACCGTTGATGTCGGACAACAGGAAGACCTCAAGGGTGTCGAAGCTAAAGCCAACAAACTTGGGGTCCTAAAACACTTCTCTGTTGATGCCAAACATGAATTTGTAACTGATTACATTTTTCCAGCCATAAAAGCTAACGCTCTCTACGAAGGCAAATATCCCGTCAGCACTAGTCTTTCGCGCCCTCTGATTGCCAAGAAAATGGTTGAAGTTGCTGAGAAAGAAGGTGCCACAGGATTAGCTCACGGTTGCACAGGCAGAGGCAACGATCAAGTGCGATTCGATATCACTCTGAGTTCGTTAGCTCCAGACAAAAAAATAATTGCTCCTGTTCGAGAATGGGGCATGACTAGAGAAGAAGAAATTGAATACGCCAAAACCAAGGGCATCCCTGTTTCTGACGCTGCAAAAAAGTTTAGTATAGACGCCAGCGTATGGGGCCGCGCCATAGAGTGTGGACTCTTGGAGGACGCAAAAAATGAGCCGCCAGAAGAAGCCTACGAGTGGACAGTTTCCGCTGAGAAGGCACCCAATACCCCAGAGTACGTTACAATTACATTTGAACAAGGCATCCCCATAGCAGTCAACGGAGAAAAAATGAAGCCTCTTGCTCTAGTTGAAGCCCTCAATAAAATCGCGGGAAAACACGGAGTTGGACGTATAGACCACATCGAAGACCGACTCGTTGGTATAAAATCCCGCGAAGTCTACGAATGTCCAGCTGCCACAGTTATTTTGGAGGCTCATAAAGACTTAGAAAAACTGGTTATGACCCGCCATGAAGTCCTCTTCAAACAATACATTGATGCCGAATGGGTCTTCTTGGCATATTCTGGACTTTGGGTTGACCCTCTCAAAGAGGACCTTGACGCTTTCATAAACAAGTCACAAGAGAATGTGACCGGCGAGGTTCGCCTCAAACTTTACAAAGGCGGACTCCGAGTGGTTGGACGCAATTCGCCGATGTCTCTCTATGACAAAAATTTGGCTAACTATAACATCAAAACCTCGTTTAACCAGTCGTATTCAAAGGGCTTCATTGAACTATGGGGTCTTCAAACCAGAATGTACAACGCTCTCAAGTTATCTTCCAAGAAAAAAGCGTCAAATCAACATAGCTTCTTGTGTAAATAAAACTCAAAGAGTTGGTGTGTTACGTCAAAAATCCTTCATGGTGGACGCCTAACAAAAATACGTGAAGACGTTGTCCACTTCACTTCATCACTCAAAGATGACACACGCCTGCTAGATGCGGTTTTAGCCATAAACAAAGCTCATGTTGTTATGCTTATTGAACAGGAAATCATAACTAAAGACGACGGCGCAAAAATTTTGGCGACTTTAGCAAAACATGTAAACATGCAATTGGGTGAATCTGCAGAAGATGTTCACATGGCTGTTGAGGAAGCAGTTCTCAGCGAGAATGGACCTGAAGTAGGCGGCAATCTTCACATAGCCAAAAGCCGAAACGACCAAGTCGCCACCGCCATCCGTATGGTTCTACGTAACGAATTGCTCGTTATAATGCGTACCGTGGCTCATGTACAGGACCACTTGACCGAAGTGGCGGAAGAGAACTTGGAGACTGTAATCTTGGAGTACACGCATCTGCAGCCTGCTCAACCTGTAACTTTTGCGCATTACTTGCTTTCTTACTTTGACATGTTAGAACGGGACCTGCAGAGACTCCAAAACCTCTACGTTCGAGTTAATCTTTCTCCTTTAGGAGCAGGGGCTTTGGCAACTACCAGTTTTCCGATAAATCGTGACCGCACCGCTGAACTTTTAGGCTTCAACGGCATAGTAGAAAACTCCATAGACGCGGTGAGCAGTCGAGACTTTATAGTTGAAGCCATATCAGTGCTTGCGATGATTTCAGTAAACTTAAGCCGATTTGCTGAGGATCTAATAATTTGGAGTTCTCCTGATTTTGGAGTAGTTGAACTTCCTGATGAATTTACTAGCACCAGTAGCATTATGCCTCAAAAGAAGAACCCTGAAGTCTTAGAAGTCATACGTGCGCGGACTAGTCATGTGCTGGGCAATCTCATGGCTGTAACTGCAACGCTGAAAAATTTGCCCTCCACTTATAATCTGGACTTTCAGGAAATTACGCCTAAACTGTGGGACTCTGTAGAAATTACCCGTGCTTCCTTAGATATGATGCACAAAATTCTCCCTAAACTCAAAGTCACTGCAGACATTTCAAGCAAAGTTTCGAAGAGTTTTGTGGCAGCTACTGAACTGGCTAACACCTTAGTGCGGAGACATAGGGTACCTTTCCGAACTGCCCACAAAATTGTCGGTGCCCTCGTCAAATCACTGATTGAAGCAAAATTGACCTTTGAGGATGCGACGCCTGTTTTGCTGGCAAAAGTTTCCCAGGATGTGGCAGGTATAAAAGTTACCGTTAAAGAGGAAGAGATCAAAGAACTGGTGAACCCGCTTAAACTTGTGCAGACCCACAACGTTAAAGGCGGACCAGCGCCCGTTGAGGTGAAGCGTGCGTTGGTGACACGAGAAAAACAGCTGTTCGCCACCAAATCCAATATATCAAAGCTTGACAAGGCGCTTGAAGAAGCGGAAAACAAGCTAAGCTCTGTAGTGCAGCTATATTTTTACCCACAAAAGGTGAAAACGTAATCTTTAAAAATTTAAGTTGATAGGTAGAATAGGGCTTTGTTTCAACAACTTGACTCCTGCAAAAACAAAAAAGCGGCTCTAGTTTTAGAAGACGGCACTTTCTATGTCGGTAAAGGCTTTGGCGCCTCCAGAAAAGTGACCGGAGAAGTAGTATTCTCCACTTCAATGGTGGGTTATCCTGAGGCTCTCACTGATCCGTCCTATAAAGGGCAACTTCTAGCTTTGACCTATCCTCTTGTGGGAAACTATGGTGTTCCGTCTTCTTGTGATCTAAACTTCGGTATCCCCATTTATTTTGAATCAGAACGTATCCAAACTTCAGGATTAATCATCCACGAGTTATGTACTGAACCTTTCCATTGGGCGTCGACTCGGACTTTGGATCAGTGGTTACGGGACGAAAACATCCCTGGTATAAGTGGTATCGATACCCGTGCCTTAACTAAGAAACTTAGAACACACGGAGTAATGTTGGGTGTACTTCAAGTTTGTGAGGAAGGTGAAGACCTTAACCTTGAGAGTTTGCTTAAAGAAGCAACTTCTATTCCTGACCCTAACCAGACGGATTTAGTTAGTGCGGTTTCTGTCAAAGAACCCGTTCACTACGCTGTCAGTGGCAAATATAATGTGGTTCTCATAGACTGCGGGGTTAAATATAACATTATACGAAACCTGTTAAACCGCGGTATAAACGTCACTCGTGTACCATACAATTTTTCCGCTAAAGAAATCTTAGATTACCGTCCAGCAGGTATTTTCTTAAGTAACGGTCCAGGCGACCCCAAAAAATGCGTTGCTACCATAGAAACGATCAAAGAAATTGTTGAACAAAAGCCTTTTATGGGCATCTGTTTGGGTGCTCAGATATTGGCGTTGGCGGTAGGCGGAGACACATACAAACTCAAATACGGTCACCGTAGTCAAAACCAGCCTGCATTGGATTTGTTTACTAATCGCTGTTACATCACCACCCAAAACCACGGCTACGCGATAACTAACGAATGTTTCAGTAGAACACCTCTAGAAGCATGGTTTGTTAACGCTAACGACAAAACAATAGAAGGTGTTAGACACAAAAGTAAACACGTTTTTGCTATACAGTGGCATCCCGAAGCATCCCCAGGACCATACGACACTGAATTCCTCTTCGATATATTTCTGAAGAGTCTGGAGGATAGCCGAGATGCCCAAGTTTGATTGGATAAAAAAAGTTCTGGTTCTCGGCAGTGGAGCCATCAAAATTGGAGAAGCTGCCGAATTTGACTATTCAGGTAGCCAATGCATAAAAGCTCTCCGAGAAGAGGGTATCGAAACTGTTCTCGTCAACCCCAATATAGCAACTATTCAAACTGATCCACGCCTATCAGGTAAAGTTTACCTCCTCCCTGTGACGCCCGAATACGTCGAAAAAGTAATACAGAAAGAGAAACCCGACGGCATTCTACTTGGTTTTGGCGGTCAAACCGCGCTTAACTGTGGCATTGAACTGTCAAAAAACGGCGTCTTAGAAAGGTACGGCGTCAAAGTTTTAGGTACATCTGTTGAATCTATAGAGAATACTAGCGACCGTGAGCTTTTCCGGCAAGTCATGATTAAAGCCGGTGTTCCTACACTACGGAGTAAATCAGCACACACAGTGAAAGATGCACTAGTAGCAGCAAATGAAATTGGCTATCCTGTAATCGTACGCGTCGCTTATACACTCGGTGGAAAAGGAGCTGGTGTTGCTCACAACGACAACGAATTAAAAGAAATAGTCAACCGTGGCTTGGTTCAGAGTCGAATAACCCAAGTTCTCGTAGAGGAGTACGTAGGTCATTGGAAGGAACTTGAGTACGAGGTTATGCGTGACTACCACGATAACTGCCTTATAATCTGTAACATGGAAAACATTGATCCAATGGGTGTTCACACGGGTGACTCAATTGTTGTGGCGCCTTCTCAAACACTGACCAACCGTGAATACCATCTGATGCGGTCTGCAGCTTTGAACGCCATACGTAGCTTAGGCATTATTGGTGAGTGCAACATTCAATGGGCGCTGAATCCAAAATCTGAAGAATTCCGTGTTATAGAAGTTAATTCGCGTCTTTCTAGAAGTTCGGCTCTCGCAAGCAAAGTCACAGGTTATCCCTTAGCTTACATAGCCACCAAACTCACAATCGGTTACACTCTGCCAGAGTTGATAAATAAAGTTACTCAAGTCACAACCGCCTGTTTTGAACCCGCATTAGATTACATCACAGTCAAGATCCCTCGGTGGGATCTGCAGAAATTCAAAAATGCAGACCGCCACATAGGTCCCCAGATGCGTTCCGTCGGCGAAGTCATGGCAATTGGACGTTGTCTAGAAGAAGCGCTGCAGAAAGCTGTGCGCATGCTAGACATCGGCAAGGTAGGTTTGGTTTGTAACCCTGAAGATTCTGAACCTGAATCCCCTGAAAAAATCAAAGATGTGCTGGCTAACCCCACGGATGAACGACTATTCAAAATTGTTAAAGCCCTAAAAATGGGCATTTCCGTCGAAGAAATCTATCGCTTAAGTGGTGTTGACCCATTCTTTCTGCACAAAATTCAAAATATCATCGATATGGAAGCGCAACTTTGTGCTCTAAAACTTAAAGAGAGTGCTGCTAAAGAGATTATTCGTGAAGCAAAGAGGTTGGGTTTCTCAGACGAGCAAATTGCTATATGCACAGGCACTACTGAACCTGAAGTTCGGCAATTTCGAAAAACCGCGGGTATAACACCTGTAATTAAGCAAATCGATACGATGGCAGCAGAATGGCCCGCCAAAACTAACTATTTGTACTTGACGTATGGAGGAACAGAAGATGACATAGAACTCGACAGAGAAAACATCAAAGTTATGGTTTTAGGCGCAGGGGTTTTCCGTATCGGTTCCAGTGTAGAATTTGACTGGTGTGGCGTCAATACCATTTGGGCTTTAAAGAAACACGGCATCCAAGAAGCCATAATGGTGAACTATAACCCTGAAACAGTTTCCACCGACTATGACATCTCAGATAAGCTGTACTTTGAAGAATTGACCCCTGAAAGGATCCTCGACATTTACGAAAAAGAAAATCCCTCAGGACTAATAGCAAGCGTCGGCGGGCAAATTCCAAATAATCTTGCTATGAAATTAGCCCACTCAGGCATAAAATTGCTGGGCACAGCCGCCGAAGATATAGATGTGGCAGAAGACCGCTCCAAATTTAGCGAGCTTTTGGATAGGCTCGATATTCCACAGCCGCCATGGAGTAAACTGGCCTCGATTGAAGGCGCCAAACTTTTTGCAGAAAAAATAGGCTACCCCGTAATTGTGCGCCCCAGTTATGTGCTTTCAGGATCAGCCATGCGTGTTGCCTACGATGAAGCCACATTAGATAACTTTCTCAAGTTAGCCGCTAAAGTTTCCCGCGACCACCCAGTTGTTATAAGCAAATTTGTGGAAGGCGCCAAAGAAGTTGAAGCCGACGGCGTTTCGGATGGTGATACCTGTCTCATCGGTGCAATAATAGAACACGTTGAAAACGCAGGTGTACACAGTGGCGACGCAACGATGTCCATTCCACCGCAGACTCTTTCCCTAGCGATTACGAAGAAAATTGAAGATGCCACACAGAAAATTGTCAAGGCTTTAAACATCAAAGGTCCCTACAACATACAGTACTTAGTCAAGGATGACGAAGTTAGCGTCATAGAATGTAACTTGCGTGCTTCGCGGTCAATTCCTTTTGTAAGTAAAACCCGCGGTGTTAACCTTATCGAACTTGCAACTTTGGCGATGTTAGGTAAGAAATTTACTCAAGTTCTCAAAACATGCGAGTTACCTCCCTTCCGCCACGTGGCTGTTAAAGTGCCTCAGTTCAGTTTCATGAGGTTGAGTGGTGCTGATCCTATATTGGGGGTGGAAATGCTCAGCACAGGCGAAGTTGCATGTTTAGGTGAAAACTTCGCTGACGCCTTCTCTAAAGCATTGCAGTCTGCCGAATTTCGTATGCCTCCCAAAAACGGCGCGGTGCTTATAACAGTGGGCGGTGACGAACATAAGAGACGTGCCGTGGGGTTAGCTCGGGCTTTTGAAGAGATGGGTTTCACAATTTATGCAACTAAACACACTGCAGAAGTTATCCAAGCACACGGAGTAAAGGTTACTGAGTTGCTCAAGGTTAAAGAGGCAAACGTAAACCCCAATAACATACTCGATTACCTGCAGGAACACAAAATTGATCTCGTGATCAATGTGCCCATGCCTAACAAGCGAACAAAATACACTGAAGTTTTAACTGACGGTTACATTATACGTCGGCAAGCAGTTGAATTCAACGTTCCTGTAATTGTAAATTTAGAATTAGCTTCCACGATAGTTAAAGTTCTTAAGCACCATAACGGTACAACTGTCCGCTCTCTGAACGAGTACATGGATGAATTGCCTTGGACTTTTTGGTAGACAAACCTTATTTTCAACTAATCTTTAAAAAGGCTTTAGTGTTTAAGGTGAGCTGGCTAAACTATGAAGTATTTGCTCATTGTTGGCGACGGCATGGCTGATTATCCTGTGCCTGAGCTAGGAAACAAAACTCCCCTCCAAATAGCTCACAAACCGAACATAGATGCAATAGCAGCCAAAGGCAAAAACGGGTTAATTAAAAATGTGCCTGACGGTCTCAATCCAGGATCGGAAACAGCTATACTCTCACTCTTAGGCTATGACCCTAAACGTTACTGCACAGGAAGGGGACCACTAGAAGCCCCTGCTAGGGGTATAAATCTTGGCAAAACCGATGCTGCGTTTCGATGTAACCTGATAACTGAGAACGACGGCAAAATCCTTGACTACTCCGCTGGACACATAACCACAGGGGAAGCTGAGCCCCTTATAGCTGCTATTAAGGCTTTTCTCGAAAAAACAGGCGAGGTAGAATTCTTCTCGGGACTTGATTATCGTCACTTTCTGATTTTGCGCAACGAACCCAACTCTCACAAAATAAAATGCACACCTCCCCACGATGCAATAGGTCTTCCTATTCTGGAGATTCTACCTATGGCTAATTCCAAAAAAGCAGAAAAGGCAGCAGTCAAACTCAAACAATTGATTCTTGACTCTAAAAAAATTCTGGAATCCCACCCCGTCAATATTAAGCGCGTTGAAGTGGGCAAACGACCAGCTAACATGATTTGGCCATGGGGAGGCGGACCTAAACCTTCTATGCCCTTGTTTAAACGGAAATATGGTTTGAAAGCTGCCGTCATTTCTGCAGTTGACTTGGTGAAGGGCATTGGAGCTCACGCTGGAATGGAAGTCCTCAACGTTCCAGGTGCCACAGGATTGCATAATACAAACTATGAAGGTAAAGCAGATTATGCTCTAAAAGCATTGGAAAGTAATGACTTAGTTTTTGTTCATGTTGAAGCACCAGATGAGGCGGGACATATTAAGGATCCTAAATTAAAAGTTAAGACAATCGAGGATTTAGATCAGCGTCTCGTTGGCAGAATCCTTAACGGTTTGCATGAGTCTTGTGCCATCGCCGTTCTCCCAGATCACCCTACACCTATTACGGTGGGAACACACACTATGGATCCTGTACCTTTTGCCATAAGTTCTCCATTCATAGTTTCAGACGGTGTCCAAAAATTTGACGAGTTCTCGGCGAAGAACGGCAAATATGGGTTGGTGACCAAAGAATCTCTAATGGATCTCCTCGTTGCTGCAGGGCGCACATAATATAGGTTGCTTTTCTATAGACGAACTCAAAGTGTAATCAGACAAAATTTAGGGTTAAACTACATTAAAGATGAACAGGCGGTAAAGGTTTTCCAAAAAACTTTTAGCTATATGCTGCGCAGAAAGCCTATGGCTATTCATCAAGCAGCAAAGTTCACCTTAAAAAGTAAACGCTTCTGGACTTGGCAACTAAGCGGCATTATGCTCTATTGCATTCCTGTAGCCATACGTTTTACGACGGGAAGCTACTACATACCTATTCTTACTTGGCCCGGTTCTTGGGTGCATCACTTTATCCCAGGGAACCTTGTAGAGAAATTTCTCGTAAACGCTTTTTTCCCAGGAGGTGCAGGCGCAGTTGCAGGAGAGATTTTTATAGGTATCTGCTGTGGTATGCCACTCGGAAGCAAAACAAAGTATGGAGCGCGTCTTGCAGGAGCATTGACACAAACTGCCGTTTGGTCCGCTATTCAATATTTTGGTTACGGTTTGATGTTGATGGGTCCGTTTGGTGGAAACATATTCGAACCTTGGTATGTTTTTCCATTCAACTTCTTTTTAGGGTGTCTCTCTATATTTACCCCCGACATTGTGAATTTTGCTAAACAAAGTCTTGTAACTGTGAGCCACAGGCTGTGGAAGCCAGACTCCAAAAGTTAATATGTTCTCAATGGGTCAAACTATCTAACATGACCTTTCACGTTAGACGCAAAGACCGTGAGATAACTGATGCTGCTGCTCTAAAGAAAGTTCTCAAATCCACAACCTATATTACAATAGCCCTTTGTATGGACAACGAACCCTACCTTGTCGCTCTAAGTCATGGTTATGACGAAGCCAAAAACTGCATTTACTTCCACTGTGCTTCTGAGGGAAAAAAACTCGTTTACCTTAAAGCCAACAACAAAATTTGGGGACAAGCAGTATTAGACTACGGTGTCACCGACGAATGCGACTACGCTTACACCTGCGTCCATTTCTCAGGCTCAATATCGCTAATTGATGACTTGACTGAGAAGCAGCACGCCATTGAAGTGTTGGTGAGGCAGCTTTCAACCAAACCTGAAGAGAAACTTGCAAAGATTAAACCTGAGAAACTTGCTAAAACAACGATGGGCCGAATAGACATAGCTTACATTACAGGAAAACAGCACACCTATCCAAAACTGTGATTTTTCTCCGGGAAAGGTTAATTAGCTAAAATAGTGAGTATTCAAGAAGCAGTTGAGCCCAGGTAGTATAGTCCGGTCTAGTATATGCGGCTGTCGCCCGCAGGACCCGGGTCCGAATCCCGGCCTGGGCGCCTACAACTTGGGTTTAATTATCTTCTCCTCTTTTTAGTCGAGCTTCCTCTAAATGGAATGAGCGGGGAAATATGAGATTTCGAAACGGCGATAAGGCGTTACAGGGCGATTATTGCAGAGCTCAAAAATGGCGAGACAACGCTCTATTTCATAGACCACTTGACCTCATTTAGGCTTTCAAGGTGGGCTTCGCAAAATATACAGGTCATATAATAACTATTCTTAGAATCATGGATTTTGACCTCTCAGTGGCTACTCGTAAGGACGTTGAACTTGCCGTAACTTGGATCAACGGTCAGCCTTATAAGGGGTTAACTAAACGTGACAGGAAACTCGTGTTGAAGAAGCTGATCCAATACGCTAGCATGTGATGTGGAAACTGCTACAGGGAAACGCCGTAGCTGCCTGAGATGAGCCAGCGAATCCCTGACGAGGCATGTTTGTGAAAGCTTCTTAGAGCAGGCGGGATTTGAACCCTTTGAGGCCCGGGGGTCACATGTCGAGGGGTGGAGGCTTCACGAGGAGGTAGAGAGGTGGAACTTTTTCTTTGAGGGGTTTGTGGTTCCAGCAGAGCACTTAAGACCTATCAACCTATCCATCAACAAACTTAGTTGTATTATCATTTTGCGTGTTTGTTTAATTGCGTGATTAGATAATTGTTTTAGTGAACAATGTAATGTCAATGTTTATGTAGTATCCGCCTAGTTTTTGCTTGTTTTGGCTACAGAAAACATATGAGAACAGCTGTGGTATTTTCAGGATTGTATGTATTTACAATCAAAAAATAGGCAGACTCCATCTCAGGATAATTGGTTACTAGAAGTCATAAGACAAGTCAATGATGGTGTGATTGTTGCGAACCAGATTGTCACTCGACCAAGCCAAAACAGTCTCTGCGTCTTATGCAAGGGTGCAAGGAATCTTTGTGGCAAAACACGCTGTCCCCTTTTGGTTAAAATTAACAGTTTCCTCAAAAGTGTGCCTCTGATGTCCAGCGAGGAGATAGCGGGTGTTTCCCCACCTAGCGTTTTTATTGGCAGAGTTGGTTATCCTAATGTATATGTAGGTCCGCTTGTGCCTCCTGTTCAAGATGACACCAGTGTTTATGATCTGCCTGAGCAGTGGTTCGGCAAGTCAATTGATGAAATTGTGGGGTTCCGCAGTTTGCTGATCCGCGGCAAGTATCGGGTTCACATACAGAAGTTTGCGCAGGCAGGAAAAATTATGGATAAAACCGTAGAGTTGGCATTGGCAGACAGCAGTGTGGATATGGAGTTGGGACTCACCAAAAAGCCTAGCGGATCCATTTTTTTAAGTGATGACGTTCAGCCTTTTGGACCTAGTGCTCCAATGCGTGACTTACGTGTTGGGAACACCCGGTTTGACCACCACATAGAAAAAGCGTATTATGATACTGACTTAAAATCTACCCAAGCCGTAATAGATCTCTATAATCGTGGAGTTTTAATTACTAAGATCCAAAAAGCCTTCAGCGTCGGAGCTTTTGGATTAGAGAAAAAGCGCTGTTTAGTTCCCACACGTTGGAGCATCACAGCTGTAGACGATATCATAAGCAAAAGTCTCGTGGAGCAAGTGAAGACATTTCCCGAGATAAACGAGTACCGCGTCTATGAAAGCAGCTATCTAGATAATTTTTTCGAAATTCTTATGATCCCTGCGATTTGGAGCTATGAATCAATGGAAGCGTGGTACCCTGGCACTACATGGAACCCAAATGGCGCCACCGTTACCATTTACTCTGACTGGGAAGGAAACAAAGGCAGAACCACGTACGCCCAGATCGGTGGTTGCTACTATTCTGCACGGTTAGCCGTGTGCGAGCAGCTTGTCAAGGAGAGACGCCAGGCCACAGTGATTGTTTTACGAGAGGCCAGACCGGGATATATTATGCCGATCGGTGTCTGGCAAGTGAGAGAGAACGTGCGGAATGCCATGCGGCAAAAACCTTCACAGTTTAAGGATTTGCAAGATTCCCTCAAGTTTATCAGTAGCAGGCTAGAAATTCCAATCGCACAGTGGATTACCCAAAGTAAATTGTTGCGGCAAGCGCTCTTCCAGAAGTCTCTCACGGATTTCTTTTCAACCAAGCCGGCAATTGCCTGAAATCAAGTTTCATACATCTTTTTGTTTTTCTATCGCGCTATATTTTTCCATGGAGTATTTAACAATATCCATTGCTTCCTTGGCATTTTTCCACTCCTTTGCTTTTGCCCACTTATGTGGTTCAAGCCGTTTGTAGGTTTCAAAGAACTCCTGTATCTCAATTAATCTATGTTTGTGTAAATCACTTATGTCATGGTAACCTTCAAACCGTGCATCACTGGTGAGTACAGAAAGTATCTTAGCGTCCATTCCAGCTTCATCCTCAATTATTAAGGCACCTATAACTCGGACTTTAACTACACACCCCACAGTTAACTTAGCGAAACTCAGCACCATAATGTCTAGGGGGTCGCCGTCATCATACCATGTCTGAGGAACAAATCCGTATTCAACAGGGAAAACCACTGAAGAGGGAATAATCCGGTCTAAAACGAAAGCCTCCCAACTTTTGTTATACTCGTATTTGTCTCGGGAGCCACTTGTAACTTCGATAACCATGTTTAACAGTTCTGGCGGTTTATCGCCCGCTGGCAGATCTTTCCAAAAATTTACCAATTCTATGACAACCTCAAAACCACAAAAGTGACAGTTAAATTTAAGTGTTCTTAGAGGTAACAGTTTAAAGTCCGATGCTGCAGACTATTTTTCTTCAAAGAATTTTTCTAATTTGGCGTTTTTTTGCTTTTTTAGTACTTCAGCACACTTTTTTGGATCTAATTTCCTAAACTCTAAGCCTAAAGTCACTAATACCCTTTGCACGTCCTTGCCTAAACTTGGCGCAGCAAGCACTCCTCGGAGCTCACGATTTATCTTAGATTTTATTGGTTCAATGTATTTTGCAAGTTGCAGAGCCGCTTCTTTGGTAGCAACCTTCCTTTTTACCTCAACTATAACAAGTTTTCCGTCTTTGTCTTCTCCGTAGATATCCACAAACCCTGGCTTCACTTTTTTCTCCCAACTGATGGGTTTGAAACCTTCTTCCAAGAGATCAGGTTTGAGAAGTATTGCCCGATGCATATCCTCTTCGGTGGCATGTAATAAAAATTCTCCTACATCATTGAGTCGAAACGCTGAAACCATGTAGATTTCAGCGAAATTGACCCTAACACTTTCGCGCGGCTTCTGTCTAACACCGTGAACTTCAAGTTCAGCTTCTTTGGTTTGAACGTGAAAAACACTGCCAGCAGGCTGCCAATTAACGGGTTCATAACCAACAGGGCGATGCACGAGGAGCGCGCCATCTTCTTTTATAATTAAAAGTCGTTCTCCTGCCTCAAGAGTGGATCTCGCACGCCCCGAATAGTGCACATGACAGTTACCCACTACTATGAGCGCTCTTTTTTGTTTCAATGCTTTTTCAATTATCCCGCAGGCTTCTGTAAACGTAGGGCTTTTGAGAACTATCATTTTGTCTTCGGACACTTTACTTCAACAATAATAGAGTCTCTTTTATACATAAGATTTCTCATAGACGTCAACTTATCGCTTGTTTAAATGTAATGTGTGAAACTTTGCAATTAGTAAGATTGTGTAAATGTTAAATCCTAATTTACAAAAATGTTAAATATTAAGTGCATACAACTCAGCAAGCCATGGGTCTCTGATCAAAACCTTTGATGTTTGAGAAGGGAACTAAAATGGGTGAAGAACTACTCTTTGTAGAGCAGGTCGGGCTTTATTCCGTTATCGGGGTATCTGTGATTGCTCTTATCTATGCTGTTCTTCTTGCCAGACAAATTTTTAAAGAACCCACAGGCTCAGGTAAAGTCAAAGAGATCTGGGGCGCCATCAAAGCTGGCGCAAACGCCTACCTGAAAACACAACTCCGTTCAATTGTTATATTCATAGGAGTCTTAGGTATCTTTTTGTATCTGTCTGCTGTGCTCACAAACTATCCTTTTTCTATAACCATCGGAAGAGTGGGCGCGTTCCTGATGGGCTCTTTTTTCTCTGCTATGGTCGGCTTTATAGGCATGAACATGGCAGTTCAGGGAAATATACGGGTTTCTGAAGCCTCTAAGAAAGGTTTCCGCGAAGCACTCAAAATAGCCTATCGCACAGGCACAATCACGGGTATGCTTACAGATGGACTTGGTTTGTTGGGTGGTACATTGATTTTTCTGATTTTTCTCAGGGACGCTCCTGAGGTGCTTTTGGGTTTCGGATTTGGTGGCACACTGCTTGCTTTGTTCATGCGCGTTGGCGGCGGGATATATACGAAGGCGGCCGATGTGGGTGCAGATTTGGTGGGAAAAGTTGAGAGGGGTATTCCTGAGGATGACCCGCGGAATGCCGCTGTTGTTGCAGACCTAGTTGGCGACAATGTTGGTGACTGCGCAGGAATGGCAGCAGACATTTTTGAATCTTATGAAGTGACCATGGTTTCGGCTTTGCTTCTTGGGCTAGCCATCACCCCTTTTGACTACAAATGGATAATTTTTCCCCTTATAGCCCGAGGGATAGGCGTAGTTAGTACAATAATTGGAACCTATGCCGTTTCGCTTTGGCCTAACAGAATAACAAGAGGTGACGCTTTCAAAGCTATGGATCTTTCCTATGATGTTTCCAGCGTCATTTCAGGCGTAAGTCTATTTTTACTTGCGATTTTCTACGTTCAAGACATCAGAGTTTTTCTAGCGACGACAATGGGTATTATTTTAGCCATAAGCTTCAATAAACTAGCAAATTACTTTACAAGCCCAAATCGGAGACCAACTATAAGAGTGGCGGAGTCAAGCAAAACAGGGTCAGCAACCGTTTTGTTGCGTGGACTCTCGTTAGGTTTCGAAAGCACCGTTTGGACCGCGTTGGTGATCGCATTAACAATTGTTGTCTCAGTTATAGTTTGGACAGGTGCCGGCGTAACTTTTGCAATGTACGGCGTTGCGTTAGCAAGCATCGGCATGTTAACTCATACAGGTAACAATGTTGCTATGGACACGTTTGGTCCAATAGCCGATAACGCAAATGGAATCGCTGAGATGGCCGGTCAAGAAAAAGCTTCACGTAAAATTCTAGCAGATCTGGATTCTTCAGGTAACACAACTAAAGCTGTAACCAAGGCAATAGCCATTGCA
Source organism: uncultured Candidatus Bathyarchaeia archaeon (assembly GCA_964582085.1). Classification (GTDB taxonomy): domain Archaea; phylum Thermoproteota; class Bathyarchaeia; order Bathyarchaeales; family Bathycorpusculaceae; genus JADGNF01. Next base: position 124,422 of record CAZOPV010000005.1, on the reverse strand, counting down.
TCTGCGGTGTTGGCGGCAGTTTCGTTGTTTTCTGCGTTCACAGAAAGTGTTCCAGGGTTGAAACTTGACATAGCTGCTGATCCTTTGGTTTTCGTTGGTTTACTTATCGGCGCGGCACTTCCCTTTCTGTTCAGTTTCATCTCTATTAGAGCAGTAAGCCGGGCGGCTGAAAAAATAATCGAAGAAGTACGTGAACAGTTCCGCCTTCCAGGTGTAATGGAGGGCACGAAACTTCCTGACTACGCCCGTGTTGTAACAATTTGTACTTCAGCAGCGCAACGTGAACTCGCAGGCTTAGCAGTAATTGCCATACTGACACCTTTAGTCGTTGGAACTTTGTTAGAATCGGCAGCTTGGGGTGGTTTCCTAGCAGGAGTCATTTTGACAGGTCAGTTATTGGCCGTTTTTATGGCTAACGCAGGTGGTTCATGGGATAATGCAAAGAAAAAAGTTGAAGATGGATATTTTGGGGGTAAAGGTTCAGAGCAGCATAAAGCAACCGTGGTATGTGACACGGTCGGTGACCCTTTGAAGGACACCGCAGGACCCGCGCTCAATCCAATGATAAAAGTCATCAATTTAGTCTCATTGCTATTTGCCCCCGTTATATTGCAGTTGAAGGAGATAGCTGTATTTGAGATTCCTAACACGGCAATTAGAATTCCTGTGGTTTCAGCTATAGTATCTGCTGTTCTATTGGTGATTATAGGTGGTGCCATAATGTACAGTAAGAGAGAAAAAACCAATTACAACGAAGTTGCAAAATAAAGCACTAAACACCAGTTGATTCTTTTGGAGCCAAAAAGTTTCGTTCTGTTTGAGTAATGGCTATAGCTATGTTTTACGTATAAACGCTCCGTGTAAGTTGGGCATAAGATGAACAAGTGGCAGCGAAAACTTAGTGTGATGCGACGCTACGATTTAACAGCTCAAATATATGAGCAGCGATATACTGAAGAACAGGAAAATAAATTCACAGTTGCCCTCGAAGCCTTACCAGTGACTCCCAGCGGTTTTGTGCTTGATGTTGGCTGTGGCTCAGGATTATTTTTTCCTTACGTAGCCCAAAAGGTTGAGGCACTGGTAGGCGTAGATGTTTCACGAGGGTTGCTAATCCAAGCTAAAAGACGTGCTAGAAATCTCAGCAATGTTTTTGTGGTTCGTGCTGACGCTGATTATCTTCCTTTTAAGGGGGGCTTCTTCAGTTTCGTTTTCGCTTTTACAGTGCTCCAGAATATGCCCACCCCTGCCACCACCCTCAAGGAACTTTCACAGGTTGGAAACCGCGGTGCGTATTTTGTAATCACAGGATTGAAACGAGCCGTGGATCTGGAGGCTCTCAGCACATGGGTGGAGCATGCAGGGTTTCTTGTGATTTCTTTGCGAGATGACGAGTTGCTCCAGTGTAATGTGGTTGTTTCCGTTAAAGCATAAAAAGCTTTTTGGTCTAAAATTCAACAGCAGGTTTTGTAATGTTGAACCGTATGAATGTTTATTGTTCTCAAGCAATATTTATATCAATAAAACTGTACTCCAAAATGCAATAGACGGTTATAAGGCGTTGAACAGTCTAATTTCGGCGCACCTACGTCTATATGGTGGACATAACCAATGCCGTTTAAAACCAAAAAACTCGATACGGCAGAAGCCCTCACGTTAGAGTGGATTTTACAGAATAAACACTACAAATTAACTCTCGACAAAAAACAATGTGTGGGTTGCCAAATTTGCAGTTTAGCTTGTCCGAAAGAGGCAATTAAGCTCCAGAAACAACTAAAGGTTCAAGGTGAAAAAGCCAGGAATGCCAAAGTTGACATTGATTTGGCTAAATGTATTTTCTGTGGCATTTGTGACATAACGTGTCCTTATGGTGCATTGAAAGTTACGTTGAATGATTCACGCAACTTTAACGTTGTGGAAAAGGAAAGTTTCCCTGAACTCATACGTAACATAAAAATTGATACGCGCAACTGTCCCAAAGACTGTGATGTTTGCGTTGAGGCTTGTCCACTTGACCAACTAACCATATCTCGAGTAACCTTTGATGGCAAACCTGTGGAAAACTTGGCAGCTTTATCCCCCAGCCAAAGGCGCCATGTGGTTGTAAGTGTGAACATTCCTAAAGAGAAATGTCCCACTTGCAAGGCTTGCGAATACAAGTGTCCTGCTGGAGTAATCAAGATGAGCAAAACTTTTGAAGGGAAAATAGCCATTGACCAGTCCAAGTGCCCTGAGGGCTGCCATGACTGTGTTGATGTTTGCCCCATAACTGAAACTTTAACTGTTGTTGACGGCAAGGTTCAGGTTAATGAGGCAACCTGTGTTTACTGTGGGGCTTGCAAAATTGTCTGTCCAGTTGACGAAGCTCTAACTGTTAAACGAACAAGGGTGCTTCATACACCTGTACATTCAGGAACATGGAACAAGGCATTAGAGCGTCTGACTTCGCCAATGGATGCAGTGAAAGAACTTAAGTCCATCGGTAACAAAAAAGCGCAGGAGATAGTTAAAAAACGAGCCGTTACTGAAGAGGTTATAAGATGAGCCAACCTGAAACTCCTTCAAATTTTAGTGCGCAGCCCCAAAAAGAAGAGTTGCGTATCGGTGTTTTCGTTTGCCACTGTGGTTTAAACATTGCAGGAACCGTTGATATCAAACAAGTAGTTGAATACGCTAAAGCAATTCCTGACGTAGTTTTCGTAAAAGAGAACCGATATACGTGCGCTGATCCGGGTCAAGAAGAAATACGCAAAGCCATAAAGGAACAAAAACTAAACCGTGTTGTCATCGCGGCGTGCTCGCCAAGAATGCACGAGGCAACTTTCAGGCGCACCGTATCTGAGGCAGGTTTGAATCCCTTTTTATATGAGATGGCTAATATACGCGAATTTGCATCATGGTGCCACCCTAGCACCCCACAGGAAGCTACTGAACGCGCCAAAGACGCTGTGCGCATGGCAGTGGCAAAGGCACGCCTACTTATGCCCCTACAAACAATTGAGGTTCCAGTTACCAATAAAGCTCTCATAATAGGCGGTGGCATAGCCGGCATGAATGCAGCGCTGGATCTTGCCGAGATGGGCTTCAAAGTGTATATGCTTGAAAATACACAAAGCATTGGCGGGCACATGGCGGCTTTAGACAAAACTTTCCCTACGCTTGACTGCAGCATATGCATCGAAGGTCCAAAAATGGTGGACTGCGGTCGTCACCCGAATATCCAGATTTTTGCCTATTCTGACCTTGTCAAAGTTGATGGGTACATAGGCAACTTTAAAGTTAAAATCCGCAAGAACCCACGTTATGTAATTCCTCAGCGGTGCACAGGTTGTGGGGAATGCAAAGATGTTTGCCCCATAGAATATCCCAACGAGTGGGACATGAATCTTGGTACACGCAAAGCCATATCTGTTCCTTTTGATCAAGCTGTGCCGCTGATTTATGCTATCAACAAGGATTATTGCATAGAATGCTTCAAATGTGTGGATGTGTGCGGTGAAAGACAAGCTATAGATTTTGAGCAAAAACCAGAAGAAGTTGACATAGAAGTAGGCGCAATCATCGTCAGCACGGGATTTGACGTTTACTTGCCTTATGACATGCCTCTCTTAGGTTACGGCAAATACCCTAACGTTATAACATCAATGGAGTTCGAAAGACTTATTTTGGCAGCGGGCCCTACAGGTGGCAAGGTTCTCAGGCAATCCGACGGCCAAAAACCCCATTCTGTGGCTTTTATTCAATGCGTTGGTTCTAGGGACAAAAACAAGTACCCATATTGCTCCAACTATTGTTGCATGTACACACTCAAACATGTCGTGCAGCTCAAAGAGAAGTACAAGGAAGACGTCGAAGTTTACGTGTTCTATATGGATATGCGAACGCCAGGTAAAGGCTACGAGGAGTTCTATGATCGAGCCCGTGAACGCGGCGTTAATTTCATACGTGGTCGCGTAAGCCGCATCGAAGAAGATCCCAAAACTCACAATTTGACGTTGTATTCAGAGGACGCTAACCTCGGGCAACCCATAGAAGTCAATGTTGAAATGGTGGTACTAGCAACTGCTTCGATACCCAAAAAAGGTTCAGATGAAATTGCGCGCATCCTCAACTTGTCTCGTGGCGCTGACGGCTTCTTCATGGAAAGCCACCCCAAGTTAAAACCCTTAGATGCTCCAACGGACGGTGTATTCTTTGCAGGCGCCTGTCAAGGTCTCAAAGACATCCCCGCCAGCGTTGCGCAGGGAAGCGGCGCAGCGGCGCGAGCGGCAACTGTGATCTCCAAGTCAAAGTGGAAGATTGAGCCTATAATTTCCATTGTTGACGAAACGAAGTGCAGAAACAAAACAGCTAAGTGTGGTGTTTGCGTTGACAAATGTCCTTACGGCGCTATAAAAGCCGAACCCAACAAAGCCGCAACCATAATCACTGCCAGTTGCCACGGTTGTGGAACATGTGTTGCTGAATGCCCACAGCACGCTATCACGCAGATGCACTTCACAGACGCCCAGATCATGGCGCAGATTCGGGCGGCGCTTGAAAAGGATCCTGAAGATAAAATCTTGGCTATTCTGTGCAACTGGTGTAGCTATGCAGGCGCAGACTTGGCGGGTACAAGCAGATTTGAATATCCTCCAAGTGTACGTGCTATTCGTGTAATGTGTTCAGGCAGGGTTGACCGTGAGTTCATACTAGAAGCGTTCCGTTTAGGCGCTGGTATGGTTTTGGTTGGTGCCTGTCACTTGCCCTACGACTGTCACTACATCAGCGGTAACTACAAGATGAAAGCCCGAACCGACGCGTTAAAAGGCATGTTAACCAAACTGGGCATGAGTCCGCAGAGATTCCGAGTTGAGTACGTGTCAGCCGCGGAAGGCATCCACTATGCCGAGGTCATCAAAGAAATCGACGCAGACATGAAGGCACTGGGCAAAGAAAAAATAAAAGAAGAAAACGCAAAGCTCAAGCCAACCCTAGAGAACATGCTAAAACGCTGGAAGAAAATATAGTGTGCCACATAAAGCCCACCCAATTTTCATCTATTTCTCTGTTGTCTGTTTAGAACTGTTTTCTTTCGAACAAGCCAATGGCTACCATCAAAAGTAAACTACAAGTTAGCATTGCTATTGCTGTGGTAAAAAGGGTTGCATAGGTTATGTTCAGTATGGTTGGCAGTAATGGAAGGACTGAAATCTGGTTTCCACAATAAATGACGAGTATCGCACCCACCGTGACGGTCGGCGACGCTACCCCTATTAACACCCCTGCAGCGCAGGAGACTGCCAGAATAGACAAACTCGTAACAAGTGACTGTACCGTATTATCTATTATTGCAACGGACAAAGCAGTTGTAGTGATGTAGTCTGTTGTCATGCCAACGAGAACGGCGAGGAGGCTAGCTATAGTAACGCAGCTGTAGACAGAAATAAACTTGGCTAAAAGTAGCTCTCTCCGTTTTATGGGTCGAATAAGGAACAATGTGTAGACATTTCGGTTTTTTTCATTAATTATCGAGACAGCCAACATAACAGAAGAAAGTGTTCCAGCTAAACTTGAAACCACTATTGTAGAAATCACTGTGAACGGTATGTCTTGCCCTGTGGAGGTAGTTTGCACAAAACGGAACAACAGCGCGATAATAGGCAAACCTATCCAGAGAACCAGCATCAGTTTTGATTTATAAAACCCTTTTATTTCATCGGCAAAAAGTAACGTTAGTTTCATATGTTCTAATCTCCCTTTACATATTTTTGGTAAATCTCATCCAGTGAAGGAGACAGCAAGGTTATACCGCGAATTCGAATCTTCTGTTTGGCTATTCTTTGAACTATATCATTTATAACATCGTCCGGGTCCGCGCCTTTTTCAAGGTTAAATAGAACCCTGCCTACAGATGGTTGCTCCACAGTTTCGACATGTTTAATGTCTTGGAGTTCTCGCCATTTATCTGCGGAATAAGCTAACAAAACCTCCACTATTCTCTGTCCAAGTAAACATTCTTTAAGTTCATTTAGTGTGCCCAACTGTTTGATTTGTCCATGATTTATGATGCCGATACGATCAGCTACATCTTGAACATCGCTGAGAATATGCGATGAAAACAGTATTGTTGTGCCTTTTTTACTGAGCTTCAATAGGATCTCTTTAAATTTGTATCGACTAAGAGGGTCTAACCCGTTGAGAGGTTCGTCTAAAATCAGCAGCTTTGGGTTATGAAGAATCGCTTGCCCTAAACCTAATTTCTGAATCATACCACCTGACAAGTGAGAAATTTTCTTGTACCGTGAATCGGAAAGTTCAAGCAAATCCAAAACTTCCGGTATGCGTCTTTCTACTTCTGTTCCATTTAAACCTGATAGTTTTCCAAAAGTTTCTAACGTTTGGTTCACGGTTCGCCATTCTTGAAAACCCACGTTCTGCGGTAGATAACCCAATAATTTATGTACCTCGCTTTTTTGGTTGGGAACTTGAAAGCCACCAATGCGGACTTCGCCATGGAAATCAGTAATTAACCCAGTTAAAATTTTCATAGTGGTCGTTTTCCCTGCGCCGTTAGGACCAATATAGCCGAAAATTTCTCCTTCACCAATTTCAACGGAAATCTTGTTTAAAGCAAGGAAACCGCCATAGCTTTTTGTAACTTCCTTAAGAACTACAAATTTATTTTTAACGGAGTTGCTGTGGGACATTTTTGCCTAACCATTTTAACACTAATCTGACAAAACCCGTTTTTATTTTTTTTTGGTTCTTTGGTTTTGTAGTGTGTACGAAAAAGTATAGTTTTACGGTTCAACAATTTTTGTGTTATTTCTTTTGATTCTTGTTTGGCAACCGTTTTAGTGGTTTTTCAAGATTGCAAGACAATAAATTAACTCTTTTTTTACCCTTGAAAGATAAGTGGCAAATAATTTTAAGTTGTTTTTTACTTAACAGCCTGTTTTTGAGTGAGTTGACTATTGCTGACGCAAAGCGTAGACTTTAGCAAATTTTAAATATAAATTAATAGCATATATGGAATTCTGAGGTTAAAATCGTGGCTAAAAAAGCAAAGAAGCCTGCTAAGAAAGTAGAAAAGAAGAAGTAAGCCCCAAAAAGGCTTAATCTACCTTTTCAATTTTTTATCTTTTTATAAAAAAGAAGTTGTTTCCATCTCTTCTGTTAATTTTCAGAACAGCTTTGCCGCTAGTAGTACAAAAGTCTTTTATATTTTCATATAATCCATACTTCTATAACGAGCGTGATTTGTTATGTCTGTTAAAACAACAGCTGAATATATCGATCTTTTAAATCAGGCTGTTTCTCGAGAAATTCAGGTTTCAATACAGTACATACTTCAGCATGCAAAAATGGAAAAATTGCTACGCAGAACAATTCCTGAAAACCTCCTATTAGATAAGACCACCTATGATGTAGTGGGCAAGTTTCTCAAAGAATTTGCCATCCAAGAAATGAAACATGCAGCTGTTATCATGGAGCGTATTTACTATCTGGGCGGTTCCGCTACAACCAAGGCAGACAAACCAAAGATTGGCAATAGTTTAAGCGAGTTTGCAAAAAACGGTGTTAAAGCGGAAGAGGAAGCCCTGCTTTTGTACCGCAAAATAATAGATGCTGCAGGAAAAATTGGCGACTGGGAAACACGGGAGACTTTCGAGAAAATCTACAGAGAAGAAGAACAGCACCTTTTCAAGTTTCAAGAATACGCCAACATGAAAGACGAAGTCGAGGGATCCGAAACTGTGCCGCTATCGGAGTGGCGCAAAGTTTTCAAAGCTGATTACTTCGCGCTTCTTAATAGGGCAGTTGCCTCTGAAATCTCTGCTATAATTCAATACACGAACCAACACGAAAAAGCTAGTTATCTTGCCTTACGGGTAAAAAACACGCCCTTAGAGGTTATTACGGAAAGCAACAAAACCAAAGTTGTCAGTGATCTGCTCAAGAAAATCTTCATGGCAGAGATGGATCACCTAGAAAAAATTAGCGAGCGTATTTACTTGCTAGAAGGCGAAGCAGTGTTTACCCCTGACCCCTTGCCCCAAATAGGCGACGACGCTGATGACTTCCTAAAACTAGATCACCAAGCAGAAAACGACGCCATTGTGTTATACCGCAAAATTATTGAAGAAGCAATGAAGCTCGGCGATACAACCACAAGGCGTATGTTCGAAGATATAGTAATGCAAGAAGAAGAACACTACTGGAGTTTCGATGATTTCTTAAAGTAAAGCGTCCCCCTCTTTTATTTCACTCTTATTTTTAAAGTCGGCATAGAACATTCATAATAGTGGATCCAAAATTTTTCATTAGATAGAAATCCCCTTTGTTATATTCCAAATGTGGTCGAGTTAGTTGACTCAGTTTTTGTTTTGGAGAAAACTTAATTCAGTTGCACACATAATAATCCATAATAGGAAGGCGAATGGTGTGTCTACAAAAGAAGATCTGCCTCGATGTGACCGATGCGGCAACTCAATAAACGACTGCAAATGTGTTTGCCCTTACTGTGGGGAAACCTCGGGTTGTGACTGCTGTATAGGCTACGGCAAAGCAACAGGCGGCTAAAACGCGCATTTTTCGTCTCATTACTTTAATGGATGGAAACCACGATGGCAAAAGACAGTATAAACTGGATGGCTGGGGGTCCACAAGGAAGCGGAGTGGATACGGCATCAAATATATTCGGCAGGGCTTGCGGCTACGGTGGGCTTCACGTTTTTGGCAGAAGGGAGTACCACTCCAACATCAAAGGATTACATAGCTACTTTCATTTACGTCTGTCTAAAAAAGAAATCCTCGCCAACATCAATGATGTGGATCTGCTGGCGGCTTTTGATGCTGAAACTGTGGTTAGACACATGAATGAAGTGGTTCCCGAAGGCGGAATTATCATTGGCTCACAACATTTAAACACTAACGTCATGCATATCTCTACCCTGCCACCCGAATTCCGACTCGAAATGCGCAAGTTCATGCAAGAGAATAACGTCGGTGAAACTCTAGCTGACTGGCTGGAGCACGCCAAAAAACTAAATATCCAAGTTTTTTCCGTCCCTTACATGGACTTGTTAAATCAAATAGGGCAAAAACTTGGCGTGATCCAACTCAGTAAAATCACCCGCATGATAAACGTCTTGACGGTCGGTGTTTCCTTTGCACTCTTCAAGTATGATCGTGAACTGGCCGAGAGAGCAGTGCGTGCAATTTTTGCCGACAAATCAAAAATAGCTGAAATGAACGTAATCGCCTTGAACCACGCCTACGACTATGCTGAATCCACATTCAAAGACAACTTTAAACATCGCCTTGAAAAGACATCAATCACTGAGGAACGCATTTTCGTAACAGGTAACCAAGCAGTGGCAATGGGCAAAGTTTTAGGTGGATGCAGAGTCCAAACCTACTACCCAATTACGCCTGCGGCAGATGAAAGCGAATATCTTGAGGCCCACGAAATTCTGAAAACCTCAGATAAAGATGAATCCATTATTGTGGTGCAAACTGAAGATGAAATTGCCGCTATAACCTCTGCTGCCGGCGCAGCCCTCGCAGGAGTCCGCGCGGCAACATCAACTTCTGGACCTGGCTTCTCTCTTATGGCTGAGGGATTAAGCTGGGCAGGCAACAGCGAAGTTCCTGTGGTGATAACTTATTATCAGCGAGGTGCTCCTGCCACCGGCTTACCAACTCGAAATGGACAGGCAGATTTGCATTTTGTTTTGCATTCAGGTCACGGTGAATTTCCGCGTATTGTTCTTGCTTCAGGCGACATACGTGAGTGCTTCTATGATGCAGCCAAAGTTTTCAATCTGGCTGAAAAATACCAGATGCCAGTCATACACTTACTGGACAAAGCCATGGCGAACTGCAGCCAAACCTATCCTGTTTTTGCTTACCACCAATTCAAAATTGACCGTGGGCAACTCCTCACAGAGAAAGACCTTGAAGGTAAAGAGTACAAGCGGTTCAGCTTCACCGAAACAGGTATATCTCCAAGGGTTGCGTTGGGCACAAAAAACGGTGTCCATTGGTACACAGGAGACGAGCACAATGAGAGTGGTCACATTAGTGAAGAACCCTTAACAAGAAGGCTGATGGTGGAGAAACGAATGAAGAAGCTTAATCTTGTTGACAAGGAGATTCCTCTTGAAGATAAACTGGCATTTTTTGGAGATCAAGGTTCCGAGAACATTGTGGTCAGTTGGGGGTCACCTAAAGGCGCAATAATAGAATCTATTCGTCTTCTAAAGGCTGATGGCTTAAGCGCAGGCTTTCTACAGATACGTATGCTTAGTCCGTTCCCCTCTGAAATTGTGAGAAGGTTGCTTGCTGGTAAAAAATGCATAATAGACGTAGAAGACAATTATTGTGGTCAACTCGGCGATTTGATCAAAGAAAAAACCGGCATTGCTCCTAACTATTTTATTCTAAAATATACGGGAAGGCCTATGACAACAACCGAAGTTTACGAAGCTCTAAAGTTAGTCCTAACCAATCAGGCCCCAACGAGGCAGGTGTTGATGTATGGTTCTTAAACCATCTGACTTCAAAACCGACGTCTATGCCGACTGGTGTCCAAGTTGTGGCAACTTTGGCATAATGAATGGACTACAAATGGCTTTCGCAGAGCTCGGATTAGAGCCACATCAGATAGTTCTCGTTTCAGGCATCGGATGTTCAGGTAAAGTAGCTCACAATATCAAATGTTTTGGCGTCCACACTTTGCACGGGAGAACATTGCCTTTTGCTATGGGCATAAAAATTGCAAATCCTATACTGGAAGTAGTTGCTATAGGCGGAGACGGAGACGGTTTAGGAATAGGCGCAGGGCATTTTGTCAATGCAGGGCGTCGAAACTTGGACATGACATATATCCTCCACAACAACGGTGTTTACGGCTTAACTAAAGGGCAAGCTTCACCTACGCTGAAGTTGGGTCTGAAAACAAAGTCTCTGCCCCGAGCCAACATCAACGAGGCCGTAAACCCCATTGCGTTGGCACTTATTTCAGGCTACACTTTTGTTGCCCGCTCCTACGCTTATGACGTAAAACATCTAAAAGAAACAATAAAAGCAGCAATACAACACAAGGGCTTAGCCTTTATAGATTGTTTACAACCATGTCCCACATACAACAACATTAACACAAAAGAGTGGTATGCAGGAGAAGACCAAAAAAACACACTTGGGGCGCCTCAAGGTCGTCTCTATAAGCTCGAAGAAACAAATTTCGACCCTCTGGTGCACGAATGGACTGAAGAATTGAAGAAAAAAACCGCGGCAATTGAGAAAGCACAAGAGTGGGGTGATCGAATACCCATTGGCGTTTTCTACAGGAACCCGTTAGAACCTACTTTCCAAGAACGCCTTTCCCAGAGGATACCTTTTTACTTGACTTCGCCCCCTGCGGAACAGAAACTTTGTGACAAAAATGGCGACAGCTACGTTGACCTTCAGCTATTCATAGATGACTTAAAAACAAGCTAAAATCGTTTCTCTTCCTTTTTGTATCAAATAAATTAAAAAATTTATCTGTTTTTGTTCAGGGGTTGACGGTCAGTTTGCCGTATTTGCCCACGTTAAGCTGGATTTCACCCTTAAAACTCGTTATGTATCCATTCTCAACTTTGATCCTGTCGCCCTGATTTACTTGGTCAATTTGTTCATTCCAAAGCGTCAGCTTTATGGTGCCTGTCTCATCTTGTACTATAGCGTCAGCAACTGTGTAAGCTTCGTCTTTATATTTGGACATCACTTGCCTAGGTGTGCCCTTCTCTACAACTTCGGCTTCAACTTCAACTCTTTTCATTCCGTCACGCAGTTCACTAATTTTCAAATTTAACCATTCCACCTGTAGACTGAATCTGAGAACTGATGATATCAGTTTATTTGCAGAAAAGTCTCGCAATCATATAAATCTTGCTAACCTTTGATAAGCTCGTTTCATTTCAAGTGTGAAATAACCTCTCAAGTTGCTTCAAGATGTTTTGCAGATAGTAAATCTAGACGACGCCGATGAGTATAACCAATAGCAGACTAGTGATAACTATTCCTATCACCGCGACTGCCATCCTTTTGATGAGCGAAAACTCTGGTAACAACGAATTTGTGATTACCATAATTAAACCGCCTAGCCACGTATAGATGGCTATAGCAGCAAACTCGGTTATAGCTTGGAACGCCAATGTCGCCTCGGTTATGTGGTTGTAAACAGCCAAAGTTTGTGCCGACAGCATTGACACTTGAGTTGCAGGATAAGCCATAGTTCCAAAAAGAGAGTAGGAGACGCCGTAGGCGAGTTCGTAGGGATAGTAGACGTTGGGCAAAACCGTTGTAGCCGCAAAGAAAACAATAGAACGAATTAAGAGAACGGCTAAGGCAGAGCCAATAGCTATGAACAGCGGTTTCCAAATTAAGGCGCCTTTAAATAATTTTATAAGTATGTAAACAATTGCGGTCAGGATGATCCACTCAAAAATGAACTGAGTACCGTAAGTGTAGGCAGCGTTCAAGAGTACTGTACCGCTGTCAATCTCGGGCGAAGTCACATATCGGCTTCGGAAAAACAGTCCCCCTACATTTATGGTTACATTGTTGCTTGTTGGGAACTCAAAATCTAGCTTCACAGCGCTTACGTTTCTCCAACCGGGATTGCCTACGCTCTGCCACAGAGGTGTGTTGGAGCCCACGGGGATTGTTAAGTTATTCCATGAGCTGTGTGTACCCGCAAAGGCAGAAGTTAAGTCTTGCTGGAAATAGCTATCATTGCTGTTTGATGTGAATAAGGTCAAGGTTACCTTTTGGGGAGCACTTTGAGGCTGAGCAATTTTGATTGCTAAGGTTAAGTTTTGGAACCCTGTTGGGCCACAATCTACCTCTGGTGTTTCTAAAGTCATTGAGACAAAATTACTGTTTGTGGCGTCAAACTGGAGGCTGCTGTTGCCAAAAACACTGTAATAAACGTAGTATGGAGGACCCACATAGATAGTTTGGTTAATGAAATCATCATAGTTGCTGCTAATGTTGACTCCTGTCTTGGCGTTCCAGAGAGTCGCATTTGAATTCCAATTATAGATTAAACCTACATTTGGGGTGGTTTGCTCAAAATAAGTTTTTGACTGTTGTGAATAATCAAAGAGTACTTGTAAACCTACAAACAATAGCAAAACTAGGAGGGCACCCCAATATTTTGGGTTCTCAATTATTTTTTTGAAAACGTTGCGCGGAGAATAAAAAATCTTGAGGGTGTCTGTGGCAAACAATTGCTTAGGCTCCGTCTACCACTTTGCACGGGCGTTTATTAAGGCTTTCCAAATATGAGGCGCATCATCACTCACTTTACATGCCTAATTTTAAACGGCGGTATGTCGTGTAATCCACGTACTCTATATGGGGATTTTCTGTCTGATATTTTACAGTCATTTTTTGTCTTTGCCTTTTATCCAGAAGCTGGTTTGTTGTTCTGAGTATATAGGCGTCGCTTCCTGCGCCAGAGCCGTAACTGGCGACAAGTATGAGCTCATCAGCTTTGGCTATGTCGAGTACCGCGGCTAAACCCATAGGCGAACAACCCGAGTAAGTGTTACCGAATTTGTTAACAATAAGGGCGCTGTTGTACTGTTCTTCTTTGAAACCAAGGTCTCTGGCGACTTTAGTCGGAAACGCGGGGTTAGGCTGATGCGGCACAAAATAGTTAATGTCTCTCGCTTTAAACCGCAGCTTGTCCATGAGTTTGGCTGCGGCTTTACGTATGTGTTTAAAATAAGCTGGATCGCCTGTAAATCTGCCTCCATGCATAGGGAAAGGTTCGCCGTCACGGCGCCAGAAATCTGGTGTGTCTGAAGTGCAAGAGTACCATCCTTCAATTTCTGCTATTACATCTTTTTTGCCGAACAGAAACGCGGCTCCACCATAACCGACAAACAGATCCAACTCGCCTCCTGGACACCCGCGCGGTGCGGCTTGACTGTTGTCTGCGCCTATAACCATGGCATAGTCGATGTCGCTGTTTGGGTAATTTACTAGTGCTGCGGCGTCCTTAAACATGCTGGTGGCTGCTTTGCATGCAAACTCGGTGTCCACAGCATCGACGCTTTGAGTATCTTCGTCTTCTTTACCGAGTTTGAGAACTTGCGCCACTTTGGAGGCTATAGGTTTAACGGCGTAAGGATTAGATTCTGATCCCACATAGACCTTACCAACTTGGGTGCTATCTATAGCTGCATGTACCAACGCAAGTTTTCCCGCTTCAACAGCAGCAGTCACGGAGTCTTCATCTACGTAAGGCACGGCGCGTTCGATGCCCCCTTCTCTTATGCGGAACTTCGAAGAATAAACGCCGTAGCCTATGATTCCCGGCGATTTGTATTCTTTGGTAGGTTGAACTATTTTGTACTCTTGGTGCGGGTAATATTCGTCTGTGAAAGTGAAAGCTAGCGAGATAGTTGGCACTACATCGCTTTTGTTTACCATGTAACGCCTTCGGAATCTAGGCACAACCTCTTTGCCTTCCAAATTTGGCAGTTCCAAAGTTTGGCCATCTTTTATGAGTTGGTCGGTGAGTCTGCCTGGAACACGGATTTTGCCGTTGTGAAATGAGATTATGCCGTAAATGTATCTTTCCAGTTTTGTGAATTTATTGGTGGGTTCATTTACCAATGTACACAGTTCCAGTGTACCTTTGTCAAAGAAGAGGTCAGCGGGCGCCATTTTCTCGTAGCTTTTCCTGCCACAGTTGCTGCAGTAGTCTCGAACTTCGAAGTATTCTTTGCCACAGATTGTGCATCGGCTGATTCTCAGTCTGTCGCCTAAGTAGGAGACTCTGCGTTCAATTGGTTCACTGCTCATGACTTATTCCTCGCTAAGATACTGACATAGCTTTTGGTGCCAAAGCCCTCGATTTCCAGCGCACAACCGTATTGTGGTCTGTTATCCGTGAGGATCTGTCGTTCCCCTGCCTCGCCTCTGAGTTGTTTTACAATTTCAAAAATTTGTGCGCCTCCTGTAGCTCCTAGAGGGTTGCCGTCAGCTTTTAAGCCACCGTTCATGTTAGTAAAAATTTTTCTTCCGTCAATATCATAATATCCTTGGATTTTTTGGTAGCTCTCGTAAATGTATTTCCACGCCGTTCCCTCTTGGCATAACCCTAAATCTTCAAGAGAGATCATCTCTATAACTGTGGACTGGTCATAGAGTTCCAGCACTTGGAGTTCTGAAGGATTTACTCTGGAGCTCTTCAGGGCTTTTTCCATGGCAAGTTTGGTTGCAACGAAATGAGTCAGGTCTTTACGTGTAGCATAATCCAGATAGTCAGTTGCGGATGTGCTGCTTAATACATAAACGGGGTTATTGGCTATTTTTTCAGCTTTCTCTGAACTTGTGAGAATGAGCGCAGAGGCTCCGTCAGATATAGGAGCAAAATCAAAGAGTCCCAGTGACCTACCGCAACTTTTGCGGGCATTTATTACCTGTTCCACGGTGATACCTCGTTGGTACTGGGCATATGGGTTCTTGGTGGCATTAAAGTGGTTTTTAACGGCAACCTGAGCGAGAGCCACGTTAAGTTTATCGAGGTTTTCTTCTTTGATTCCAAATTTTTTGATGTACGCGCGTAGCATAAGTTCGTGATTCGCTTCAGGAGTGCCTCCTGCATAGTAACTCCATGGATCCTCAAGAAGCATTAGGTCATCCCTGATTTTATCCCATCGGTCAGTCATTTTTTCTATACCGCCTACAAGTACGGTGTCGTAAATACCTGCTTGTATTGCATGACATGCCGTTTTGAGAGCAGCGCTGAAAGAGCGGGTGGCTTCCATTGGCACATGAAGTTCTGTGAGTTCTGAGAGGAAGCCTTCCTCTAGACCGAGCTTATTGGTAATCGGGAGAAAATAGTCTGAGATGTAACATGCCTGCAAGTCTTTGCGTTCTATCCCACATTCACGGGAGGCGCCAAGCCATGCTTCTTCAATTAGCTTTTCGGGTTCTTTGCCGTAGTGCTCTCCAAATTTGGTTCGACCTACAGCAACTATAGCTGGACAACTCTGCATAGGATTCGCTCTCTGATGGCAATTACCCTTTTTCAAGAAGACTTTTAAGTGTTTGCCATATTTACTTCATGGGTTACCTTGGGCGAAAGGGGTAAAGTTGCGTTAATTTGGGCTTGTCTCTTTTTTGCTTAGTTTAGCTTTTAGTTCTTTAATTAAATTTTTCAGTTTGGGACTTAATTCAACGGGGTATGATGGAGCGTTTGCCAGTTTCTTGTACTGTTTTGGCAGTTTAGATAGGTTTTCTGCGGCAATGTCTCGGATATCTTTGAGCTCTGGAAGTTTTTTGATGAGTTTACCTTTTTCCATAAACTTAACTAGCAGTGGCTCCCCACCTCTTTCCTCATCCGCCAAGGTAATCATATCTTTCATGTAGTAACCTTCAGAATCTTTGTAGCGGTAGATCTGTTTTCTGCCTGGTAAAGTGATTTTGCCCTCGCTTAGCTTCATAACAGGTGAAAAAACGCCTTGTTGGTTTGAAGTTTCAGAAAGCTTGTATATAACATCTAAGTACGGTTGATCTGCTGAGGTTCCCATCTTGGTGCCTACCCCGAAAGCGTCAATTTTTGCGTTTTTACTTAAGAGTTCAGTTATCTTATATTCATCAAGGTCGCCGCTGGCAAAAATTTTCACATAATGCAACCTCTTCTCGTCAAGAAGGCCGCGGATTTTTTTGCTGGTTGCCGCTAAATCTCCGCTGTCAAGGCGTACTCCGCCGAGTTTGTAACCTTTGGCTTCCAGTTCTTTAGCTATGACAACAGCTTTTTCTGCTCCCTCCGTCTCATTGTAGGTATCAATTAGCAACGTGGATTTGGTGGGGAAGGTTTTGGTAAAGGCGCGGAATGCATCAATTTCATTCTCAAATGCCATTATGAAAGAGTGAGCCATTGTGCCAAAAAGTGGGATGCCGTAGGTCATGCCTGCTAGCACATTTGAAGTGCCGTGACAACCTGCCAAGTAGCTGCAGCGGGCAGCTTTCATACCGGCGTCTACTCCATGCTCCCGTCTTAAACCAAATTCGACCACAGTTTTACCCTTGGCGGCTTGCACTACCCTAGAGGCTTTCGTAGCTATCATAGTCTGCAAGTTAACGGTGTTGAGAAGAAAGGTCTCGATCAGTTGCGCTTCAATTATTGGGGCGGTTACCCGAATAAGTGGTTCACACGGGAAAGCTATAGTACCTTCAGGGAGAGCATAAACGTCGCCTGTGAACTTGAAGTTTTTGAGGTATTTTAGGAAGTGTTCCTCGAACCCTTGTCTTTCGAGATATGCAAGGTGTTCTTCAGTGAAACAAATTTTCTCTAAAAAAAGCAGTACCTGTTCAAGTCCTGCGAATAAAAAGTAACTGCGCTCAGATGGCAAACGCCTAATAAACAAGTCAAAAGTGGCTAGCTCTAACTTCTTGTTATCAAAGTAGCTGGCACACATCGTCAGTTCATAAAGGTCTGTGAATAACCCCATGTTCTCTTCATTCTGGCAGGCAAGAAAATTTTTCATGTATAACAATTTGCTGGCGAATGAAATTAAACCTTTTCTGATGCCCAATCTAACCTTTTTCTTGGTTCTTCAAAATTGCTTCCAGTGGTTTAACCTATTGATGTGTAATTTACCGAAAGGCACAAGTTGAATAGAGAATAGGTTGAAAGCAAGGTACATTTGTTGTAACTTTAAATTTTGAGGCTACAGAGATAATTTAAACGCTGAGAACGGCAAAATAGCTGCCCTGAACAATTAAAATTAATGGTCAATCTTCATTATATGAAACCACTACCAAAATAAACCCTGAACTTTCTTGAAACTCTTATATACCTCCAACTCTAATCCATAGGTTGAGTGTCATGGCTGAAGTTTGTACAACATGCGGGCTCCCCAAGGACTTATGTGTTTGTGGTGAAATTGAAAAAGAGCAACAGCGAATCCGTATAAGGCTTGAAACCCGTAAGTTCGGCAGGCCAACAACAATCGTGGATGGTATAGACGACAGCTCTAACTTGCAGGATGTTGCACATAAACTTAAGGCATACTGCGCTTGTGGTGGGACCTCAAAGAACGGACAAATAATGCTTCAAGGCGATCACCGCGACCGCGCCAAAGAGTTTCTCATAAAAATCGGCTACCCGGCGGAAAACATTCAAACCCAATAAGTTACTACCACCAAACAAAGAAAGTCCTCAAAATGAAAACCTTGGAAAATCTCCGAGATGTATTCAAAAATCTGAAACATAAGAAGCCACAAATTATTTTCTGTCCGAAATGTGCCAACCCAAAACTACAGTTGTACAGTGGACTAGACTTGTGGCTCACACCTCAACAATACGTTTGCACTAAGTGTGGCTACATCGGTCCAGTTTACATGGAACTCGAAAAAACTAGCGAAGAAGAATAAAAAGTTGCTAATCAGGCAACTCCAAATTCAGCTGTTTCTTCAATGTTTTGTAGCGATTTCTAACGGTAACCTCAGTTACGCCAGCTGCTTCAGCTATATCTTTCTGCGTTTTCTTTTCATTGTTCTGAAGACAGGCAATGTATAATGCAGCGGCAGCCAACCCCATCGGGTCTTTTCCCGCCGCGGCACGTCTACGGCGTGCATCACGCAAAATAGCAATAGCAGCACCTTGGGTTTTACCTGATATCCCTGTTTTCTCCGCAATCTTCGAAACATATGTTAATGGGTCAGCAATTGGCATGTGCACCTCAAGCTCTCTTAAAAGTAGCCTATAGCAGCGGGCAACGTCTTTTTTGTCTACAAGACTTGCTTCAGCAATTTCTCGCAAAGTTCTCGGCGTCCCGCTTCCACGGCATGCGGCATAAAGTGCTGCTGCAGCGATTGCAGCGATGGATCTGCCTCGAACTAATCCTTTGTCGAGGGCTTTACGGTAGATAACTGCGGATTTTTCCTTAATTGGCGGTGGGATGTATACCTTGTCAGAGAGCCTATCTAGCTCCGCCATGGCTTGGGCTAGGTTGCGATCTATTGAAGAGTGTACACGTGAGCGTATTTGCCACTTTCTAAGTCGCCACATCTGTAGTCTTGTTGAAAGAGGCAATTTTCTACCAAAGGCGTCGCGGTCAACTTGGCTGATTGCGGTAGACAAGCCTTTGTCGTGAACTGAATACGATGTAGGTACACCTACGCGGCTTCGCGACGCCTTCTCTTCCTGCGTGAACGCGCGCCACTCTGGACCTTTATCCAGCATTTGTTCATAAAGAACAAGACCACAATCACCACATACAGTTTCGCCTGTGTCATAATCGTGAATAAGATTTTGACCGCCACATTCGGGGCATTTATCGGCTAACCTTTGGTGGGTTCTAGGGGCATCTTTACTCATCTTTTCAACTCCATTCTACACATGCGCAAAACCGTCACCATTTTTCGTGTGGGGCTTAAGAAAACAGTACATTCGGCCCGCGCATTCTTAGCAGAGTTTGCTACCTTATATATAAGCTTTGTGGTCTGAGCAGAGAGTTTCAGCAAATATACTACTATATCTATTACAAATCCCACTTAAAAATCTTAGTGTCAATAGTCTCGGTTGTTCTACCCATTAAATGGGTTACACTCTCTAATATTAGGGAGAGTATAGCCTGTTTGGAGTTAGATGCTGAAAAACTTAAAGATGGCGGGGATACAGGAAAAACCGAAAGGGCGACAATGTGGATCTAAACTTGGACCGCTTGGGACAAAGATCATAAAATTAAGGAAGCGCTATGAATGTGGATCCCCCCAAGATGGCAGGCTACTCGGGCATAAAGGATACACTGTTGGCCATCATCAAGTTTACTCATTAATCTGTGAAGCAGGACTAAACCCCTCTAATTAAGCGTCGGAAGACGTAGAGAACTGAGCGTTTTCAAAGAGAGCATAACAACAGCCGTTGGCAAGCTAATTTCAAGCTGTGTAGCAATGACTGGTTGGGTGATTAGCTATCAGAGATGATCATTCCCGCTCCATAACTGGCTCACTTAAGATTTGTGGCTCAAGAGGGGGAGGACACATGTTGCTCTTGAAAAAAAGTCAATTAGGCAATATGAAGCTTCAAAACAGATCCTCGCTGATAATTAAACCCAATTTAAACCAGCAAAGGCGAAACACCTGCCTTTGAAGTTCATTGCACTAAACTTGGAATTGCGCATTATCACTGCAAGCTTTCTAGGCCAACTACTTGCATAGACGTTTTCCCTAAAACCTAAGAAACAGAAGTTCACCTGTTTAAGGGGTATTCGGGCTTAATACTTTACTACAACTTTGTTAGGCCTAATGAAGGAATAGGCTATTAACTCCAGCCTAAATATGTCTGAATAATCATGTAGCCCCCATTTTGGGGTAGAACATTGTCAATAATCAGTCCACAGCGAATTATTTGTCTTCGGTGAGAATGCTTATTAGGTAAAAAATGTATCCTTAAAACTCTAGCGTCTCAACCCCAAGAAGCCTAAAAGCCCGGTGGTGTAGTGGTCAAGCATAGTGGCCTTTGGAGCCATTGACAAGAGTTCGAATCTCTTCCGGGCTACCAATAATCCCCCATTCTATAGTTTTTAGTTGGAACCCATCTCGTAGAACTAGATAAACTTGTATAATTTATAATTGGATAAAATTATGACTGTTTTTCTTGTACTATTTTCTAAGATATGCAAGAATATTTTAACAAGTAACGTAAAATATAGTTCTGATTTAAATTGTCGCTTGCGTCTCTTGATAAAATTAAGGGTGTTAATTGGAGGCACCCTGTTGTTTGTGCAATTGCAACAGTGGTGTGTACAGTTCTCGCCAGTTGGGCGGTTGTAGCTGCGCCGGTTTCTTCCCCTGTTCCAGGCGTTTCAGGCTTATACCTTGCAGCTGCAGTTTATGTGCCTGTTGCACTTTGGTTTGGTGTTTGGGGTTGTGTGGCTGGTTATCTGAGTTGTGTTTTTATGGGTTTATATCTTAACATGCCGTGGGAGTTTTTGCTTGTTTGGTCTTTGGCAGATTTCTTTGAAGGCTTTGTTCCCTTAGTGATTTACCGCTCACTAAAAATCAAGCCTACAGTTCAACTTAAAAGACCAAAAGTAACTTACATCCTTTCTGCAATTCTCTTACTGAACGTGGTTGTAGCTGCTTTCGCTTTAATCAGCAGTTTAAGCGAAGTTTTCATTGCTACATTCATCATTGGCATAATACTTTTGCTCATCCAAGCCACAATCGAAGACCACAAAACATGGAGCACATGGCTGATTGTCGGAGTTATCTTAGCTAGTATAGTTTCAGGAATCTTTGGTGTAGGTGCAATGTTGATGTTTGGAGACATAACCGCGGACTTGTTCTCAACTGTTTTCTTCGGATGGGTATTTGGCGACATAATAGTGCTCTCCACTATAGGCACAGTACTGACAATACTACTTACACCCTACATAATGAAGACACGCTGGTACGTCAGAAGATTCTTCTATTAGCAACAGAATTTACTGCTTGCTACCCAGCTTTATGGCCCATTATAAGAGTGGCCGAAGTTAAGGGTCTATATTTCTCATTCAGATCCAATTTTTACATGTCCGCCAGTTTACCCGTAAAATCCACTAATTTGTTGGAGGACCATGAAGTTGTTTTCTCTTACTGAAAATCAACTTAACAGCTTTTGTGGGATACAATAGCACGGACCCCATCATCATTTATGTCAAAACCTATAGGCGGTTATTTCTGATCTTAGGTCGTCGATTTGCTCCCCAACTTGAGTTAAAACTGCTAAAAGGAACAATGGCCCGCAAAATAAGGGCTTTCACGTAATTCACGGATGTACAAAGATAAGAAATTATCTATTTGCTTCCTAATTGGTATAAAATCAGCTAAGAGTAACCTTGTTATTTTAAATAAATCTACCTTGTATAAATGTTTCCTAAGCCTTTGTAAGGACATTTTGTGTAATCGTTCTTCGTGGAGTCTTAATTGAAAATTCCACAAACCTTATTTGTGACGTGCTTCATCGTGCGGTAATTTGCGAGGAATATGCTCATGGGCAACTTAGTTGTTGCAGTTATAGGTTCTCTAGGTTACGCTGCTGGCATCGGAAAAAAAAGTACCTCTACAGATATTACCCTATACGACTTCAAAAAGGGCGATGCCACTATAACATTAATCGAGCCTTCACGTTACCCTGAAAGACTTGCCCCCCTCTTTTATGCATGTTCAATAGCTAAAAAAGCCATCGTGGTTGTTGATGAGTTAAACGCCGCCTTAGGTGAAAGCCTTGTAATGATACAATCTGTGGGAATCAGCAGCGGCTACCTCATACTTAGAAACTATATTCCCAAAGAAAAGATTGCTCCTCTCATAACAGGTACCGTGATAGAGAATTTCCAGTTTGCTGAAGATAACCCTGTAGTCATGAGGGAAGAGCTTTTAGCTGAAGCGAACCAGCAAAAAAACGCAAGTGAAGCGACGGTGACTGTTGGAAGTGTTCCTGTTGATCATGCATTTAACGTGAAAGGCGTCGGTGCAGTGGTGTTAGGCGTCGTCACTTACGGCATAATAAAAAAACATGATGTACTGAGAGTTCTGCCTAGCAGTAAAACAGCTCAACTGCGGTCTATTCAAAAACACGACGATGATTTTGACGTTGCATATGAAGGTGACCGTGTGGGTCTTGCCTTGAAAAATGTCGAAGTGGAAGATTTAGACCGAGGCGTTGTTTTGACAAATGACCCCTCAGTTCAAACATCAAAAGTCCTGAAGGTACAGGCATCACTTGTGAAGTATTGGAATACCTCAATAAAACCTGGTATGGTTCTCCATGTGGGACATTGGTTGCAGTTTCTTAACAGCAAAGTCGAGACTGTTGACTACGAAGGCGACTGGCGTAAGCCCACGTTGACTTTAACTCTAGAGAAAGAGCTGGTTTACCGACTTGGTGACAACGCCGTTCTGACGTATTTAGAGGGTGGAAAACTTCGCGTTGCAGGCACAATGGAACTACACGGTGCGGCTAAGAGCTAGCTTGTTGTGATTGTTGGCTTTTCTTTAAATAGTAGTGGCACCCCTACCAGTGGCAGAGACATCAACCAAAGGTCCATGTTGTGACCTAGGAACCAAGCGTACCATGTGCTCCATTTTGCTTCCGTCCCCAAAAACAGCCACATAACGTATATGAGTAGGAAGTACAAGCCAAGCGAAGTAATTATAACCCCAACTTTGCGCAAGTCAAGTTCAGCTAAAGAGTTGACACCTATGGACTTTTTGGTAAAGTTTAATGCGTAAAGTGCCAGTGCAAGCAATCCGATTGCGGTGAGCCCCACACTGATCATGTGATCAGGGTGAGCTGTGACGTATTCTATTCCTTTGCGTTCTATGGCGCCTACCCAGTTGCCTGTGTTATTTATCCAGTGAACAAAAAGGTAAAATGTTCCCGTGATGAGCGCCCATTTTATGGCGCCTCTGAGCGGCTTGTTAGGGTTTAACTCAAAAAATAGTTTGACCAACACTATGGGAATTCCGATGGATTCAATCATAACTGGTAAAGTGCTTTCTATGAAGAATCCTAAACCTAGCATGGATGTGCCTGTTCCAGCAAGGATAAGCATTCCCCAAATTACGCAAGGAAACAAAGCCAAGAAACATACTATCTCTCCTAGTAGTATCCACCTGATGGACATGAACAGTTCAGGTTTGGAGAGATCCTTTTTGAAAACAAAAAACAATATGGTGAACGTCGCTATGAGTGCAGCTGCTGTTCGAAAACCCAGACCAAACGCGCCTGCAGTATCGGTTAAGGAAATCCAAAAACCATATCCTCTGCCGATGTTGTATGCGCCTTTTAGAAATTCATAAGCCGTGAACAAAAACCAGCTTAATGCAACAAGAAGCAGACCCATCTTTAGGGATCCATTTGAGTAGTCAGTCATTTTCTCTCTAATCCCTGCTATTTATTGGCGCCGTTTAGGTATATTATGTTTGTCCTAATGGTATCTTTAACTGTAGAAGCGGGTAATCTTATAAATGAACTTGCCAATATAGATTTCACGGGGAGGTCCTTATGAACTTGGATGGTGCACAACTGAAAGGGTTCCTTTTTGCCATAGAGGGAGTGGGCGCAGTGTTTGTTGGGCTTTTTCTTTCTGTGTATTTGTGGGGACTACGGGATGTGCCACGAGACGTAGTTTATCATTCACAGCCCATATTTCGAATTTTGCTTTCTGCCTTCGGGGTTTTCCTAATAGTCTTAGTGTTGACGGCGGCTATTCTTTCAGTCTTAGTTAAGAAGAAACTGTAGCCGCGTAAACTTGGGCGGGGAGATCAGGGTTACTTTTGGATGCTTTTATATGCGGTTTGCCGCATTATTAATTCCCAAAATCTGCAACCAGTTGGTTATTTAAAACATGTTACGTTCGTGTCCGCTGTCACGGTGGCTACGGGGTGGTTTAAACAAGTGGCGTGTAGCTTTTTTTGTGTTCGCTTTCTCTTATGGTGCTCTTTTGCTGGTAAACATCTCTTACAACTCTATAATGTGGGATGAAGTTACTCATCTGACCGGCGGTATGTATCTTTTGCGAGGAGACTTTTCCAGTTACTTTGCTTTTAACGCGTTCTACCCGCCGATGTTTGATTTGTTCACGGCAGCCTTCTTCAGTATAGGCGGCATAGCAGTTTTTTCTGGGCGGTTGGTTTCAGTGGTTTTTTCGTTTCTGTCTTTGTATGCAGTTTTCGAGTTTACCTGCAGACTATATGAGCCTAAAATTGGGTTGCTTGCCAGCATTTTTCTCGGTATCATGCCAGGTTTTGTTTGGCTTTCTCGTCTGGCAATGATTGAAACTATGCTGATTTTCTTTTTTACGTTATCCGTTCTATTCTTTTTTATGTGGCTTCAAAATGGAAAACTCGCCGCTTTGCTTTTGAGTGGACTGACATTGGGCGTTGGTATCTTAACTAAATATCAGGTAATAATTGGATTAGCCATAATGTTGACAGGTCTACTGATTCTGGGTAGAGGCTACTTGAAAAGTAAATTGAAACGTTTTCCCCTTATTCTTTTAACAACCTTTGCAGTAGTTGTACCTTGGATTCTGGCTTCCTATCAACTCTACGCTTCAGGTATGCTCAATACATGGTTCTACGCTGCCACAGTAGGCAATCCTGACAAATCTCTCTACAGCATCGGCTTAAACAGTGCAGGAGGCAATCGGCTACCTCACTTTTACATAGAAATTCCCAGTTGGCTTCAACTACCAATTTTCTACTTTTTGGAAATGACAGAACCCTACTTTAATGTTCATCCTATATCACTTTTTCCCTATCTGTTGGGTCTAGGTGGTATAGCTATGTTTATGTGGCGGCGAAAAGCAGCTGATAAATATCTGCTCATTTGGTTCTTTCTCGTGTATGTTTTCTTTACAATTATCCCAAATAGGCATTGGCGTTATGTTGTACCACTTTTCCCTGTCCTTGCAATATCCGCGGCATGCTTCCTCACCTACAGTTTAAGCATAGGAAAAAGCATCTTTAAAAATAAACATCTCAGCGCAAAAGAGAAACATTTCGCATTGATTCCTGCAGTTTTTCTTATCGCATTTACTCTTGTTGGTGTAGGTTTCAGCGTTGAGCAATCTTACGCGTGGGTGCAACGCTCGCAGGTGCGAATTCCCATCCAAGAAGCATCCAACTACGTAGCTACCAACATTAGAGAAGGAGAGTCTGTTGCCGTTCTTTGTCCGCAAGATATGTTCAGCCAAGACATTGTGCGATTTTACATAGAGGCCCAAGGTAAAAACGTCTATGTTTGGCAGTACCCGCAAGAGCCCGTAGACACTTATACACCTCACTTTAACGCCACCGAATTGGTGAATCTCTGCAGGGAACGCAACGCAAAATATGTGCTTCTATACGAGTTTTCTGATGCGTTCGGTGACAGCTTAACTTATTTTAACTCAACTTTAACCTTCAGGGATGTTTACATTATGATGTTCGAAACAGGAAGTTTCTCAGCTTTTGACCGTGAAGGAAGCCGAGAATTTGGGCCGTATCCCCCCAAACGCATTTTCTCTTTCACTTTTTTGGGATAAACTTCTAAACTTCCAAAAACTCAAAACGTGTTTCTTTATCAATGGCTCTCTTAGCAGTAGTGTCTTTCAACTCCAAAATTATTGCCTCACCTATACGCCATATATCCATGCCCATGCGGACGCAACCAGTAAGGGTTTTTTTGTCTCGTCCAAAACTAGCATGCATATGTAGCTTTGGTTTTTCTTCTTCATTTAGGAATATAGTGCCTACACCACAAACTTCATGAACTCCCCGCAGAAGCTCAACCATTGGCTCCACAGGTAAGACATCCCCGTTTTTTGGGCCAACTACAACTCGTCCTTTGTCTTTCATACCACCAACTAAAAAGCAGAGAGCGCTTGAAACTTTTTCTCTTACCGCAAACGCCTCAATTACATCGGGTAAATGGTCATTATCATGAAGTCGTAATACAAAAATTCTGCCCATTTTTGCTTCGGTGTACTGCATCAATTTCGTCCCTTTTATTAAAGAAAGGGGGTTGAGGTATAAAAACAGAGTTTAGTCTTTAACGTGAAGGACGTAAAATGACGCCCCTTAGATGCGTCTCGGTAAATGGGTTCCTCTGCCTCTTTCTTCCTCTGATTTCTGGATGCGATTCTGCTATTTTTCAAAGTGAAAATCTGCTCAGAAATTAGTGTAAGAGGCTCAGCTGATAAAGCGTTACGGTTTGATTCTGAATCAGACACCAAATTTTTGCCTCCCTATTTTTGTTTGGGAACAGCAGCAATCATCAAACATCTTAATAAGTGTTCTCTATTTTTTTCGCTACTTCAAAGTAGCAGTTCCCTGAAACTCTTTATTTGTAAAAAAACTTGTTAGGCGCTGTTGTTTTTGTTCTTCTTTGCTGAGTTGGGCTACTTTGACGCCTATTCTACGGATCGGTAGGTCAGACTCGTGGAGGTATTTCTCCAGCAACTCTTTTGTGTGTTTTTTGAGTGTTTCCATGTCTTTAGCCGACTTTTCGAGTGTCAGTGATCGACTTCTCGCTGTGAGATCGATTCTAATTGCCATTATAGCGATCTGCTTATAGGTTAAACTTTTTTGGGAAAGTTCTTTGTAGATTTCTTCGTTGAGCCGATTTATTTTCTGAATGATAACCTCAAAATCATGGGTATCCTCTTTCAACGTGGCTATTCTGCTGATGGATTCAGCTTCGCCTGCTTCCACAACCGGGTCGTTGTCTACACCATTTGCGGCATTATGAAAATAGACTCCCAGCACTTTACCAAAAATCTCAATTAATCTCTGTACATCATAGGTCGCCAAGTCACCGATGGTTTTTATGCCTAATTCTTGCATTTTTAGCGACGTCTTTCGTCCAACGCCTAAAAGTTTGTTAACAGGCAAAGGCGCTAAAAACGTGTTCACTTGTGACGGCTGGATCACCGTTATACCATCTGGTTTGTTTTGGTCAGAAGCAATTTTAGCTATAAGTTTGTTGGGTCCCACTCCCACAGAAAACGTGATACCCACTTGATTTTTGACGTCAGCTTTCATCTGCTGAACCAAAGTAGCCGCCTCTTCAAAGTCTCCATGAAGTTTTTGTGTAACATCCAAATATGCTTCATCTATCCCTACTTGCTCGAAGGCGTCTGCATATCCTCGGAGTATATTCATAATTTTGTCACTAAAGCTCTGGTAAAAATCATAGTCTACAGGCAAAAAAACCGCCCCCATGCCTTCCAGCCTCTTTTTTGCCAAGAACAACGGTATTCCTGATTTGACTCCGTATTTGCGGGCGACGTAGTTGCTAGTACTCACCGCACCGCTATCTTCTGTACGACCTGAATACATCCCTACGACTACCGGCTTGTTTTTTAGAATAGGATTGCGGAGTTCTTCACATTGAGCGAAAAAGTAGTCCAAGTCCACAAGCATGATCACTCTCTGTTGGGTAGGCAAATAGTCACCTCTATTGAGTATTCAGTAACCATGAACCATCGCACGATGCAGTGTTAAGTTGAGCTAGGTTTTCTCTACAAACCCCAAACTTCATTCCGCTTGCCGTTACTAAATCCCGCATACTTTTCATAAGTTTATACCTTACTTCTCTGGGTAACAGAATACTCCCGCCTATCTTTTTGCCCTCTTGAAAATATAGAGATTTCAGTTTTTCTGCGACGGTGGGGAAAGCTTGGCAGAACCGACGCCAATTGTCAGGTTTGACTTTGTATGTTGAGCTAGTTATGTGTTTGACGCCCATAGCTGCAAGAGTTTTAATGAGTTTTTCTGGTTGATCATTAACTAAAGGTACTATGGGATCAACGCGGACGGAAACAGCGATACCTTTGTTGATTAACTCTTGTGCTGCCCTCAGCCGTTCACTAATAGGTGGAGCAGCGGTTTCAAGAAGTTTAGCTGTGTTTTCGTCATCTGTTGTTATAGTTAATGCCACTGTTGCTTTGGCTCTGCTGAGTAAATCATTATCTCGAACGACAATGTTTGATTTTGTGATTACCTGAATTTTACAGTTACTTCCCACGAGTATTTCTAGACATCTACGCGTCAAACCCGTAGTAGCTTCAATTCGCGGGTAGGGATCCGAAGAATTAGAAATTGAAATTACTTCTCCTTTAAGCTTAATAGCTTCTCTCTTTAAAGTTGGGAGTACCTCTTTTTTTGGTCGGCATTCTGAAAAGTTGGGAATATAACTTGACGCGTAGCAATACACGCAATGGTGATCGCATCCACTGTAAGGGTTAAAGGTAAGTTTAGGCGGACACGTGCACATGCCACTGCGCCAAGGATCAAAGACAGAAATCAGAGGCACCGCATTTCACTGTCACATATCAGAGGTAACGGCAAACAAAAACTATTCGCTAGGTACACTAAAGAGTAGATCCCCCTCAAATTGGCAGATCCAATACACAAAATAGGACCGTCTTGCTTCTAACAAACTTCAAAAGCTACTAAGACTGAAGTAACAAGATTGCTTTAGCCAAATCCCCATCACATTCCATCAAAGCCTTTCGTGCGGCCTCCACGCTTTTGCCTGTTTGCCCTGCCACAAGCTGTACATCCTCCTCGGAAATTGATGACGCCGGCGAAGCCGAAACCTTTGGCTGTGGCGCCCTCTCGCTTACGTTCCCGCCTGCAACTTGAAAGATTTTCTGACCTTGCACCTGAACAATTGCCACTTCAGGTTCTTCAATTACGATCTCTTTGTTTTGCGTCCTTATTATTACTTCTTCCACATTGTCCACAGACGACATGTTCATACCCATACGTTGCATCATACGCTTTGCATCACGAGGATTCAGCCGTCTTTGCATGTATTACACTTCCAAAAACTATTCTGCATAACAAGCAAATATATTTAACTTACCAAATTGTTGCCGCAACCGTGACGAACCTTCACAGCAACCCCTACCTTAAAACACTGCATTTCTGCACCACACAGCAACGCGCGTCCCACCGCCAATACATGGTTGAACTCATCAATCACTATAACTTCATCTTTTGCCCGAATTTCCTCATCAACTCTGACAACATGTGCAGCGAAAACATCGCCGCCATCCGCAATGAACTTCTTTACATCGTCGCATACAACAGCAAAACAGCGCAAAGGAATCTTTTTCTCAACTAACATCTTCGCTGCTGGTATACTCAAAGAAAACAAACTGTCTGTAGGGCGGAGCGTAGCCAGTCTTTCACCCTTGAAATTAACATAGCGTATCCGCTTCGTGGTAGGCGAGTAAACCACTTCAACGTCGTCAGGAAAAAGTTTCTCTCCAATCCCTCGCCCAAATTGGTAATCTGCGATGTTTCGGATTTGCTTCAGAGCGCTGTCCAATTGTTTTTCACCATGAAAGTTGGGTTTTTCTATTCGACAACTATAAACATACCGTGAACAATAAAAACAAACCGGGTAGACTCAATGCGATGCGAAGTATGTGGGCGTAAAATCCATGAAAATCCAAATAAAGTCGTAATAGAAGGTGCAAAGATGACTGTTTGCCATGAGTGTGCCAAACATGGAACAACTACGTGGTCAGAAACGCCAAAACCTAGAGTTGAGCTTCAAAAACCAAATCTTTCCTCGGCGCTCTACGCTTCTTCTTTACGTCCAATCCAAATTAAAAAGAAAATTGTTCAACCCAAAGTTGATACCACGCAAGAAATCGTGGAAGACTACGGGGAAGTAATACGGCACGCCCGAGAAAAAGCTGGGTTGAGTCACGAAGAATTGGCCAAAAAAATAAATGAAAAGGAATCTCTGCTCAGAAAAATTGAAACAGGTAAAGTTGCTCCTAACGATCTGCTTGTATCAAAACTTGAACATGCGCTTAAAATTAAACTACTTGCCCTGATCTCCGAGGAAAAACCTGCACCTAAACTCGCAAAAGCGACGGACACGGAGTTGACACTCGGTGATATTATGCAATTCGACAAGAAAAACAAGGGAGCTGATACCACGCAACGAAAGCAATAATCGTCCAGCGACGACTAAACCGTGAGCAATCAAGTCTGCTTGAACTCAAACATTTAGCCGAATCTGCGGGTTACCAAGTTGTCGGGCAACTTGAACAAACAAGGCGGCCAGATCCGCGCTACCAAATCGGCGCAGGAAAAGTTGAAGAACTAGTTAACTTGGTAAAGGAAAAAGAAGCAAAAAAAATAATTTTTGACAACAACCTAAAGCCACTCCAAGCGTATAACTTAGCCAAAGCCACCAAAGTTGAAGTGATAGATCGTTTTCAGCTTATTCTGGAAATTTTTACAAGGCGTGCTACAACAACTGAAGCCAAACTGCAAATCCAGCTGGCGACCCAGAAAAATGAACTCAAACACGCCAAAGAAAAAGTTCGCCTCACAAAAATGGGAGAGCAACCAGGATTTATGGGTATAGGTGTTTACGAAGCAGAGGTTTACATTGAAGCAATCAAAAGGCAAATTCACACTATACAGAAAAAACTCAAACGGGTTCGAGAAAAACGTGTACTTCACCGTTACCGAAGAGCCGAATTGGGTTTCTCCTCTATAGCCCTTGCAGGATATACAAACGCAGGTAAAAGCTCGTTGTTTAACGCCATAGCTGAACAAACTGCCCGCGTAGACAACGCTCTATTCACAACACTTTCAACCACTACAAGACTTGTAGAATTCTCTAAACGAAAATTCTTACTAACCGATACAGTAGGCTTCATTGACCGTTTACCTCTGTCTTTAATTGAAGCTTTCCACTCCACACTGGAAGAGACAATATACTCTGACCTCATACTCTTAGTTTTAGATGTAAGCGAACCCATACAAATTATAGAGAAAAAAATCAAAACCTGCCAAGAAACTATAGAACACATCGGTGCATCAAATGTATCAGTAATAACTGTGTTTAATAAAATCGACAAGCTAAGCGAAGTAGACGTAAAACAAAAATTTGAGATCCTAAAAGAAAAAACAAAGAACCCCATTTTAATTTCAGCATTAACCCAAACAAACATAGATAAGTTAAAAAAGGAGATAGTAAAGAAACTTGAAGGTTACATTCAGGCCTCCTTCTTTCTTCCTCTTACAAACGAAGCTATGCCACTGATTTCATGGGTTCACACAGAGGCAGATGTGAAAAAAACTGATTACCTCAACAATAATATCCAAATTGTTTTCGAGGCTCCTCCTGATTTTGCAGAAAAAATTAAAAAACGCGTAAATGAACTTAACGGAAAATTCGAAGCAACCTACTCACCCAAAAACTAGAAGGCAAAATGGATGCAACCACGCAAAGTCGTCGTCTTACGATGGGGTCATCGTCCACAAAGAGACGCCAGACTCACAACCCACGTTGCTCTAGTAGCACGTGCGTTAGGCGCCACAGGATTTGTGCTGTCTGACATTAGAGACAACTCCATCAAAAAGACAATAGAGCAAGTTACAGCAAACTGGGGTGGAAATTTCTCCTTTGAAATGGGCATACCGTGGAAAAAAGTTGTCACAGATTGGAAACAAAAAGGCGGAGTAGTTGTTCACCTAACTGCCTACGGGGAAAATATACAATCAAGCAATGTTCTAGATGAAATTCGGGTACTCAAAAAAGACGTTCTGATTTTAGTGGGTAGCCAAAAAGTGCCTCCTGTCTTTTATTCCGTAGATGTTTCTGACTTCAACGTTGCCGTAGGTAATCAACCACATTCTGAATGCGCTGCCTTAGCCATATTTTTGGACAGGTTTTTTGAAGGGAAAACCTTAGCGGCATCATTTGAGAATGCCAAAAAGCGTATAATTCCCCAAAAGCGAGGTAAACAAGTAGAGTAGTATAATGAGTTTTGGCGGGGTGGCGCAGAAGAGTTTTATGCAACCATTATGCATTATTTATAATG
Source organism: uncultured Candidatus Bathyarchaeia archaeon (assembly GCA_964582085.1). GTDB lineage: Archaea > Thermoproteota > Bathyarchaeia > Bathyarchaeales > Bathycorpusculaceae > JADGNF01. The sequence continues at coordinate 92,035 of CAZOPV010000005.1, read as the reverse complement.
TTCAAGGAACTAGAATATGTTATCAACAATTGACGATGCAACCTTGATGAAAGTAGCAGTTTCTCTTGGTGAAGAAGAGGCTGTAAAACTCATAGAATTTCTCAAGAACATAGATGAAATCACAGACGACGAAATAGCCAACAAAACAGGAATCAGACTTAACTCGGTCCGTAAAATTCTATACAAACTCTATGACCACTCTCTTGTAAGTTTAAGACGAACACGTGATCCGAAAACTGGGTGGTTCATTTTTCACTGGAAACTCCAACCGGATCAGCTGGAAGGCTTCATTTTAAGTCAAAAAAGAAGAGTTCTCGAAAAGCTCTGCGTCCGACTCGAATACGAGAGCAATCATGATTTTTACTATTGTAATACAGAGGGGTGCCGTAGAGTCACATTTGAAGAAGCAGTGGAAGCAGTTTTTCACTGCAATGCATGTGGTAAACCGTTAGTTCATTTTGAAAATGGGAAAATGACCCAAAAACTTGCAGAAAAAGTTGAACAACTCCGCAAGGAACTAGGTGAGTAACCTGTGCTTCCTACAAGAGAGGAAGCCTTGCAACTTCTCCGCAAAAGCAACTGTTCCAAAAATGTAATTGCTCACTGTGAAGCGGTAGCGAAAATTGCCCGAGAAACCGCGGATATCTGCAAAAAGAAAGGTTTGAAAGTTAATGTTGACCTCGTGGAAATCAGTGCTCTTCTGCACGATATTGGCAGATCAAAAACACATAGCGTTCATCATGTTATTGCAGGAGTGGAAATAGCAAAAAAAGCAGGCTTGCCCGAACCTGTAATTTCAATTATCAAATGTCACGTTGGCGGCGGTATAACCGCCGCTGAAGCCGCAGAATTAGGATGGCCTGAAGGCAATTATTTTCCAACGACGCTGGAAGAGAAAATTGTTTCTTACGCTGACAAGCTGGTTGAAACTTCTGAACGTATACCTATAGAAGCTACCATTAAGAGGTTGCGGGCAGAAAAATTAGATGCTGCCGCGGCAAGAGTTCAACTTATTCACGATGAAGTGGCAAAGTTGATCAGTGAAGACACATGACCGCCGTTACTTTGTTAACAAAAATTTACTGCTCCAACCAGAGACGGCTCATTGACGAAACCCTGAACACCTTATTCGAAGGATTAGACGTAAAAGTTTCCGTAGACGTTGACCCAAATGAATCTTGGGTTAATTTATCCCTTGAAGGAGAAGACGAACCAATAGCGAAGAACATTCTAGCCCGCGATGTAGGTTTCTGCCCTTCGGTAATAGAAAACATCGTTTCATTTTCTACGTTGAAGGGTTTTGTTACTGATCTGAAAGGCAGTGGAAAAGACTTGTTGGTGGATGTTGGAGTTTACCGGCCAAAGCCTGTACTGGCAAAGGTACCGCTGGAAAATCTGCAGACTGAACTTGCAGAAGTAAACAGAATTTCTCTTGATAAAATCGCTGAACTTTGGGGTATATGTGAAAATTTGCCTCTCAAAATAAAAGTGGTTAATGTTGATATTCCAAATAGTGCTGTGAACGCCAAGTTGGCGACGGAGCAGATAGAGAAATATCTTTTTTGGCGCGACTCCCTTCTGGATAGGTTACTTGTTTTGGGTGCATCTTTACCTCAGGTTAAGCTTGCCATGACACAAGCAATGCTTAATCGTGATGTAATTGACATAGAATCTTTAGGTATGTTTGAGCACGCTCTAGTTTGTAAACTAGGCACTGACGCTGCGGGATTGATTCCACGGCTCGGCAGAAGAATCAGAGCGGCAACTTTCACTGTTTTTAATCCAAGAAAAATAAACGCCTTTTTTAACTCTGGCTAAGTTAGGTTATTTTCCGGAACTGACAACCAACTTTTTCTGCCGCTACAGCATCTCCCTCTGTATTTCCAACAAACAGAACTGCGTCTAGTGGGGTTTCCAATTTTGCAGCGGCAATAGTGAGTTGTTCTGCCCTATTTAGTGAATTTTCCCGTGTGGCAACAAAATTAAAACATAATCTGTATCGATCAATTACAGCTTTCACTATGGCTTTGCCCTGCATCGTAACCAGAGCCTTTGGTTTATCGGCATACTCATAATATAGGTCAATTCCTTCTTGATTAAGCGTGATTTTCTCCGAAACTTCTAACTCAGCTCTGTCCCATGCCTTAAAAATCTGCTTTCTGGTGTTTTTGTCAAGGTTAGCTACCGTTTCAAGTAACGGCCGAATTTGCTCCTTCTCCATTATCTTAGAAAACGTCGCATACATTTTTTGGTAGTTGATGGGTAATTGGATGAGTGTTCCGTCAAGGTCAAAAATGACCGCTCTAATCAACGGTACATGACTCCGAGAACTTTGTCGTCCTTAACTAGCCTGCCGGGGGCGTCCATATGTCTAACCCAATAAACATCCGCAGGTAAAACATTATACTGTGGGATTTTAGGAATTTTTTCCTTGAACGCCAGTCTAACGCATAAATATGGTATGTTTGCCCCGTAGTCTTTCCTCAAAATATTGCTTGCAAAAGAGAAAAAGAAGCTTGTTGTGAACATACGCCCAGGATTAATCTCTGTTACGCATGGGACCCCCTCAGCATTTCCCTTCAAGTCTACAGATGCTATTCCTGTAAAATTGGGATCAATTGAGAGAACGGCTTCAGTTCCAATTCTGTTGACTTCAGCTTCGTGGACGGTTTTTTGAACGGCAGGAGTACCTGTGATTCCTGAAGGTGCCAGATACGCATAAATGTACTCTAGGCGTTCCCTTGCCATCGACGTTATCAACTCGCCGTCTTTCCATATGCTGTGAAACGCTATATTTCGCCCTGGTAAATGCTCTTGCGCAATAAACTCCCAATCAACTTTTCTTGATTTCCAATATTTTATCCACGACGCAGCTGTTTCTTTGTTGTCAGCAGGGGTGCTGCCTTTTCCTCCAGCGCCTGTTCGAGCACGAATCCAAATGGGGCTGCCGAACTCTTCAAATGCCCTCTCAATATCTGTGTCTTTTTTAACTTCCAACGTTCGGGCAACAGGAATGTTTTTTTCATGCCAGATTTTAGCGGATTCCAGTTTATCTTGGCAAGCTTTCACCGCCCTCTTTGAGGGCAAAAAGACAGGGGCATTTAGTTTTTCACGGTTCTCTGAAACAGCCTCCACTTCAACATCGGGTTGAGCATGCAGAAACTCAATTTTCTCTTTGGCTATAATTTCGTTCAGTTTATCGATATAAATTGGATCTTTCGCCCGTGGCACCACATAGGTTTTATCTGTTACTGAAAGGTGCACAAATAGCGAGTTAGCTTCGGTGCCAACAAGGTACATTTTTTCTGGTGCAACTCTCAAAGATTTTGTAAAGTTTATGCCTGCTGGACCGCCTGCGCCTGTACAGAGAATACGTTTTTGACTTTGCATGATTAAGACTCCAATAATCGTCACATCTTTGTGATGTGGCTGATATAGAACGGAACGGATTTATATCTATTCGTGATCAAACAACCTTAAAAACCACAAAACCTTAAATTAAAGGAAAATATGTGTGGGCCGGTCGTCTAGCTTGGTTAGGACATTGGCTTTACGAGCCAAAGGTCGCCGGTTCAAGTCCGGCTCGGCCCACTCTTTTGGTTACAATCAATTTATGGAAGGAGATCGCAGTACCAGAATCGGTTTTCTCTCAAAAGAACTTGACCTCTTTTGAAGGCGACAGCTTTTTTGAATATGGGACCGTCGTAGACATAAGAGTGGAATTCACCGTTTTCTCCACAGGGATCAACAGTCACGGGTAAGTCGGCGAGAAACTGTTTGTCATATTCCCTGCCTGTATACACATTGTCGAGTACTTGTGAGTCAACAACTGTTATGATGGCTTTGAAGCCTAAATCTATGAAGGCATTCGCAACTTGAGTAGTGTCTTTTTTCCAAAGCGGATACACACCCAGCATACCCACTTTGGAAAGCAAGTTATCGCGGTATTTCTTCACGTCTTCTAAGAAAATGTCGCCGTACACCACTCTCTCGACTCCGATGTTTTTGAACTTCTTGAGAGCGTCGACGAAGGCTGTTCCGTAATCAATGTCAGAGGCACCTTTATGAAGGAACATAACTTCCAGAGGCAACCCCAAGGCTTCTGCTTGCGCTTCAAGTAGAACACGGCGCACCCCATGTATGCTGACGCGATCGTAATCCCGAGTAACAGTAGTAAATAAAGCTGCAACCTCATAAGTTTGCGCTTTCAAAATTTCATATAATGCAAAAGCGCTATCCTTACCTCCACTCCAACCAACAACGACTTTCTCCATAACAATATGTTTCTCCTGTATCATGGCGGGCCCGCTGGGATTTGAACCCAGGTTCTTCGGCTCCGGAGGCCGACGCCTTAATCCGTGCTCGGCTACAGGCCCAACTGCTCAAACAACTCTTTTTCTCAATTTAAGTTAATCGCTACTCTTCTTGGATGAATTCTTCGTTTATCCACCATGCTTTTTTCTTACCAGCTTTTACTCCGCCGTAGTAGTCTATGATGGATTTACCGCATTGTTTTTTGGAGTTTTTCTGAATCTTTCGTAGTCGGTTTAGTACGAGCCAGCGGTTGATTTTGAGGTATGCTGCCAGTTCAGGCGTGGTACCTCCCTTGTAATGTATGAGGTAGTCCAAAATTTTGTTGTCCAATTCGTCGTTACAAAATTTATAGGGATTGACTTTTTGATGCCCAAAAGTTAGAAGCTCCAAGTCGGCGAGGCACTTATGTACATTCGCAAGTTGTTCTTCAAGTTTGCTCATCCGCTCCTCTAATTGCAGAATTTTGTCTGCCTTGGGTGTTTTTTGTAGTTTCTCCATTATAGCTTCACGGATAAAATCGCTTCGATCTCCTTCGGGAACACGCAAGAGCATCTCCTTATAGACGTCTTCAGGAACTTTAGCTGTAACTACATACAGATCAACCACAGCAACCACCTTACCAAAACATGATATGTACTTTTCCTATTTCTCGATTTCTTCAAAACCAGTTATAGAATAAACTTTAAATGTTATTTCAACCGAACCTAACCATGGGTTGCTTGTGCCCAAAAAAACCACAATATCCCTAATAAAATGTGACGTCGGCTCCTTAGCCGGTCACCATATCGTCCCTCAACCTCTTTTTAAAATAGCCCAAAAAAAACTCAAAGAAGCAGTAGAAAACAGCTTAATCAACAATTTTTACATATTCAACGCCGGCGACGATTTGGAACTCCTATTAGCTCATGAGAAAGGGGAACGCAACCACATGATACACGAACTTGCATGGAACACCTTCCGCGAAGCTGCCGACAAAGCTTTAACACTAAAGTTATACGGTGCAGGACAAGACCTTTTAAAAACGGCGTTCAGTGGCAACATCTGCGGCATGGGTCCAGGTGTGGCAGAGATGGAGTTTGAAGAGCGCGGTGCTGACCCTGTTGTTGTTTTTGCAGCAGACAAAACTAGTGCAGGCAGTTTCAACTATCCGCTGTTTCGTATGTTTGCCGACCCTATGAACACTGCAGGTCTAATAATTGATCCACATATGCTTTGTGGCTTTAAATTTGAAGTGGTCGACACCTTAGAAAACAAATCCATAACTCTTAAATGTCCCGAAGAAATGTACGAACTTCTTGCGTTGATAGGCACTGTTGGACGCTACGTCATCTCCCGAGTATATCGTGCGGACGATAATCTCATATGCGCCGCAAGCAGTGTTTCCAAACTCTCCTTAATTGCAGGTAAATACGTGGGAAAAGACGATCCTGTTATGATAACACGAGCACAACATGGCCTCCCTGCAGTGGGCGAACTTTTAGCACCCTTTATGCACACCTATTTTGTGCAAGGCTGGATGCGGGGTAGCCATTGGGGACCGCTCATGCCTGTTGGACTTAAAGACTCCAAATGCACAGCTTTTGATGGGCCACCAAGGATTGTGGCGTTAGGTTTCCAGGTGGCCAACGGAAAAATAGCTACAGACGATGATGGTAACCCTATGATTGCTGATTTATTTGACGACCCTGCATTTGACGAAGCACGTCGCGAAGCCGTTTTGAACGGCAATGCATTGCGGCGGATGGGCGAATTCGAACCTGCTCGTTTGGGTTCTGAAGAATTAGAATACACTTCTATGTCACAAATTTTGGAGAAATTGGGGAAACGCTTCGTACCTTTTCAGGAAATAGGTTGAACATTGGTATGTAACGGTCGAAAACTGTCTCCGACTTTTTTTATGTTTTCAATTGTTTTCTCTACCTTTCTTTGTCAACTAACTATTTTAGCTTTCTTCTTTAAACCAAAAAAAAGACACCCTACTATCTCTCAGTCTTCGATCGACGGCAAAGTTCATGTTGCTGCAAACCCCACCTCATTATGTGTAACACCCAATAAACTTGCAGATTTTAAGCTCTGTGAGCAAAGCTTTAGTAGAATCAACAACATTTTACAGGTTAACGGTGCAACCATGAAAATTGCAGTTCTGGTTTATGAATATCCACCAAAAATAGTGGGCGGTTTAGGGACTTACGCGGCTGAGATCACACGAAAATTTGTTCTCACAGACCACGACGTTACAGTTTTCACCATGAACGATGATGAAGGCTCGATGCCTACGAGGGAGATCTGGCGCGGCATCGAAATCCATCGGCCTCTTCATCTGGACGTTTCTGATTCTTTACCTGACGTAATTGCAGAGGACATAAGGAAATGGGGTCGTGGTATTCATTTTTTTGGTAAGCTTTTAGTTTATAACTACTTAACTGCGGCTAAACTGGTCAATGACCTCATCAGAAAGGAAGCAATGAACTACGACCTTGTGGTAGCTCATGATTGGCTTTCAGTTATGGGTGGAATCACTGTCAAAAAAGAAAGCGGTTTGCCATTAGCTTTTCATGTGCATTCCACTGAGCAAGGACGTACTTTGGGTAACGGTTCAAGTGTAGTTAGCAACATTGAGTTGCGTGGAGGAAAATTTGCCGACATGGTTGTTACGGTTTCGTATGCAATGAAAGATGAGCTTATCCAACTTGGTTTTCCTCGGGACAAGATCTATGTGAGCTATAATGGTGTGGATCCCCAAAAATATGACCCTGCAGGTGTATCTAAAGAGCAAGCGAAGAAAATTAGGGAATACTATGGTTTGAAAGATGACGATTTTATGATCCTTTTCCTTGGTAGACTGGTGGGCGTTAAAGGCGTTGACAAACTTATCATGGCTTTACCTCACATTTTACCCAAGTTCCCCAAAGTTCGCTTGGTCATTGTGGGCGTAGGAGAACTGCAGGAATATCTGCAAAACCTCGTCAGAACGATTCGTATGGGTGAGTATGTTAGGTTCCGTTTCGACTTCATTTCAGAAGAAGAGCGTATCCTCCATTATGCTGCATGTGATCTTGCAGTGTTTCCCAGTCTCTACGAACCTTTCGGTATTGTGGCTCTCGAAGCAATGGCTATGGAGAAACCCGTAGTTGTGGGAGCAGCAGGTATCAGTGGTATGCGCGAAATTGTTATCTGCTGCGGAGAAGACCAGTGTGGCTACCACGTTGATCCCAACAACCCTTCGGATATTGCTTGGGGCATTATGAGCGCATTGGAAAGTCCTGAACGCCGTAGATGGCTTGGCAAAAACGGCAGAAAACGAGTTCTCGCTGAGTTTACTTGGAGCCGAATTGCCGAAAAAACATTGGAATTATATGAGAACATTCTTAACCGCTGAAGCTCAGTAAATGGTGAAACATGAACTCTCGTTCTGCAGGTTTACGTGAGAAAGTTGCGCGGGAAGCTGCAACCTTACTATATTTTGGCTTGGAAAAAGAGTACAAGCAGGCAAAGTTGAAAGCCGCTTTTAATGTTGGTGTTCATATTATCCCCAGAAACGTAGAAGTTGCAATAGAACTGGACAATATTGCCGAGGAAAACGAGGGGGCAAGTCGATTTAAGCGACTTGTTGAAATGCGGACGGAAGCACTAAAGCTGATGAAGCTTCTCAAAACGTATAGACCTTTACTGGTAGGAAGTGTTTGGCGTGGCACAATCAGGCATGGAAGCGACATAGACATAGCTGTTTACGGGGACGACATTGAAGTTGCATCAATTCTTCGAAAGCAAAAGAAGCTAACGGTTTTTAGTGTTGAACGTATTGTTGTGGTAGAACAGGGAAAACCTGTGCCTTCTGTTCATATTCATCTTGCGACTTGGAAGAAGTACAATGCGGAAGTTGTTGTGCGGAGCATCGAAGAGGTCGGCAAAAAACGTTTCTGTGAAACATTCGGAGACGAAATGCGGGGACTCGGGATCGGAGTGCTAGAAAAACTCCTCAAAACTAACCCTACTCAACGTTTTGTTCCTTTTTGAAAACACGTTGGTCATGGCTGTTTTGTTTTTTATGTGAAAAAGGACTTAAAGATGCCTTCACATAACAGATATATAGTTGCGGGTAATCGTGGAAACTGACAAAAAAGATCTAAAAAAAATGTTTCCTCATCTGTTCGAAGAGCTTGAAGGTGGCCAAAACAAAATTTCTATAGATGCCGTGCGCAAAGACCCGATTGCTGCAGAGAAAGCAATGGCAAACGGGCAGGAAATTTTGCCTGTTGCTGACAAATTCCGACATTACACTCCAGACGTGATCGATTTTATCCGTAGATGCGACACGGAGAAACAGGCTGAAGAAATAATAACCTATATGGAGAAACGTGGCGAATTAACCGAAACTAAGGCGTGTGAATTAAAAAATCAACTTAAAACAAAAGGTGTACGCAGTTTCGGCTCGAAAAAAGAAGATAATTACTATTTTAAAGAGGGCGGAATCTGTTAAATTTTTCTCGATTTTTTTTGCCCGGTTCTTCTTGGACGGAAACTGTTTATTACTTGCACAGAGTAAAGGTTGTAATGGAGAAAACTGCTATGGGATACACTGATAGGTCACAGATACTGGAAGTAATAATAATTGCGCTAAGAAAAAAAGGTGTCACTATACCAGAAAATGTTTTAGGAGACTTGAAGGCCGCACGTGTTTTGCTAAAAGTTATGAGTGTAAGCCAAAAAGACCTTGGTGAAACTGCTCCTAAAATTGAAGAATATCTTGGAAGTGTAGAAGCCTACTTAATAACTGAAGCCCAAAAGCATTTTGTCCCTGAAAAAGTTGACGAATGGCTAAGATTGTTAGAGCAAGCAACTATCGACGAATGCGGCTGTACCCAATTTGAATTAGATAAACCGAACGGGGAAACCCGTTTCATGACGGGTGTGCCGCCTGACCAGAAGTGGATCCGCATTGAACCGCTGCCAAGTTTACCTTTGGAGAAGCTGGAGGAGCTTGCAACTCAAACGAATCTGAACTTCCGAGAAGAACCCACTGGTCAGTTAACCGTTTATGGGCAACCTGAAGATATCAAAATATTCGTCAAGAAGATGGCTGTCTTAACCAACAAAATCACCTGAGACAGATTTATGAGTAGTAGAACCATTTAAAATTCAACTTGCACTGCTGACGTATAATAAACTTTGCTTTGGGCTTTAAAGTGAATGCTGCCCATGGTTGGGGTTAGTTTATTTTATTTTAGGTTTTTACCTCTTGTAGCCCCAATCAGGCCATGTTTGGGGTGGTTTCTTATAACGAGGAATCTCGTATTCAAACTGCGGTACTTTCTTCATGTGATGTCTCTCACTTCTTTGGTAGAGTTCTGTTTTGGTTTTAATGTTTATGAACGTAAACTATGTAATCTATATAGCAGAATCTTATTATGAAATGAGTGGAAGCGTTTGATTACAGATGAAAAACCCAACGTAGTTTACTGGTTAGGCAGTAGTCTTTACCTAAACATCACTAACAAGTGTTCTAATCGTTGCTGGTTCTGTTTGCGTAATTTCAAACAGGGTGTTGGCGGTTTTAATCTTAAACTTAAAACTGAGCCAACAATAGCTGAAGTTGAAGCTGAGTTGGAGCAAGTTTTAAGCATGAGACGTTGGCATGAAGTGGTTTTTACAGGGTTTGGCGAACCTACGGAACGATTGGATGTACTGTTGGATATTGCCCGTTGGATCAAACGTAGGAGTGGCAGTTCTCTGGTTATTAGATTAGATACAAATGGTCACGGTTACGTTTTGAATAAAGGTAGAGATGTTGCCTTGGAGTTATGCGCGGGAGGGATCAGCAAGGTTAGCGTCAGCTTGAATGGACACGATTCAGAAACTTACAATGAAAATTGTAGACCTACTTTCGAAGATGCCTTTGGAACTGTGTTGGACTTTATAGGGAAAGCCAAAGCTGCTGGTTTAGAGGTGGAAATTTCCGCTGTGAGGCTACCTGAGGTGAATACAGAAAAAATTAAAGCCATAGCCAAAGCGTTAGACGTGTCGTTTAGACTTAGAGACTACATCCAGTGTTTTTGGTGAAACTGTCAAAATTATGTGTAACGCAATCTAATAGGTTTCTAATCGTTATGTAACATGGTTGGAGTGCTGTCGAGTTCTATATTTTTTGATTTGAACGACTTTTCATAGTTTGAGCCAAACGTTGCATTTTTGAAGTACTCTTTGGCGATATTAGTTCCTCGACAAGTTTGTATTGTCTTTGGTATATATGACAGTTTTTGCTGTGGAAAATCAGTTTCCCTGTTTCCAATTCGAGGTTACCGCGACTGTTAATTTCCTTCACAAATGCCTCGTTGAATAACTGCAGCCCTGCGATGTTGGCAGGTAATCCTGCGTAGGCATCCCAGCTTCGGAAGTAGCATGTAAGGTGCATTTTCCCTTCCAGAATTTCCGTATCAATAAGGCTGAGGCAAGGCGGCTCATGTTTTTTGTCTCGGACATATTTTTTGACGTCTTCAGGTAACCTGATGACCATAGTAACTTGTCTGTCGCATTGCTCTTGTACATACCTTTGCACTGCTTCTTCTATCTGGTTAATTGGTGTGTTTAGTCTGCTACCGTACGTGTAGGTTTCTTCGTCTTGTTTTTCCCCGCACCATAAATATTCTAGGGCGTATCCTTGAACGTATCTCATGTCACAAGGAGCCTTGTCGCTTACTAGTGGCCTATTTTCTGGGTGGGCAATTTCGATTGAGATGTTAAGTTTCTTAGTTTCGGTTTCCTCTGAACCAAAGCCAACCTTAAAGGTATCACCTTCTTGCCAGATGCAGTTTAACGTTCGAAACCACGCATCAGGGCAGTCAAACGCTGAGATTTTTACATGTTTCACAGATTTCACGCCTCAGAATTTCATAGATACAATTAGTGAGTTTCTGCAACAATATAAAAATTGGCGTAGAAAAGAAAAATGATCTCTTTTTGAATTCTTTAAATAAAGAAAGAATAAAATGGGCGCCCTTAGTAGGGCATATCTCCCATTCCACCCATGCCGCCCATTCCGCCTGCTCCTGAGGGCATCGGTGGAGTCTTACCTGCTGTGCCTTTGATGCTGATGAGGTCGTCGATTTTTAAGATCATGTTGGCTGCTTCGGTGGCTGACTTTATGACTTGCTGTTTTACGCGTAGTGGTTCAAGAACTACTTGTTCTATCATATTTACAATTTTGCCTGTGTTAACATCTATGCCGAAATTTTTGTTGTCGGGATTTTCATGTTTAGCCCTCAGATTTACCATGATGTCAATTGGATCTAGACCTGCGTTTTCAGCTAGAGTTAACGGGATGCATTCAACTGCTTCGGCAAATGCCTCAACTGCTAGTTGTTCACGTCCGCCAACTTTAACTGCGTAAGCACGCAAGTTCTTGGCAACTTCAGCTTCAGCTGCTCCTCCTCCGGCAACAATTTTACCGTCCTCTATGGCGTTGCGGATTACACATAGCGCATCATGCATTGAACGTTCAGCTTCATCTATAACGTGGTCGGTGCCGCCTCGTATGACTATGGTTACAGCCTTCGGGTTCTTACAATCACGTATGTAGATAAGCTTGTCGTCACCAATTTTTGCTTCCTCAACCTTTTTGGCGTTGCCTAATGCATCTGAGGTGAGATCTTCAACACTGGCTAAGATTTTACCACCTGTGGCTCGGGCAAGTTTTTCCATGTCGCTGCTACTTACACTTTTCACAGCGAGTACACCGGCCTTGGCCAAGAAGTGAAGTGCCATATCATCAACGCCCTTTTCGCAGAAAACAACGTTAGCGCCTGTTTTGCAGATTTTGTTTGCCATCTCCTTAAGCATGCGTTCTTCTTCATCAAGGAAAGAGTTCATTTGCTCAGGGCTTTCAATGTTGATTTTTGCGTCAAATTCGGTTTTTTCAATTTCCAATTTGGTGTTGAGAAGTGCGATTTTGGCGTTTTCAATTACTTTAGGCATCTGTGAACTGGCAACTTCTTTGTCGATGACCATGCCCTTAACGAGTTCAGTTTCTTCAAGACTTTTGCCATGTTTCTTGATCACTTTGATCAGATCAATATCCGCTTTAACCTTGCCGTTTACTGCTTCAGAAACTTGTTTGACAGCTTCAACGCTGATTTTAGCGAAGTGTTCTTTGGCGTTGGCAACACCTTTACTGGCTAAGCTTGTTAGTGCAACCTCACGTAGTGTTTTGTCGTCTCCAAGGCTGATAGGCATAGCAAGTTTATCCAAAATTTCTTGGGCTTTTTCGCTTGCCTTCTTGAAGCCTTCTATAATCACAGTTGGATGAACATTCTTATCTAATAAATTCTCAGCTTTGGCAAGTAATTCGCCTGACAAGACCACAGCAGTTGTAGTTCCATCGCCTACCTCGTTATCCTGCGCTTTGGCAACTTCCACCAGCATTTTCGCCGCTGGGTGCTGTACATCAAGTTCCTTCATTATGGTTGCGCCGTCATTTGTTATGGCAACGTCTCCGAAGCTTGTGACCAGCATCTTGTCCATACCGCAGGGGCCTAAAGTGCTCTTTATGGTTTCAGCAATAATTTTTGCAGCCATTATGTTGTTTTTTTGTGCTTCACGGCCGGTTGTTCTTCCGGTGCCTTCTTTTAAGACGAGAACGGGAACTGTTCCACTTTGTGCCATATTCTTTTCACCATTTTTACAACAATTTACAAATCTTAAATTCTAACCGCAAACAATCAAATCTGTGTAATTTAAGGTTTTCCTACTATCAAACAGCCTTAATTATGTTGTAACCTGAAGCTTTACGTAAGCGGTTCATCACCGCTAACCCTAAACCGTCTAAGGGCACTCCTTCAGCAACTATCACGTCGACGTTTTCAGAGTCAAACTCCCGTAAAAGTCTAAACAACTGTGACGCCATTGCCTCGACGTTGCGACGGCTACCCAGAGACTTCACCACATCTGCTTCATAAGCCCAGGCAGTTTCACTTGTTGCTAAAACGCCAACTCTCTTATCGTTTAGCCAATAATTAGCTATGAGTTCTTTTATAGTGCTCATGACTTTTGATAGATCACCCTCTACAAGAATCAACGGAGCCTTAGGCGCATAGTGCTTGTGCTTCATACCAGGAGATTTGGCTTTTTCGGGGGCAACTTCTTTTTCAGAAACAGCAAAGGGGTGCAACTGCACCTCGTCAATAGCATCTTTTAATGCTTCAAGGGAGACTCCTCCAGGACGCAACAACATTGGCGGTTCAACGCTTACATCCAGCACAGTAGACTCGACTCCTATACGTGTCGCCCCCGCATCAATTATGACGTCTATACGACCGTTCAAGTCCTCAAGAACGTGCTCAGCAGATGTTGGACTAGGTTTACCTGCGATATTAGCGCTGGGCGCCGCAATGGGGCATCTACTCTCTCTGATCAAGGTCAATGCGACTTTATGCTGAGGCATCCTAATTGCTATCGTCTCCAAACCTGCCGCTGTAACCTCAGGAACAATATTGGAACGCTTAAAAACCAAAGTTAAAGGTCCAGGCCAGAACTTTTTCATCAGTTCCTTAGCAGTGGTTGAAACTTGCAGAGTTAATCGCGTGACATCTTCAAAATTTTCCACGTGAACAATAGACGGATTGTCCAGTGGCCGCTTCTTCGCTGTAAATAAATCCAAAATTGCTTTTGTGTTGAGGGCATCTGCACCTAATCCGTAAACTGTTTCCGTTGGAAATGCCACTAAACCCCCAGATTTAATAAAGTCCGCGGCTTGACGTATTTTATCAATTTCAGGTTGCTGCGGATCGACCTTTAATATCTTAGTTTGCTTCATTGAAGGTGCCTACCGAATAATGATGATTGGTGTTCTTAAAGTCTCACCTTACAATGCTGTTTTCCAGTTCATCTAACACCGAAGTTTCTGCTTTTAGTATTACACTATTAGTAATTTCACATGTTAAAGCAACCACCTCAGATAAAGGCTAAAAGCGGTTTTTCTCCCACGTTTTTTCTCCTCTCAATGGTCACACCACAAATTGAAGAATCCTGACATCAGTAAAGACTGTCTACCCACAGCGCCGACAAAACTTCCATCAAACTAGACATAAACTGTTCATTCATCTGATTATTTCTTAAGCCTACTTTGGTGTGTCGGTTTTTCCTTCTCAACATCACAAAGGAATTAAACTCTAACCAATTTGCGCCGCAAAATTCAGTAACTACCTAATAACGTTGAATTAGTCGGCTTATTGGTATTTTTTCATCATATTTTTTCTGCTTTTTTTGCGGTTTCGGAGCGCAGTACCTTTTCGATTAACCGCATAAAATACGCCTGCGCTTGTAATTCCGTTAGTCTGTCCAAATAAACGGATACAACCGCAATTTTTCCTTTTTTACCAGCAATATACTCAGCGAACATTCGTGCTGAAATTGCGTTTTTATCCCCAATCAAAATAGACGACGAAACTGGATCCACCGTATCTCGTCTGGGTACGGCGATTGCCATTGTTCCCAATTTATCTTCTTTTTCACTAAGCAAGACCAGACAGCTATTTGTCGCTTCAACATATACAGCTAAAAACCGATAGTCCTCTTCCTTTAGTTCCTCTTTGATGACATTAGCGCGATCCACAATAATTTTCTCCTTAAGACTTTCCAGATTAGTCTTCTGTTTTTATCTTTATGTCTTCCTCTTAAAAAGCTACAGGTAACCGACTCTATCTAAAAGCGCAACCTTAAACCTTAAGAGCCTTTTGGTACTTTATAGTTCAACTGCCTTTGCAATATTGATGACCAATTCAAGAACATATTTTTGCTCATGTGCAATTATTGAAGAACATAACGAAACTATTTCAGATTATAACAAAAAACCCAAAGTTGCCAGAAGTGTCGATCTGGAGAAAACAATATATAAAGGCTCAGTGCCTCACGGACTAACCACAAATAGACATTGAAATATTATGGGCTCTACTGTTGATAACCTAAAGCAAAATCAATTAGTTCAACAGAGAGAGCTGTTCCTCAAAATGAAATTTTCAGGTTTAATCTGCTGTGTCTCTTTAAGACCCTTGACTATAAACTAAAAAGTAACAGGCCTGCTCCTTGGCTTTCCCCCCAGGTCTTTCTCAAACTCGCCCAGATGCTATTTATAGTCTTAACGCGTCATTATCTAACAAAATTTTTAGGGACAGAGCTACACTTGAATTACAACGACGCAGCAAAAATCCTACAGATTCTCAAACAACAAATAGCTCTGACTAATAGTGTCAAAACCGAACGTGATCCTTTCAAAACGTTGGTTGTAACCATTATCTCGCAGAATACAGCAGACCGAAATACGGTTAAAGCCTACCAAAACCTCTCGAAAGCCTTAGAAATAACTCCTGAGGCTCTTGGGGCAGCTCCAATCAGTAAGATCCAAAATTCAATTAGGCCTGCAGGTCTCTACAGAGCTAAGGCGCAAACAATAAAACAGGCTGCAAAAACAATACTCGAGAAATATCATGGAACTCTACAATCTATCTTGTCTTTACCTCTTGAACAGGCACGAGATACACTTATGCAAATAAAAGGAATAGGACCCAAGACGGCAGATGTTGTGTTACTTTTCTCTGCAAATCAATCCACCATACCTGTAGACACACACGTGAACCGCGTGTCCAAACGCTTAGGCTTTGCACCTGCTACAGGTGATTACGAAACCACACGTAAGAGCCTACAGTTGCTTTTTGACCCATCCGACTATTTGGTTGCACACCTGTTGTTAATTGCGCATGGCAGAAAAACCTGCAAAGCCCTAAATCCCTCCTGTGACATCTGCGTCGTGAATGTGTATTGCCCAACAAAGGGACAATGGGGATAGGCAATGAGTTCACCTACTGCTCTTCCCAAAGAAGTCATTGAGTTTTTTCCCTACAACACAGTGCGCCCTTATCAAGCCCAATTCATAAGTACAATTTTCAACGGCGTCAAAGACCGCCGTTCAGTGCTAATTGAAGGTAGCAATGGGCTAGGCAAAACAATCTCCTCTTTAGCGGCTGTCCTTCCTACAGCGTTCAGCAAAAAATTGAAGGTATTATACGTAGCGCGAACTCATAGACAGCACGAACGTGTAATCGAGGAGCTTAAAGCTATAAGCAAAAAGCACCCCATCACAGGGATTTCTTTGCGTGGACGCCACGAAATGTGTCTCAACAAGTCTGAATCACGCAAAGCCTCCGATGCAAAATCTCTCATGGAGCTTTGTGAGCTTCTTAAAGCTAAAGGTGAATGCCCGTATTACAAAAATAATGAGCGTACCTACGAATATATGCAGCTTCAACAGCAAATTTCAACGCGCCCCTATCAGTCGTTGGAGATAATTCGCGCCTGCAAGAAAAAAGACATCTGTCCTTATGAACTGGTGAAATCCTCTGTTTCTGAGGTTAATGTGATAGCTTTAAGCTACCTTTACGCGTTTGACCCGGATATCCGCAATGCTTTTCTCAAAAACTTGGAAACTCCTTTGCAGAAAATTATACTTGTCGTCGATGAAGCACATAATCTGCCTGAAACAGCTATAGAAATCTCCAGCAGTAGTTTGAGCCTTTACGTTATGCGCCAAGCAGAGTTGGAAGCCAAAAGGTTTGGCTACGAAGAAGCTGCGGTATTCGCAAGGCTACTTTATGCAGAAACTGAAAAACGCGCCGCATGTATAAGCCGCGAAGAAAAACTTGCACCCGATTTTCTAACTCAAATTGTGCGAGACAAAGCAGGCATCCTTGCTCCCAGAAGTTTTTTCCAAAGCCTCAACGAGGCAGGGCTTGCTATAAAGAAAACTTTACTTTCTGAAGGCAAGCATCCGCGCAGTTATCTCTATGGTATGAGTGATTTCCTTTTGAGGTGGATGGCCACAACAGACGATGAATCCCACGTCACCCTAATCAGTAAATACTTCACCCGAGAAAATACTCAAACAGCAAAACTCGAGATTGCAGCGTTGGATCCTTCAAAAACTACTTGCCCTGTGTTTTCATCCACCTACGCCAATGTTGTTATGTCGGGTACATTACAACCGTTGGAGGCATACATGAAAATAACTAAGCTTCCTGAAAACACGATCCAACATGTTGCGCCGTCTCCTTTCCCCAAAGAGCACATACTTTCTGTTGTTTGTCTTGGTATTTCAACAGCTATGGAAAGTCGCACTTTTGCTATGTACCAAACTATTGTGAAACGTATAACTGAAGTCGTTGCCAACACACCCGTCAACACAGGGGTTTTTGCCGCCTCGTTTGAAGTTCTTCGAGCGTTGCTTGAGGCAGGTTTAGAAGTAGCCGTCAAAAAGCCGTTGTACTGCGAGCATAGAGGTATGAGTTCCAAAGGCAACGAACATTTAGTCGCAGCATTTAAACAACATGCTTTAACAGGCGGGGCTGTCTTTTTAGGCGTGCAGGGAGGGCGAACCTCGGAGGGCGTTGATTTTCCAGGTAATCAAATGAACTCTGTAGTTATCGTAGGTGTACCTTATGCTGAACCAACACCGCGAGTGAAAGCTCAAATTGAGTATTACGAGAAGCGTTTCCCCAAATTTGGGCGTGAATACGGTTATGTTTTACCTGCGATGACGAAGGCTTCCCAGACCGCAGGGCGCCCAATCCGAACACTAGACGATAAAGGCGCAATAATCTTTCTTGATTACAGGTACGCAACTAATTATTGTAGAAGTTTCTTGCCTGCTTGGGTGCGTGACGGCATGAAACTTTTACCCGCAAAAGATAATGTTTTATCTGCCGTGCTTCGAGATTTTTTCAAAACGTAAAAATTAGTTGTAGGTTTCGTGCAGTTTCTCGTCCAACCAAACTTTGCCTAAAATGATGTATGTGGGACCAGTATTAACTGCGGTGAATACCTTGAGGGTTCCATTTTTCAAATCAAGGTTCTGCAGAATTCCTATTCCTAAAAATTTCATTTTGCTGTCATGCAGTCCTATCAATAAACCTTTCCAGCTTTTTTGGCTGTCATTTTTCAAAATGCCAACACATAAATATTGGAGAGTTAATGCGCTTAAACTCCATTTTTTAATTTTTGCTCCTGCTAAATATTTAGCGTAGCCTCGTTCTCGTATATTTTTACGTTTTTCTTTTGTTTTCTCTTTAACCCAACGAGGTGCCGCGACGATAATTTTTCTAAATCTCTCCAGCTCAGCTAGCAACGGTTCTAACTCGCAGTTATTTTGAATACCGATTATTATGTCTGGAGCCAACTTTTCAGCCAACTGCACTTTGTATTTTACAGCGTCTTCTCCCAAAACCCAGCCATCCGTATTCACAACAACAAAGTCAGCAGTGCTCTTTGCAGCTTCTGCAGTGAGGAACGCTAACCCTTCTAGTGTTCTATCCAAATTTTCACTTGGCGATGTAGCGCCTACAAAAAACGCCTCCTCGGCTTTCAGTTCAAACAGGTCAACAAGGGGTTTTTCAACTATTGTATACGCAAGAGTGCTTGGTGGTCCAAGGGCTGATTGCCCTAAATCTCCGTCCAAAAACGACACTCCAAATTTTTCGTCTAAAAGTCGGTTTATTAAATAGGTGCAAAGACTGCTTTTCCCTGTGTCTACGCTTCCAATAACCATGACTCGAACTGTTGCTCTCCTAGGTGTTAGTAGCAAATCTTCAAAAGCGTCAGCCCAAGATGTTGGAATTGTGTCCCCACAGACTTCCTGTATTTGCGAGTTTTCCCCAGCGTTTACATCGAATTCTGAGTTTTCTTCTATAAAAAAGGGCAAACGCTTGCCCTCAGGCACCAGAATTTGATCTGAGCCACTTATTAAGTAACCAAAAACTCTCACTTTCCCTGTAACAAAACGTACTGTTGCAGGTCCGTCGACAAGCAAAGTTTTGCCGCAGTTAATTGCCTTGTTCAACATTTTGTCTCCTTTGGTGAGAGTAGCCCTCTCTTCCAGCTATCTTTATAGCTGAAAAAATGTGACGCAGTCCTCGTTTGTGAGCCGTTTCATGAGCGTTATGATTGGTTCCTTTTTCACTAACGATTTCTAATAGTACTTCACGTGGCAAATCGTTGTCTAACCTTTCCACAAGTGTTTTGTATAGAGGCACTCCATTACCAATTTTAACAGCAACTACGGTCACAGCAAAATCAACTGTTCGCAAAACACTTTTAATTTTTCCTGAGACAGATTTTACACTAAAGCAATTCTCCGCGTCAATGACTGTTCCATCAGCTACCACTGCCAACCCAAAAACAACTCCAGGATCTATACCAACGACAATTTTTTCGTAGACCTCTTTTCCCTGAAGAATTTTAACAAGTTGACTTCCCATGAGTTCAGGGTCAGTTTCTGCATCATAAACCAAAATTCTACCATGATTAACCAGTTGTTGCTCAGCAGCAGTGGTTACCACAACCTTGATGCCTGGCGGGATAGAGTCCCGAGGGAGGAGACTTATGAACCTAATGTTGCGGCGCTTAAGTTCATTGACTATTAAAAAGTACGCTTTTCCTTGAACGGTCGCCACGGCAACTTTTGACTTCATACCCTTCCTAACTTCGATGTTTAGGGCAGAACACATTATTAGTTTCGCAGTTAATATCCCTTAACGTGCATAACTGTGGAAACCAAGATTCTCACTGGCTGTGCTTGTATAGATATCGCCTTGGAGGGTGGGCTGTCGCCTGGAACCATCAACCTCATTTACGGTGAACCTGAAACAGGCAAATCCACTTTAGCTTTACAATGTGCGATAAACTGTTCAATGCGGGGACTCAAAACGTTGTTTATCGATTGTGACAACACTTTTTCCAGTGAACGACTTTTCCATTTAGCCGCAGAAAAATTTGATGCTGTAGCTGAAATGATTCTTTTGATGAAACCTGCCGATTTTAGTGAACAAACCTTTGTCGTGGATCATTTAGGGGATTACATAGCTAAAAACTTCGGTTTAGTGGTAGTAGACACCTTCAATTCTCTTTATCGAGCCCAAGTTGCTGAAACTTCAAGTAAAACAACCGCGTTTACACTAAATCGTGAGTTGAACAGGCAGATGGCAGTTCTGGCACAAACAGCCAAAATGCTGAGCATACCTATTGTGGTGACAAGCCAAGTTAAGAGCCTTTTCAGCGAAGTTTCGATTTCCGTTGCACCAGTGGCACAGCGCGTGTTAAAGTTCTGGGCAGACACCGTGATTGCTCTCAAACCCACAGATACACCGTCAGTGGTGCAGGCTATTTTGGAGAAGAACCGTAACACTCAAGAAGTAACTTGCTATTTGAGAATAGCTGAAACGGGTATTCACGATTACATGCCTCCTCAATGATGGTTGATAACATGAATTTAGCAACTTTAGTTATTGAAGCGCTAAAATTTATTTTCCCTGCTTACTGCGCTAATGCTGCACCTGTACTTGGAGGCGGCGGGCTGACAATGGATTTTGGAAAAAAGTTTGTTGATGGGAAACCTATATTCGGAGCTAACAAAACTTTTCGCGGTTTCTTTTTCGGGTTGACAATAGGAATAGGCGTGGGGCTCGTGGAATGTTTACTTTTTGGTTACCCTTTACTATTCAGCGTGCTCACACCTTTGGGCGCTTTACTGGGAGATTTGGCTGGCGCCTTCCTGAAGCGGCGGCTTAACATTGCTCCTGGGGGTTTACTTCCGATAGTTGACCAAATAGATTTTGTAGTTGGTGCTTTGTTGTTTTCTCTGCTTTTGAATTTAGTGACCGCAGAGTTGGCTGTTGCGGTACTCTTGATCACTCCTCCAATTCACTTGTTCACTAATTTTGTGGCGTACAAATTCAAATTAAAAAAGAACCCTTGGTAAAAGAGGGATTAAAAATTAGATGCCGCTCATTTTGAGCCGGATAAAGTACTCTAAGAATATGTATGATATCAACACTAAAGTGGCGGCTACAGACAGCGTCATATATGCTTGTCTTGGGTTGTAGGCATGTTTTGTGCTCTGGTACAGAGCGAGTAAACCAATTAATCCGAAAGCGTATAGTGTAACGGAAATTACTGTATCAAATATAAACTGTGAACTCAAGTCTGGATACAGGAAGTAAAATCTGGAGTTTACGTAGACGGCGGAGAGAGGTGCATTGACTACATCGTAAATTATTCCACCAAAAAGTAGCATGCTTATGCTTATTATGACTATGGTTGTGATTGTGGTTGAGGGTTTCATGGTTGAGATTTTGCTGAACCATCGGCTGAGCAAGTAGGGTAGTGAGGTGGTCTGTTTTTTTATTTTGTCGGACATTTATTGTTTCTCCGTTTAATTGGGGGTTGTCTACCTCTAAGGCGTATACCTGTTAATGTATGCTTCACAATCTGACTTAAATATCATTGCTTAGTGGTCTTTAAAGTCTTTCTCTAAACGTAGGGTGTTGCTCGCTACTTAATGGTCGTTTACTTTATTTTTTTGGATTCTGTTGAGACATGCGGGGTTTAGGCATAAAATCCAAGGTTTTTTTCCTCTTAGGCTAACTTGTACCGTTGGCCATTCGCAACTATCACAAATTCTGCCAGAAGGTTTAACTGTCCCTTTCTGAGGCAGGGGAAACGCGGTTTTGCATGTTCCATTAAAATAGTTTGTGCAACCGGCGAAATGTTTCTTGGTTCTTTTTGACTTTATGATAATTAATTTTCCACTATGACATGTAGGGCATGGCCCTATTGTTTTCTGATTTATCTTTGTAATTTGCAAGGCGTAGCTCAATTGTTTTCCTATAGCTCTTTCGTTAGCTTTCAAAATAGCTGTGATTTCTTTGAGGTTTTCGATAGTACACCTCATGATTTTCTCTTTGGTCTCTTTTCCTTGCTGAATTGCCTCCATTTGTTCTTCCAATTGGCGGGTAAACTCAACTGAGACTACTGATGGACAAAATTTCTCAAGGGCATCCGTGACTGCAAGCCCTAATTCGGAAACAGCAACTTTTTCATCGCGGATGTAACCGCGATCATAGAGCGTTTGTATTATGGTTGCGCGGGTGGCTTTAGTTCCTATGTTGCACTCTTCCATTTTTTGAAGTAGTGTCCGAGGGTTGTAGCGCAGTGGCGGCTGAGTGAATTTGTTTTCTAAAATTAGCTTTTCCACCTTTACTTCTTGGTCTTTCCGAAGCGGCGGCAACGGTGAATCCTCTAGTTTTCTGTAGGGACTGTAGAATCGAAGCCACCCCTCATTTAACATCTTTTTCCCAGTCAGCGAAAAACTTTCTTCTCCAATGTTAATTGTTACCTCCAAGATGTGGCGAACTGCAGGAGACCCAAAAACTGCAAAGAACCTCCTAACCACAAGGTCAAAAATGTTCTTCTCTGCCCCCACCAGAGCCTTTTCTGGCAATTTTCCTGTGGGGTAAATAGCGGGGTGCGCTGGGTCAACCTTTTTTCCCTCGTTTGGCTTTATTTTTGGTCTAGTCAATAGTTCTCTTGCAAGTTGATTGTACTCGCGCCACTTTGATAGTTTTTTAAAAATGTCCTCATACCCTATTTGGGAAGGCAATTTCTGGCTACCTGTTCGAGGATAGGAAATCAAAGCTTCAAGGTAAAGTTTCTGGGCAATAGTGGAGGTGCGCATAGGCGAGTAACCAAAAGAACTATAGGCTTCGCTTTGTAGTGCGCCCAAATCAAACGGAACCAGAGGTGGTAAAATAAGCCTTTTTTCCTCGATATTTTCTATGACGCCTTTTTTTTCTCTGCATAGTTCAGCTACTTTTTCGGCTTCTTCTTTGCTTTTTATTGGATTCTTTTTGTAGCCAGCATCAAATTGTTTTTCACCAATTGTGATTTTTGCTTTAAAAATCCAGTAAGGATTTGGCATAAAGCCGGTTATTTCCCTTTCTCGTTCAACAAGAAATTTGAGCGTTGGGCCCTGAACTCTCCCAGTGCTGAGAGTGGCGTAATAACCGCTCATTTTTTTTGTTGCTAGCGTTAAGGCGCGGGAGAGGTTTATGCCATACAACCAATCAACTTCATGTCTTGTCAGTCCTGATTCTATCAGGGCAAAGTCTAGATGTGGCGAAAGAGTGTCGTAAGCCCTTTGTAGCTCTTCTTTTGTAAGGGTAGAGTATTTCATCCGTTTAGCTACGCTTTGTTTTTCACCACAACTGTACTTTAGTATGCAGTAGCCTATTATGCTGCCTTCAAGGTCATAGTCGCAGGCATCAATGAACCTTTTTGCCTCTTTTGCAAGCTTAGAAATTATTTGTAACCAAACGCGGATTCGACTGGCTTTTTGATTCACTTGGTACAGTGGAACCCACTTAAGATTAAACACAGGATAATGATTGCCTTGTTCTTTTTCACTTTGTGTAACAGTGTATAAGTGTCCCAAAGCAGGAACTACTACAATTTTCTCTCCGCGGTAAGCCACAAAATATGGCATTCCTTTCTCAACAACGCGTTCCACGTTACCTTCTTGATTCAGCGCAGTGGCTATGCGGTAAGCTGCATCTGGTTTTTCAGTGATGATAAAGGTGTATCCCTCCAAACTGCATCACACTAAACTATGAAAAGTAACTTTTATGAAATAAACATGTGTACCGTTCAGTTGATTCTTAACTCTTTTTTTTTAAAAAAAAAGATACAGAGGTAATCTCAAAATATAACAACAATTAAATATTTTGTATGTCCTTCTCTTAGGTGAGGATGCATTGGGTGCCGCAGCGTGTTGTATGTCATGAGTGTCACACCATCTTATATGAAGGCGCTGAGCTTAAACCTCCAGACGAAATTCTCCATCAACATGAAGGCAAATGCCCTAAATGCGGCAGAAAACTTTCTCTGTTACCCCTTAACGTTGAAGTGAAACCCGCAAAACCGTGAACTACTAGATGATAAAGCCTGCCGAAGAAACACACTGGGAAAAGGCTGCAAAAACCCAAATGGGAACATATTTGACTAAGATAGAAACCGACTTTATTCTTGATTGTGTTGATCTTGAAAAACTCTCTCTTATTGTTGACGTAGGCGCAGAATCGGGCAGGTTCTCTATTTTAGCTGCAAACAAAAAGGTTACTGTTGTAGGCATAGATATTGATCTTTACAGTTTGCGTAGGTTAAAACAAAAAAGTCCCGACGTCAACATAATTTTAGCTGATGCAAACCAAATTCCGCTGAAACATCAGGTCGTGGACGCTGTATTTATGATCGAAGTTCTAGACTATATTGCTGAGTTAGATACTGTTCTCAGCGAATGCTACAGAATCCTGAAGTTTGATTCATCTTTTATTTTTTCTTTCGGCAATAAATCCAGCCTTAAGTCAAAAATTCGTGAACTAGAAGGTAAATCCTACATGCACTCCTACAAACAAGTTGTTAAGACCTTGAGAAAAAACAGATTTTATGTAATCAAAAAAATGGGCTACAATTGGTTGCCTTTCGGACGAATGTCCAACAACCGTTTAGTTCCTTTTTTCTCTGTTGTTGAGAGGTTTTTGAGGCTGAACCACTTTCATAGTTTAAGCCCATGGGTTATTTTTTGTGCTGTAAAAACCACCTAGCAACTGAATTTACGGCTTTACTTTTTGGAAAAGGCATATATGAATGGCTTTATGATATAACCCAATAACCGCAAAAATAAATAGATGGCATAATCAATCTGTGTGAAGAGATGGCACAAATGGCGATTAAAGAGGCACTTTCAAGAGGACTAAAAGGTACGGGAAAACTGCGTGTTTCAGTAAGCCACGCATCTATCTTAACTATAACCGCTCTATTGTTGATTTTGTTTATTGCGTTTACGATACGTGTTTTGCCTATGCGCTGGGAAATACCCTCAGGCAGTTTAGGGCTTAATGAATTTGACCCTTACTACCAGTATTCTTTAACTAATAAAATGGTCAACGATGGTTTACTGTCTCCTTATTCTCCTCCATGGATAAATACTCAGCAATTCTATCCAGATGGGCTTGATATGTCCCAGTCTTTACCTTCGTTGCCTATGACTACTGCGGTACTTTACAGCATCATTTCAGCGTTAGGTGTAAGTATTGACTTAATGTCCTTCTGCTCATTAATGGCTCCCTTACTAGGTACGTTTGCCGTTTTGTTAATGTATTTTGTAGGAAAAGACATGGGTGGAAAAACCGTGGGGTTACTTTCTGCTCTCATTTTGGGTTTGATGCCATCCTATATCCAACGGTCTTCTCTGGGCTTCTTTGACACCGAAACTGTTGGTGTACTCGCTCTTTTATTGTTCATTTTTCTGTTTATGCGTGCCCTTGACCCCAACAGATCTTTCAGATCGGTGCTGCTGTACTCGCTGGGTTCAGCCGCCGCGCTCTTCTATTTCAGCGCCGGTTGGGGCGCAGCCTATTTTTTGATTGACCTAATTGCCGTTTACGCCTTTATACTTGTTTTGATTAAACGTTACACCCAGCGTCTTCTAATGGTATACAGTATAACCTTCGGTTTAGGTTTGTTTGCCGCCATAAACGTTCCAGTTCTTTCTCCCCACTACCTAACGTCAGGTGCAATACTGCCAGTTGCCGCTGTGTTTGTGGTTCTCTGTGTTGCTGAAATTCTACGGACTAACATAACCATGCGCACTAAAACTATACTTTCAGTGGCGTTCCTCGCTATTTTGGTCGGCGGTGTAGTTGGTATAGCCGTGTTTGGCGATTTAACTAGCATTGCCGGTAAGTTCATCTCGGTGGTTGACCCATTCCAGAGATCCGCCCAACCTCTTATCGAATCCGTGGCTGAGCACCGCATTTCAGCTTGGGGTTCAATGTACTACGAATTAGGCATCAGCATACTATTCTTCTTGGTAGGTATGTACTTCACAGTGAAAAACCCGACTAACAGAAACATCTTTTTGGTGCTTTTCGGTTTGTCTTCTTTGTATTTTGCAGGCTCCATGGTTCGTTTGCTTATATTGTTGGCTCCTGCGTTTGCCCTGCTAGTTTCCAACGGCGTTTTCGGTTTGTTAAAACCGTTTTATACTTTAATCCGTGAGTCTGGTTCACAAGTTATGTTAAAGTCTAAACGGCGGCTAAGTCGAGTGGGCAAAGAATACAGCGCCATCGCTATCTTGTTGATCTTTGGGTTGTTAGTTACTAACTTTGCCTTCTCTCCTCAGACTGGTGGAGAACCTCGAGTTTACAACATGGCATATAGCCCCTTAGCTATAACTTCGTCAAGTTTGCCCATAGCTGCTAATGAGCCTGTTCCGCAATGGCGGAACATGGTTGCCTACATGAAGGAGAACCTCGCCCAGACCGATGTTGTTGCTAGCTGGTGGGATTATGGTAACTGGATAGGGTATCTTGGTAATGTCACGACCTTGTGTGATAACACAACAGTGAATGCTACTCAAATCGAAAATGTGGCTTATGCTATGATGGCAAATGAAACGCAGTCAATAAAGATGCTTAAGAACTATGATGCTTCATATTTGCTTGTCTTTATGACGCTTCAGCTTCCAATTTCCAATAACCAATTAAGTGGTAATGTGCGATTTGGCGGTTACGGCGACGAAGGCAAATGGGTATGGATGGCCGATATTTCAGGCAATGCAAAGCCGCGATTCATTGATTCAGGCTACATGACATCTGACTACCAATGGAGTAACAAAACCGACTTCGGTTACAACATGACAAGCGGTGTTACCGAATGGAATGACATGGGCTTGAACTCTACAATATACAAGCTTATGAGCAACGCTGAGAAGCAATGGGCAGACAAATACGGCTTTACTATGTCGGAAACCGCATCTACTCTTGAGTACTTCACGCCAGTTTATATCGCAGGCTTAGAAGTAGATCCAGTTACTGCGGCACAGCAATATGGTACGTTGGTGCCTTTAGTTTGCCTCTATAAAATTGACTGGGAAAAATACAATACCTCGGTAACTACACCTTAAGGTGGGAGAACTTTGTTTCCCAGGGTCCCAGACCAGCACAAACCAGGAAAGCCATTGGTTCCTTGGGGTTTAGGCGTAATATACGTCCTGTTCTCTACTATCTACATTTTTTTGGCCTACTTCTTAGGTGTCGGTAAAACTGCAAACGGTGTTTCAGCCCCCTTGACCCTGGCTGTCTGTATACTGTTTGGTGGATTCATGGGCATGCTGGACGACTGGATAGACTTAAAATGGCGTTACAAAGCTTTCATGCCTTTGATTGCCGCTTTACCTTTGATGTATTTCGTTTTGGCTACTCCTGAAATGCGTACTTCTATCTCAATCCCTCTGCTGGGAAGTGTGCAATTTGGCGGCGCATACGTCTTTATAGTTGTGCCTTTAATGGTGATGGTAATTACTAACACCATTAATATGCTGGGTGGTTTAAATGGGTTAGAAACCCTTGGCCCCGCTATAATCCTTATAGGATTGACTGTGTTGACTTCAACTACTTTTCAAGTTCTCATGATTGGTCCTTTAGTTATGTGGCTAATTCTCGCATTTTTCAACTTTCAAGGCAAAATTTTTGTCGGCAACACAGGTTCCTTCGCAATAGGTTTAACGATAGCCTCGTTTGCAGTGTTAACCGACCTCAAATCTAGCCTGCTTATATCGATTCTTCCCTACGTCGTCAACTCTATCCTCATCTTATCGTCTGTCTTTTTTGTACACAAGAAAGCCAACGTTACATTTGACGGTAAAAAACTTGTTTCTGACCATCGACGAAGCCTTGTAACCTTGCTAACCTACCGTAGACCTCTAACGGAGCGGCAAGTGGTTACCATTATCTCATTGATCATAGCAGTTTTCACCGCTCTTGCAGTGCTCGTTGATTTTCTCTCAATTTAATTTATGCCAAAAATCTTTCAAGTTTAGTTAATCCTATAATTTCGTCAAAACTTAACCCCAAAGCATCAAGCACTTGGTCAAATGTACTATGTAAATATGCAATATACTTGTCCACATCAACCTCATTTTTGGTAGCCAACTCCACAGGTTTCACATGAGGTTCACGTATTGTTTTAACAAAACGTATAAGGTCTCCTCCCCGCACTTCTATGCCGCTTTGCTGCAAACTTTTTGCCGCCTTCACATGCTGTGGAGTAGTTTTGGTGTAGCGTTCAAGATCATCTCCTAGTACCACGCTGAAGGCAAGTTCACTCATATCTTCCCACTCTCGTCGCTTCAGTTTTGTGTAACGGGCGCGGACGATATTTGCTATGTCTTTTTTTGCTTTCTCGAATTCGGCCGGCGTCTTGACTTGTGCCAGACAGTCTTTCATCTGGTTAAATGCGTCTTTTATGAAAACTGGAATGTGCTTTTTCTTGCCTGTTAAACCTTTTACATCTACGGATCCATCTTCAAGTACTCCGAGGTAGTTTTTCTTGCGGCTACTGAAAACGGCGTATCTGTACATTTTATCCACATCTATGCCCATTTTTAGTTCATGTTCAGTCCAGTGGACTAAATCTTCAATCTGCGCTTTCGATGGATTTTTCAAGAATAAACTATCGGTGTCGCCATACAAAACTTGTATGCCCAATGTTTTGGCTCTTTCAAGTATTTTAGTTATAGCGAATCTGCCTATGGCTGCAGTAGCTTCCGCAACGGGTGGGCAGTAGAGGTCAAAGCTTTCTGCGCCAAAGACGCCGTAACTGGCATTCAAGATGACTTTGAGGGCGCCTTGTGCCACTTTGTACCAGTTTCTCTGCTCTTCTGTGAGGGTCTTGTCTTTGGCTTTATTTTTGTACCATTGCACACGCAGATCGCGTAGAGAACCTATGAGGAGGCTTTCCATTGCACGTTTTTTAGTGCATACCCAGTGAGGCGTGTTTGGAATAATATTGCGTTTGCATTCAGCATGGGGACAGAGGATTGATTGATAGCCGAGGTTCCAGACTTTAATAATAGAGGGGTACAGGCTGGGGAAGTCCATAACTGCTACATTAAAGTGTACACCTGGCACTGGTTCGACGACTATGGCTCCTTGATATTTTTTGCCTTTGATTATGGCTTTGGTTGCGGTTTGTCCTTTCTGGGTGAGTATGTCCTGTGAGTTGGGGATGAGCATTTTTTTGTGGCGGTGTTCGCGGTGCATAAAGTTTCTTATCCAGCGGGAGACACCTTGGCGGCTTACATCTTCCATAGGCATGCTGCTGATCCTAGTTAGGACAAGGATAAGTTTCATGGCAAGTTCGTCTTCGAAGTTAGTGAGTTTAAAGGTGATCTCTGAGTCTCGAAAACAGTACTCTGCCAACTCAGTATATGATAAGTCCCCTATGCCTTTGTTGCAAACAATTTTTTCCAAGCCAATAACGCCTTTGCCCACATCGTTTAAGGTGACATCGCGATAACGGTTGCTAAATGCATAGATTTGGATGGCTCGGTTAAAGAAGAACTTGTACAAATCAATGTGCACGCCATATTTGAGCAGGCTTACTCTCCTGCCAACTTCTATAGGTATCTCTCTTTTCTCTATCCCAAGGTTCGTAGCTCTGTGAGTTAGATACCGCAAGTCAAAGTCGTCGCCGTTGAAGGTCAAAACAAAAGGGTATTCCCATAGAATTTCAAAGATGCCTCTGAGGAGGTCTTCTTCAGTTTCGTAGTACTCCAATTCGACGTCAGTTGGCAATTTTGTGTTTCCCACTTTTACGCCTTGCCGTTTTAGCATCAACACTTTCTTTTGATTATCTGAGGCGTAAAGAGAGCAACAAACCACTGGGTAGGCGGCTTCACGGGGGTCAGGAACACGAGACGATATGGGTGCATAAACTTCGATGTCTATAGCGGCACGGCGAAACTTGGGTGCAGGGTACTCTATAAGTCTAGCCCACTCTTCGATGTATCCGAGTTCTTCTTTTGTTGCACCTTTAAAGATGGCTTTGAGGGCCGCAATCGTTTTTTCTGCTTCCTCTATCCAAACTTGAGTGAGTTTACCCTTTTTAACTTCAAAAATCATTCCTGGCAAGTAACGGGTATCATATATGTAGGATTGGTAGTATTTGATTTTGGCTTCCCAAACCTTGACATCTTCCCTCATTGGCGTATCGGAGGTTTTGGAGAACTCTTCGGGTATAATTTCCCGAAGACTACCCTGAGGTTTGCCGCCTACGGCTAGTGGGTCGTTTGTTACGATTTTTGTAACCGTAACTTTTCTGTCTGCTAATGCATCAAGCAGCTCTACATGCTCAAAATGGTCAAAACCTTCATGAGTGATTACCCTGTCCATCTTCTCTAGTTCAAACTGTGAAAGGTTGGTTAAGCAGTATGGTTTATGTCCTGTGTTGTCATACCAGAAGTAAATTTTCCCTTCATTAGGTTCATAAAGCTTAACTACTGCTTTCTTTTGTCGCCCATCATAAGTAGCTGAAACGAAATAGGAAGGCGATAAATTTTCAGGTGCTTTTGGTGGAAAAGGCCGCAGGTTTTTTTTGTGCTCTTTCATCTCTGTTTTTCTGGTTTGCTGTGTTTCTTCCACTTTGTCTTTTTCAGCTGGTTTTTTGGTCAGCTGGAGCCATGCATCTAAGTTTTTGGACTGCGGCATCCTTGTTTCTTTTCCCTTCCTAACTTTTAATGAGACACGCCTAAAATCTTTAGTGGAAAATAGGGTAAACACATATCATATTCTTATTAAAGGTGTATGCCGCTGTTTAATTTGTGTAACTGCTTTGTTGAAGGACGCTTGGATCATAGCTATTGAGACCCTCAGTTGGATAGAACTACAAAAAATCAGCGAACACATGGCCCTCAGTCGAGTAGTCAAACAACTGGGCATACGAAACCCTGATGCTGTCCGTTTAGGCTACGGTCTTGTCGTGGAAACAGTTAGGCATAAGAACATCATTGACAAATTTATCAACAGTCAACTCACATCTAAAACTCTTGACGAGTTAACTATGGGTGTGCAAGCGTTTTTGAGGCTGTACGTTTATCAAACACGTGTAGCCAAGAACTGGGGTAAAACTGATCTGCAAGAAGCTCAGAACATAGCCAAGTTGGGCAGAGCAATTTTAGGTTGGCAAACGTTGATGTACGTTGAACCGGTACTCGGTTTTTTGCTTACCCAAAAAATAAAACCCTTGTTGGACAAAGCAACTGATGAAGAGCACGTTGCACTGGAGACTTTCCATCCAACGTGGTTTGTAAGGTACTGTTTTAACCTCTTTGGTCGCAACGACGCCATTGCCTTTCTTAAAGGTAACCTAAATCCACCGCCCACCTACATACGACTGAACACTCTGCGTGGCTCGCAAGAGGCGCTTTTACACAAACTTTATGCTGACGGCATAATTGTGGATAAAGTTGAACCTCTACAACACGCCTTCAAAGTTGTCAGCTCTAAACGTCCTCTTACAAGAACTGACAGTTTCCGCCTTGGCAACTTTTTTATTCAAGACAAAGCCAGTTGCTTCGCTGCAGAAACTGCTAACCCTAAATCAGGGGCAACAGTCTTTGATGTTTGTTCGGCACCAGGTGCAAAAACTACCTATCTTGCGCAATTGATGCAGGATAAAGGTTCAATTTATGCCGTCGACTTTTCTAGGCGAAGAATAAAAACTTGGCGACAAGAAGTGGGACGTATGTGGGTTAACATGGCTGAACCCATAATTGCTGATGCCTGCCTCTCTTTGCCTTTTAATAGGCAAGCCGACGTGGTGATTTTGGATCCTCCTTGCACGAGCACAGGTGTCTTCGCTAAACTTCCCGCGGCTAAATGGCGTCTCAATCAAAAATCCATCGAAAAAATGGCTGAAATCCAGTGGCAGATGATTAATAGCTGTGCTCAATATGTCGCTTCAGGAGGCACTCTAACCTATAACACCTGTAGCATAACTGTTGAAGAGAACGAAATGGTTGTGGAACGCTTTTTGCAAGTTCATCCAGAATTCAGTTTGATTGAGATTGAGCCCAAAATGGGCTCGCCTGGGCTGAGAGGCTTAGATAAATGCCAGCGGTTGTATCCGCATATCCATCAATGCAACGGTTTCTTTATAGCTAAATTCCAGAAGCAATAAGTTGCTTGGCAGACAAAGTGGGCATCGGTTTATTGCAGAAAGCAGCCACATATGCTTACATAACTTTTTTGCCCAAAAGGCATACATTAAACGCCATATTTTAATCTCCGAAACCTAAAATAAGAGCAAAAATATGCTATAGTCACCTGAGGAAAACACGTGTCATCAATAATTGAGGACCTCATAGCTAGAAAAATCTTCAATAACCGAGGAGAAGAAACAATAGAAGTTGATGTAATCACCACCTCAGGGTTTGGTCGAGCATCTGCACCTGCAGGAAAAAGTCGGGGAAAAGCCGAAGTCATATATTACCCTAACGGTGGCGTAGACCAAGCTGTAAAAAAAGTCGACGAACTTATCGCTCCTGAACTTGCAGGGTTAAACGCGGACTATCAAGAAGAAATTGACAGCACTCTTCACGAAATTGATGGCACAAACAATTTCAAAGTTATAGGTGGAAATACCGCGTTTGCTATTTCTCTTGCAAATGCCGAAGCAGCTGCTAATTCACATGGCCTTTTACTTTTCCAGTTCCTCGGCGGGAGCACCGCCAACGTTCTACCTTATCCCCTTGGCAATTGTATATCCGGGGGTCAACATGCACGTGGTAAAAGCCCTGACATTCAAGAATTTCTCGCCCTCCCTCATGGCGCAGAGACTTTTCTGGAGGCTGTAACCGCAAACACACAAATTCACAAAAAAATTGGCGAAGCCTTAAGAAAGAAAGATAAACTGTTCACCGCAGGCAAAAGCGATGAAGGCGCTTGGATAGCAAACATCGATGGTGACACCGCATTTGAAATTATTTCTAAAGCCTGCGAGGAAGTCAGCGGCGAAATGGACTTTGAGTGTGGTTTCGGCGTTGACATAGCAGCTTCTTCTCTTTGGGATGAAAAAGAGCAGGTGTACTACTACAAAAACGAAGGAAAAAAGCGTGACGCCAGCGAACAACTTGAATACGTTAAAGAGATGATCGAGAAATATCACCTTACCTATGTTGAAGATGCTTTCCACGAAGAAGACTTCAAAAGCTTCGCCGCTCTAAATAAACAGGTCAAAAACTGCATAATCTGCGGCGACGACCTATTTACTACAAACAATGAACGTTTAAGCCAGGGGATCAAAGTGGGAGCTGGAAACGCAATAATCATAAAAGTTAACCAAATCGGCACCTTAACCGAATCATTAGAAACAATCCAAAACGCACAACGCAACGGCTACGCTTGCGTCATGTCTCATCGCAGCGGAGACACAACCGACTGGCACATTGCGCATCTGGCTGTAGCATTCGGTTGTCCCATAATTAAAACTGGCGTAGTTGAAGGTACACGTATAGCCAAACTAAACGAACTCATCCGAATAGAACATTTCCTTGGCAACCGAGCCAAGATGGCAAACTTGAAAATTTGAAAGTAACGGAGAAAAAACACAATGTCAGAAGAAGAAATAAAAAAATCGCAATCTGAAACTGCGCCCCAAGAGGCACAGGAAAGTAAGATTGTCGAATCCAAAACAGAACCAGACCCTCAACAACCTACAGTCCCGCAAAGTCAAGAAGCTCCACCAGTAGAAGGTGAAAATCTTCTGTTGCCACGAGACACACTCTTGTCTGCGGGTATCCACATCGGGACTCGAATGAAAACCCGAGATATGGAATCTTTCATCTACCGTGTAAGACCCGATGGGTTGTTCGTTTTAGACGTCAAGAAAACTGACGACCGAATCCGCGTAGCAGGCAAATTCCTTGCTCGCATTGAATCCGCAAAAATAGCTGTAGCTGCAACGAGACTCTATGCTCATGAACCAGTAAAGAAATTCTGTGAAGTTACAGGTGCGACTCCGCTGATAGGTCGATTCATACCTGGTATGCTTTCAAACCCTCAATACCCTAATCGTGTAGACCCAGAACTCATCGTAGTTTCAGATCCACGCGCAGACGCACAAGCAGTCAAAGAAGCTTCAGACGTAGGCATCCCAATTGTAGCGCTTTGCAGTACCGACAACGAGTTTGCAGGTGTTGACTTTGTTATTCCAACTAATAACAAGGGTAGACGTGCCCTAGCCATAATTTTCTGGCTTTTAGCTAGACAAGTACTTCGTGAAAGAGGAGAACTGCCTCCTGACCAGAACCCAAAAGAAACCATAGACGATTTCGAAGCAAAGATATCTCGGGCAGAAGAGGAGGATACCTAAAACAGATGGCTAAAATTCGGCGCCCAGCTGTAGCGGGAATGTTCTACGAGTGGGCCGCCGATGCCCTTAAGGTTCAGGTTGAATCCTGTTTTCTCCATTCTTTTGGTCCAAAAAAACTTCCAAAAGTCAATATGGATGGCCCTCGCGAAATTGTTGGGCTAGTTTGCCCGCATGCAGGCTACGTTTATTCTGGCTCTGTAGCGGCAAACGCATACTTTTCTTTGGCAGCCGACGGCAAACCCGACACCGTGGTGATTCTTGGTCCCAACCACACAGGCCACGGTAGTGGAGTGGCTGTTGTTAAGGAGGGTTTTTGGCGTACCCCTTTTGGTGACGTAGCAATTGACAAAGCAGTTGCTGAGGACTTATTGCAGCAAACCAGTGTTTTAGATGTAGATGATGTTGCCCATAGCCAAGAACACTCCATTGAAGTACAGTTGCCTTTTTTACAGTATCTATACGATGGCGAGTTTAAGTTTGTGCCGATTTGTTTTCTTATGCAGGACTTGGAGTCTGCTAGGGAAATCGGCAAAGCCTTGGCTGCAATTTTGCGGAACCGTAACGCGGTGGTTATTGCTTCTTCAGATTTTACTCACTACGAATCGCAGGCAGAGGTGGAAAAAAAGGATTTTGCGGCGTTAAACGCTGTTGAAGCACTGGATGAACATAAATTCTACACAGTTCTTGAAAATCAAAACATCAGTGCTTGCGGTTACGCGCCGATAGGAGCTTTGATAACTTATGCCAAAGCCTCAGGTGCACGTAGAGCTGAACTTTTAAGTCACCAAACTAGCGGAGACATTACAGGTGACAAATCCAGTGTGGTGGGCTATGCAGCGGTAAGCTTCAAAAAATAGTTAAAATTGGATCAATGCTTAGGCTTGAAATTTATTCATGTAACTTTGATCTGTATTAAATTTGTATAATTTGTTTGCAATTACTTTTTGGCGCCTAATTTTTCTGACCGCTACTTTATTTTAAAGTTGTAAAAAACAGAATAATCTGGCTTTGTTCATTGAAGAGGGTGTTGTTAGGCGAATTATTAAGTATACAAAGCATTTTTCTAAACTTTAATTATCACCCAAATGCTGCAGACTCGGTGTTTGCAAAGTTTTAAATGCGCATTTAACATAAAATACCGAATAGGATTTGGAGAGATTCAAAATGAGTAAGAATAGTGTTAATAAGGCAAAAGCCTCAACCAGTAAAACTCTTGCAGCAATCACTTTGGCATTTCTTTTACTCCTCAGTATGCTCTCATTTTTCCCAATTGCTAGTGCAAGCACCCCTCCAATATCTATTCCAACCTACGCGTATCTCGCAATTTCACCTAACCCCGTAGGTGTTAACCAGCACGTATTTCTTGTCATGTGGCTCCATATGGCTCCTCCTACAGCTGCTGGAAATGCAGGCGACAGGTGGCGTGGCTTCACTGTGACGATTACAAAGCCTGACAGCACCACTGAAACGCTTGGTCCATTCGACTCTGACCCAACAGGTTCCACATTCACGTTATACACTCCTACACAGCTTGGTCAGTACACATTTGTGTTCAGATATCCAGGACAAGTGCTTTCCCTTTATCATCCCACCAATGGCTTGCCAGGATCAAACAGCGTCTACATAAACGATACTTTTCTGCCGAGTACTGCGTCAGCAACTTTAACTGTACAACAAACTCCAGTGGCTCCAGTGGAAGAGTACCCTCTTCCAACCAATTATTGGACGCGGCCAATATCCGCCGACAATGTCCATTGGTCTGGCATCGCATCTAACTGGTTACGCGGCGCCCAAAAAGGCGGTTACAACCTTTGGCAAACAGGCGAAGGACCTAGCAGTCCACACATACTCTGGGTACGTCCAATTGAGTTCGGCGGAGTCGTTGGCGGCAACTGGGCTCCAGTTTCCGGGTATACAGGTAGTGCAGTTCCAGACGCGGGTTTCTACTCAGGTGGCTCTTACGAGGGCAGATTCACCAACGCCATCGTCATGCAGGGCAGAGTATACTACGCTGAGCCGCTTGGGCACTCAAACACAGGCGGAGGTTATACGTGCCTTGATTTGAAGACAGGCGAGGTACTGTGGCACAGCGATGAAATTAATGTACGCAATAACAGTGTCTCTGCTACAAGTACGGCGTTATCCTTGATTCCCTCGCCAACCTTCGGGCAACTTTACTGTTACGAATCACCCAATCAGCACGGTGTAGTTGGTGGCATATTATGGCAGACCTCTACATCAGCAGGCGTTACAACTTGGCAAGGCTTTGACGCATATACGGGCAAATGGTTGTTCAATGAAACAGGCGTACCGACAGGTACCGAGGTGTATACCGACAAAGGCGAAATCGTGCGTTATGTCCTCAGTTACAGCACCGCTACGAAAAGTGGGTGGCTGGCTTTGTGGAACAACACTAAAGAGCAAATGGGCTTGCATGCAGGTTTAGGCACAACCACTAGCGCTTGGCAATGGCGCCCCAACGGCAAATCCGTTAACATGAGCCAAGCATATTCGTGGAACGTCTCGATAACAGCTGATCTAACTGGAAACGCGGCGCCCGCCATTGTTCAGATTCTACCAGGAGACATAATACTTGGCAGAAGCAGTGCCATTGCTGCGGGTGTAGGCGATAAGTTCACCCCAGACCCTTGGACCATGTGGGCTATAAGCGACAAACCAGAAAGCCGCGGACAACTGCTTTGGAAACAAAGTTATCCCGCACCCTCAGGCAACCTCACAAGGCGATTCTTGACTTTGCCTATTGACCCAGTAAACCGCGTAATACTTATGGCTGATGTTGAAACAATGCAGTTCTCAGGATACAGTCTAGACACTGGGCGTTTGCTTTGGGGACCCACCAACATCCCAGTCCGTGCTTACCAATACTACGGAAGCGGTGAAGGGGGAGGCCAAAGAGGAGCAGTAGCCTATGGCAACCTGTATGTACAAGGTTTCGGCGGAGAACTTTTATGCATCAACACAGCAAACGGCAACTTAGTCTGGAAATACAACAACACAAACAGCGGCATTGACACGCCTTGGGGTCTCAGACCAATCTTTATAGCTGCCATAGCCGACGGCAAAGTATACGCATTTAACAACGAGCACTCACCAAATACCCCTCTGTACCGCGGGAACTCAATTTATTGCGTTGACGCATTTACAGGAGCGGAAATCTACAAGATGCTGAGTTGGTCAGGTCAAACTGGTGGAACAGGTACGTCTACCGCGGTTCTTGCTGATGGAGTTTTGGTATACTATAACTACTATGACAACTCCTTATACGCTATCGGTAAAGGTCCTAGCGCCACAACAGTCGATGCTCCAGCCACAGTTATATCCAGAGGAGAAAGCATCATCATCAGAGGAACAGTAACCGACCAGTCGGCGGGCGCAAAGGCGAAAGTGGCTAGCGGGGCATTCAGTACGATTCCTGCGATGTCTGATCAAAGTCAAGCGGCTTGGATGGAATACATATACATGCAGAAACCAAAACCAACCAACGCTGTAGGTGTTACTATTAAACTCACTGCTATTGACCCTAACAGAAACCTCATCAACATAGGAACAGCAACCAGCGACATCAACGGCAAATACGGCATAGTATGGACCCCTGAAATTGAAGGCATCTACCAAGTTATCGCCACCTTCGAGGGTAGCAACTCATACTATGGCTCTACCGATTCAACATATATCGCAGTTGGTCAAGCCCCCTCGCCTCAACCTACCGTAGCTCCAACTTCAGCAGCACCGACGATAGTTCCTACACAAACTCCGACCGCGTCACCTTCTGTTGCACCATTACCTGAAGCCCAACCACCAACCGACACCTACATAATTGCAGCTGCAGCAATCGTAGTCATAATGGTTGTAGTAGTTGCAGCACTTTTCCTAAGAAAACAAAAATAGACACAACCCCCACTTTTCTTTTTTATTCTTAGACTCAAATTAGACTTTATCTGACGTTTTACCTCTTTTTAAGAGCGTGGTAGCTTTGTAAGTTTATAAGCGCCCCGCCTTACTTCAGTGCGAATGAAGCACAAAGTTCTTCTACCGTTCGGTTCAGCGTCAATTCCGCAACATCCTGAGCATAGTCTAATATACGCCTTGAACTGTCCAACACTAATCTGAGAATCGGTGACATGTTGGGGTCAAGTTTTTTGCTGCTCATAAGACGAATAAGGTCGTTCTCCAAAGTTACATAGCTTTGCCTTTTAGGAATTAACGATTCTGCATCGTTGTAGTCACGTTTAAACATGGCTTTGGTGGCATCTTCAAACAACTGATGTGCAAGCGCGTTAAAGTTGAGCAACTGAGAATAAACTTCTTCATCCAGTGGTTCTTTTATAAAAAGAACTTGATCGTCGATGAGTTTTTGGAATGTTACCAAGTTATTCATTATATTTAGTGCGTTTTCGCCTATGTCTTTTATGTTATTCACTATAATTCTGTACAGCAAAAATTCTTTTGGTGTTCGAAATCCCAACTCGCGATACATGTTATGCTCTATGCCAAACTTTAACTGGCGTACGACGTATAATCCCAATCTGTTCACGTCGTGATGTGCGTTTACCACGCTTTGGAGCAGTTCTTTGCTTTTGTTTTTGAGTGCTGCAATTGCGTCCTTGTTGGCTGAAAGTGCAATGATCGCCATACGTCTCACTGCTTTCTCTATGGGGAACTCAGTATGTTTAATTAAAATTTGTAACGTAATTTCGTCATCTGTTTCATCTATGACTTCTGAACCAAGAAAAGTATCCCGAGCAAAATTTTTAATTTTAACCTTACATTTAGAGGCATTCGGTGATTTTTTGAAATGTACTCGTATTACGTCGGCACTGATGACGTATAATGCTTGGATCAAACGCAATGTGGACTGTATGTCTTCTTCAGGATCAACGCTTATGTAGTACTCTTTTAGCTTGTCTTCTTTACCGCCGTCAGTTTTTTCTTTAATTTTTCTGGGAATCAATGTCAAGGATGAATCTGATTCTAAATTGAAGGCTATCTCACTGCCTTGTTTTAGCCCGATGTCCTTAACCCACTCTTTTGGTAAGGATATAATATAACTGCCTCGACCTGTACATTGGACTCGTCTATAGCCCAAGTCTTTTTCTGCCATGGCCCTCACTTGTACTTGTACATATATTTCATATATGATATATAATTCATTCCCTTACACATAAATGATTTTCATCAAAGTTATATAGAAATATGTACCACTAAAGGACTGCAAATATACTTGGGGGAGTAAAGTGTCAGTAAACACATGTAAATTGCAAACAAAATCAAATAAACAAACAACTGTAAGCAGTTCAATTTTATGTACAACGGATGTAGAACTTTACATCTCAATACTTACCAACAATAAGCGCTAAAAACGGGATAAAAAAATGAGAAGAATTGTCGCAAAACAAGTGCACTGTATGGGTTGTGGATTATGCGAAGTAGGTTGCATTGTACAA
This sequence comes from uncultured Candidatus Bathyarchaeia archaeon, assembly GCA_964582085.1. Taxonomy (GTDB): domain Archaea; phylum Thermoproteota; class Bathyarchaeia; order Bathyarchaeales; family Bathycorpusculaceae; genus JADGNF01. The sequence continues at coordinate 52,172 of CAZOPV010000005.1, read as the reverse complement.
CACTCTAAATCAAAAGACCCTGTTAAAGCCTATAACCGCGAATACCCCAGACCTATAAGCCGTGTACGTTTAGAAATGAATAAACCAATATCCTTTGCAATACAGTGCAGACACTGCGATACTGCTCCTTGTGCAGTAGCTTGCTTAACAGGAGCAATGAAACGAGATGAAAAAACCGGTCTTGTCAAACATAACCCTGACAAATGTATCGGGTGCTGGACTTGTATAATGGTTTGTCCATATGGCGCGATAAAAGCAGACATTTCAGGTAAAATAGTAGCAAAATGTGACGCCTGCGCCGATCTGGCTATACCAGCGTGTGTTGCCAGTTGCCCCAATGGCGCTTTAGAATGTAAGGAGGGCACAGTATAGTGTCCAAATATGTTATAGTCGGGGCTTGTGCGGCAGGTACAGGCGCGGTTGAGGCTATACGGGAAGTGGACCCAGTAGGTACAATTACTGTCATATCTGAAGAGACCTGCACGCCCTACTCTCGTCCTATGATTTCCGATTTTGTAAGCGGTAAAGCAGACTTGGGGAAAATGAAAACCCATGATGACAAATTTTGGGCGAAGTATTCAGTTGAAATATTAATTGGACAACGGGCCGTCAAATTGGATACCACCAAAAAATTCGTTACTTTGGAAAATGACGCTAAAATCGCCTATGAGAAGCTTCTCATTGCAACTGGCGGTAAACCTTTTGTGCCCAAAATGGATGGTTTAGATAAGGACGGAGTTTTCACATTCACCAGCTTGCGTGATGCTGAAAGATTAGTCGAAAAAATCGAAGCTATGCAGGCTAAAACAGCCGTTGTCATCGGTGCAGGATTAATCGGCATAAGTATTACTGAGGCACTCACCAACCGTGGCTTACAAGTAACTCTGGTGGAGTTACAAGACAAAATCCTAAGTCTTATTCTTGACCCCACCGCCTCCGACTTAGTTGCGGCTATAATCCAAGATGCAGGCGTCACAATAATCACAGGTCAATCAGTGAAAAGTATAATTGGCAAAACCGAAAATCCCAACATTGTCGGTGGAGTGTTGTTGACTAACAACCACCGAGTGTCTTGCGATTGTGTTATAATTGCCATCGGTGTCATCCCCCGCACTGAACTTGTTGTTGGTACCGCTATCAAGACAAACCGGGGTATACTTGTAGACAAATATATGCAAACTACGGTTCCTGATGTTTACGCCGGCGGCGATGTTGCAGAAGTCTACGATTTCGTTTTAAACCAGAACCGATTGCTACCTCTGTGGCCTCTTGCAGTTTTGGAAGGTAAAGTCGCGGGCTACAACATGGCGGGCAAAAAAACTGAATACCCAGGTGGCACCAATATGAGTTCCCTCAAATACTTCGGTATACCTATTGTTTCTATAGGTTTAGCTAACCCAAAAGACGCAACCGCCTTTGAAGTACTATGTACACACTCTGCTGAGACGAAGGTTTACAAGAAACTTGTGCTCAAAGACAACGTAATCGTGGGGATGACTTTTGTGACCGACATCGAAAAGGCAGGCATCTTCTTTTACCTCATTAAAAACAAGATTAACGTGAAAAATTTCAAGCAAGCCCTACTTAGTGAAGCCTTCAGTCTTGCCACCTTGCCTGAAACAATAAGAAAAGATATGAACATAGGTGGATAATGTGAACGAACTTGACCACAAAATCATAAGCCCTTTCAACCAAGACAAAGATTTTGCAGGTTGCTCTATATTTGGCGTGATGAGCCTCGGCGGTAAACGGTTCAACTCAGAGGCTCCTGTTAAAGCCATCTCAAACATGCACGACCGCAGCAACGGCTTAGGTGGCGGCTTTGCAGTTTATGGCATATATCCTGATTTTAAAGACTATTACGCTTTACATATAATGTACCTAAGTAAAGATGCAAAGGAGAAAACCGACAGGGTACTGGCTTCGTGTTTTAATATAATCTACGATGAAGAAATGCAAACCAAAGTCGCCAACGTCGTTGATCCCCCACTGATGTGGCGTTACTTTGTTGAGCCCAAAAAACGTAGACCTAAAAACCTATCCGAAGACGAATGGGTCATACAGGCGGTTATGCGTATAAACACCGAAACTGGTAAAGCATTTGTGTTTTCCAGTGGTAAAGACATGGGTGTCTTCAAAGGCGTCGGTTACCCTGAAGACATAGCAGAGTATTTCTGTCTCGAAGACTACTACGGTTACCTTTGGAGTTGCCACGGCAGGTTTCCGACTAATACGCCTGGTTGGTGGGGCGGTGCGCACCCATTCAACATTTTGGACTGGACCGTGGTACATAACGGTGAGTTGTCAAGCTACGGCATTAATCGCCGATATCTGGAAATGTACGGTTACAAATGCACCTTACAAACCGACACTGAAGTGTTAGCATACGCCGTTGATTTGCTTATGCGGCGTCAGCGCTTACCCATAGAAGTGGTTTCGCAGATTTTGGCTGCCTCTTTCTGGTCGGAAATTGACGGTTTTGAGCCAAAGCGCCGTGATGTCCTCCGAGCTTTACGTCAAACGTATGGGAGCTTGTTGATGAATGGGCCTTTCAGCATTATTGTTGCACATCATGGCGAGATGATCGGTTTAACTGACCGAATTAAGTTGCGTCCTTTGATAGCAGCTACACGTGGCGAAATGCTTTATTTATCGTCTGAAGAAGCCGCTATACGCTTGGTTTCGCCTAAGCTGGATAAACTTTGGGCCCCGCGAGGTGGCGAGCCCGTCATCGGCAGAGTTGGCGAAAAAAAACTAGCAGAAATCGCAGCTAAAGTGGAGGCGCCGTAGCCGTGAAGAGTTATTTACCATCAGAATTTATAGTGGAACGTGACGAAGAGAAATGTATTCGTTGCAAAGTTTGCGTAAACCAGTGCACTTACGAGACGCACAGCTACGATGCCCAAGACGACGTCATACGAAGCAAAGACGAAAACTGCGTTAACTGTCAACGCTGCGTAACTATGTGCCCTACGCATGCTCTGAGCATAAAGAAGAATCCTGGTCCTTTTCGTGACAATGCTAACTGGTCTTCTGAAATCATAAAGGACATCAAAAAACAAGCTGAAACAGGTGGTGTTCTCCTAACAGGTATGGGTGCAGACAAACCTCACCTGACTTACTGGGAAAGGTTGTTGCTTAATGCCAGCCAAGTTACCAATCCTTCCATTGATCCCCTGCGTGAACCTATGGAGCTCCGAACTTACCTTGGCGCAAAAGCTGACGCTCTGGAAATAGAGTTTGAAGACGGAGACATAGAACTAAAAACTAAGCTTGCGCCACAACTGACGCTGGAAACTCCAATAATGTTTTCCGCTATGTCCTATGGCGCAATCAGCTTGAATGTCCACGAGTCTTTGGCTCGTGCTGCAACGAGGTCTGGTACCTATTTTAACACAGGTGAGGGCGGTTTAGACTCACGACTGTACAAATATGGAGAGAATGCCATCGTTCAAGTGGCTTCAGGCCGCTTCGGGGTTCACTCCAATTATCTAAATGCAGGTGCTGCCATAGAAATTAAAATCGGTCAAGGCGCAAAACCTGGTATTGGTGGGCACCTCCCAGGCGAAAAAGTTACTGAAGATATTGCACGTACACGTATGATTCCTGTTGGTACCGACGCTTTGTCTCCTGCCCCTCAACACGATATCTACTCAATTGAGGATCTGAGGCAACTGATTTACGCTCTGAAAGAAGCAACGAATTACACTAAGCCTGTTTCGGTTAAAATTGCGGCTGTCCACAACGTCGCAGCGATTGCAAGTGGGATAGTTAGGGCAGGAGCCGATATCATCGCTTTGGACGGTGTTCGTGGTTCTACGGGCGCTGCCCCAAAAGTTATTCGTGACAACGTAGGAATACCCATTGAATTAGCCATAGCTAGCGTGGATCAACGATTGCGTGATGAAGGCATACGTAACAAAGCTTCAATTGTAGCGGCTGGTGGTTTCCGAAGCAGCGGTGATATCGTTAAAGCCATAGCTTTGGGTGCTGACGCTGTTTACATTGCTACCGCAGCCTTGATTGCATTGGGTTGCACAGTCTGCCAGAGGTGTTACACGGGTAAATGTCCATGGGGCATCGCTACCAGTGATCCGTGGATTAGCAAAAGAATTAACCCTGAGATTGGCGCGGAGCGGCTGGTGAATCTGCTAAGAGGCTGGAGCATGGAAATCAAAGAAATAATGGGCGGAATGGGCATAAACGCAATTGAAAGCTTACGGGGTAACCGTTTACATCTGCGTGGCGTAAACATGACCGATACAGAACTGAAAATTTTAGGTGTAAAAATGGCTGGTGAATAAAGATGGTTGCACAGGAAAAAATGTTAGCTGAACTTGACTCGAGGCTTCTTTCACGCTTGACTTTAACTGATAAGGTTTGGAGAGTAAACGCTGAAGACTTGCACTACAGAGAACTAAACTCCCTACTACGGACGCTTGACAGTTATGGTGCAGAAAAAGTGGAGTTACATGGCGTTTACGGTCAACGATACATCGGAACCAACTTGAAAACTAACATGTCAATCGACATTTACGGCACACCAGGAAATGACCTAGCGGCTTTAATGAACGGTCCACACATAACAGTGCACGGCAACGCCCAAGACTGTATAGCAAACACAATGAACGAAGGCAAAATTGTGGTTCATGGCAGAGCAGGCGACATCACAGGTTACGGTATGCGCGGGGGCAAAGTTTTCATACGGGACGACATAGGCGCCAGGGCCGGTATACACATGAAAGAATACATGGACAAGAAACCTTACTTAGTGGTGGGTGGAACCGCAATGGACTTCTTGGGCGAATACATGGCAGGAGGCGTATTGATTGTGCTAGGCTTAACCCTCAAAAATGGAGAACAGCACAAGTCACGGTTCGTAGGCACAGGTATGCATGCAGGTGTAATTTACGTTCGTGGCAACGTTACACATTTGGGAAAAGAAGTTAAGATTACCGAAGTAGACAAGGGAGACCTTCTTATTATAGAGGGTCTGGTGAGAGAGTTCTGCAGCTATTTCAAAGCCGACTTTGACGAAGTATTAAGCAAAAACTTCATGAAGATAGTGCCTTACTCTCATAGACCCTACGGCAGAGTCTACGCCTATTAAACCGGCTTTTTTCTTTTAGATTTCCGTATATTTTCTCTAAAATATTTTTTTAATTTACTCAAATTTAGGCTCTAAATATGAAACAATCTTTTAGTCCCTTCGGTTCTTTGTGGTTTTTCTGAGTATTTCTTGCATTTTTTTGGCATCCACATCCAAAATGGGGGTTTCACAAATTATGCATGGGCGCATTCCCAAATCAATGATGACTTCAGCCAGTTTCTCAAAGTCAGGTCCAAATTCTACCGCGTCTAATATGTGGTGGCGGAGCTCTCCCACTTTATAGGTGTATTCGATTTTGCTGAAATGGCAATGCATGTTGCGCATGGCTTCTGTGCCAAGTTTTTCTTCAACTTTGACTGCGGTGTTGCGGAAGTCTTCCACCGTTCGGAGTCCACCACCTGTTCGTGCGTGTAGATGCGACCAGTCAATGACGAGTTGGGTACGCTCGATTTCTTGACAAATGCTCAGTATTTCATCTAAGCTGCCAAATTGGCTATGTCTACCCATTGTTTCAGGGCCCAACTTCACTTTTTCGATGCCGTTGGCATTGAGGGTTTTGATGACATCACGAATGGCGTCCACTATTTTCTTGTATGTTTCAGTTTTACTGTTGTGCCCGTAGAAGCCTGAGTGGAAAACCACAACATACGCGCCCATCCACTCCGCGGCTGTTGCACATGCAATTAACCGTCTCTTGCTTGCTTCAACTACTGTTTGCTCCCCTGATAGATTTATGAAGTAGGATCCATGTAGGCTAAGTAAGACATCGTTTTTCTTTGCCGCCGCCCTTAGAGCTTGTGCGTCTTCACGTTTGATCTGTGGTGATTGTCCCCACCTAACTGCCTCATACTCGAAAGCGTCCAGTCCCTCAACTTTTAAAAGTCTTGGTACGTCCGCCAGTTTTGCTCCCATGAGTCTGAAGATGGGCGGGACACCTGAAGGCCCAAAACGTGGGTAGTCAGCCAAAATTATCTTCTCCTTGTTTGTTCATTTTGATGTGCCTTTTGTAGCTAAAAAAGCTGCCACTTATGGTTCCTGCTTTTTCTTCTAAGTACCACCCATAGTGCTAAAGCGGTAGCGCAAACGATGACTGTGGTAGCCATCAAAAGGCTGTGGTCTTCGAGTGGCATCATTGTATCTATTCGTGCAGGTGAGTCATTGGGCTGAGTTTGCGTTGGCAAAGGAGTTGATGTTGTTATTTGTCTTGGTGTGGTTGAAGGAGAAGGGTATGGATACTGTGGCAAACCAAGTTCACTCCAATAAATAATTTTGCTGTAACTGTAGCTTTTGTTCTCTTGTAATCCATCTTCGTAGATTATGTCCAGTTTTGTTCCATACTTTTTCAGTAAGTAGTCGGTGTGTATGCTGAGTTCTAAGGAAAATTGGTTGGCTTCCCGCAGTCCCCATATTTTGTCGTTTGGTCCTCGAAAGCCATATGCGTAGTCTTTAGGCAAAGCAAACGCTACTCCATCCGTTATAGTGCTTTTTTTGGTTTTTCTCGGACGTATTGCCAGAACTGTTTTATCGCCTGTAGGTGTTCTTCCCTTAGTATCCCTGCTGTGTATTCTTCGTTTGCATCAAAAATTACTATATATTTAGCGCCGTTATCATACGCAAAAACCATGTCTTCGTATAATTCTTTACCCCCCTCGATATAGGGCGGCTTGGTGTAGGTCCAAGTTATCATGACTCCCCACTCTTTGTTTTGTAGGTTGGCGGCTCCACGACAAAGAGCCACATTCAGTTGCCTACTGTAGTTCCAGCCAAATTCCGCCAAAACCGTATCGTATCCTGCTTTGTAGTCAAACCAGTAAAGCGCATAATCAGAAGTTAACAACGGTATAGATGTTGAGCTGTTATAGGTTAATTTAAAGCGTCTTAACTGACTGCTCACTGTTTCAGTGAATTGTTCTGCAGCATCATGTGCGTCAACAGCTTGGTTGACAGTTAAATGCTCGTGGCGGTCAAGTTGTTTTCCTCCAAGTTCATCGCTGTAGTAGAATCCCAAAAATTTGTCTCCCCAGCGTGTTTTTGCGTTTTCAACCCAGAAGGAAAACCATTCTGTGCTGTTTCGGCGTAGCCAGTCTCGATAGATAATAAACGACATGTTCTTCTCGTGTAGATACTCGCATATTTCGTTTAGTAATGTTTGATTGTATGTTATTGCTGTACATCCAATGATTAGTAGATTCGTATAGGCGTTGACTTCGTCGATTAAACTTTTGATTTCCGTATAATTATTGTAGGCTATATCAATCCCTACAAAAACATCGGGCGTGGCACGCTGCACATGTTGGGCTCCAGCAAAAGGACTCCTGATTACAAAAACTGGCGTAACCAACATAGAAATAATAAAAATCACAATCCATTTGGAGTTCATTGAACCGCAGAGGGTGCTGTAACTTTATAAAAATTTTCCCGAATCTCTCATAGGCATCCACTTTGGATATAGACTTGCTTACGGGAATCCAAAGAAGCTGCGTATAGTTGGGATTGGAACGTAAAGGAAGGCGTAGATAGTGACAATTAGAACTCCAATGGTTAGCGCTAGCAGCACATAGTCGCCTCGATGGAACTTCAACTCGTAGAGGTTAGTGCGCTTTTTGGTGGCGCCCCACGCCCGAGATTCCATAGCTTCTGCCAACTCTAGACTTCTGCGGATAGCGCTTACAATCAATGGGATAAGCACGGGAACGTAGTTACGTATGCGTTTTAGAAAATTGCCTTTCTCAAGTTCCAAGCCTCGGGCTTTTTGTGCGTCCATAATGGTTTGTGCTTCCTCAGCTAAGACGGGTACGAAGCGAACCGCTGTAGTGAAGGCAAATGAGAACTCATAGGGTATTTTTGACTGCTCCAAAGCTAACCCTAGGTGGTCAGGTGAAGTGGTCAGAAAGAATACTGAGAACGACTCTACTAAAACCAAAAACCGCATTGTCATTGTGGCGGCGTCTTCAATGTTTTTTGCGTTCAAAGTATAACCTTGGGTGAAGAAGTTGGTCGCAATATTTATAGAAAATATGAACAACGCCAAAAACATGGCGCCTCTTAGTGAGCGCAACCACTGTTTTTGTACTCGCGCTAACATCACAAATGGAACCTGCATGAGAAACAACGATACAAGAGGGATCATGCTGCTGAAGATTATGGCTACAGCGAAGACGATGATGACGTAAATGAATTTCATACGAGGATCCAGATTGTGGACAGGCGAGTAGATCTTGCGGAACTTTAAGCCGTCAAAGACACTCATGTTTTCTTTCCTCCAGCTTTTCCATAAGCAGATTCTTTGCTTCGTAAATGTCAATAATATTGACTGGGAACCCCTGTGTCGTTAAATGCTTGAAAATCTGTGCAATCTGTGGTAGCACAATTGAAGCCTGCTCCAACAACGTCGGGTTCGTAAGAATCTGTTTGCCTTGCCCGTCTGCCAAAATTTTTCCTTCCCTCATAAGTACAACTCTAGGGTTGCATTCTGCCACAAATTCCACGTCATGTGTAACTATAACGATAGTTTTGCCTTGGGTTTGCAACTGCATTATAAACTGACGCAAATTCTCTTTTTGTCTGTGGTCTTGACCGATGGTAGGTTCATCTAAAACCAAAATCTGCGGATCCCAAGCCAACACCGAGGCTAGAGCTACCCTTTTGCGTTCTCCACCGCTTAGCATAAAGGGCGACGTTTTACGGTACTGGCTCAACCCGAGCAAGTTTACTGCCCACGTTATCCTTTTCTCTATTATGCATTGTTCGTAACCAAAATTTTTCAGGGCAAACGCAATTTCGTCATCTACGGTTTCGCAGAACAATTGGTGGTCAGGATTTTGGAAAACAAACCCTACATGACGGGCCAGTGTTGCAACGCTCGACTTGGATGTGTCAACATTATTTACGCGCACGGAACCGCGGGTGGGCTTAAGTAATCCATTGAAGTGTTTAACCAGAGTAGTTTTGCCTGCGCCATTTTGTCCCATTATAGCAACGAACTCTCCATCTTTCACAGTCAGAGATACTCCTTTGAGTGCTTCGACGCCGCTGGGATAGGTGAATTGTACGTCTTCAACAACCAGCATTTTACTTCAGTGCCTCCTGAATAATATCCGCCAGTTCTCTTGAACACAGTGGTGTCTTGTTGCTCAGTCTGGCACCTTCTTTTTTGAGCATCTCATAAAGCAGAGTTGCCTTTGGTATGCCTACACCTATAAGGCGGGTTTCCTGTTTGCTTAAAACTTCTCGGGTGTTGCCGTCGAAGCATATTTTGCCTTCGTCCATAATTATGATGTGATCCGCGTATTTGGCTGTCAGGTCAAGTCTGTGCTCCACTAACACAACTGTTATTCCAAGTTTCTGGTTCAGGTCATAAATAACCTCAAAAATTTTTTCGGCGCTTAGCGGATCTAAAAAGCTGGTCGGTTCATCTAACACTATGATTTCAGGTTGCATCGCAAGAACCGCTGCGATGGCTACTCTCTGCTGCTGTCCCCCAGACATTTCATGGGGTGACCTTTCACGTAAATCATAAATGCCTGCCAATTTGAGAGCCCAATTGACTCGTTTACGCATTTCTTCCCTGCTGAAACCAAGGTTTTCCAGCCCAAATGCTACATCTTTCTCCACGCTTAAAGCGAACAGCTGATTTTCTGGATTCTGAAAAACCATCCCTACATGTTCAGCCATCTCCACCGTCGGATGATTTTTTGCGTCTTTACCTGCTACAATGATTTCGCCCTTGAGTTCGCCCTGATAAAAATGCGGTATAAGTCCATTGAAGGTTCGGCATAAAGTGGTTTTCCCACAACCACTTGGACCCGTTATAAGGACAAATTCTCCCTTTTCTACCTTTATGGAGACATCCAATATAGCGGGGCGCGAAGCACTTGGGTAAGTGTAGCTTAGGTTTTTTGTTTCTATGATGGGCATTTTCTTATGCCTGCCTAATTTAGGCACGCGCTTGCTTCTTTTAAGAGTAACTACTCATTTTTAGCTAAGTTTTCCTTTAAAAGCCGCAGACACCACTTCAATCCGCCGTCGATGTCCCCTGTTCCGTTAACACCTGCGGCCATCGCATGTCCGCCACCCATGCCTTTGAGGTGTTCTCCCAAAGGTTTAGCTATATCTCTACCGAGGTGGATGCCTGTTTTTTCGCTGAATTCACGGGTACACCTTAAGCTGATTTCTATGCTGTCCCCTTTTTGTCCTGCCACCGCAGCCATGTGAGCCCCCAAATCGGTCAACGCGCGGGCTGCGGATGCTTGGTAGGCACTAACATGTGAAAGAGCAATTATCCAATCGCCCAATTTGAGTAATTTGGCTCGCCTGCAACCTTTAATTCTGGCAACCCTTTCGCTGAAATCCATTGAAATTGAGAGCATTGAGAGGCACTCTTGAGCGTTCACGCCGCTGTCGACTAGGTAGCTTATAGCTTTGAAGGTAGCAGAGTTTGCCAAAACAAAGTGTCTTGTGTCAAAAGCCATACCTAAAAATAGTGCTTTGGCTGTGTTTTGATCAGGTCTTATGTCTTGTTCTCTGTAGAAGTTGTAGATTATGTCACAGGTGCTGGAGGCATCTTCATTAGTTATGCAAAGTTTGCATAGCTTTTTAGTTTCAGGGTGGACTGCGTGATGGTCAACGACGATGATAGGCGAGGTGGTTTTGGCGACTTTTTCCACGATATCTCCAAGTTGCTGAATTGTGTTTGTATCCAGCAAAATTATGACTTGGGCTTTATCAACATCAGGTTTTAGGTTAATTTTTATAGGCAGGTTTTGGACGATGTTTTTGGCAAGTCTGTTTATTCCTTGTCCAGTCCCAATTTCTGTGGTGATCTCAGGTTTGACCTTTTTTAAAAGGTTCTGCAAAGCGTATGCAGAACATATTGCATCTGGGTCACTATTATGATGGCACAAAAGCAATACTTGTTGAGCTTTTGCGTCCTCAAGAATTCTGAGTATGTTAGAGATTGTCATGTTTTAGCTTTCTCAGGTAGTTTTCAATGGCTTCAAAAGCCTTTTTCACAGCTTCATCTGCAAGTTCTTGTTGATTTACATCTTTTACTTCTTTGGCCAGCTCTAACTCCACTTCAACCGTGAAATTTATGGGTTTTAGGCCCTCAGCTTCCACGCTTATGTCCAGTTTTTCTAAAACTTTTTGTGCAACCCGGGATAAAACAAGTTTACGAGCAGCATTTTCAGCTACTGTACAAGCCTCTTCAAATTGTTCGGTGGTTAACTCGGGTATGCCAAGTTCCACCATATGCATTTCCTCTCCAGTTTTAAGACGGGGTGGAAACGGGTTTGAGATCCTCTTGCAGTTTAGTTTGGACTTCTTTGAGTTGGTTGCGCATACGTTCTTCTTGCCGTGACAGGACAGTGTTTCTGGTGCCAAGGAGTTCTTTGCGTTCAGTCAACTCTGCGGTAACTTTCGCTTTGTCTGATTTAATTAGAAGCGAACCCGCAGCCTTGTAGATTATTGCATCATCCGAGGTTTTTTGTAATTCTGCTAAGGTGTGGTCAATCTCGGCAGTTTCTGCTTCAACTTGCTGTTTTTGCTGCAGGATTGTCTGCAGAGTTTGCTGGAGCTGTTGGAGCCTGAGGAGGCGTTCTTGTACTTGAGGCGGTAATTTTGAGAGGTCGTCACTCATACTTCATTCTTCCATATTCACAAAACAACTAACACCCATTAAATAAGCCTTATCCACGATAAACGGGAAGACAATAATGAAAAAACGGTAGATACCACGGGTGCTACAAGCTTTATGTAGGGGCATTGTATCTCAAAAGTCAGTGGTCTAAGCAATACCAAATCAATCCATCAACTAAATGTGCCAACCAAACATCAAACGGGGAACACCAAAAATACTTACTCATTTAAAAGGAAAGGTTTTTAGTGTGGTTATTCCATGAGAATCAGCGAATAGTGAAAAGAGTGTACAGAGGTTAAAATTATGTCCGTATTTGCAGCACCAGGAGCATATGATCGTGCGATAACCGTTTTTAGCCCAGATGGAAGGCTCTTCCAAGTTGAATACGCTATGGAGCTCGTTAATCGAGGCGCAACTATACTTGGTCTCCAATGCGCTCAAGGTGTAGTGTTAGCTGCCGAAGAAAACATTGAACCCCTAGAAGAAGCCCAATACTCATGGAAAATTTTCAGGGTGGACGAACATATTGGGGCAGCTATCGTCGGTCTGAGCAGTGATGCACGCATACTAATTGACCAAGCTCGGATATACGCTCAAAGCAACAAACTCACCTACGACGAACCCATAGACACAGAAGTTGTAACCAAGAGAATATGCGACATCCAGCAGATGTACACCCAACACGCAGGAGTCAGACCTTTCGGTGTTAGCATAATATTCGCTGGAGTTGACAAAACAGGTCCGCGTGTTTTCGGTACCCACCCCAGTGGCACATACCGCGGTTACAAAGCTACAGCTCTCGGAGCAGGTAGAGAAACGGTGCTGGCTCTATTCAAAGAAGAATACAGAGAAGACATGACACTTGAACAAGCCGAGAAACTAGCAATCAAGTGCCTCACAAAAGCCCTCGAGGCCCGTCAGCTTCCTCCACGCATCAAAGTCGCGGTTATACCCGCAGAAACTAAAAAACTTGAAATGCTCCCCGACGAAGCTGTAGACGGCATAATAAAACAGCTGGGTTCGGGCAAGTGAAAAATTAATGAGTGAAAAGTTTACAATTGCGCGATTAACAAAAGACAGCGAGCATTTTGAAATCCTCGTTAAACCCCAAAAAGCCCTAGATTACCGTAATGGAAAAATCGCGGGTATTACCGAGGTCTTAGTAGCTGAAACAATTTATTCAGATGCCAACAAAGGTACGCGCGCAGCGGAAGATAACTTACGTAAAGTTTTCGGCATCACCGATGCCTTAAAGATTGCTGACATTATTCTAAAAAAGGGTCAACTACAACTTACAACCGAACAGAGACGCAAAATGGTTGAAGATAAAAGAAAGCAAATCATCGACTACATTAGCCGGCAAGCAGTCGACCCAAAAACTAACCTTCCTCATCCACCTATGCGCATTGAAAACGCTATGGAACAAATTCGTTACCCCATAGATCCCTACAAATCAATAGAAGAGCAAGCTCGCGACATTATAAAGCTCCTACGCCCAATTCTCCCACTCAAAGTGGAGCAACTCCAAATAGCAGTCACAATACCAGCAACTTATGCAGTACGCGCCTACGGTGCCATCAAAGCCTATGGAGCCATTAAACGCGAAGAATGGCGTTCTGACGGTTCCTGGTGGGGCGTTTTGGAAATGCCTGCTGGAAGCTATGCCTCTTTCCTCAACAAACTAGGAGACTCAACCAAGGGGTCAGGAGAAGCCAAAGTTATCAGTTAACCAACTTGAAAAACCAACTATGAATAAAACGGAGGAAACCATAAAATATGCCAACCTTTTTTGAAGAAAAGCAGCTGGTAACGCCAGGAGAACTCCTTGCAGAAGGCGACTACCAAGCTGGAGAAAATACATACATTGAGGGCGGTAAAATATTTGCCGCAAGAATAGGACTTGTTGATTGCGAAAACAAAAAAGTCAACGTAGTCGCTCTAAGAGCATTTTACACTCCAAAACCAGGAGATATAGTCATCGGTTCAGTCATAGAAGTTGGATTCAATGGCTGGACAGTCGACATAAAAGCGCCTTACAGCGCGCTTCTACGTGCCTCAGACGTACTCAACAGACCATTTAAACCGCAAAACGACGAACTTAGCCAAGTCCTCGACGCAGGAGACCTAATTGTTGCAAAAATCGCCTCCTATGACCGTGCCCACGACCCACAACTTACAGTCGGTGAACCAGGATTGGGAAAAATCACCCGAGGACAAATTATGCGCGTTACACCTACAAAAATTCCACGAGTTATAGGCAGAAAAGGCTCTATGATTTCCATGATTAAGCAAGAAACAGGCTGCCAAATAATACTCGGTCTAAACGGTATGGTCTTGGTCACTGGAAAAAACCTTGCTGATGAGGAACTTGCCATGGCAGCTATCCAAAAAATTGAGGACGAATCCCACACTTCAGGCTTAACCGACCGTATTACTCAGTTGCTCAAAGAGGCGAAAGCTAAAAGGGAGGAAAACAAAAATTGAATGATAAACAAGAAAAATTAATTGACAAAAAAGGTATAAGACTTGACGGCAGAAAAGCCGACGAGTTAAGACCCCTAAAACTTGAAGTGGGCGTTTTGCCAAACGCTGACGGTTCAGCATACATTGAACATGGGAAAAACAAAATCCTGGTCGGAGTTTTTGGACCACGTGAAATGCACCCCAAACATCTATCACGTCCAGACCGCATGGTTTTACGATGTAGATATCACATGGCGCCGTTCAGTGTTCAAGAACGCAAATCGCCTGCTCCTTCACGGCGTGAAGTGGAGTTAAGCAAGGTCATCCGCGAAGCCCTCGAACCTGCACTGTTCTTGGAGATGTATCCACGTACAGGAATCGATATATTCGTGGAAATCTTGCAAGCTGACGGCGGGACTCGCTGTGCAAGCATCACGGCGGCTGCTTTAGCTTTGGCGGATTCAGGTATACCTATGCGTGACCTTGTGGTTGCATGTGCAGCAGGCAAAGTTGATGACACCGTTGTCTTAGATCTCTACGACGCTGAAGATAAACTGGGTGTGGCGGATGTTCCCGTGGCTTACATGCCCAACTTGAACGCTGTGACTTTGCTTCAGATGGATGGAATTCTCACACCGGTCGAGTTTGAAAAAGCCGTGAACATGGCGATTGATGGATGCAAAAAAATTTATGCTGTGCAGAAAGAAGCGTTGAAAACTAAGTATATGCATATTAAAGAAGACACTCAGGAGGAAAGTGAAGAGTAATGTCCACCTTAATAACCAAAGTTCGGCAAAAACAGCTCGTTCTTCTAATAGAGAAGGGTAAACGTGTTGATGGTAGAGGCCTAACAGATTTTCGAGATTTAAAGGTTGAAGAAGGTTTGATTGAACGTGCGGAAGGCTCAGCCAGGCTTTTGCTGGGAAAAACTGATGTTCTTGTTGGCGTGAAAATTGAAACTGGCGAGCCCTTTCCAGATACGCCAAACGAAGGTGTCTTAACCGTAAATGCGGAACTTGTTCCTTTAGCATCAGCGAGTTTTGAACCTGGTCCACCTGACGAAAGCTCTATTGAACTGGCCCGAATTGTTGACCGTGGAATCCGTGAGTCAAAAGCCATAGATAACGAGAAACTTTGTATCGAAGCTGGCAAGAAGGTTTTTGTGGTTTTCGTGGATGTCTATGTACTCAATCATGATGGGAACCTTATCGACGCATCTGCTTTAGCAGCCGTTTCCGCTCTTATTAACACAAAAATGCCCAACTACGAAATCAAAGATGGCGAAGTGATAATCAAGCAAGGCTACACACCATTACCTCTGAAAAGTCGACCGATAACAATAACTGTTGGGAAAGTAGGCGAAAAGCTTTTGTTAGATTTGGGTTTGGAAGAAGAGCAGGTAATGGACGCGCGTATCTCGTTTGCTATAAACGAAGAAGGTAGCATTTGTGCGGTTCAGAAAGGCGGCTCAGGGTATTTTACACCGCAACAGATAATAGATGCTTCGAGGCTTGCTCAAGAAAAAGCTGCTGAATTGCGCAAGAAACTCAAGTGGTGAAAGAGTCAATGGCAAGAACAAAGAAAGTTGGTTCAACAAGAGGTCTAGGAACACGTTACGGTGCAACAGTCAGGAAACGCTACATCAAAGTTATAGCTGGCTTAAAGACAGAGCACAGGTGTCCCCAATGCGGTTTCGTTAAAGTAAAGCGTAAAAGTGTGGGTGTTTGGCAATGTGGAAAATGTAACCTTACCTTCACTGGTGGAGCCTACTTGCCAGCAACAAAACTCGGCGCCGTCGCTAAGCGTGCCGCAAAAGGTCTGCAGGCAGCAACCACTCCGGTCACTGAAGAAGAGACCGCATAAAACCTTTCTTTATATTCCTCTGATCTTGTATTTGCTTTAACGTATTTCTTTAAGTTCTTTTCTATTATTATTAGGTGAGAGAACAGGTGGTGACTGCAAAGGCTACTGTTCGTTTGCCGTTTAAATCAGGAAAGCTACTACAGGCACTCATAAACTCTTTGACGCCCGAGATCGGTAGCCAAAATTCTCGTTCTAAGGTAACTATCTCTCAAGAAGATTTAACCTGTGTTTTGACGGTAGAAGCGCAGGGCACAGTTGCGTTACGGTCGGCGTTGAATGCCTATTTGCGGTGGATCAACTCAACAATGAGTGTTCTTGAAACTTTGGAGAAATAGGTCGTTAGGCGTATTTTTTACAGAAATTCTTAAAATCTGCAGTTTTCCTCACTAGTATGACGGGCACCTTTGAAGGGTTTAATTCTATTTTGGTTAGGGTGAAAAAGAAGAAGGTTTTACGGAACCAGTCGAGAAAGGTCCATAGCACTTACATGTCAAAGTTACTCTAAAGAGGCCTGAAGAAGCTTAAAATGTAGCTTAATTTGTGTTGATTTTCCTTCGATTCGGTATCGCCCTGAGAAGGCAATGGATAATTTTCTAAAAAGCAAATTTTAGCCTTTTAACTTAAAAAAAGATAAAATTAAGCCATATTAACAAAAATTCCTATCAAATCCGCGCTATTTTTTTCGTAAACTATCCTGTTCTCACGTAGGATTCGACGCAGTTATACCACTTGGCAATTGTATATGCCAGTTCTTTAAGCATGTAGGCTTAATGTTGTTGATGAATGCTCTTAACGAGTTTTATGTTTCAGAGGAAAACAACCCCCTAAGTCAAGAATGGTTGATATCTGAGGGAAATCAACCTTTGGAGGTACTGAATAAAATTAGTAACGATGCCAAGCTGTTGGTCGGCAAGATTTTTCTTAGCTGTTTCATTGAGGAAACAGTCGTAGCTCTTGTTTTCTCTATTAACCAAAGTTCTGCCGTTTCCAATAACTTTTCAACGTGGTTTAAGTCCTAAAAATCTACATCGCAGGTTTAAACCTTTAATTTTTCAGTGTTTATAACTTTTTACATGAGGTTACCTTTTGGTTACAAATAAAACCGTTTATGAAGTTCCTTCTTGGAGTCAGATTTACACTTTACTTTTAAAGCAGGCTGAACATATACGCAGGGAGGGGTTTAATCTTGATCTTATCGTTGGTGTGGCGCGGGGCGGCTGGTTGCCTGCAAGATTTTTGTCCGATTTATTGGAGAACTCAAATTTGGCGAGTGTTCAGGTCAAAAGTTATGTGGGGATTGGTGAACTTCATAAGCCTGTGATTTTACAGAACGTGTCGGCGTCTGTTGATGGTAGACGTGTGTTGGTTGTGGATGATGTTACAGATTCAGGAGGAAGTCTTAAACTTGTTAAAGAACTCCTTTTGGAGCGAGGTGCATTGGAAGTTAAAACCGCCACGTTGTATTTCAAACCTAAAAGCGTATTCAAACCCGATTTTTACTCTAAAAGAACTAGTAGGTGGATAATTTTCCCTTGGGATGTTAAGGAGACCTTGAGGAAGCTTTTTGAGGCAAACAAACATGACTCTGAGAAACTTAACCATGAAACTGACAAAATAGTTGCTGCTGGGGTGCCCAACTACTGATAAAGCGCTTTCTGAAAGAATTCGCCGAGGCGCAAGTATGCTGAAATTGCTGGAAGAGTTTGGCAGATTTGTTGAAATCGCAGGTTTTGCGGATGTGAAAATTGGCAGTGAAAAAGACTTTGTGCCTGTTGTTCGCTGTAAGGTGCCAAAGGATGTTGAATTACAGTTTTTTGATGCTGCTGTAGTTGCGACTTGGCAACATCTGTTTTTTGCAGTTTTGAATGCACTTACGGCTTTCAAGAACAGCCAAACCATCTCAAAGAGCTTAGCAGTAGAAATTGTGCTTTACGCGTCCGCGCAGCGACAAATTAAGAAAGCCATAGAGCGTGTTGGTGTAAAGGCTACTTCAAAGAATGTTGTTGCTGTGATAATAGGATGTAATGCGGGTTCAGTGCAGGACGCTCTTGCTGTTGTTAAAAGGTCTCTATGTGTAGAACCTGATGATTCAGTTCTTGAATTGTCACCGCTGAAAACGGAACGGATAAAACAGGTTTTTAACATTTCAGATGTCCAACTTGCAGTCGCTTCAGAGAAAAAGAATGCTGAACAGGCTTTGGTTGATTTGGTTCTTGAAAATATGGCTCTGTTGTCCACTCAAATATAGGGATAGTCAAAGCATTTTTTCTTTCAATACGCTGATTATGTCGGTAGGTCTGAGTAACGATATACCTGTGTAGTCGCCAAGTATTTCAATGAGCAGAATTTTGTCGGGGTTTTTTAGGTTCACCTTGTTCGGTATTGTGGTAGCGGTAGCTTCAATTAACTCGCGACTGTGTAGTTCGGTGAAACGCTTTTCAACAGTGACTCGGAATGTTTCATTTTCCGCCAGCTTCACGGAAAATTCGGCGGCGGCTTGTTTGATCTCAGCGAGATTTGTGTGAACTACTTTTTGAATAGGTATTATCCTTATAGCGTACCTAAACTCGTAGGGATGTGCTTGAAGGATCTCATGAAATTTTTCGATGGCTTCTATAGGGTTCAAGTTGGTTTTGCCCACCACTAAACCCCTGATTCCTGTTCTGTCAGATAGGGGTTGTGGGTCACCTGCCTCTCTGAGGAGAAAATTAAGTTCGTAGCACATTTGGCGTTCGTTACCACGCGTGGTTGAGCCGATAAGATTAAAGTTTGTGAGCATTCTTTTTTCAGCTCCATTGGAAAAATGTGCAGAGCCTTTTATTTCTGTTTATCCTATCGCCTTAGCTCATTGTGGCATAATCATAGTTTTTCGTGGTTTTCCTTTGTACATCTCTGCCTCATAGATGTTTATTTGGAAACAACTTGGGTCAGTGTTGGTTTGGCTTTATTCACAGCCTTTACTAGAAAGCTCCTAGCCGTCGCCTCTCATCATCCCCAATAGACTTTCCCTGTTGCCGATTTATCAGTTTTGTCGCTTTATAAGTCGAATATTTAGATGAAAACTCTTGTTACCCATGAACTTACACGGTAACTTACGACACTTGACGAATAATAACGTTTAAACTCTGCTTTAGGGAGGTAACTTAATACCTACTTTCAGATTGGAGGTGAAAAAGAAATGATGTTTTACGAAGAAGATGAGGAATGGGAAGAAGGCGAAGAGGAAGAATGGGAAGAAGAAGAATGGTAAACTAAAACCAGCTTTATCCTCAACGTTTTATTTTTTGTTTTTCGTATATTTCATGTCTGACTATCTCCTGTTTAGTTTTGATGATCATGATTTATAACTGTCTGCCGCATTGATATTTGCGAAGAGTCATGACTCGCATAGCGGTAATGGACTATGACAAATGCAAACCCAAAAAATGCAACCAGTTGTGCATAAAATATTGCCCTATGGTGCGCAGTCGCGTAGAAGCCATAAGATTTGAACAAAACAAAATTGTAATCTCCGAAAAACTCTGCAGTGGCTGTGGAATATGCGTTAAAAAATGTCCTTTTGTAGCTATAAGCATAGTCAACTTGCCTGATGAACTGGAAAAAGACTGTAGTCACCGCTTTAGTGAAAACTCCTTCAAACTTTTCAGGTTGCCTACTCCCTCTCCTGGTACAGTTTTGGGTTTACTGGGTCAAAATGGAATCGGTAAAAGCACCACCCTAAAGGTTCTTTCAGGTGAAGTCAAACCCAACCTTGGTCACTTCCAAAACCCGCCTGAATGGAGTGAAATTATACAGTATTATCGTGGCTCGTCGCTTCAAGAGTACTTCCAGAAAATTAGTGAAGCTAACATCAAAATAAGCCATAAACCTCAGTATGTGGACAAAATTCCAAAAGCCATTACGGGGAAAGTCAATGAACTTTTGGAGAAAGTCGACCAGAGGAAAGTACTCAACAGACTCTCTGAAGATTTGGAGCTCAAAAAAATCTGGAACCGCGACTTAAATGTACTTAGCGGTGGCGAGCTTCAACGTGTAGCCGTAACCGCAGCGCTTTGCAAAGAGGCTGACGTGTATCTTTTTGATGAGCCTTCCAGCTACTTGGACGTTAAACAACGCTTACATGTGGCTAAAGCAATCCGCGGTCTTAAAGAGCAGCAAAAAACTGTAATTGTAGCAGAGCATGACCTGGCAATAATCGACTATTTATCTGACCAAATTTGCATTTTTTATGGCGAGCCAGGTGTCTATGGTGTAGTCTCACATGTGCACGGTGTAAGAACAGGTATAAACATTTATTTGCAGGGTTACATTCCCGACGAAAACATAATGTTCCGTAAAGAATCCATTGTTTTCCACGAAAAACCCCCTGCAGTAAATGCTTTTGGTAGCGAAGTGTTGCTGAGGTGGGGTCAAGTGGCAAAAACCTTTCCAGGGTTCAAACTCACTGCTGAAGCAGGGGAAATTCGTCGAGGCGAAATAATTGGTGTGCTGGGTCCAAACGGCATTGGCAAAACTACCTTTGTTAAGATATTGGCAGGTTTAGAAGAAACCGATGACAAACAGAAATTCGGCGAATTAACTGTGAGTTATAAACCGCAGTATATCGCTGCAGACTACCCTGGAACTGTTCAAGAATTGTTAGTTAATGTGGCAAAAGAAAATTACACTTCTAGTTACTATAAAACCGAAATTTTGCAACCTTTGCGTCTCGAACCTCTTCTTGATCGTTACGTGATGGAACTCAGTGGTGGCGAACTGCAAAAAGTAGCCATCGCCGCGAGCCTAAGCCGCAAAGCGGATCTTCTACTGTTAGATGAACCCAGCGCGTACTTAGATGTTGAAGAGCGTCTAAACATGGCAAAAACTGTCAGGCGTATCGTTGAGTCTCATGGCACTCCTGCGTTTGTAGTTGAACATGACGTGGTCACTCAAGACTTTCTCGCTGATCGGTTGATGGTTTTTAGCGGTGAGCCCGGCGTAGCAGGCAACGCAAAATCGCCTACAACTTTACGTAAGGGTATGAATTCATTTTTGAAGGAGATGAATGTGACTTTCCGTCGAGACTCAGCGACTAGACGACCAAGGGTCAACAAAGAAGGCTCCAGATTAGATGTTATGCAAAAGGAAATCGGAGAGTACTATTATACACGCATCATCCGCCAAAAATCCCAATAAGTTTAATTTGAGTTAATTCTTTTAAGTCAAAATTAACCTTGCTCTGGCAAAAGCAGGCTGAGACGAAGCGTTATTTGACTTTGTACAAGTACACAGTTTTTTCTAAAGTCCCATTTTCTCCATAATAGGTCTGGCTTTTTTGCTCAAACAAGGTAGTTAACTTAAAGAACAAGCTTAAACATATCGTAACGGAAAACTAGATGTGAACTTACTCTGTTGGTGAGGCTAAAGGGTGGCACAGACAACCTTCGAAGAAATAAGTGCATCAGACTTTTTCTATAGAAACCGAGACATAGCCGGCTTCTCGAACCCCTCTAGGGCCATATTTGTTGCCATCCGTGAAATTGTAGAAAACGCCCTAGACGCAGCAGAGAGCCATAAGATTCCCCCCGACATTTATGTGCGCCTATCCTTCGAAGGAGAAGCTACAAAAGACACCCAAATTTACAAACTTCGTATTGAGGACAACGGATCAGGTATTCAACCGCGGTTTATTCCCTCTGCTTTTGGCCAAGTGCTGTACGGTTCCAAATACAAGTTAAAGCAGACACGTGGCACGTTTGGTTTAGGAGGTAAAATGGCGTTACTTTATGGTCAAATAACTACCCATCAGGCAGCTCAAGTTACTTCCAGCACAGGCAACCAAAACAAAATTTACTCATTTAAACTGATGATTGATATCCAGCATAACCGCCCAATAATTTTAGACCGTAAAGTTCTCATAAACAAAGATAACTGGCGTGGAACCATAATTGAATTCACCCTTGAAGGCGACTATCTCCGTGCCATGCCTAAAATTCTTGACTACTTCAAACAAACCGCCATGGTAAATCCCTATGCAAATCTGACGTTCGCAGATCCAAAGGGGCGCTTATACAAGTGGACAAGGGTTACCACAGAAATGCCTGATCCTCCGCGAGAAACGCTGCCTCATCCTTACGGTGTGGACGTGGAGATGCTGCAGAGACTCATACACATAACCACAGATACAACAATGATCGACTTTCTGAGGCATCATTTCCACAGGGTTGGTGGTATCACCGCGCAGAAGTTTTTAGAGTTCAGTGGTTTGAACCCGACCAAAAACCCCAAGAAGCTGTCTCATGAGGAAATTGTCAAATTAACCCAGAACTTGAAGAAATTTAAAGACTTTTTGCCGCCAGACGCCAGTTGTCTTTCCCCTCTGGGCGAGGAGTTGTTGCGTGCAGGTATTCAAAAAGAACTCCAACCTGAGTATTTGGTTGTTCATCAAAGAAAACCTTCCACTTACGCAGGTCACCCTTTCATAGTTGAGGTGGGCATAGCCTATGGAGGAGGCGTGCCTAAAACAGGCGGTTTTGTGCTTTATCGTTTTGCCAACAGAATTCCTTTGCTCTATGATGAGGCTAGCGACGTTTCCTACAGAGTCATCAATTCTATGAACTGGCGTCGATACAAAGTGTCACCCGATATGCCTATCGCAATTGTGGTGCATATATGCAGCACAAAAGTGCCATACAAGACGGTGGGAAAAGAGTTCATCGCCGATCGCGCTGAGGTTCGTCGTGAAGTTGCAAATGAACTCCGAGAAGTTTCACGTCAACTGGGACATTTCTTGACTCGCCGCGAACATGTAGACAAAGAAAAGAAACGTCTCACAATTTTCGCTAAATATTTGCCTCGGATTGCCCAATTCTCTGCCACCCTGGCAGGGAAAGAAAAAATTCCCGATATTGAAAAGTTATTGAAGAGTGTGCAGAAATATGGCGCAGAAGATGAATAAAACCAAAATTGTGGAGAAACGGCAAGAAGTAATTAATACGCTAAAAATGTTTGGCGCCACAATCTATGACCAATTAGAAAAAGGTGTTTTTCCTACTATCAATATGCCCAGTCGTAGTACCGACAACATCAACTACGACCCCAAAACAAGGCAGTATATCCTTGGAGAAAAAGTTGTTAGCCGAAGCGCCCGCAACATTCGTCACGTGAAACCTTTTACTCAATTAACTTGGGCTGCCCTATTCAGTAACGAACTCACTATGCAACGAAAAACCAGCACCTTAAGAGATGTTTACTACTCAGCTCAGGCGTACGAGATGACATTTACTGATCAGCAAGAATCCAACAACATCATAACCGACCTTGAAACTATAACAGGTTTTAGCCGTGAGGACTTCAGTATATTCCCTGAAGAGCGGTCTGCAATCTTTGGCGACCTTAACATAGAGTACACCGTGCCAGGATACGAAGGCAAAACCTTGAACCTCACCAGCCATCCTGATGGCGTCTTGATTGGCCCTGCATTGACTTCGGCCGCATTTGCCAGCACAACTGCAGACAAAGTAATAGCAATAGAGAAAGGTGCCCTATTCACGCGGTTTATCGAAGAAAAAGTATACAGTAAACATAAAGCTCTGCTGATTTCCTGCGGAGGTCAAGCACCTAGGCAAACTCGCAGTTTTATTCGCCGACTTCATGACGAATTAAACTTGCCAGTTTACATATTAACTGATGGTGACCCGTGGGGGATGCACATAGCCCAAGTCATTATTTCAGGTTCAACTAACGCAGCCCATCTTCGTGAATTAAACACACCTGACGCAGTGTGGAGTGGCGTTTGGGCAACAGATATTGTTGAATACAAACTGCCAACCGACCCATTAGATGAGGTGGATATCAAAAGACTCTACGAGTTACAGCGTGACCCACGATATCAAACTGACCCAGTTTGGCAGCGTGAAATTAAGATGTTCCTAAAAATCAAGAGGAAAGCGGAACAAGAGGCTTTCAGTAGATACGGGTTAACCTACATTGTGGATGAATACTTGCCTACGAAACTAAGCAGTAAAAAGTAAACCTGCTTTTTTATTGTACAAACTCTTTTCTCTTTTAAATCTGAAGGGTGTAGTAGCAAAAGCGCAGGGGATCCAGCTTAGAAAATAAATAGGTCAAACTTTACAGCAACGAACTAATGCGGTTTCTGTGCTTTCTCTATCTGGCATAACATTTCAAACATGACTTTTGCAGCTGAGATTGCTGAAATGCCTTGGTCGTATAGGGGCGCAATCTCCAACACGTCAAACCCAACTACTCTGTTGTCGCATAGCGCGCATGAGATGTCTAAAAGATCACCTGTGCTGACGCCGTCTGCTTCGGGGTTCTGTACAGCAGGTGCAAAAGCTGGGTCTAAGATGTCCATATCTACTGAGAGATAAACGTTTTCGTAGGGCTCCAGCTTCTGCTTTAGTTGCTCTATAATTTTTTTTGTGTCCTCATTTTTTATCTGTTGCGTGGAGAAAAATTCAATTCCTGCCTTCTTAGCGTACTTAAGTTCGTCTTTACAAACTGACCTTGTGCCTACTTCGATGATTTTGGCTGGCTTAACTTCCTCGTTAACAAGCTGCATAAACGTGGTATGTGACAAAGTTAAGCCCATGAATTCTTTGCGTAAATCCAAATGGGCATCAAAACTCACAATCGCCGTTTTCTTGGCTTTTGCTCCAAAGCCTTTCATTATTCCCAAAGTTATGGTGTGTTCTCCGCCGATGGCAACAGGGGTTTTTCCAGCGGAAACAATATCTTCCACCACCAGCTTGAGCATGTCAACAGTTTTCTTGGGGTCAGTGCTTACGTGTAAATCACCAGCATCATGCAACGGCAATTCTTCAATATCTCCACCAGAGCGGAAACTGTACGTTTCAATATTCAGCGAGGCTTGACGAACAGCGGCTGGCATAAAGCGTGCCCCTGTACGATAGGTACTTGTCACGTCAAATGGTACACCGAAAACTACGTACTTTGCTTGCTCGAAGGGCTTTTGGAAGCCGCTGAAAACGTTTGACTGTGAAGTGAACAGTTCAAGGTTGCTCATGTCACATCTTTCCTATCTGGTGTTGCTCATAATCTGCTGGGTCACTCAAAAACTTTTTTGATCCTGAGATTTTACGTTTAAATATTTGATACTGATTTTACAGTTCTTTGCCGAAGGATCGAACTGGTAAACACAAGAACATGGAGCTTCACAACAATACCAAAAGCGTAGGCGACATCGGATGTTTGTGTTTCTTTCGTTAACTTGCATAATTCTTGCAGTACTGCTAAATGATAGTTGCCGTAGTGGTAGCCTAAAGGAAACGTTGTAACTCATGCTGAACATTAAATTTATTAGCTAACACCCCACTGCATAAGGTTAAAGGCGAACCAAAGTGGCACCAAACTTTACATCTAAACTAAAAAATGAAAAACCCCTTACCCTTGCATCAATCGCATTCTACGGCTTAGCTGGCCTCATTCTCCTGATAATGTTGCCCCTGAGCAATTACCCCTCTCACGTAGCATTGCTAGGAATAACCAGTCTAATAGCCGCTTATGGGCTGTTAAACAAACGTTTCTGGGCAACTTGGCTAGTTACCACCCTATTCTTCGTGGTTACAGCGTCAATTATTTACACACTGTACTACATTATAGGCACCGACATAGTCGCAACCGTAGCAATTGTGGCATATTTGGTTTTGACTTGGATCTTCACAGCTTACACATTATCTCAACGCAGAGCCGACTAAGCAATACATGTCTTACCTTTTTCACCAAGTTTCACTGAAAAGCTGTACAACCACTTGTTCATCAACATCAATGAACTGTTGATTTTCAGGAATCTCCACAAACCCGTCAGCTTTAGCCAAAGTGGTTATGGCTCCAGAAGCTCCGGACTCTACAGGTTCAGCGACTAACCGTTTTGCCGCGTCATCATGTTTTATTCTTACTGTGACGAAGGTCCGCCTTCCTTTTGCCGAAAACATCCTTTTGGTTGCATAAGCCTTCACTAAAGCTGTCTCTTGCGGCGGTTTACCTGCCATGATTCGAATCACCGGTTTTGCCAGTAAATGAAACGTAAGCAACGCCGAAGTAGGGTGCCCCGGAAATGAAAAAATAGGTTTCTTTCCAATTAGTCCTAAAGTCACAGGTTTTCCAGGTTTAAGGGCAACACCTGAGAAAATTAGCCCAGGTTTACCCAAAGAATCCACAGTAACTGGAACAATGTCTTTGGGTCCCACTGAGACGCCACCAGATGTCAAGATAGCGTCTGCTGAAATCAATGCTTCCTCTAAGGTTTTGCGTAGAGTTTCTTTCTCATCAGGAACAACTCCCATGTAAATGGGTTTTCCGCCGCTTTCTCGAACTGCGGTGCAAAGGCTGTAGGCGTTGATGTCGTAAATTTTACCTTCTGGTAAGGGTTTTCCTGGCTCGGTGACTTCGCTGCCTGTGGAGAGAACCGCTACCGTGGGCATCTTGAAAACTTCAATTTTTGATTTGCCCAGTGCCGCTAACACTCCAATTTCCCGTGAGCCTAAACTTTGTCCTGCATTGAGTATGATTTCACCGTTTTTTATGTCTGAGCCTAACTTTTGAACGTTTTCGCTTTTTGTAACTGAACTGTAAACGACTAGCTCGTTGTCTTGTCGGTGTGTGTCTTCAACCATTACCACTGAGTCTGCTCCTTCAGGAATAGGAGCTCCCGTGACGATTTCTGCAGCTTCCCCGCTTCCCACAGAGAGCTTAGGTGACTCTCCTATGTGCACGCTACCGCGGACCCTCAGCTTTAACGGTTGGTTCTCGTCTGCTCCATAGGTGTCTTCTGCTTTAACGGCGTAGCCATCTACGGTTGATCGGTGAAAAGGCGGAATATCCAAGTTGGAAACTGCATCTACCGCGAGGACACGGTTGTAGGCTTCTAAAAGCGAAATTTCTTCAATGCCTAACGGTTTTGGTTTAAGATTTTGTTCTATAGCTTTTTTTGCTTCATCGTAAGTGAGCAGCTTCCTAAACATTAGGGTTCCCCGCTTCTACATCTGAAAAGAGGTGAACGGTGACGATTTCGCCTTCTGCTAAGCCTTCGCGGTTCTCAGGTACGATAACGTAACCGTTGGCTTTGGTCATAGTGGAGATTGTTCCTGAACCTTTTGCGCTCACAGGGTCGGCAGCAAAATCATCATTTTTCTGAATAACTCTTACACGCACAAAGTTTTTTCTGCCCAACGCGGTGGCAACTTTACGTGTCATTTTGGCTTTTATAGTGGGACGTGATTCTTCTTTTTGGAGCCCTAGCATTTTGCAGATAAGTGGTCTGCCAAAAATCTCAAACCCTGTGATGGCCGCCACAGGGTTACCTGAAAGGATCAGAACAGGTTTGCCCTCTAATATTGCTAAACCAGTAGGCATGGCCGGTCGGATGGCGATTCCGTGGGCGAGTATGCCTGGTTTGCCTATATTGTTGACTACGTCAGGGACAAGATCTAATCCACCCACGCTAGTTCCACCTGTTGTTATAACTGCGTCGGCGATTTTAAGGGCAAGCCTGATTTTTTCTGCAATCTCATTCATGTCATCTTTTGCTACTCCTAAGTCAAGTGGTTCAGCGTCTAGTTCACAGCACATTCCTACTAACATAACTCGGTTGGATTCGTAGATTTGTTTCTCCGTACGTGAAGCACCTGCTTCGACCAACTCGTTGCCCGTGGCAATTATAGCGACTTTAGGTTTCTCAATAACTTTGACTTCGCTGTGACCGAGAGCCGACAACATCGCTAAGTGATAGGGTTTGAGTCGAGTTCCTTGTTTGATTGCTAACTCACCCTTTTTTACATCTTCTCCTCTGCGGGAAACATTGTCATAGGGCGCAACTTGAACTGAGACTTCAAGTTTTTCTTCTTTTTTCTGAGTGTTTTCTATCATAACCACGGCGTTTGCGCCCTTGGGCAAGGGTTGCCCTGTCCATACAAGTTTAGCGTATCTCGGCCCATTGTCTGGTAGTTCATCTGTGTCTGTTAGTCTAAAAAGCAGTGGCTTGGTTTGTGAGGCAGTGTTAGTGTCTTCAGCTTTAACAGCGAAGCCGTCTACAGCTGATTTGTCAAATCTAGGCAAGTCTTCTTTAGCGATGACGTCTTCAGCTAAGACGCGGTTGTAGGCTTCAGTGAGCGGTATTGTTATTTCTCGGCATTTTTGAATTTGTAGCATATTGAACCATGTTTGGAGTGCTTCATAAGCGTATGTTAATTTTTGGAACCCTCTCAGTTTAGACAAAATTGTTCACAAGTAAGAGCATTTGGCGTTCTAACATAAAAAGCATTATCAAAAATTGTCTGCTGATTTTTTGAAGTGAATTACGTTTTGTTTTATTCACAGTAGCAGGTACTGTAGCAATTCACTTTCAGACTACCCAGAACCTGTGCGGCATCTTTTTTGTGCAAGTCCAAACACTGTATTCGAGGTTCTACCCGTCTGTTTTCTTTGTTAAAATTTTTTCTATTTCCGCTTTTTTTGCTCCTTTTATCAGGAGCATTTTCTGTCTCGAAGTAGCACCCCTTACAACTTCAACTTCTGCACGCAAAAGCTTTGATAATTCTTTTATAATTTCTCTGTTAGCTTTACCTCTCTCAGGTTCCTCTGTACACCTAACCACTAAGTCGTCTTCTTCGACAACCACTTCAAATTTTTGGTTATTAGACTTAACAAAAACTTCCAAAAGTAAGCCGTCTTTGTTCTCGTTTAGCTTCATGGTGTGCCACACTCTGATTCTGCTGCTTTGTTTTTGTCTTCCAGTGCCCAACTGAACTTTTTACGTAGTGTCTTGGGGTAAAACTTCTCCAAATCAAATTTGACTTTTTTTGCCCACTTCACATATGCCATTGGGTCAATATATGACTTCAAGGATGTGCCCAAATTGTACTCTCTGGTCATCTTGGTCAATTCAAAGTCAAGTTTTGCTTTGGCTATGCGAATTTCTAACGTCTCTGTTTTCTTGCCCTCTGCTTTCTTCTGAACCAGTTGTGCTTCCAACTCTTTAAGGTGTGCCTCTTTCTTGGCTAATCTCTCATCAAAAGTGGGCGGAATCTTGCGTTTGTGATTTGCAACTTCAGCCACCTTCAGATTTGCCTTCTTTGCGACAAACATTTTCACGTATTGGGGATCATCTTTTTTGACACCACTCTTTTCTAACTCCTCTTTCACAGTTGCAGTGCACCGCCAAGTACGAAACACCTTCGCGGTTAAACCAGGCATTTTTTCGCTCAAAAACCACGAAACTTTCTTAGAATTAATACCCTCAAAGAGATATTCTTTGCAGTTCTTGGAAAAGTACTTGATATTTCTTATGACTGAAGGCGGTGCTGGCATTTGTTTGACCCACCGCACCGAATCTTTCCCTAAAAAATCGAAGTGTAACATTTCTCCTTCGATTTTGATGTGTTCAGGTCTAAGGGTGATAGCGCCTACAGTGTCTGCTTCATCTGGGTCTTTCTCGTCACCCACCCTCATGTTCGGTTTGAGGATAAGCCAGCAGACAGTGGCAACTTTTCTTCGTTTCTCGTCTTCAGCATCAAGGTTCTTCATGATGTGCGCTTCAATTTTCCCAATTTGCTTGCCAAGTATCTCGGCTTTTTTGAACTTTTCCTTTTCGCGGTTCTGCTTCAAAAACGCCGTGTCTGAAAACCAGACATATTTTACTTTTCCTGTAAGTTTGTCTTGCCACTTGGCGACGTACATTTTGTCAGGTTCCCAAACAACTTTCCAGCCTTCAGGTTTGGGCGAATCAGGAGATAAATTGAGAATAATATCTCCCTTGGCTGGTCCCTCTTTCCATCTCCCCCGTTGAGGGTGATCTCCTCGCCCCGCAAAAAGGCAGGATGGTTCAGCGGTCCAGTTGGCAATTTCCAGTTTCTTTCCGTCTACTTCAGCAAACCCATAGGTTTCTTTCAGTTTCTCCCGTTGAAGTTTCCGCTCGGCTGCAAGCTGTTTTTTCAATTCAGTAGGCATATTCAGCTTTTTCTGTTTTTCTTGCTCTACATAGTTTGAAATTTCTGAGAAATCAATATCCTTGTGTATTTCTGCTTCAGGGTTGCCAAAATCGTTGGCTGAGTAGTTCTCAATTTTTTTAAGGTATTCCTCCGCGAACGTTCCTAATGAGGTCAACTTTGGGTTCTCTTTTTTCAATTGTTCCAGAAACTCACGCATAAAATTCTGCATAAAAACCTTATCCGGCGGCAACGTAGCTGACTGTCGCTTTCTTATCCAAGCGACTGCCATTTGCTCGCTTTTAGATGTAAGCTTTATAGTTTGTCCCTGAATTTTTATGCTGAATTTTTTGTAGTCGTACGTTGGAATGTATATACCGTTGTGTTTGAGACTTCGCAAAACATGCTTCATGTATTAGGCATCTCGTGGTTTTGTTTAAGTGGAAACTTTGCCGTTTTTCCATGCTTTCCTATGTTTGGGCGTTTTCTAGCTTTTAAACCTTCACACGGTTTTCATCGGTCAACTTCAAAAAGTAACTTGGATTCTCTTGCTTCCCTCTTCTTTTTTAGCTTGGCATAAACTTCTTCTACCATCTTTCGTTCAACATAACCCTTGTGTGGACGAAAACCGCCACCGAAACCGCCTGGAATGTGCATAAGCTCGTGGACGAGAGTTTTTTCTTTTTCTTCAGGAGATAAGGTGTCAAAAATCTCTGAAACAACCTCAATTGTGTAGGCAGGTGGCATATTGAGGACTCCCTGCCACAGTTTGCCTAATCCGTGAATTCGTGCGAT
Source organism: uncultured Candidatus Bathyarchaeia archaeon (assembly GCA_964582085.1). Lineage (GTDB taxonomy): Archaea > Thermoproteota > Bathyarchaeia > Bathyarchaeales > Bathycorpusculaceae > JADGNF01. The sequence continues at coordinate 21,358 of CAZOPV010000005.1, read as the reverse complement.
GGTGCGTTTTGCTCTGCTGCCTTTGCTGCGGACACAGTAGACGAATTGGGGAACAACATGGAAAAACTCGCACTCTTCAGCTAGTTGGTCAACTTGCTTTTTGATTTCAGGGGCATTGTAATATTTTATAGGCATGTTATTCCCAAACCGTGGCAGATTATTGTAGTTTCTTTATTCTTTTTAATTTAATGTTTACTGAATTTTTGCTGTAGTTTTCTGAGTTCCATCCAGAACGTCGCCACAAACGCTGTGCCAATTGATAGCGTCCAATCTGAAAGACTCAGGCTTGTTATTTTAAACAAATTGTACAACGCCGAGATGTTTGTGCTGATTACCAGTGTAGCAATTGTACCAAGTGCCCACAGTATCATAAGCTTGTTTGCCAGCAATCCCTGTTTTATCAGTGGTTGTTTTTCTGACCTGTAGTTTAGCGCCAAGAAAATGTGTCCAAACATCCAAGTCGCAAACGCTACTGTCTGCGACTGTGCCAGATTCTGTGTCGAATAATACGTAAATAGGTAGCTTGTGGAAACTGCAGCAAACAAGCTGACTGCTCCCTTGAGTATTCTCATCTGCATTTTTCGATTCATGAATCTTTCATGCGGGTTAACTGGCGGCTCCTTCATTGTGTCTGCTTCTTGTGGTTCTGCCACAAACGTTGTTGATGCTGCCAGATCCATAAACAGTTCCAATATTATTATCTGAATAGGCGCGAATGGTAACGGTAATCCCAAGACTGTGGGTAGCAAGAAGCTTGCAACCAATGCCACTTTACATGCGAGATAGTAGCTTACGCCTTTCTGCAAATTGGCAAAAATTTTTCGTCCCTCTTTCACAGATGTTTCTATTGTTGCAAAGTTATCATCTGTCAAAATCATGTCTGCTGTTTCCTTTGCCACATCTGTGCCTCGTATACCCATTGCGATGCCAATATGTGCCTCTTTCAAGGCAGGTGAATCGTTTACGCCGTCACCTGTGACGGCTACAATTTCACCCTTTTCTCTTAGGAGCCTTACAAGACGCAGTTTGTCCTCGGGGGTGGTTCGGGCAAAAACATGTGTTCTCTCTAGTTCCTTTTTGAGTTCTTCATCGCTCATGTTAGCTATGTCTTCTCCCGTCAAAACTTTGGAGTTGTTGATGCCTACCTGCGCGGCTATGGCTCTGGCTGTTTCATGGTGGTCACCTGTAACCATCGTCACTTTAATTCCTGCTTTTCTACACATGTGAATGGCGTTTTTGACTTCTTTTCGGGGTGGATCCATAAAACCTATGATGCCAACAAAGACTAGGTTTCGCTCTAGCCTATATTTTGCCTCCATTTGAACGGGCAATATTCGCTGATAACCGAAGCCCAGTAATCGCTGACCCTTTTGCGCCATACTTGATGTTGCCTCCAAAATTTTCTGGCGCAGTTCTTCTGTCATCGGTACTTCTTGCCCTTGGAGAAGTGCTTTTTCAGAGTTAGCCAGCACCTTTTCTGGTGCGCCGCTGGACAACACAACGGTGGATTTGCCCAACTGGTAAACGTACGAAGCCAGTTTTCGTTTGCTGTCAAAGCTTGCCTCATCTTTAAGAATCCACGTTGTTTGTAATTTCTGCAGGTCTATTCCGTTTTCTTTAATGGCTTCCAAAATAGCATCTGCAAAAGGGTTGTTGAGCGTCGTCTTTACTGCTACGTTTTTTATGGCATCGCTTGCAAGCAACGCAGTTTTCAGTGCTTCTTTCTCATTGTGCCCAAATTCCTGTTTCTGAGTGATTCGACCGTCAAAATATAGGCTATCCACTCTCAGTTTGTTCTCGGTTAATGTTCCAGTTTTATCAGTAACGATTATTGTTGTGCTACCTAAAGTTTCTGCGGCGCGTAGGTTTTTTACAACTGCGTTTTTGCGTGAGAGCGCGTAAATTCCCACCCCTAAAACCATAGTGATTATTATGGGTAACTCTTCAGGGATGGTGGCAAAAGCCAGTGATAGACCATACAGAATTGACTGCTCAGGCGATAAACCCCCAAGGAAAGCCAACACAGGGATAAGTATGCTAAAAAATATGGCCATCCTTAATAATGTCTTAGACAACTGTTTCATGCCTAACTGTAATGGTGTTTTCGGTTCTTTTGTTGTCTTAGCTATGTCTGCAACCCTGCCCAGTTCAGTGTTTATGCCAGTGGCTGTTACGAGGGCTTTGCCGCGTCCTTTGACTACAATTGTTCCCGCATAAACCATGTTCTTGCGGTCAATGAACCTGGGTGCGTCTAGCATCAATACTCCTGTTTCTTTAGGCGCGGGGAACGATTCGCCTGTTAAAGAGGACTCGTCAACTTCTAATCCTGCCGCTTCCAGCAATCCCGCGTCAGCGGGTACTCTTTGACCTGGTTTGAGGATCAGTATATCTCCTGGTACAATCTCGGTAGTTAAAACTTCCATAACTTTTCCGTCTCGGAGCACAGTTGACGTCGGCGCCGCAAGTTTTTTCAAGGCTGTTATGGAGCGTTTGGCGTGGTATTCGTTCCAGGCTTCTACTAAAACAAGCATGCCTATTATGGCAATTATGGTGAGGGCGTCAGCGATGTTGCCCCATATGCTGTAGAGAATCCCCACGGTTATGAGTAGCAAAATCATTGGTTCTGTGAGTTCTTCCTTTAGAATTCTGAGGAAGCGAATTTCCTTTTCTTCTACCAGCCTGTTAGGTCCATATTTGGCTAGACGTTCAGTGGCTTGTTGGGCAGTGAGTCCTTTTTCGGGGTTTATGTTTTGTTGCATCGTTTCGTCTGGGGGGGTCTTTTGACTCATGCTGTGCACCTGCTGTTTCTGTTAATGCTATAGTGTAGTTTTAGAGTTTCGGCTTTTGAGAATCGTTTTTAGGTAGCAGTATCCTATTTGCATTTTTGCAATTGGTGGGTGCTCATTTTTGGTTGAAAAAAGCATAGCGGTCTTGTGCTTCTTAGGGTGATTGTGCTTTTTGAATAGGAGAAAGTTTTCTACAGAGAGAACAAGCCTGTTTTAAGCAAAACTTTATAACATTGCCTAACGTTCTGCATGGTAAAAGGTGCAAAAAGATGAAATTCGGTACTTACGTATTCCTTCCAGAGAAAGCCGAAGGCTTTGACTTTCACTTATTCCGTGTTAAACCTGAAGTAGGCAGAAGAATGCCTCCTATGCCTGACATGTACAGCAACATCGCCATATTTGGAGATAACGTTACCGCCCGCAACCACCCTGACTGGATTAGTCAATCGCCGCTTGGTCCAGCGTGGAGAACTAATAACAACTTTAACGTGCGATGGGACATTCTTTGTCACACGCAACCTGAACACCGCGCAGAACAACTTGACTACATCGAAGACGTTGCAAGGAAAAGCCCTGGTGTGTGGCTCAACAGTATTCACTTCGCAGAGCATGGTCATTGCACATGCCCTCGCTGCAACGAAAAATGGAAGAAAAGTGGCTTAAGCTGGCTTGAATGGCGTAGAAAAGAAGTCACCGACTACATGGCAGAAGTCAGCGAACGTGTGCGCGATCGAGCCAAGAAAAAATTTGTTATCGGAGTTCTACCAGATCCTGTCACATCTTACGAACGTTTCGGTATAAACTTTGACGATCTCGCTCCGTTGACCGATGAATTTCTTGTTGTTATGTTCAGCAAGAACTATGCTACTCCATGGTACTGGGAAATGCTCACTCGTGCTTTCAAAAAGATTTTCAAAGAAGTGCCGCTGAATATATCGCTGTATGTTTTCGGTCCAGGAGACGACCCACGGGAAGTCCCAACTGTAAGTGAGCTTCTCACCGTGTCCGTCCGTATGGCAAGAGCAGGTGTAGACAACATACTCTATCTAACTGAAAAAGCCAGTCAACTTAGAGATTTCCAGAAAGCAGCTGTCGAAAAAGTTGAACTTCGAGAGCGCCTACGAACCTATGGTGGTCAACCAGTGCAGGAGTTCCTTGACTTCGTCAAGGGTTGGGAAAAAATAGTAAAGTAGACTTCAGCCCCTGCGAACACAATAAAAATCTTCAAGCAGGCAGTGCATTTTTAGGCTGCCTTTTTATTTTATCTGTTTTTGCTGTTTTTATTTCTTTGGTTTTTTAAGCAGAAACCGCAAAATGTAAGGTTGAAAAACGTGAAAACCAAAAAGCGTTGACCTTAATTGTTGCAACGTTGCTTGTATCATCAACCGAGTTTTTATTCTGAATTGCCGAATAAGTAATTAGGTTACCTTTTTTCTTTTTTCCTAAAACCCTTATATTGATGCTTTCCTCGTTGTTGTTGCCGTTTTTATACTTAGTTTTGCCGTTTAGTTGAATTATTTTAAATTATAACCTAAAATACTGCTTAAAGTGAGTTTTTCTTAAGCTTTTAAGTGTGGTTTCCGTAAAAGTTAAAAGAACAATGCGTGTACCCTTCTATACAGAAAATAGGAGAGATTAATATTGAATATACTAAATATAAGAAATAAAACCAAAATCGCTGCTATTCCGTTGCTGCTGCTTCTCATGGCTTCTGCTGTCGTCGCTACAATGCCACTTGTCTCAGCACACACTCCCGCGTGGAACATCCCAACATATGCATACCTAGTAGTTTCACCTGACCCCGTCGGAGTCGGACAAACAACCTTCATCGTAATGTGGATTGATAAAGTTCCACCATCCGCTGGCGGAGTTGGTGGTGACCGTTGGACTGGTTTTACTGTGAAGATTACAAAGCCGGATGGGTCTCAGCAGACTCTTGGGCCGTTCATTTCTGATGCAACTTCGGCTTATGCAACGTTGTACACCCCTGATCAAGTTGGAACATATACCTTTGTGTTCACTTTTCCAGGACAGACTGCTAGTCTCTACCACCCTGAAACAGGTGTACCTGGGACTCCAAGCTTTGGCTTAGACGCCTACATAGGCGACTACTACATGCCCAGCAGCACTTCCACAACGCTAACTGTGCAACAAACCCCTGTTCAGAGCCCACCAACTTATCCACTGCCAACAAGCTACTGGACTCGTCCCATTGAAGGTCAAAACACTGCGTGGGGTAGCATTGCATCAAACTATCTCCGCGGAGCTGCAAACTTCGATAAAGTTCAACCTAACGGTCTTGCGCCCAATACACCTCACATCATGTGGACCAAACCACTAGAAGACGGTGGGATAGTGGGTGACTCAGCTAACTATTTCATCCCAGACGTAACCTACTACACAGGTCTTTCATACGAAGGCAGATTCGGCAACCCCATAATCATCAACGGCAGACTCTATTATGATACACCTCTAGGCAACAATCCCACTAGTGGACCATACACTTGTGTGGATCTGCAGACTGGCGAAACACTCTGGACAAATAATGCAATTTCGCCCACCTTCGGCATGATTTACCTCTATGAATCCATGAACCAACACGGTGCAATGAACGGCTACCTCATCCAAACAGAGGGCGGCGTTAGCTTCTTTGGCCCACCAACTCCAGCAAAATGGATTGTCTATGACGCCCGAACAGGTGCTTGGTTATTTAACATGACCAATGTCCAAGCAGGCTACGGTGCAAGCTTCCTAGGTGGTTACGGTAGCGGCGCCAACGGCCCAAGCGGAGAAGCACTGGTCTTCACAGTCGGTAACGGCTGGCTCGCCATGTGGAACTCCTCAGCAGGTGCAAGCACGCCTTTGGTTTCTATACCTGGTACCGGTACGGATGCATACCAATACCGCCCCGTCGGCAAAAACGCTGACATGTCCAAGGCATACACATGGAACGTTTCAATACCCGCGTTGCCTCCAGGTTCAAGCATAATCCGCGCTATCCCCGACGACCTATTGCTACTGAGCACGCCAATGTCGTCTTTCATAAGCTTCGGAACACCTGACCCCTACACAGTGACCGCCATAAGTCTCAAACCAGCTTCACGTGGTCAAATCTTGTGGCAAAAAGCATACCCTGCACCAGCAGGTAACCTCACACGTGCCTTCGGGACTGTTGATCCAAAGACCCGTGTTTTCACTATGGTTGACAAAGAAACCATGCAGTGGTCCGGCTACAGCTTAGACAACGGCAACAAACTATGGGGCCCAGTTGGCGACTTCCGCGACTTCCAATATTACGGCACAGTTTCTCACCCCCCCGCCCCAGGTTTCCCAGCTTATGGCAACCTGTACGTTGGGGGCTACGGTGGAGAAATCTTATGCTTTGACCAGCTGACTGGAGCTTTAAAGTGGAAGTACAACAACACTTTCAGCGGCGACCAAACCCCGTGGGGACTGTACCCCCTGTTCATCGGTGCAATTGCTGACGGTAAAATCTACGCTTACACAAGTGAGCACTCGCCTAACGCGCCACCATACAAGGGCTCTCAACTACGTTGTATTGACGCCTACACTGGAGCGGAACTTTGGACACTGGACAGCTGGGTTGCCATCGGCTCATTCGGTGAAGAAGGCATACCCGTTGCAGATGGCTACTTGGCGTATCTCAACGTCTATGACAACCAAATTTACTGCATCGGCAAAGGACCCAGTGCCACCACAGTGACTGCTTCACCCAAAGTAACCTCCGTAGGTTCAAGCGTCATGATTGAAGGTTTTGTCACAGACGTTTGCTCAGGCGCAAAGAAACTCGTTGCAGACGGCAAATTCAACATAGTCCCAGCAATGTCCGACAAAAGTATGGGCGCATGGATGGAGTACCTCTACATGCAAAAACCCATGCCAACTGACGCTGTCGGCGTCCAAGTGAAACTCACAGCTATCGACCCCAACGGCAACATCCAAAACATCGGCACTGTGACAAGTGACACAGCCGGCATGTTCAAGAAGATGTGGACTCCGCCAGTTCCAGGAGAATACACAATCATCGCTACCTTTGAAGGTTCCGGTTCATACTTTGGCTCTTCAGCTGAAACTTCAATAGGCATAACTGAAGCTCCTGTTGCTTCGCCTTCTGTTGCTCCAACTGTTGCTCCTACGGTTGCTCCGTCTGTTGTTCCGTCTCCGTCTGTTTTGCCTAGTGTGGTTCCTGAGCCTGAGTCTGCTGCTGTAGGCGTGGACGTTTACGTTGTCGCCGCCGCGGTCGTTGTCGTCTTGGTGGTTGTTGCTGTCGCTGCGGTGTTGCTGCGTAAACGCAAGTAAACCCTCCCCCTCTTTTCTTTTTTATTAAAAATCGTATAGGCAACAATTTGGGCTGAATTAGCACTTGTCGGTTTTCATTTGAATTTGGTAGCTTAGTTTTAGTTTTCCGTTTTTCTTCTCCGAGTATTTTGCCGTCGGGGCTCCAGCAAACCTGTTTTTTTAGAAGGTTGATATGTACTGTCGTGGTGTAGGCCACTTGTTGATGGCTCTTGCTATCTCCAAGTCTATTTTTGTTATATCCTTGATTTTGGAGATGGCTTCTTGAATGTCCAGCAAATGGTCTATATCCCTTATCATGGCGTATACTTGTAAATCGTAGTCGCCGCTTGTTTTCATTATGCTTATCACGTCAGGTATACTGCTTATTTTTTCGATTATTGAAAAAGAATTTTCACGCAATGCTGCTGTGATGAAAAAATTGCCATGGCGTGGTATCCTATTTTTGTCAAGTCAATTTGGATCGTAACTTTAAGTACGTCGTTTTTGATAAGTTTTGCATAGTGCCTCTTTACAGTGTGTATAGTGGTTCCGATTTCTTGGGCAATTTTGTTTAATGGCGCACGACCGTTTTCAGCCAATTTTTCTACGATTTTAAGATCAACTTCTTCTATGTCCACGTTATTTTTTGAAACTGGTGTAGGTTGCTCTTTTGTAGCTGTTTTTTCTTGTTGCTTCATTGAATACAAAGGCAACAGAGCCAAGTTTCTATGCAACTCTTTTACATCTATCCAAAGTGAGGTTTTTAAATCTGAAACTTGAAATTTCTCTTTAACTTCGTTTTTGACTTCTTCGAGTTTTTGAAGAGTTTTTAGTGCTGTCACTACACGTACATTGCATTTTGGACCATTACTATAAAGAGCGTAAATATCAGGCATTTTTTGGAAATGTGCGATTAGTTGATCTGTTTGTGTGGGATCTACCGTAATCAGGAGGTGTCCTACTGCTTTGTAGCCGAAACTTTTGTAGTTAATGTGGATAGTGGCGCCTTTTATGATTCCAAGTCTTTCCATTTCTCGGTACTTTTTATTAACCACTTCTTTGGATATTCCAATTTCCTTTGCGATTTCTGACGCGCTTTTCCTTCCGTCCACTAGCAGAACCTTTAGAATTTTTGCTTGAAGTAGGTCGATCTGATTAATTAGCTATCAGTCTCTCCTTTTTGCGGTATCATGCATGCCTTTATATTTAAGTATCTGTGGTCATGTTTAAATAATGTTCGCGTCTTGGATTTTTGCTAAATGGCTTGAGTTACGGCATTATTATGTTCCATAGACTTTCAATCCTTAAACCATAAAGTTTAAGGGCTAAAGGGTTGTTTAGTCTCGCGTATTCTAACTTTGAGGTTTGTAGTGTGAGCAATAAAGTGCAAACAGTAGAAGAACGCAAAGCGGAAGTACTCATAAAACTTCGGAAATACAAGCTTATAACCAAAGAAAAATTTGACGGCGCCTTCGGTTACATAGTTGAAATTCCTGAAAACAAAGAAAAAGCTCTAATATGGTGCATTTTAGGTGAAGCCACTGTTGGCATTGTAGCTATGAACCAGCTCTACAAGGTTATGAAGGAAAAAGAAATTGAACGCGCCATAGTAGTCACAGAAGGACGCTATACTCACGCGGTCAAGCAGGGCGCCAAGAAAAAGAACGTTGAACTTCTCCTCAAATCTTTCCCCGTGTTTGATATCTTTGAGCATGCACTTGTACCTAAGCATGAAATTTTAACTGCTGAAGAGCTTGAAGCGCTTTTATCTAACTATAAAGTTAAGCCCTACCAGATTCCTCAAATAACCTCAACTGATCCCGCTGTCAAAGCTATCGGTGCTAAACCTGGAGATATTCTTCGTATAATTCGGAAAAGTAGCACTGCAGGCGAGCATGTTACTTATCGTTACGTCATAGAGTAAATGGAGAATATTTTTCAATTTTTACTTCTGTTTGTCTGATGACTGCTTCGACTTCGTCGCTGACTTTGAGGTTCAGTTTCTCAAAAATTTCCTTTGGTATAGTCATCGTAATAGACGTAGGTTGCTGGTTCAGTTTGATTGTAACTTTTGTAATGCTGTTTTCTTTTTCAATTTTGCTTAGTTTTCCTTTTAACGTTGCCCCCTCATAATAGTTGTTGGGTGTGGAGAGAACTTTTTTCATGTGATTTTCCAGTTGTGTGTATTCGGCAAGTAAACTTCTTCCCAGATCAGTAAGTTTTGCGCCCCCACCGCCTGCTTTGCCGCCTTTGTATGTTTCTACTATGGGTTCTCCTATTGCTTTTTCAATTTTTTGTATGTAATTCCAAACGTAGCGGTAGGACATGTTCAGTGTGACGGCGGCTTTAGAGATGGAATTGCTTTTTTCAATGTTTTTCAGAATTTCTGCTCCGCCCCTCCCTATGAGAGGGTTTCCTTTGTGTTCTATCCAGACTTTTGCGGATAGTGTGTGTTTGTTTTGGGTGGGCATTTCTTTTGAATATGTGGCTTCAAAAGGTTTATAAATGTTATCGATATGAATAGCTGAGAATATCGGTGTTTGGAAATGCGGCCATGGCAAAAATTGCTCATCGCGGCTGTCCTATCCACCATAATAGTTGTCTCAAGCACCATTGTTTACTTCAATCATTTCGCTAAACGTCGCCTTATAATATCAACAACCACAAGTCTCTACGATACAGGCTTATTAGATCTCCTTGAAGAAAACTATGAAGCCTCCCACAACGTTGACATAAACATAGTTGCTACAGGTACAGGGATAGCCCTTCAACAAGCTCAGAACGGCGACGTAGACGTCGTATTTGTGCACTCACCTTCTATGGAACGAACCTTCCTTGAGCGGGGCTATGGAGAAAACAGAAAAATTATTGCCTACAATTTCTTTACCATCGTAGGTCCAACTGTTGACCCTGCTGGTATAGCGGGAAAAACCGTTCAGGAAGCTCTCCGTTGCGTCGTAAACTATGGCAGAAACCTGACGGATCAGTCAGGGCGAACTAAAATTTGGGTTTCTCGTGGTGACAATTCTGGCACGCATTCAAAAGAGCGGAATCTCTGGGAGATAACTGGCTACGATTACACGTTGATATCTGCAGAGCCTTGGTATGCAAGTGTAGGTTCGGGCATGGCTGACACTTTGAATGTAGCTGACCAGAAATCAGCTTATACGCTATCAGATGTAGGGACCTATTTGAAGTTCCACAAGGATGGTGTCATATCTCTTTCTGCTCTGATAACAGAGGAGCAAGCGTTACTTAACGTGTATAGTGTTATGGCTGTGAAGTCCTCAATTCCAGCCAATCAGTCTATTCACGAGCAAATTAACTACAGTGATGCCATGGACTTCATTAAATACTTGGTTTCGCCTGTGGCGCAGCAGTTGATAACCGACTATGGCAAAGAAGCCTACGGCCAAAGCCTCTTTTTTGGTGCTGTGCAGCACTTGACCACAAATATGCCTCTCCACCTCGTGGACTGGATAAAATCTCACGCTTTCTTTAATGGTTCAGAGTGTCCACCGCAATACAGAAATGGCTTTCCCGAACTTTATCCTTAGAGGCACCTCCATTGGTTGACATACTTGGCGGTATAATGCAGGCGCTCCAGTTGATCTTTACAGGTGACGCGACGCTGTATGGCATAGTCTGCCGCACCCTTCTTTTTTCAGGCGTCGCCGTCGTGTTGGCTACTCTGTGGGGCACGCCCGTCGCCATGGTGCTTGCCTTCAAGAACTTTCGCGGCAAAACTATAGTTAAAACTTTCTTTAACTCCCTCATCGGCATACCCACCGTAGTTTTAGGTTTATTTTTGTACCTTGTTTTTTCTAAGGGTGGACCCTTGGGCTTTCTTGGTCTGCTTTATACGCCCGCAGCCATTATTTTAGGTGAAGCAATTCTGGTGACGCCTATACTCATAAGCATCACTACAAACGCCATAGAGGCGGTGGATCCTGACGTTATGAACTTAGCTAAAACTCTGGGTGCTTCCGAGTCGCAGGCTTCTCTGGCTGTTTTGAAAGAGGCGTTGAACGGTTTTCTTTTGAGCAACATTGCTAGTTTTAACCGGGCAATAGCCGAGTTAGGTGTTGCTCTCTTAGTTGGCGGCAACATTGTGGGGTTGACTGATGTATTAACAACTGCGATTTCCCGTTACACCCAACGTGGTGAACTGGATTTTGCCATCGCTCTGGGTCTCTTGTTGATGCTTATAGTTTTTGCCATAAACATTCTGATAATTGCCGCTCGGCGGATAAAGCTACTTTTTGAGGTTTGGAGGTCGCCGCAGTGACTTTGATTGCAGAATTAAAAGATGTAACTAAGTTTTTCAGCGCAAAAAAAGTGCTGGATAACGTAAACCTGCAAATTAACAAGGGCGAAATCTTGGCGTTGCTTGGACCCAACGGTTCAGGAAAAACCACCCTCCTCAAAATTTTAGCTTTCATAGAAAATCCAACCTCAGGCGAAGTGAAGTTTCAAGGCGAAACAATTACTGAAAAAAACGCTGAAACTCTGCGTATGCAAAGCACACTGGTTTTCCAGAAAGCAACCTTTTTTGATTCTTCAGTTTACAACAACATAGCTTATGGTTTAAAATTAAGGCACATACCAAAAAATGAAATCAGTAGCCGCGTAAAAGAAGCCTTAAAGTTGGTTAAATTGGAGGGTTTTGAGCAGTATTCTACACGAAAACTTTCTGGGGGAGAACAACAACGAGTAGCCATAGCTCGCGCCATAGCGCTGAATACGCCACTATTGCTTTTGGATGAACCAACCGCTAATTTAGATCCAAAAAACGTAGCCATAGTTGAAGAAGTAATCGCCGCCATAAACAGTGAACGAGAATCTACAATAGTGCTGGCAACTCATAATATGTTTCAGGCGGAAAGGCTGCCTAAGCGGGTTGCTCTCATAAATAGTGGGCAAATAACTGAGGTGGGTGAAACAAGCGACGTTTTCGGCAGGTTGTCTAGGAATTTGGCAAGTTTTGCAGCGGTAGATAACACTTTCACCGGCGTTGGAGTTGACACGGGGTCAGGTACTGTAGTTGTTGATGTAGGGAACGGTGTGAAAGTTGAGGTGACTACCCTGCGGCGTGGTGAGATTTCTTTTTTTGTAAGTCCGCAAGATATTATTCTTTCTAAAAGTCCTGTTGCTTCCAGTGCTCGAAACGTTTTCAAAGGCAAAATTGCTGCCATAGCCGATTCTGGTTCGTTGGTAAAACTCACTGTTGATGTGGGGCGGTCTTTCGTGGTTCAGATAACTAAGCGGTCTTTTGTCGAGATGGGACTCAACTTGAACGCAGAAGTTTACTTGGCATTTAAAGCTTCCAGCGTGCAAGTGCTTTAGTTTCGGCTTAGTTTTTCAGTTGCTAATTCTTCTATAATAACCAGTGCCTCAGCTAGAGGCACATTTAGTCTTGAAGCTAATTCTTCAGGTTTAATGTCGGGCTTTTCTTTGAGTAAGACGTCTCGTGTGTACGCTTTATGTTTAGGGTACATGACGTTGGCGTGAACAGTCTCCAACAGCATCTGCCAGAGTTTTTCTTTAGTGTACTGTTCCAACTGCATAGGTATCAGCAAAATGAATTATGTGCATAGAGTTAATATTTTACTGTTCAGATGCAGTTTGCATAGTAGTTGTCTAGTGCCCGCTACAGAGTGTTTCTTTGCAAAGGTGGGTAACCGGCGTCAAACTTTTTTTTAATAAAAGACTTTTGCCCGAATCGCTGTGGTCTCTAAAAAAGGTTATAGGCTACGGAGATACTAAATAGAGCGCAGTACCAATAGAGAAATTTAAAATACCTATTGCCCTTTAATACTGCAAAATAATTCAACAAGGACTTGGTGGATATGAGCGAAACAGAAACTCTCTGGATTAAACTTTCCGAAAAAACGTTGGGCTTGCTGCTAGTAGGCTTAAGCCTCTTGATGCTTTACTTCACATTAACTAGCACAAATGTTTTGAATGCTTACAGCGGATTCTTTGGTTTCTTGAGCATTCTTCCTCTGATAGCAGGTATATTGCTCATTTTAGCAAAACCCCCCGAGTAAAACTTGCATGTTGCATGAATTATTTTTTTTATTTGTTTCTGTTAACTGACTAAGGGAACCGTCAATGTTTGCAATCGGGCACTTCGCTTTAGGCTATCTGAGTAGTAAGCCCTTCTCTGTTTTTCTCAAAACCCGATTGAACCTTCCTTTACTTTTTGCTGTTTCTGTTTTACCTGATGTAGACCTGATTTTGCAGTTCCTTAAGCCAGCGATTTTTATGCATCGCGGGCCAACGCACTCCATTCTTACCTCTACGATGCTGTTTATTCCTTTTTTTGTAATTTACCGTAAAAAAGCCGTGCCCTATTATGTTGCTTTGCTTTCCCACGCTATGCTTGGTGATATATTCACAGGTGGTTTTGAAATGCTATGGCCCCTTTCTGAGGGCTGGTTTAGTTTAATGAGTATGGATGTAAAAAGCTTCACGCCGGTTGTCTTAGAACTCTCCCTTTTTGCAGTTGCGGTTCCACTGATGTTTAAAACTAGTGATGTTCAAACACTTCTGAAAGCTAATAACCATAACTTTGCACTCATTCTTCCCTTTGGTGCTGTGTTTGGTCCAATACTGCAGCTTGGGAAAGGTACCGATATGTCTCTGCCGGCGTTGCTTGTGCTTCCCAGTGTGTTTTACCTTTGTCTTTTTGCTTATTCTATGCTTCTTGAACTAAACGTCAGGCTATGCAAATTTCCTTCTCAACCTGCCCCTAAGGGCTGAGGGTTTATTAACCCATAAACCATTATTCTGGACACCTCAAATTTGCTTTGCAGAAGGTTGCAGCTATGCCGATCCGTCAGCCTATCGTGTGTGTGTTAGGACATGTTGACAGTGGCAAAACTTTGCTTCTTGATAAAATCCGGAAAACTAGTGTTCAAGCCCGTGAGGCTGGGGGAATTACGCAGCATATAGGGGCAAGTTTCTTTCCTGTTGAGACTCTTCAGCAAATTATAGGTGCTTCCAGCTTCAAAGTGGAAATCCAAATTCCAGGTTTGCTTGTTGTGGATACTCCTGGGCATGAAGCTTTCACTAACTTGAGGCGTAGAGGTGGAAGTGTTGCGGATATCGCTATTCTTGTTGTTGATGTGCTTCGTGGTTTTGAAGCTCAGACTTACGAGTGTATAGAAATCTTGAGAGCGCGTCGTACTCCGTTTATTGTGGCGGTTAACAAAATTGACCGCATAGCAGGTTGGAAAGCGCAGTCGGATACTCCTTTTATGAAGAGCTATGCTGTGCAGGAGAGTTATGTCAAAGAGGATCTGGACAATAAACTCTATGAGGTTATGGGTACTTTTTCGCGGTTGAAAATTAATTCTGATCGTTTTGATCGTGTACGCGACTTTACTACCACTGTTGCTCTTGTTCCTGTTTCAGCTAAAACAGGTGAAGGTATAACTGAACTTTTGATGGTGCTTGTTGGTTTAACACAGCAATATCTTAAAAAGAGGTTGCAAACTACGGAAGGCGCAGCTAAAGGTTCAGTTTTGGAGGTCAAAGAGGAGCCTGGGTTGGGTTTAACTCTTAACGCTATAATTTTTGATGGTACTCTCAGAAAAGACGACCTTATCGTCGTTGGCGGCAAAGAAAAGCCAATAGTTACCCGTGTCCGAGCGATATTGGTTCCTAAACCGTTAGATGAAATGCGTGATCCCCGTGACCGCTTCAGTTCTGTTGAGGAAGTTTTCGCGGCTGCAGGTGTGAAAATTGTGGCTTCCAACTTGGAGGGTGTTCTTGCAGGTGCGCCTCTGTACGCTGTTGCGCAAGGGGAGGCTGCGGAAAAATATTGCCAATTTATTGAAGATGAAATTAAAAAAATCCGTATCGCAACTAAAGTTGACGGTGTTATTCTTAAAGCTGACACTTTAGGCTCTTTAGAGGCTATAGCTGAGATTCTGAAGCAAAACAACGTTAGTATACGTATAGCGGATGTGGGTGATGTTTCTAAACGTGACGTCATAGAAGCTTCTGCGGTGAAAGCTCACGACCCCTTGCAGGGAGTGGTTTTGGCTTTCGGCGTTAAAATTTTGCCTGACGCTGAAGAAGAAGCTACCGCGCGAGGTGTTCAGATTTTTAAGGAGCAAATTGTGTACCATTTGATAGAGAACTATGTTGGGTGGGTTAAATCGCGCACTGAAGCTAAGCTTGAGCAGGAACTTGAACGGATGGTTAAGCCTGGCAAGATTCAAGTTTTACCTAGTTTTGTTTTTCGCAGAGCTAAGCCTGCTATATTCGGCGTGGAAGTTTTAGCTGGGACCCTTAAGCCTAAGGTTTCTCTGATTCGAGCTGCTGACGGAGAAGACATAGGCGAGTTGCAGCAAATCCAAGACAAGGGCAAAGCCGTGTCTCAAGCTAGCCGTGGCATGCAGGTTGCAGTTTCCATGGATAAGCCTACCGTGGGCAAGCATGTTTTCGAAAAGGATGTTTTGTACGTAAAGGTGCCTGAAGCCGACGTGCGGAGTTTTCAGACAGCGTTTGCCGACAAATTAACGGAGGAAGAACAGGAAACCCTAAAAGAATACGTCGTTGCTATGCGCAAAAAATCGCCCTTCTTTGCCTTCTAGTTAATTATTTGATGCTGGTTGCTTACTTTTTACGCATTCAAGTTATGTGCTGTGGCGGCGTAAAATTATTGTCTGTAATTAACTCGGGTAAGATTCATTGGACATCTACTGCAGTGATGTTTTGTTTTTAGAGTAAGAAAAATATCGAATAGTGGTTTTTACCCAACAACGTTTTTATTGCTCTCAGTCCAAGATTTTTATTGAGTTTGTGCTGGGGTGGCCGAATCGCTCAGGCGACAGCCTGCAGAGCTGTTATATATGGGTTCAATTCCCATCCCCAGCTTCTGGCGACAAACCCATATACTCATTTTCGTTTTCTGAAAAGCTTCAGACCATCCATCTCCGTGACGTATTCAAAGCCTGCTTCGATGAGTTCTTTAGCTTCCTTAACGTTCTCCGCTGTCTTGCAAATGAAATCGTCGTCTTGGAAGGTTACAAGCTGAGTGTAGATTAGCGTGTTTTTGATGCTGTTGTGGCCCAGCAAGCGCATGACGTGGAGGATGTCTTTGGTTTTGTGGTACTCCATAGTGGCTTTCCAGTGGCGGAATGTGTGGAAGGTTATTTGGTTGATTCTGGGGTTTCCGAGTTTGTTGGCTGCTCTTTTCCGTTGCCGGACAAATGAGCTTCGGTAGCCGTGTAAGTCGTAGGTTCCAAAGACTTTGTCTGATTTTTTTGGGAGCACTGATAGCATGGCTAAGAGTTTTCCTGATATTTTGAACATTCTGGCGTGGCTGCGTTTTTCTGGTGTGATGCGAATGGTTGAGTTTACGTAGTCTATGTCAGTCCACTTGAGTTTCCAGGCTTCTCCCACTCTAATTGCCGTTTCCTTTAGCGTTTGAAGTAGGGCCGCTGTTTTTTCTCTGAGTTCTTGCAGCCGCGAAAGTGTAATGATCTTGGTGACTTCATCGAGTTCGGTCTCATCCCTGACCTGAAAGGGCTGTATCGCACCGATTTCTTAAAGCAAATGGGCAGACCTCATGAGGATTTAGAATTCCAAGGGGTGCTTTTGTCTCATGATCATGCTGATCATGCATCATACATTAACCATCTTCGAGAGGATTTGCCTATTTTTTGCTCTGAAGGCACCTATCGTATTCTTAAGGCAATGAACGACACCGGCAGCGGCAGCTTTAATGATATTGTTGAGTTGACGAGGTGTTTTGAGACCTACATCAACAAGAATGGTGAACTGAGCAGAAAGAACGCGCGGTCTCATCCTGATATAGTTTCTCCGCGAACCTTTGAATTGTTCAAGTTTGGTCAGCCTTTTAGAATTGACGATTTGGAGATAATTCCGTTTGAAGTTGATCATTCTCTGCCTGGAGCCACTGGATATATTATACATACCTCTTCTGGGACGGTGGTTTATTCGGGTGACTTTCGTTTTCATGGTAGACGTTCAAGAGAGACTGAAGCTTTCATGGAGGCATGTGAAGAAGCAAAACCAGATTTGCTGCTAACTGAAGGCACACGAATAAATGATGCAAGTTCAAAGACTGAGGTTGATGTTGAAGCTGAAATAGCAGAGGCTTGTGCCAAGAGCAGGGGTCTTTCTGTTTGCAACTGGTCGGTTAGGGACACTGACAGGATGCTTTCGTTCTTAAGTGCAGCTAAGAAGCTTGGCAGGAAGCTTGTTATCTCTCTCAAGCAGGCCTATTTGCTTGATGAACTGGCGCGATGCGGGGAGAAGCTTGCGCCTTCCCTTGATGATGAGGATATTGAGCTTTATGCGAGCCGCAAGAGTTGGGGGCTGATTGGGAGCAAATGTGATGGGAAGTTGCTGAGGGAGGACTATGAAAGTTGGGAGCGGGTTTACCTTGATAGGGCTATTTGCTATCGGGAACTGAGGGCTGACCCTGAGAAGTATTTGTTTTTCTGTAGTAACTTTGACCTTGCGGCTCTTATAGACATCAAGCCTCAGCCGCAGTCTGTTTACATTAAGTCTGTTTGTGAGCCGTTTGATGCTGAAATGGAGGTTGATTGGGAGCGGATAAGCAACTGGATAAGGCATCTTAACCTTCCAATTGTGGCTACTCACGTGTCTGGGCATGCCTCTTCGTTTCAGTTAAAGAAGTTTGTAGAGGAAGCAAAACCCAAGGTTGTAGTTCCGATTCATACTCAGAACGCTGCAGGGTTTAGCGTTTGGCATGATAAAGTTCGCCTGTTGGAGGCTGCAGGGGTCTCCTATACTTTGTAGTTTAGAGAAAATCTTAGAAAGTTTCTGAGCGTGTCTTCGGATTCTTCAGATAACTGGTCCTCCCAGCATTCCCAGCACATGCCGTCGTAGTCGAGGTATTCTTGTTGGGTGATTTTTTTGCCGCAGACTTCGCAGAGGTGTTTTTTCTTGGTTGCGCTCATGTTTGTTTTGTTTGGTGGATGTGTGGTTTAAGATTTTCGCTGGTGCATCAGGGGCTGCGTGTTGCTGGGTTGGAATGTTTGAGTTGTGTTTCTTGGTTTTGGCTGCCTTTTTGGTTGCGGTTCTGGTTTAGGGACTGGTTTGTTGTTTGGATTTGGGTGATGTGGGAGAGTGCGGTGTCTTCGTCTGCGAGTGTCTTGTGGATGAGGTCTTGCTGCAGTGTTCAATTTGCCGTTGTAGTGTGGTTTTGCGATTTTTTCTGTGTACTCGGCTATGAGTGAGGCTGGAACGCTATGAAAAGTCAAATCCACCAAGATGTCTTCTTCTGTAGCCAATAGTGCGGTTTTCTTTTTCATAGGCAATCACTCGGGACTTGCACTTATGGTGCAAACTGTTAAAAATACAAGCGTCGCCGCGACCCTTCCGCACTGTGGAGAGAGTTCAGTTAAAGCATATTTTTTCATTAACTTAAATTCTTATACCGACACGGCAATAGTTAAGCGTTCTCAACCATCGTTTCATCAGTTAATTCAGGAACAGGTTCATGGGGTAATCGGAGGACACTATCTATCTTGGCAATCGTCTGTCGGACATCTGTTGTTGCTTTTGTCAGCATTGTCATAGGTTTGTCGAACCTATTTGAGAAAAACTTATCGTCCAACTTGGCTATCTCTTGGTGAATACTTTCTAATCTCTCTTTTAGCTCTGCAACATCTTCTCTTATCGCGTAAAAGCCGTGGATCCGAATAAAATACACAATCAATTGAGGAACAGCGGAGTATCCTGCTATCATGACGTTTCTTTTTACTGCCTCAGGAACGACCTCGCTGGTAAGGCTTACAATTGAGTCTGGTATCGCCATGACTGCACAAGGCAAAGTACTCTTTGGATCTATATACTTACAAACCTCTGTGACCTTGCTTGCAAGTGAATTCTTGATTTTTTTACGAAGAGTTTCTCTTTCCTCTTCAGAAGTCTTCTCATCCAGAAGGGCTTCAGTATCGCTAGTAGCCACCACTTTGGAATCTATAGCAAGGATCTTTCCATCGCTGAAAGTAACACCGTATTCTACAACTTTGCTTCCCACAGGCACATTCTCTCGTACCATGCCAATCTTCATAAGCTCGTTCATCATGTTCCGAAGGTAATTCTCTCCCGACTTGCCCTTCTCATAGGAACCAATCATAATATTATACATCTTGCGAGTAAGTGACTCTGTTTCCTCATATTTCTTTCCCAGGGTTTCTATTTTCATTGCTTGTTGACTAATATCTCCGATGGATCTGTTAATTTCATTTATAGATGAACTCAAAGTCATCGCATTCTGCTGCAGAGTCGTGGCAACCTGAGTCAAAGTGTGTGTCGGAGCAGACATTGAGGCAGTAGCAATCTCAAATTTGGTCTTTATGTCATCTAAAGACTTCTTTAACCCAGAGACTTTGACCAAAGCCCAAACAACCAAAAGTGCCAGAACTGCGGCAATTACTATTATAATCTCTTCAAACATAAGTGGCGCCTATAAGAGTATGTTTATGATTGATATATCTATTTAACGGGAATTTAGACTTTTGAGAGGAGGCTGTTTGACTACTTTCCGTATTCCAGCTTTCTCCGAGTATGGATTATATTTCGCTATTGCTTCAGCCTCTTGTTGCCACTTATTATTTGGAAGTGTCCAAAAGCTTTTGGAAATCTAAAAACACAAAAGGAAGGCGTGGTGCTATTCATTCACTTGCGAACCATTTGATATACCATTTGAAATTTGTACAAGTATCTTTAGAAGGGCAGGATAGACAAGGAAATTCTTTTCCTGCAACCTCAATTAGCTTCAATACTTTATCAAGGGTTTCTTTGTCTAACTGTAAGACCTCTAGGCGTTTTCGGAATTCGCTCAAGGTGAATAACCTCAGCTGGCTCTATATAACTTCATTATGCATATAAAGGCAATGTGATGTTTTCACTATCCTCATTTTTAATATCAGCCAATTCCTTTTTTAATGTATTAGGATCCGACTTCAGAACGGTTAAATCTCCACCAACTGAATAAAACAACAGTTTTTCTGCGGCTCTTCTGTTTGGGGATGCTGTTATAATTTGCTTGCTCAGCGGATTCCAAATCAAATGAGCCCATGGTTCACTTGATAGCTCCATAGGCACTTTAGAAACTCGCTCTAAAGCTTGCTCCAAATTTAGTTTGTTATAATCAATTAATCGACGAACAACTTTCACAAGCATCAGAAGACCAATTGGCCTGAAAAGTACGTTTCCGCCCTCTGTGGTTCTATATTTTTCTGCTATCTTTTGCTCAGTACTGCTTTCCTTCAATTCCTTTAGTGGAGGAAAACAACAGCTGAACTTCTCCCAAAACTCAGATGCACACTGATATAGTTGCTCGACTTTCCCAAATCCAGGATGATGTCTCTTAAATTTTTTCCATGCCGATTTTGATCCCTGAATAAGATAGGTATCTAACGCATCATAGAGCGCGTGGATGCTAATGAAACTTTTTCCATCCTCGCCCGAAATCTTAGATGCCTCTTGGCTGCCAGATGTAAGGTCCACAAGCTTTGTGAGGATGCCGTTTTGGTGGGGTTTGCTGGTGGTGGTTTGGTTGTTTTGGGTTTTGGAAAGTTTTAACTTTTCATCCAGCTATATGTTGTGGTGTGTTTCGTTTGGTTTGGTGGGTGAATCCCGTTTGTGGGGAGTTGATTAAGTTTGCCTGTTGAGGTCAATTTGGAGATGTATGCGGAGAAGCCTTTGTTGTTGCCTTTTTTTACGGGGCATGTGGCGCGTGGTTTGTTGCTTCATTTTATTCGGCAGGTGGATCCTGCAGCTTCGGGTTTGCTGCATGAGTTGAATGTGTCTAAGCCTTATAGTGTGACGCCTTTGCGGTTCAAGAGCAAAAGTCGCACTGAGGCTGGGTATGTTTTGGATCCGCTGTTTCCCTGTAATGTGAGTTTTAGGTTTTTGAAGGACGAGTACTCGGCGCTTCTGCTTAGTTTCTTTCAAAAACAGAACAGCGCATTGGTCTTTGATACTGTTTTTCAGATTGCTTCGATGAGCATTAGTTGTAAGAGTTATGCGGATTTGGAGCGGGAAGCGCAGGCGGTTGCTGGGTTCACGTTGGATTTTTTGACGCCTACTTATTTGGCTAATTTGAACAGTAGTTACCATTGGATGTTTCCCGACCCCGTGAAAGTGTTTTGCAGTTTGATGCGGTGCTGGAACCGGTTCAGCGACGAACGCCGCTTCAGTAAGGAAGAGTATGTGGATTACAAGGATTGGCTGTTGAAGAATGTAGGTGTGAGCCG
>CAZOPV010000004.1:0-6529 GCA_964582085.1 uncultured Candidatus Bathyarchaeia archaeon | reverse complement strand
TGAGTATCCTACTTATGATTCAACTATTCGTCAACAGACAGCAAGAACTCCGCTTCCTATACGAACACTACAAAACACAAGTAGCCGAGCTAGTCGTTATATACGGCAGGCGCAGAATTGGAAAAACCGAATTCATAATACAATTCTCAAAAAACAAACCCCACATTTACTTCCTTGCAGACCAGCGCCCAGAAACAGAACTAATTCAAGAGCTGAAAAAGCGAATGAGCCTTTACCTCCAAAATGAAAGCTTCGCCAAACTCGCAATCAAAGACTGGATCGAACTATTCAGCGAATTCACAAAATGGAACAAAAACAACCGTACAATCATAATAATCGATGAATTCCCTGCCCTTATCGAGGCAAACAAAGCCATGCCATCTATCTTCCAAAAAATTTGGGATCAAAACCTCAAAAACACCCCCACCATGCTCATCTTGCTTGGCTCCTCTATTGCAATGATGGAAACCGAAGTGCTAAACTACAAAAGCCCACTATACGGAAGAAGAACAGCCCAATGGAAACTTGAACCCCTCAAAATACACCACCTAAAACCTTTCTTCCCACACTACAACTTTGAAGAAATAGTGCATGTTTACGGATGTTTAGGCGGCGTGCCAGCTTACCTCCAAAAATTCAACCCCAAAAACGGTTTCTGGCAGAACGTGCAACAGAAAATTCTAACCAAAGGCGAATTCCTGTATGAAGAAGCTGAGTTCCTCCTGCGTGAAGAACTTCGAGAGCCACGCAACTATGCCATAATACTGAAAGCAATCGCCCAAGAAGCTGAAACCTACGGCGAAATCCTCAACAAAACAAGCATAGACAAAAGCATGCTCTCAAAATACGCAAGCGTACTAGAAGACTTAGGATTCATAAAAAGGACCCACCCCATAGGAACAACGCCTAAACCACGAAAAAGCCAATACACCATAGCGGACAACTACCTAAACTTCTGGTTCAAATACGTTTTCCCCAACAAAATCGAACTTGAAGCAGGGAACACCGAAGCCGTCCTAAACAAAATCAAACAAGACTACAATGCCTACATAGGGCACGCATTTGAACAAGTCGTAGCCGAACTACTAACCGAAATGAAAACAAACCAAACACTACCCTTTACTTTCACTTCCATAGGAAAATGGTGGTTCAAAAACAACGAAATAGACCTAATCGCACTTGACACGGAAAAACGAACCGCAACATTCATCGAAGCAAAATGGAGCAACCTTAATGCAAAAGATTGCCAAAGACTCCTCCAAAACCTAAAAACCAAATCGCAGAACTTCAAATGGATCCACAAAAAAGAAAGCTATGCGATAGTCGCGAAACACGTCTTCGACAAAGACCAATTAAAAAAACAGGGACTCTTAATCTTTGACCTCGAAGACTTCGAACAAACACTAACACGAGACAACAACTAAGACGACTGACACGCCTGCTTGTGCCCACATCCGCCTTGGCATTTATGCTTAGCCACGCGTGCCGGCGGTAACTCTTCATCCTTTATGATTCTTTTTATGTGTCCTATGATGCGTTTAACGTGGCTTTTCATGGTCGGAGTAATTTCAAACTGCAAAATTAGCTCTTCAGGAATGTAATTCACAAACCCCCGCTTAACTATTGCACCAAAATTTTCCTCAATCAGCAACGCGTAAGCAACAAGCTGGTACTTGTGGTCCATGCAAACTCTGCCTTTGTCTGATTGCATATTCTTGTATTCTACGGGAATGAATTCGCCTTTTACGGTTTTTATTACGCAGTCTACGTTGCCCTGCAACCCAAGGTTGCTAGAGCTTAGTGTAGTGAACAACAATTTTTCTGCTCCAGTAAACTCGGGAGAATAATAAACTGCATCTTTTCGGCGCAACTCTTTAGCAACATACTCTTCATGTGACTTTTTGCCTTCTTCCTGCTGAGAACCAAAAATTGGAGTTGCATGCAAAACCCTGTCAAAGTAAATCAGCCTTGGACAGTAAACATAATGTCTGATGTCAGTAACGGAAATGAAGCTCTCAGCAACATCCGTAATATGCAGCCTCTGTTGCCTCTTCAACCAGTCATCCTTAAACTTACCCAATAAACAAACTACCTTATCAAAACAGCCTCTTTAACACCCTTAAAATGCACGTCGCCAGTTAAAACCTTCGCCTTTAACCGCTTCGCCGTAGCCAACACGTACGCGTCCGCCAACCCAAAATCCTTCATGCTCTTTCGCATTTCACAGTGTAGCAGCCCCGCCTGCAAAGAAAGCTCCTCATCAGCATTCACAACCTTAGAATTATTTAGCAGAACGTCGTAGGCAACTTTCACATCCTTATTTTTGCGTGCAACCTTGCTTACCACTTCAGCAACTGTCAGCGCGCACGTAAATACTTCATCGTTACTTTCTATTAAGTCTCTAACTCTGCGCCCCAACTCGGTTCCATCCAAATACTCAATCCACGCATATGAGTCTATGACATGCCTACTCATGGGCAGTCAACTCATCTTCAGCCGTGAAGGGACCGACGCCTTTCAGAATTCCAAAGCCATCTTTGCGGCACTTCTTAACAGTAATCTCGACTACCTCGTTTTCCCTAATTTTCTGAGTTTCCACTAATTCCTTTGGCAAAGTAACCACGATGGAACCGCCCACTTTCCTAGTTTTTGTTAAGCACCCAGCCAAAGATAATCACCAACATTACATTAAATTATACACAAGTTATATTTAATAATTCCTGAAAACAACTCACAAATCATCGAATTAGCCCACAAACGCAATTCAACAGTTCAGTTTGCTCTGAACCCTTATAGTTTCTCCAAAACTTCCATGATCTTGGCGTAGCTCTCCACGCTGCACCGCCAACCCGCAGAAACCATCTCATTAACCGCCTGCTTAGCCCTCGCTTTGGAAATAAGCCCTTCACAAACAGCCCGCATCAAAACAAAAGGCGAACCCACATAATCAACACCGAAAACCTTCGCAGTCTTCCTCGCCACTTCATCATCGGCCACCGCTATTCCCGCATGTTCGCGTGCAAGAGCTAAAACTTCAGCATCCGCCAAGTGAAGCCCGCGAGTCTCCAACAACCGTGATAAAAACTGCCTATCGCTCGGCTCACAAACCCTGAAGACCCCATTCACAAACAGCTTATCCAAAACAACCGCGTCGGGAACGCCTCTACGCTTTCCTTCATCAACGACCTCATGCTTAACTACAGGCGACGTCAACTTCTCACCCTGCAACCCCTCAAAAACTCTACTAAGTCCAACTTTCGTCAAATAAATCAACGGAGTCGAATTAAACACTCGAGGCTTCACTTATACTTCGCCGCCGACGCTTCCCTGAACTCCCTCTCCACATCCTCAGGCGCAACCCTGACCCATTCAACATTGCGCTGCTTAACCAGGTCAGCAAACTCCCAAAGCGAAAGTTTCGCAATCTCTGCCGCCTTAGCAAAAGTGGCCTTACCCTTCTGCAAGAACTCCAGTGCAGTCTGCTTGCGCCACTCCGCTATACCGATTTCAAGAAGGTTTCGCACTACTGTGGCTTTGTCGAGCTTTTCTTCTTCAATGATTTCACGGATCTCTTTGTCTACTTCTTCAGGTACTCTTACAGCTAAAGGTTTAAGCGTCAACACGACCACCGTA
This sequence comes from uncultured Candidatus Bathyarchaeia archaeon, assembly GCA_964582085.1. Taxonomy (GTDB): domain Archaea; phylum Thermoproteota; class Bathyarchaeia; order Bathyarchaeales; family Bathycorpusculaceae; genus JADGNF01. The sequence continues at coordinate 2,896 of CAZOPV010000004.1, read as the reverse complement.
TACAATAGATACCACATGTATACATAAGCATTTTGCAAGACTCAAGAAACACCAATCAAAAATATGCAAACTTATCCTTCTCTTCCTTGAACTCGTACTTCTTTGGCTTACCAACTTCCTTCTTCCCTCTAAGGCAGCTGTCACACATGGGAAACAACTGCACGTTCTCAACCAAATCCTTAATCAGATTCCGCAAATCCACGAGCAGACTGTTCAGCTCGTCTCGCCGAAGATCACCCATGAAACCGCTGTACTGAATCCGCTGCAACCCATAATCTTTAAGCGTCTCAGCAACCTGACTGCGCACGTTATCATCAGAGACATCATAGATCACTACATAACGCACTCAGACTTCACCAACCTAAAAAGAAAGGCGCATAATCTGCTTCTTTTAACAAGAAACGAACCAGACACCGAGGCTGAGAATGAATAAAGCTCTTCAAAGACCCTTTCTGCCCATTAAACATAACCTCGATGTCCAAACGCTCCTGAAAACTATCTAACAAAACCTTGATAACCTCTTTCCTCAAAACCCGCCCTTCCTCTGCTGACTCAGCAGCAATTATCTCATCAGGCTTTATCACGTTTTTCGTAATCAAACCAACCAGCGTCCTATCCACCACTTGCTGACGAAACTCTTCCATCAAATCCAAAACCAAAGAAGGCTTTCCAGAGCGGTCAGCATGCAAATACCCCGCATAAAAATCCAGCCCTGCGTAACTTACAGCTTTCCAAACCTCAGGAAACAAAACAGTTTGATAACCAAAATTCAGCATTGCGTTAAAAGGATCAGTGGCGCCCCTCGTTATCCGCCCAGTAAACCCAAGCTCAGCAGGTAAAATGTGCCTTATGCAATCCCAATAGTAGCGGGCTGCTTCCGCCTCCAGATTCATAAGCTCCTGACGTTTCTCATCTATACTTTTGCCCTGCTCCTTACCAATTCGGTCATTTGCTTGATCAATTAGCCTGCCTGATTCATACATTTTCTCAGCCAGTTTCGGGTCACTTTGTCGCCTATTCTTTGCAAGAAGCTTCAAAAAATTCGCCTGATTAACCAGTTTTCCCGCAATAAACTTCTTAGCAAGAACCACACCCCGCTCGTCATTATAAGCAAGAAACTGCTCGCGACGAGCCCTAACAGACCCAGTCAAAGAAGCAGGCATCAACACAGCATAAGGCCAACCGCGATACTTAGCAAAAACCACCTGAATGTTGTTTTCCGTAGCCAACTCCAACGCACTCGCTGAAAAAGCTACACCAGAAGAGCAGCAAACTATCGATTCAACATCATCAGCAACTAACTCTTTCACTTCACTGCCCTTTTTGACGCTGAAACGATTCCTTTTTCTGCCAAAAAATATGCCGAAATCATCCAAAAACACATTCAAAACTGTTCACCCCCTAACTATAACAAATGGGAAAGTACTGACAGTACTCTCTACACTGAGACCGTTCAGGTTTGCCTGGGTCTTTTCGCTCTGAAACAATTTCGAGCTTTTTGTCCCGTTCTTCAAGCCACCACTGGCGCAATTCATCATTAGCAAAAAACAAGTCCTTCTGAACACTAATTTTTCCATTTTCCACATTCAAGTAAACTGTGCAACAAACATCCACGGGGACTTCATGAATGCTCTCAAAAACAAGTGCATACCCAACCGCATACAGCCTATGCCACTCTTCTTTTAAACTGGTCACTTTAAGATCAAACATTATCGTCCGCAGATAATCAAAGCAATCCACACTTAAAATATCACTTAAGCCAAGCAACTCCCCAGACATTTTATGCTCAATCAAAAACGGAACAGCAGTTACCAACAAATCCATTTCAGATGCATACGGTTGAGCACAAGAAAGTTCTACTAACTGCGCCTCACAAAGTTTCTGCGTATAGTCCCAAACTTGCCTACACTTATCCATCACATTGTCCGGTTTTTCTGCAATTTCCTGCCACCTGACCTTTTGCAACCAAGTCTCAAAACTTAGTTTTTGCCGTTGCCGAAAACTTTGCAAACAATCGCTGACCACGCCATGAAACAGTTTACCTAAAGCCATCCTCGAGTTAGGGGCACAAATCTTTCTTTCAACATTACGGAGGTAAACATCACGGTTTGTCGGACAATACTTTGAGCTAACTTGATACATGGGTAGCCTGACCGCGTCAAAATACGGTTTCAACGGTGGTTGGTGCCAGTTCCAGCCTCGCAGTTCTTTGCTTACTCCTACTTCTCTGGCAGTTGGCAAAAGCTGGTACAGTAGCTGTTTTTGTTCGATGTCCGAAAGGTAGTACATTCTGAGCCGGCCATCAGACCCCACTTTTTTCGATTATCTTTATAAACTGTTTTACATTTCAATAATAATCGGGGCTACATATTCAGAATCACTTCAAAGAAGCCTCAAAGTGGCAAAAGAAGCCAAAAAACCTTCGGATGCAAGAGAAAATCCCAAGTAACGGGAATTGAAAGAACGTACCCTTCACTGTATAACTCTGTGACTGCCATGGTGATGCAAGAGAAAATCCCAAGTAACGGGAATTGAAAGTTAAACAGCCTCTGCCGCGAAGACTTCGGAGACGTCCGCTTCGATGCAAGAGAAAATCCCAAGTAACGGGAATTGAAAGTTTATGTTAACGTTGATTTTGACGATGCAACGCTCGCTTTGATGCAAGAGAAAATCCCAAGTAACGGGAATTGAAAGACTGCATCGGTACAGAGCTGGCGGTGCTGATGGCTACGATGATGCAAGAGAAAATCCCAAGTAACGGGAATTGAAAGCCGCTTATGTTTATTAGTTTTTTGTATATTATTGCTTCCAGATGCAAGAGAAAATCCCAAGTAACGGGAATTGAAAGAGCATTGCTCGCAAACAACTCTCTGCCCTTTTTCAACTGATGCAAGAG
>CAZOPV010000003.1:0-10372 GCA_964582085.1 uncultured Candidatus Bathyarchaeia archaeon | reverse complement strand
TGAGGCCATGGGGCTAAAGGTGAAAATTCTGAAGATGGGGCGTTTTGAGTCTCACGTGGGAATTTTGACTGAGAAACAAGAGAGAATTTTCTGGTTAGCTTTGAAAGGTGGATTTTTTGATTACCCGCGAAAAATTGACACGGTAGAGTTAGCAGAGAAATTGGGCATAAGCCCTTCTACTCTGTCCGAGATCACAAGGCGAGGCACGAGACGTTTGTTGGAACATTACTTTAGGGAGCAAACTTAGCTTGCTTAGACTAGCGTGAAGATCTGTATTGAGAACTTTTAGCGCTTGCCAGAGAGTGGGAGTTACTGCTTATGACGGTTTTATGTTTCCTTTTCCAACCGTGGTATAACTTCAAAAGTCCGTAAGTTCGTTCAACTTATGAACACCGCCTCAGCGCGCTGGAATTGACAGTTTTAGATAAGGTCTCGGTGGCTTCAGAGGTAACTGTCCAATTTTGATGTTATCAGTTAAGTTTAAAGATTGTAGTCGGATAACCTCAAAGCCTTTGGCTTCTAAAAAGACTATTGCACGCTTTGGTAATTGAGGCAATAGCGGCTGGCTAGTGATGTATGTTGAACTTGTAGCTGTTTTAATGCTTTTACGATGGCAGTTACTGTGATGATAATGGGGCATTGGGCAGTTCTAGATAGTTTTTGACCTGCTGTTGCGTCATGACCAACACCACCTTTGATAAAGGTACATAGGTGCAAGTATACACCACCGTGTCAACCGGTGTGTCTTTGAGTTGTTGTGCAGCGTTGGTTGCTTTTGTCTTCATTAATGTAGTAAGTTCTCTGATTGCGATGCTGTTTAGTGGTATTCGTGTAGTATGTAAAGTTATGTTAAAGTTGTAGAGGATAGGAAAAATTCAGTTTCAAAGGTGTGTTCGAAGAGGGCGCGATAACGCATAGACACCGTATACTCAATTATGGTGTAGTGAACGTATTTTTTGTTTAAACAAAAACAATTAAGGGTTGTTGTTTTTGCTGTATTTTACAGTAGTTGAGATTTAGGCTGTTTTGTTGATCCCTCAAATGTAAGGGGAAACATCTATGTGTGTAGGCAACTAATTGAATAACTGGGTGAAAAATATTATGAGTCAAAATGAAATGTTCTGTTGGCAGTGTGAGCAAACCGCAAAAGGCACAGGTTGCACCTCATTTGGGGTTTGCGGAAAAAGTCCTGATGTATCTAATCTCCAAGACTTACTGATATATTTGCTTCGAGGCGTCTCACAAGTTGCAGTTGAAGGGCGAAAAGTAGGTGTAAAAGATGAAAAAATTGATGTTTTCATTGCTGAAGCAACCTTTGCAACTTTGACAAATGTGAACTTTGATCCTGAAGACCTTGCAAAAAGATATGTCCAGAAAGCCGTTGAGCTACGTGAAGCTTTAAAAGCCAAAGTGAAGGCTGCAGGTGGCAAAGTAAATTTTGGTGCTGCAGTAGATTTGATCCCTGAGAAAACAATAGACGGCATGGTAAGACAAGGCAAAAAAGTCGGCGTGAAGGCTGATTCGCCAGATAATCCTGATTTGCAGGGTCTAAAGTGGCTACTTATTTATGGCATCAAAGGGGTAGCAGCTTACACATACCACGCTTATCGTTTCGGCAAAAAAGACGACAAAGTTTTTGACTTTATCGAGCAGGGGCTCGCAGCGACACTTGATCAATCGTTAAGCGTCAACGATTTTGTTGGTCTAGCGCTAAGATGTGGCGAGGTCAACATACGTGCTATGGAGCTTTTGGACGCTGGCAACACAGAAACATATGGTCATCCTGTGCCAACTAAAGTTCCCTTAGGTGCAAAGAAAGGCAAAGCTATTCTCGTTTCGGGTCACGACCTTATTGACTTAGAGAAAATTCTGAAACAGACAGAGGGCACAGGCATCAATGTCTACACTCATGGTGAGATGCTTCCTGCCCATGGTTATCCAAAACTGAAGAAATACCGTCATTTCTACGGTCACTACGGCACCGCATGGCAAAACCAGATTCGCGAGTTCGCAGCTTTCCCAGGAGCCATCCTGATGACGACTAACTGTATCCAGAAACCTGCTGACAACTACAAAGCAAATATCTTCACCAGCGGGCCAGTCGGCTGGCCAGGTGTAAAGCACATTGCCGGTGAAGATTTCTCACCTGTAATAGCCCGCGCGTTAGAATTGCCTGGTTTTCCAGATGATATACCAGCCAAATCGGTGATGGTGGGTTTTGCACGTAATACCGTTTTAGGTATAGCTGATGCCGTCGTTGACGCGGTCAAAAAAGGTAAAATTCGCCACTTCTTCCTTGTAGGCGGTTGTGATGGCGCAAAACCTGGTAGAAGCTATTACACAGAGTTCGTTGAGAAAGCACCCAAAGACACAGTGATTTTAACGTTGGCATGTGGCAAATTCAGATTCTTTGACAAAGAACTTGGAGACATAGGTAGCATACCAAGGCTGTTAGATATAGGGCAATGCAACGATGCATATTCTGCTGTTATGATCGCCCAAACATTAGCAAAGGCGTTCAATGTAGGTATAAATCAACTGCCTCTTTCGTTGATTCTGTCGTGGTATGAGCAGAAAGCATGTGCTATACTGTTGTCGTTGCTGTACTTAGGTGTAAAAAATATCCGCTTAGGTCCAAGTCTGCCTGCGTTCATCACACCAAACATATTGAAGATGTTGGTGAACAATTTCAACATTATGCCTACCAAGTCGGCGGATGAAGATCTCAAAGATATACTGGGCTAAAACCTTTCTCTTTTTATATTTTATTACTTTTTCTTTTTTTCTATTCCAAAACTTCTTTATTTAAGAAGTATTCGTCTAAACGAAGAAAGGAGATACAAGTTGCGCCAACCCCTGTTTACTAATAAACCAAAAGCCGTAATTTTCACCATTTTGGCAGGTATTTTGTGGGGCACATCGTTTCCAATTATAAAAATTGGTTTAGCAACTATTGATCCTTTTGCATTTCTTTTTTGGCGCTTTTTCGTTTCCTGTCTCGCATTTATCGTTATTCTATTGATATTCAAGAATATTCGGTTCCGCATAATCAACAAGAAATTTGTTCTTTTCTTAGGGATCATTAACGGTTCAGGTTACCTGCTTCAATATGTTGGTATGCCTTACACAACATCTGCGAAGGCTGCATTATTCATAAATTTGAGTGCGATGTGGGTTGCGTTATTAAGCCCTAGACTACTTGGTGAATATCTTTCTCCAAAAAAAGCTGCAGGGGTTCTTTTAGGTCTGGCAGGCGTTGTTTTTGTGAGTACCAACTTGGATTTTTATAATTTGAGTCAGGGACAATTTTTGGGTGATTGTTTGCTTATCATTTCAGGTGTGACGTGGGCGCTATTTATGATTTATAACAAGAAATTAGTGGTGAATCCAACGTCGGGGCTTTTCCAATCTATGGGTGGAGTTCTGTTTTTTACTTTTTTAGCTATTGCGCCTTTTGGATCTTTGGCAGGTTCCGCTTTCTTTACACTAGACGTTTGGGCTTGGGCAGCAATTATTTATCAAGCAATTATCTGCTGGCTTATACCCTATTATCTATGGCTTGAGGGTCTTAAGCATCTTTCTGCCTCTACCTCTACTGTTTTGCTCTTGTCTGAGATAGTTATTGCAACTGTTGCTTCTATCTTGATTCTGCAGGAACCCATGACCATTTTTTCAGGCATTGGTGCACTACTGATAATTATTGCTATAGTTCTAGTTTCTGTGAGAGACCACACTGCTACTCCAAAAGAATCTGCGCCTTGAACTATCCTTAAACTTAAATACGTAAAACATAGTGAAATAGTGAACAAAAGGAGACTAAAAGATGGCAAAAATCGTAACAATGGCTCTCGTTGTAATAATGCTGTTTGTAGGTTTCGGTATAGGTTTCCTCTCAAGTCCATTTATAACGCCACAAAACTCGGCAACTACTGATACGGTGTGGGAAAATATACAAAAAACAGGGGTCATCCGAGTAGGTACAGACCCAACATGGCCACCCTATCAGCTGCGTGATGACGTCACTGGAGAAATAGTTGGCTTCGAAGTTGACCTAGCAAATGCCTGTGCAGAAAAACTGGGCTTAACTATACAATGGAATGATGTAGGTTTCGATAACATTATTCTATCAGTTCAACAAGGACAACTTGACATGGGCGTCAGCGGTTTTTCTGTAACCCCTGAAAGGCTAGATGTTGTTTCCTTCACTTTGCCCCATAGCACAACAGAAGGTCAAGTAGTGATGCTTCAAAGCACTATGGTAGCCAAAGGTATAACTACTATAAATTCACTTGCTGACTTTAAGACCTTAGGTATTACCGTTGGCGTACAATCTGGTAATGTTCAACAGATAGAACTTCAAGAAGCAGGTGTAGATATCAGAACGTGGAGTGACTCTGCATCACCTTTTCAAGATATGGTGAGTGCAAACCCAAGTATACAAGCGGTATATGCTGAAACACCCATAACCACAAACTGGATTGCACAATTCCAAGCGGAGGGGAAAGCAGTCAGCGTCGTTTATAGCCACCCCTATTATCCGGTTGCCTTCCTTACTGCCAAGAGTTCTCACACGCTACTTGACAAAATGAATGCTGCGTTGACACAATTAATCTACGATGGAACAGTAGACCAACTGAAAGCAAAATGGCATGCCTAAGCAAACGTGACCCATATTGGATGTTTGGCAACAGTTAATCTTCCTCGTGGAAGGAGTACCGTTAACTCTTTCCATTTCTCTAATTTCTTTTTTGATCGGTATAGCAGTAGGTTTACCGCTTGCATTCATCAGAGTTTACGAAAAAGAAATTGGCTTCATAGTTGATGCTTACGAAAAAATTTTTCGTGGTATCCCAGAAATTGTCTTATTGTTACTTTTCTACTTTGGTTTAGGTCCATTTTTTCCAATCCCCTTTGGAAATGCCCTTTTTGTAGCCGCGTTTGTTTTGGGGTTGAGAAGCGGGGCAAATCAGTCACAAATCTATAGGGGCGCAATTCGCGGCGTCGGAGATGAGCAAATAGTTGCTGGTACTTCGATTGGGCTCTCTAAATGGAGATCAATTTGGCACATTATGATCCCCCAAGTCTTAAATTTCTCCACACCTGGTTTAGGTAGCGAATATGCCTTGCTTATCAAGGACTCTGCGTATGTTTATGTCATCGGGTTAGCGGAACTTATGACTCGTGCAATACAATTGAAAAGTATTCCTCCAGGCGATGTTGTTACGCCATTTGTTATAGCCGCCGCTTTATATGTTGCATTAACGTTCCCTATAGCCTTCTGGCTTGACAGATGGGGTAACAAAAGAAAAAAGAAACTCGGGTTGTAAAAAATGGCAGATTTTGTAATGGAAGCAAAACACGTCTACAAAGCATATGGTTACAAAAGAAAGAAATTAGAAAAGACCCCTGATCCACAAAAATGTGTTAGTTCTGGGTCAGCAGTTGAAGCCGTAAAAGACGTTTCAATAAAAATAAAAAAAGGCGATATCAAACTGATTTTTGGGCCAAGTGGTTCAGGAAAAAGCACTTTTCTCCGCTGTCTAGCCATGCTTGAAATTCCCGATAGGGGCGAAATCTATCTCGGTGATGAATGTCTAACGAACCCCGGAGTTGACCTTAACAAAGCCCGAGCAAGAATTGGATTTGTTTTCCAACACATTTACCTTTTCCGTCATCTTACTGCATTGGGTAATGTTGAGTTGGCGCTTCGTCAAGTTCTGAAACTGCCTAAAGAGGAAGCCCGTAAACGTGCCTTAGCCGCCTTAGCCGAAGTAAAAGTCTTAGACTGTGTTAACAAATACCCTTCTCAAATGTCAGGCGGCCAAGCTCAACGCGTAGGTATAGCGAGGGCTATAGCCCGTAACCCTGATATTATATTACTTGATGAGCCCACCTCGGCGTTAGACCCTGAGCTCACTGGAGAAGTTATCGATACTCTACGTGATTTGGCAAGTGAAGGCACGACAATGCTCATCGTGAGCCACGAAATGCCATTTGCTAGAGAAGTTGCAGATGAAATGATTTTTTACGATGAAGGTACCATTGTTGAAACAGGACCCCCGTCGCTGTTCTTCAATGCACCCAATACTGATAGGGCTAAAAAATTTATGACAAGAATCATAAACCGAACCACCAAGGAATAAATTATGTTTGAATTCCTCCTAAACCCAGTCTATCAAGGATGGCTCATTCAAGGTTTGCTTCTCACCGTGGAAATTACGTTGTTTGGTGTCTTTCTTGGGTTAGCGTTGGGAACGCTCTTAGCCATTGGAGATATCTACGGGAAAAGACCCATCAGAGCCGCAATAGCCATTTACGTGGAAATTTTCAGAGGAAGTCCACTGTTTGTGCAGCTTTTTCTAGCGGTATACACAGTACCTGCTATACTTAATATACAAATTGATCACGCCGTGTTGGCTTTTCTGGTTTTTGGATTAAACAGTGCTGGCTACCAGAAGGGCTACATGAAAGGGGCCATGGAAACCATCTTGGGTGACCAAATGCAAGCTGGCCAATCTGTAGGCATGTCTAAAATTCAAACCCTTCGCCATGTAATACTGCCTCAAGCTTATCGGATAGTTATCCCCGCTTGGACCAACGAGTTTTGCTCCCTAACAAAAAGTACTGCTACTTTAGCATTCGTAGGTTTCCTAGATCTGGTTGGTGCTGGACGTTCAATTTTAATCAACAACATGCAAATTCTGCCCGTTTGGATCGTTGTTGGTTTGGTCTACTTAGCTTGGATCACAGGCTTCTCGAAAATGATGGATATAATTTATGAACGAAAGAAAATACCTGGCGTAGAACTGATGATTCAGTCTTAACCTTTAATTTTCTTTATCAACCATGCCATGTTCCTGCCAAGGTCATCCATTGTTTTCATTCCCTCCTCATCTTTTTCTACGTCACCTTTCTTTGCTCCTACCCCGATGTTCCAGTAGCTACTTCCAGGAACTATCATCTGACTTATGAGGAACAGATGATTAATTGCGTCGAATGTAGGTATTCCACCTGCTCGTCTTACCGCAACAACAGCAGCACCAACCTTGTGTTTGAACATGTCACCATTAGCTCGGGCAACATAACCTGCACGGTCGATAAGAGCTTTCAACTCGGGCGTCACCATACTAAAATAGGTGGGAGACCCCAACAATATGCCGTCGGCTTCAAGCATTTTAGCGATGTACTCATTGACTTTGTCATCTGTAATTATACACCTTCTGTTTTTGTTTTCATAGCAGCTTCGGCATGCATTGCAAGCACGGATGTTTTCGCCTGCAAGCTGAATTAACTCCGTCTCAATGCCTTCGGTCTCAAGGATCTTAAGAACGCGCTTAAGAAGTAGCGCAGTATTCCCATCTTTACGTGTGCTACCATTGAAAGCAACAACCTTCATTCTAGTTCACCCTCAGAATAAATCAACCAACATCTTCGTATTATTTATCTTTAATTCGCAGAAAGCACGCAGAAAAAAGACAAAAAAGCAATTTTATGTGTCAATCAAACTAAAATTAGACAAACTAATACACAACACTTTCAATGTGTAAATTTACTTAACATACACTTAAATCTTCAATACAAAAACAAAACCCATATGAGCAACGAACACCATACACTACAATGTAAAAACAGCCAAAACAACGTTTTCTTAGCGTATAAAGAGCCCCAACTGCATCATCCTCCAACCCAAAAAGCAAATTTCCACATCAAACAAAAACCACAAAACCCCAACAACCAACCCCACAACACTTATATTACACAAAAGCGCTTCTAAGACAATTCAGCAATCTATTAAACACCATAAAACGAAATGCAGCTCCCATCCAAACAAGAATGGGGGTGAAGCGGTGAATGAGCAACTTGCACCTACAAGCAAGCTCACATGACACCACGCATAGGCCAAAAGCGACGCAACAACAATCAAAGTTTCACCAAACGCCAATAGACACCACCACGACCCGAACATGCCACGCTGTCTGGAGAATGGCTCGGCTTGAGCGCTGAAGAAGGGCGCGGCAAGCGGCGATACAGCCACGGGTAGGCGCATGCAGCCATCGAACCGTGGATACCTGAATGGGACTTCCTAGTAATGCTCCCTTACGGAGCGGGAACCCCCCGAACGGAAGCATCTTAGTAGGGGGAGGAAAAGAAACCAAAACGGGATTCCCTTAGTAGCAGCGAGCGAAATGGGAAAAGTCCAAACCGAATCCCACACCGAAAGGCATGGGAGATGTAGGGTTAAGGGTCCAGCTTTTTCCTCTCTAATCAAGCTGAAGTGGCCTGAAAAGGCCTGCCAAAGAGGGTGACAGCCCCCTAAGCATAAATTAGAAGGAATTCTGGCTGGTATCCCAGACTACCACTCCATGGCTTTGGAGTGGAAAGTTGGAAGTCACCAACTCCCAAGACTAAATACGTCTCAAGACCGATAGCGCACTAGTACGGTGACGGAAAACTGAAAAGTACCCCGGAATGGGGGTGAAAAGTGCCTGAAACCAGACAGTTACAGACGTGTGCAGCCCAGAAGGGTAGATTCCTTTCGAAGGAAACCGCTGTGAAGCGGCAGTACAAGAGAGGAGGACCAGGGTTGCACGTTCCGTCTAGAAACACGGGCCGGGGAGTTTACTGCTGTGGCAAGCCTAAGAGTTCAAACTCGAAAGCACAGGGAAACCAAAAAGCACGCAACTCCGCAAGGAGCAAGGTGCAGGGTCTGAAAGGGCCCGAAGTCACAGCAGTACATACTAGAAACCAGACGATCTAGCCCTGGGCAGAGCGAAGTTAGGCGAAAGCCTAATGGAGGCTCGTAGGGGTTCTGACGTGCAATTCGTTCCTCAGACCTGGGGCTAGGGGCTAAAGACCAATCTAGTCTGGTGATAGCTAGTTCCATCCGAAGTAGATCTCAGTCTAGTCGTGAGCGAGGTGGCTAGTGGGGTAGAGCACTGATTGGAAAACAAGGATCCGAAAGGGTCCACTTTCCTTTCAAACTTCGAATCCACTCGCGCCCAAGACCTCACGAAACGGGTTACGGGGGGTAAGCTCCCGGACCGAGAGGGGGACAACCCAGACTGAGGTTAAGGTCCCCAAGTGCTGGCTAAATGTCAAACCGAAGGGCGTCGTCAGCCTCAGACAGCGGGGAGGTAGGCTCAGAAGCAGCCATCCTTCAAAGAAAGCGTAACAGCTCACCCGCCGAGGCTAACGGCCCCGAAAATTGACGGGGCTAAGCCAGCCACCGATACCTCAGAACGCAGCTCAGGCTGCGCTGGTAGGATGGCGTCCTAGTTGGGCAGAAGCTGGGCTGTGAGGTCCAGTGGACCGATTAGGATTGCAGATCCCGGTGGTAGTAACAGCAAAGAGAAGTGAGAATCTTCTCCGCCGAAGGGGCCAGGGTTCCCCGGCAACGATCTTCAGCCGGGGGTAAGTCGGTCCTAAGGTATGACTTAACCGGTCATGCCAAAAAAGGGAATCCGGCTAATATTCCGGAACCACAGAGGTACGCGCGGCAACGCAAGCTTAGTGTCGGACGTTTCGGGATAAGCTGAGCAGGGCTGTCGCCTTGTTTAACCGTATAAACCTGGGGAGTGCCGTAATGGCGAGAACTAGGCGAAAACGGGAATAGCCGCCCGTTTTAGGGGGGTTCAGCTGATTTCTGGAGCCACTGAAAAGGACACTAAGAAGGATCCTTTGTGACCGTACCTAGAACCGACACAGGTGTCCCTAGGCGAGAAACCTAAGGCGTGTCGGGTATACACTAATGCGAGGGAACTCGGCAATTTAGCCCCGTACCTTTGGTATAAGGGGTGCCTGCTCTTTCAGCCTTGTGTTGTGAGAGCAGGTCGCAGTGACAAAGGGGTCTCGACTGTTTAATAAAAACACAGGAAGCCGCAAGAGCGAAAGCTTGTGAACGGCTTCTGAATCCTGGCCAGTACAGGTACCTGAAACCTGGGTCCAACTGGGCTAAGGGCCTGCAAACGCCGGGAGTAACTCTGACTCTTAGCATCATCGGGAGTCATTAAACTCGACTATATGCGGAAACCGAAGAGGTTTAGTCCCCTTAGAAAGGAAAAGTGACTAGACCAGTGACGCCGATCCGCAGGGAACCCCAAAAGCTGAACGAAGACTTAATTACCGAAAACCTGACATACTCAAAACTGGTGACCAGCCATGCTGTTTGAATTCGCTGACTTAATCGATCCAAAGCAACTGCCAAACAGGAGAAAATACTTGAACTATTACATTACCGGTTTTGTTGACGGCGAAGGATGCTTTTCCATAAGCATAAAAAAACAAGGCAACACAAGATTCGGCTGGGTTATAGATCCAGTGTTTCATGTTACACAGAGCAAGGAACGCAGCATCATCCTTAAAGTAATCAAGA
>CAZOPV010000002.1:0-227599 GCA_964582085.1 uncultured Candidatus Bathyarchaeia archaeon | reverse complement strand
CTATAAAGAAATTTTTAGAGGAGGGTCCGGGGTTCAGCGTAAACGGGCGGGGTGGGATTTGCATTCCACAAGTGATGGCGAAATCTTCCGCAAATTCCCTCTTCTGTCTTTTAAATTCAAAAGTTTTCTTTTGTAATTTTTTTAACGAATGATTAAAAGAATATTAGTCTAAACTTCGCGGGTTATGATTTGGCGGAGATGAATTCTTTTGGTTAGAGAAAGTCCCTTCTTTTCTGTTTTTAGATTTGAGTTCGATGGAACCCGTTGAATCAAGTAAAAGCTATTAATTTATTTGGATAAAAATGAAAAGGGGGTTGCGTGTATGATGCAAAGCAGGTCTGAGAATAGGAATTTGGTGTTATTCTTCTTGATTGCCTTTGCATGGTCGTGGTTTTTCTGGCTATTGCAGATTTGGGGTTTTAACCTTTATGTGGCTCCATTTGGTCCATTTGTAGCGGCGTTTCTACTTGTTTATTTTCAAGAAGGCAGTGGAGGAGTTAAGGAATTACTAATGAAGGGATTTGATCCTAGAATTGGGAAAGTGTGGTATGTTCCTGCTTTTTTGTTGTGGCCTGTTATTGCGGGTTTTTCGCTGTTGGGAGCGTTTCTGAATGAGGGATCGATTCCTGAATTGGTCATGCTGTCTCAGCCATGGCTTATTCTCTGGAATTTTGTTTACATATTCTTTCTCGGAGGTCCGCTTCAAGAGGAATTTGGCTGGAGGGGTTATGCGCTTCCCCGTCTTCAATCACGGCATTCGGCTCTTGTCTCGAGCGTGGTTTTAGGAGTTATCTGGGCTGTTTGGCATTTACCTTTGAACTTCATGTATTGGTTAGGACCTCAATATGAGGTTGGAATGGCCATGTTCCTAAGCACAGTTATTCTTTTTGTGTTTGTGTCCATATTATTCACTTGGCTGTGTAACAACACTGGCGGAAGCATCTTTGCCGCTTTAATATTTCATACAATGCTTAACCTTTCAACTTACGTTGTTTTCCCAGTGTTTGAAACAGAAACCGGTCAAACCTACTACTTTTTCTCAATAATTGTTGTTGCCATCATCATCTTGGCAGTGTTTGGAGCAAAAAGAATGGTTCGAGAGAAAAATCAGGTTGAAACTAGAAACAAAAGTGGTGCTCGTTCTGAATAGGTTCATTGCTTATTATTTTAGCTTGGCTCTGCTAATTGGCGGTTTAGCCTATGCTCCATGGGTTTTGGCTTCTTATGGTGTGTTTCAGTCTGATTTGGTTTTTTTGTTTGTGATTGTTGGCGGTGTGTCTCCAACAATTGCTGCGCTTGCAGCGACCCAACTTGAATTTGGAAAAGAAGGAGCAAAATGCTTGTTCGGTCAATTTGGCCTTAAGGGATTTTCAAAGTTGTGGTTTTTGGCGGCTGTTTTTCTTCCTTTGGCTCTGGCAACTTGTGCAATCTTGCTTTGGTCCATTGCTGGAGGAACATATGTTCTGGACGTGGTGAAGTTAGCGGAGTTTCTGCCACTTCTAATTGTGAGTTTCTTGATGAACATGTGGGAAGAAATAGGATGGAGAGGATACGCTTTACCCACGCTTCAAAAGAAACACAACGCGCTTGTTTCAAGCCTAATTGTCGGAGTATTTTGGGCATTGTGGCATTGGCCACACTTCGCAGTCAAAGACAGCGTGATGGCAATCAATTACCATAATTATCTTTGGTTCGCCATTTTCACATTACTATATTCAATCTCTTATACATTGCTTTACAACCACACTAATGGAAGCCTTTTCACCGTGTCCCTGTATCATGCATCTACAAACGTAACGAACACAATACTATTTATTGAAGGTAACATTTCCCATTCTATCTTCCCATTCTACTTTCTAACAGTCGCCATTCTTGCCGCTACCCTAGTTTTTGTTTTTAAACCAGATTCACTATGTCGCAGGAAGAGAGTAATAATTAACCAATCGCAGTAGAAGGATTGATTTAAAATTGCAGGGAAAAATTAAACATTTCGTTAAGAGACACTAACAGAAGTGCAAAAATCCACCTAATTTTATTGCGAACTACTTTTAGGGCTACTAAGGCTTAAGCTTGGCTTCACACCTTTTCTTTTAGGGATTCGCAGATTTCTTTGAGAATTATTTTGCTTGGTTAATTGGCATATTATATAGTCTTTTCCATTTTTTCCATTTTGGCAATTCTATTTCTACTTCCCGCTAAGGAAAAGCTTAAAATCTGAGGGGGTAGGTGCACGTTGTGGCGGGCGGGGTGGGATTTGAACCCACGACCCCCAACTTAGGAGGCTGGTGCTCTATCCGTGCTGAGCTACACGCCCACAGAGAGATTGAGGAAGCCCTCAAGATAGAAAAACTTTGCTTATGCTTAGAAGGAAAGAGCAAAAGCAAAAACCAAACTCTCTTTGTTAGGTAAATAGCAGTGCTGTTCCAACTGTTACTAGAAGAGCAGCAAAAATCGTCTTCTTTGAAGCTTTTTCACCTATAAAAAGAATGGCGATTATTGCAGAAAAAACGGGAGTTATTGAGGTGAGGGGCGCAACTATGTTCAAGTTGGTTGAGTCTAAGCCGAGATACAGCAGAGTATCTCCGAATCCTAAAGCAACCAGTCCGCTAATTAACGCTAGAGCCAGTTTGCTTTTTGTCCATTTTTCACAGGAAGATTTCCCGCCATAAGGAATAGCGGCCAGTATTGCAACTGCGGGAAGTAGAAAAAGCATTCTGCCCGCCGAGAGAACGTAGGGGTCATTGTTGTTTAATATCATTTTGAATAGGACAACTCCAAATCCCCAACAGAGAAGTGTCCCTAAACTTGCTATAACTCCGGTTAGCGAGGATGCTGATTTTTGGGTTTGATCTAATGCTTTGTTTGCAACCAGCCAAATCCCAAGAATAATAGCCATTGTACCCAAGATTAATGGCAAAGTGATTGGCTCGCCTAGAAAGGTGACACTTAGTAGGACAACTAAAATCGAATAGGAATATGATATAGGAACCGTTTTTGTTACTCCAATTGTTCGTAATCCAATAAAGTATAGCGTGTCCCCCGCGGCGAGCACCAATATGGATGAGACCCCCATAACTGCAACTGTGTCAAACCCTAGGTTGAATAAAGAGTCAACCTTGCCTAGGATAAATAGTGTTAAGAAAGCATATAGCGCCGCTGAGGTGCTCCTCACGAAATTGAATCGTAAAGAGTTCATGTTTTGAATTGCTTTTTTGTATAACGCAGCGCCTAAAGCCCAACACAGCGCAGCTAGGATAGCACAGATTTCGCCAAATACCTTTTTTCCCTCACAGTTCCCTAGTAACGGAACCACCTTATTAACAGATTTTTTAACACTTTGCAGGTTGAAGAATAAAATTTTAATTTTTAATCCCAAACAGATAGGCGCACAGTTTAGTTAGTAACTCTCAATTTAAAACTCGGCGCTGTTTGTGCTCCGCCACCCTTTCCCACCAAACGAAACACAGAAGCACATCCCAACTGCAGCGCCGAATACTTGAACCTCTAAATTTAGTATCCCATAGCAACGGCAAACGCCAATGATTAGGTCTTGAACGTAACTTAAGCCTAAAAGATAAGTTGCTGGAAGACAAACAAAATGAAACAAAACGCCGACAAAGGGAAAGCAACAAAAAAGACACATAAAAGTTGATGTAACGTAAGGCTGGTGCTGTATACCCATGTGGAGCTGCACGCCCACTTGCTTGCAGTTGAGAAATTAAATGTGACGCTTATAGAGTTCAAGTTAGCGCCTCTGCACTGCAAAAACTTAAAGTACCATAATTTCGCAGTATGGATGGTTGATGGCGGGGTACCCGAGCCAGGTCTAAATAGGCGGCCAGATCAGTAGCCTAAGACAAGGGGGAGGACTTAAGATCCTCTGGCGCAGGCCTTCGTGGGTTCAAGTCCCACCCCCGCCATTCACAAGTATCCCCCGAAAGTGAAAATATTGTTAAATTTGGAATATGGCTACTGAAGCGTGGCTGCAGAGAAAGCTCTGTACAACGTAAACTAAAGTTTCTCATGCGCCTGCAGGGCACACCTGAAGAAATGATCAGACAAGTTCTCGCAAAAAACTGGGTTGATAAGTCGAAGACTTTGGCGATAGTAACAATAAAGCAGTATGCTGAATTCATGGGTTTACCTGTACCTAAAACTGTTTTTCGCACCTACAACAACACTGAAATGTATGTGCCCACACCAGAAATGATAAAGCAGTTAATATATAGAATTCGCAGCGTAAGGCTTAGGGCTGCAGTCATGCTGGCTGTTGAAACAGGCGCCACTGCAGGAGAGATCTGCAGCCTCAGGTGGCAGAGCATCAACCTGCGCGACAACACAGTTACTATAGTAGGCGTGAAAGGTCACCGCACTGACTGCTACAAAATTAGCGCTGATCTAGTAACGTTGCTGCAGCAGCTGCCAAGAGAACACTTAGACGACAGAGTATTTCCCTACAGTCGCGTGGACAACATTAACAATAGCATACGTGATTACAAGTTTAGGCTTGCGCATGAAACAGGCAACACAGACTTTTTTAAGATACACTTTCACACGCTTAGACACTACGCTATATCGTTGCATTACTTTAGAAGTAAAGATGTAGTAGCTACTCAAAGATTTGCAAGGCACTGCAACATTCAAAACACTCTGCGTTATGTGCACATAATAAAAAGCTGGAATAGCGCAAACACGTATGATGTTGTTTACGCAACAGAAAAGTCTGAGTTAACACGCTACCTCAGCGAAGGCTACGAATATGTTACTAAGACTGAGTATGGCTATTGTCTGCGAAAGCCTAAGCAACCTTGATTTCCACTGGAAACCTGTCTAATAAAATTTTTTTGAATTACGTAATTACTTACTTAATTACGTAATTAGAATTATTATTATTATTGTTTTTATCCAATGGAAACAGTGGTGTAAAAAGTAAACATACAATATATGTAGTGTATTAGCACTTCGTAATATTTCATAGTTAACTTTTAGGTTAAACTAAAATTGAAACTGTAATCAAACTACGTAATTAATTACGTAATTACGTAATTTAATCTTGAGATTCCATAAAAAAGGGGTTTACATGGGCACTATAGTGTAGCCCATCTGCTCAAGCTCAGCCCTGAGGCTGTCAATGTATGCCAGCACCTGCTCGTTAACCACACGTGGCGCGCTATACATCAGCAGTTCCCTTGCTTGCTCCCAATAGCCACCCTCTTTAAGCTCAGATTCCTCAGCCGTGATCGTAGGTAGACCCTTCATTGCCATGTCCTTTTGATATAGCTCTATAGCCTTATCCAATATGGCTTCTCTGTCAGGCGTGTAGCTGCGTCGTGGATCCCTGTCCTTTTTGTCTGCTGTTCCCTCAGCCCTGAATATCTGAAACTCTGCGTGTGGCTGCTCTGATCCCTCAGCTGTCACAACTATAACAGGCGCCTGCTCAGGCTCAACTTGCTCTGCTACGTCTGCTATCACCTTCGCCTGCGCATGGTAGTCAGGCGTGTCAATGTTTGGCAAGTCATACCTGTTTGGCGCCTTTAGCCATGCCTCAAATGTAGGTGCGATCTTTGCCAAGCGCTTCATATCCATTGCTATGGCTTTTAGACTGCGCTGCGCCATGACTTCGCGTGCTATTGCTGCCTCAGCAGCTGTTATGCGCAGCGTCTGCATGGCTTTTTTTGCTTTCCTGTTTCCCTTGCGCTGTGTTATAGGCTTAACTTTTCCATCGTTGTCTGTGTAGAATCCCAGCAGGGTTGTTTGTTTCGCCATGCTTCTCCCAGATTTTCTATATCCTGCTGGCTTATAAGATGTTAGCCTTTAACATATTTTCGTATATATTTATTTTCAATTAATATTGAATCCTTGCTTTCTACTAAGTTTCCATGCAGATAAAGTGCTTTTTCCATCTCACTTTAACTTAATATAATAAGTTAAAGTCAGGTACCATAAAAAAATTGGAAACTTAGCGAAAATCGCTGCTCCATCTACGCTGCGCACTTGTCAACCCTTTCCTTCGCGCGTAAATCTCGGGCATAACCGAAGTTTCCCAATCGCCTATTTCCTTCAGCTCATAAGGCGTATAGCCCAGCAGCAGATGCTTCTCCACGCCGCCATACCTGAAGTGGCAGCTTGTCAACGCTGGATCCAAACGCTGCAGGATCCTGTCAAAATTCTGCACAGTCATAGGCTTCTCAAGCGTCCAGCTTGCCACATGGAATCTCACGCGCAGCGCTGGATATATGTATGCGTCTGGGCTGCTGCTGATCCTGCGCTGAAACACATCCAGCCACTGCACTATTACAGCTGCGAATCTGCTGCGCATCGTTTTCAGCTTAGTTTTCACTGTGTCTGACGCCTGCGCTGCTGCTACAGGCGCCTGCGCCAAGTCTGCACCACACAGCCTACAGTGCCTGTTAGCCACGCCATTCCTTACGCTGCATGCTGTGCACTGCCTGAATCGCCTTACTTTTTTAGCTATGCGAAAAGTAACGTATAGCTGCTCTGTGTCAGCGTAAACGTCGCGCAGCCTCAGCCTGAGCACTTCGCTTCCCCGCTTAAAGAACAGCCATGCAGTGCAGATCAGCGCCTTGTCACGCAGGCGCAGCAGCCTGTCCAAGTCTTCGCCTAAGTTTGCGTTAACGTAGCATGGCATGTCGTCTATGCGCTGCAGCAGCTGCTGCACCTTCTCGTCTGTCACGCCTAAGGGCTGATCCCTCAGCTGGCGCCTGCTGCTGTTAGTCAGCCATCCCATCCTTGATCACCTTCGCCTGCGTTTTGGCTCAGGCGCCTCATTCAGCTTCGCGTCGCGCAGCTGTTTGTAGAGCGCGTCAATGCTCTCTGGCAGTGGATCGAAGGATCCTGTTGCCTCATACCATAAACGTGTTTTGTCCTCAGTTGGCCTGTAAAAGTCGCGTTTCTTAAGCAGAAATTGCACTTCATACATGCCCCTCTGAGGCACAATGATCTCCCATGTGATGCACCTGCGCAGTGGCTTAGCTATTTCCCCTATGCTTGGAGCAGTTATTATCATGTTCGCCACGCGCTGCCTCACACGTGTAAGGTAGCCTATTTTTTCAACCACGTCAGGAGGCACATGCTGCAGGGCTGGCGCGCTGTCCTGAACATCATCCCAGATAAGCGCTGGCAAAAAGCACGATGCATTCTTGATCTTGCTTATCAAGTCGTCAATGTGCCATGCTGTGCATTCCCTCACGACTTTCTCCATCAGCTGCAGCCTCTGCTGATCCTGCGCAGTGTCAATCAGCCTAAGCTCGCCATCTGGCTCCCTCGCTATCTGCAGCAGCCCAGTATTATATGCCCATGCCCTGTAGCCCATCCAGACAGCCAGCGTGCTCTTGCCCATACCGAATGGGCGTCCCACGTTTTCCTCCATGCCTGCAGCCTGACTTGTAATAATGTAGAATTCTAAGAAGTCTTGCCTGATGTTTTCTGCCAGCCTAAGCCAGATGCTGCTTAGCTGAGTTTTCTTTTCAGGCTGTTGAAGCGTCTGCATGCTTTCACCTCAGCGTAGATGCCCGAGTTTTCTCGTTGAAGCTGCCTGTGTCGAATGTGCGCTGAGGCGCGAATGTTTTCAATTCAGGCACAGTCTGCTGCAGTAGCAGCATGCTTGTGTAGCCTGTAGTTTCAGCTATGTGCTGCTGAAGCCTGTGCAGCAGCAAGTCGTTAGGCGCGTAGTGCAGCGCCTGCAGGCAGATCTGCGCCTTGTAGGCAGCCCTGAGCTGCGCTGGAATACGATCGTTTCTGCTTAGCAGGCTAAGCGCTTTCACCTTCACGTCTGTGTCCAAGCTGCCCTTCGCCTGCGCCTGATCAATCTCCATTAGCATGTTAGCCAGAATCTCGAAGTAGTCCCTGAAGTGGGGCTTACCTGTAATGTTAATGTCTGTCATACCATCACCTGCGCTTCCTGCGCCTTAGCTTCTTTCGCGCTGCGCCTGCAGCCTTATACGCTGCTGATCCGGCAGCCTTCGCTGCTGTGCCTGCGCCTTTCGCAAGCATAACTACCACGCTGGGCACTGTTACAGCCAACACGATTATTAGCACCACGCCTACAGCAAGCCACAGCATCAGAATGTTCATTGGGTTGCTAAACCAACTATTAACTGCACTAATCAAGTCGTCTAATGCTCCTTTAGCGTCTGCGCCTGTCTGATGCACACCTAAGTCGCCTGTGTCCTGCCGCGTCAGCCTTGTCACCCACTTGCCTACCACCCACGCATAAAGTTTCACGTTAAACTGCACTGAAGGATACTGATACTTCTGCGTCGTCCAGTCAAACCAATTGGCAGGCTTGAAGTTTACCAAGTACACCCTAAGCCAATACTCTCGCCTGAACACTTCTGGATCCAGCAGCTTGCCCTTGTAGCTTAGCAGCTGCCCTTCCACGTTGACAGGGCTGCCCCCTCGCGCGTAGTATATGTAGAAGGCTTCGCCTGCAGCGTTTGGGCTGACGCTGATCATGCTCATTCTGTCGCTGCCTGCGATCATCTGCCCTGTTTCAGGATCCTTCGCGTAAACCTGCACATTCTGCGTCAGCGCAGCGTATGCAGGCGCGATGTGGAATTCGTCTGGGTTATCCATGAAATACCTGTAGCTTTTAGGCGTCAGCTTGATCCAGATTTGAGCGCCTGCGTAGTTAGGCTCCCATGATATGCTGAAGGGCGCTGTGTCGCATGATTCATCTTTAGTGCCATCCAAGAACACGTTGAAGCTCCAGCTTAGCTCAACCTTCTCCATCCTGAATCTGATCTGCTCAGTATGCGTTGTAACTGTCCACTCGTATGGCTCGATGCGATCCTGCACCAGCGCGATTCCACGCTGCGTAGCGCCTAAGTCGCACCAGCCATCAGTCGCTTCGTCAGGATCCAGCAGCATGCTGCCCCCGAAGCTGCGCACTGAAGGCGTCTTAGTCCACACCTGAGGTTTCTCAGTGTTGCTCCACCAGCCATCATACCAGTGTAGCGCAGCGAATTCTGCGTCTAAGCCCTGAAAGCCACTTGTGTAGCCAGTGCCAGTGCTTGCAAGCCACTGTGTACTGTACGCAGCAAACATGCTGCACGCCAACAGTAAAACTCCAAGCGCTGCTAAAGTTTTACGTTTCACTGTTTCACCTCGATTAGCTTAAAGTGTTTTTCACAGTCGCTGCAGTAGAATTGCTCCGGGCTGCCATCTGAGCCAATCTGGC
This sequence comes from uncultured Candidatus Bathyarchaeia archaeon, assembly GCA_964582085.1. Lineage (GTDB taxonomy): Archaea > Thermoproteota > Bathyarchaeia > Bathyarchaeales > Bathycorpusculaceae > JADGNF01. The sequence continues at coordinate 218,400 of CAZOPV010000002.1, read as the reverse complement.
AGCTTAGGCATTTAGGACAAACATTGCTATTCAACATATCCTTTCTCATTCCTGTTACTCTGATCCTGAGGCTGCGCAGCAGGCTGATCCTGTTCGGCCCTGACAGGGCTTAGGAAATTTTCCACGCTGAGCAGCTTCTCATAGTCAGTTTTTGTGAGATCATCCAGCTGGCGCATGCCCTTCGCCACCTTGCTGAGCTGCATGTGCTCGTAAACGAATAGTTTGCGCTGCGCTTCGTAGTTCTCCCTGCTCATTGCTTCGATGCCTTCAATGCCTTCTTCCAGCGCGAGCTTGGTGGCTGGATCACCCTGCACATGTATAGCGTCGCATGACTGCTGCATGTCATTCGCGATGTATGTCTGCAATAATTCGCCATCTAGGTCCAGCGTTGTTACAGCTGGGTTCTCAAGCTTAATCTCAGCGCGTTTGATAAAACCTTCACGCCAATATCTTGGGCTTATGCTTAACACTGCTTTCCCTGTGTTGTCAGTTTCTATTCTGCGCAGCGTCACCTTAGCTAAGCCAGCCAGCTTGTTACGCATGGCAAGCATGACATACTGCTTTTTCGTGAAGTCAGGACACACAGCGTATGCAACTGCGATGCATGCGCCAAAACATAGCAAAAAGTAGTAGTTAGGCATCCACACGTAGCCAGCTGCGATCAGCACTGCAGGCACAGGATATATCCACGCTGTATGCTTCAGCGTCTTGCGCTTCGCGAATACACCTGCAGCAGTGCCTGCAGCAGCAGCGAAAAGCATTCGCGTAACGATTTCAGTACGCTGCTCACTAAGACGCTTCAAGAATTCCTCTAGTGGCATCATTGGCGTTAAAGGCTTAGGCTTAACGTAGAATATCTGCTGCTCAAAAATTTTTGTGTCACAGGCTACAGTAATGCTGTGGCTGCCTACAGGCAGCGTGTAAGTTAGAGCATAGAAACCCTCGCCTGCTAACACGTCTGCCTCAGCGCCATCTATGTGCACACGCACAGGATTATCTTCTGTTGCATTGAACACTGCTAAGTTAATTGTCAAGTCGCCTTCTATATCTGCAGGCTTTTCAGTTACAGCGCCATCCACAACCTCTGTAGTTGCAAATGGAAAACTCTGCAGGTAAACTGCTAAGTCGCCACTTCGCCACTGATCAGGTATATGCATAGCCTGCGCAGCGTGAACTACGCCTGTGCCCAGCAATGCCGCAGCAAGTAGCATAATTAAAGCAGTTAAACATACAAGTTTGCTTTTACGCTTAGGCTTTGTCAGTAGCAGCAGCAAAGCAAAGCATGCAAGCACTGCAGCAACAAGTAGCCTTGCTGCTGGAACCGCGACTAGGCTGAGTGGCTGATTTGCCCATGACCAACTTAAGTCCCAGCTAAGCACCTGCGTAGTAAACTGTAACGCTGCATAGTTAACATACAAATGCGCATAATTTTCACCTTCGTTGCTGCCCCACAATGCTGTGCTTGCATACACCTTGCCATTATGTACTATTGTAGCAACGTTGCTGTAAGTAGCCTCATCGCTTTGTTCAGTCAGCGCCACAACGTGGCGCGCTTTTTCAGTCCAATAGCCATTTTGCTTTACGTTAAGTGTGTACTCGCTTGCGCTTGTGCCTTCAACGTAACCATAGCCTACAGTTTTAACTTTTGCTTGTGTAATCTGCGAAATGTTGTAGCCTGTAACATCAAAAGTAAACAACATTGCAGCCCAGATGCACTCTGTGCTGCTCGACCTGTAAATGTACACCCTGCTGCCATCAACGCTACTTAGTTTGCTGTATTCGCTGCTACCAAGTTCGCTTGTGCAAGCATCAAGTATTGCACATTCGTCGTAACCACTGCCATAGTAAACTTTATGCACACTGCTGCTTGGTAACAGCGTAATAACTTGAGAAGTTAAGCCGCCATAATCAAATGTTACTGTGCTAAAGGCTGTTTCTGCGCTTTCTGCTGTAAGCGTCTGCCCACTTATTACGCCTTTCGCTTCAAGCCTTGCGTATATATAGTACGTCACTGTTTGGTCTTGCGTTGTGCTTACGCCTAAAGCTGTTAAGTGGCTGTCAATGCTTTGCGTTGTGCTGTTGCTGAATTGTGCGCCTAATGTTACGTCTACGCTTGCGCCTTCAACTATGCGCTTATTCTGCGTACCACATACAGCTTTTACGTAATATGTTAGCTTTGGGTTAATCACGTTAGTGCCAGATGGCTGAACGCTTATGCCCAGCGTAACTGTGCTCACTTGCGTAGTTCCAACGCGCCATGCTGCATGCCACAGCGCAGGCTTGCTGCATACAGGCTTCACCTGCAGCGATAAAGTTTCCACGCCGGCAGACGCTGTCGCATTAAAAACAGGCGCGCCATCCACGCTAAACAAAACATAGCATGCGAACAGCACACACAGCAAAGCTATCGCTGTGACTTTCTGCGCCTTATTCACTCGCGCCACCTCCACCACAGCAACAAAACGCCAGCAAGTGTAGATGCAACACCAGCAGACATCAACGTACTATTACGCATAACATGTGTATGTTTATCAGCTGTTGTTATTTGCTCAGGTTGCAAAGTTTGCGCTTGCTCGAAGCGTTCTACGCTTCTGCTAAACAGCAAGTGGTCAGCTGTCTCCTCAACTAATACGTAGTCGCTTAGTAGCCCGCCAAAACGCATAACTAAGCCTTCATGCACAGCATCAACTGTGAAGTTGCCAGCGTAAACAGGAACAAAAAGCCCAGTGGTGTCAACAGGCAGACTTTCGCCACGCCACACTTTAAACCACTTATATGGAACAGCAGGCGTCTGATCCTGCACAGTCTTATCAACGTAGTATAAACATGTTGTCGATGCAAAGCTTGCTACGCAAGCTTGGCTACCGACAATTAAGCATACTCCAACTATTATCAGTATGCATGCCAACGTTTTCGCTTTAGTGTTTTTCGCCTTCATGTATTTTTCCTCACGCTGTAACGTTAACTATAAAATGCGCAAGCGCAGCAGAACCTAATCCTGCTTTTTCAACAAGGTAACCAAGCACCAAACCACTTAGGAACAGCCAAACAATATACAGGCGATATTCCCAAATGTCAAATGGACGCTGTATAAAGTGGAAAGCTATCCACACCACGTCTGCAACTGCAATCTTTAGCAACATGTTGTTTTTTTTGAAGTGCTGCAGGATTGCACCTGCCACATTCATAAATGTTGCTCTAAACGCTTCTTCCGCCACAGCGACTACACACCACAGCGCGATAACCTGCACTGCAAAAATAACCTGTGCTGCTACATCGCCCAGCGTACTTGCGTAGCTGTTGAAAAATGGCAGGTTAAACACTGCGCGTAACGCAATAGGTACAAGCGCAAGCGCTGCGTACTGCACCTGTGCCTGCCACGGCTTAGCACGTAAAACGTAGTTTGCGCTTGTAAGCGTAAAGATAATGCAGCTGATCAGTAAAGTGTTCACGTTGAAAGCCAGCAAGTAACCTGCGCTCTGCAGGCTAAGCCACAAACCACACGCGCCAGCAGCAACAAGCAACACAACAAACAGCTTGTCACGTGTGCAAATAGGCGTAGCCCAAGCTACAGTTCTGTTAACACTCGACATTAAAATAAACCTCCAAACATTTTGCCAAGATAGTCTATCAGGTTGCCAAACAGCTGTGGTAAAGCATAAAGAAAGCCCTTGAGCATGCTGTAAACTGGCTCAATCTGCAGTGCAGGAACCAACGCCATAACCAAAAATGTTAGTATTACAGCTAAGAAAACAATTGCAACTGTGTTAAGTACCTTTATTTTGTTAAGCGTGAATATTACAGCTGCGATTAACGCTAATGCTATTGCTATGCTAACTACCTCCATTCTCAACCACCTGTTTTTTAAAAAACAAAAAAAGGGATTATTGAATTGGATACTGACCTGTTGACTGTATCAATGGCGTTATGGCTGTTGTTACTGTTATACTCATAGCGCTGTAGCCGAGATATTCAATTGTCAGCGTGGCTGTGCCTGTGCCTGCCAGCATACTGCTTGTGCCATCACTGCATGTCACACTTAGCTGAACGTTATCCACGACTTGAATAGTGTATGTGCCACTGCCATACTGCTCGACAGCACCCTCAATCATGAGGGTGCCTATTTGACTTATTATTGCTGTTTTCTTTTCGCCATCTGCCCAGTTGCTGCCACTCGCTGGATAATTAGCTGTGCTGCTTGTTAATGGCGCCGAAACGCCTACTTTGTATATTTCCATGCGCCTGCTAACTGTGCTATTCCAACCGCTAACTGTTCTGCCACCTGTGTCAAGCGTTATGTCAGTGCTTACGACTATTCCTGTGATCTTTCTGCCGCCACTGCTAAGCGTGGCAGTGTAAACCTCTAGCTTGTTAGGCGTCTCGATAACCTGCTGTGATCCATCAGCGTAGTATATAACAAATTTAATGTTTGTAAAGCTGCCTGCTTCAAGCTGGTAGTTGCGGTAAAGTGGCATTATGTAGTACGCTGTAGCGTAAGTGAAGCCCGCAAGAAGAAGCAGCGTAATAGCAACTGTCATAACGCTGTTTTTCGCCTTCATTTTCTCACCTTCTTCTTAGGCAGAAACGCTACAATAAGAAGCACTATGCCTACGCATGCCAACGCATAAGCGCCATAAGTTGGCAACTCATCTAAAAAGCTAGCAACAGTTACATCTGGCGTTATGTTTGCGCTTGTGCTCTCAGTGCTCTGCGCATATTGCAAAGTAGCAAAGTATGTTTCTGTTATTTCGGCAGTCAAAGTTTGCCCAGAAACTACGCCTATGCCTTGCACACGACAGTAAATATAGTACTTAACTGTCGCTGGCGCTGAAGCTGCTGCGTCGGTTAGGTGTTGACTAATGCTTTTTGTTGTGCTTCCACTGTCGCTGATTGGACTTGTGCCAGAAAGTGACTTGGCATTGGCAAGTGTGTATGTGTAGCTGCTGCTGTCAGCGTTGTCAACAGCTTTAATGTACAAGCTTACAATTTGTATGTTACTTACTTGTGCATACGACACGCTTAAGCTGTAGCCAAGCGTAACCAGCGCCTGCGACTTGTATGTGCCATTTACAGTCCACACGTTCTGGCTTGAACTTGCAACAGCAGCAAACCAGCTTGCTTTAGCGCTTGTCTGCGCATTAGTGCCCAGCGTAATATCTATACTTTCGCCAAAAGGCGTTGATGCGCTGCCTGAAGTGGTGTTCTGCGCCACCGCGCCTGCAACTATTGCAGCAGGAGCCAGCAGCAAATACGCTGCTAAAACAGCCACTGCAGCAATTACTGCCGCAAGCACGTAGCGCTTTTGCTTTTGTTTCACGCGCACCACCCGCCTATCTGCGCAATTTCCAGTATATGACCACGATCGCGATAACAACTGCAACCAAAATTAGCCCTGCAAACTGCGTAGCGTAGCCGTTTACTGTGTCAAGTATGCTGCCTCGTCCTTCTTGCTGTGTTATTTGTTGCCCAACTGTCAGCGAAATCGCCTTGCCGGTTATCTGTTTGCCAGCTGCATCTTCAAGCCAAAAGTGTAACGTTTTAATTCCTGCGCTGTCAAAGCTTGTTACGTACATTTTTTGCGCTGAACCGCTACCTGCTGAAAGCGTTACGCTATCAATTACTTTTTCATAGCCATTATCGTTTGCAATTAGAACAGCGCTGGTTGTCTCGTTTATAAAAGCCCAGTTAATGTATATAGTGAATGAAACTGATTCCTGCGCGTCAATTACGCGATCGCTGTTGCTGTCTGCCCATGCCACAGCTAAACTGACGCTTTTGTCTTGCACAAGTATGCTGCATTGCGCAGAAGCGATTGTTAAGCCTGTTGTTGTCTCTACAAATTTAATGTTATATGTGCTTGTGCCAACTTTTTCTGTCAGCTCGTTTACAGTGTAGCTTTTATCTAAGCTACCGTTTTCGCCTATTAGTGCTACGCTACTTTCAAGTGTTTCAAGTGCTGCGGTGCTGTTCCACAACTGCACATCAACAGTGTAGTTACGCGATAGTCCAGACCACGCTATAACCGCGTTAAATGTTACATCTTCACCGAGGTAGTATGCTGTTTTTGTTGTTTTAGCTGTTAAAGTAAAGCTTGGCGCTGCATGCACCGAAAGTACACCTGTAACGCATATAGACATAGCTAAAATCAACAGTACAATCGACAAATGTTTATTGTTCAATTTTTCACTTTCACCCCTTAGTGTATTTAATACACTTAGTGTGTTTTATACATCAAGTGTATAAAAGTAGTTACTAAAAAGGAAAAAAGAAGATTAAGACAGCAGACGCTTAAGCTGCAGGTAGCAGTAAGCCTGCTGCATATTAAGCAAACTTAGCTCGCCATGATAGTTAAGCATCGCTATTGCAATTTTTGTTTTGCGAATGTTTCGTGGTTGCAATATCAGTTGCCAGTAGCAGCCCTGCCGCTGCAGTACGTAAATGTTGCCATACCTGCACAAGCGCTTGTTAATTTGAAAGTTACGTGTTATAATGTTAATCAGCAGAAACATTGTTCCAACTCCCTTATACCAACAACAGTTTCGCCGGCAGACTTTACGCTTTTATGCATAACACATGCATGCAGCACAACTGTTTCACCTGTATCCCTGCGCAAAAACACCTCATACGCTGGCTTAAGGTTGCAGCCCGCAACATAGCAGCGCTTAGCTTCATGCTTAACAATCGCTTTAGATAGTGTAGTTTGCACAATTTTCGGTTGGTCGCCGTATGCAGCTATGAAGTAGCGCATTAGCGCTTCAACCGCCAAGTTTGCCCTGCTTGTGCCCCTGCGCAGATCCAGTTTGCCGCACAGTTCAAAAAACTGTTGTGCTGTAGTTTTGCTCACACGCAACGTAAGATTGTACCTGTCACGTGCAAGACGATTATCGCATTGCACGTAGCTGCTTACGTAGTTAAGTAGCTTAATTTTACTTTCTCTTTCCAAGTGCACCACCTGCGCAGAGCATAAAGCATCCAAGCAGTAACAGCAAAATAAGCGCTGGCAGCATAACAACTACAGCTAAACGTCTCACGCCACCACCCCTATTTGTCTCGTGTACAGCCGCAGAGCATCCGCAGGCATTCCTGCGTCTATCCACCTGCGCATACTGCTCTCGTATAGGTATGCTGTTTCGCCTGTAGCTTGCCTGTGAACAGTGAACAGTGGATCATGTCTGCCCTGCACTGTTACAGTGTAGAATGGCACTGCATGCTGTTCAAACCACCACTGCATAACCTTTTCAGTGTGCGTCAGCCTGTCGTTTGGCAGCTTCAAGTCGAATGCTGCAGCCACCACGTCTGGAAACCTGATCTCAGCCCAGATGCGCTGCTTCAACCACAACACGTCAACATCTGTAAGCCAGGCCCTACTACTGCAGCGCCTGAAATGCCAGTCGCTGAACCAATTATGTAAAGTGCTGTGTGGAAACTTGCCCATATGAATCAAACCACCTACCTCATCAACTTGTGCAGTAATGTGCGTAACACATCGCTGCGACTAACACCATAATACTCAGCTATCTCCGATAGTTTTTTGTATTCAGAAGATGACAGTCTTATGCTTGTAACGCAATCACGTGTAGTACATGTGTTTTTGTGCTCTGCAACCCCACCTTTCGCAACACACTTCTCAGTCATCATCGTCCCTCTCTCTCATCGAAAACATCGAAAAACATTTCCTGATTTGTAATTAGCGAATATACAGCATCAACAAGCGCATCAACGTTTTTGTTAAGTTGTTTAAGCTCAGCCAACAGCTCAGCTAGCTCCAACGTCAAAGCTTAGCCACCTCCTTTAACATGCCTGTTCTGTTGTGCTAAGTCAGCATGCATGTCGCATAAGTGCAATTCTTCAACGTAAGGCGCTGCGCCTTTGATTCTACAATTGCACAGAAAAACGTATTCACTCTTGTACAGCCAGAGCTGAAAGGCTATTGGCTGTGTCTGGGTTATATTTTTTTGCACATATCACACCTCAGTACTAAGTACTGTTTTTAGTACTGTACCAAGTACTACATATAAGTTTTTTGTAGTGCAAAGACAAATAAATATAAGCAAACAACTAACAAAACACGTGTGTTGTGCATATCATGCCAAAAGAGGGGCACACAGTCGTAACAATACCAAAATACGTCTGGCTAAAAGTAGTAGAGCACTACAAAAAAAACGAGAAAGAGCTAAGAGCAATAGGCATAATGTCGCCATCTAAGCTTGTTCAAGTCTGGATTCTTGACCAACTTGAGAAAGAATAATACGCACAACAATATCCTCAAGCGACATGTCGCTTGGAAACTTGCGCCTAAGCCTCTCAACCAAGTCATTAGACAGCTTAATGTTACACACGCACATTCACCAAGCGCTAACAAGTATTCAACCTAAAAAACATATTCAAAAACAAATAAAAAACAACTTTAGAGAGAGATAAGTTAAAGTGACAGAAAAAAGTGGGTTCAAGTCCCACCCCCGCCATTCACAACAAACCTCCCCAGTTTTGATTTTAGGATATGACTTCTTAAACAGGTTAATTTTTGGCAAATAGAAAAGCAAAATTGCTGTCTACTATTGACTTCGAGGAGCTGCAGCAAATTTGGATTTCTAGCCGGTTGAATATTGTATGAAAAAACAGGATGTTCCTTTAGAGTGTGCTTGTTGCTAAAAAACAAGGGAATTGAAAGGGAGTCTAATCGATTTTTATAGGTTGCCCTTTTGGTTCACCGGCTGTTTTAGCTGGCAAGGTAACTTCTAACACGCCGTTTTTGTATGTAGATTTTGCGTTTCGCACTTCCACTTTGGTGGGCAATTCAATTTCTTTAAAGTAGCTACGTTCTCCTGCATCCACAGAAATCGTCAAAGTCTCTTCAGTACTGTTCAGTTTAATATCTTTTTTGTCAACGCCCGGCAACTCGGCAACAACCTTGACCTCGCCATTAATGAGTGCCACGTCAACCAGTGGTTCCCTCTCTCTTTTGACGTCTACAGTGGCCCTACAGCCCAGTTTCGGTTGCGGCTTTATGTTCCCGAATTCTCTGATTTCAGGCTTTCCCTCTGGACCAATTTTTATGGTGTAACCGTAAACAAAGGGTCCCCACTCTTCCACTTTTGAACCGTCAGGTAAGACCTTGGTTCGCACCAAATCTTTTGGTGCCTTTTTGGAGAGTTCTTCAAATTCACGCTGCATGTACTCATGTATTTCTCTGAATTGCGCCTCGAACTCGTCAAAGAAACTTCGGCCTACAAAGGGGTAGCGCCTACGCCTGAACCAAGAAGGCATCCAATCGTCACTTTCACTCCACCACATAACTTATGCACCACCCTCAAAAGAAAAAAAGAAGGGTGAATTTTAGTCGTAGCTGGGTTCAGGCGTCTTGGGTGCTTTTGGCTCTTTGTCCATGCCTTTCGCTGCGATGAGGTCGTCGATTTTCAGAATCATATTCGCAGCTTCAGTGGCTGATTTGATAACTTGCTGCTTCACGCGCACTGGCTCAACTATGTTGAGGTCTAGCATGTTCTTGATTTTACCTGAAAAAACGTCAACGCCACAGTAGGGTTGGTTACGCTCATGCTCTGACCGCAACGAAACGATAATATCAATGGGGTCTAAGCCTGAATTCTCAGCCAACATCATAGGTATTGTTTCTACCGCATCTGCGTAGGCTTCGATGGCAAGTTGTTCTCGCCCGCCTACTTTTACTGCGTAGCTTCTGAGTTGACGGGCAACCTCTGCCTCTGGTGCCCCACCTCCAGGTACAATTTTGCCGTCTTCAACAGCATTTCTCACCACGCATAAGGCGTCGTGAAGTGAACGTTCTGCCTCAGCTACCACGTGCTCAGAGCCGCCTCGGATGACTATGGTCACGGCTTTGGGGTTTTTGCATTCTCGCACGTAGAGGAGTTTGTCGTCGCCGATCTTGACTTCTTCAACCAGTTTTGCTTCTCCTAAAGCCTCTGGCGTCAGATCTTTCACGCTTGCAATGATCTTGCCGCCTGTAGCGCGGGCAAGTTTTTCCATGTCGCTACTACTCACACTTTTCACTGCAAGTATTCCGCTTTTAGCCAAGAAGTGCAACGCCATGTCATCTATGCCTTTTTCACATATGAGGACATTAGCACCTGCCTTGCTGACTTGGTCAGCCATTTCCTTGAGCATACGCTCTTCTTCATCCAAGAAAAGCTTCATCTGGTCAGGTCTTTCGATGTTGATTTTGGCGTCGAACTCGGTTTTTTCAATTTCCAACTTGGCATTCAACAAGGCAATTTTGGCTTTTTCTACGCGTTTGGGCATCTGGCTACTAGCAACTTCTTTGTCAAGAACCATGCCTTTGACAAGTTCAGTGTCCTCTAAGCTTTTTCCATGCTTCTTTACGATCTTTATGAGGTCTATGTCAGCTTTAACTTTGCCGTTTACTTCCTCAGCGACCTGTTTGACAGCCTCCACCGCAAGTTTTGCGAAGTGATCTTTAGCGCCAGTTATGCCTTTGCTGCCCATCGACGTCAAAGCAACATTGAGTAGTTGCTTTTCATCTTTTATGTTGACGGAAATTGCCATTTGATTTACTGCTTCTTGAGCTTTGTCTCCTGCCTTTTTGTAGCCATCAATTATAACAGTTGGATGAACGTTCTGGTCTAGCAAATTTTCAGCCTTCGAAAGCAATTCCCCAGCCAGAATCACCGATGTTGTGGTTCCATCTCCAACTTCGTTGTCTTGGGTTTTAGCGACTTCAACTAACATTTTGGCGGCAGGATGCTGTACGTCAAGTTCTTTGAGGATAGTTGCGCCATCGTTGGTTATGGTCACGTCGCCGAGGCTGCTTACAAGCATTTTGTCCATACCTCGCGGACCAAGAGTTGTTTTCACGGTTTCAGCCACTATTTTGGCTGCCATGATGTTGTTTTTTTGTGCTTCTTTACCAGTGGTTCTCCCAGTGCCCTCTTTTAGTACGAGGATGGGTATGTTTCCTGAAGACATAGCTGCCATATGGATCACCTTTTTTAGTTCAAAGTTAAACACGTATTTTTAATATCAAAACTTCTCAAATATAAGTCTTCTTGTTGACCAATTATTAACAAGTTCATTAATTATAGACGAAAAAGACTTTTCCGCCGAACCACTCAGACAGCTCCAAGCAAACCACCCAATTAACGCACAAACCATTTTTATTTTAGCGCGTCAGTCACGTTCTCAAAGAGTATTGTTAAAATTGGTAAGCGTAAAACCCCATGATTAAAACTGACCGAAAAGTCGATCCTGCTAAACCACACACGCCCATTATTGCCCTCGGCAGTCAAGAATGCGCTAGGCGCCCGACAACTCTTTTATAAAAGATACACTCACCTATTCACGTAAATCACACTTGATGATAGAATTGTTACGAACAATCATCTTAGGTTCTGGTGGAAGTCACCTACATGAAAGATAAAAAAGAAATAGGCAACCTTGAGGTTTTTCATAAAGTCCTATTTGATAAAGCGGCGAACGCCATTTTTGTAGCTGACGCTGAAACAGGACTCATCGTTGATTGCAACGAAGCAGCAACAAACTTGGTTGGCAGATCTAAGTCAGAGTTGATTGGAATGCATCAACGTTTACTTCACCCCAACATGGAAATGGAAGAGTTCAGCAGCACTTTTCGTCAGCATCTTTCAGTTAAAGAAGGGCAGATCCTTGAAACGCAAGTTATAAACAAAAACGGCGAAGTTAAAGATGTTGCAATTAAAGCCAATTTGGTGGAATTTGGCGGCAGAAGATTTCTAGTAGGAGTTTTCATAGACATTACTGAAAACAAGAAAACACTTAAAACATGTTTACTTCACGCCAACCTATTGAACTCAATCGGGCAAGCCGTGATGGCCACTGACGCTGACGGAAGAATTACCTATTGGAACAGAATGGCAGAGCAACTGTATGGTTTGCCAGCTTCTGATGTTTTAGGGCAACAAATAACAAGCATCGTTGGCGGAGAATCAATGAAGGAAGCAACACAGGGCTTTCTCGACAATTTGAAGATTGACAAGTCTTTAACCAGAGAAACCACGGTTAATTTAAAAGATGGTACGCCTGCACGGTTGCTAATTACTATTTCGGCCGTTACTGATCAGAAAGGAGAGTTTATCGGCGCCATTGGGATAATTACAGATATTAGTGAAAAAGAGTGGATGCTGGAAGTTTTAGAAGACGCCATTAAAAAAGTCGCTGAACTGAATGAAAAACTGCACGCCGTTGAAAGATTAACGAGCCATGACATAAGAAACAAACTTACTGTTATCGGCGGCAGAACGTTTCTTCTTAAAAAGAAAATAAACGGCAACACAGAACTATCAGAACACGTTGAATCAATAGCGGCAGCCTCTAAACAAATACTGGAGATTTTAGAGTTTCAAAGAGTTTACGTACAGAGCGGCACAAAAGATTTGACCTATGTCGAGGTGGGGAAATCCATGGATGAAGCAGCTTCACTTTTTTCAGAGTTAGAAACTATTCAAATAATCAACGAATGCCACGGCTTAACCGTACTGGCAGATTCACTACTCAGACAAGTGCTTTACAATTTGATTGACAACACTTTGAAATACGGAGAAAAAGTCACAAAAATCAGATTGTTTTTTAAAGAAGACGAGGAATCTCTAAAAATCATTTATGAAGATGACGGCGTAGGAATACCTGAAGAAGTAAAAGGCAAACTTTTCAGGGAAGGCTTCGGCAAAGGCACAGGCTACGGACTTTACTTAATAAAGATAATATGTGAAACTTATGGCTGGCAAATACAAGAAACAGGCAAACATGGACAAGGGGCCCAGTTCACTATGACCATACCTAAACTCAACCCCACAGGTAAAAAACTATATGAAATCAAACCCTAACTTGCAGCCCCTTTGCCAAATACCTCAACAACAAACGAACTGCCTCAAAAAAGCTAAATTTAGCGCAACCTTAGAGTTATTAAAAAACAAATTCTTACCCCACAAAGTAAAGCTAAAGCAGCAAATTTTATATTGCTTGAAGACGCGTCTGGAAGACTAAATGAGCAAGGTTCATGAAAGACTACAGTATTACCTTCTAGTTGCAGTTGTAGGCTTAACAGCTGCTTTCATAGCCATAGCGTTTTACACACTATATTTAGGGGTATGGAATTTTACTAAAGGCACTATAGATTACTCAGCACTCAACATTTTGCCGTTATCTTTTCTTGCAATAGGCGTCCCCTATGTTTTAGTAAAGCAGTTTGCCACCACAAAAACCACCGGTTCAGGCACACACGCCGTTTTGGAAGCGTACCACTTAACAAACGGCGAGGTCAGCTTAAGAGACACCGTGGTGAAGCCAACCGCTGCAATGTTAACTTTAGGGCTAGGTGGAAGCGCAGGACCTGAAGGACCCAGTCTACTTGCAGGAGGCGGAGTAGGCTCCGCATTTTCCAAGTATTTCAGAATTAAACCTGAATTACGACGCAAGCTATTTATTGCTGGCGCAGCTGCAGGTTTATCAGCCACTTTCAGAACACCTTTAGCCGCAATTCTTTTTGCCCTAGAAATACCCTACAAAAATGACATAGACAGAGAAACCTTCATCGAAGCGTCGATAGCCTCCATCCCCGCTTACTTACTTTCCATTACACTACTGGGAAGCGAACCCTTTTTTGGAGAAATTATATACACGCTTTCCCCTACACTGCTTGAAATCGGACTTTCACTTTTGCTCGGCATCATTTGTGGCGTTTACGCAGTCTTCTTTACTAAAACTTTCTTGTGGACTAAAAATGTAGCAGTTAAAGTCAAACGCAAAATAGGAAACGCCGGCCTAGCAATATCGGCGGCTATAATTCTAAGCGTTTGTGGGACACTATCATTTTACTCAATAGGAGTAGGATTGCATTTCATCCACGCCATAATAGTAGAGGGAACAAGCTTTAGCATCACCGCTGCCGTCATGATTGTTTTGTTTAAAACCTTAGCTACGTCGGTCACCCTTACTTTTGGAGGTAGCGGCGGCTTATTCGTTCCCACAATGGTTGTAGGCGCAGCTATCGGATACATTTTTTCTGTACTTTTTGATGCAAACTTAGCCGTGATGTTTATTGCCGTCGGAATGGCCGCGTTAATCTCAAGCACACATAAAGTTCTGTTAATGCCTGTCGCCTTCATTGTTGAGAGTTTAGGCGGCGCATTTGCAATACCCGCATTACTAGCCAGCGGAGTCAGCTACGTTATCTCAGGGAAGAATTCGTTTTACTCTACCCAACCACGAACCAAACTTAAAACTGAAGAGCTAGCTCTTGAAAGATTCTTCCTTAAAGGAAAGAAACTAATACCGGAAAAATTGGAACAAACAAAAGCAGTTAACGTTATGACTAAAGAGCCGATTGTGCTTTCACAGGGAATAACCGTAAAAGAAGCAACAGAAATTTTTGAAAAAACCAACCTGAGAGTTTTACCCGTAGTTGATGATCAAACCCGCGTAGTAGGCGTAATTCATTTAGAAGACCTTGGCTACGTGGACCTGCGACGACAAGAAATGAATCTCTCAGAGACGACTATGCACAACCCTACTGTAATTAACGAAGAAAAAAGCATAGATGAGGTTGCACAACTCATGATAGATTCACAGCAAGACCACGTTTTTGTAGTGAACAAACAGGAAAAACTGGTGGGAGTAATTTCAGGAATAGACATCGTCAAGAAAATACTGGAATTGCTATCAACATAAAATAAACAACCAAAGACACTGTTCTTTCAAAGTTTAAAATTAATTAGCAAGTTTGACTTCTTACATTGGAGCGTGTGTTGTATGAATGGAAAAGCAGTTATTATAATGGGCTCTGAAAAAGACTTGGAATTTAGCCGTGAAATAGCTAAGAACCTAAAAGCATTAAATGTCAATTACGAGTTACGTGTTGCTTCAGCACATAAAACACCTGAGAAAGTTCTCTCTATACTCAAAGAGTTCGAGAACGAAAAGGTGGTTTACATAACTGTTGCTGGACGCTCCAATGCCTTGAGCGCGTTTGTTGACTCCAACACCACTAAGCCAGTGATTGCATGTCCACCTTACTCAGACAAATACGGCGGCGCAGACATCTACTCCTCGCTGAGGGTACCAAGCGGCGTAGGTACAATTGTGACAATAGAACCTGACGGCGCAGCCATAGCAGTTGCCAAAATCTTCGCCATAGAAAATGAGGCACTGAAAAAACTCGTAGAAAAATATCAGTTGGCAAAAAAAGAAGAAATTGAAAAAGCAGACGCCACAATAAAAAAAATGAAGTAGCCTCTTCTTAAAGCAACTACTTCAAACTATTTATTTCGCCGGAGAATAACAAATGGCAACCGTGTCTGAAAGAAAAATTCCTCGTACAATGTCTACACAGCACCCTGATAATGCTCACATACCCGACTGGAGTAAAGACGAAGTCATAAACGGCAACGCCGAAGTCTTCGAAGCCTTCTACGCCTTCAGCATATTGGGTTGCCAAGAAGTCATGTGGGACTCAGAGGGAAAAGACACAGACACACGGGTCGTAAGAAAACTTCTCCAAAACCACTGGAGCTATTTCTCAGAAAACACAATAGGAGAAGACATTTACTTAACATACCGTGTCCCAAACCCCCAGATTGAAGGTGCCGAGAAAAAATACATGGTGGAAACACTACAGAACATTCCTGTAGCTCACGACGTCGCATCACTAGCTTACAAACGCGAAGTGTCCCCAATCTTTGAAGTCATATTACCTTTCACCACCAACGCCAAAGAACTCATACTGCTTTTTAACTACTACAAAAAAACCATAGTTGCAGACGAAGATTCTAACCTCTACAAATCCATCAGAACCAAAGATTGGCTTGGAGATTTCAAACCAAAAAAGATAGAGATTATTCCACTGGTCGAAGACTTAGACAGTATATTGAACGTCGACAAAATAGTGAGTCCCTACATAAAAGTTGCTAAACCTAAACACCTACGAGTCTTCACGGCAAGATCCGACCCTGCACTAAACTATGGTCTTATATGCGCAGTTTTACTCTCCAAGATTTCTCTGAGCAAACTTAAAACACTGGAAAAAATCTACAAGGTCCAGATACACCCCATACTCGGCGTCGGATCACGACCCTTCAGGGGACACCTCTCACCAGAAAATATTGACCATTTCTTACAGGAATACAAAGGACTCTCAACAGTCACAATTCAATCCGCCTTCAGATACGACTACCCAACTGCGCAAGTCAAAGAAGGTATACAAACGCTCAACCAGAGGCTTCCAAACGGCGAGCCCACCCTAATTGATAGACAAGAAGAAAAACAGCTCTTAGAAATTTTGGCTAAATGTAGAAAACAATATGAAATGGAAGTTGAAATGTTGGCGCCACTCATAAACTGCGTTGCATCATATGTACCCCAAAGGAGAGCCCGTAAACTTCACATAGGACTTTTTGGCTACAGCAGATGCGTAGCGGGCGTATGCCTACCTAGAGCTATTGCCTTTTCCGCCGCGCTCTACAGTATTGGACTACCTGCAGAGTTTATAGGTATGAAAGCGCTGACCAAACTAAATGAAACCGAATGGAGGCTACTGCAGAAATATTACGTGAAAATGGAGCACGATTTGAACTCAATCGGCGAATATGTTTCTTGGGAAAACTTGAAGATGCTAATGGAAATGAGTCACAAAACAGCCAAAAGAGCAGACATGAGCGAAGAGAAACTGCGAACCGCGCTTTTGAACAGCTTAGAAGACTTAAAGACCATCGAAGAAAAGTTTTCGCTCAAGCTGGGACCAAAGGGTGGCGCGCAAAGGAAACATGAGAACTTTACTAATAACTTCCTAATTTCAATGATTGAACATGAGGACGAAGAGGCAAAGAAAGCGCTTGTGGAAGCAGCAAAATTGCGCAGATGCCTTGGCTAAAAAATAAGGGATATAAAGCTGAGGGTAATAGTTCCTGAATACAGCAGGGTTGAATATGCGAAATGGGTAGCGTTAAAGATCTTGAAGTAATAAGGAAACCAACACCGGAATCAATGGGCACGGGTAGATTTCACTTTTCTGACAGGTATTCAGTTTTTGACTGGGGCGAAATGCCGGATCACATCGACAAGAAAGGCGAAGCATTATGCCTCATGGGAGCTTACTGCTTTGAAAGACTAGAAGAAAAAAGCGTTCGTACCCACTACAAAGGTTTGGTTGATTCCGAAAAAAAAGTTGTTACTTTTAAAGAACTGAAAGAACCCAGCAGTATTATGGAAGTCAACTTGGTTAGCGTATATAAACCTAACACACGCGTAGAAGAGGGTAAACTAATCTACGACTACAGTATATACAAGACTGATTTAAAGAACTTCTTAATTCCCTTAGAGATAATTTACCGTAATGGGTTACCTGAAGGCTCCTCTGTCTTCAAAAGATTAGAACAGGGAAAAGTAACGCTACAAGAACTTGGCTTAGATCATTACCCGAAACCTGGCGAACGATTCACAAAAACCATTTTTGACGTGAGCACAAAACTGGAAGAAACCGACCGCTACGTTACATGGGAAGAAGCGGCAAAAATCGCTGGACTTACAAACATCGAAACCGCAGCCGTGAAAGTTGTCTTGGCAAAAGTCAATGAAACAATAAACGAAGTCGCGTCAAAAGCAGGACTTGTAAACGAAGATGGAAAAATCGAACTTGCATTTGATAGCCAAAGGCGGCTTATTGTAACAGATGTCGTTGGCACATTGGACGAGTGTAGATTCACACTTGACGGGTTCCACGTAAGCAAAGAAGTCGCCCGCCAATTTTATAAGAAAACTCAATGGTACAAAGACACGGAAGACGCGAAAAAAACCGCTGAAGCAAAAGGCATCAAAGACTGGAAAGCTCTGTGCAAGTCACAACCACCCAAACTTGACCCCCAGTTAAAAGCAATTATCAGTGAGATGTACACATCAACAGCAAATGAATTAACTGGAACCAAGTTTTTTGATTCACCAAAACTCAGAGAAGTCGTCAAGAAATACAAAGATTACATAGGCGAAAGCTAATGATGCAAAACAGAATCAAAGAAATCCTAAGTTGCTATAACCCCAAAAAAATCCGTATCGGCGTTTTAGGTTCTCACTCAGCTCTGGAAATCGGAGCAGGCGCCAAACAGGAAGGCTTCGAAACCGTGGTGGTCTGCCAAAAAGGAAGAGAAAAAACCTACACCAAACACTACGGCAACATATTCAACCACGTCATATTGCTAGACAAATTCAGCGACATCACTAAACCTGAAAAAATAAAACAACTCACAGATTTGAACACAATTTTTGTGCCAAACCGCTCTTTCAGCGTCTACGCAGGCTACGACGCAATTGAAAAAGAATTCTCAGTTCCCCTCATGGGCAACAGATACATGCTAAAAACCGAAGAACGCACTGCACAAAGAAACCAATTGTGGCTACTTGAAAAAGCAGGAATACGCCTACCAAAAACTTTCAAGACATACAAAGAAATCGATCGCCTCGTTATAGTGAAAGTACCAGAAAAAACACGCGCTATAGAACGTGCCTTCTTTTATGCTACGACTCCTGAAGAATACGAAAAGAAAGCAGAAGAACGCATAAAAAAAGGCATAATCACCCGTGAAGCCCTAAAAGAAGCCATCATAGAAGAATACGTCATAGGCGCTAAATTCAACGCCAACTATTTCTGGTCACCTCTAACCGACGAAATCGACCTACTGGGCTTTGATAAACGCGTCCAAACCGACCTCGACGGCATCTTGGATTACCCGCTCAAGAACAACTGGAATTGAGTAGACCTACCCAAAACATAGAAATTGGACATATGGGCGTCACAATGCGGGAAAGTCAATTAGAAAAAATTTTTGAAACGGCAGAAAAGTTTGTAGAAACCTGCAAGAAAGAGTACCCGCCTGGAATTATAGGATTGTTTGCACTACAAGGCGCCATCACGAAAGACTTGGAGTTCTACGTCTTCGACGTCAGCCCCAGAGTGCCAGGCTGCCCCTGTGTGGAACCAACCTCACCCTACATGAAATATAAATACGGCACAGAAGTAGGACCAGGCAAACGTGTAGCGATGGAAATCAAACGTGCTATAAAAGAGAAAAGACTCAACGATGTGGTTACATGATAGAAGCCACAGACACAGAAAAAATCTTGAATAAATATGACCAAAAAAAGATAGCCATAGGCACCTTAGGATCACACTCATCTTTAAATATTTTCAAGGGCGCCAAAGAAGAAGGGTTCAGAACAGTTTGCATCTGCAAAGAAAAAGACGCAGTCATGTACAAGAAATTTCCCCTTGCAGACGAACTCATAATCGTCAAAGACTTCACCGAACTGCTAAAGCTGCAACTACAAGAAAAACTGCGAAAACTCAACACGATTTTGATTCCTCACGGCTCCTTCACAGCCTACTTAAGTACTGAAGAATTACAAAACAGTCTAATGGTTCCCCTCTTTGGAAACCGGAAACTTCTTGATTGGGAAACAAACCGCAAAAGCCAAGAAGAGTGGCTCAACCAAGCAGGGCTAAGATTGCCCACAACTTTCAGAACACCTGAAGACATCGATAGGTTAGTCATCGCAAAACTGCCAGGCGCAAAAGGTGGCAGAGGCTACTTCCTTGCAAACTCACCAAAAACATTTTACAAGAAATTCAAAGAAATGGTAAAAAGAGGCTTACTACAAGAAGACGATCTAGGAAAAGTTCACCTGCAAGAGTACGCGCTAGGCGTTAACGTTTACCCCAGCTATTTTTCATCCATCATAAAAGACGACGTGGAGCTGTTAGCGATGGATAGACGATATGAATCTGCTGTAGACTCCATAGGTAAAATTCCCGCTAGCCAACAACTAGACATCGACGTTAACCCCACCTACACAGTAGTAGGCAACTTCCCAATTGTACTTCGAGAGTCAATTCTACCCGAGATCATGCGTATGGGCGACGACGTGCACAAAAAAGCACGGGAACTGGCTCCGCCAGGAATAATTGGCCCATTCTGCCTTGAAACTGTCATCACGGACGACTTGAAGATATTTACGTTTGAAATTTCCGCCCGCATCGTAGCTGGAACCAACGTGGGCATTGGCACTTCACCTTACGCTTACCTGCGGTATGGCGAAAACATGTACATGGGCAGGCGTATAGCCTTAGAAATCAAAGATGCCATCAAACAGAAACGGCTACACGAAATAGCTGTTTAAGCAAGACCTACAACAAACAACTGCTCAATATTTTCTCAAAATTTTCTCGGCAACTGTTTTGCCGATAAACCTTCAAGGCTTTTATAATTTCATTTTTGTCTCTTTTACCCACAACATCACTAACCAACTGCACGACGCTACCACCGCCTGAAAAAAGAAAGTTACACATGGCAGTTACATTAGAGGGCTTACGGGTGTCGCTGGCAGTTTCGAAGTCTATAATCCAAGGTTTTAGCTTATTGTCAATTATGATGTGTTTTGGAGCTTTACTCAATTCACCATGGTCAAGACCCAACTCGTCGAGACGCCAGCACTGCTCCAAAATTTCACCCAGAACCTTCTGAACAACAGGTTTTTCTCTTTGGTTTTTTAACCAGTTTGGAAGGTGGTTGCCCTCAATAAGTTGAGTTAAAATAAAGTTTCTGCTTGCACCCACAAGTTTTGGTCCAACACTTACAGTGTTGGCTTTGGAGAGCATACGTGCCTCATGTAACAGGTCAGGTCGCTTGGCATCCACCCTGAGGATTTTCAGCGCCACCCTCTGCCCCTTGACGTGACCAATTACGACTACGCCGGCAAAGCCTTTGCCCAAAAGAGGCAGCCGAACACCAAAAGCAGTAGCACGCCCATAAAACTCAACCGCCGTTACACCAAGACTTTGAAGCTCTGAGATACGGTGTGTTAATTCTGCATAGTTTAGTTTTGGGTAGCACATAACAGACGAATAAGGCTCTTCAATCAACTGTGATGCTGGCACAAAGAGATTTCTTTGCACGACGGTATCCTCTAGCTTTTAAACAACAGAGTAAAATGTATGTACCTCTTAAAATAATAGGGACCTCCTTTACAGCTAACTTCAAGTAAAATGGTTGAACCATAATGCCAAAGTTTAGGCACATCACCGAAGTACAAAACCTCATGGGCTCAAAAGAGCTTATTCGAAACCTAGGGATTATAGCGCATATTGATCATGGAAAAACTACTTTGGCAGATTCATTACTGGCTGGCACAGGTTTACTTTCTCCTCAGATGGCGGGTTCTGCCCGCGTTCTGGACTATCTGGAAGAGGAACAAAGACGGAAAATTACCATAAAAACTGCTAATATCACTATGCTATATAAATCGGCCGGTAAATCATACGTAATCAATTTGGTGGATACTCCTGGCCATGTGGACTTCACAGGTAAAGTTACACGGGCGCTTAGAGCAATAGACGGAGCAGTCGTCGTGGTTGACGCAGTCGAAGAAATTATGGCACAAACCGAAGTGGTGACCCGGCAAGCCCTTGAAGAAAGAGTGAGACCTATTCTTTTCATCAACAAAGTAGACAGACTCATCACAGAACTACAACTTAGCGAGAATCAGATCCAAGAGAAACTCATGCGTATAATCACCAACTTTAACAATCTAATTGAACTCTACGCGGATAAACCCTTCAAGTCAATATGGAAAGTTGACGCAACAAAAAGCAGCGTGGCTTTTGGCGCAGCCCTCCACGGCTGGGGATTTACTTTAGACATTGCACAGCAAAAAAGCCTCAGATTCCCAGATATAATAGCGGTCTACAAGAGTGGAGCACAAGAAAAACTCCGCAAAATACTTCCTGTTTACGACGCAATTTTCCACATGACTATAGCAAACATACCGAATCCTAAAACAGCACAGAAATACAGGATAGAAAAGATTTGGGATGGACACACCTCATCAAAGATTGGCCAAGCACTAGTAGAGTGTAACGACGAAGGCCCAGCGGTCATTTGCGTAACACATGTACAACCTGATGGTGACGGTGACGTCATCGCAACGGGAAGAGTCTTTTCAGGAACGATCAAAAAAGGGGACACAATGCATCTTATGGATGTCTTGTCAGAAACAGAGGTAAAGCAGGTCTGCATTAACATGGGTTCCTTTAGGGAAGAGATTGACAAAGTTGCAGCAGGCAACATAGCAACTTTAACATTGTCGGGTCCTGTGCGTGCAGGAGAAACAGTAGTAGACGAAGAGCATAAAGAGGGAATGGTTCCTTTTGAAGGGATTAACCAAGTCTCTGAAGCGGTGGTAACGATAGCCGTTGAACCAAAGAATCCCCAAGATATTCCAAGGTTACTGGAGGCTTTTGACAGGCTGGTGGTTGAAGACTCCGACCTTAAGGTTTACGTAAGCGATGAAACAGGGGAACACCTACTAAGCGGAATAGGCGAATTGCATTTGGAAATTGCCTTTAAACAACTCAAAAGCTACCTCAGCGATGTAGAACTCGTTGTCTCTCAGCCACGAGTTGTTTACCGAGAAAGCGTCTCAGAAAAAGGCATCAAAGCCACAGCGTTAAGCCCCAACAGGCAAAATAAATTTACAGTACAAGTGGAACCGCTCTCAGAAGAAACTACTCGGCCATCAAACCATAAAAATGAAGAGACAGGAAACATCCTATCATTTGATGAACACCGGAATGTTTTGTGGGACGCTACAGGAAAGGCAGAGCAAATCCAAGAAGGAATTTTGGAGCCCATCATCTCAGGATTTGAATTCGCCTGTAAAGCAGGACCACTTTGCAGTGAGCCAGTTCACCACGTCAGAGTAAACCTCGTCGATTTTAAATTAAGTACCAAAGCCGAGTTTCTCAGCGCCGTGGAAATTATGCATGGGGTCGGTAAAGCTATTTTTGGATCTTTTCTAAGCGCAAAGCCTGTTTTGTTAGAGCCAGTCTACCGCACAGTCATTTCAGTTCCAACTGAACTGGCGGGGGAATGCCAAAGAATATTAAGCAGCAGGCGAGGAAAGATTGTAGCCTTCGTAAACAAAGATTTGGTAACCACAATCACGGCTTTTATTCCTGTTGCAGAGACATTTGGTTTATCTAAAGAGTTACGGTCTTCAACTTCAGGACACGCTTTTTGGCAGAGCAATCTTGATCGATGGGAAACTGTGCCTGAAAAACTTGCGCCAAAAATAATTTCTGAGATACGCCACCGAAAAGGCTTACCCTCTAAAGTGCCTTCTGCAAGTAAATTTCTGGAGGAAAAATAAACGTTAAACCTTAAGGCTTGGCCTTTTAATTTAGATGTAACGCTCTGTTGCGGTCAAGTTTTCAGGTGGAACAAAATTGGTGAGTGGTGGTTTGGGGTCGCCAACAACAAAGTGTTCAAGGTTCGCCAAATTGGCAAAAACTTGGAGTTCGCCAATGTTAACGCGGAGTTCATTTGCAGATATTTCGGTTTGAATGATGATCTACAAAAAATCAAAGAAAGCATCAACAAAGACGAACACATCTGCTTGGCCCTTGAAAAGCTGTGGGGTTTACGATTGATTCATCAGGATCCCTGGGAGTGCCTAGCTTCCTACATCTGTGCCACCTACAAGGGCATACCAGCCATAAAATCCATGCTAAACAATCTTGCTCAGAGATTCGGAGAAAAAACGGTTTTTGAGGGTTACAAATTTAGCACATTCCCCTCAGCAAAAGCAATAGCCTGTGCGCCCTTGGAGAATTTAGTAGCGTGTGGTTTAGGTTACCGTGCCAAATACCTCAAAAGAACTGCCGAACAAATTGTTGAACAACAATGCAACTTAGAAGATCTAAGGCAGATGTCTTACGGCGAAGCAAAAAATATTCTATGCGGATTTCTGGGTGTCGGTCCTAAAGTGGCGGATTGTGTGTTGCTTTTTTCTTTAGGCAAATACGAAGCGTTTCCTCTGGATGTCTGGATCAAACGTGTAGTTTTACAGTATTATAGCCACCTTCTGCCAAAAGAACTTGCACAGAAACTTTCCCAAAGCGTAAAACTCAGCAACTCTGAGTACTCAAAAATAAGCGCGGTATGCAGAACTTATTTTGGAGAATACGCAGGATATGCCCAAGAGTACCTTTATCATTACGAAAGAATGACAAACAGAGGTACAATAAACATTTAATTGAAAAGCCGTTTGACTCAGCGTTAAACAGGAAAAAGTTCAGCATGGATTTTATGTGGCAAAAACTCGGAAAACGTTTAAATTCCGTTGAAAACAGCAATAGTAAGGAACACAATGTGGACCCGTAGCTCAGTTAGGCTAGAGCGCCAGACTCATAATCTGTCGGTCGCTGGTTCGAATCCGGCCGGGTCCACTAAAAAATTTTTGATTAGAACTTTAGGCTATGGATTCAGCTTTTTTAATTAGTTACTGCATGGCGCCTCTGTTTCTTAGCAGAAATCGGCAATTATCTCATTACTAGTTAGAATTTTGGCGCTGTAAACTTGCTTTAGATACTTGAGTCCTTGTTCTTGGTCTTCATCTGTGAAGGCTTCAACGCCGTCTTTGACAATTACTATTCGGTAGCCTCGGAAGAAGGCATCTGCCGCGGTGTGTCTGATACATATGTGAGTGTGCAAACCACAGAGAATAACAGTTTTTACACCCTTTCCTTTGTACAGGCTTCTCAGTAGAGGATCTAAACCTGTTTCATAAAAGCCACTGTAGGTTCTTTTTTCAATTATGTAATCCGCTTCGGTGGGTTTAAGCTCGGGAATAATTTCGGCTCCTTTTGTGCCCTTTATGGCGTGTTCACCCCACCTACGCGTCACTTCCAAGTCCTGAGGGTAGTGAGCATCATTGACATAGATAACGGGGATATTTTTTGTACGCGCGACTTCAACTAATCGTTTAATGGAGGGGATTACACGTCGAGCCCGCTCCATTTTGAGCTTGCCGGTGACAAAATCGTTTAACATATCGATTACGATAACTGCCTTCGCGTCCACCATTCGTCTTTCCCACAATTGTTACTTAATAAATAAAGGACGATTTTAAGATTATCAAACTTCAAGACTACAAGAGACACAGGTTAGTTTCTCGGCATCTTTAGGTTTTACTAGAACGGTATCTTCGATACGTATGCCACCAAAGCCCAACACGTATATTCCAGGTTCCACCGTAACAACGTTGCCGGCTACGAGGACATCCTGGCTGTATTGTCCTAAAGTTGGAGATTCATGAACTTCCAAACCTACGCCATGACCTAGCCTATGCACAAAGTGTTCGCCGTAACCGGCCTCTGAGATTATTTTCCTTGCAGCGCCATCAATAACCGATGCTGCTGCACCTTCTTTAATTAGTTTATAAGCAGCTTCCTGGGCGTCTTTCACAATATTGTAGATTTTTAGTTGCTTTTCAGTTGGTTTTCCTGCAACAAAAGTCCGCGTCATGTCCGAACAGTAATGTTCACAGGTTGCGCCTATGTCCACCACTACCAAATCATCTTTTCGAATTTTTCTGCTGGAACAGCCACCGTGGGGAAAAACAGAGTTTGATCCAGAAGCCACAATTGTTTCAAAAGCTGTACCGCCTGAACCGTGTTTTCGCATTGCATACTCAATCTCTGCTGCCACCTCATATTCCTTAACACCAGGCCGTATAGTTTCAGCCGCAACTTTCATGCCTACGCTTGTTAGTTCAGCGGCTTTACGCATTAACGCAATTTCGGTTTTGTCCTTGACGCTACGCAGTGCCTGAATAAAACTATTGCTGACAAAAACAGAGTGCTCTGGGCATAGTTCTTTAGTCAGAATTTCCCATTTTTCAAAGTTTAAGGTGTCCACAACAAGTTTTTTTATTTTTAGATGCTTGATTTGTTTGGCAATCATTGACGTAAGATTCTCATTGCCTTTAACCAATTCTATTCGGAAGCCCCTAGCTTTAATCTTCGTTTGCTCGTAGTTTACACCGTAGACGTAAAGAATGCCCGACCCCTCAGAGGGAATAAGCAAAGCAGATGGACCAGAGCAAGCTGTAAAGTAGAGCAGATTTGTGCTGTTAAAAATTAAGTAGCCATCAAAATCATTCTCAGTAAAAGCGGCTTGCTTGAGGGCATCTATACGGTTCAGATTTTTTCACCGTCAGGAACTACGTAATGTTGACGTTTAAGTTTTCCTTTGATTAGCCACCCGTAACTACGGGCATAAGTATTATGTGATCGCCTTCTTTGAGTTCGGTGTCTAACTCTTTAAGCTGGTTGAGCAGCAGTCCGTTGATTGACATTATATAGGTCGGTTTGAGGTCGGCACCATTTGGTTCGTATATAGCCTTTTTAAATGGCGCACCATACTTTTCAGCCAAAATAACTAGCAGGTCTCTAACTTTGGCATTGTCTTTGAGTGGGACAACTTCGGGTTGTTTTACGCCAAGCACCCCTTTGATATAGCCTAGATAGTCCACCTTTACATTCAAGCGGCATCAACCTTTATTATGCGTTAAAGTAATAGGAGAAAAGAACTTTTATCAGTTTCTTTCATAAAAAAAGTTGCTTTTAGTTTGTCTCTTATACATACAAAAATTAACAATTCCGCAAAGGAAAGAACCTCAAACTACACTGTGAACGGTTTTTATTTCAACAGCAGAAAAAATGAAAGGAGAAAAACCCTTTTTGGGTTTAAGCTTTCTTTTCTTGGAAGAGCTTCTTTATAGCGCTAATTCGTGCCTTCTGCGCCAGCACATCGCTTGTAACTGTACTGAGAGCTTCTTCAGGGCACCACTTAACGCATTGTGGACCATCAGGTTTGTCTTTACATAAATCGCAGACATACACCGTTTTTGTTTCAGGATGCAACATCATCGCACCGTAGTCACAGGCTTCAATGCACCAACCACAACCGTTGCACCTGTCTTTGTCGACCATAATAACACCGGTTTCTTCAGACTGCGTCAAAGCATCCCGCGGGCAAGCTGCAACACAGGCGGGCTCTTCGCAAAGCCTACAGGCAACTGCCATATTGACGATTTGGTTTTGGCGGACAACTCGTATTCGGGATTTTATTGGGTTGAAGGCTTTTTCTTTGGTCCAAGAGCAGGCGTATTCGCAGATTTGGCAGCCAACGCATTTTTCTGGGTCGCAAGATACGAATTGCCTCTCGTGAATTTTGACCATCTTTTATGCCTCCTTGGCTTGGACAATGTCTGTAAGGTCTTCCATTCCCAGCTCTTTGAGTTTCTCTGCTGTTGGCACACCATCGGGTGTCCAGCCGCGGGCTTGGTAATAATCGTCTAAGAGTAGATCCAACTCGTCTTGCGTGACCACTGCACCTTTTACGGGTCCATCATCAGGTATGGGTTGATTCATGACTTTCCATGGCAACGTGTCATCTTTTCGGCTCAAGCCCTCTCTAACGTTGATAACGCGGGCGATGGTGTTTATTCTTTCTCCAGCTTTCTTTACCTCTTCAGGAGTCATTTCGTAACCTGTAACTAAGCTGTAGAGTTTAGCCATATCAGAAAGTTCTTTGTAGTATGTGCCTCTTGAAAACTTGCAAACTATGAAAGAATCTATAAGTGCATAAACATCTTCCATGTCCCGGACCAGTCTACCCCTACCTTTCTCCGCCTTCAGACGATCAACTTTTCCCTTCACGTCAAAAGCGTAAGCACCATGTCTGTTATGGTCAGCGCCTCGGAAGGATACAGCAAAACCCAAAGCCGCTGTTTTGAGACAACGCAGATCGTAACCTGTAACTTCTAAACCTTTAATGTGTTGAGCGAGTTTGTCAGCTCCTTTGCCGATTTTTTGTGCTGCGATTCTCACACCGTCGGCAAGTATGTCACCTATGCCTTCACGTTTACCCATTTTTTCAAGCAAAGTAAGCAAAGCATCCACACTACCAAAGTGAGCATCAACACCAAGTTCCTCATGGGAGAGGATACCTTGTTCGTAGCAATCCATCGCAAAAGCTACAATCACACCAGCACTTATAGCGTCCATCCCATACTGGTTACACAAAGAGACACCTTTTATTATCGCATCAAACTTGTCAATTCCACAGTAAGGCCCCATGGACCAGAGCATCTCATACTCCATACGAGTCATGGTTCCTTTGTGTTGACCTTCACGGATTACAACTTCATGCTCACAACGCATGGCGCATGAACTGCAAGCAATTATTTTTGTAACATACTTTTCATTCATGACTTCACCGCTCACTTTATCAGCGGCTTCAAAGTGGGCATTGTTGTAGTTACGCGTAGGCATACAGAACAAAGAATTATGAACCAAAACGTTCTCGGCTGTTCCTAACGTACGGTACTTTTGAGTAGCAGGTCCTTTCATGCGTTCATGGAATTCCTTTACCATATCCATGAATTCATCAGGTTTAGCTGGAACAATATCGCGTGTTCCTCTCACGGCGATTGCTTTAAGATTCTTGGAGCCCATGACAGCGCCCATGCCTGTTCTCCCAGCAGCACGAGTTTTCTCGTTTATGATACAAGCAATGCGACTGAGTTTTTCTCCAGCCATGCCTATTGAGGCAACGCGAATATAATAATCGCCAAGTTCATCCTTTATTGCGTCCTCGGTTTCGCTTGGCGATTTACCCACCAAATGTGAAGCATCCAACAACTGCACTGAATCATCGTCAATCCAAAGGTAAACAGGTTTTTCCGCTTTGCCACTCAATATAACCGCGTCATATCCAGCTCGTTTCAATTCTGCACCAAAAGTGCCATGAGCAACAGCTTCACCTATGGCGCCAGTTGCGGGAGATTTCGAAACAAACGCATGTCCGTTTCCTGCTGTTGGAAACATAGTTCCCGAAATTGGACCAAGAGCTAAAACAAGAGGATTCTCGGGACTAAAGGGGTCAACTCCTGCCTTTGAGTTAGCAAGCCACAAACGCATACCCAGACCTATTCCACCAACATACTTCTGGGCGTATTCTTCGTTTAGTTTTTCAACGCGAGTCTTGCCGGTAGTCAAGTTAACGTAAAGAACTCTTCCTGCATAACCGTACAAATTCTGTATCCTCCATACGATTATGGAGTTATAGTCAGTTGAAAGCTATATTAACTTAATGGGTGAGCAAAGGTAAAGTTATTATTTGATGTTGCAGCGTCGTCTTTAATTTTATATGGTCTGTTTAAAAGTTTGGAAAAGGAATATGAGACACATCCAATTCTCTATTAAAACACACACTACACTGCAAGTGGATTAAAAAGTGAAAGTTAAAATCAACTATTTAGGATTAGTTAAAACCTACACAAACCGCATCCAAGACGAAAAAGAATTGCCCGAAGAAACTTCACTTTCAGAGTTACTAGACAAGCTTTCATCAGAATTTGGAAACCCTTCAACCCAGAAATCTATGACCAAAACAAAAAAGAAGTCAAACCCATGTTTGTAGTCGTGGTTAACGGTGTACTGATGGACCAAGTGGGCATAGGAACAAAGTTGAAAAATGGTGACACCATAGTTGTTATGCCCCTCATGACAGGTGGATAAAACTTAAAATACAAAATAGATACATCTCGCATCCTTAGATTTTTAGAAGCAGCAACGTCCTCACCTGAAAAAGGTGAAAAGTTTTATTTTTTTTAAACAAGTTAGTGATTGAGTAACAAGAGTTACTGGCTAAATATCGCCAAAAAGGGGATAAAACACTCATAATGTTTAACAAGAGCAAGATAATCCAGATACTAAACAGTAAATACCCTCTTTTGAGCATTTTAATCGGAACTGCGCTGGTTTTGGTTACTATTGGCACTTTTGAGAACGGTGATACGGAATGGGAATTCCAAGCAACCTTGGGCGTAATGAGGTGGGGTATGCCTTATGTGAACGATTTTGGCAACATTATGGATCAGCCCCCACTGGGTTTTTACACATCAGCTTTCTTCTTCAAATTCTTCGGTGCCTCAGCGGACACAGGAGTGATTCTTGTGACCTTGTTTGGGCTAGGTGCCATCATAGTTTTGTACAAAGTTGGCAAGATTTTGTATGGCAAAACCACAGCACTATTCGCAGCTACACTTTTTGCTTTAACCCCCTGGTATCTTGTCCTTTCACGGAGTTTTCTCATAGATACACAGTGCTTGTTTCTAAGCTTGCTTTGCTTTTTTGTGGGAATGTTGGCGATCAGCAAAGATTCATTGAAGCTTTCTGTGGGTGCAGGTGTTCTTTTTGCTACAGCTCTTCTCACAAAACTGTATGCCGTTTTTGTGTTCATTCCGGTTGCCATGTTTTATTTTTTCGGTGGAAAAAATTTGAAACGCCCACTTAATTTGCTGGTTGGTTTTTGTTTACCTGCCATAGTTTTGGGGTTTTTGTGGTACGAAATGATTTCAGGGCAAGGACTACTTTCTGTTTTCAATCACGGTGACTTCTCCAACCCTAACTACGCCAATGTTGTTCCATCTTATTTTTTTGTCATCAATTTCCTTGGAGATTACGGGTTGGGATGGCCCCTTTTAGCAGCTTCAATCATGTCATTGGGCATTGGAATCCTCGGAAGAAAACAATTTGCGAAAACTTTGAAGTTCGATCTGATTTGTATAGCAATC
This sequence comes from uncultured Candidatus Bathyarchaeia archaeon, assembly GCA_964582085.1. Taxonomy (GTDB): domain Archaea; phylum Thermoproteota; class Bathyarchaeia; order Bathyarchaeales; family Bathycorpusculaceae; genus JADGNF01. Next base: position 187,908 of record CAZOPV010000002.1, on the reverse strand, counting down.
ATAGCGATTGTGGTTGGTGTTAACACATTTTTGGGAGCAACTCTTAATCTAAAGTCTCCTTATAATAACGCGATAAAATTTGATTACCAGCTTTTGCCGTTCTTCAGTTTGTCCGCTGCTTCGCTAGCAGGCAAATGCTTGGTACTATTTCATTCCGCTAAAACAAAAAGTAGATTCAGCAAGTGGTTCCTGTTTATTGTTGTATTCACAGGAATTTTTCTTCTTTGCGCCGCACTCTTTGTTAATATGCAAGTGGCACAACAGCTTTCTAGGTCAGATTACCTTATTTTTAAGGTTGAAAGAAACATGGATGTGGGCTACAGCCTCTTTAACTTTGATCTTACAACCCACAGAAATTTCACGAATATTATTCAGTATTTGGGGTTCTCACTCATCCTATCTGGGATCTTGTGGGCATTTAAGCAAAAAATTCGCGACGCCTTCCAACCGATGCACACTTGGATTAAAACGAAAAATGCTCTTTCAACTAAACAACAACAATAATATTCCTCTAAAGAGCTAAAAATGTAAAAAACCAGAAAGAGGGGGTAGCGCTTATAAAGCGCTCAACAATTTTGCAAAGTAAAGCTTACTTGTTAGAGGCTTCCGCCGTTTGGAACAGGTTTTTGACAGCTTTTTGTCGCGACTTCTGGGCTAACACTTCAGCAGTAACAAAGGATAACGCCTCTTCAGGGCACCATTTGACACACTGGGGTTCGCCTTCAGCGTGGTCAGTGCAACTGTTGCATGTGAAAACAATCTTCTTTTCGGGATGCATATTCATTGCTCCGAACTGGCATGCAGCTATGCACCAGCCGCAGCCGTTGCAGGCGTTTTCGTCAACACGAATTATTCCACTGTCTTCTTCTTGACTTAAAGCATCGCGTGGACAAGCAGCTACACATGCAGGATCTTCACAGTGACGGCATGTAACGGCTAGGTTTGTAAGGGGACCTAAACGCATGGCACGGATGCGAGATTTGTTAGGGTTGAAGGTGTTCTCGTTAACCATGGAACATGCATATTCGCAGACAACGCAACCTATGCATTTCTCCGGATCAGCAGTCACGAATTTGCGGTCTTGAGGGCGCACCATCTCAGTTGCCTCCTTGCTCGGCTTTTTCAGCTATGTAAGCATAATTTTCGAGCCCTAATTCTTTAAGCTTCTCCAAGGTGGGGATGCCTTCAGCTGTCCAGCCTCTTGAAGCGTAGTAGTCATCTAATCCAATTTGGAATTCTTCCTCACTGACACAAACGCCTTTGGCAGGTCCTTCGTCTGGAACAGGAACATTCTTTATCTTCCAAGGCAGCGTGTCGTACTTTCTTGTACCTTTGCCTTCCCTTATGTTAAAGAGACGAGCAAGGTTTTCAATTCTGTCCCCAGCTTTAGCCATCTCCTCAGGAGTCATAGGTATACCCGTAGCTAGCGTGTAGTAGTTTGCCAAGTCTTTCCAACCGTCGTAATAGGTACCTCGTGAGAACTTGCATACAATAAGCGAGTCGATGATGTTGTACATCTTACTTTCATCAGTAATCATCTTTCCACGTCCTGGCTCAATCTTAAAGCGGTTAACTTTTCCTTTGACGTCAGGAGAGTACGCGCCGTTTCGTAGGTGACAAGCACCACGGAACGAAACACTGAAACCGAGCGCAGCAGTCTTCAAAGTTCGCAAGTCGTAACCTGGAAGTTCTAAACCTTTAATGTGGCATGCGTACTTGGGGGCATCGCCGCCGATTAACTCAGCTGCCTTCGCAACACCCTCAGCTAAAATGTTGCCTAGCCAGCCTTCACGTTTGCCGATCTTGTGGATAATTGCAATAAGGGCCTCAGCGTTCCCGAAATTGAGCTCTATACCATCAGTTTGTTCTTTTGTAATTATACCGTGCTCATAAAGATCCATCGCAAAAGCTACAACTACACCTATTGAGATGCCGTCCATTCCATACTCGTTTACAATGCGCATTGCCTCGATTATAGCGTCTAACCTGTCAATACCACAAAGGGGACCCATAGACCAGAGGCATTCGAACTCCAGTCTTGAAGTGGAGCCCTTATACGGTCCCTCTGGTACAACAGCAATGTGGTCACAGCGCATACCACAGGTTGCGCAACCAACAACCTTTTTGACGTAATGCTCGTTGAGGTATTCGCCGCTGACTTTGTGCGCACCTTCAAAAGTAGCATTAGTCCAGTTTCTAGTCGCCAACGCGGAAAGTGAGTTCAAAACCAAAACGTTCTCAGGAGTACCAAGGGTCTTGTATTTTTTGGTCGCTGGACCTTTCATACGTTCATGGATAAGCTTAACAAATTCTCTAAAACCATTCATGTCAGCAACGTTAACATCTTTTGTTCCTCTGACGGCTACAGCTTTCAGATTTTTAGAACCCATAACACCGCCCATACCACTGCGTCCAATGGCGCGGAACTCATCATTGATTATGGCAGCAAAGCGGCAGAGTTTTTCTCCAGCTTCACCAATAGCCGAAACCCGTATGTAGAAGTCTCCAAGTTCTTGCCGAATGGTCTTATCAGTGTGTCCAGTGGTGGCATACTTCAAATGTTCCGCATTCATAATTTGAACTTTGTCGTCATCAATCCACAAGTAAGACAGTTTTGGAGCTTTACCTGTGATAATTACCGCATCATAACCAGCCCTTTTCAAGTCAGGGCCAAAAAAACCATGCGCCTTAGCTTCGCCTATGCCGCCTGTGGCAGGCGATTTGGAAACGACGGCGTAACCGTTTCCGGCTGTTGGACCCATTGTTCCGCTAAGTGGCCCCGTCAAATAGATAAGTGGGTTATCTGGGTCATAAGCGTCAGTTCCAGGTTTTGAATTGTCCATGAGAAGCTTGATGCCAAGCCCAATTCCCCCGATGTATTGTTTAGCTATTTCTTCAGTTAATGGCTCAGTGCTTATCTGCCCAGTAGTCAAATTAACACGCAATATTTTTCCAGCATATGAATACATGAATTTTTACCTCTACACGTGTTAGGCTACTATAGGCAGGCAAAGCAGATATAAACCTAATGGAATATCGACAGGAAAACCCATGTTTAGCGGCGCGTGCACTACGCCAGCAGTTTTTTTAGAACTCTAACAATTTTTTCTGCGGCTTTTTCAACTTCAGAGGTTAACCCCTCTCCAAAATCAAAATTTTTCGGTTCAATCAGAAGCAAAGCCAGTTTTCCACCGCTCATTTTTGTTACGTATTCGCAGAAAACCCTCAAAGGCAACATATGTGTAGATATGGCAGGGAAATTTGTTACTTTTTCAGCGTCAAACAGCCGCACTTCACCGGGCTCTAACTGCATCATGGCGGCGTCGATAAGGAGTACATGAGAAGGCCTAAGATCAATTATTTCATCCATAAAACTTTCAGGTACTGTTTCACATTCAATAAGGTGCACATTCTTGGAAACTTGGCCCTGAAGATCTTGGACAATTTTAACTCCCACGAAATCATCAAAACGTATAGGATTGCCTATCCCAGCTATAACTACCGCTGTTGCGTCTTTTAACCAGCAAGTCAATTCATTTTCAAAGTTGTATTGTTTATGAATCAAACAACAACACACAACTAAAAAGAAAGAAAAATTAAGCTCCACGCTTAACGTTGGAGCGTTTGAACTAGTTGCCTCTTGCTATCAAAAACTTCGACAGTTAACGGCATTTGACCAACAGCAAAGTGCGTTGCGCAACCGAAGCAAGGGTCGTATGCTCTGAAAGCCATTTCTACTTTGTTGAGTATGCCCTGATCAACTTTTCCTCCGTGAATGAGACCCTTTGCTGCGTCGCGGATGCTCATGCATATAGCAGGATAATTATTGGTTGTAGCAACAATCATATTGACATCTTTAACGAGAGCATCTTTGTCCAAGACGTAGTGGTGAATAAGGGTGCCTCGTGCGGCTTCAACGATACCTATGCCCTCACCTGGCGTACCGGGTTTGTTGCGAATTTGGGTGCTTGTAATTTCTGGGTCCTCGGCAAGTTGAACAGCACGCTCTGCAGCGTAAAGCAGCTCGATTAGACGAGCCCAGTGGAATGCAAGGGTACCATGGACTGGATTACCCAATGTTTTGCGCATCACTTCGTATTCTGCTTGTGCAAGCGGCGTTGCCATGCCATTAGCAGCGTTAAGTCTCCCAAGTGGACCAACACGGTAAACGCCACTGTCAGCACCGTAAGCCAAACCTTTCCAACCGATTTTCTTGAGATATGGAAACTTGGCGTATGACCACTCTTCAACGTGCTCAGCAATGTATTTAAGATAGTCTTGAGGCGCGAATTTGACGAATTCTTTACCTGCGGGATCAACAACCCGAATTTTACCGTCATAGAAATTGACGTTGTTCTTGTCGTCGACAGTACCCATGTAATAGGTCTTCATGGTATACGCATCGCTTTTGATCATTTCTACGTATTTGCTGTTACCTAAGACTACGTCGTGGAAAATTTTCAAAGAAAACTTGGCAAATTCAACACTCGACTTTGCCATCTTTTCAATTTCTTGACGATCCTCTTCACTTAAAGGTTTAGAGATGCCACCTGGCAAACCACAAACAGGGTGAGTAGCTTTACCGCCGAGGATTTCTGTTATTTTTTGTCCGTAAGCCCTGTGTTTAATTACTTCTTTAGCTATATCTAAACCTGCCTTTTCGATTACACCTAGAATATTACGTTTTTCTGCAGGAGCATCTGGCCCAACAATGAAGTCAGGACCACCTAAATAGTAGAAGTGTAAAGTGTGGTCGTAAATGAAATAACCACAATTCATAAGTTCACGGAGCTTCTTTGCTGCTGATGGAGGTTCAACATTAAACGCCGCATCTAAGGCTTTAACCGAAGCAAAGTGATGAGCAACGGGACAGACACCGCATATTCTTGTGGTAAGTTGAGGCATAAGCTCAGCGCGTCGACCAATACAGAATTTTTCAAAGCCACGTAGTTCTGGGATTTTCAGGTAAGCGTTTTCCACATCGCCTTTGTCATTAAGGAATATGGAAACGTTCCCGTGTCCTTCAAGCCTAGTAATTGGATCTATTAGAATTTCTTTCATTTTTTCATCACCTTCCGTTTGAGTATGGAAGCAGGCAAGCTATACATGTAGAATGTGCCAACAGGGTCTTTAATTTGGTTCATCAATTTCTCGACTTCCTCTTCTGTGTACTGCCCAGGCTCTTTGTCTATGCCAAGGATGGACGCAAGCGCAGTTATCATACCTGCACCGACTTCTGGTTGGTTTGGAGTTGCTCCGCCGCAACCTGTACAAGGCATGTCAACTTTAAGACATTGAGCGCCACATCCACTACGGGTCGCAAAACCCATGCAAATTATACCTTGTTCCATCAAACAACGCTCAGGGTCAGGAGTTTTTTCATAGACACGATAAATCTTTGAGATTTTCTTATTTTCGCGTTTTCTGGGACACTCATCACACACTGCCTTTAAGGGGGCAAGTACAGAACCCTTGGGAGGCAATTTGCCCTGTGCGATTGCGTCTATTGCGTTACTAATCAGCTTAACTGGAGGCGGACAACCCGGCAAGAAGTAATCGACATCTACTGTTTGAGCAAGGGTCTTCACGGTGTCATAGAATTCGGGAATCTTTAGGGTACCTTCTTTAACCGATGTCGCGGTCTTGGGTAATAGCCCTTTCGGATTAACATTTGACTTATCTTTCAGATACACTTGTTCAAAGATTTCGTCGCGGTTATGAAGATTTGCTAATCCAGGTATACATCCTTCATGAGCACACGAACCGAAAGCAACAAGCATCTTGGATTTTTTGCGCAGTAGCTTTGCCATGTGTTCTTGCTCAGAGTTTCGGATAGAACCGTTAAAGAACGTGATATCGATGTATTTATCAGGCATAGCCTCAACATCTTTGTACTTCACGTCCATAGCTACAGGCCAGAACACAATATCGGCAATTTTAACTACGTCTAGGATTTTCTCGTTGATATCTAACACGGCGATTTCACAGCCGCCGCAACTTGCAGCCCAATAAAAGGCTATTTTTAGCTTTTGGCTCATTTAATTTGCACCTTCATTTACTTGTTTCAATAACTTTGAAGAATTAACTCTGAGTTCATTGAAGGCAAGTTCTTCAGGCGACATACCCAAGGCTAAACCGAGCAGTTGTGGATAATGCAAAATAGGAATACCATAATTTTCATTGAACATTTTCTCGATTCTCAGCTCGTTTGTATCGAACATTATGTGGCAGAATGCACAAATTGTTATTAAAGCTTGCGCGTCCACCATCTTCACATGATTCAATTTATCCCTCGCAAGCTGCAACGCTACCTTATCACTTACACCCACACTGGGAGCACCACAGCATTCAGTTTCATCGATATAATCTAAGCAGGTTGCGCCTGTGGCTTCTATGAGCTTTTTCAGAACTTGTGGATCTTCAGGTTCATCAAAGCCCACATACTCTTTTGGTCGCAACAAATGACAGCCAACATGCTCAGCAACTTTGAGCATTGTGAGGGGTCTAACCACCGCTTTCTTTATGTTATCTATGCCTACGTCTTCCACAAGAACCTGCGTGATATGCTTAGTTATTGTTGTTCCTTTAAACTCCAAACCGGATTCTTTCAGATGAGAATTGATCTTTTCTCGTAATATTTTGTCATCCTTCAGAATCTTGGTGACTTTCTTTAGGGTGCCTGCACATCCTGGACACAAAGTAAGTATATTAAGCCCTGTTTTTTCCGCTATGGCCAAGTTTCTGGCAGCCAAAATCAGCATCATCTCGTGGCTAACTGGATCTAAAGGCAAACCACAGCAGTTGAATTCAGGCATTTCAACTAATTCAACACCTAGCTTAGCGAGGACTTTTCTGGCGGAAATTTCATAAGCAGAAACACGGTAAGGGACAGCACACCCAAGAAAAATCAGGTATTTATTGTTGCTGCTCATTCTGTTCACCTTTATTTTCAACGTATTTCAGGAAACCTACACCTTTGAGGCTTTTTCGTATATCTTCAGCGTTACTTTTTGGAAGAGGTGGCAAACCCATGCTTTCGCGTTTTTTGATTCGCAGATCAGGAATTTTATAAGCGTAACCTGATTCCAGTATACTACAAGCTTGGTCTTTGAAAACTTGTGGGATACAACCAGTCTCTGCAGCCAAATTACGGAGCACACGGATAACACTGGCAACTTCTACGTTCTGCGGGCAACGGTCAGTACATGTGAAACACGCAGCACAAAGCCAAAGAGTACTACTTTTAAGAATACGGTCTTTTAATCCAAGCTGCGCCATTCGGATTATACTACGTGGTCTGTAGTCGTCACTAAACCGTGCAACAGGACAATCTGAGGTGCAAGTTCCACATTGATAACACTTTAGTAATCTCTCGCCGCCGTGCATTTTAACAATTTCATATTTAAATTTTGGGTCAAACTCTGAAGCCCTAATTGGCTCTTTATTTGATGATGAAACCACATTCTCAGTCATTAAATAAACGCTCCCCAAAAGCGCAATTGAAATCTAAGTTGCCAACTCTATCCACGCCATCTTTGGAGATATTCGATAAAACTATTGAAAGTATATGGCACAGGAAATTACGCGCTGTTTGATTTCTAATTCTATTTAGCACATTTATGCACCGTGGGCACATAGAGGTTCAAAAAGCCCATTTCAACTACATAAATGTTCGGTAACGACCACGACTTTCGCCCCATTTTTTTAGAGTTCTTTAATTGATTAAGAGGAAAACTAAAAATTAACCTTCAGTTTTTCTTGACACCCCGCTTTTTAGAAAGAATTAAATGTTAACATTCACATTATTGGGGACATACTGTTGGCAAATTTGAAGTGAGGTATGAGAGAGGATGAAGATAATTTCAAAAGAGGATTTTGCTGACTTCGTTAACGCGTTGATAAAAGACGAAAAATGGAATGTAATAGGAGTTAAAGCTAAAGGAGACAAATTTGCTTTTGGACCACTTGAGGATGCCAAAGAGCTTCGCTTAGATTATGATGTGACACTTCTGCCGCCTAAGAAATACTTTTTTCCTCAACGTGAAACACTTTTTACTTATAATTTAGTCAATGGTTCCTCTGCCAAAAGCCCCGAAACTAAACCAGCTGTCATAATCGGGGTTCACCCCTATGATATTGTGGCATTGTTCCATATGGATGAAATATTTAGAGAAACTAAATCTGATCCTCACTATTTTGAAAAGAGGAACTCCACCGTAATTATCGGCGTTAACATGCAAAAAATGTCTAAATGGAATTTCTCTCCCTACATGGGATGCGCCATCGTTGATTATGGTTATGATTTGATGCTTACAGACTTGGGAAACAGATACGCAATAAGTGTAGGGTCTCAAAAAGGCGGGGAATTGCTTTCAAAATACGCCAAAAACGTCAGCAGTGCTCTCGCCCGCGACATCCAGCTGGTGGGTCAAAAGAAGCGGGAAATAATGAACATGTCCCAACAGAAATTTGATTTTCCCACAGAAATGATTCCTGAGTTGCTCAAAGAAACTTACGAGGAAAGTAGTTTCTGGGAGAAACACGCTGAAAAATGCTTAGCTTGCGGTTCTTGTGTTCTAGTTTGCCCCACATGCTACTGCTTTGACGTAAAAGACAACCCAGACCTTGCTCTTGAACAAGTTGAACGTATACGAACTTGGGACGGTTGCCTCCTTGAAGATTTCGCCAAAATAGCCTCTGGAGAAAACTTCCGCCCCACGCGCCCCACGAGATATCGACATCGATATTTCAAAAAAGGCAAATACCTCTTTGACAGGTTCGGTTTCATATCATGCGTGGGTTGCGGTAGATGTTCATCAAACTGCCTTCCAAACATCGCAAATCCTGTGGAATTATTCAACGATATGTATCACGAAATCCACAGCAAGGGAGTTAAACTCAGTCCTGCACAGACCCCGGAAGTCACAATCCAAACCGAAGGCAATATAGACTATGTACCAAGGCTTGCGACAATTGTCAACAAAACGGTCATGACGGCCAACGAGACCCTCTTCGAAATCAAAATGGATGATGGTTCAGAATTGGGACATAAACCAGGTCAGTTTGCAGAGATTTCAGTTTTCGGAATCGGCGAAGCACCCATTTCAATTTCTTCTCCGCCTACAAAGAAAGGGTCGTTTGAAATTTGCGTACGTAAAGTTGGCAACGTAACAAACAAACTGCACACCCTCAAAGTAGGAGACAAAGTCGGTGTGAGAGGGCCCTTTGGAAATGGGTTTGACGTGGAGTCTCTAAAAGGGAAAGACTTGTTGTTTGTGGCAGGAGGTCTGGGAATTGCGCCACTGCGGTCACTCTTCAACTACGTCCTAGATAAACGTAACGAGTTCGGTCATGTGGTTCTACTCTATGGATGTAAAGAACCACGAGAACTGCTTTTCAGCAAAGAAATGGAGGCAGTAGCTCGCAGACCTGATGTAGAGTTTAAAGCCACTGTAAATTGGTGTCCTGACGGTGAATCATGGGGTGGAAACATCGGCGTCATCACAACTCTAATCCCACAGGTTTCTTTTGACCCGGATAAAATTTATGCCATAGTCTGTGGGCCACCCGTCATGTACAAGTATGTCATTGCCGACTTGAAAGCCCGAAAAGTTCCAGACGATCACATAGTAGTGTCATTAGAGCGCAGAATGAAATGTGGCGTAGGCAAATGTGGGCACTGCCAAATTAACCAAATCTATGTTTGCAAAGATGGCCCAGTTTTTAATTACTCAAAAATAAAAGGAGTCCCGGAGGCATTATAAAATGAAGCCAAAAGTTGCGTTCTTTGATTTTGCAGGTTGTGAAGGAGACCAGCTACAGGTCGCTAATCTAGAAGAAGACCTGTTAACGCTGCTTGGCCAAGTTGAAGTTGTTAGTTTCCGAGAAATCATGAAAGAGCACAGCGACGACTACGACATAGCCTTCATTGAAGGTTCCTGCACTAGACTGCAAGATGAGGATAGATTGAAACAAATCAGAAAAAACGCTAAAATTGTTGTTGCCATAGGTTCATGCGCAACCATAGGCGGCATAAACGCACTTAAAAACTACAAGAACCTCGACGAAGTCAGGCAGATAGTCTATGGGGAAAACGCGAGACTTTTTGACACATACGCCGCAAGACCCATAGACGCGATAATTCCTGTGGATGCGTATGTTCATGGTTGCCCCATTGACCGCAACGAGTTTTTGCAAGTGGTAAAATCATTACTCTTGGGAAAGAAACCTGAAATACCCAATTACCCAGTCTGTGTGGAATGCAAGAAAAACGAGAACATATGCGCGTTCGATAGAGGACAATTCTGCGTAGGACCCGTCACACGCGCAGGTTGTAATAGCTGCTGTGTCAATGAAGGAACCATCTGCTGGGGCTGTCGCGGATTAATTGATAACCCAAATGAGAATAGTCAAAAAGAAATTTTGATCAAGTATGGACTTACGGTAGACGACGCCATTGGCAAGTTTAAATTGTATTTTGGCTGGCAGGAGGGTAAAAGATGAAAGACGCAAAAAACGGTGAAAAAAATTTGGAAGTTAAAGTACATTACGTGACAAGAGTAGAAGGCCACGGTAACATCTATGTAAACGTAAAAAACGGTACATTGGAGAAATGTGAATGGAGCATTCCTGAGGCCCCAAGGTTTTTTGAAGCAATGGTTGTGGGTCGACACTGGAGCGAACTGCACCACATTACTTCTCGCATATGCGGCATCTGCAGTATAGGGCATACGCTAGCTTCACTGAAGGCTACAGAAGCTGCGATGGGTATAACAATAAGTGAACAAGATCTTAAACTAAGAAAACTTGCGCTGCATGCTGAAAACCTACAGAGTCATATCTTACATGTTGGATTTTTGGTTTTACCCGATTTGCTTGGCGTAGGTTCAGTTATTCCGTTGGCGACGTCGAATCCTAACGAAGTAAAGACTGTTCTGAGTTTGCACAGGATGGCAAATGAAATGTCCGACCTAATTTGCGGAAGAACAACGCATCCTCAACGGTTGATACCTGGAGGTTTTTCGAAGATACCTACGATTAAAGAACTCGCTGCCTTACGCAAAAGACTTCAAGAGTCGATTCCAATTATTGAAGCAACAGCTAACCTTGTTAAGAGTGCATCAGGAAAGTTTCCTGATTTCAAGAGGGAAACAGAATTTATCAGTTTAACCACTCCTGACGAATATGCGCTTTATGATGGCCAGTTAGCTTCCACGGACACTGGCAATGCTCCAGTGAAAGAGTACCTCTCATACACTAACGAGTATATTGTCCCGATATCAACAGCGAAAAGATCAAAACATTCTCGCGATTCGTACATGGTAGGTGCACTCGCAAGGTTCAACAACAACTATGAGAAGCTATCGCCTTTAGGCAAAAAAGTAGCAGAAATATTCGGCTTAAAACCAATTTGCCACAACCCATTCATGAACAGCATTGCACAGATTGTAGAGATAGCTCACAGCGTAGAAGATTCAATACGCTTGATAGATGAATTGGAATCCACAGGTTTAAAGCCACAGCCAGAATATCATAAACCAGATGTGAAAACCAAAGCAGGGTCAGGTGTTGGGGCAGTGGAGGTCCCAAGAGGAATACTTTTCCACGACTACACATATAATGCAAAAGGAGTATGCACAAAAGCAAACTGCGTAATACCTACTAACCAGAACCACGGCAACATAGAGTTGGACATGAAAGCGCTTGTACCAAAGATCCTAGATAAATCACCTAAAGAAATAGAATTGACACTTGAGATGCTTGTCAGGGCTTACGACCCCTGCATCTCGTGTTCTACCCACTACTTAACTGTGAATTTCGTGTAAAACACAAAAATCAGCCAGAAGCTATTTTTTGTGTTTCCCCTTCAATTTTTTCTTCCTGTTTTAACAAGGTATTTTTAGTTTTTTCATGTTTACCTTCTGCAGATTTTTGAAAAGTACGACACTGTTCGACTGCATCTTCTGCCTTGAGATCCAAAATACCCTTCACAGTGCCATCGTTTGAATATTCAATTTTGAAACCCATTTTCTTTGTTAAACTTAATGCTCGATAATTGTCAGGCAGCATGATGCAGTAAACGGTTTCAACCTTCATTTCTTTAGCTATATCCAAAACATAATCCACCATTTTTGTGCCCAACCCTAAACCCTGCCACTGGTCAGCTACAAGGAAAGCTATTTCACCACTTTTGCCATCGGGATCAATGCTCAATCGGGTAACACCAAGGATTTTCCGTTGACCTTTTTCGTTTAGTTCGGCTACTATAGCGATTTCTCGGTCGTAGTCGATATTGCAGTAGCGTACGCGAACCTCATGAGGAGTATCTTTGAGCATTTGGAAGAAGCGGTAGCGAATAGATTCTTCGCTGAGGCTTTGGAACATTTCCAGCCAAAGAGGTTCGTCTTCAGGTTTTATGGGCCGTAGCAACACAGTTTCTCCATTTTTGAGAGACCACAGCTTTTCGTATTTCTTGGGGTATGGGCTAATGACCATGTGCCCATGGGGCTCAAGTTTCCGGTAAACACGCTCTTTATCAACTATAATTCGGGCATCTAAGATGCATGCCTCATCGGCGTTTAACAGCAGAGGGTTGATGTCTATTTCTTTTATTTGCGGGAAATCCATTAGCAACTGCGAGAACAGCAATAAAGTCTCTTCGAGTTTTTTGAGGTCGACTGATGGATAATTACGATAGCCCTTGAGAAGCGTGTAAACTTTGGTTTCCTCCAGCATCCTTCTGATGAGAGTTGTGTTTAACGGCGGGAGTCCTATGGCATAATCTTTGAAGAGTTCTACACCAACACCGCCCATGCCGAAAAGAATTACAGGACCAAAGAGAGGGTCAGTTTTGGCGCCAATTATGATCTCGTGACCTTTTTTCTGCACCATTGGTTGTACAGTAACTCCAATTATTTGGGCCTCAGGATTATATGCGGCAGCATTTTGGATTAGCATTTCAAAAGCTTCACGCACTTCAGTAGGAGAGTTAACGTTGAGAATCACGCCGCCAGCGTCGCTTTTGTGAATAATTTGGGGAGAAAGGATCTTTAAGACAACAGGGAAACCTAGTTTTTGCGCATAAGCTACAGCTTCCTCCACGTTGTTGGCAACTGCAGTGTCAATAACAGGAAAGTTGTAATACTTGAGAATTTTTTTGGCTTCGTCCTCCGTTAAGACTTCACGATTTTCCAAGGCAGCATTTCTGAGTATAACGTTTATGGGGCGTTTTGGCGGTGCCACGTCCATGGATAAGTCTTCAGGAGTTTCATAGATCAATTTGAGATTACGCTGATACTGGTACATGTACATATATGTCTTGATGGCCTGTTCAGGTGTGGAATAAGTAGGTATATTGTTAGCATTGAGAATTCGGTTTGCCTCTTCTACTGCGTCATATCCCATAAAGCTAGTCAAGATGGTTTTGTTTTGGTATGTCTTGCTCTGAACCAACTCAACGATGTCTTTTGCTATATCCACTGCTGCAGAAACAGCTTGCTGGGTAAAAATCACAAGTATACCATCGATGTTTTCATCATTCAAACAAGCCTCAACGGCTACTTTGTAACGGTCAGCTTTAGCATCTCCTAAAACGTCGATAGGATTACCACGACTCCAAAATGGCGGCAAAACACTGTTAAGGGTATCAAAAGTTTTCTGACTCAGTTTAGCTAACTGTCCACCACGGGCGATCAGATAATCAGTAGTCATTACACCTGGTCCACCAGCGTTTGTAATTATAGCTAACCTTGGTCCTGGTGGTAGAGGTTGGGTACTCAAGACTTCTGCAACGTTAAATAAATCGGCAATTTCGTCCACCCGTACTATTCCTGCGCGTTTGAAAGCAGCGTTGTAAATGGCATCTTCTCCTGATAGGGAGCCTGTGTGTGACGCCGCTGCTTTGGCACTTTCACTGAACCGCCCAGACTTAACAACTATTATTGGTTTGGTTCTTGCAAAGTGGCGTGCAGCGCTCATAAATTTACGGGTTTCTGTTATACCTTCCACATACATGAGTATGCTCTTGGTTTTAGGATCGGTACCAAAAAAGTCAATGAGGTCACCAAAATCCACATCGACCATGGAGCCAACAGAAACAAAATTGCTGAAACCTATGTTTTCGTGAATGGCCCAATCAAGAATCGCTGAGCCTAAGGCGCCACTTTGACTAATAAAAGCAATTTTTCCTGGTTTTGGCATCTTGTCTACAAAAGTAGCGTTAAGATTTATTTCGGGACGAATAACGCCTATACAGTTAGGACCTATAACGCGTACGGCATATTTTTTGGCTATGCAAAGAATTTTTTCTTCCAGAGCCTTACCTTCAGCTCCTGTTTCTTTAAACCCGGCGGAAACAATAATTACACCTTTTATTCCTGCATGTCCACATTCTTCTACCACATCAGGAACTGTTTTGGCTGGTGTTGCTATAATGGCAAGATCCACAGATTGAGGAATTTGTTCTACCGAAGGGTAAGTTTTTACTCCAAGAATTTCAGATTTACGGATATTAACATAGTAGACTTTGCCGGAATATCCTGAATTAGAGAAATTTTTTACTATGGCGTAACCCACTGAGCCTTCTGTGTCGCTTGCACCAATAATGGCTACGCTTTTGGGGTTAAAGATTTTGTCAAGGTTTAGAGTTACCAAGTTACGACACTCCTCTACAGGATAGCCTTCCTCACATAGGAGGAATTAAAAGGTTATGCACCGCACTCAGCCTCTTCTTGGGTAATACCTCTCTAAACACAGATAATTTGATAGTTAAAGGGTCGAGATAAAAAGTGAGACCAAATAAATATGCAACAACAAACGTACAGTGGAAGCAGAATCTCGCATGCAAGTCTTTAGGGCTAACTTTTGCGTTTTTAAGGTTAACTTCAGTGCATCCCACTGAGGATCCATGAAGCATAACGCAACGCCCTCTATAGCGCGTCTGACCTCAAAATTTTTTGCAGTCCCTACAACTTTTTACGCTCATTTATTCATCTCCACGACGACCATTTAGGTAAGGCTGTGAGTTCTTCTGGTTCGAGTATGAAGCCATGTTCCGTTTTCAGCTTCTTGAAGCGGGACACGCGGATAATTTTTTGGAAGAAAGGTGCGTCTAAAGTCATGGTGTGATACTCACCAAATTCACCACACAGGTCTAAGCCGTTTTTGTATCTTAGTTTTTGGATTTCTTTGATACTTTGGCGATCTATGATCCTACCCAGCCAATCTTCAGTCAGCCAAGGTTCTTTGACGCAGGTCAAAATTACTTTAAAACCTTCGTCGAGTAGTTCTTGAAGGATTGCTTTGCGCTCTAAACCCCATAGAGGTTTTATAACTTCGACGCCGGTCCCTTCACAGACTTTGTCTATCCAGTTTCCATGGAAGACATCAACATAGGATATGTCACCAGTTATGATCCTTTCTACGCCATATTCGTTTTTCAATTCAAGAATGGCTTCGCGGTACGAATCAAAATAGGGTTCTTTCAGTTTATCCCACAGAAATGGAATTTTAATAGCTTCAGATTGAAGCTTGATTAGAGAAAGATGGTGAGCTAACGAAGGCTTTTCCCATATGAAAGTGACAATGTATGAGACATTGTAGCCATATTTGATGGCTTTGTAGCAAGCCAATGTGGAGTCTTTTCCACCTGTCCAAAGCGCTGCAACTTTCATTGACTTTCACCAACTTCGATTACCCACAGGCAAACACCAATTTTCATTTTTCCATTATTTCTCCTATAAACTGCTCACATATAAGTATAACTCGATTATATTTAGTCATATAAATATATCCCTCAACAAAAAAGCAACATTTGTACGAAATAAATTTTTAGCTCAGATTCTCAGTTGAAAATAAAACATAAAGACCAAATTAAAAACGCGTGAGTAGCACCTGAAATTTAGTAGGGCTTAGAAACAAAAGATGCAGACTTTGTCTGAACTTCAAAAAATAATTGGAACACTTAAATAATGTCTGTATTGTACTTCACAGGGATAATGATGAAAGCCAAAGAAAGAACAAGCATACGCATCTTTAACACACTTACACGACAAAAAGAAAACTTTACGCCCATCGACCCAGGCAAAGTGCGTATGTACACATGTGGGCCAACAGTTTACGACTACGCCCACATCGGTAACTTCCGCGCTTTCCTCTTTGAAGATCTCCTAAAACGGTGGTTGCAACACAGAGGCTTCAAGGTAACCCACATAATGAACCTAACTGATGTAGACGACAAAACAATCAAAGGCAGCAAAAAACAACAAAGACCACTCAAAGAATATACTGACTTCTACATCAAAGCCTTCTTTGAAGATATAAAGACGCTCAATATTGAACCAGCTGATGTTTACCCACGAGCTACCGACCACATACCGGAAATGGTCAGCATAATCAAAACTCTTCTCGAAAAAGGCATTGCCTACCGAGGCGAAGACAACAGCATCTACTATAACATAAGCAAGTTCCCCACCTATGGCAAACTTAGCCACCTCAAAACCCAACAACTCAAAGCAGGTGCAAGAGTCAAACAAGACGAATACGCTAAAGAAGAAGCGCATGATTTCGCCCTTTGGAAAGCTTACACCCCAGAAGACGGCAACGTGTTCTGGGAAACCGAACTGGGCAAGGGCAGACCAGGATGGCACATCGAGTGCTCAGCCATGAGCATGAAGTACTTAGGCGAAACCTTCGACATACACTGTGGAGGAATCGACAACATGTTTCCCCACCACGAAAACGAAATCGCACAAAGCGAAGCAGCAACAGGCAAGCCCTTCGTTCATTATTGGATGCATAACGAGCACTTGCTGGTAGAAGGCAAAAAAATGTCAAAACGTTTAGGCAACTTCTACACTCTCCGGGACCTGCTTAATAAAGGCTGCGACCCCCTCGCCATTCGTTATTTACTTTTATCCACTCATTATCGACAACAGTTCAACTTCACATTTGAAGGCTTAAACGCTGCAAAAAGCGCCATCGAACGCCTAACAAACCTGCAGCGCCGACTTCAAGACGCCAACGGAAAAGCTAGCGGAGAAAAACTGATTCATTTAATTAGCAAAGTTCAGACAGATTTTGATGGCGCCATGGATGATGACCTCAACATCGGTGTAGCACTAGCAGCGCTGTTTGAATTCGTGCGGGAAATCAACAACTTGCTAGACAATAACTACCTAAGCAAAGAAGAAGCGGCTAAAGTTACTCAGATAATAGATACGTATGGCAAGGTGTTAGGCATAATTCGCAAAGTGGAACAAGATGTGCTACCTCAAGAAGCAGAATTGCTTATCAAAAGACGTGAAGAAGCCCGCAAAGCCAAAGACTGGAAAACTGCCGATGAAATCCGCCAAAAACTCAAAGAAATGGGTATAACCCTTGAAGATACTCCACAAGGCATTAGGTGGAAACATGAGAAAAACTAGCCTAAATTGTTTTGCCCGTTAAAGTTCCAGTCATCAGTGGCATATTTTTCCCTGTAGAGTTTTTCCGCGAGTTTGCGCTCTTCAGGCGTCAATTCGCCCTCTAACGTTTGGACGTTTTCTACAACTTGAATTCCCATTGCCACTGCAAAACCATGTGCCACCGCGTTTACAACCGTTTCAGGCGTAACTGAGTGCCCCAACTCATTTTGTATGCTAGTGATTTTGTTCTTTGCTATGTTCACAACTTGCATACATGAATTCGCCCAAGGCACACGTAGCAAAGAAAACATTTTTGGCAAATCAACATTCAACAGCAACGTTCCATGTTGCAGCACAACCCCACTTTTGTTGGCTTGGGCGCTACCAGAAATCTTTTTGCCGTTAACAGTCAAATTAGGGCAATTTTTTATGTCCCCCTCATTATAGTCTGCAAGTATACCCATTAACTGCAAAGCATGGTTTATAGCCGAATAGACTTTTGAGTAAACTTCGGTTACATCCTTAGTGCCCAAATTTTCTGTCTTAGCAATCACACTGTAGGTAACTTCACCTTCAGTATCATGATACACAGTGCCACCGCCACTAATTCGTCTAACAACTTCCACGCTTAATTTTCGGCAGTTTTCCAAGTTGACCTCGCTCTCTATTCTCTGGAACCTGCCAATTGAAACAGCTGAAGGCATCCAACGATAAAACCTCAAGGTGTCAGGGACAGAACCTAAAATGCGTGACTGCAAAATGGCTTCGTCAATGGCCATGTTCATAAAGGGATGAAAAGTTTCAAGTTTCAGCAGTCGCCACGTTCTCATATAGCATCACCCGCTAATAATAATGCCCTCTTTAAAAAAGTAATCAGCTACAAACAGCTTGATATGTTGAATGAAGTTTAGAGAAAAAACTTACTGTATACCGAATTTGTGCTATTTTTATATACATGCGAAAATAATAATCACAGCGTGTGAACTCAGAATTTATTGGATTGTGTACACATAATGAGGAAGACTATCTTTAAAAAGATGGAAGCCCAAGGCTTAATTGCTAATTACAATCGCCTTCGCAAAAATTTACCGCCTAAACTGCCTGAAAGGGTTTACATGGTGGATGAGAGTTTCCGCGAGGGCATCAAAGCGCCAACAGTCTTTCTAACATATGTAGAAAAACTTAAACTTGCCAAAATGATGGATGAAACAGGCATAGCTGTTATAAATATTGGTTTTCCAGGTTTAACAGAAGAAGAAAAACGCGGCGTCAAACGCATAGCGAATGAAAGTTTTGAGAAATCAACACTTACTGCTTCAGCAGGAGCAACCAAGGTTCATGTTGACGCTTGCTTGGAAGTGGGGATGAAAGAAATTAACATCGAAGCCCCCTTCAACGGTTTGAATCTTCAGTACAGGCTTAAAATCACCAAACAAGAGGCCCTCAAACGCATTGTGGAAAGCATTGAATATGCCAAAAAGCATGGTTTAGAAGTTAATTTTGTTCTCTCAGATGGTTCAAGAACTATTCTTGAAGATATCATCGAGGTGTTTGAAGCTGCCGTAGCTGCAGGAGCAACTAAACTGTCCATAGCAGACACAGTGGGTTTCCTAAGACCGCTTGCAACGCGGTATCTAATTTCTCACGTTCGAGATGGTTTATCTGACATAGTTAAAAAGAATGTGCCATTGTCAATTCACTGTCATAACGACTTCGGTTTAGCAACTGCCAACACGCTTGCAGCTGTAGAGGAAGGGATAACCTATGTACATACTAGCGTCGTAGGCTTTGGTGAGAGAGCAGGATTGGCTCCATTTGAGGAAGTAGCAACGGCTTTAGAACTCCTCTACAACATCGATACAGGCGTGGACCTAGAACGCACCTATAGACTTGCCCAATTAGCTGAAAAATCTTTTGCGTTACCCATACAGTTCCACAAACCCATCGTCGGCGACAATACATTCACTCACGAAGTAGATGAACACGTAGAAGGAATGCTAGCTCACCCACTAATGTTTGAACCGTTCCCACCTGAAATCGTCGGACGCGAAACAGCGCTTTTTGTGGGTAGAAACACTGGGCAAACTTTACTTCAAAGTTTGTTAGAGAAAGCAAACATACGTGCTTCACCCCGTCAGATAGATGAAATACTGCGCCACATAAAAGGTCCGCAAGAAAACTTGGATAAAGGTGAAGCCCAGATGACTTTCTACCAAGTAAAAAAGCTTCTAAAGGACTTGCAGAAAGGACTTGTGATGCCTGAATTCTGGCGTTTGGTCGAGCAAGTAACCAGACAGAAACCTAAGTTCCCTGAACCTAAAGATAAGGCAGAAAAAACAGCCCAAGAAAGTTAGTTGCCTAAATCTTTTGTCTATTTTAATGCAAGTTGTTCCTTGATTAATGATAGTTCTTTTGCAGTGACAAGCTTCGGGTAGTTATAGATGGGGCCACTGGGTTTTTCATTATAAAAAGGTCTGTTACAATCTGGGCAACCAGAGGTTAAAAAAGGCTCTCCAGAGTCAACTACACGAATTAGTTTCTCCTTTGGAACACCAAATTCCCTTATTCTTTCTGTCTTGTCAAACTGCATATTCTCTGCTCTTGTTATGCCGGCTACAATTAAATATCGGGCAACTTGAATACGTCTATATTTATCTATAGGAGGCGGAGGTTTATTTGCTAAAGTTGTCCCTCTGATAGGTGTAAAGGCGAAAAGGGCTAATGTTACGCCCAATTCAGTACATTGCTGAATTAATGTGACGGCTTCCTTCTCAGTTTCACCTAGCCCTATGATCAGATGGGTACTAACGTTGCCTTTTCCGAAAAACTCTATTGCATCCCTGATTTGCTTGAACTGGTTCTCCCACCTATAAAAGCCACCTGCTTTTGCTCCTTTTATTTCATCGAAAAGTTTTTCAGTTGCAGCATCAAGCGGGATACCTATTCGGTTAACACCTGCCTCAGCTAAACACTGCATATCAACTCTTGTTGTTGGTTGGCATGAAACAGAAACCGAGACCTCGGTTTGCTGTTTTAATGTTTTAACTATGCTGTAGACGTCTCTAAAAACAGTTGAGTAGTTTAGGGCTTGAATACAAACTCGGCGAATTTTATTATAACTAACTGCAGGGATAATTTGTTTCACTACGCTTTGACTGGAAAACGCGGGCCAAGTTACCCTTGACAACAACTCGGCTTTGCATTGGCTAGTTCGAGCTTGAGGACAAAAACCACAGTTCGCTGTACATTTACCGCCTTTATAGGTCATTAGATACGCAGTTGTTGGCGCGGCGTCCAGTTTACCTTCTAAAAGGCCTATCACTATTGCTGTTCCTATGGAGACGCGGATTTGCGGTGGCATTTCGAGTTGGTTTTTTTCAAGGGATGTTTTAGCCAACAAGTTCACTGCCCTATTGTAGGAAAATCCCAGATATTAGTTTAGTTAGTTCATTTTAATTATTTTTAGCAAAAACTTTTTGACAACTTTGGCGAATCTACATAAAAGAAAGTTCATGTTAGGCACACTGCTGCAAAACTCAAAAGTCGAGTTTAAGAGACTTTTGACATTTGAGATGTTAGATAAAAATCTCAAAATAATATTTATTTCTAACCTTTTGGCAGCTTTCGGAGATGGCTTTATCGTTTATCTTCTTCCACTGTTCATCAGAAGCATAAACGCTACACCTGAAGATGTCGGGTTACTTTATTCGCTTTCTTCGTTGGCTGCCGCTATAACCATTATTCCCGGCGGCTTTTTAGCTGACAGATATGACCGTAAAAAAATTATGATCTCTGGGTGGGCACTTTGGATACCAATACCACTGTTATTTTCCTTTGCGACTGATTGGACTCAGTTAATTGTCCCCATGTTTATCTACGGCATCACCTTTTCTGCTCCTGCAGTTAGTGCCTATGTTTTAGAGCACTCACAAACTAATTCCATGGCATCAGCCTTTACCACTTTAGGGGCAGCATATGCAATAGGCTATATTTTTTCACCTACAGTCGCAGGGTTACTTTCTTCTTTTTTAGAAAATCGTTTAATTTTTATGATCACTGCCGTTTTCTATTCATTAGCTGCATTCACCCTAATACAGCTTACATCACAGAAGCCAACTAAAACCCAAGAAACTAAACCTCAGAGCAATGAGAGGCCTACTGACGAAAAAAAGGGAATTTGGAAGTTGGTTGCCATTTCAGCTTTTTTTGCAGCAATGATGTTCATAATTTCACTAGTTTCAACGTTGATTCCACAGTTTCTAAATTACATTCATCATTACAACGTGGAAACTGTTCTCTACCTGGGCACAATAAACTATCTTGGGGCTTTTTTGCTCTCCCTGATAATAGGAAGAATTGGAGACAAATACAGCAAAGCAACTGCCATCTCTTTCTCTATGATCCTCGTGAGTATAGCCTTATCCATATTCATCTTTACAAGCAATCTTATTTTGCAGGTTGTTGCCTCTTTTCTTAGGGGTGCATCTTTTCCCATGTGGGCATACATGGGAGTAATAGCAGGTTCAATAGCACCTCCAACGCAAAGGTCACGATGGATTTCGGTAGTTCAATGGTCAACTAGATTGTCCATAATTGCTGCACCATATATAGGAGGCATTTTATACACTATTACTCCAGTAAGCCCCTTTATCTTTACTATTGTGGTTGCTTTAGCGCTTGGGTTTTTAGCGAGTTTTAAACTTTTCAAAGATGAGAAAAATACACTGCAGACTACCTGAACAAAAATAATAATTAATACAGAAAAAATCCTGTGAAGAGAATCACGTGTTTTTTCTGCCGATAACTACATTATCTATTACTTTACATAGAACTTGAAAAACTTCTTCAGCGCTAAGAGTGTCCGTGTCTAAAATGAAGTCAAAAGGTGTAAAGTCCTCACCTAAAGCGAAGCCATAAAGTTTTTTGTAGATAGCTTTTGTACGTGATTCTTTTTCATTTAAAGCTTGTTTTGCTTCTTCAATTGTCATTTTGTCACGTTGGGCAATGCGTTCAGCTTGCTTCTCAAATGAGGCAGATAACCAGATTTTAAATCCGTCTTTGAGTAGCCACGGCATTGTCCAACTATCCAAAAGAACATTACCTTGAGAAGCGTACTCCATAAGCTTATTGTCAACGGCTTTATCGAAACTGGGGTTCTTTTTCCGTTCCTCAAGAAACCGTAGACCTTCGGGACTTTCCCACCAACCATTGCTATTTGGCTGGTAGCCTTGGGCAGCAGCTAAATCTCTGAGTGCATCGCCCCCAGAGTAGTATTTTAATCCGTATTTTTTGGCAAGCCTCTTTGCCAAAGTACTCTTCCCAGTACCAGCCATGCCAGAGATGCATATAACTATGTTCTTCGCTTTGGAAGTTGTTGGCTTTTCAGTTTTACTCATAGTTTTCCCTTATTGAAGCTACTGTATGGGTGTTACACCTATTATGCGTGAGGCAATTGTTCCGAAGAAGAAAGAGCAAATCAAATACCAATAGAAGAATTGAACAGCGCCTAATCCTGGAATATAGGCAACAGGTTGTGGGAAATACCCTACGAGAATTGGCCAAATAAAGAGATAAATGAAGGTTATGGGGATAAGAACCATTTGTGGCTTAAACATTTTTGTCTGCATTGCGTTAATTTGTGACTCTTTCTTTTTGAGGCGCTCTAAAGTCTTGGTGTCTTTTGCGCGCAAAGCGGCCATCCGTTGAGAATTATACTCGGCGATTTCTTTTTGCATTGCCTTGTATTCATGCCAACCAATCATTTTGGTTATGATCAAACGGTTGAGAGCCATATTTACGAATGATATTATAAGCGCAACTAACATTATTGTAAACGTTGCTATTGGTATAACGGAGATGTCCATTTCTCAATTCCTCTGTTGGGGCTAATCAATGTTGTGTATGCCTATTCGGTCTGCTCGCATATAACCATTTTTGCTTTCTAAGCAAATAAGAAAAGGAGATAATTTATTCTCCCAAGATTCGTCTAAAGGCAGGGTACATCTCGGCTGCGCGTTCACGCATTAGCAGCTCATAGTATTGGTAGATGATCCCGACTGAGAGAAGGATACCCGTCCCTGAACCAAATACGCCTAAGAAGTCAGCCACACCAGCGATTAATGCAACGATTATGCCACCTAGCACCGCTACCACTGGAATGTATCGTTTCAGCATTGTTTCAATTGGTCCAAGGGAACGCCGGTAACCTGGAATCTGCATACCCGAGTCCATCAGTTGCTGTGCTACTTTAGATGGACCAAGACCACCAACTTCGAGCCAGATAAGCGAGAAGAAAGCACAGAAAGCTACAAGGATACCTAAGTAGACGAGAGCCCTCAGAGGATCAGACCCCACGTTCTGAAGGTTTTGAGGGGCAGTTACGTAGTAAGCTAAGCCGCCAGAGGGCGTAATTGTGCCGTTTACATTTTTGTATTGACCAAAGATGTCAGTTAAAAGGTTGGCGCCTGGCGCAGGGCTACCTTGCCAGCTCCAGAGGAACTGACCCAGAACGTATATGTTAGCGAAAAGAGCAGATGCAAAAATTACTGGTAGATTTGAAACGTAGAGAAGTTTGATTGGATATTTGCTTCGGAACCCTTTGTATCCAGCATAGCTTATAGGGAGTTCTACACGGACGCCATTTAGGTATATTATCACGATAAATGCTCCTATTGTGGCAATTAAGCCGATGAGGGATGGGTAAATTCCCGCGCCTACTATCCATTCAATTACAGTCATGTTGTTTGCAAGGAGCTGTTGAAGGGCGCCCACGAATAGGCCGTTTGATGGCGAGAATGTTTGCCACAGGATTTGTTGGGCAACACCTGCCATGATGAAGAGGCTTATGCCGCTACCAAGACCCCAACCTTTTTGGATTAATTCGTCAAGCAACATGACGATTATGCCTGCGGCTATAAGTTGGAAGAATATGATGAGCATAACTGTTGGGTTTAGCCTGCCGTACATACCACTCAGTATGTACGCACCTCCTTGGACTCCTGTGAGGACAATTGAGAGGACTTTGCTTGCTATGGTAAAAAGCCCACGATCCTCAGGTTTGCTCATATCACATTTAATCAGTGAAGCACCAGCGAGAAGTTGGAGAATTAACCCTGCGGTAACTATGGGCCCAATACCGAGCTCCATAAGTGTACCCCTGTTGGAAGCAAAAATGACGCGAAGGGCGTTGAATTCGTTGCCGGCCTCTGTTGTTATGCCATAAAGAGGAATTTCAGTCATGACGAGGTAGACTATGAGGACAAGCGCTGTCCAAAAAATTTTTTCGTTGAATTTAACCTTACGTTCTGGAACTTTAATTTCTGGAAGTACACGTCCGATGGGTTTGAAGAGGTTGAGAAATCTACCCGCCATATCTAGCCCTTTTTTATTCTGCCTCGGTTTCTTGTCTGGTTTCAATCACAATTTTTCCGCCTGCAGCCTGAATTTTTTCGGTTGCAGATTTTGACGCTGAGCAAACCACAATAGTTAAGGGCTTAGTGATTTTTCCTGCACCTAACAGTTTTGTGTAGCCCATTTCTGACAGGTTTACTGTTGTTTGCCCCGTATTGATAAGTTGATCAAGTTGCTTGAGGTTGATAGTTTTCTCTTTTAGGTGTAGCGCTTTAGGCGAGCGGAAACCGTGTTTACCAAAGTAGGGTTCTTCCATGTTGGAGGTTATACTCCAGCGGTGTTTATGCATACCTACTTTTCGGTACCCTTTAGAACCTGCATCTCGGTGTTGACCTACTCTACCATAACCTTGAGTTCTTGAACCGCGCATTTTGCGGTGCTTTCTTAATTTATGTGGCATCGTTTATTCCCGCTTGATGTTGTTTTATTGTTTCTTGTTTTGTCGCTTTCTTCAGCTTTATTTCTAGTACGCCATTTTTATAGGTTGTGTGTGTTATTGCTGGAATGACTACTTTTGGCAGATTTAAGCTTTTATAATATTTGCGATCTTTAGCTTGGGCTGCGAGAATAAGTTTTTGGTCTTTGATAGCAACTTTGACGGTTTCTTGGTTAAACCCTGCAAGTTCAGCGACTATAGTTATGTTGTTGTTATCTTGGAACATATCGATTAGAGGTTTAGGTTCGACCCATTTACCCTTGGCGTATTTTTTTGGCAACCTGTATTTTTGGGGGCGGATTTTTTTAGGTATCTTGAGGTTGTCTAAGCGCAGAATTTTGGAGCCCCTTGTTGGCTTGAATTTATGGGTCTTGAGGTCTAGCCACTTTTGGTGTTTTTTGCTTCTTCTCCATTTTGCGCTCATGCCTTTTTTGTTCCCCCGAATGTTTAGGCAATTCCATCCGCTACTATAAAAGATATCGCCAAGAAAGTATTAGTTGCGGTTGGGCGGGACATTTGATATTGCTGACAGTGTCTATAGGGATTTTCTTGATTCTTGCTCCTGTTGCTTAAGAGCTTGGTTAACTACGCTTGTTATGAAAATCACAGCAAAAACTAGTGCACCTATACCGACCTTATACATAAAACTCATTTCAGTATAAAGCAACACAAATATGAACACAACCATCAGCGCCAGTGTTAAAATCTCTTGCACGCCGTCTACGCCGAATTTGAAAAAACTCACCTTCTACTTCACACTACCTTCTTTTTTTTATTCTCAGAGTTGTATTTATCAATTTTCTCTGTTTTTTAACAATTTTTTTGGAAAGCCTTGATGTTTTCCACGTGAATAAGCTTTTATAATAATGCTAAGGAAATTGTTTAACCAGACAAGTTACGCTTCCACGTAAGAGAGCGCACATTAATGCCCTACATCAAAAGAATCGAGATTAAAGGTTTCAAATCTTTCGGACCTCAAACCGTTAAAATAAATCTCGATAAGGGCTTCACAGCCATTACAGGTCCTAACGGAAGCGGCAAAAGCAACATAATGGACGCGGTCTTGTTTTCGCTGGGTGAACTTAGCACTAGGAGGCTCCGCGCAGAAAACGCAGCTAAACTAATTTTCCATGGCTCTGAAAAAGCAGGACTAGAAAAATCGAAAATGGCCAAAGTGATAATTCAATTTGACAACGCCGACGGCACTATGGCAGTCGATACTACTACAGTTACAGTTTCTAGGGAAGTCTACCGCAACGGTCAAAGCGTTTATCGACTTAACGGTCGCCGCGTTAGCCGTCAACAACTTCTAGAAGTTTTATCGATGGGAGCTATTAGTGCAGAAAGCCAAAACATAATTGCGCAAGGTACAATCACACGACTCACCGACATTATTCCTTTAGAACGCAGGAAGATAGTTGAAAATCTTGTAGGTATTGCACAATATGATGCAGAAAAAGCAGATGCAGAAGAAAAACTGCGCGCTGCCGACATCTCCATTCGTACTGCCATGGGCAGAATCGATGAAGTTCAAAAAAGACTAGACGACTTAGAAAGAGAACGTAACCAACTTCAGCGCGCCAACTTCATACAGAGCGAAATTAAGAAATTTGAGGCAATCAAAGTTAGCCATGAAATAACACAACTAACCAAAAAACTTGAAGAGTTGTCGGCGCAAACAGAAAAAGCAAAAGTAAAGGCAGAAAAACTGAAGGAAATCCGCGATGCCCGAAGAAACAAACGTCGCGAAATTGAAGGAGAATGGCGTAAACTAAGCTCCGAAGTGATGGAAGACGGCAGTTCCCAAGTAATGAAGGTACAAATTCAAATCGGAGAACTCAGATCTAAACTAACGGAACTCACAACCAAAATAAGTTCTGGACAAGCTAACCTTGAAAGCCTAAAACGTATAAAAGAAAACAATCAACTGCAATATGAAACAATCCGTAATGAAATCCGTCAAAACCGCTTAAACATACGGAAACTTCGAAATGAATTTACGACCTTAGAAAGCCAAATTGCCGCTAAACAGGCAGAACATGATAGTCTAGCCCAAGAAACCACACAATTGTGGGATACTCTTGGAGAAAACAGCGCCAAAATACGCCAAATCGAAGCCGAAATTGAAACTTGTAACAAACGGCTCACATTTTTGCGTGCCGAATACACTAAATCAAAAACCTTTGTTAAAGCCAGTTTAGGCAGACTCAAAGAACTAAGCGCCCGCAAAGAACGCTTTACAACAACACTCACCGAAGTTGAGAACTCCCTCGCCGAACTGGACCGCATACAAAAAGAGCAGAGAGCACAACTCAAAATCCTCGAAAAAACCATAGAGAAAAAAACCGCTCAAAAAGAGTCTGCAGAAAAAGAAATCGTGGAAGCAGGAAAAATTGCCAGTAGCGCCAAGGAAGCAGTTGTGGAATTTGTTACTCAGAGAGAACTTGCTGAAACCGTAGCAGCTGAAGAAAAAGCTCTACGAAACATCGAGGAACTGGGAAACTTGGGCGTCATCAATGGCGTTGAGGGGAGAGTAAAAAACCTCATAAAAATTGATCGCAACTACAAAAAAGCACTAGACGCCGCAGCAGTAGGTTGGATGGACGCTCTAGTTGTGAAAGATATAGATGCTGCGTTCACTTGCGCGGAAACCTTGCGCAGAATGAAGTTAGGTAGAATCAAACTTATACCCCTCCAAGGTGCTACAGCACCCAAACAGTTCAAAATGCCCACCCGCGAGGGGATAATAGGTTTAGCAACCTCCTTTGTGAAATGTGATAAAAACTATGACCCCGCTGTCAACTATGTTTTCGGCGACACCCTAATCGTCGCCAACGACAAACTTGCATTTGCACTTTCAAACGAGGGCTACCGCGCCGTCACAGTTTCAGGCGACCTCTACGAGCCAGGGGGTGCATTCGAAAGTGGCTATTACCGTACGCCGCTTGACTTTTCTACTCTTATTCCCAGTGAAAACGCCATAAAAAGTCTCGATGAAGCAGTAAAAGCTCTACAGACGCACCTCAGCCAGCGTAGAAATGACATAGCCTCTTTCGAAGAGGAAATTGAGCGCTCCAAGATTGAAATCACCCGTATCTCAGAAGCTATAAATGCTCTTGACCGCGAGATAATCCGCGTGAAGCGAAGCGTCAAACGCACCCAAATGAGCTTGAAGCGTATTGAGAAATTCCGCTCACGTATTGAAAAGGAAATTGAAGTTGAAAAAGGACGCATGGCCTTGCACAAGGCTGAGCGTAACACTATCAAAAAGGACCTGCAAAAACTTCAAATTGACATCTCTGAACTGAGAAAGAAAACAGACATTGCGCATATACAAGAGCTAGAGATTAAAAGGGAAAAACTAACTGAAGAAATAATCACACTTAGACAAAAACTAGGCACCGTACAGACGGAAATCTCCACTTGCCAATCACAGTTTGATAACGTTTTAAGGGTAGGTTACCAAAACAGCAGAATTCAACTTTCTAAATTGGAACAGCAGTATCGTAAAGTCGAAAAGGAAGTTGCCGACGCTATTCAAGAGCGAGAAATGTTAAAACAGCAAATCGCTACAATGGAGAAAAGCCGTTTAGAACTCTCAAATGCGGTTCTCTCAGCTAGAGAGAATTCAAAGAAATTCACTTCACAAATCGACAGCATAGATGCGGAGCTTCATTCGCTAGACGAAGAATATGAACAGGCAGAATCTCTTCTTAATCAGTTGCAACTAAACGTTCAGACAGCGCGTCTGCAGCTTTTACAGCATCAAAATCAGTTAAAGTCGTTAAATTATGAGCAACCTTTAGAGACCACACTAAAGCAGGTGGAAGAAGCTGAAACTAGCATGCAGATGATGAAGTTTGAACTAGAACGCATAGGCGGAATTAACCAACTTGCGATGGCGCATTATGACGAACAGATTTCTAGATACCGCGAACTTTCGTTACGTCTCAACGAGCTAGAGAGAGAAAAGCAGGCAATAGTTCAATTTATGGATGAAATTGAAAGCAAAAAGCGAAAAGTTTTCATGGATGCATTCGGAAAAATCAATACCGACTTGAACAAATACTTCTCGAAATTAACTGATGGCGGCACAGCCTCACTGAAGCTGGAAAATCCAGATGAACCATTTACAGGCGGAATTGACATGATTGTACAGTTTCCTAACAAGCCCTCTATCGTTGTAAGCGGTGCCAGTGGCGGAGAACGGTCTGTCTCTGCGGTTGCATTCATTTTTGCCTTGAAAGAATTTACGCCTGCAGCATTTTATGTGATGGATGAAGTTGATGCTCATTTAGACGCTTTCCACACAACCAAACTTGCCGAACTCTTCTTAGAGGAGTGTGACAAAACCCAATTTATAGTCATCACTTTAAAACCTGAAATGGTCAACAAGGCACAGAAAGTCTACGGTGTCTATGAACGGAATGGTGTCTCAGCAATTATTTCAGCAAAATTCATGGAGTCAGCACGATGATGGAGACGTATCACAAAAAACCATTCTATTTGCGTCCGCCATGGAACATATTGTTCGAAGTCAGCAAACTTGAAAAGCTCACCCCTTGGAACGTCAACATTTCGTATTTGCTCAGATCATTTCTTTTGGAGATGGAAAAAATAGGCAAGGTGGATTTTCGCGCGTCAGGTGTGGCCTTAGATTCGTCAGCGCTTATTTATTTGATGAAGTCAAAACTTCTACTCACTCTGCAAGAGCCACCTGCACAACCCAAAGAATCCAAAGACTTCGTGCCACCGCCGCTTTTTCTGCCTTTGCGATACGAGTTAACATCTACCACCATACAACATCTACTGGAAGTTTTAGATGAAGTGCTGAAAGGCGAAAAACTCGTTCATCTGGAGAAGGTTGTCAGTCACCCTGTTCTGCCTGAAGCCTCAGACCTCATGCCTCAGTTCGACAAGTTTATAGCTGAACTGGAGTTGCAAATGGACAAACTCTATGAACGGCTTGTGGAGATGGTTAAAGGCTGGGGTATAATCGAGTTTTCAACTTTAATTAGGGGTGTCACAAGAATTGAAGCTATCCGCACATTTATTCTTCTGCTCTTTTTGGCACAGGACGGTTTAGTGAATTTGTGGCAAAATGAGGAAACGGAAGAAATATACATAGCAGTGGGGAACCTGAAAGTTGCAAAACAGTAACAATCAACCTCATCATATAAACTTAAAATCTGATTCTAGAGAACCGCCTAAGCAACCACCACTACAAGAGCAACAACAAATGCAGTCACAAGTAACCACTCAAAAGGATTCAGAAACCCAAGGTCAGCAGCCCAAAGAATCAACACAAGAACAATTACAGAACCAAAAAAAGAAACAGCACAACCTTACTCTCCTAGAAGCTGCACTTTACGTTGCAGGTCGCCCCTTAAACTTAAACGAAATCTGCTCTGTATTAAACACGAGGTCAAAAAATAGAGCCCAACAATACGTTCAAATGCTAACGCAGGAATACTCAGAGAGACGTACTCCTCTTGAAATTTTGGCATTAAAGGATGAACGTTACGTTATGCAACTCAAAACCGAGTTCACTCCATTGGTAAAAAAACTGGTAAACCGCCCTTTACTATCTTCGGGACCATTGCGGACTCTCAGTTACATAGCATATAGACAACCTATTTCTCAGAAACGTGTAATCGAAGTGCGAGGACAACACGCCTACGGTCACATAAAACTACTAAAAGACATGGGGCTAATCGCCACAGAGCGTAACGGACGTTCAGCTGTCCTCAAAACCACTGACTACTTCGCAGACTACTTTGGCTTAACCCAAGATCCTTCATTGTTGAAAAGAGATTTAAAACGTATCTTCGGTGAAGCCTTAAAGGAAGATCAACAAAATCTTGTCAACAAGGGCGAACCCTCACCATAGAAAGGATATGTTTATATTCAAAACCACAGTTCTAAGTGAACAAACCAATTTAGTACAAGCATAAAAGGGAAATGTGAAATGTCAGTTTGGCACGGGAATTTGCAAAAAAGAAAACTCACAGGTGGAAGGAAACGGCTTTACCGCGGTAAACGAAAGTTTGAACAAGGCACCTTTGCAGCAGAAACTACAATCGGCGAACCAAAAAAACGCGTTGTTAGAGGCTACGGCGGCAACATGAAACTTAAAGTTCTAACAGACAAATTTGCCTCAGTCACCGACCCAAAAAGCGGCAAAACAGAAAAAACCACCATTCTGCGTGTAGTGAAAAACCCCGCAAACGTGGACTACGATCGAAGAGGCGTTATAACCAAAGGCGCCCAGATTGAAACGCCCCTAGGGCTAGCACGCGTAACTAGCCGCCCAGGCAACGTCGGCGTTATAAATGCCGTCTTAATTAGCAGCAAAGAAGAAAAATCCTAAATTTTTCTCACTTTTGCTTCGGAACTATTTGTTGGAATTCACTTCGCGTTTTCTGTAACTGTTTTGCCAGCTTGTTTATGATTTGCTCTTTTGATGCTTTCTTCTCTACAAGCAACATACCTACTTTAGCCCAAGGTGTCTTGGGGTAGCCTTTATCCAAAATAGTTTCGTGCTTCAAACCAAGTTTCCCAGCAGCCGCTTGGATTTCCATGATCTTCGGTGACGGCACTGCTAACGTTTTGGAAACACGGCGTCCTTCTTTCCTTGTTTTGTTCGCGTCGAAGTATGCTGGCCAAATTATAGCTTTATCTTGCTTTCTCATAGAGTTTCCTCCATTGCAACACCTTACTTATGTGCGAAATACGCACTTAATTTGTCGGCTACTGAGTCGACTCGTACAAAACCGAAGCGTTCAAACTGTATATTAGTATCTGGCTTTAACGTTTTGCATGCACTTTCCGTGAAGCCTCGAATAATGGAAGCGTCAGGCATAACTACTTCGCATGGAAACTCTGCCCCAACAGGTATCCAATGAATCAATGGGGCTTTAGCCTTCCGCACATCATCATATGATTCACTCACAAAAACTGCCTCTGCCCTATCGTCACTTGCATTTTCAATTTTGACGTTAAAGAGCTCCATGAGTCTAACCACTTTGCCTACCTCCATGCTAGCCGCGTCTTTTTTGGTAATCCATAAAACCACTGATTGTTCGTCGCCGTTTGGTGTTACTGTATGGTATCTTGCACCTTTTTCTGGTTTTTGTGGGTGGAGAGGCAAGTTTACTTTAAACTGTTTTGGCAAGGTTTTAACTTTCAATTGTATGGGTTCGGCAACAAAAAAGTATCTCTCGCATTGTGGATCGAGAAGTTTCCGATTGTAAGCATACAGGTTCTCCCAGCTTAACGTCACGTCAGCTGTTTTGGGTCCAATATCAATTATCAACTTTTTGATGGCTTGGGGGGTTATTCCACGTCTTCTTAGCGCCGCAAATGTTGCCAGCCTTGGGTCGTCAAAATCCGTAAAATGTTTTTCTTTGATACCTTGGATAATTTTAGATTTGCTCAAAAATGCTCCTGTAATTTTGAGCCGCCCGTAATGTATTGCTTGTGGATATTCCCAGCCGAGATGTTTGTACATAAATTCTTGACGAACACCGTTGGTTAGGTGCTCCTTGCCACGGATAATGTGGGTTATGCCCAACAGGTGGTCGTCTAAACCGGCAGCCATGTTATACAATGGCCAAACTAAATATTTGCTACCGACTCGAGGGTGAGGATATTTTTTTGTATCTATAACTCGGAGAGCAGGCCAGTCCCGTACTGCAGGGTTTGGGTGAGCCAGATCAGTTTTGACACGCACAACTGCGGTTCCCTCTTGGTAAGCGCCTGTAAGCATACCTTGCCAACGCTCCAGATGCTCAGAGGGCGACAAGTTACGGCAAGAACACGGCATACTTTGGAGGGTTTTTTTTCTGAAATCGTCGGGGACGCAAGTACAGACATAAGCACCGCCTATCTCTATAAGACGTTCGGCATATTCGTAGTAAATGGGCAAGCGGTCGCTTTGTATATATTCTTCGTCAACTTTACAACCTAACCACTCTAGGTCTTCACGAATTTTCTCGTAAAACTTTAAAGATGGCCTTTTTACTTTTGGGTCTGTGTCTTCAAACCGGAGGATGAATTTCCCTTTATAAATATGTGCATACTCGTGACTCAAAAGAATTGCTCGGGCAGAGCCCAAATGCAACACACAATCAGGATTCGGAGAAAATCGTGTTACAACCTGTTTGTATTTGTTGACGTTTGGCAAAGGTGGCAAACGCTTTTCTTCACTTTTCTCTTTTCTGAAGACTTCAGGCCATTTTTCCTCCACGATCTTTTTTTGGATCCCAAAGGGTAGACTGTTAACTTCTGAGAGCACTTGGTTGATGAGTATGGACAATTCCCTAACTTGTGTACGAAATTCGGCTTTTTCACCCAAAATTTTTCCCGTGATCGGCCCCTGCTGGGCTTTCCCGTCGTGTTGAACCGCGTTGATGAGGGCGATTTTCCGAATGAGGTCTCGAAGCTCTTCGTTGTCTTTTAGCATTGTGTTTACACTCGTGGAGGTTAAATATTTCGCCTAATCAAGAACTCTGCGAAGGCTTTTAATTTTTCCTTGCCTTCTGTTGCTGGCAAAAGCTTGTCAACTTCTTTCCAGCTTTCCTCCACAATTTTTGCTGCCTTGTCCTTTACATATTCCATAGCACCGTACTTTTGTAGTATAGCTATGGCTTCGTCGCGCAATTTTTGATCTGAAGTATGCATGTTTAAAATTTCCACAAGACGACTTTTGTCTTTTTGAGTAGCTCTCTTTAAAGTGTATATGATCATAAGTGATCGCTTGCCTTCTGTTATATCTTGTCCAAGACCACCTTTGTTTTTGGCGAAGTCTTTTCCCGTCAAATCCAAAACGTCATCTTGCATTTGAAAAGCAACACCCACACTTTCCGTGAAAAACCCCAGTTTTTCCACAAGGTTTTTGTCAGCATCTGCAAGCACTGCCGCAAGTTTAGCTGCCATACGTGCTAATGTACCTGTTTTGTAAGCACACATCTGCAAATAATCCTCTTCACTTATATCGTCTGCGTTGGCTAGACCTCGATGCCAAGCGATGTCCATGGCTTGACCCATACTGAGGTTAATCATCTCTTGCACGTAAATCTCGTAGAGATCTCTCAGTTTGCTGGTTGAAATCTGCTCTTGCTTCGTCATAAGAGGCAGGAGCGGCAGGTAATACATGGTGTTGCCGGCGTTAACGGCTATATCCACACCGAAAATTTTGTGAGTACACGGTTTACCTCTGCGTACTTCAGATGAATCTTCGATGTCGTCAATAACCAAAGTACCGTTATGTATAACTTCAGGAATTATGGCGAAATCCAAAAAATCCTCTGATCTCTTACCTAAAGCTTCGCAGATAAGCAGAAAAAGTATTGGGCGCCAACGCTTGCCACCTCGGTCAAGCATGTCCCAGATGGGTTCAGCGATTGCCTTGTTTAAGGCCTCCAAGTTGAACCCATATTTGGGAGGATTAACCTTGAACAGCAAATCATTTTTTGTGAATTTTTTTGGGATATACTTTTCTATTGCCTTGTCAATTACAGGTGCCTTTTCTTCAAGAAATTTTTCAACGTTCACAGTTTACCTTTGCTCCTCTACGTGCGTAGCTTTTGACGTCGAAACCTCTATTTTCCAGCCATTTAGAAGTTTTACCCATAAGCACAATGGGCACCGTGGCTAATTGTTGAACATTCTTTGATCCCACAAGAAACATGGTATTTCTCAGTTCTTCCACAATAATTGAAAGCATTCTCTGGGTTGCCGCGGCACTTTCTACGGCTGCTTGAAGAACTGGTTGAGTTGCGCTTGCCAATGTTGAGCCCAAGGCTATGGCTTTAGCTACCTCAGTTCCATCACGGATACCGCCTGAACCGATAATTGGGATCTTGGAGGTTTGAGCAATTTCCACTATGCTTGCTGCTGTTGGAATACCCCAATCCCAAAAGACTTCCCCTATCAACCGGGTGTCAACTTCGCTTCTTTTTGCCCGATAATATTCCACTGCTGCAAAGCTTGTCCCGCCTGCGCCCCCCACATCTAGTGCATTTACACCTGATTCTCCCAGCTGTTTTGCTTCCTCCGCTGCGATACCTGAACCTGTTTCCTTCACAATAAGGGGTTTGTCTAGTTTATCTGCAATTTCACCAATTTTTTCAATAATGCCTTCAAAATTCGTTTGTCCTTCGGGCTGAACTGCTTCCTGCAATGCATTGAGGTGGATGGCAACAGCATCTGCATCAACCATTTCTATGGTTTTTTTGATTTCTTTTAAACCATAACCGTGAACCAGTTGCACACCACCTATATTGGCCACTATAAAAGTGGTAGGCGCTTTTTTTCTAGCCACCGCAAAAGTTTTTGCAAGTTTAGAGTTCTCTATGGCTGCTCTCTGGCTACCTACGCCCATACCTAACCCAAGCTCTTCTACAGCTTGGGCTATGTGTGAATTAATTTTCTCTGCTTCTGGAGTTCCCCCTGTCATAGCGCCGACCATGAGGGGAGCATTGAATTTGTGACCTAAAAAGTAAGTTGTTAGATCAATTTTTTTCTTGTCCACGTCGGGCAGAGCTTTGTGTACGAAATAAACGTCTTCAAACCCAGTAGTTATGTCCTTGGCTTGAGCTTTCTCGTTTAAGCAGATTCGAATGTGATCTGCTTTACGTTTTTGGGTTTCTTCGGCCACTTTTATGCCTTCTCTATCTCTGTGCCTAAAACGTCTTTACCTATAAGCGCCCTGTTTATTGATAGAGGTTTAGTTGCACCCGTTATGGTGACGTGGATGCCTTGCTCTATTGCCGGGATAAGCTCAGCAATTTTACCTGCCATGCCCCCTGTCACATCGGTTACTGAGGATTTACCTATCTTATTTTGAATTTTCTTTAATTCTTCAAGCGTCAGATGCTTGTAGGGTTTAGCGTTTGGGTTAGTTTTGGGGTCATCATCAAATAAGCCGTCGGTATCTACGCCTATCACAATTTTTTCAGCTTTAAGTTTAATAGCCAAGTAAGCCACTAATTGATCCCCAGAAAGAACAGTGAAACCCCGTCTTTCGTCGAAAACAACATCACCGTAAAGGACAGGCGTGAAGCCCATTTTTAATATTCGTTTTATCAGGTTTTCTTCGAGAAATTTGATCTTGCCATTCTCGGTCACTACGCAACAAGATGGTGCAATACTGAGTGCGGCAACTTCGTGCAATATGAGCGAATCCATAACTAAACCATTCAACATGGTCATGACGTGGTGAGTCTCCGCAAAACCAAGTTTCTGAGCGGGTTCTTTATAACCTTCCTTTATACCGTATCTTTGCGCAGTAGGATGACCAAAACTTCCGCCGCCATGAACAATAATTAGATTATCCAAATCTGCACGTTTGATTTCCTCAGCTAGGCGGTTTATTACCTCAGTTTTGGCAACTAATTCTTGGGTTTTATCCGTGATGGCTGAGCCGCCGAGTTTCAAGATTATGGGTTTCGCCTCACTCATTTTTGCACCTTCCTGTTTATGATGAACTTGTGGATTAATATTAAAGTACCGTAACCACATCGTTATCTATTCGAACTATGTTGCCTGTCTTGATTCTGTTTATGTCTACTTTATCTACACAAGGGATTTCGCTGATTATTACACCAACCGCTATTATAGTTTCACATTCACGATTAATAATGCCTGCAGGCGCCACACCGTTCTTTTTCAGCCGATAAAGGGTGTAACTACCCACGGTGGATCCTTTGCCCTGTGGGAAAACAAGGATTTTGTCCTTGACACTTTTTCCCTGTAATTCATGACCCTTCTCGATGACCTCTCCTGTATTGGGGTCTACACCACCGTAAAACGATATGGGTTGTGTGGTGGATAGGGCTTCGCCTTCACTTTTTCCTTTGTATATGACTCTACCACTTAATTGTTCCATTTTCCCGTCACCGCAGCCTCTATACACTCTTTGAGGCTACCAATTTTGGTTTTCATACTGTTTTGCCGTGAGTAGAAACAACCCTTTGCAGATGTTGTCGCTAAAGCTTTAAACCTACCCTTGAGGGGCGCAACTGCCATGCAGGTGTCGCATGCAAATTTACCTCCCGCTGCTTCAATGATATCAGTGTAACCGCGTTTGTCCGCCAACTGTTTTGTGGTCCGTGAGGTGGCAACCCACAACGCGACGTTTTCCTTGACTTTTTTGCCTTTAACAATTTCAGCGATTTCCGAGATTTCTTTTATACTACAGTGAGGACAACCAACACAAACAAAATCTATGTCGTCAACTTGATCGTTTATGTTGTTATAGGCATTTTTTATGTCGCTTTGGTCGATGGTTACTGTATCTTTTGGGATTTGAACAGTTTCGGAAGCAGGTGTGATTCCCTGCATATAAAAAAGTGGCTTAGCACCGTAGGTCACCACAGATGCGCAGAAAGATTTCAAATCGTCCAGTTCGGCTTCTCTGATGCCTGTGATGTAGGGAATTTTATTTTCCGCCTTCTTCCCAACCGCATACCCCAGCGCACCCCAATCAGAAATTTTAGTTAGAGGTACATTAACCCGCACATGCACCTCAGGCACTCGGTTTTCTTCCAAATGTAGCCCATAACAAGGGGTTTTTCCAACAAAAGCCGCAGCTAAAGCTGATGGCCCCCCTTCCCTGTTGGTTCTGGCACCAATAACTGAATTTGCAAAAGTTACTGCTGACGACTCAGACCAAGCAACGTGTTCCCCGAATCGAGGCAGGTTACCTATTAGGTATGGGGTACAAGTGCAACTGATAAGTATTCCCATACGCTGAAACGCATCAATGACAAGGTTTTGTTTAGTAGCAAAATCTTCACTGATGCCAAGTTCCCGCCAGTTCTCTAAATCCATACCTGCAGGGTTCAAAGTAGTCAAAACTCTAACTTTGCCATCCTTGGCAAGTTCATTAAGGAACTCTAAGCCTGCATCTCCAAGGTTGTGATATGAGACACCTGCTACTTGCACTGAACCAACTTTTATTAGACGTTCGGCGCCATAAATGTCTCCCAGAGCAACCAATATCTCCATGCTTTTACGTGCGGCGTAGCCTTCTTCACCGTTAAGCATCCGTTGTTCTTCTTTTGTTAAGTACATAATAGATCACAGTAAATAATTACTAAAGGAACTTGCTCAAGTCAACCTTTCGGTACGCTTCTTTTTTAAAGCCTTTACCCGTTGCGGAAAATGGAACAGTTGCATCTAACCCCGCTTTAGCAGTAGTCGCCTTTTTTCCCTCCGACAAGTCACCGGATGGATCAAGCGAAGAACCTGGCTGGTTCGAAAGAATAACTACGTTTTTATCTGCTTGGAAACGCGTCGCTATTGCCCACTCCACGTCGTGGGGGTCGTAAATGTTAATGTCTTCGTCTACAACTACACAGTGTTTCAAAGACTTGTGCCCTTCGAATGCGGCGGTTATGGCTTTTTTGCCGTCGTCCAAGTTCTTCTTTTTTATCTGCACAACTGCATGGAGCCAACTGCATCCACCTGGCGTTATGTAAACGTCTTTGCACTCACAAACCTTGTTGACCTCGTTGAAAATTGTGGGTTCTTTTGGCATACCCATGAGGAACTTGTGTTCGTTTCGACCTGCAAGTATGGTTTGGTAAATCGGGTTTTGCCTATGGGTGATGCACCTGATTTCTACTATAGGTTGCTGCCGCACCTTGTCAACTGTACCCGTCAAATCCAAGAAGGGTCCTTCCGAAGTTTTCTCTTTTGTTATTCTGCCTTCAAGCACGATCTCGCAGTTGCTTGGTACTTCCAAATCGATTGTTTTACACTTGACTAAATTTGTTTGTTCCAGAGCGTTTGCCATTCCTAATTCGTCCACGCCCTTAGGTAAAGATGTTGCAGCTGCGAGAAGCACTGCAGTTGAATTGCCTATGCAAATGGCTATGTCAAGCTCACCTCCTGCATTCTTTAGTGCCGTGTCAGTTCCTCGTTCTTCGACAATACGGACGGCAAAATGGTTTTTGTCAAGAAGCATGAGACGATGGAAGCACATGTTTCTGCCCAGTTTTGGGTCTTTCACGATTGATATGGCAGAAGGAATGTATTTTCCTCCGTCTTTTTCAGTGTAACGCATGATGGGCAATTTTGTTAAGTCAACATTTGTCTCAACCACTTGCTGGCATTCACCTGTAGCAGAAAGTGAGGGAGCTACAGGATGATCTATCGCATTAGAAAGCTTAAGCAGTAACTGCTCTTTATTAATACCCAAGGAGCGTGCAATGAGCTCTTTAGAAGACACTAAACCTGCGACTACAGGTATGCAGGATTCTTTTACGTTCTCAAAGAGAATAGGTTTCTCACCTAATGCCTCGATGATGCTGGCTAACTCATAGTCGGTGGAAACTGGCTTAGTTATATGAGTTAGGTCTCCATCTTTGTCTAGTTGTTCTATGAAGTCTCTAAATCCCAAGTTTTTTCGCCTTACTTTCAGATTAGCTGTAAGTGTCTTTATAGCTTTTGGACGCCAATTTTGGTGCGGAGTACTTGGAAACCTTCTTTTTCTATGGCTGTCGCCACTTTTTCTTGCATTTCTCGTCCAGGTGTGAGAGCCGTCATGCACCCACCTCCTCCGCCTCCTGTGAGTTTCGCTCCTAAAGCGCCCTGTCGTCTAGCTACTTCGACAAGATAGTCTAGCTCTTTACATGAAACTTCGATTTCCTGTAGCAGGCGATGGTTTTCGTTCATGAGTTCTCCTACTTTTTTGAGGTCAAAATCCAAGAGCGCTTTTTTACCTGCAAATGCTAACTCTTCTGCTTGCTGGAACAAAAGAGCATATTTTTTGGGGTTTGCTTTTTTTCTTTGAGCCACTCCCTCCACCATTACTTTTGTGTTGGCCACAATTCCTGTGCTGGCTATGATTATCTCCACAGGTTTTTTGATGAGAATTTTCTCAAAGATGTCAGCTTTACC
Source organism: uncultured Candidatus Bathyarchaeia archaeon (assembly GCA_964582085.1). Taxonomy (GTDB): domain Archaea; phylum Thermoproteota; class Bathyarchaeia; order Bathyarchaeales; family Bathycorpusculaceae; genus JADGNF01. The sequence goes on along the minus strand of CAZOPV010000002.1, from coordinate 147,753 downwards.
ATACATGTCTTTTTGGAACCAAAGTAACCCTCCAAACGTCGCTGCTGTATTGTCGATGCCTGAAGGGTTACCCGCATAAGCTTTTTCAGCCTCATAGGCGATCTGGTTAATTTTGTCATCAGAAAAATGCAGCTCAAATTCTTCAGCTATGGCTCTAGCAATAGCGACGCTACTAGCCGCGGAAGCACCCAACCCACTGAAACCTGGTAAGTCCCCGCCAAGCCAGATGCTCATAGCAGTGGTCGGCGACAACCCCATTATTTTAAGCATGCGTTCTATAGATTCGATTTGTTGAAGTTTCTTTTCTTCAGCATACCCCTTGGAGCCCTTACGGTCGTCTTTTATTGTTATTCCCTCATGGATCTTCTTGACCTCTGCATCAGTTTTTGCGTCTGTAGCCGAAACTATTCCTGGTACGCCGTGAACGACGAAGTGTTCACCGAAAAGAATGACTTTTCCATAGCCTGAACCTTTACCCATATGTTGAGCACCTTAAGTGGAAGGTATTGTGTGCTGTTTTAGATAAAAACGTTCTTTCGTAACAAGTAGGGATCGTGTACTAATTCTGTAGAAAGAGGAAAATAGAAAGATTCATTTTAATTATGCCCAATATATGGGGTCACTCATTTTAAAAAAATGGAGAAATAAAAAACACTTTGATATATCCATCTTCAAATTAAAGGTTTGATTAACCATTTTCTTCGATAGGTGAAAGTTCTTCTAAAAGTAATTTTTGGGAACGTTAGGCATTTTTCTTCGTCTATGGTATTTGAGGGAAGTATAGAATCAGACAAATTGATTTTTGAAGTATTTTCGAGTGGAGATTAAATAAACGGTAAAAAGTATTTTGTAGTAATTATTTTTTGTAGTACCCATTACCTGAATGGAATAATTTTTTATGGAATAATTTATAAGTACTACCATACTAATAGTAGTACTGTGAGCTATAATGGAAGATGAAGTCGTTGTTACCCGAAAAGGACAAACTACCATTCCTATTAGATTCCGTACAAAATACAACATTGAAGAAGGCACTCGCCTCCAAGTCGTTGACACAGCCGACGGTATACTTTTGAAGCCTAAACAGTCAACTCTCGATTTGGCAGGTTCAGGCGGGAGATATGCCTCACCTGACGAGATTAAAAAACTATTGGAGAAAATAAGGGACTTAGATGCCTAAAACGGTGTATGACACAAGATTTTTCATAGAACATTACTATTCCCGTGAAAAAGCCGTTCTCAAGAAGACTAAAGAAGCAATTCGAAAAGTTAAAGAGCGATTCATATCCGCTATTGTTTTGCATGAGATTTACTACCTTACTTTGACGTGTGAAGGGCGAGAGACTGCGATTTTAAGAACGACTTTGCTGGAGAAAGATTTCAAGATTGTAAAAATCGACGGTGAAATCGCTAAAAGCAGCGCTGAGCTTCGGCACAAATACCGTTTACCTGTGGTAGACAGCATAATTGCAGCTACAGCGTTGACTCTGAAGGCAACTTGCCTATCAGATGACCCCCACTTTAAAGAGGTAAACGAGGTTGAAACGAGTTGGATTTAGCTATGTAAACCAGAATTCATATGTTGGGGGTTTTTATTTTCAGTACCCCAGTAACCGCAATGAACGGGAGCAGACTAATGAATGACGAGTTCAAAATAGATTTTCCAGCTGAAACAGTTACGGAAAACAAAGTCAGAATTGTGGTGCCAAAGCTGGAAGCCTACGGTGTTACACCGTCTGATTATGCACCAAGTAGAGCACCAGTTTTTTATAATCCTATAATGGAGTTTAATCGTGACCTAACAATTTTAGCTTTCCAAGCTTACCAGAATACAGTTGGCAGAGAAATCGCAATCTGCGAGCCGTTCACCGGTACAGGAATCAGAGGTATACGCTTCGCCGTTGAAATTGAAGGCGTGAAAACAGTAGTTAGCGCAGATATTAATCAAAAATCTGCAGAGCTCGCAGAATACAACGTTAATTTAAACTGCGTCCAGAAAGTGGTTAGTGTGACTCATGGAGATGCTAATCGCGTCTTAAGCAATCACAGTGCTCCCCACAAAAGGTTTGACATAGTGGACATCGACCCGTTTGGAACTCCTGTACCATATTTGGACACAGCGATTCAGGCTCTACGTAACAAAGGCTTACTTGCTGTGACTGCCACCGATATGGCACCTCTTTGTGGAGTACATCCAAAGGCTTGCATACGCAAGTATGGCGGTAAACCCATGCGCAGTGAATACTGCCATGAACTAGCAATTCGACTTGTGGTGGCGTGCATCGCCTCGGTTGCGGCTAAACATGAAATCGGCATACATACTATGTTCAGCCATTGCAGCGACCATTACATTCGGGTTTACATTGAGATAGGTTATGGCGCACATAAAGCAGACGAAAGCCTCAGAAACATAGGTTACATACTTCATTGCTTTAGATGTCTTCATAGAGAAACGGCTCAGAAGCCCTTCAGTAAGACCCTCCAATGCCCCAACTGCGGAGCCAAAATGGAATTTGCTGGACCATTGTGGTTGGGAAAAATTTTTGATGGTAAATTCTGTGAAAATATTCAAAAAGAAAACATGCGGCACTCATTTAAGAATCACGCAAAAATTACTAAACTATTATCACTGATTCGAGGGGAAACCGAAGCACCAATAACATATTATGTTCTTGACCGAGTGAGCCAGAGTTTAGGTTTACCTGTACCTTCAACATCAGTCTTTTTGCAGGCTCTTCGGGAAAGCGGTTATTTGGCAACCCAAACTCACTTTAATCCACGAGGCATAAGAACGAACGCTTCTGCGAAAGACGTCCAAACTCTTATGAGAAAACTCGCCCCTAAAAGTCAATAAAAGTTTAAAGAGGCCATATAGAAGTATTAACCTAAAGGCGAATCATTTAATGACTGATAAAATTGTTGTTTTAGGTGCAGGAATGATTGGAGGAGCCATAACCAAGACTTTACTAAAAAGCGGCTACAAAGACTTGATTGTTACTGATCTTGTAGCGGAAAAAGTTAAAGAAATGCAAGAATTGGGGGTAGCTTCAACCACAAATAATTGTCTCGCCGCAGCTGAAGCTGATGTCTTGTTTGTTTGTGTTAAGCCGTCTGACGTGCAACAACTTTTGAGGGAAATCAGTAAAGAAATTAAAGGGAAAATTGTAGTATCCACAGCAGCCACTTTACCTTTAGCGTTTTTAAAAAAGACGGTGCCTGAAGCAAAATTTGTCAGAGTTATGCCTAATTTGGCTATCCTAGTGCAAGCATCGTACACAGCTTACTGCTGTGAAAAAGATGTGACTGCAAAAGATAAAGAAAAAATAGAAGCTCTACTCAGCCTTATGGGCATCTGTGAAGAAGTTGATGAAAGGTACATGGATGCCATCACAGGCCTAAGTGGGAGTGGACCAGGATATCTCTCCATAGTGGTGGAGGCTATGATGTATGCCGGATTAAAACTGGGTCTGCCTCGAAATGTAGCTTTGAAGGCGGCTTCACAAACTGTTTTGGGTACAGGAAAATTGTTGCTTGAATTGAACGAGCATCCTGCAAAAATACGCGACATGGTTACGACTCCTGGTGGCACGACCATCGAAGCTATACATGTGCTAGAAGGCAGCAAGGTTCGTCAAGCCTTGATGGAGGCAGTTGAAGAAGCGGCAAAAAAGAGTCAGCTTATCAGAGAGAAACTTGTCGGAGCAACCATGTAACTTTTTCTTTTGGCTAGATGGTCCTAAATGTTTGAGGCAGTTATCTTCGACTGGGATGGTACTCTTGCTGACACAAGGAAAGCCATACTTGTTTCTTTTCACAGAGCGTTGAGTGAAGTCGGGTGTGATACAACTGACGAATTCATTGAACGGCGCATCGGCACAGGTGCTGCTGAAACGTTTCGGGAGATATTGCGTGCACAGAAAGTGAGTTTTGATGAACAGTTAATTAAAAAGTTGGTGGACATAAAAATTCAAGCTGAAATCAACTTAAGCGACGCAATTGTTCTATTCTCAGGGGCTTTTGAACTTTTACAAACGTTAAATAACAAAGTTAAGGTAGGGTTAGCGTCTATGAATAATAAAAGAGTAATAGAGCATCTCCTTATGACTACTAGAACCACCAGTTTCTTCAATGCCATTGTTACAGCAGAAGAAACCGTTGCCTCTAAACCGAACCCTGATATTTTTCTTAAATGTGCATCAAAACTAAGAACAATTCCTGAAAAATGCGTTGTTGTTGAAGATTCAATTTTTGGTGTTGAGGCTGCAAAGGCCGCAAAAATGGGATGCATTGCAGTTCTCACGGGAGTTTACTCTAGGAATGAGCTTAAAACAGCAAAACCTGACTTAATTGTGAATTCTTTGACGGAGAAAAACAAGATTTTTGAGTTTGTTTTTGGAAGTTTCTGAACTTAAAGCACTGCTTTTGTTATCGTGCAGCGACAGCGTCCATGTTTAGTAATTTTTTTTATCCAACAAACAAAAGTGAAAAGCTTGGTCAGCAAAGCCATTAATTGCTGACCTGTTCAGACTTGTTTAATCTGTCAATAAGAATTGATAAGTCAGTAATGGATGTTATTATATAGTGGGCGCCATAGTCCATTAGTTGTTTTTGGGTAGAAACTCCTGAAGTGATACCTACTACTATGGCGTTGAGTTCTTTTGCTCCCTGAATATCGTTTATACTATCCCCCACAACTACGACTTGTTTGGGTTCTACATTTAACTTTTTGATCACCACATGGAGGTGTTGAGGATCAGGTTTTACTTTTTCAACGTTGTCTCGTGAAACAACTGCATCGAAATATTCGCCGAGTTTAAAACGTTCAAGGATGTAATTTGCAGATTTTTCGCTGTTTACAGTGCATAACCCAATTTTCAGACCTGAACATTTCAGAGTTTTTAGAGTTTCAAAAGCACCGGGAAGTAAACTTGTTTGTTTAGCAGCTTCGAACTCGTATTTTTCAACTATTTGGAGAGTTTTTTTACGGAGTTCAATAGTTTTTGTGGCTTTGTGTTGGTGTAAGAGGTAAATTTCGGCTTTTTTGAGCATTTCAAAGACTGTTTCGTTTGTTTTAATCATAGAATCAGGGATTCCTACTTTGAGAAGATAACTATGCACTTCTCCACGCATTGTCTTGTAGTCTAAATTGAAAGCAGCAATTGTTCCATCGAGGTCAAAGACGACTGCTTTTATGGTCAATGTAACTTCACTCGCTTAACCATTTGTTTTTGAAGCTGCTTAAGCACTTCTAGTAAGAGAAATATACTTTGTGGTAAACTTGCCCTTGTGAAGGGTTGGATAGTATGGTTTGATTGAAAATTGGTTTCGTGATTTTACACGGGCAATCTGAAACCCATGTTCAATTCAGCCCAAAGAACCAAAGATGCAATTGTAACTTCAACTAAAGACAGCACAGCCCCAACTTTAAGGTAAACTCTGAGGCTTATGTTGACGCCTTTCCGCTTCATGCACTCTAACCACATGAGAATTGCTAATGAACCAAGTGGGAAAAAGTGTGGGCCTAAGTTGTTTCCTATAATGTTGCTGAAGATCAATCCTGTTACAGCTTGTCCACTCAAATTTGATGTAATCATTGCTTCTTTAATGCTAAGCATACCTAGAATCGTCATGGGCCAATTATTCATGAAACTTGCACCGATTGTCACCACTAGACTTGGGACTAACACGACTAAAACAGCTGGAAGCATGCTACTTGCAATCAGAAGTGAGGACAAGAGTTCAGTTATTCCTGCATTCCTCAAACCTTGGACTACAAGGAAAATGCTGAGCATAAAAAGCACAATGTCCCAATTGATTTCTTTGGCTAAACGTTTCAAACTCTTCTGTTCTCCATTAAACGGCGTCATTTCACGCAGAGATTTCCAGTAGACCACTACAAGGAATATTGCACCTGAACAGATAACCAACGATACGGGAATTCTGAGCCATGAGGCTAAGATGTAACCTACATCGATCGCAACCAAAGTACCGATGCTTATCTTTAACAAGAGAGGCGCAATGGGTTGCGAACCCCTAATCAAAATATCGACAAGTTTGACATCATAGACTTTGGGAATTTTCTTCCTAAAAAAGAAATATACCAACACCATGCTACTTGCAACAGTTGCCACTGCGACAGGACCCATAAAAAGTAAGTGATCGACAAAACTGTATTTGAAAAAATCGGCGCTTACAATATTAATGGGGTTGCTTGTGATTAGTGGCATAGCTGCGGTATCTGCGATGAGTCCAGCAGAGAAAAGATAAGCGAGTCGGCCTTTTTCATCAATTTTCAGTTGACTGACAATTTCCAGCACAATGGGAGTCAAAATTAATACCGCGCTGTCGTTCGCGAACAATATGCTGACGGCGACCGTTAAAAGTGAAACATAAAAGTAGAGCCGTACGCCGCTCCCGCCTGCCAGTCTTACCACGCGTAGTGCAGCCCATTTGAAAAAGCCCATGGCATCCAGCGTTACTGACAAAGTCACAATTCCGATGAATGCCAGCGCAGCGTCCCAAATGTCCATAAATGAGATTGCTGCTTCCCCAACAGAAACCGTGCCCAGCAATATAGAGGCGATGGCGCCTATGCCGGCGGCGTATCCTAGCCTTAAACCTCGTGGGCGTTTAATCATTAAAAATAAAGTTAAGGCAAAGACTGTTAATGCAGCTACCACTGTGGTGATCATAGGGAGACACGTATTTTCTTTGCTGAGCAAACGCCTATCGGTTGTATAAAAGATTAACGTGCAAAAAAAGAGGTAAACCTTGATTATGGTTGAAATTGAAAGGAAAGAGTGGGCTTATTCAGTCTTAGGTTTCTTTGGTCTTAGAGAACGCACTGTTGCACCTGCGCGCCACATTTCAGAATTACCGAGTTCTTTGAGTTCTTCAGCAAGTTTTTGTCGATAGTCAGGGTCTTTGCTTTTTTGTAGAACAATGCGGGTTTCTTCACCTGCTGCTACTAAGTCGTAAAGTGAGTCAAACAATGGTTTAGTAGTTTCGCGGAAGCGATTTCTCCACCTAAGTGCTCCGATTCTCGCGGTTTCGCTACAGTTACAGTACATCCAATCCATGCCGTTTTCGTCGACTAGCCGGATGAGGCTTTGGGTGAGTTCTTCAACTGTCTCGTTGAAGGCTTCACTTGGACTGTGACCACGTTCGCGCAGTGTGTTATATTGTGCTTCCATGATGCCTGCAAGAGCGCCCATGAGAACTCCACGTTCTCCTGTAAGATCGCTGTAGACTTCTTTTTCGAAGGTTGTGGGAAACAGGTAACCTGAGCCTATAGCGATGCCCATGGCTTTTGCTCGATCTTCAGCTCTGCCGGTCGCATCTTGGAAGACAGCGAAGCTGCTGTTTATTCCTGCGCCGTCAACGAAGTTGCGTCTTACGGAGGTACCTGAGCCTTTTGGTGCAACAAGAATAACGTCAATATCTTTGGGAGGCACTACACCTGTTTGTTCTTTGTATACAACTGAGAATCCGTGACTGAAATAGAGGGCGTCCCCTTTCTTGAGGGTTTTTTTAATGGTTGGCCAGGCTTCTTTTTGTCCTGCATCTGTAAGCAGAAACATTTTGATGGTGCCTTTTTTGGCTGCCTCTTCCATGGAGAAGAGAGTTTTCCCTGGTACCCAACCGTCTTGAACGGCCAAGTCATAGTATGCCTTGTGGACACCTGTGATTTCTTGTCCCACAATTACTTTTATGCCGTTGTCTCTCATATTGAGGGCTTGTGCTCTACCCTGAATGCCATACCCAAGCGAGACGACTAATTCATTCTTTAAAATTTGTTGTGCTTTTTGTATAGGAAACTCTTCGCGGGTTATGACGTCTTCTTCTACTCCGCCAAAGTTCATTTTTACCATTTTGATGCCTCAGAGTTGTTTACTGTATAAGGGTGGGAGATTTAAGAATTATCCTTGGAGTTTGGTGTTGTGCCGTTGGCGACAGCAGTTATGAGCAGGCATTTTTTACAGAAAGTGAGTTAAATTACATCTGTAACTGCCTTTGAATGTTGCTCTTTACATAATTTTATGTTAAAAAATTGTATAAACTAAGTTATTCTATAAGTCTCTTGGTTTGAGTTGGGGGTGATACTCGGGATTTTTATTTGAGATTAAAAAATTAAATTGAGAGAGAAAAATAAGGGCGTGGCTCTCAGACCATGCGTTTGATTAAGTCGTTTATAGCTTCGCCTCGGTAGCCTGCTTCGCCACCCGTTTTGAAGCTTTTCTTGGTTTTGCCTTTGTAGCCTTTAGTCGGAGGGTGCAATTTGAAAGCAGGTTGCATACCGATTTTCCACTGCTGTGCTTTGCAGGCAAACATGGCATCAGCGAGTTCGTCGATCGATTTGTAGCCTAAAACCTGTACTGTTTCTTCGGTCAGTTTTTTGCCCCCCACTAATTTGCCACGTTTTTTGAGCATCAGTCCCACAGTTTCTTTTGACGCCTCACCCCAAGTAACGTAGTTGTGGGCACGTTGAAGCATGCCTAAAAATGCAGGTCGATTGTCAATTATTATCGCATGGTTGGTGTGATTTAGATGTAGTAGCTCCAAAGTTTCTTTAGCTTCACGTCTGGCACTGATGTCACCGCGTACTTTCACAACAACGATGCATTTGGAAGCTTGAGTTTGCTGTTCCGCCATTTTACTTCACCCAATCCGCTGGGGTAATCAAGTTATATGTTTTTTTGAGAGCATCAAATACTGCACAGGCAAACGAAGGAATTGTTCTGGTTGAACCGTAAGTTCGTGTCCAGAGGTCTTTGACACCTGCCAGACCCATGATGACTTTGGCGATTTCACTGGCAACAATCCCTAAGCCTCTCGGACCTGGAACCACCACCACGCGGACACTACCACATTTGCCTTCAATTTGGAAGGGTACTGAGTGCCCTCGACCGCAACCGCACTCCCAACTTCCACAGCCCCGTTTAATTGGAACTATGTTCAACCTAGCATCTGCCGCAGCTTTTTCTATGGCGTTACGAACTTGACTGGCTTTGCCTTGTCCTAAGCCTATGTAGCCGTCGCGGTTGCCAACACAGACAATAGCTTTAAACCGTGACTTCTCACCGGCGTCCGTTTGTTTCTGAACCAAGTTAATGTTTATGACTTCTTCTTGAAGGTCAGGAATTAATGCATCTACAATCTGGGGTTCACTGATTTTGATACCACTCATAAAAACTTCTTCAATAGAGGTGATTTTACCTTCTTGTATCATTTTACCTAAACGGGTTTTGGGAACCCAAGCTTCTAAGTTAACTTTTGGACGTTCTTCTCTACTTCGTTCTCGTGACATTATTCTTTCTCTCCACCACTTTTTTCAGTCTTTTTTACGCTACTTTTCCGTCGGGGCTTAGTTTCACCATCAGCAGGTTTGTCAGCGGTATCTGAGGCTTTCTTTGGCTTAGCAGCAGCCTTGATATTTTTTTGTTTAGCGACTGTATCAGCTTCAGATGCAGCTTTCGAAGCAGGCGAAATTGCAACTTTAGCTGCAGCTTTAACCTCACTTGTCGGTGCAGGTTTAGCTTCGGTTCTCGCTTCAGGTTTTGATTTAGCTTCAGGCTTAACGGCAATTTTAGGTTTGGCTTTCGCTTTGGATTCAACCTTGGAGGTGACACCGAAGGCTGCCAATATTGCAGTTTTGACCTCAGCGAAGTGTTCACTTAAAGTCTCAGGTGAAAGTCCTTTGGATATGTAGGTTGAAAATCTAGGAGCATATACTTCAGGAGTACCTAAACTTTCGGCGTATGAAACTATGTGTTCACCTTCAGCTCTCTCCTTAACGATTTTCTCGCCGTCGTGGGGTACAGATATACCTGCATCCAAAACGCCACTTAAAACAGTGAAAACTTTGGAGCCTTTTGTAGGCGAAACTAATCCTATATCAAGAATCGCCTCAGTCACTCCTTTGGCTTTAGCTTTCAAACCACACAGTAAACCGGTTAAGTAAGCAGCAGGAAGGTTGCCTGTGGCTGCTTTCCAACCGTATTTTACAAGTTCGTGGGTGTGGGCGGAAGCTAAAACTTCATCGCCGTGAGATTTAGCTATAATAATTTGAACCGTAGTGTTTTTTATGGAACTACGGCTAACCACTCTTGGCTTACCAGAAAGCACGAATGCCTTTCTGGCCTGGTAGTCAGTTTTTCTCTGTCGTCTACGTCTCAGTTGTACTCGGTAGCGTGAACTCTTTGCCATTAGCGTTTCCTCCACATATCATGAGCTTTCACATAACGTTCCAGATCAGCAATTGAAGAGAATCTTCCGCTACCCGCGATCATGTACAGGTCCCTGTAGTTGCTCTCTGTGATAATTCGGCTATCTTTGAGTTCGCGAAGTCGACGTCGCAAAGAACGGATTTTGGTCATCCATGCGTCTTTCTTTGAGATTACTGCACGGGGAGTCCCGCTTTTGCTGCCTGGACCTTTACGGCGGCCTTTCCGTTTCTTGGCTTGGATAGTTTTAGCGCGGCCACGGCTGACACCCTTAATAGGTAATGTAGCGATCACTTTTTCGTGAACTAGTTTGCGGATTTCTTCACGGGTGATTGCGGATTCAACATCTGAGATTCGCGTAGGGTCAATCCAAACGCGGTTGCGCCCAACTTTCATAATCTCGGCGGCTAAACGTCTCTGATTAGTCAAGTTCGTCATTGTTTCTCAGCTCCTTCTTCGCTGGGTTTACTCTTTTTTGGCTTTTCTTTCTCGGCATTCTCAGAGTTATCTTTCTTGGAGTTGCTCGTGGTTTCTTCGGGTTTAGTTTCAGCTTCTTCTTTAACAGGTTCTTTGACTTCCTTAGCGTTCAATACAGTTACACCGAGTTTTCTTGCTTCAGCAATAATTAGTACACGTTTTTTCTTGCCAACCGTGTGGGCTATACGCGCTACCTGCGTCTCAACGTTAACTTTGCTGATTTCTGCAACATTGTGAACGATAACTTCTTCATATCCAGATGGATGTAAACCACGTGTAACTTTTGGACCACGGTATCCTGCGCTTGGAGCCGGTGGCCAACCTTTAATTTTGCGTCGAACTTTGTTGTCTAAGCCGCGAGGGCGACGCCAACTTGGGCTGAACTTGTCATATCGCCAACTCTCGGGGCGTACAAACTCAGGTTTCTTGCCTTTAGCACGGTTCCGCACTTTAAGAGCAGTTCGCACTGCAATTTCTTTTTTCTGGGTCATCTTAGTCCATTCCTTCGCTTCGTTCATAAACAAAAATACCGTCCAGGAAAACACGAGGATCTTTATTGGTAACCCTTGTCATGTTCTCAATGTTTGCAGCGGTTTGACTCACATCTTCAAGCGAAGCACCTTGAATAATCAAATCGTCATTGTCAAGTTTCACTTTAACATCACCGAGAATCTTTGCACTTCGTGCTCGCCGTTCACCTGTGAAGTTTTCAACCAGGACAGATTTACCTTGAATCTTAACAGTGATTGGGAAGTGAGAAAACACAATTTTCATTTTATAGGTGAAGCCTTTGGTAACGCCGACGATCATGTTTTTAATATGTGATTCAATAGTGCCCACTAAAGCTGATTCCTTCTTGCGGGGCCATTTTGCACCGACTCGAACCGCCTTGCCGTCAGTCTCAATTGAGATGTTGGTGCTGGAGAAATCACGGGATAGTGTAGCCTTGCTGCCTTTAACTGTTACTTTTTTGCCGTCTACAGTTATCACTACCCCATCAGGAATTGGAATAGTTCGGGAAATTTCTGGTAACCGCATAGTATTCACCTAATAAACGAAAGCTAGCAATCGGCCCCCAACGTTTTTTTCTTGAGCTTCCTTATGCGCGATTACACCTTTTGATGTGGAAACCACAAGGATGCCGACGTTTCTTGAAGGTAAGAATTTTTTCTCCCACTCTTCGAACTCGTCAACCTGAACAGGAAATCGTGGTTTAATGGAACCACATTTGTTGATTCTGCCCATAAGTTGAACCTTGAACTTTCCAGAACGTCCATCATCGATAAATTCAAATTCGCCTATGTAACCATTAAGCTGCATTATCCGCAGCACCCGACCTAAAAGTTTAGAGGCAGGACTGATTACACATTCACGCTTGTTGCGCATTTCGTTATTTATGATTGTGGTCAAGCCATTCGCTAAAGTGTCCATTATATTCTACCTCATTACTCGTATTTTTTGAAGCCAAGTTTTGGTGCGGCTTCTCTGAAACAGTGTCTACATATATATAAATTGTAACGCCGAATAACGGGACCATATGCTCCACATCGATGACAGGGTCTGGCGCCTTTACCGTATTTGCGTGCTTTCTTCACTTGTTGTTTGGCCATTATTTTCCCTCTAATTAAACGATTTCAACTCCCAAAGTTTGTTTGGTAAACAAAATTGCTTCTTCTACCGTCAAAACGTGTTTGTGACCAATTTTTGCTTTTTGCTTTCGTCGGTCGCTTACGCGGTCTCCTGGTCGGTTAAGAGTAACGCAGATGTCCATACCGAAGATTCCGATGTCAGGGTCATATTTGACACCTGGGATTTCAATGTGTTCTGTTAAGCCAAATGCAAAGTTGCCGCGGTCATCAAACGATTTGCGGGAAATTTTGTTGTCCACGACGGGTAAGACTTTCTTGAGAAAATCTATAGCCTTCTTCCGCCTCAACGTGACTACGCAGGCAATTGGCTCGCCTTGGCGAATGCCAAAATCGCGTATGCTTTTCTTGGCGTTCTTCTTAACTGGTGTTTGACCTGCAATTTCTTTGAGAACTTTGAAGGCCTTTTCTAAAGGTTCACCTGATTTGCCCACGTTAAGGTTAACAACAACTTTCTCTATTCTGGGTCTGAGCATAGGCTGCTCTTCCCATCTCTTGAGGATGGCTTCCTCAGACAAATGTTTCTGCCTCCGTCGGTAAAGTCACAAGCGATTGAATTTGACCTAAGGAGAATATGAAGTCAAGGATTGTTTGGTAACGCGAACCTTTGGCATCCTCTACAATTACTAGGGCACTTCGTCGTTTTTTGCCAACAGCCTTTTCGATTTCCACAATTTTTCCTTGGACACCTATGTTTTTTCCGCCAGTTATAACTACAAAGTTGCCTTCTTTGAGGGGTACTCTCTCGAGTATCTGTTTGCCGGGAAGCGATAGTTTTAGTACATCAAAAGTTTCATAGACGTCTTCTTGGGGGTTTTTTGGGTCAGCGATTTTTACGAGAAGGTTTGAGCCGTCATGTAAATTGAGTTGTACACCACCATGTACGATAACTTTGTCTTCGATGCGACACAGCTTAAAGTTAGCTTCTTCTTTGGTTATGGCGTTTAAACATAGACCCTTGTGGTTGGGGAGTATTCTATAGTATTTGTCGGCTGCAGGAATGGAAATTACATCCATTAAACCTACAGGGAAATCGTCTCTACGACTTACTTTTCCATCAACAAAAACTTTGCCTTGATTAGTTATTGTCTGGACTTCACGTCGTGTTTCTGCTACACCGAGGATGTCACGGAGAACTAAAGTTAGCGGCAAACAGTTCACTAGACGGTGAGGACCAGAAGAGGGTTTGACTACCCAAGGATATTCTTTTCTGGGGATTGGCCAGAATTTTGGAGCTGGTTTACGTTTCAATCTTGCAGTTTTTCCTTTTTTACCCAAATTATGTTCCTCCTTCAGCATTTGGAGTCTGGCTTTTAGCCGCTACTTTTTGTTCAACCTGTGAGATCGCTGCAGATGAAGTTTCTGACAGAGTCTCAGTTGTAGCTGTGGTCGGTGAAGCCGTAGTTGCTTTCTTCTTGTTGGCTTTCTCTTGGTCGACCATTTTCTTTGCAGGTTTTTCTGCTTTTTTAGTTACAAGTTTCTTTCGTTCAAGCACTGCCTTTCGTATTTTATCGTCAAGATTAAGGTTTCTGATCATAATCTTTGATGGATGTAGAGGTACAAAGATTGTTGATCCATCAACTTTTTCTCGGGTTAAACCTTCGATGTAAATTCGATATTTTTTGAGGTCTATACGAGAGACTTTTCCTTCGAATCCCTTGTGGTCTCCACGCATGACACGGACGCTGTCACCCTTACGTACAGGCAGAGTTTTTATGCCTTTTTGAGCAGTAAGTTCAGGTGATAAAGGCGCCGCCATGAGCTTGTGACGTTTGTGCGCGGGTGCATTGAGTAGAATTTTACGCTGTTTTCTTGGGTTTTTTATGGGTTTGGAGGATTGCATTTCTTTTTCACCTATACTATTGTACTTGCGGCGCTTGCGATTCGTGGCCATCTCTCAGCGGCTTCTCTTGCTACTGGTCCGCGGATTTCTGAACCTTTCATTTCACCTTCAGGGGTAATTATTACTGCTGCGTTTTCTTCAAATTGAACCCAGACGCCGTCAACTCTGCGAAAGGGCCTTTTTTGCCTCACAATGACTGCTTGGAATATTTTTTTTCGCATATCCGGAGCGCCTTGCCTAACAGAAACTGTAACTTTGTCGCCTACCGTGGCAGAAGGGTAGCGTCTTAGTCGACCTTTGTAACTGTTAGCTTGGACCAAGCGAAGTTTTCTTGCCCCTGTGTTGTCCGCGCATCTTAGAATGGATCCTGCCGAGAGTCCGCGGGATAGCTTTTGACCGTGTGCGAGCATACCTTTTGCGATTAAACCTCTGCCTTTTGCTTTCGCCGCCATTTTACTTAGCCTCCATTTTCTCTACCACGACAAATGATACAGTTTTGCTGATTGGACGACATTCAGCAATTCTCACGCGATCGCCTTCTTTAGCATCTATGCATGGTGGGTTGTGTGAGGGGATGTGTCCACGTCTGCGTTCATATCTTACATATTTTGTAGAGAATTGAATGTACTCTCGTTCTACAATTACTGTTTTGTCCATTTTCGCGGTGACAACTGTGCCTTCAAGTACGCGACCTCTAACAGAGAGTGTACCGTGGAAAGGGCAGTTTTTGTCCTCGCATGTTTTTTTAGGTTTTTTAAATATCAGAGACATTACCATAACCTCTTGATTGTTTTTTTCAGGCGGTCTTCAGGTTTTCCTACGAGAAGTTTGCCGTCTATTTCAACAACTGTTCCATCGGAAAAGGTGAATTGGAAAACGGAGATGTCTTTAATTATACGTTTTGTTTCGTTTTCATGCTGAATAAGAAAAGTGTTTTTTGTTTCGTCCACGATTCTGCCTGAGATACCTAAATAACCTGCGTGGGAGCTTTGGGCAATCCTACTTTGTGTGCCAATGAATTCGTGGCTGATTATTGCAGGAGTGATTTTCATGTTGAATTTTGCTCCTTTGTTTTCTTAGTTGGGGCTGTTTTGGCTTTTTTTGGCTCAACTTTGCCTTCGGTTTTCCGGATGCCTTTTGAGTATTCATTTTCAATGGTAAGTAGGCGGGCTATTGTTTTACGTATTTCTCGCACTTGAGCAGGGTTCTCCACTGCACCGCCTGCGTTAATCATGGTTCTCAGTCTGGAGAGTTCAACTTTGAGTTCGTTGATTTTTTTTGTGCGATCTTCCGAGGACATATTGGTGATTTCTTTAAGACGTAGTATCGGCATTACTTTGGTACCTCCACAGATTTAGTTTGGGTTGGTTCGGTGGCTTTCTCGGCTTTAGTAGCTTGTTCAGATGGGGGTACCTCAGAAGCTTTTCTTTCTTCTGACTTTTGGGTAGGGGATTCAGATTTTTCTGCTGTTTTGGCTGACGCTATTTTATCCTCGGTTATAACTTCTACTTTTTTCGCGGCTATAGGTTGCTCCTTTGGCAACGTTTCTACTTCAGGTTCAGAGATTTGTGGAAGTTCAGAAGGAGCTTTAATTTTGATTTTATCGGGAAATTGAGCGTCAGGAGGCATGATTTTTACTTTTACGCCGAACATGCCTGGTTTGAGTAGAACATGAGCTTCGGTTTTGCGCATGTATTTCAACGCCGGGTCGCCACATCTTGGGAAGTAACCTGTGCGGAATTTTTCGAAGCGTGCGCGTTCAGTGCGAAGTTTGCCGCTTATGACTATTTCGCAGCCTAGTGCGCCTGCTTCCATTACTTGGTTCATCGCCCAGAAACCTGCGCGACGGAAGTGGATTCCTTTTTGTAAGGCTGCTGTTACACGTGAGGCGACTACGTGTGCGTTGAATTCGGGAACTTCTATTTCAGAGACGGATATTTGTGGGTTTGCGACTTTGAAACGTTGTTCTAGGGTGGTTGCGAGTTCGCGGATGGTTTCGCCTCCGCGTCCTATGACTAATCCTGGACGCATGGCGTAAATGACTACGTGAGTGCCTAATGGGGTTTTGGAGAGATTTACTCCGCCGTATCCTGCGCGGTCGAGTTTTTTCTGTAAAAATTCGTCAATTTCGGTATTTTTGATAGATTCTGATATAAATCGTTTGACTATGGACATGCAGTTTATTCTCCTTGCCCAGCGTTTTCGCCTAGGACAATTTCGAGGTGGGTGAGGGTTTCGTATTTTGGTGATGCTCTGCCGTGTGCTCTGGGTGTGTAGCGTTTGATTTTCATGCCTGGGTAGGCGACGGCGTGGATGATGCGAAGTTTGTCGGTGTCCAGTCCTTTGTTTTCTGCGTTCGCTTCGGCGTTTTTGAGGATTTTTAGGGTACGTTGTGCAGCTTTAATTGGATATCTGCCTGTGAAGGTTTTTTCGAGTCCGCCTTTGTGACCTGCTTTTTTGTTGTATCGGGTGAATGGGATTGGTTTCTTTTTGTCTATAACATCCATGAGGTATTCTTTGGCTTTGGTGAGCGCCATACCTTTGATGGTTTTGCACACTTCACGTGCGTGTTTATGGGATACCCTAAGTTCTCGACCGCTGGCTTTGACGGTCTTTTCAGGGTCCAGTTCTTCGGCTATTATGGAGTATCCCCATTTTGGCATTTTTCAATCTTCTCCATGTGCGCAACACAAAAGCGTAGAGGCGATTTATATGGCTTTCCGTATCAGGGCTATTTTTTCGATAAAATGCGGTGAGTTGTTCCCGTTTGTGCGGGTGAATTCGGGCTGTGAGGTGTGGTATTTGTGGAGGGAGATTGTGCTTTTATAGTTTTTTCTATGTTTGGGTTGGTTTAGGGTTTTTGGTTGTGTTTTTTGGTTTGTTGGGTGGTGTTTTTGCTTTGTGGTGTATGTTTTGGTGTGTTGGATTTTTCGGTTGGTTGTTGCGTGAATTGGTGGTTTGTGTGTGGATGTTAGTTGTATGGATAATTTGCTGTGGAGTGTGCGATGTGTTTATGTTAGACGTTTGGGTAGTTTTTTGCAGTTATATGAGAAGAGGAATCTGATTTGGCTACGAAGGACTCTCAGATCACCATGTTGCATGGGGCTGGTGGCACTGTCATGCATGATTTGGTTAAAAATTATGTGGTGAAATATTTTGCTGGTGCAGCTCCAAGTGTTGCTGAGGTTCCTCTTGAGGCTATGGATGACGCCGCTGTTGTGGATAATATAGTTTTTAAAAGTGATAGCCATGCTGTTAAGCCGATTTTTTTCCCTGGTGGTGACATTGGGCGGTTGGCGGTGTCGGGCACTGTTAATGACATAGCGGTGTTGGGGGCTGAGCCTTTTGCGTTGGCGTGTGGGCTTGTTTTGGAAGAAGGGTTGTTGTTGTCGGATTTTGAGCGGATACTTGCCAGTATGCGGCAAACTTGTACTGAGGCGAACGTCAATATAGTGACGGGGGACACTAAAGTTGTTGAGAAGGGTGCTTTGGGGGGGTGTGTCATGAACGTTTCAGGTCTGGGTAGACGGAGTGCTGCGTTGGAGTATAATTTGATGGTTATAAGGAAATATCGGAAAAATTTTGTGGCTCGGTGGATGCTTGATTCAAATCTTCAAGTGGGTGATAAGATTATAGTTTCGGGTACCGTAGGCGATCATGGAATAGCTGTTCTTTCAGCTCAGGAGGGGTTGAAGTTTGGCAGCAACATAAAATCTGATGTCAGACCCCTTAATCATATGATACAAAGTCTCCTCGGTGATGTGGGTGGCGTAGTTGCTATGAAGGATGCTACCCGCGGAGGTTTGGCGGATGCGCTCCATGAGTTTGCTGAAAAATCCAAAGTAGGTATTCTTGTTCAGGAAGATAAAATTCCCATAAGAGATGATGTGCGTGCCGCGTGTGAAATGTTAGGGTTGGATCCGTTGGAGATTGGTAATGAGGGAAAAATTATCATAGGGGCTGTGCCGGAAAAGGCAGAAGAGCTACTGAGTTTTCTCAGGGGCACTGTTGAAGGTAGAGATGCGCAGATAATTGGGGAAGCCACAACAGATTTCCGAGGAGTAGCTATGCAGACGGCAGTGGGTGGTAAACGTATAATCGCAAGACCCGTAGGCGACCCCGTGCCCAGAATTTGCTAAACATAACCCAGTTGAAAGGTTAAAATAAATATTACAGGGTGTAACTATCTTTTCTGAACTGGCTATGTGCAGGGGTCTCCAAGCCTGGTCAACGGAGTAAGGCTTAGGACCTTATCGCGTAGGCGTTCGTGGGTTCGAATCCCACCCCCTGCACCATAACAGAGAAATCAACAAGCAACACCTCCATTTGTTGTCGCGTAAAAAGCTCAGAAACGACGCTTGTGGAAAATAACCCGGTTGTAGATTATTTATTACAAGAAGTAACTAAAGAACAAGAGCGTAATCACTCACATCGAAAACTACGATATAAACGCAATTGCGAAGTTAATGGCACGGAAATTCTGGATGAATACAATTTATCCACAACTGGAGAAAAGGTGGTGGAATCAATTGTGTAAAAGTCCCCACAACACAGTTAACTTTATCATACTCAACCTTCGGTGATTGAAGGCGTCACAAGGTGAACGATTGGACTTGTGCCCAAGGAGCGTTACCCTATAGAAGAACAGCGCAAATGAAAACTCCCCCAACAAACCAAACTGAAGTATATGACGACACTCAATTGTTACCCTCTCCACTACCGCGGTTGCAAGTGACGAAAAACAGTATAGACAAAGCCGCGCACTACTTTAAAGTGGACTACAGACTCTATTTTACATTGCCGATGCAGAACTCTGTTTAAGGATAACGTTGGTCACGGTAGCAGTACCAACGCTGATACTGTGGAATCCATGTCAGCGGACTCCCACAAAATGGACATGGCGGCGCTTGGTATACTGGTTGCTGAGGTGGCGGTTGTACATAGGTTTGCTGTGGCTGAACAGGTTGCTGAGAGTAACTGCCCTGCTGCTGTGGACAATAACTGGTCTGACTTGAACGAGCTTGGATCACAGCTTGGTTGATTGCGTTAGCCCACTCTTCTGGCTTAGAAAAACCACTCCCAAAAACATAGGAGTGGGCGGGCTTTTGTCTTGGACTGCAGTTTAGAACACTAAGGTAGCCCCCACCCAACTTTCTCCCAGCTTGAACATGGGTGATTTCTTGCAGGGGTACAAAGTAGCTTCCCTCGTACCGCATGAGGTCGTCTATTTCTGCTTGCGAGACACTCTTCTCTACGGCTCTTGCTGCGATTGCGCCGCCAAGCGCCCAAGCTGTGGCTCGGGATATGCTGCCTTTCGCAACATAGATGAGGCGAAGGTTCGTAAGAATGAGGGTGCCGACTTCAGCGAATGCTCCAGCTCTTAACCCCACCGACGGAGGGGATGCGGAATCGTGTTGTTTGACACCTGCTTCTTGCATGATTATGTATTCGTATACTGACAAAGGTGCTCTTTCCTCCACAGTAGTTTGGGCGCTGCGGTTTTAAGTCTATCGAGAAGCAAGGCATGTCGGCAAGTTCGTTGGTTTTTAGGATTTTGTGCACTCTGACTCTTTAGAATACAGGTTAAACACTAATCTCCACTATACGTTAAGAAATTGAAGTGTGAAGAGTAGCTTAATTTTTTACGCTACGTCACTCCTGAAGAAGCAAGTTATCAGAATTAGATAAATACTTCAAAGTTGAAAAACAGGATGTTACTAAAGTAACAAGTTCCTGCCGCTTTGGTGTATTTGATCGTACAAGTGTTATTGGGTTAGAATCTGTTTCACACCGAAACTGTGTTAATAGAAAAAGAAATTTTGTCAATCTGTCAGAGCAACTCAGTGGCAACAGTAAATTAAAAAAAAGAAAAAGGGGTTATTGTTTTCTTCTCAGCAAAACGGCCGCAACCACCACAATTGCGACGACAATTACAATCGCGGCAGCTATGATGTATATGTCAATCGAAGGTGTAGCTTCAGGTGATGGAACACTTGAAGGGGAAGTTTCAGGTGTAGGTGTTACAGATGACGGGGGATAAGTTGTTGGTTGAGGAGTGATTGTTGCTATTGGTGAAGCGATTGGCGCTGAGCTAACTCCCATATAGGCGGTTGCGTCGGATCCAGCGTAGGATTTGGTTCCTTCGAAAGTCGCTACAATTTTATAAAGACCCTCAACTGGCGGAGTCCACATTATGCCGAAATTGCCATTGGAATCAGTGACAACGGTACCTATGTTCTGCAGGTTGCCATTAGGGTCGATGGCGGTCAACTTCACGGGTACACCGACAGCATTAGCAGGTTTAGGCTTCTGCATATGCAGATACTCCATCCAAGCGCTCATCCATTCATCTGCGATTGCGGGTGTTCCTATTTGTCCTGGCGATTGGTCAATTACACTTCCGGTGATTGTGACTGGAGCACCTTTGACTGCTCCCACTTGTGGTGCACTGACAGTTGTGAGTGTGGATCCTTTGCCAAAAGTGTACACTTGTCCATCTAAAGAGTTTAGTACCGTGTAGATGCCGTCGGATATGGCTCCGTGCCTCATCCAACCCGAAATGTTCCATAGACCTTCACCTGTGTAGGCATCGATGCACCAGAGTTTGCCCCCTCGCCATATGCTAGCGTCTGGAGAATGGTCATCGTTTGTTAGGTACATTTTGCCATCAGCTATTATGAAACCGCTATAAACTGGCCAGCTACCATAAGGAGTTTCGTAACCGGCACTACCCAAGTAGTAGTCCCACACAAGTTTACCGTTTGTCACGTTGTAAGCTCGCACGTGTCCATCGTAGCCAACTGTGTAAACTCTGCCATAAGCTATATGGTTCATGTAGCCCGAAAACATCGACCAGCCAGGAGGAAGTGGATCACTAACCCAGATTTCTTGGCCCGTTTGAACACTGTAACCATGATATGTTAAGCGTCCTTCATCGAACATGACGTAGACTCCTTCGTCGATGTTGCTGAATTTGTAGGCTGCCATGTAGACGTTGCGGATATGAGTCCACAAATAATTCAGGGAGTCAGGGTAGCTACCGTTTGGAAGCCGCTGCAACGTAGTAGGATAAAGCCTCTGCTCGTAGGGGTCTTCCTTGTAGGTTTGAGACCAATTACTGACCAGTATGTATCCGCCGCTTATTTGAGAGATACTTTGAGTGCCTGTCATGCGGGGGATGGAAACGTTCCATTGAATTCCTAGATTGCCATTTATGATTTGTCCAACTCGTGGGCTGTAGACTTCGATCCCTGTGCCTGTTATTGCAGGATTATTTATCACGCCACTCCGTTCAAATGCTAAACTTGAGTTCCACATTGTCAAGCGGCTTCTAGAGTTGTCTAAAGCGTAGGATATTATTTCGCCTTTTGGTCCGAAAATGATAGCTCCACGTCTAGCTGTTGAGCCTAAAGTTATGTTTGTCACAGTAAGAATATAGCGCCCAGTGAAAGCGTCATACATCTCCATCGTAGTGTTCGTGGCTGCGCCTGTCATGCTCCATATGTGGGGAACTATTCCGTGTTCGTTTCCTGAGTCATATGCAAACGCTTGGGCAATGAGGATACGAGTGTTGTTAAGGAACCACACTTCCTCTCCAGTGTATAGATCTAAGCAGTAGGTGCCAAACCAGTCAGCTGAGGAACCGGGGTGGTGATAGCCGTAGATTATTCTTCCGTTGATGATTATTGGGTCATAGTGCTGCTCATACGATAAACCTGTATAGTAAGTCTGATCGCCATAAGGACCACCAACGATGCCGCCGAAAATTATGGGTTTCTTCCAGAGCACATGTGCACTATTAGGCGCTGATGTGTAGGGTGCAAATGTATCTGTGCATGTGAAGTGGGGATATGAGGCATCATACCGTGTCATAAGCCAGTTGTCAGCAATTCGCCACCAACCTTTGTTTTCAGCGTTTATAGGGCGTGTCCAGTAACCTGTGGGCAAAGGTACGTCGGGATAAGGCGGAATTTTTTCAGCTTGAACCATCAGCTCGGCTTGGGCACTAGTGCTGGGTCGGTACCACCTTTGAAGAGTTGAGGAGTTGACCCATTGTCCAGGAAAAACTGTTTGGAAATAATATTTCCCTTGCATAGTTGGTGTATAGGTAAACCATGAACCACCGGTTGAGTCGGCTGTTAATCCACGTCGTTCAGTAGTTGTTCCGTCGGGTAAAGTGATTTTAACGACAAAATTTGACCAGAAAGGACCCAGAACGGTTCCACCTGGCACTGTTTTGTCGATTCTAAAGGAAACAACAACTGGTTGACCGCTGCCAACGAGGTTTGGTGAGACTATAATGTGCGCATAGGTATCGTATTCAACGACGGCTGCGTTGCTTAAAGGCAAGTTCGCCAGAAAAGGAAGTAGCAACATCGTAAGCAGAATCGCTACTAATTGTTTGTTTTTTTGGGGTTTCATTTTTTCCCTCCAAAAAGTCTCTCTGCTTCAGTTGTTTATTGGGATTTGTATATAAGACTTGTTCAATTTTCACGTGAGCTTGAGTTTAGCGTTCTAATAAATGTAAGAGACGAATGGTATTTTTGAGGAAAAAATTTGATGTGAAAAAACGCTCATGTTGGCAAGGTGCAACCTGAAGTTAAAAACTTGGTGTACCACCAAAAATTTTTAAGCCGTCGGGCAAACTACTTTCAACTGTAAGCCCTGCATAAACCTTTGGTTGGCGGCTTCAAATTGAAGGTAGTGCTGCATGAACAAGCTGTTTAAGTTGGTTATATCAACCTTGGCGGTTGTTTTCGTGGCACTTATGCTGCCAGCCACCTTGAGCTTAAACCAGCAAGGCTACGCTTTTGATAACTCAAAAGAAGCGCCCCAGCCATGCTACGGCCCATGTATAACTGCAAACGTAAGCAACAACCAAGTTTTCATTAACGAAGAAGTCACAGTTGTAGGAGAAATTTGTCCGCCAGCCAACAACGTTACTGTACGGGTCACTTTCACTCGTCCTGACTACACTTGGATAGACCAATATGTTGTCCCCGATAATCAAACTGGACTATTCACCGTGACGCAAAAGTTGGATATGGCAGGGTTCTGGAACATTTTTCCCATTTACGGTCACATAAGCGATCGACTCTACGTAAACGTAACTGACCCTAACCCGCAAGCCACACCCATCACCCCCAATCCCCTCCCACCCTTCAAACTTAACTACGCAGTCTTTGTTGTGGCAGGTGTCTCGCTTGGCATTGGAACAGTAGCCTTAGTGGTAGGCGTCAGAAACAAGACTCGCAAAATCAGTGGACTTCGCCTCTTTGTTCAGGTGCTGTTTGTGTTTCTGATTTTCTTTGGCGTTTTCATTGACCACCAGAATATCCCTGTGCCAGCCGAACAAATTGCGCCCCATGAGTTTCTAATAGGAACTGACACTCTAGGACCTTTGCCTGATGGATTGCCGATTCCTGTTTTCGGGTGCTGGTACCCCTGCGGCAGAACCATAACGTGTCCGCTGTGGCAGATGCAAACGTACATTTTTCCGTTTTGGAATGTGGGACGCGGTTGGGGCGTGGATTACATTTTGCCTGGCTTGGAGCGATTAGCAATCGTTTTCGGCATAGTCATTGTGGCGTCTGTTCTTTTGGGGAGGTGGTGGTGTGGGTGGGTTTGTCCCTTCGGCTTGTACTTGGATGTGATAACACGTATTAGGAAAGCGCTCAAGATTAAACATCGAGATTTCTCTAAAAACTTCAACGAGAAATTTCATCAGCTTAGTTACGTAATTTTAGCGTTACTTTTTGTAATCAGCATAGTTTTTGGCGCCCAAGCCATCGTTGGTATGCAGTTGGTGCCGGGAACTGAAAAAGGCGGGTTTGTGTACCAGTATCTCTCGGCGCCTTTCTGTCAAGTTTGCCCCATGAAGCCACTTTGCCTTTTAGCTCAGGGTTCACTGGGCGTGATAAAGTGGGAGTGGATGACTGAAACAACCACTGGAGACTTTTGGCATCTGGGGCAATATTTAACTTCACTGAATATAGCAATTCTGGTGCTGGTCACGGCGGCGGCGTTTTTCTTTAGGCGTTCATGGTGCAGAATATGCCCCCTCGGCGGCTTGATTGCATTATTTAATAGGTTTCCACCATTCAAGTGGATTTCAGGAGTACGCTTAGAGAAAGTTGAAGAAAAATGCACCAAATGCGGTGTGTGTAAGAGGGTTTGCCCAACTCAGGTCACCGAAGTTTATGAGATTAAAGGGGGCGACGTAACTACTTCTCAGTGTTTGCTATGCTTGAGATGTGTTGAGATGTGCCCAGAAGAAGACTGCCTAAAATTCAAGGTTGCAGGAAAAACCGTGTGTAAATCTAGAAACTGGCTAAACAGCAAAACTTTTGACTTACAAAGCAAAGAAGGGCGACAAAATGAAAAAAGCTAAGTTTATGAGAGTCTCTCTTGTGGTTTTGATTATATTTTTAGCAATATCAACTGGTGAAAGGGCGAAGTCAGGCGATGCTGTATCAACGATTCGCATAAACGCCGATGGGAGTCTTGAACCCACAGATGTGCCGATTCAACGTAGTGGGGATGTTTATACGTTCACAGCTGATGTTGACGCCTCTATTGTGGTGGACAGAGATAACGTGGTGATAGATGGCGCAGGCTACACACTGCGCGGAACATATAACGGAACACGGACAGACAACTGGATAGTTGGGGAAGGCCCAAACCAAGAAACCAGTACAGTGCCGTGGACCATAGGGATAGATATCGCAAGCAGAGGCAGATACAATTTAACAGTGAAAAACGTTAACATCAAAAACTTCTACATTGGAATGTATATTTGGAGCTCCAATAATACCATTACAGGCAACTCCGTGACCAACAATATTGTGGGGATTTTGCTTTCAGGCGACCACAACACCATCACAAAAAACTACATCGCAAACAATGAACAGGGAATATTCTTCGGCGTCAACACACCCGGCAATGAACCACTCAACATCGTCTTGACGTATAACAGTTTTGTGAACAACACTGTACAATTTAGCGGATGTTTCTGCGAAACCTACAATCCTGAAGAAGCAGTACACACTTGGGATGACGGCAGCAGAGGCAACTACTGGAGCGACTACAACGGCACTGACGTAAACGGAGATGGCGTAGGTGATGAGCCATACGTGATTGATCAACAGAACCAAGACAGATTTCCCCTGATATATCTGGAGGCTAAACCACCAACACCGCCAGTAAAGGGAACTGACTTGGCAATAGAATCAGCTTTAACAGTGGTCGGAATAATCCTTGCGGTTATTACCATCGTGTTTTACCTCAAAAAAAGAAAATTTTCGGAGCAAAAGATAAACGTCAGCAACCCGTAATTTAGGGAGTTCGTTAAAAGTAGTTACGCATAAAAGGAAAAGTTATGCCGAAAAAAAATAAACTGCTCCTTGGAGTCATAATCGTTATAGCTACTCTACTTGTAGGTGCACTATTCATAGGCAAACTAGGCAGTAATCCCGAACCGATCCGTATTGCATGTGTTGGCGACAGCATCACAGAAGGCTACGGATACCCAAATGAATTATGGAAACGTCTCGGTTCAGACTACAAAGTTGGTAACTTTGGTGTTGGCGGCTCCACAATTTCATTGAGCTCCTACAAACCGTACATGAATCAAACAGCGTTTCGGCAAGCTAAAGATTTTCTGCCCCATGTTGTGGTGATTATGCTTGGAACTAACGATGCAATACCAAGCGTTTACCAGAATGTTGACAGTTTAGTAGAAGATTACAAGCAACTGATTGCTGAATTCCAAGAGTTACCAAGTGAACCACAGATTTGGATAGTAAAACCGCCACCAATTTTTGATAACACCTTGGGACCGATAGACGCAAATTTAGAGCAAGGAGTAATCCCCAAAATTGAGCAGGTAGCTGATGAGTTGTCTCTGCCCTTAATTGATGTTTACTCGGCTTTGGCTTACCACCCTGAACACTTTGTAGACGGCGTCCACCCTACCAGTGAAGGGGTAAAAGTTATTGCCGAAGAAATAGGCGAAGCCTTAAATTTTGAAGGTTAACCGATTTTTCAAGTTTACTTTTTACAGAAGTACATAGAGTGGACGTAAGTTAAATTTTATAAATGATCCGTTGCTTACCAAATTTGATAAAAGGGATAAGAATGTGAACGCGAAGAACGGCGATCTCCGACTTAATGTAGATCTTATCCGCGTAGTAGCGATAACCTTTGTTATTTTTCTCCATGTTGCCACGGAACCCCACGTAGCCGTCGATATAATGGCTCCGGAAGAAGTCACGCGATGGTGGGTCTCAAACATATACGGTTCCCTCGCACGACCCGCAGTGCCCCTCTTCATAATGTTGAGTGGCGCGCTCCTGCTTCAACCTTCCAAACTGAATGAACCATTACGTGTTTTCTTCAAAAAGCGCTTAGATAGAATAGGTTTGCCGTTTCTGTTTTGGGGCATAGCCTATTTTGCATGGCGCGGTTTTGTTAACGGTGAAACACTAACTTTTGATTCGGTGCTGCACGGCATATTAACTGGACCATATCTTCATTTTTGGTTTCTCTATTTAATCACTGGACTTTACTTGATTACACCTCTTTTGCGTGTCATAGTGGCATATGCTGAGTGGAGAGTCATAAGGTACTTCTTGTGGCTGTGGGTTATAGGAACCGCCATACTTCCTGTTCTCAACATGTTTGAAACATCTAACCTGCTTAGCTTGGTTTTCGTAATGACCGGCGGAGTGGGCTATTTTCTTGCAGGACCGTACCTCCTACGGATACGCCCACGCTCTTGGTTTTTGCTTCTTTTATTTTTTGCTGGCACTACTTGGACGATAATGGGTACCTACATTGTAACGGGCACCATCGGCGAGCGGTTCACTCAAATTTTCTATGAACCAACCAGCTTCAGCGTTATTATAGCATCAATGGCGCTCTTCATGCTTTTAGCCAACGCCCCAGTCGCCAAAATCCAAAATCGAATTCCACGATTCAACAGCCTTTTAAGACAAATCAGTCAAAACACCTTGCCGATTTACCTATTCCACGTGATGGTTTTAGAGGCGCTACAGAAAGGGTTCTTTGGATTCAGAATAAGCATAACCACCATGAACCCCATATTTGAAGTGCCGTTACTCACCTTACTTACACTATTTATCTGCTTTAGTGTTATTTATTTGGCAAAAAAAGTTTCATTTGTTAAAAAGCTAATTGGCTAAGGATTTCTGGTGGGAACTTGCTGTTTTTGCTTTATAGCGGCCAGTTTACCACCTGCCTGAATCACCGCTTTGTCAAGGTCACTGACGTCTAGCTCAACTTGGAAAGCTAAGCCTATTGTGGTGTCTTTTACTGTAAGGATGCGCTCTAACTTAGTAGCATCTAACTCCAATAGGTCACCTTGTGCTATACCGTCGTAATCCTGTTTGTCTGCAAAGGTTAAAGGTAAAATCCCAAAATTAACCAAGTTAGCCAAATGGATACGTGCAAAGCTTTTAGCGATTACGGCTTTTACACCTAAATATTTTGGGGCTAACGCAGCGTGTTCGCGACTGGAACCCTGACCGTAGTTTTCGCCGCCTATAATGAAACCGCCCTTTTTCTGGAGAGCCCGTTTTGAGAAGTCTGCGTCGACGCGACAAAACGTATAATTACTAATTTCGGGTATGTTGCTACGCAGAGACATTATTTCTGAACCGCCAGGCAGAATTTCGTCGGTGGAAACGTTGTCACCTATTTTTAACAGAACTTCGCCTTTCAGGGTGCCTTGTAAGGGTGGGAAAGCAGGTAACGGTTTAATATTGGGCCCCATAACAATGTCGGTTTTGCCGATGGTTGCAGGCGTTGGAAAGATAAACATGTTATCATTGATCGATAGTTTCTCAGGAATACTCAAGGCGGGGTATTCTCCGAGTTTTCGTGGGTCAACTATTTTGCCGTAAAGTGCCGCCGCCACTGCAGTTTCAGGACTTACCAAGTAAACGTGGGCGTCTTGTGTACCAGATCTGCCTTTGAAGTTGCGGTTGAACGTCCTCAATGAAACAGCTCCACTTGGAGGTGCCTGCCCAATACCAATACAGGGTCCGCAAGCATTCTCAATGACCCGTGCACCCGCACGTATAAGGTGGACCAAATCGCCGCTTGCTGCCAGGTTCTCTAGAACCTGCCTTGAACCAGGTGAAATTGTAAGGCTAACGCTGTCGCTGATTTTTTTGCCTTTTAAAAGTGCTGCAACTAACTTTAGATCACGCAAAGACGAGTTGGTGCAGCTTCCAATACAAACTTGGTCTACAGGTGTGCCTTCAACTTCGCTGACGGGTTTGACGTTGTCTGGACTATGAGGCAGGGCAATGAGGGGCTGTACTGTTTTCAGATCTAAATCAATAACTTCGCTGTAAACAGCATCAGCATCAGCAGCCAAAGGCGCCCACTGATCTTCTCTGCCTTGACTTTTGAGGAAGAGACGGGTAACTTCGTCTGAGGGAAAAATTGATGTGGTGGCGCCTGTTTCGGTGCCCATGTTAGTTATTGTGCCTCTTTCGGGAACCGATAAGGTTTTTACACTTGGACCAAAGTATTCGAGAATTTTGTTTACGCCGCCTTTAACTGTAAGTTTTTGTAGAATAGACAGGATTACGTCTTTGGCGGAAACAAACGGAGAAAGAGCGCCGGTCAATTTTATTCCAATAATCTGGGGCATTTCAAGGAAGAAAGGTTCGCCTGCCATGGCGGCTGCAACATCTAAACCTCCTGCCCCAATGGCAATCATACCCATGCCGCCTGCAGTGGGAGTGTGGCTATCGCTACCCAGAAGCGTAAAACCTGGTCTTGCAAATCGTTCTAAGTAAACTTGGTGACATATACCGTTGCCTGGACGTGAAAACACAATACCGTAGTTAGCGGCGACGCACTGTAGGTAGCGGTGGTCATCTGCATTACGAAAGTCGTTTTGTAGCATATTATGATCTACAAAGCTTAGGCTGAGTTGGGTTTTGACTTTGGGGACGCCCATAGCTTGAAACTCTAAATAAGCCAGCGTACCTGTGGAATCTTGCGTTAGGGTATGATCAATTTTTAAACCTATTTGCTCATTGGCTTTGAGCTTTCCTGCTACAAGGTGATTAGCAAAGATTTTCTCTGACAAAGTTTTGCTCATTAAGTGTTTCCGCCATTTAATAGACCGCAAGATGCGTTCTTTAGTTTAGGGATTAAGAATCCCGGATTTAAATTTCACCTATTAAAAAATCTCTTTTTTGAACTTAAATCCAAATTGTACAAGGATAGAAGGTCTTAACGGTTTAGTTTGCGGTTTATGGAAAGAGAGGGTTTCAACTCTAACAGAGGTGAGGGGCGAAAAGCTAGCTGCGTTACTGCTCTATCATGATGTGCATTAAATCAGTCTTGGTTATCATGCCCAGTATCTGCACTGGATTAGTAGAGTCAACAACGAGGACACGCCCAACCTCGTGTTTACTCATCTTCTTGAATGCGTCCAAAGCGGTTTCACCAGGATTAACGAATACAGGTTTCTTGTGAAATACTTGTTTAACGGTTGTTTTGTCTCTTTGCTCTTTGTCTACCTGAGCTGCTTCTTCGAGAGTTATAACACCTATAGGTTTCCCGTCATCATCAACGACTGGGTATCCAATGTGGTGTTGCTTAGCCATCAACTCCAACAGTTCGCTTATAAGCATGCTTTGAGCCACAGTTTTTACGTTGCGTGTCATGATTTCTTCCACTTTGACTTTCTCTAGTACGTCGGTTTCTCGTAACATCAATACTGGCAAGTAACCGTAGGTCTCTTCCATCTTCTTGGCTTCGGCAAGTGCGGCTTTACGTTTTTCCATAGCGGCACGAACCACGCGTTCATACACTGCCGGTTCTTGCTGTATAACCCACGTATTGATAATGCCGTTTTCCACCGCTTCATAAAAGAAGTCTTCACCAGCTTTGGTTCGAATAATCACAGTTGACCAATCTTCCAAGGGGTAGGCGCTACCCACTGATATGTCGGCTAGTTCATTTGTGAAATCTGTGCAGGTTCTGCAGCTGGGCAAGATATGATTTTCAATTTCACTTATGGGAATCCTGATGACACCTTTGTCAGTTTGAACCACAAATTTAGAGGACAAACGCATCTGGTTAATTTCTGAAGGTTTAACGTGGTAGTTTTTCTCTATATACTCTAACAGCGGTAACATAGAAAATGAGCCGAAACAGAACAAGCCCAGTGTTATAGCCAATTTGTTGCCTATTTTATGTTGCCATGCTTCCATCTTGCGCAAGGCAAGAACATGACAGGGTACACCTACGAAAGCTATTTTGCTTTTTCCGTAACTATAAACTGCGCTGCCGTATGCTTTGGCTACCGATGAAGGGAAGAATTTGCTACCAACTGCGGAAAGAATATCGTCAGGCACCAGCGCAACTGAAGCTTTAGGTTTAGCAGGATTGTCAGTCTCCGCCTTGGAAACTATGGCGCTATCGAAAATTTTTTTTTCAACACCATACGTCAAAAGCGAAGTTACAACTGCGCCTCCGCGGCTTTGTTCTCTGAGTTTTGGGTCCACTGCCTGGGCGAGTACAACTTTTCTGTAGTAACCTAAAGCTTCATTTCTTACAGGAGCATCCGACACAAACTTTAAGGCTCTAAGTAAGAGGGCCTCGGAATGGGGACAAATTTCGTAGCATATGGGGCACAAATCTAAGTCTTTAGAGCATTCATGTAAACGATGGACTTTTTCAGAGTCAACTTGTAATGCGCCCACTGGACAAGCAGCTTCACATGCCCCGCATAAAGTGCAAAACCCATTGCTGATTATCTTTTTTTTCAAAACATTGTAAGCAATTAACGCGTCTGTTTTTTGCGTCGTTGCTCTCGCCCCTCAAGATAATATGGAAATGGAGAGTCTTAAATAGATAGCCATTCCACCCGCCTTTTTACAACCTAAAACTCAAGCAATTGCAAAAAACGACAGCCAGTTTAAAACAAGCTGGCACCTAAATCAGGTTAAAGTTGAGTGAATTTATAAACTAGTTCAACTATAATCCCAATAAGCGTTCTTTGTTGTAAAGAAACACAGAACGTAACCTACCAACAGAAAAAGGAGGATAAAAAAAATGGCTGAAAAACCACAAGATGTTATATTCGTCGGAAACAAACCCCCCATGAGCTATGTGCTGGCAATCATAACTGCCTTTTCTTCAGGCAACCAAAAAGAAATAACGTTGAAGGCACGTGGCCAAGCAATAACGACCGCCGTCGACGTAGCTGAAATCGCCCGAAGCCGCTTTATCAAAGACCTCAAAGTCACAAAGATAGAAATTGGGACAGCTGAGATGCCACCACGTGAGGGCGAGACCAAGTCCAGAATGGTTTCCACGATAGAAATAACCATAAGCAAATAAATAGAAACCCTAGCGGAGCAACGAAAACATCTTTCGTTTCCTCCAACTCTTTATACACTTTCTCAATGGTTAGTTTCTTTTAGGTCTTCCCTCGCTGAGAGGTACGTCTCCACTTTTTTCACAATTTCCAAAAAAGACTTTGCGGTTGAAGAATCTGCATCAGAAAGGACAAAGGGTAAACCTTTGTCTGCGTCGACACCGACCTTGGGGTCAATAGGAATGCTGCCTAGAAACGGCACTTGTGTTTCTTTGGCAATCTTTCTGCCGCCGTCAGACGGAAAAATTTCAACTTTTTCGCCGCAGTGTGGGCACACAAACCCACTCATGTTCTCAACCACTCCAATGATGGGCATGTTGAGACGTCTGGCGAAAGTTATGGCTTTCTTAACTATTGTGCTGGAAAGTTCACTGGGCATTGTTACTACTATGACTCCGTCGATTTCAGGCAGAAGTTGTGCTATACTGAGAGGTTCATCACCTGTGCCAGGGGGCAAATCAATAAAAATTACGTCAAGTTCGCCCCAAACAATATCTTGAAGAAACTGGCGTATGGCGCCCATTTTTAGTGGACCCCGCCAGATTGTTGGTGCTTCCTCTGACAATAGGAAGTCTATAGAGACAACTTTGATACCTAACGGCCCTGTAACTGGAAAAGCACCTGGCGGGCCAACTTTTAATCTTTGTCCAGTTAAACCTAAAAGGCGAGGAACGCTAGGACCATGGATATCAGCGTCAAGTATGCCCACGTTCTTCAGTTTGGTATATCTCGCGAAAGACGCAGCAAGATTTACGGTTACAGTGCTTTTACCCACGCCGCCTTTTCCGCTTATAACAGCTATTTTATGCTTAATTTTACGCGTCCGCTCACGGAGAATTTGCTGTTGCTCAAGAAATTTTTGTCTATGAACATTGGTGGAGTTTTGATTTAAGGGGTGGTTATCCATTAAAACAACCTTTTAAATCGTCAAATGATGAGTTACCCTTTGAGGAATAAACGGCTCTAAAAAGGTTTTGCATCACTGAAACAATTTGGATCAAACCACAGCTTCATAAAGTCGGCGAAGACATCAAACTTGTAATTTAAAAAAATAGTGAATTAAATCCGCGTATAGAAAGATAAAAGGATATCTATTGTCAGCTTAGTTTATATCCTATCTTTCGGAGAAACATACGCCGCTCTTTGATTTCAATGTCGGTTTCGATGCCTTTGCTCTTGAAACCGTCCACTACACCCATGATGCCTCTGCCCTGCTGCGTCTCAGCAACAACTACTTCTAGCGGGTTGGCGGTTGCGGCGTAAATGGTGCAAACTTCAGGCACTTTCTTAAGTTGATCAAGCACATTTATCGGGTAAGCATTGCGGATAAGAATCAGGAAGCTGTGACCGCAAGCCAACTCGAGAGCTTTTTGGGCAGCTACGGTTCGGAGTTCTTCATCGTTCCCTTCATGTCGCACAAGGCAAGGGCCGCTGGCCTCGCAGAATGCTAAGCCGAATTTTATGTTTGACACTGCGTTTACGAGAGCTTCGGTTAGGTCTTCCACAGTTTTGATGAAGTGTGCTTGCCCGAGGATTAAGTTGGCGTCTTTTGGTAAGTCAATTTTAACTATTTTCAACTCTATCATTTTTTAGGCGCCTCTACAAATTAGATTGAGATGGTGTGGTTCTTTAGGTTTTACGGTTCTACCAATGCACTTAGACTGCTTGGTGAAGAACCGTAACAGTAAAAACTCAGAGAATCTGATTGAAAGACCAAAAAATTTATGGTTGTCACTGAGAGCAGACAAAAACTAAATATCAAAGAACCCCTTTAACATTCAGAAAACTAGGTTGCGGGCTGGTAGTTCAGTTGGCATGAACGCTTGACTTGCACTCAAGAGGTCGGGGGTTCAAATCCCCCCCAGTCCACTTATACATGCTTTCTAGTGGTTACCGGTACTCTGGCGGTTGCTGTGGTTATGTTTGTTAGTTCCGTTTTTTGAAGAGATCCTGTTGTAGCCGAAGTCGCATACAAACCCGAAGCCTGATTCTAGACGGTGCATGCTTCTTCTGAGTGCGCTACTTTAGCTTTGTATTCGTCGTCTTAAGCTTCTAAGGTGAGTGTAAAGCGTGGTTTTAAAGAGAAATTTGTGGGCTAAAATTTCTTTTATGTGCAAAATGGCTCTGGTTTTGTGGTATTTCATGGTTGCCTTCCAGTTGCAGAAGGCTTGGAAGGTTATCTGTTTGAGTCTCGAGTTTTGAAGTTTGATTGCCAATTGGTGTTGCGTTGTTTACTAAGTTTTTTATTGTTATTTCATGCTCATAATAGTTGTTGATGGCTAGTCGGGTTTCTTAAGGGTTAATTCATATATATTGCTTGAAGAAGGCAGAGTGGTTCTACATTTTTTCTTCTATCAGCGGAGCTCTTTCTGTAGCTGTTGTTCGCTGTGGTTTATAGTTCCAACAAAAACTTCTCTCGGGAAGAAGAAAAAATTGACTTTTTCCTTGGAAAATGTAGTTTTTCTTCTTTCACGCTTCTCAAACGGAAGCAGGAGTCTAGTGTGATTCAGAGGTGCGAGCTACTACCGAGAGCAGAAGAAGTGACTACGGCGACAGTCTTATTCTTTCAATTACCGAGAAAATAATAGCATTGGTTTTAGTAGTGTAGTGTGAAAAAGGCCACGCTGCTATTTCTCTTATGTTTACTGGAGAGTAAATTGATTTGGTGGTGGTAACCGTCAACTGTTCAAAGATTTGGGGTGTGACTGCTGCCAAAAGAAGAACAACACAAATTTTTTACCAATTATTGTCCTTCTACCCAACTGTTTATGCAGGTTCCTGTTGGTTTTTGTGTATTCCAGCGAAAGCAAACGTTTGCCCTGAAACAGTGTGCCTTACCTTATTGTCGAGGCTGCGTTATGGTTATAAGTAAGAAAGTTCTTACTGTCTGGTGTGAATAGGAATGGAAGCATCAACAACTAAGGTTTCCTCCAAAGGCCAAGTGGTTATTCCTGCGAACGTGCGCAAAGCCGCCAGCCTCAAGAAGGGCGAAAAAATCTTAGCAATAGCCATAGATGACACGGTTGTGCTCAAGAAGATAGTGGATAAGTCTTTTGAAGAAACCCTAAAGCCTATTTGGAAGCGGGTTAGACAGATGGGTTTGTCGGAGGAAGACGTCGGTGCCCTCATCGAAGAAGCACGCGCCGAAAGCAGTTCTTGACGCGAACGTTTGGGTCTCCGCTTTGCTGTGGGGTGGAAAACCAGTCGAAATCATAAAGGCGTCTGAGCAGGGAAAAGTGCGTCTTGTCGCGTCTGAGGAGATTCTCAGAGAAATCAGCCAGGTTCTAAACTATCCTAAGTTGAGGAAGGTTTACGAAGTTGAAGACATGCGTCATGAAGAGTTAATTGAAGCTGTGCTTAAGGTCGTCCAGTTCGTTCAGGTTTCCCGACGGGTTAAGGTTGTTTTGGAGCATCCCGCAGATGACAAGTTTCTTGAGTGCGCTCTTGAGGCAAAGGCTGATTATGTGGTTAGCGGAGATAAGCATCTGTTAAGAGTGGATAATTTCGAGAAAATTAAAGTGGTCTCAGTTCGCGAGTTTCTTGAAGTTTTAGAAGCCAAACATAGATAATTTCAGGTTTTTTCTTGCAGTGCAGTGTTTAGCAGTGTCAGCAGGATGTGAGCTGCTTTGGTGTCTGTGGCTTGGGTTAGGATGTCTTGTATGCTGTACTCGTTTAGGAACAGGGCAAGGTAAGCCTTCACCTGCAGGCCGTAGCTTTTTTGCCCCGTGACCTGTTTGGTTTCTGCAATGAAGCCTTCTTCGATGTCTGGCGTTGGAAGGCGTTCTGTCACAGCTATTTCGGCGGAGATAGGCTATACTAAGCGGTAGTAATGGTAAACAGATTGTTACTTAGAGTGGGCTTGTGCCTTCTCTTCATCAGTTCGCCACCAAACATTTCAGTCTCAATTACTAAGCAAGGCAGGCGGCTTTAGATGGAATATGGTTGAGGCGCTCTTTTCTATTTGAGCGCGCTTACTTTTTCAAAAATTTGGCTAATCAAATAATCCCGAATTTTTTGCTCATAATCTGAACGTTCCTTTGGAGGTAAGTTAGATTTGTGTTCTTCCACGTGTCTTTCAATGGCTTCATTCATCATCTGAACGTCCGGAATCAAAAGTATCTCTGCACCGCAGGTGCAAGTTATTTTATGCAACTTTTTTTCTGCATCAGTTTTATTTCGACCCAAAAGGGAACATCACACTTGAACGTGATGTTTCATGTGAAGACAACATTAAAAAGGTTGCTGTAAACGAGAAAAATTGCTTTTTAAAAGCAGTGTCCAAGCGCTGCTTTTAATAAAACAAATTCCCAGATGAGCCACATACACGTGATACTTAAATATAAACGCTAATAAAGTAAGCAGGGGCAGGTTAATGGACTATCTTACGCCTTTTAGATCAGAACTCAAAACTAGAATCCTCACAAACCTCTTAAATGGAAACAAAAAACTGTCTGATCTAAAGTCAGCTATCGGCACAAGAGAAACCACAATTTTACATGTATTAAAAGAATTTGAAAGAATGTTACTCACCACTAAGGTTCAAGGAGTCTATAAATTGACACCTTTAGGTTTGATTGAAGCAAAAATCTGCAAAGAGGTTATTGCAGCTACAGAAGCAATGGCGGAACTAAGAGATTTTTGGGTAAAACATGATACAACAACTATCCCCGAGCACTTACTTCTCAGAATAGGTTCACTAAAAGGGGCATCGTTGATCAAAGCAGAAACCTCGGAACTTGGTAAAGTGCATGAAACTTTTATCAATGCACTTCTAAACTCCAAAAAAATACTTGGAATATCACCGATATTTCATAAAGACTTTGTAGATGTTTTTGGACATCTACTTAACCAAGGCGGCACTGCAGAGTTAATTTTAACTCCTGAAGTAATTAACAAAACATTAGGCTCTGCTGACGCACAGCTTTTTCAAAAATACCTAATTGAAGAAAAACTCAAAATTTTTGTTAAAGACAGCAACTTGAAAGTGGCATTGACTGTATCAGACAAAATTTTCTCTTTAGGCTTATTCGATTTAAATGGCGAATACGACTACACTGAAGACCTGATTTCCACAAGCGCTGAAGCTATAGCTTGGGGTGAAGAATTATTCAGACAAACCATGGAAGGAAGTAAACGGTTGTTACCCAAATGAAATTTTAGTTTGGAGGGATTTCATGTTTTGAACATAAAAACTTTTGCATTAACATCACCATTTTATTTAGCTCTAAATAGTTGTTTGGTTGTCGCTTTAGGGTTCCTTTTTTATTACGAACAATTCAATTTTCTGTTACTTTTAGCTGCCTTCCTAGCAACATATTCTGTTTATAGCCTAAATAAAGCTACAGACAGAGTAGAAGACGAAATTAACCAAACCGGGCCTGATCCCAAAAGCAGAAAATTCTTCATTGTCTCAGCGTTCATAGCCATGTTGCTAAGCCTTTTTATAGGTTTAATGAGTAGCCCGTTGGCGGTAGGTGTCCTTATAACGCCCATGGTTGTTGGGTTAATTTACAGCGTAAAACTCTCAAAAAATATTCCAAGAATCAAAGAAATTTCTGGAATAAAAAGTTTGTCGGTGGCTTTTTGTTGGGCTTTTACAGGTTCTGTTTTACCTATAGTTACTCAACCAATTTTGTGGGAAAAAGTCATTCTTGTGTTTTTATACATTTTTGTTAATATCTTTGTTAACACAATTTTATTTGACGTTTTAGATATGAAAGGAGATTTAACTTCAGGAGTAAAGACAATTCCTCATCTCCTCGGGCTTAGGAAAACTAGGAAACTTTTGTTCGGTATAAATAGCTGTATTTTCTTTTGGATTGCTTATTGTATATTTAGGGGGTACTTCCTAAACTATATCCCTGCTTTACTCTTCGGCATCTTTTACGTCTATTTTCTTCTGATCTATTTTTCAAAAAATCAGCATTTACGATTAAGAGCAGGTTTCATGATTGACGGCGAATGGATACCCATAACTCTTCTTATGGTTATATGCTTAAGATAATTGAAAACAAAAGTAAAACTTTTTTTGCTTCTAAGATTGATTTCACTTGAATTAGCTGCTTGGGTACCTTATTGACCTCTGAGCGATATTTAAAGCACGGTTAAGGCTTAAAATTTAAGCAAAGTCTCCTTTTAAAGCATAATTAATCACTCTACAGCCTATAGGCACCATTAACTGAGGGGAGTTTCTTAATCAACTTTGAAAAAATGGGCAAAGCCACAACCATAGAGCCTACTACTGCAATAGCTGTCAACGTCAAGAAATCCGTACCCACAATACCCATGGCTACCCCTTCATAGGCAATTATAAAAGACAACTCTGCCCGGATGGAAAGTCCAACAGTTAAAGCGTAAAGGGTCTTACCGCGAAAACCAGCTAAACTTCCTCCCCCCAACCCGCCGGCTAAACGAGCAACAATAGCTACGGCTAAAATTGCCAAACCCACTGGAAGAGCCATAAGGATTCCTGAAGGACTGATAACTAATCCAATACTGGTAAAGAAAACCGCGGCGAAAATCTCTTTCATCATAAGCAACCTGTTGGCAAGCTTCTCGCCTATTTTTCGGTACGGTATTATGGCACCCATTATGAAAGCACCGGTAACCGCGGCTAGCCCAACTTGGGTTGCAACGAAAGCCCAAATTAACCCTAAACCTAACAGCACAGCAAACAGAACCTCATCAGACAGAATCTGTTCAAACCGTTTTACCAAAAAAGGAAAAACTCTGCTGCCCACATATATAGCGAAGAGTATGAACAAAGTTGCAAGTAAACCAACACGGATAAAATTAACTATTGAAAACGTTCCTGCAGAAATTACACCTACCGCTACTGTGAGAATTAAAATACTCTCTACGTCATCCACTATGACGGCGGTCAGCAATGTCGAACCATGTTTTGTATCCACTGCACCCTCTGAACTGAGAATCGAAGCTATCACGCTAGTCCCACTGGGAGCCAAAACTGCGCCTAACAAAAACGCGGCTTGCCACGACCAACCCAAAGCAAGCCCCAGCACATAACCCAAAATCACAGAGAGAAGCACCCCGCTTGTCGTGAGCAGAAAGGCTTTTTTACCCACTTTCCAAAAAGCAGAGGCATCAAACTCCAACCCTGTCATAAACAGAATCAAAACCGAACCCAGCACCGCCAACAGATTAATAACTGCCAAATCAGTTACCAAACCAAGCCCACCTGGACCCCCTATGAAAATACCAACTAAAATGGCGCCTATTACACCAGGCAGCTTTATTTTTTTGAACAGCTCTGAGCCAAGAGATGAAAGAACAATCAGCAACCCGATTTCGAAAAGCAGAAAAACTGTAGGATCAACAGGCATGATTCTAATAATAAGATACTAAGTCATATGTGTTTTACGTTTCTGTAGAATATCTTAATTCAGAAACCCCTACACTAACGGCTGCGAAAACAATCTTGCTTTGCCCACTAGATATTGCCTTTTTTGTTTACAATACTTTTAAGTTACTTTCTGCAAGTCACACTCTTACTGTTGTTGGTGAAAAATATGAAAATACGTATGATAAAACTGACCCCAGAATACCTGATTAAAGCCTTACAGGGAAAAGCAGAGATGTACGCCTCTAATCTCCCCGACGACACAGAGCTTTTAGACATAAAATGTGACTTGTTTTGCAAGCAAATCTGTGCAATCGTGAGAAGCAACAACTTTAAAGATATCCCTGAAACTCAACCCCCTTCAGAATTCACCTTGGCGTATGTTGAAACTGCTAAACTAACTGTTCACACGGAACAGCCGGCTAAAACAACACTTTCTCAAGTTAACCCTAAACCTGAAGACGGCGCACTCAAAACTCAACTGACAAAGGGGAGCACAGAAAAAATAGAGGAAGAATTCAGCCCTGAACAACGCAAACTGTTAAACTTCAAAGTGGAAGGGGACAAACTCATAGTGAAACCAGCCCAGTTTCTAAGCGGTGAATGGGAAGACATCAACGAGGTTGTTAGAAGTTTAGGCGGTAAATGGGTGAAAGGCGACATAATCAGCTACTGGATAGTACCCCTTCAACCTCAACGCGTTCACAGCGGTTAATCTCTGCTTTTACATCTAAGACGCGTGGAGTTGTCGTCTAAGTCGACAACTGCGAAATATGGTGCTCTGCCGAAATGCTTTGCTATCGGCGAGTCTACTCCAGTTTTTTCTTCTCTGGGTATGATTATTCTTTTGGACATTTGCTTTTCCCTTTAACAGAGATGGTGGTTTAATAGATAAACCTTATTAATGCTTCATGTTTATAAAATAAACAGGCGAAAGTGTTTGGACGAAACTGACAAAAAAATAGTTGCACAACTTCAACAAGATGGTCGAACTACACTAAATGACCTGTCTAAGATAATTGGCTTCACCAGTATGGGCACAAAAAAGAGACTGCAAAAGCTCATAGACAAAGACGCAATTAAAGTGTCGGCATTGATCAATCCAGCAGCGCTTGGTCTACACGCCGCAATTGTTATGCTAGAGATGGAAAGTGCAGAAGCAATGCAGGAGTTACTTGATCGTTTCAAAGACTGCCCGCGTGTGGTGCAGATTTTCAAAACTATAGGTGGCTACAACTTGATAGCGCTTGTTGTTGCAGAAACACAAGATACTCTTGAAAGTATTTCAATGGAGAAGTGTTCTCTGCGTTGCAGTAAGGGAATACGCCGATCTGAATTTTATCCAATTAGCGACGTATTTTTCTCGCCATTTCTGCAGATAAGAGAACATCTGGCTCAGCAAAACAGATCAGTAACACCATGCGAAGTTGACTGTAAACCTTGCAAGCGTTATGAAAAACAGAAATGTGTAGGTTGCCCAACAACTCCACAATACAAGGGTTCACTATAGAGAAGGCAAGGTATATGAAAAAAGCAACCAAAGGATCATTTGAACCCGTTGAAGTTGACAATGTTGAAATTGTAAGTTTGATTGATAACGTCGCAGACTTTCTCTCCAAATCACCCAGAAAAGAAGTTCAAACCTTCAGGCAGTGGACAAATAAAAAATACGGACGA
This sequence comes from uncultured Candidatus Bathyarchaeia archaeon, assembly GCA_964582085.1. GTDB lineage: Archaea > Thermoproteota > Bathyarchaeia > Bathyarchaeales > Bathycorpusculaceae > JADGNF01. Next base: position 107,102 of record CAZOPV010000002.1, on the reverse strand, counting down.
GAATGGGCTAAAATACACTACAAACTGCCTGTTGCTGAACACGGTTTTTCAACACTTGTGCGGCTTTTTCGCGGTAAAAAATCGGTCAGCATTTTGTTTGATACAGGTATCAGTCCCCGAGGGGTCACAGAAAACGCCAAGCGCATGAATGTGGATCTAAGGGAGATTGAATGGGTTGTATTATCACATGGGCACTACGACCACTCAGGAGGGCTTCTATCTGCCCTCAAAGCAATCGATAAACCAAACATACCTCTGATTCTACATGAGGATATGTTCAAAACTAGGGGATCCGTCTCTGCCGACGGCAAAGTAAGACCTTATCCAAAGTTTCCATCAAAAAAGCTCCTAACAAACATCAACGTGGTCGAAACAAAAAACCCAAATTTTATTGCGGAGAAGATGGCGCTGGTAACGGGAGAAATTCCCCGTGAAACAAGTTACGAAAAAGGATTTCTAAATCACAGAGTCTTCGCTGATGGTTCATGGAAACCTGATCCGTGGATCTGGGATGACCGAGCTATAGTTATAAATGTTAAAGGTAAGGGTCTTGTTATTTTGTCAGGGTGCGCACATTCAGGAATAATAAACACCGTCTCTTATGCGAAGCATCTTACAGGAGTAAGTGAGATTTACGCTATAATAGGAGGATTTCACTTAGCAAGCACAGAATTCGAAAACATAATCCAGAAAACAATAAAAGACCTCAAAAACACAGCGCCAAAACTGATCGTACCGTCTCACTGCACAGGATGGAGAGCTATCTGCGCCATTGCCGAGGCTATGAGGGATGCGTTTGTGTGGAACAGTGTTGGACATCTCTATAGCTTGTAGAATAGGTACCTAGGTGAAGAGTTAAATAGTAATTTGGTTTTGGCTAAAAGATTGTAGTGTAAGTTGGAGGAAAATATTTGGAAAGAAAAGGACCCCTGTATATTGTGCCTTGGCGTAGCACCTTTGCATGTAACTACAAGTGTATACATTGCACCTCCGCTTGCAAACCAGCTTTTCCAGATGAAGTGAATACTGAAGAAGCAAAGCAAATTGTTGATCAAGTCTACGAGTTTGGCGCAAGTTTCTTTGGAATAACAGGAGGTGAAGCTCTTTTACGCAAAGATCTCTTTGACATTATAGCTTATGCTCGAAAGGTTGGTTTGAGCACCAGCATAATAACTGATGGACGTTTGCTTGACGACAAAGCTTTTGAAAAAGTGGTTAAAAACGAAGTGAAAGTGTCTGTAAGCATTGATGGTGCAGAAGCAACTAATGATTTGATTCGCGGCAAAGGTGCTTACAGAAGCGCGGTTGTAGCGATTGAGAAACTTTCTCGTGAAAAGCTACTGAACTGTTTGGTTTACACGCTTGCAAACGCAAATAAGCAAGTGACAAACATTACTGAAAGGGATTTTGTGGATGTTTTAGATTTAGCGGAAAAGTATTGTGCTAGGTGGGTTATCTACCACGGAATGATTCCGTACAGTAAAAAGGAGGTCAACCTCAAAGCAGCACCTTCGCCACAACAGTATGAGTGGGCATGGAACAAACTTTACGATTTACAGTCTAAGTATAAGGGCAAACCTGAGATTAACGTGTACTATCCATCATTCGCTAGGGTAGCTAAGCAGAGAGGTATGCCTGATTTTGACAGATGGTTTAATCATTTCTTTTTGGGCAGATGTTTTTTTGGAAAATTTATGAGCATTGCGGAAAACGGCGATGTCATACCTTGTAGCTACAACGATGTTTATAGAATTGGCAACGTCAAAACACAGTCGCTGAGAAGCATTTGGGAGAGTATACAAAGTTCAGAGTTTTTTGCCAAAGCCAGAGACAAAAGTAACCTTAAAGGCAAATGTGGAGTGTGCGAATACAGAGATATCTGTGGAGGGTGCAGAACGTCGGCGTATTTTTACACCGGAGATATTTTGGGCTCTGATCCCCAATGTGCATACATACCCAAAGTGCTTCGACAACAATAGATCCTCAGAAAAGAAAATAATCAAAAAAGAGGCAACACAATTTTTTATTTTCTGAATTTTGCAGCGCGATTGGCAATTAACGCCGCTACTGCACCTGCGGCCACTCCGCCGTCAATATTCACTACGGCCAAACCTAAAGAACAAGACTGAAGCATAGCCATCAGGGCACTTATGCCTTTTTCACCAAACCCATAACTGTTAGAGGTGGGTACGGCAATGACAGGAACATCAACAAGTCCACTCACTACGGATGCTAGAGCGCCTTCCCTACCAGCCACCACTATAATGCAGTCAACGTCTTTTAATACAAATTCTTTGAGTGGCGTCAATAGACGATGAATTCCCGCAACCCCAACATCATAAGCTGTTAGCACAACACAGCCCAGTTCTTCAGCAACTATTTTGGCTTCTTCAGCCACACCTACGTCGGAGGTCCCAGCAGTCAAAAGTCCAATCTTGCCCCCTGAATTAGTAATAGCAACTTCGCTCTTTTTGATAACCATTAACCGCGCTTTTTCAGACCACCGGAGCATAATACTTTCAGGTAGCGAGTTTCGGAGCGTTACCATTTGCTCAGAGGAACACCTACTTATAATGACTCTACCACGCCTCTCTAGTAACTTCAACGCTATCTTTGTTAGATCAGTGTTTGTTTTGCCTTCAGCAAGAATTATCTCAGGCACTTTACTTCTGAACTCACGGTTCACATCTATTTTTGCGCACTCATCAATCTCCTCCAAAGCAAGAAAATGTAACAGACGCTCTGCCTCATCCACAGGCAACTCGTTTTTTGCAATTTTTTCAAGGATTTCTCTTAAAGTTAACATGCTCTGAACAACTCTCGTATTAGACATAATCATTATATTAGTATAGTATATTATCACTTCCTTTTGTGGCACTCATGCTTGTGAATCAAACTGATTCTAAAAAAATAGTTGTAGTTGATTGTCAAACAGGCGTTGCGGGAGACATGTTTCTAGGCGCGCTGATAAGTCTTGGAGCAGACGTTGACAAAATCGTTTCCGCCATAAAAACGCTGGAAAACCCTCGTTACGGCTACACCAATGTTAAAGTCAGCATAAAAAATGATATTAAAAAAGTTTTCAGAGCAACACGCATTGAGGTAACCGCAAAAACGGAAGGCGCAATCAGAGGTCAAGAACTCATAAATCTGGTAGAAGAAACCACAAGTATTTTGAAACTTTCCAAAAAAGCTCAAGAGTTCGCCTCAAAAACAGTCCATACTCTTGTCGAAACCGAGATGGAACTTCACGGCGAAAAAAATGCTCAGGTACACCTTCACGAATTAGGGCAAATAGACACACCTGCCGAGATAGCGGGGGTAGCAACCGCCCTAGACGATCTAGGGTTATTTGCCACAAAAATTTACACCACACCTGTCGCCATCGGTGGGGGAAACATCAAGTTTTCCCACGGCATAATCTCCACTCCAGCTCCTGCCACACTGGCTATTTTCAAGTCCAAGAACTTTCCCATAAAGGGTGGACCCATCGAAGCAGAGTTAGCGACGCCTACAGGAGCGGCGATTCTAGTCAACGTTACAAATGAAGTTTGCAGTTTTTATCCTCCCATGGTTCCTTTGAATGTGGGTTACGGTGCAGGAACCAAAGAGTTCATAGAGATGCCTAATGTTCTCCGGATCACCATAGGTAAACCGTTATACCGTCTAGGAGCAAGAGAGGAAATTGCAGTTTTAGAGACGAATTTGGATGATGCACCGGGCGAAATTGTAGGTTACGCCCTTGAGAAACTGCTTCATGAGGGCGCTAAGGATGTAAGTTTAATTCCGATCTTCACAAAGAAAAACCGACCAGGTCAAATTCTTCGAGTGATAGCCGATAGGGTAGACAGTGACCGCCTCATGCGGCTTATGCTTAAAGAGACAGGGAGTTTAGGAGTTCGAATCTTAACATGTGAGAGACATGTGTTGAACCGGGAAATACATGAAATTGATTTATTCATTCGAAACGTAAAAGAAACGGTAAAAGTGAAAGTTGTTAAAGATAATCAGGGCGCAGCGGTGCAGGTTAAGCCTGAGTACGAAGATCTAAAACGGATAGCGGAAAAAACGAACATACCGCTGAGGGAAATTGCAGAAGCTGCAACTGTGAAGGCTAGAGAAATTTACCTGAAAAAGTGAACCTCTATGGACAGGCTAGATTCAAAGTATGAAAAGTTAAAGAAGATAATTGAAGAGAAAGGAAAAGACGGGGCTGTAGTTGCTTTTTCAGGAGGTGTAGACAGTTCAACTCTAGCGGCAGTTTCCCGTAAAGTTTTAGGAGAAAAAGCCATCGCCGTTACGGCTAAATCGCCAACTTACCCCCATGAAGAAATAGAAGCTGCGGAAAAAGTCGCAAAAGAAATAGGTATAAAATGGTACACTGTCGAAACCAAAGAGTTGACAAATCCAAATTTCACCAAAAACCCTGAGAACCGGTGCTACTACTGTAAAAAAACGCTTTTAACTAAACTTTTGGATTTTGCTCATGAGTTGGGATTCAGAGCAGTTTTTGAAGGCACAAACTTCAGCGATCTATCCGATCACCGACCAGGATTTAAAGCTGTGAAAGAATTGGCTAACATTCATAGTCCATGGGTTGAAGGTGAATTCACAAAGCAAGAAATTAGAGAAATAGCCAAAAAGCTGGGGTTGTCAGTTGAAAATAAACCACCGTTAGCGTGTTTAGCTTCTCGAATTCCGTACCACCAAAAAATTACTAAAGAAAAACTGCTAAGAGTTGATAAGGCAGAATGCGCAATAAAAGAGATTACAGGAATTTGTCAGCTTCGAGTGCGGGATCACAACGGTTTGGCCAGAATAGAAGTTGAAAAAGATGAAATGATCCAGCTACTTGACATGAAGATCCTCGATGAAATAACTGTTAGACTAAAAGCGCTGGGCTTTCAGTACGTAGTTTTAGACACTGAAGGCTACAGGTCGGGGAGCCTGCTGAGGGAATTACAAGAGTTTGTAGCAAAGGGGTGAGTGGGTCTGTTTTGGGGTTACGTTCGCATCATTAAGTCGGAAAGCAGACCTAAAGAAGAGTAACTTTAACTTCCGATATTTGCTTGTTTGTCTTTAACGCGGTTATGAAGGCGTTTACTGTTTTTGCGTCGCCTTTTACTACAATAACTTCGATACAGTATCCTTCTTCCACGTGTGTATGAAGAAAAGTTAGAACAACGTTATTATAACCATGCTGTACCTCAGTTATATGCCCTGTTTGGGTTCCTCTCTGGTACACAATTGTTATTGTGGCTGTTATTTTTCCTTGAAGTTCACCTAGTTTTCGGGCTTCAGATAAATATGCTCGTAGAGCTTGTCTTATGATTTCGGAGCGATTCGCGAACCCTTGCTCTTTAATGTGTTGATCGATTTTTTGCAACAGTGCTTCTGGAATTGAAAGACTTACAACGCCCATTGTTAATCTTATTAAATTTATGCAGATTAAAATATAAGTTTTTATTAATAAATTAGCAAAATTTAATAATTTGTGATTCTTGGAGTATACATGGAAGATCGCTTATGGAGTGGCTGTTTGCTCTAATTAGCGTATTAATCATCAGCGCCGTTTCCTTGATAGGAATATTGACTCTATGGGTATCTGACAAAAAAGCCAAAAAAATTTTCGTTTACCTAGTAAGTTTTGCTGCCGGAGGACTTTTTGGAGATGCCTTTCTCCATCTTATTCCCGAGGCCATGGGAGAAGTGGGCACCCACACCACTGCCGCGCTGTTTATACTCACAGGTATTTTATCGTCTTTTGCAGTGGAACGTTTCTTGCAGTGGCGGCACTGTCACGTTCCCACTTCAAAAGAACACCCCCATACCTTTGCGTATATGAATCTTTTTGGCGATTCTGTCCATAATCTTATAGATGGACTAATTGTCGGCGGCAGTTACTTAGTCAGCATCCCCATAGGAGTGAGCACAACTATAGCTGTGATTTTTCATGAAATTCCTCAGGAACTAGGAGATTTCAGCGTTCTTGTGTATGGAGGCTTCCAAAAAAGAAGAGCGCTGATGTTTAACTTTTTGACGGCGCTTTCAGCTATTCTTGGAGCAATTGTTGCTTTGGTGCTAGGCTCCACGGTTGAAGGATTCATTCCCCTACTGGTTCCTTTTGCTGCAGGTAACTTCATTTATATAGCGGGGTCCGATTTGATTCCTGAACTCCGCAGAGATACACCTGAACTCAAGAAGGCAGCTCTACAAATGACTTCACTAATTTTAGGGGTTATTCCCATGTTACTGCTGCTTCTATTAGAGTAACTAAACTCGAGGGAGTATAAAGTTCCAAAAGATATGGAATTTTCGTTTGCCTATCGAAGAAGCGATACAGTTACTTTCTATAATTAATATTTAACGTGAGTACTATTCAGCCTGATTTTCTGCGAGCAAACTTTTCACAAAAAAAGAAAAGAGGGGGGAGGGTTTACTTGCGTTTACGCAGAAACACCGCAGCGACAGCAACAACCACAAAGACGACAACAGCTGCGGCGGCGACAACGTAAACGTCCACGCCTACAGCAGCAGACTCAGGCTCAGGAACCACACTAGGCAAAACAGACGGAGACGGAACAACAGAAGGAACAACCGTAGGAGCAACAGTTGGAGCAACAGAAGGCGAAGCAACAGGAGCAGCTGGACCTACCAGGAAGTAAGTTGTCTGAGATGAACCCCAATAGGATTCAGTGCCTTCAAAGGTTGCAGTAACTTTGTATGTGCCTTCAACTGGAGGTGTCCATGCTATGGCGTAGTTTCCGTTTTCGTCAGTGGTTGCTGTGCCAATGTCTTGGAAGTTGCCGTTAGGGTCAATTGCCGTCAGCTTCACTTTGACACCGACAGCGTCGGTTGGCTTTGGCTTCTGCATGTAGAGGTACTCCATCCACTTGGCCATGCTTTCGTCGGCTACTGCGGGGACAACATTGAATTTGCCGTCTTCAACTAGTTTCTTTGCGCCTGATGATATGTCGGTGACGGTACCGCGGATTAGTAAGCTTTCGCCTTTACTGACAGCGGTAGCGGGGGCGTCAACTGTGGTTTTGCTTGGGCCTTTACCGATGCAGTAGATCTGCATATCGTAGGTGTTTAGGTATGCGAGGTAACCGTCTGCGATTGGGCTGGCCCATTGACCAAAGCCGCCGGCAGCATACCAGCTGAGTATTGTCCAGAGTTCTTTGCCTGTGTGGGCGTCAACGCATCGTACTCTGGCGCCTTTGTACATGGGTGTGTTGGGTGAGTGCTCGCTTGTGAAGAGGTATATCTTATTGTCTGTTATGGCGCTTATGTACAGTGGATAGTTGCCCCAAGGTGTCTCTTCGCCGCTGTTTGTGCTGTTTCCTGGGCCACCGTTACCGTAGGACCATTTGAGTCTGCCGGTTCTTGATTCAAAGCAGTAGAGTATACCACCGTAGCCAGTTACGTAGAGGTTGCCATAGGCTACGTAGCCAACTGCGGGCGGGTTAGAGACGATGCCGTAGTATTGGTAGGCTCGGAAGTCTCCAACTGGACCCCACAGAAGGTTACCGGTATCAAGGTCGTAGCCCCACCACTGCATAGTTTCTTTGTTGGTGAGGAACCACACCCGGTTCACTGCGTCAACTTGTACGTTAACTGTTCCTGAACTGGGGCAGCCCATGTATGCCATGGTTAAGTTGCCTGGTGGTGTTGTGTAATTTCGTATCCAAAGTATTTGTCCGCGCGTAGCTGGTTTGTCACTTATTGCCCAGAAGGTCATGGGGTCAGGAGTGCCAAAAGCGCTGAATGCGGGCATAGGTGTGGAGGTGCCGATTATTATGTCTCCTGGAACAACGCTCAGGATTGCTGGGTTACCTAAGCCGGTTAATGCGCCAACAGTTACGTTCCATGAATAGGCAGCGCTTGCGTTAATCACTTTGCCCACTGGTCTCCATTGATGGAAAGCGCTTCCTGTAGTTCCACCTAATTCGCCGATGGCTGCAGTGTTGTTCCAACAGGCAAGCCAACCAGATTTAGTTGCGGAGTTGTAGACTAGACGATATCTCAAGATTTCTCCGTTTGGACCCATCACAGGTGTACCGCTGGGTACATCAGTGAGGTTGAAGACGTTGGCGCCAGTTCGTGGGTCGTATGCCATCCATGTGGTGCCTGAAACTTGCCAGAGATAGCCGTCAGGTATGACACCGTGCTGGTTCATGGATTCGTAGCTGTAGAGTTGCCCGAAGGTGGGTGAAATGAGATCGTTTGTCCAAAGTGTTTGACCAGTCCGTAGATCTACACAAGTGTATGGTCCGCTTGCGGCGTTGTTGCTTAGTGGCGTATCATAGTACAGTCGTCCATAGATAGCGAGGGCATTGCCGAATCTGCCTTCGTAGGAGAGCCCCATGTAGTATGCTTGACCGTCAAAGCTGACTTTTCTGCCACCGACTATACCTCCGTCTTGGAGGGGTTTGACCCACATTACGTGTGGCGTGTTTGGTGCGATACCGTCAGGTTGAACGTATCCTCCGCCGAAACCGCCTCCTCCTTGCAGTTGACCGCTGTCTCTGCCTAGCCAGTTAGAGGCTATGACCCACCAGTTACTGTTTTGACCTTCAATAGGTCGTGTCCAGTAAGATGTGGGAAGAGGATAGTCAGGAATTTTTGTTGGTCCTGTTTGCTGCACAGTTAATGTTGTTCGTGCACTGCTTGGCAAAAAGTAGTCGCCTATGTAAGCACTGTTAGAACCTGGCAACCCATTTTCTGGGTTATACAGAGAGGCCACTTGACCTGGGAAAGTGAAGTCGAAGATGTAGGTTCCAACTTGTGTGGGTGTGTATAAGAAGAACGCAGCAGAGGTGGCTTCTGAAGTGAAAGGTCCTTTATTTTCTGTAGTGCCATCAGGTTTTGTGATTTTCACCATGTAGCCCTGCCAGCGGTCACCGCCACTACCTGCAGCTGATGGCGGAGGCCAGTTTAGCCACATAACAACGAAGACGGTGCCGCCAACGCCTGCAGGGTCAGGAGAAGCTACGATGTATGCGTATGTGGGGACATCCCATGGGGGGGTGTGAGCGTTTGCCAGCGGTAATGTAGCAATTGCAGTTGAGCTGAGAAGCACTATGAGCAATGCAAAAGTAGCAATTTTGGATTTATTGCCTGTTAACAAATTTTTTGAATAAATTCTCACTTTTATCTCTCCAATTGTTCCTAACCCCTATGGGTAGGGGATATAAAATTTAAGCTTTTTGCCAAATCCTAAAATTGCCAGACAGAACAGCCAAATCAACAATAAAAAGGAAACAATTTAAGTCAGCATACCAGACGGAGATAAAAAACATAGCATAGTAATTTGCTAACCGTTAACAGTACATGGTTAAATAGGAATTGGGTTAGACCCGTAATACCACATTTTCAGCGTACTTTTTAATGACCTCTGCGAATTCACGGATAGTTTCTAGTGGGTAGGGCTTCACTTCGCGGTATCGCTTGTCTAGAGTGTCTTCAGGCACAAACTGTTGCAACGCATACGTTAAAGCGCCTTTCACAAGTTTCCCTACGACTGTGACGTCTTCAGGCAAAAATAGGTCAGGAACCATTGTGGTTCGGAATTCATAAGGAACCTTGCCTGCTTTCAGAATTTCTATACTGCGCAGAAGCCCCGCGGTATCTTTTGCCCCAAGTTGTTTATATTTGGCAGGGGAAGTTTTCACATCCAGTGCCACATAGTCTACGCTGGGTAAGCATTTCTCAAGGACATCAGGGAAAAACCCGTTGGTATCCAGTTTTATGTGAAAACCGCGCTCTTTCAGTTTCAACAGAAACCTAGGCAGTTCACTGTGCATACAAGGTTCACCGCCAGTAATGACTACGGCGTCAACGTATCTTTTGCGTTTTTCCAATAACTCCAAAGCTATGCCTTCCTGCAGAAACGGGGGCTTGGGTTCTACGGCGATGCGCCAGTTGTGGCAAAAACCGCAACACAAATTGCACCCCGGCGTGAACAGCACTGATGCTACCTTGTTTGGGTAATCGATGAGGCTAATTTTTTGAAGACCGCTAAACTTCATTTGCAGGTTCACGCCTCTAGTTTACGACAGCCGTGCTTGCCACTATTAAAGAGTGATCAAAGGTTTTGCGTATAGCAAATTCGGCTTGTTTACCGTTGTTCCATTGGTCGACAGGTCTTAGGTAGCCGACAACACGACTGTAGACTTCGCTTTGGGCACCACACACAGGGCATTGTGTGTGTTCACCGCTGGTGTATCCATGGTTAGGGCAGATACTGAAAGTCGGTGTAAGAGTGAAATAGGGCAAACGTGAGTTGCTTGAAACTTTCTTTATGAGCTCAGCTGCGGACTTCCAAGAATATAGGCGCTCGCCTAGAAATATGTGGAAAACTGTTCCGCCCGTGTAGAGGGGTTGCAGTCGCTCTTGATGCTCTAAAGCATCAAAGAGGTCGCCTTCAAAATCTACAGGCAGCTGAGAACTGTTTGTGTAGAAGGGCTCAGCATGGTTATTTACGACTTGGCGCTGATTTGCCACGATAATCTCTGGGTACCGGCGTTTGTCGATTCTGGCAAGTCTGTAGGATGTACCTTCCGCAGGCGTAGCTTCAAGATTATAGATGTCACCGGTCTCATTCTGGAATTCTACAAGTTTCTCACGCATGAAAGTTAAAATTTTCACGGCGAAGTCAGTGCCTTCTTTGGATGAGATGTTAACTCCAAGTAAGTTCACAATAGCTTCATTGATACCAACTAAGCCAATAGTTGAGAAGTGGTTTTTCCAGTATTTGCCATACGCTTGCTTGATGTTGCGCAGGTACCTTCGGCTATAAGGATAGAGACCGTTTTCCGTGAACGCCTCGAGAGCTTTGCGCTTAATAACTAGGCTACTCTTGGCAACTTCCATTTTTTGCTCTAATCTCTGGAAGAAATCATCTTCGTCTTTGGCTAAGTAGCCCATGCGTGGCATATTTAAGGTGACCACACCTATGGAGCCTGTAAGCGGGTTGGCACCAAAGAAGCCGCCGCCCCGTTTGCGCAACTCTCGGTTATCGATGCGAAGTCTACAACACATGCTGCGGACGTCTTCAGGTTTCATGTCGCTGTTTACGAAGTTAGAGAAGTAGGGAACTCCATATTTAGCGGTCACTTCGAAGACTTTTTGGGAAACAGGAGAGTCCCAATTGAATTCTTTGGTTATATTATAGGTGGGGATAGGGAAAGTGAAGACTCTGCCCTTGGCATCGCCTTGCTGCAGAACCTCGGCAAACGCAGTGTTGAACATTTCCATCTCTTGAGTCATATCGCCGTAGGTGTCTTCGGTGATTTTTCCATTGAAAATGATGCCCTCGTTTTTCATAAAGTCAGGAACTGTCAAATCCAACGTTATGTTAGTAAATGGAGTTTGAAAACCAACACGGGTGGGCACGTTCATGTTGAAGAAAAACTCTTGCAAGCACTGTTCCACCTCCTTTTGGGTCAGGCGGTCGTAACGTATGAAGGGCGCCAAGTACGTGTCAAAGTTGCTGAACGCCTGTGCACCTGCAGCTTCCCCTTGAAGCGTGTAGAAAAAGTTCACTATTTGACCAAGGGCAGTGCGAAAGTGCTTGGCGGGTTTGCTCTCAATCTTTCCTGAAACTCCACCAAAACCTGACATAAGGAGGTCGCTTAAGTCCCAGCCTACACAGTAGGGTCCTAGCACGCCAAGGTCATGGATGTGAATATCACCTGAAAAGTGAGCCTCCGCTATGTTGGAGGGATAAATGCGGCTTATCCAGTACTTGGCGACAACCGTACTGGAGAGGTAGTTGTTTAACCCCTGCAGCGAGTAACTCATATTGCTGTTTTCTTTTACTCGCCAGTCCTCGATCTCCAGATATTGATCTACAAGGTCTGCGCTACTCAGGAGCGCGGCTAGTTCACGCATATCTGCGTGCTGTTTTCGGTACAGGATGTAGGCTTTGGCAGTTTGCGCATGACCGTTTTCTATAAGCATTTTTTCAACTAAGTCTTGGATCTCCTCAACTGTGGGGCAACCGTCCTCGCCAAAGCGATTTTTAAGCTCCGCTATGACTTGGTCACTGATGACCTTAGATTGTTCACGGTTTGTTCCGCCTACAGCTTTGGCGGCTTTCCAGATAGCGTTAGTGATACGTTCTTGATCGAAGGGTTCTAGTTTTCCATCACGTTTTCTAACATACTTCATTATTGTTCACCTCAAGGAGCACGCGGTGAAAATCTTCAGGTTCTTCAAATTTCTTGTAAACCGAAGCAAAGCGGATATACGCTACGCGGTCAAGACCTTTTAGATTCCTCATGACAAGATCACCAATTTCCTGCGAGTTAACTTCCCCTTTTCCGAGCAGCATCAACTCCTGCCTTACGCGATCGGCGAGTTGGTGGATTTGATCCATGGTTACAGGGCGCTTCTCACAGGCTTTCTGCAATCCGCCTATGATTTTGTTAACGTTGAACCGCTCCAGTCTGCCGTCCTTTTTGCGAACCATCATTTCCACGGTTTCAATGTACTCATAGGTTGTAAAGCGCTTGCCACATTTTATACATTCTTTGCGTCTGCGGGTTGTGTTTTCCAGCGAGTCGCGTGTTTCTAGCGTTTTGAATTCTTCTGATTCACAGTAAGGACATTTCATCTTTCACGACTTCCCGCGTGCTACTGTAGTGGTTGCCTACATCACCCATACACTAACCATAGTGCAGTATTTAATTACGATTGTAATCAAAAGATAAATCTTGGGCTACAGCCAAGCATGGAATGCACACAATCACGTTGGATATTCATAAACCGCTTCAAGCGAGTAGTTGTGCTTTTTGGTCGTTAAAACTTAATTTGTTTTATATATCTCAAAAGATTCTGTTTTGCTGATTGTTTCAGAAAAGAAACATAAGGAGAACTCGTTTGGCGACGAATTAGCAATAAAATCATAAATACAAACGGAGCGCAAATTACAGAAGAAGGCTTTTTGAGAAGCTCTTTTTGAGCAACAACAGGTAAGATATTTTCCTGAGGATGCAAAAAAAAGGGTTAGCAGTTGTTTTAGTTTTTGTCGCTTTCACTGCTCATTTCTTTCACGCGACTTTCAATAAACTCGGCAACCTTGGTTTCGTTGTAGGTTTTTTCCTCTTTCTGCTTCTCTAGTTGTTCTTTGATGACTTGAAGAACGGAATCTACGTTAAAAGGTTTCAGGACGTATGCATCGGCATTTCTGTTCACCGCGGCTATGGCGTTTTGCAGTGTAGGATAACCCGTCACTATTATTTTGCGTAGCTTGGGAGTGGTTTCTTTGAGTTTTGGTAGAACATCGACGCCCTCCATGTCGGGAAGACGGATATCAATTAACGCCAAGTTAAAGAAGGAACTGTGACTTTTCTCTACACCTTCCTGGGCGGTTTCAGCTGTATCCACGACGTAGCCTTCGTCTTCTAAAATCGTTTTCAGTACTTTCCTTATGTTTTCGTCGTCGTCGATAATGAGGATTCTGGGAGGGTTACCCAAACGCTCACGTCTCTTTCCTTACTTCTACTTTCGCATTCAGGGTTATAAAAACTGTGGTTCCGTTGTTTACTGTTTCTTCGACAAAAATTATCCGAATAAAAGAGAGATCCATCTACTGTCACATGTGAAAGTTGCCGAAGTAACCAGGCACGTCTGGCTCTCAATATGACTCTGAATTTTGAAGTTTATCTAAGGTCTCTTTTGCTGTTTCCACATATTCAATGAATTCAAGTAACTCATTTTCCTTTAAAGGAAAAGGACAACCAATTTTTTTGTAAAGGTTTTTCATGATTAAAATCTCTAAAAGTCTGGCGGCGACCCCAAAGATTTTTTCAAGACTCTCCTGAAAGCTTTTGAGGTTTTGGGGGATTTCATTTCGCGATACTTTAAATTTTGTTTCAAGGTTATAGTAAATGGATTTTCTGACGGATTCTCCCAAGGAAAGAAAAGCCTCATCTACAGAATCGAGTAACAGTTCATCGAAGCCTTTGGGCGCTGTCTTCATTTTCAACCACAGCATATTCGCTCTAAATGAATTCGCCTATTATGTAGCTGAGAGCATATTCTTCCCCTAGAGAACTCCTACATTTAAGGATAATGAATTGTTAAACCTTTTTTGTAGTATTCAGAATCATACTGACTATCAATTGCAGATTATGGACGATTGAAGGTTTCCGATACGGGCAAAACTTAAATTTGAATATTACCACAGTGGCAACCACTCTGGTTCGCATGCCAAAAAGTTATGTAGCACTGCTTTTTTCAATTGCTTTTTTATGCGCCACAATAGTTGCGAGCCCAGTTGATCTACACACTTTTGCGTGGAGCAACGGTGGCTACACGGGAGACATATCGCACCCGGCTTATGGCACACATGACTGGATAAGTGAACATGCACTAGACTGGTTACCAACCGAAGAGAAACAGTTGTTGACGGATAACCTTGTGTGGTATTTTTACGGCACAGAGTTGCCTGACAACAAAAACACTCCAAGCGGCGTGGGCGATACCACAAAACACCATGTCTACTTCGCTATAGATGGGACACTAATTGATGATGCAGCAGCTGTACGTGCAAGCGAAGAGTATGCTACGGCGCAACGAGCATTTAATGAAGGAAACTTGAGCGCGGCGGCGATGCATCTGGGAATGATGGCGCATTACGTGGCAGACGTAGCGGTTTTTGGGCATGTTATGGATTCGACTACACCATGGGGTGAAGAGGTGCATCACCAGGATTATGAAAACTACGTGTTGGGTAGGACAGAGAGGTACGGGGATGACTTTGACAGCTTCCTAGTTTATGATGGCGCTCTTACAGTGACTTCGGCATATGAAGCAACAGTCAAGTTGGCGCGGGATACCACATTTGATTTGAACCAACGCGGCTTGAACTGCACATGGATGAATCAGCACTATAATTGGGATGACGCCGTTTTTAGGAGACGTGTCGGTGAATCTTTGAACTTGGCGGTTAACACGGTGTCTGATGTTTTGCACACGTTCTACTCGGAGACTGTTATTCCAGAATTTCCGGCCTTCCACATTAATGCGATTTTGTTTACTGTAGTATTAGTCAGCGTGATTTTGTTTAGGATAAAGCAACGTAGGTAATACCCTCACCCCAAAGAGGTCGAGAATTTGTTAAAAAGTGAACAAAAATATTAAAAAATAGAGTCTACTCAGTCAACAGATGTTTGGCTAACAAGAGCTAATGTTGACTTTTGCTTGCAAAGTTGTTTTTGGTTGCTGTAAAGTTTACCTGTTTGCTACTTAGAAAACTAACCACAAACAAATATCTCCGCCGCTGAACTCAGACTCTTGCGGAGTCCCAGCAAATTCAACCATTTCCAAAATTTAGTTTTTACAAAGCTGGTTTATTTGTTTCCTTAGAAGTGGAGCTTTTTGGCAGTCAAATGTTGTATATGGTTACCTCTATGAATTAAATAAAGTAAACTGAAGATAAAAACATTGAAAAATATAATTTGAAACAAAAGAAAAAAGTGGAATTGTTGTTTATTTGCGTTTTCTGAGGATGAGTGCGGCTACTGCTATGGCGACTACGATAATGACGACTACGGTGGCTATTATGTAAATGTCCATGGTTGGCGCTGGCGCTTCAGGTTCAGGAACCACACTAGGTGAAGGCAGAGCAGTTGGAGTAGCTGTCACCGGCGGAGTTGTGGGAGCAGAGGTTGGAGCTGTTGTCGGTTGAGGAGAAGGCGCAGCGTCGACAGCAACGTAAGCTGTATCTTCAGAGCCCCAATATGAATTGGTGCCTTCGAATTTGGCTATTATCTGGAATTTGCCTGGAATTTGAGGTTTCCACATAACTCCGTATTTGCCATTGGTATCCGTGGTGGTTGTTCCTATGTCGATTAAGTTGCCGTTGGGGTCAATTGCTGTCAATTTCACAGTTACGCCGGTGGGGTTGCTTGGTTTAGGTTTCTGCATGTAGAGGTATTCCATCCAAGCGCTCATGTCTTTATCTGACATCGCTGGAACTAAAGTGAATTTGCCTTCATTCACTAAGCGTTTTGCACCTGCACTCTGGTCTGAGACTGTTCCTGAAATCATAACGCTCTGACCTAAAGTAACAGCAGTCAAAGGAGCTTCAACTGTAGTGGCGCTGGGTCCTTTGCCGATGCAGTAAATTTGCATGTCATAAACATTTAGGTAAACCAAATATCCGTCTGCAATTGGTGCGCCTGCCTGCCCAAAGGAGCCGATAGCGTACCAGCTTGTGAGGGTCCAAAGTTCTTCGCCTGTTCGAGCGTCAATACAACGTACTTTGGAACCCTTATAAAGGGGCACGTTAGGTGAGTGTTCGCTGGTGTAGCAGTAGATCTTTCCGTCAGCGATCGTTGAAACGAACAGTGGATACAATCCCCACGGGGTTTGGTCGCCGCTGAAAGTGTTGTTGTACTTCCACTTTAAAGCTCCGGTGCGTATGTCGAAGGCAACAAGTTCGCCACCATAACCGCCAACGTAGAGGTTACCGTAGCCTACAAAGCCTGGGGCTGGAGGATTGGAGACCCTTCCATAGTACTGGAAAGATCTGAAGTTTCCAACTGGACCCCACAGAAGGTTGCCGCTGTCGAGGTCAAAACCAAGCCACTGCATCGTTTCCTTGTCAGTCATGGTGAACACGCGGTTGACAGGATCCACAGGACCAAAGGATCGCGTCAGGTTTCCTGGTGGCGCAGAGTAGTTTTTGATCCAGAGAAGTTGACCCAAGTTGTTTTGCTTTAGGCTGATTGCCCAAACGGTGTAGGCTTGTGAGCCGAAGCCGAATGCTCCACCTACGGTAGGTGAAGTGCTACCAAGTATTAGGTCGCCGGGGATAACACGACGAATAGTAGAGCCTGCAGGTAATGTGGGTATTGTTACATTCCAAGTGTACGCTTGGCTCATGTTAGCATTTTTGCCGATGGGTCGATACTGGAAGGCATTTGTTGTGTTTCCAGCTGTCAGCACTAGTGGTGTGTTGGGACCAGCCGAGGAGTTCCATAGTGCTAGCCATTTGCCGTTTATGTTGAGCACATAGCGTAATATTTCGCCGGCTTTACCGCGCATTTCGGTGCCAGAGGGAACATCGGTCAGGTTGAATAACCATTTTCCTGTGCGTGAGTCATAGACAATTATTGTTGTGCCAGAAGTCTGCAGCAAATAGCCATCGCCGATGACGCCGTGCTGGTTAAACGACTCATATAGATACAATTGACCAGCCGTTGGGTTAATTGTGTCGTTTTCCCAGAGGGTTTTACCAGTCTGCAGATCCACACAAGTGTATGGTCCACCGGTTTGGCTGTTGCCAAAGGGTGCTTTGTAGTAGAGCCTACCGTAGATAATCAAAGGGTTGTTGAATTTGCCTTCATATGAAAGCCCAGTGTAGTATGCTGCACTGGGAACGGACCAGTCGCCGCCTACGATGCCGCCGTCTTGTAGGGGTTTTGTCCAAAGTATGTGCGAGCTCGCAGGCGCAAGGCCGTATGGTTGGAACGCATCGATTATTGAACTGCCACCTAGATAGTGGGATGCAATGCTGCTCCATTCGGTGTTTTGTCCTTCAATTGGGCGTGTCCAATAGCTCGTCGGCAGAGGATAAGTGGGAGGTGAAGGTACAGCCTCTTGCTGCACGGTAAGCGTTGTAGAAGCACTACTGGCAGTAAAGGTATCGTTGACGTAGTCGCTGGCAGTACCACGAACGCCGGTTTCAGGGTGAAATAGACTTGCTACTTGACCTGGAAAACTGAAGTCAAATCTGTATGTACCTAACTTTGTGGGTGTGTAGAGGAACCATGCGGCTGAGGTTGCATCAGAGGTGAAGGGTCCTTTGGTTTCAGTTGTTCCGTCAGGAGCAGTGATCCTAACGGTGAATCCTGTCCACCGGTCACCACCAATGCCGCCTGCAGTGGGAGGAACCTTGTCAAGCCAGAAAACCACGAAAACGGTTTGGCCAACGCCAACGGGGTCTGGTGAAGCAACTATATAGGCGTATGTCGGGATGGTCCATGGAGGTACGTGTGCCTCGGCGAGTGGTATGGCAAATAGTGGAACGGCGGTTAGCAGCATAATCAAAGCTATTGCCAAATTTTTGTTTTTAAAGTTCAATTTTTTTCTCTCCTATTTGGATATTATCCACATTCTCGTTTGAATAAAGGAGGTATATAAGATTTTACAGAATACGCTCTCCACCCACTGAAAAACAGCGGTTACAGAAGAGTTATCCACGTTTTGTTTGAAAGATCTTGTTTTTAAACGAAGTGAAACTCTCAATACAACGGGCTTAATGTTTCATGTTGGTCTTGCGCGCCTGTAGTTATTTATGGAGGATACCACACTTTTAAATTATGGAATGGT
Organism: uncultured Candidatus Bathyarchaeia archaeon; assembly: GCA_964582085.1. Classification (GTDB taxonomy): domain Archaea; phylum Thermoproteota; class Bathyarchaeia; order Bathyarchaeales; family Bathycorpusculaceae; genus JADGNF01. Next base: position 88,757 of record CAZOPV010000002.1, on the reverse strand, counting down.
ACCTCTTTGCTTTGCTGGCTCCAGCATTCTGGGCTATGAACAACGTTTTCATGAAGTTCCTCATAACAAACAAATTCAAAAGCTACTACTCCACCATCGCAACCATCTCTTCCATCGACGCCATTTATGCTTTGATAATCGCGCTGTTGGTACCTATCAAGTTTTCTTTTCCTTTCACTGTTATTGCGGTTTTAGCAGGACTGCTACCGTTTACGGCATTTTGGTTCTACTCCAAAGCTATCCTAACTGAAGAAGTCTCGCGGGTGACAACTTTGTTTCAACTCATACCACTGTTTGTGATGTTTTTATCAGTTGTTTTCCTAAACGAGGTACTTGAAGTACAGCAGTACATAGGCATTGGAGTGGTAGTTTTGGCAGCAACTTTGATTTCTTACAGGAAATCTTTTGGGAAAACTTTCTCTGGAGCGGTAAAGTTCATGCTGCCTTTCTCATTGCTGATTGCGACTTACACCATAGTTGACAAGTTCCTGCTGGAATCTATGCAGTTTTGGTCAGTGTTCTTCTGGAACATCTTGGGAACATTTTGCGGCACCTTGCTTTTGCTTTCTCGCCCGAGTCTGAGACGCAAATGGACTACCACTGTATTGTCAGCGGGGAAAAAGATTCTTTTTACGGCTTTTGTTGGAGAAGGCTTGTATATTACGGGTACTGTGTGCTCACTGGTAGCACTGTCTTTGATTGAGGCACCTTTGGCTTCATCGTTTTTTGCACTGCAACCATTTTACGTTTTCTTTTATGTCCTCTTTTTGAGTCTATTTTTACCTAGCATACTCAAAGAAGAAATCAGCAAAGCAACTTTTTCTCTGAAAATTTTTGCCATAGCCCTGATGCTTGTAGGAACATGGTTAATCATATAAATTGAAATTACTAATTCAGCGCTTCCATCATGCAACAAGGTTCCGAGTTTCCCTCAATTTCCTGCTGGCCTCTCAAGTTTGAGGCGGCGCACAGGTAATTTTTTGAAAAAGCTAGCAAAATTAGGTTTAACTGTTCCTGTGTGGGAACAGCGTGTTCTGCAGGGAGAACTAAAAAGAACCTTGACTAATACAGTATATGAGATACAATGAAGAGGGCAAGCGTGAAAGTAATAATCTTCTCAGGACTTTTAGCTTCACTAACAATTGGAGCGCAATACGGTGAAGGAGCAAAAGCTAACTGTATACCCCCTTCACCAAAAGTTCCTCCGCCTCTGCCACCTACAATTTCTATAGATTCCCCGCAGAGCAGAACATATCATGCAAAGGATATCACACGCAGCTCCCACATCCACGTCTCAATAAGAGATTACTTAGAATTTAGAGTTTGGAATAAAACAACCTCCACTACAACTAATCGTAAGTTGCAGGCGCCACAGGACAGAGCATGGATATCTTTCATCACTTACACTTTAGACGGGGCAGAGATCCTATTAAGAAATATTACAGTGCCCTCCTTGGGTTCAGCGGTCTACGACTTTTCTACAACTTTAACAGACCTCTCTGACGGAAAATATACTCTAAAAAGTAATGTGACAGGCAGGCAATCCGCCGCAAACCTTGTAAAAAGAGGGGTTTCTCCAGACAAAGAACCCATTCTTCTTTGTGAGGCACCCGAGTATAGCGAAGAGGTATGGAGTAGCTCTGAAGTAACCTTCTCAATAGACACTAAGGCGCCAACAATTTCTATACACACACTCAAAAACAGCGCCTATTTTACGAATACTGTTCCATTAGTGTTCACTACGGATGAGCTAGTTGACTTGACAGGGTACCGCTTTGATAAGGGTGATGTTGTTATATGCAACGAAAGAGTGCAAGTCACAGGTTTATCTGAAGGAGCCCACAAGCTATTAGTTTACTCAAACGATACCGCTTCAACGCTTGAAGCCTCAGAAAAAGTCTACTTTTCAGTTCACGCTACTCCTCTAGAGCCGATGTTTAGTATGCCCAAAGAATATATCAACTACACAATCATTACGCGTAATGGTGCCTTATGGGCTATAGTTGAAGGAAAATACCCCATCTTTTGTGATAATGCAGAAACTATAGGGAACATATTTATGGTTTATCCGACGCCGCCTGATACAACAAATCTCTCGGTTACACTTAATGGTACACCGCTTATTTGGGAAAACTATACTGAACAGTACTCTGAAGCACGCCACCACACCGCACTTGGCGACTGGGCGATCATTGCAACCACGTTCAAGCCGTCCGAGTTCTTTGTCTTAGGCATTCACTACGAACACCCAATCATGACAGTTAACGAGAGCTACCAGTTTCTATACGACCTGAACGTTAGCCCATATTTATCTGTTGCAAATCCAACCTCCACTGCTTATTTTACACTAAAAACCAAGATCGACCTAGTTGGACTTAGGGTTTTCACAGTTCCCTCCGATAACAAGAATATAAAAGAAGTAGAGTTTACGATTGAAAATGCGGAAGATTCTCAGATTATAAATTTTGCGATAACTTCGGAGTACGGTAAACCTCTCGGTGGCGACGTGTTGGTTACGTTTTCAAAGAGCAAAACTCAAGCTGATTTTTCTCCTGACCCAGTTGCGTTGTCCATCGTTGCTGCTATCATGTTAATAGCTGTAAGTGGGTTAGGATTGACGTTTTGGCACAGAAAACAAGAAACAGTTGACGGGAAAGGGAAAGTATGAGTAGAAAAATTGTTTACACCACTTTCTTTTTGTCTATAATACTTGTGTTTGTTATTTTTTCAGGCGTTGCAGAATCAAAAGTTGTTAATTCTCAAGAATGGGTTACTTACCAAGCTGATGCTCAAAGAACAGGATATACTCCTAGCCTTGCGCCAAATGGGAACCAGACATTTTGGAAGTTTCAAACATCAGGACCGATAAAAGCTTCTCCTGTAGCGACTGGCGGCAGAGTTTTTGTTGGTTCCACTGACGGTTACCTCTATGCAGTCAACGCAACAAACGGGGCAAAACTTTGGGAGTTCTGGGCAGGCTCCGCGGTTAATACGCCAACAATTGGTTTAGGCAAGGTTTTCATAACTTGCGACGCCGGGATAGCATATGCTCTTGACGTGGATTCAGGGACGCAAATTTGGAATAAGTCTCTTGGAGGAAAATCAAGCTCAGCGTCGCCACTGCTTGTGGGTTCGAGGATTTTTGTGGGGGGGAATCAGATTGTTTATGCCTTAAATGAAGCAGTGGGAGTTCGGCTTTTCGATGAGACTATTCGTAATGCATCTGACATTGAACGGTTAATATATGCTGATGGATTGGTGATTGCTGTTGCCAAATTAAACTCCAATGAAATTAGACTTACAGGGTTTGAGGCAAAAAATGATTATGCGCGCTTTGGCGTCACTTTGTTTTCAAGTGGCAGCGACCGCCTAACAAGTTTTCTAACGGATGAAGCGGCAAAAATTTTCTGCGTTGCTCCAACTTCGGAGGAAAAAAGTGCCGTGTTTGGTTTAAACAACATGGGTATGATAATGTGGGAACACCAAGTAAACGGCGTCACCAACGCCACGCCTGCTAACGCTTACGACGTGGCTTATGTTACAACTAGCAGGTTCATTTATGCCTTAAATATGACTAACGGTGCCTTGAAGTGGTGTCACCCGACGAGCGGCGCTTCGTCAGCGTCATCACCAGCCGTGGCAGACGGCAAAGTTTACTTTGGACTTGACGATGGCTACGTTTATTCTTTGGACGCCTACAGTGGCGATTTAATTTGGAGCTATAAAACTAATGGACCTGTTCAGTCGTCACCAGCAATTTCTGACGGATTACTTTTTGTTGGTTCTGACGATGGAAACTTGTACGCCATCGGCTACCCGACCACTCAAAGTTTTGATGTGAAAATCAGCGAGAATACATCTTACGAAGTGAAAATCCAAAGTAGCTTAGCGGTTTCTGATTTCAATTTTAACGGCTCACTTAAACAGTTTAGCTTTCAAGTGAACAACGAAGCAGGAAAGTCAGGATTCTGCAACGTCTCTTTTCCATATAGCTTACTGAAAGGATCATATACCATTTTGGCAAATGAAAATTCATCGTTACTGTTTGAAGAATACGAAAACGGGTCTCAAGTTTTTCTTTACTTCAATATCTTGTCCGACGTAGACATCATTAGAATTTTGGGCACAGAAGCAATTGCCGAGTTTCCATCAGGAACTTCTGCAGTTGCAATTTTAGTTATAACAGCAACGATTGCAGCAGTTTACAAAAGCACATCCAAAAAGACGAAAAACAAAAGGTGGTGAATAAATAAATGAGAAAGAGTAATCTATCGGAAAAATTCAGATACAACCGTTTTTTACACATAGCTTTAGTTTGCTTTCTGACGGTTATTTTTTTAGGACAGTTTGTAGAGAAGGTAGAAGCAAATTTCTTTCCAATTCCAATCCCTCAGCCTGCGTTTGTGATTAAAAGCGATGGCAGTGTTGATCCATCAAATGCTCCGATTCACCGACACGGAAATATCTACACGTTCACAGAGAATATTGTTGGCTACACGGTGGCTGTGGAGCGGGACAACATTGTGCTGGATGGAAATGGTTATACATTGAAAGGAAATGGCAGCTCTACAGGAGTTTTCTTAAAAAATATAAATGGTGTAACCGTGGAAAATATGCAGATTAGTGGTTTCCAGTATGGCATACGGCTATTTGCTGAAGACTTCATGAGTATGACTTCAAGCGGCAATTTTTTGCTTAACAATTTAGTCAACGACAACGTCTACGGCATTTACATTAGCTACTCTTCCAACAATACTCTCAGAAACAACCAGTTACGTAACAACACCTACAATTTTTGCATAACAGGTGGATACCTCTTTCAAACTGTAGAAGGCTACCTCAATGATGTGGATGCATCAAACATTGTTGACGGCAAACCTATCATTTATCTGATAAACAAGCAGGGTACAACAGTAACTTCGGATGCAGGCTATGTTGCACTTGTGAACTGCACAGACATAACGGCGCAAAATTTGAATCTTACCAACAATGCACAAGGAATACTCATAGTGAACACGGCAAACGTGCAGGTAAAACAGAACTACATTTCCAACAGCGACAGCGCCATTTACCTTTTCAATTCTACAGGCATAATCATGGTTAAGAACACTCTTACAAACAACAACGAAGGCATCAAAGGTTACATTACGTCATACAACCATATAGCCTCAAACAACATAACACGCAACAAAACAGGCATATCTTTCACAGGGGTCTCGACCAACAACACCATCATAGGCAACAGCATAACCGCAAACACGGTAGATGGACTGAATTTGTGGGGTTCTGCAAACACCAGTCTCTGCGGAAATACAATAGTATATAACAACGAAACTGGAATAAACTTCTTTGATTCCCACAACAACCAAATTACTGCAAACATCATAGCGAACAATACAGGAATAGGAATTAAGCTGTGGTTTGATGCAAGCGAAAACCTCATTGCTGAAAACAACATAACCAGCAACCGAATCGGAATCTTACTCAACGACGCCTTTGACAACACAATCATATACAACACAATAAAAGACAACTCTGAATGGGGTATACGTTTCGAAAACAGACAAAACAACAACGCCATTTACCAAAACAACTTCATAAACAACAGACCCGCAGGAGACGAGTTACAGGTTTCAGTTACAGGTGTGGGAATCCTAAATCCGAAGCCTGGTGGTGGAAACGTTTGGGACAACGGCACGGTGGGCAACTTTTGGAGCGACTATCTTACAAGGTACCCCAACGCAACTGGATTAGCAGGCCTTGGAATTGGAGATACACCGTTTGTGATTAACGAAAACAACATAGACCGTTACCCCGTTATGGAACCAATTATTATTGCAGAATTTCCACCGTGGGCAAGTTTACTATTCATTTCTTTGTCTACAATAACACTGCTGATGGCTTATCGAGCAAGGAGGAAAACGAACTACACATGAAAACAAAGCTAATTTGCTTGATACTTTTATTGTCTCTGTTGGCCACAGTATCTGCACGGCTTTTTGCTAACACAAGTTACGCTGAAGGTGCATTTACAGGAGTTATTGCTGAAGAAAATTCGTGGAAAACAATGCAGCCGCTACCTATTCAAGGCGTGAACGGCGTGGTGGCTTTTAATGGAAAAATATATGCGATAGGCTACAAAACCAACCCAGTTTATGAATACGACCCTAAGGCTAACAATTGGACATTTAAGACTCAGGTGCCAACATACCGCGAACTCTTCGCCATAGCCACTACCCAAAACAGAATCTACATAATTGGAGGCGGAATAGAAAGGGATTCACAGGGCGATTTAATAAGCTGTGGCACAAACCAAGCATACGATCCGCTAACTAACAGTTGGGAAAACAAAGAAGCTATGCCTACAAGGCGGATTCAAGCAAAAGCGGTTGCCGTAGACGGCAAAATATACGTCATAGGTGGAAGGACTGCAGGACCATACTCAACGGTAAACACAACAGAAATCTACGACCCAACCACCGATACGTGGAGGAGAGGTGCATCGATGATTTATCCTGTTACAAGTTTTGCTTTAGCAGCAGTTGACTCAAAAATCTACGTGATCGGAGGGCAAGATGAATTTGACATACGGATGAATATAAACGACGTGCAAGTATACGACACAACAACGGACACGTGGAGTTTAGGCACCCATGCCCCAGTCAAAATTGTGCAAGCAGCGGCAGGTGCCACCACAGGGATAGCAGCACCAAAACGCGTTTATGTTATGGGTGGCTCAAGCGGATTTGCAACTGCGCTAAATCAGAACTTGATGTACAACCCAGAAAGCGACTCGTGGACAACAGCCTCTTCCTTGCCGACTGCCCGCTATAATCCGCAAGTCGCTGTTGTAGATGACCTTTTGTATGTTATTGGTGGAGGAGAAAACTTGATGCCTTTAAGCGTGGTTGAGCGCTACACGCCCTTTGGATACAATAAACCAGCTGATGCTTCTGCGCCGTTGTCTTCTGATGGAGCGCCCTTGCCTATCGCGAGTCCAAGCACATATCCAACTGCTGCACCACCAGAAGAACCATGGAACACCACATCAACAGCATCATCCACCCCTTTGCCAGTTCAAAGTTCAACTCCAACTCCTGCATCAAGTTTAATTGAGTTGCCGTACGCCGCAGGCAACTTCACCCCAGCGCCTAACACTACAAACGTTCCAACGAACACAACAATAGCTATAACGTTCGCTCGACCTCCACAAATATGCAACCTAACCCTAATACCCAACGTTGCCATCAAAGAAAGAACCTTCCACGCAGAAGGTTTTGGCGGAACCTACGTGTTCCACCTAGCTGAACTGTTACAGCCTCAAACAACCTATACTGTAACAGTGACTTTTGGGCAAGAAACCGCTCCAGAAGGCTTTGCGCCAACAAGCACAAGAACATGGAGCTTCACAACTACGGACACAGCAGATAGTGAATCCAAAACAGAAAACTACAACATAGGTACCATAACCGCTTTTATTATAATAGTGATTGTCATCGTTTTAGCCACACTAGGTTATATCAGGAAAAGTAAAGAAATAGTAAAAACTAAGAAAAAGAGGAACCTTTAGCTGTTTGGTTCTTTTCTTGACGTCAACTGCGAACACTGCCACCACTAACCACGGAGGTAACCACTATCAACACCAAGACACCAATCATTGGCATTATACCGCATTTTTGCCACACCAAAAACAAAGGGTACAAATTGTACAGAGAGAAGAAAGAAAAAATTGCAGAAAATTGAGACAATTTTCGATTCGAAAAAGTTCTTATTGGTTCACACCAAAAAATAGGTTTGCCGATAGGACATATACACCAACTGAAAACATATTGAGTTGGTTGCGTACGATCTATCTACTAATTTAACAGTTCAAGGAGAACACAACTGCTTTTGCACTGTCACATCTTTAGGACAGCCGCGAGGAACAAAATGCAATAAAAACAACAATAGTTACAATATCCAGTAATTTGATACTTAACGATTAGAGTTTTCGATTGCTTTTCCGCTTTTTGATCAAGGAAACCTTTTTCGATATTACCGTTAGAGCCTTTAGCTACTCAAATGCACAGTTTCTTGAAACAAAAAATCGAAAATTCCTTCACCGCACGAGAATGCCAATTTTAGCACATATCAAGTTTTTGAATTATAAGCTTTTTATATGTTTGGTTTTAAAGTGTTTTTATAAATTTTAGTCCAGTTTATATCAAAATCTATGAACGTTCATCCAAAAAGTTTAAATATTTAGTTAGTGTGATTAGGACAAAAAAAGAGGCGAAAAAACATGGATGTTGGAACCTTAGTTGTTGTGGGTTTAGGCCTAGCCGCTGTACCCATAGCTTTTGTAGAATACGTTGTCGGCCGTGCAAAACGGGAAGCCGCTCGAAAACTTGAGCCAGAATAGAGCGTGATTAAAATGGGAAGAGTCAAGTTGGATGCTAATCATTAAACTGTGCCTTAAAGAAAGAAAAGGGAGATATTGTTAATTACCCCCTCCTCTTTTAACGCGAAATAGCTTTTTACGTTTTAATAGGATTTGCATAAAACACCAACCTCCATATGAAAGACAAACTTCATGTTATAATTTGCGTGCCCATATAAGGGGGAACCATTTAGCGAGGTTTGGGGTGTTTAATTGTTAGCAACGCAACGGCCTGGCTGTGGCTACATCGCCCCTTGCCTAAGAAGCCTTGACAGTTACAACTAAGTTTACCAGTAGCAGGATCTTGTGCAACTGTGTAGGTTCCATGCTCACCAACTACATTGTAGACGCCGTTGCCCAATGGCTCCACTCTACCAGATTGAACTAGGTAGCAAGCTTTTTCGTATAGGATATCGCGTCTGCGTTGGCGCATGAGTTTCACCTACATTTTGGGTATATTTTCTAGAGGAGTATAATTAAAAGGGTTTGCCACATTCCCCATAATAGACTAAACTAAGAATATATTTCTGAAAAAAGACTAAAGGGGGACTAGGCGCTCCGCTTGATTTCTAAGCTATTTTTTACCTGACGCGTTTGTAGCCTGGCTTATAGAGTTCCTCTAGCTCCTTGAGCATAGCCGGAACAGCGAAGATTATGTTTTCTGCGGTGAGTACACCAACGAGTTCTCCTTGAGCACCTGTTACGGGTAAATGTTTGACACCCCAGTACTTCATCATATCGACGGCTTCTTGCACGGTAGCGTTTTGGTCAATTGTGAATATGGGGTTGGTGTAGACCATACGAGCTATTACGGATTTTGGCGGGATGTCTTGGGTGACAAGTCGGACGATAACGTCGTGTTCAGTTATAATTCCTGTTGGTTTGCCTTGCATTTCAACCATAATGTAGCCAAGGTCTTTTTCTGCCATGAGTTTGACGACTTCGGCTACGGTGGTTTCGTTTCCCACTGTGGGAACGTCTTTGGTCATAATTTCGTTTACTTTGATAGTGCTTGCCATTGTCTAATTCCTCATTTGTTGTAGAGAGAAGATTAACCGTTATTTATCTATTTTTTGTTGTTACCTCTCTGTTTGGGCAGCAACAAACAGAGCCATAGAAAAAATAGCAGCGCTGTCTCGTGCAGCAATCTGTAAGTCGCAACTATAGTTGACATAGCAGAGAACAACCCCTTCCTTGAACGTAAACTTATATGAAGCATAGGTAACAAGCAACCCCTAGAACATGATAAAACAAGAGTCAACCTCCAACCTAGGCCTTTCCCCTTACGTCAGCGACAAATCAGAATAAACCGAACGGCAAAGATGCCCGAACTACCATCTGGCATGAAAAATATTAGAGCCTACCCGAAAAATCAATGCCTGAAAACACTGCTCATTAACACTAAATCCCTTCTTCAGCCGCAAAGAATTCATCATTAAAAAAAATGACGGCCTGAACGCTATGCGATATACAACTGTGATTAAACGTCCCACCTAAAGCCCACTTAGAACTTCTGTACTGAAGCGTCCCTACAGTTTACGGTGTCGCTGGGGACGGCAAAGTTGAATTCAACAGTACATCCGTCTCATTCAAAAGCGCTCTCTGCATATCACGCAGCCGCGCCAACTGTGGAATATTCTCTGTATTCAACGTCGCCTCTACAATATTGACGGCGTAATCCACAACTAAACAGGAGAACACTACTGCCGCAACAACTAAAATCAAAGCTGCAACTGAAGCCTCCATCCTTCTTCCTCCACAAACCCAAACGCACACCGCATAAAAACCATTATTACCAAACTCAACATATTATCAAACACAAACCTACCCCGAAATCTCCACTTTATGTAACTGCGGATAGAAAGAAATCCCAAAAACCAACGGTCTGTTGTTTCCACGACACGCTAAACCTTTTTATATACCCTAACCATGAAGAGTTTACGTCACGTTAACTCATGTAACAACGAAGCTTCCAAGCTTCTTTTAAAAAGAATTGCATGAATCAAAAAATTGTGGCAGGAAAACGAATACGTTACAGATCCAATCATTTAAAGACCTACCTTTAAGCAAGGAGGTCCAGAAAAGCCTAGATGAACTGGGCTTCAAAACTATATTTCCAATCCAAGCTCAGGCAATTACGCCGCTGCTGGAAGGTAAAGACGTCATCGGACAAGCTCAAACGGGCACAGGCAAAACTGCTGCGTTTGGAGTGCCAATGGTTGAACGGCTAGATCCTGAACTCAAAAAGGTGCAGGGGTTAGTTTTATGTCCCACACGCGAACTCGCTGTTCAAGTGGCTCACAATATCACCCACTTTGCCAAGCATCGGAAATTGAAAGTTTTGCCAATTTACGGTGGAACCTCCATCGAAAAACAAATTCGCGAGCTGCAGTACGGCACGCAGGTTGTTGTGGGCACACCAGGCAGAATAATCGACCTCCTAAAAAGGCAAGTTCTAAATTTATCCACTGTTAAAGTGGTTGTTTTGGATGAAGCTGACCGCATGTTGGACATGGGGTTCATAGACGACATAGAGTTCATCCTTCGCAAAGCACCGATCACACGGCAAACCAGTTTATTTAGCGCCACAATCGATGAGACTGTTATGAAAGTTTGCAACAGGTACATGAAAGACCCCATGAAGATTCTGGTAAGTAAAGATGAAATTGCATTGACAAAGATGAAGCAACTCTACACCGTCGTGAATCAGCACAGCAAGTTTGGAGCACTGTGTAACATTTTGCGGGGAAAACAAGTAAGCAAGGCAATAATTTTCTGCCGCACTCGCCGAGACACAAGCAGACTTGCAGAACAGTTAGCCAATAAGGGTTATCGTGTCCAAGCATTACATGCGGGTTTCACTCAGGCGCAACGAGATCGCGCCATTGCTGATTTTCGCAGTGGTCGACTGAATTTGCTTGTTGCGACAGATGTTGCTGCAAGAGGGTTAGATATTCAAGGTATAACACATATAATCAACTATGATGTGCCTGCTGATCCACCAGTGTATTTCCATCGCATCGGTAGAACAGCAAGAAAAGGAACTGACGGAACAGCTATCACATTAGTGAGTTATGGCGAACTTTCAGATTTCAACAATATCAAAGCTTTAACGAAAACAACTATAGAAGAAATTGCATCACAAAAAGACACAGATTCTCCCATCGTGAGCTTTTTTTAAACCATAACCATAATAGATGGAAACTGCATTATCTTTTGAGGTAAAGAACCGAAAAATGTTCAGAGACCCAGTTTGCGGCATGATGTTAGACGAAAACACGGCTAAGTTCAAAATAACCTACGAAGGCGAAACGTACCATTTTTGCAGTTTGCAATGTAAAAAGCGGTTTAAAAGACACGCAGCCAAATTTATAAAATAAAGTGGGACTCCACCTACAGTTTTTCTCCAAGTGCAATGTCCATCATAACTAGACCTGAAACAGGTTTCGGATAGAAATCTGTGGATTTTTCAGGCAATCTCTGACGTTTTTGAGCTATGCGCCAAATAACTTCAGGATCTATTGGGTTAAGCAGAAAGGCCACTTTTGCGTCTCCGCCAACAACTTTTTCCATAGCGACGCGCGTGGAACGCTCATAGAGTATGTCTTCATCAATTTTGAGTTCGCCTAATTTCATCAGCAACTTGAAAATCACATCTCGCAGAATAACCACGTCTAAAAGGCAAACTTCAGGCGAACTATCATATGAGTTGTTGGTTATTTGAAGTATTTTCTCTTCATTAATAAGCCTTAAACCTAAGGCCTTTGCTCCGGTATAAACACAGAAGGCGTGTTCTTTTTTATTGCTAATCAGATACCTTTCCACTGCTTCAGCATTTGGCTGGAGTTCAGAAATTTCAAAGTAGTTCTTCAATTCACCGAAAATTTTATCGGTTAATTCGAATTTTCTCAGAAGACGGTGAGCAGGCAGAATAACAAGACCTTCATCTTGAACAGGAACCATGTAACTCATGTGGAAATTGAAAGCGTCATCTTCAGTCCATTCCTCTTGGAGGCGCCTTTCATCCCTGTAGGATAGGGCACTTTCGTATCGGTGATGACCATCCGTAATAACCATTGCTTTCTTTTCAAGCGCCTTCTGTAAGGCGATGATTTTTTGAGGGTCAGTTACTTGCCATATTTTGTGTTTAACTTGAAACTGATCTTCAACCTCTATTGTGGGCAGCTCTTTGGTGATTTCAGTAAAAAACTCTACAGTTATCCTTTCAGGGTCAGAGTAAATTAAGAATACAGGTTCAAGGTCTTTTTGGATTGTTCTCAGCATATTGAGACGATCAGCTTTTGGCGCAGAATAAGTGGTTTCATGGGGAAAAACGACGCCCTCGCTGTACGCGTAAAGGCGTAAAGCAGCAATTAAACCTGTGCGAGTAAAGGTTTTACCGTTAAGTTTGAACTCTTGACAGCAAACAAAAACTGACGGCACTTCGTCTTTAGACAGGATTCGTTCACTCATCCACTCGTAGATACGTTGATGCACCGCTTGATACCTGTTTTCCTCCATGGGCAAAATCAAGCGACAGTAGTTGTAAGGAGACTTTTCGTAGTATTCGCGCTGCATATCTTGGTTTATCTTGTCGTAAGGCTGAGTAACCAGATTCTTGAGGTTACCCGCTTTCTCCGTGTACCTAATGGCCCTAAATGGTCGAATATCCACCGTTGTGTATCACCTCGCCGACATACCCCATGCTTCTTCTGCTACGCCTATTAACTATATTTATCAAATATTTTGCAGTCGAGTTTAAATCGTGGGTCAAAATTAAAGACCCCAAATTTCATCGATCGCTCCAAGAGCCTCTTTTATGCCTGCTACAGTCCACTCGCCCATGTGACCGATACGGAAGGTTTTCTCAGCTAGCGCACCATACCCATTGCTAATTTCTAAGCCTCGTTCAGCGAGCTTCTGATTCAACTCTTTGACACTCTTGCCTAGGGTGTTTTTGATGCAAGACACGGTTATGGACTCGTAGCCTTGTTCAGGAAACATTTCAAAGTGCCTTCTTGCCCAGCGCTGTGTAAGTTCTGCCATGTCCTTGTGACGCTGATAGACACGGGGGTAGGTCTCGGCGAGCAAAAGATCTAATCGTTTATCCAAAGCATAAAGCAGAGAAACGTTTGGCGTGTAGGGAGTCTGATGTTTTTTTTCGAAGGCGAGAATCTCTACAATGTCAGTGTAGCCACCACGGTTAGGAACAGTTTTAGCGCGCTCTAAAGCACGTTCATTAACCATAGCAACAGCTAGACCAGGCGGTAGGGCGAAGCATTTCTGAGTTGAAGCGAAAAGTACGTCAACGTTCATTTCATGCGGTAGAGTCCTATCACCGGCCATGGAAGAAACACTGTCAACCGCAAAAATGACGTCTGGATAGTCACGCCGCAACATTTTGCCAACTTCTGCCACTGGACTGCGGGCGCCAGTCGAGGACTCATTGTGACACATAGTCAAAGTGTCGTATTCTCCTGTTTCAAGCTTCTCCGCTATTACGTCAGGCTTAACAACTTTCCCCCACTCTACTTCAATCCAATCAGCAGCTTTGCCACATTCGCGAACAATTTCGGCAAAACGTTTCGAGAAAGCACCGTTAACACAACACAAAGCCTTCTTCTTCACAATACTTCTACCTACGATGTCGAACCACAAAGTTCCTGAAGACGTCGTAGTTGTTGGCAAGTAATCAGATGGCAACTCGAAAAACTTCGTCAATTTTGCTGTTAATCCACCGTAGAATTCAGAAAAATCTTTGCTACGGTGACCCAGCATAGGGCGAGCTTGTTCAAGTAGTACGTCTTGACTGACTTCAGTTGGGCCAGGAATTAAGAGTTTTCTATGCATATTCAAATTCTCCATTACCATTCAAATAAGAAGGGTCAGAAGTAACTAAACGCTTAATCAACATTGCGTCCATTGTTTTCACACCCATTTTGTTCACATCCAAAACCAAACAGCAACCAAGAAGCAACTGGAAGCATATGAAAGGTTAACTGTTTAGTTTCCTTCACCGGCGCTATGACCGGTTCCAGCTCCGCTACTTAAGTCTGCGTTGTTGTTGCCTTTATTGGTTGCGAACTGCACGGTCATTACAATTGACCCTTCTGAAGCAGGAAGGGGAAAGAATTTTCAATATAAAGTTTATGCTATACAAAAACGCTGTTTCCAACATTTACAGAACTGAAAACGGAAAGTCAAAACTTAAGTCCTTCTATAAAGAAAGGAGTTTGCTGAGAATTTTGGTGTGGTCTACTTCTTTTCCCATGAAAATGCTCACTGCTGCTTCTCCAATTGTTGTACAAAGCACCTTGAGGTCTGCACAGTCAACCAGCATGGTTTCGTTTTCTCCGAAACGGCAGGTTTGCCTGAGCACTTCCGCAGACTCAAAAGCTTGCGAAGACAACATGGCGTAGGATGTAGTTTTCTCAGAATCTTCAAGATTTATAGTTGCGGTAGTGGAGTCTTTGAGTATGTAACCTTGCACGTCCACAAAAGTGCAGATTTCTTTAAGAACCGCAAATAACTCATCGCGGTTTTTGGTTTCTTCCGCCTTGCTTTCAACAGCTATGGCTTCTGCATCTTCAGTTGAGCTTTGCTTCTTTGTCACTTATGACACCTCGCTTCTTGATTATGGGTTTCACCAAAACTAAGGTGCCCCTCCTAGCTTGTAATACAGATTGAATTTTTTCCGGCAACATAATTATACCTGTGCCATCAAAAGCCGCGTCTTTTATGGGCTTAAGCTTGCAAAGAATTTTTTTGCCCGTCTGAGTTTCCTGCACCTCGACTTGAGCAATTCCCCTCTCTCCACAGATGGCTAACCATCGGTCTATTACGAGAGGGTCTAGCCGCGCGGTGTCTTGAGAGCCAAGTAAGCGGCCTATGCCATTGGTGTTCTCCACAATCATGTGGCTTACAATGGAGTCCAAAAAAGAATCAGAATCGGCAGTTACTTCCGCAGCAGCAGAACCCGCTGCAGCTTGCTCTACTTCACGTCCTTCAGAGTCCACCTGAACAGTTTCTACCTTGAAATCCTCCAAAAACTCAGTTGGAATAAATCCAAGTTCAGGTTGGATTAACTCGACTAGTTTAAGAACTGTAAGAACAACCCCCTGCGTTAAGCCATCGAGGATTTTTTCGTTCACCATCCCTGAGGCAACCGCAACAAAGTAAAAATTGTTTATCCGCCTAACGGTAGTTCGATAGTTGGCACCATTAACAGTAAAGGATTCTAAACCACCGCCGACCTTGGAGTATTTAACCAGTAAACTAAGGGCATCCACCGTTAGACCTATGGCGACTTCATCAGCGTCTCTGTCTTTTGCCACCACAGTTCTGTCAGGCTTAAAAATGAAGACATTTAAGACTTGGGGGCAAACGTTTCTTACTTCATTTAAAATGTTTTGAATTGCCAGCACACATTCTTCTGAACTCACACATATGCCCCTCGACGTACACTCCAGGTTAACATATTTTGAAGAGAATTCTTGCGGGGATACCATCGTCCTCCACAACAAGGTACTTGAGACCATCAGTATCCCCAAGTTGGTCGAGCCACTTGAGTGCTTCACGAGCTTTCTGCAAAACCAGCAGGCGCTCTTGGAAACTACGGACAACTTGTTCTATGGCAGTTAATTCGTGGAAAGGGTTTGCATCGGGAATAATATTGAGGATTCCTACGGTTATTTCGCCTAACGTGTCAGTTGTAACCTTTTTGCCCGCCAACTTTAGGACGACTTCACGGATTTTTTTGGATTTCTCCGCTAAAGTGCGGATTTCATCTAAACGGCGCAGGTACTCGCCGAGGGTGCTTTTGGCGTCGCCGATTTGTTTGTCAAGATTCTCGGCTAAGTCTACAGCTGAATCGTATTCTTTTAGTTGGACGACCATAATTTTCACTTCTCAGAGAGAGGAAACAAAGAGAAAGGGAAAACAGGGAAGTTGGAATTTTAACCCTGCCCTCCAGGTTGTACTTTTGCACGGATACTAAAGAGAGGGGTAATTATGCGCCAGGAGCATTCTGCTGCGTGGAACCGACCACTTGGTTGTTAGCATCGAACAAGTCAATCTTGTAGGTGTTTCCGTTAACCCATGCCCCAAGAGTATCAGAGATTGTCAATTCTAGCCCATCACCAGCGTTTACCGACGTGCCATTTACAGACGACCAAGAACTTTCTGCAACTAGCTGATTGTTAACTTTAACTGCGGCTATTGTGATAGTTTTTGTACCAGTATTTTTCAATTCCATTACAATTATCTTCTCTCCAGTGCCATCACCAACAGTATCGGTGAACTGAACATTTGTTATCGTAGCTGAAGATGTGCCCATGAAACTAATAGTCATTCCGCCCATCCAAGCCGCAACCGCGACGCTCACAGCAACAGTCACTGCAATCAGAATAATCGAAGCAACAACCGGACTTAAGGCACGTATATTCTTCTGAATATATTTCAGGTGTGTGTTCATACGTTAAACCTCCTTTTTTATAATTGTTATACGTAGGAAAAACAAACCAATTTAAATCTTGTTACTTACGATATGTTACTGACTAAATGTTGAACACAACTACACAAACAAGAAAAACCAAAAACGCAGACTACCCTAAAAAAAAGGCCTAAGAAAGGAAAACAGACCCTCAGAAGGGCACAATTGGGTTACTTGAGTCCGTCGAAGAAGGCTAGCAGAAGTTTAGCAATTTTTGTTCCGAGTTCTGTCTGCATATAATATTTTTTAAGCGGGTCGATGCGTTCGCTTTTTGCCAGACCCAACGATTCGATTTCAATCATGCGGGCTCGGAAAGTGCCATCGCTTAACGTCAGGTTGTTTTCACGCATAAAATCTTTTGCTTCTTTCCATTTGCCACGGTTAATGTATAGCAGCAAAAGGCAATCGATAGCATGATCTTTTTCAAGCATAGCTTTTATAGCAGACAGCTTGGGATCAGTCAAAATCTGTTTTACCTTCTCCTCTTCTCCACGCTTATTCATCTCACTCATCAACTCACACATGTTTAAATTTCTGATATTCTCTACAACCGAATACATTTAACCTATATTACGATTGATGATACATGTCAGGAGACGCCACGCTTAATAGTGTGGACTCACCTGTCTATAAACCACTATTCTGGATTATAAATAAGTTGCCATAGAAGAGTTCTTGTGTAAGATTTTGGCAACGTTTATTTTGAAAAGAATGCAGTTTTGAATATTAAATAAGAGGGTTGAAGTTAAGCAAAGCTTCGGGTTTCTTTGCGTTTTTCAGCTTCCTCATAGAAGCGCAAAACTTCATCGATGATTTCTACGTTTGAGAGAAGCATACGACGACAACAATAACGTTTGATGCCTAAGCTATCGAGAACGTCTTTGGCATTTTCACCCGTTCGTACTCTTCTTGCAAATTCTTCCCATTTGTCGCCGATAAGTTTACCGCATGTGAAGCATCTTACAGGTATTATCATGTGTGTTTTTGCCTCTATCGGTAGCTCTTTTGTTCCTTGGTCCTTGCGCCCGGTCCGCCAAACTTCTTTGGTTCTTTGCTACGTGAATCTCCTGCTACCATCGTTCGATCGTACTCGGTAAATACTGTACGTAAGTGTGTACTTTTGGTCCATTTCAGCAACGCGTTGGCTATAGCGGTGCGCGCAGCTTCTGCTTGTCCCATATACCCTCCGCCCTGAGTTTTGATGTCCATATCCAGTTGTTTCCATGTAGCGTCCCCGGCTTGAAGAAGAGGCTCCATAATTTTTTCCCGTGCAATGTCTGGCTCCACTATCTCTACAGGGACTTTGTTTATACGCACTTTGCCCACGCCTTGTTTCACAACGGCACGTGCTGTGGCGGTTTTGCGTTTACCACTAACAACAAGTACTTTTTTGCCTGGCATAACTATACACCCTTATTCCAGCCTACTTCAACGGCTAATTCTTCAAGGGTAAAGTGAGAACCTGAAAGTTTTGCTTTCGCCTGCTCAATGGTCTCCATTTTTGCGTCTTTAAACTCTTCAGGCACTCCCATGAAAACTTTTAGCCGTTTGTAAGCAAGTTTACCTTTTGGCTGTTTCCACGGCACCATACCTCTGATAGCCTTGCGGACTATACGATCAGGCCGACGTGAATGGAAAGGCCCTCTTTCTGGGGCGCCAACTTCAAGGAACTCTTTGGCTTCAGCCACTTTACTTTTCTTCTTTCCAGTCAGGATGGTTTTTTCTGCATTAACTATGATGATTTTCTCCCCCTTTAGAAGGCGCTTGGCGATTTTGCTACACATCCTACCAAGTACGAGACCTTCAGCGTTTATAACTGCCGTAGCTTTTGTTGTTTGCATTCTTCTTTTCACCCAATTATTTTCACATTGGAACCTTTCGGATTCTGTTCAATAAGTTCACTAATCGTGAGGTATTTCGCCTTAGCAGCTGACAACTTTTCTTTTGCTTTTTCAGAAATTGAAAAAGCCGCCACCGTCACTATGTGATCTAGCGCGCCTGAAGCTAAGACTTTTCCCGGCACTACCACGGTGGAGTTTTCGTCAGTGTACCTATTTATTTTGCTCAGGTTTACGGCTATACGTTGTCTACTGGGCTTAGCCAGACATTCCGCTACACGCAGCCAGATTTCGGCGCTTTTTTCGCTACTCTGCTTTTTTAGATATCTGATGAGTTTTACGACTTCAGGGTTTGTGGATTTGGTTTCTCTCATTTTTCAGCAACCTTCAGCTCTTTTTCAAACTCTTTTAGATGTTTATCAAGAATCTTTGTTGCTTCCTGCAGGATTTTTCCTGGTGGAAGCCCACCATTAGACTCAAGGTTCATTATAAACGTGTTCTTTTCCCACTCGACTTTTATGCCTTTTTCTTTTTGCGGACAAGTTTCTACACAATCCATACAAAGAGTGCAACTCAACAGGTCTCGGACTTCTATTTTGCCACCTTTCAAGGTAAGCACTTTCTTCGGGCATATGTCAACACATTTAGCGCAATTCCCGCATCCCTCAGCGGGAGTTTCAATTTTAGGGTAATACTTGTATGCACATACGCTAACAGGTTGCCATTTAGCGTGGGCCTTGCCTTTTCCAAGTCTAGCGTATGCTTCAAGCTTCAATTTCTGCCCTTTTGAGAGCTTTATAATAGGCACTTTCTCACTGACAGGAACTATATCAGGATTTTCCGACACTAATTCGCCAGAGTATACTGTCCGCGTTCCTTCATTTGCTTCAGCGTTTAAAGTTAAAGTGACGCGGCACTGTGGACAACCAAATTCACTTTGGCATTCGCATTCTTCTGGCAGGTTATAGTCGTCCAACTTTGTTTTTAGCGGAATGAGACCTAATCTGTGAGCTATCATTTCATCCTGCAAAATTGACGAGTTCTCTATCATGACCACTTCCTCAATGGCCATGCTAGGCACTTCAGCAAGGGCTATCCTGCGTAGGGCGTTCATCAAAGAGACATCGGCGCCTTTAACAACCACCCTAAGGTTTGTCTCGTCTTTTTCGAGGACTGCTATTTCCACTTATTTTAACACTCCACAAGTGACCATGATAAAGCTGTGCGTTCAATACATCAAGGGCATTATTTCAATTTTTCTGTTAATAAAGAGGTAAGCACAGCGATTTTAAACGCGTCTGCCTCTTCTACCACCTGGGCGACGTGTACCGTCGTGTGGGACCGGTGTGACTTCTTCGATACGTTCAATTCGAAAACCGAATCTGGCAAGAGCTCTAATGGCTGCTTGTGCACCCGGTCCAGGAGTTCTTGGACCTGAACCTCCTGGGGCGCGAACTTTGATGTGAATTGCTGTAATGCCTTTATCTCGAGCTATTTCAGCGGCACCTGTAGCTGCTCGCATTGCAGCGTATGGCGATGATTCCATGCGGTCAGCTTTAACGTACATCCCGCCGCTTGTGCGGGCTATGGTCTCTGCGCCTGATATATCAGTAATGTGAATTAGCGTATTGTTATAGGAACTGTATATGTGGACAACGCCCCATTTCTCGTTACGTTTGGTGTTACCACTCAAGGTCTACCGCCTCTTCTTCTGTCTCTGGATGGAGTAAACTCTCGCGGTTTAACCACAACAGTCATAGCTACACGTGTCGGGTGCGCCGCGTTGTTCAGTTTACTTTGAGGAGAATAATTAACTAGTTTTTCTTCTTCACGTGAAACAATGTAACCAGGCACGGTTACTCTGCGGTCGCCTATTGTGATGTGCCCGTGAGTAATCAGTTGCCTTGCTTGGTGTATGGTCTTTGTAAAGTTCTTGCGGAAAACTATTGTTTGTAGTCTCCGTTCGAGGATATCTTCAATGGATAAGTCTAAAATATCGTCTAGAACAGCGGTTTCCTGCAGAACACCAATTTTCTTGAGTTTTGTAAGGAGCTCATTTTCCATTTTCATGCGTTCATCAGGTGTTTTGCCTATGAGGGAGCGCGCGATGCTTCTAAATTTTGACAAGGTTGTTTCGTGGCGCCAAAGTTCATGTTTGTTCCGTAATCCGAACGTGCCAAGAAGCTTCAGTTCTTCTTGCAGAACATCTTTCCGCCATGGGAAACGGGGGGTATCAAATTTCCTTCTTTGCCTTTTTGGGTCACCCACGCTTATTTGCCTCCTTCAGCTGCTGGTGCACCGGGTTTCGCTTGTAGAGTCTTTTTCTTTACACCTAAAGCTTTACCGGCGCGCCCGGTAGTTTTGGTTCTCTGTCCACGCACTTTCAAACCGTAAGCGTGACGGTATCCTCGCCAAGACCTAATTTCTTTGGCTTGGTCAATATCAGTTTTTGTTCTCAAAACAAGGTCGGCAGTTATAAGGTGCAAATCTTTCCCTGTTTCCAAATCTTTTCTTCGATTAAAAAGCCACGCAGGCAGATTATATTTTACAGGATCTGTGATTACGTCTTCTATTCTTTGGATGTCAGTTTCGGTTAAGAAGCCGGCTCTCACATCAGGGTTAACGCCTGCTTTTTTGAGTACGGCGTTTGCCAGACTGAGGCTGACACCTTTAATTTCAGAAATAGCATAAGAAACCTTCAGCGTACCTGCTGAGTCTGAACCCAATATTCGGACTATATGACGAAATTCCTGAGCTGACATTATATTTTTTCTTCCGTTTAGAGCTTGAAGCATATACGAAATGAGTCAGTATTTATTTAAACCTTCCTTCTTTGGACTTTTGCAAACTCCATAAATAACTTGATACAGAAGTTTAGTTGAGCATAAATAATCATAAATCTAAAATTGTTGCGCGCCAACAAACAGCGGGAGAGTTGGTTTGAATGGAAACAACAACTGTGATTGGGTTAGTTGCGGCTACATTTCACCACAGTATCGCTTTTCCCCCAGTTGTTAAAGTCTTGGAAAAGCCGACACCGACCCGCAGGAAATAGCTCTTTGGTAATTTACTCAGTACTTTTTTGCACAGGTATATTCTTGTGGTTAGTTTATGGTTTGCTCCTTTTTGATTTACCAATTATTATTGCCAACTCACTGAGCCTTTTCCAAGGCTCCATTATACTCCTTCTACAGCTTCGGAGGTTACAAAAAACAAAGCAGTCGTTTTTTAAACATTGATGAACTCAAGGCAAAAAAGATAAAAACCGAGAACACAAAATCGCATCAAGTTTGCATTTTAAACCGCAACATTGCAGCTATTCCGCCAAACGCGTTTTTTAACATCTGCCCTTCTTCCGTCTCAGTTGAAATTACTTCAACCTCAGTGTTCGAGTACTCAGCCAGTTGCGCCAAATCGTCTACAATATCCACTTTCTCAGCTACCGTTAAAGATGGCGCTTGACATTTAGGGCAGGGTTTACTAGCTAAACTCTGCTCAAATGTAATCATGTTTTGATTTTTCACCGTTTCATGCTCAGAATAGCCGCAGGCGCTACACTTTACGGTTACGCGTTGAGTATCTAAACTTTCGGATAATAACAGAATGCGAACCGCGCCAGTTTGCAACGCTTGTCTTACCTCGGTTTCACCATAAGTTATGAAACCTGTGTCATGCCCAACGTCATAGAGAAACTTTTGCATGATCTGCTTCTCTTCTATGTAACGAACTTTCTTCATAATTTCAGGCGCTTTGTCCACTACTTCCTTTATGCCTTGCTCCTCCACATATGCGGTATCCACAACATCCAAAATTTTATTCTTTAGCTGATAGTTGAGATAGTCACCCTTCTGGAAATCATACTTTGTCGGTCCAGGACCAGCGAGAATTATGCCTTTCAAGTTTTCAATAGGTAAAAAAATTTCGTTTGCGTTTTGTCCTACACGGGTAAAATATTCGTTAAGTTGCATCTCACGCAACCGCTCGTAACGTCTAGCTGATTGCCCACCTGCCCTAGTCTTACCAGTAACGCCAGAGTACATCTGGCGAACAATTTCCAGTCGCTTGCCTTGCAACGTCGCAATGGTGGCGTCTGAGGCATCCACTAACAGGATACCATAGGTTTCTTTTTCACGTAACATTTCCTGCAAATGTTCTGTATGAAAACGGCTATCACAACGATAGAGGAAAAGTTTGATAGGTTCAGGGGGAACAATAACATAAGTTTCCATACGTTCTGTGCCAGGACCACCGCCTTCTTGTGGTAAGGCACCAGCAAAGATTACTAGGCCTTTTTCTCCAGAGTCTTTGAAAAGCTTGAGCTTCTGCTGTACCTTCACGATGGCATCCAAAACATTTTTGCGGGTGACGTTAGACTTGATGTTGCTGGCGGTGCCGTATTCATCTCGAAGTAAGTTTATGGCATCGCTGATTTGCTTGCCGGGAGGAATGTAGAGGGTGATAAGTTCTGTGTGACTACCTTCTTTCTTGGTTAGCGTATCCAGTGTCTTTTTCAACCTGAACAGTTCAAGAGAGGATTTTTTGGGGGTGCTCAACTATTTTCACGAGTGATAGAGGGTTGTCATAAACTACGCTATGTTATACCAGATAAAAGTTCCGTAGAATAAAAGGGGATAAGTTATGTTGCGCCGATGGCATCTTTCAAGAATGCCTTGAACGGCCCAAGTTTGCCGCCGTAGTTACCTGAAGAAATCTTAACTACACCTGGCATATTGGCGGCCACTGTTACACCTTGCTTCAGAGCGTTTTTGACAGCGTCAAGTGTCAAACCGTTAATGACTATTTCGTAGACGCTGGTCACACCTTCAGGAACAACGCTATCAGGTACGAGAGTCTTCAGGGTTGGGCAATAGGGGTGATTAGTTGAAGCTTTCAGTTTATATTTGAGTGAACCTGCTTTGCTGCCTGCACGGCAGACCCCACCTGGAAAAGGCATGATTACATCGGGCGCATTGGCACGTATTGCATCTGAAGCGGCTTCCGCAGCTTTGAGACCAGCCTCTTGGGTTTCAGCGAAAATCATAAAGTTGCCACCTGCAACTGCCTCCATAGCTCCAAAACCATCTTCTACAATGAAGTTGCCTTCCATAACAGGGATTTTCCAGCATTTCCTGCCTCCAACCATGGTTTTCTTCTGAAAGCCATCGCCAAAATACCGAAGACTACTACCAACATTGAGGGTGCGTTTGCCTTGGAGACCGTTAAAAGCAGCAGTAGTGGGACAAGTCATGGTGCACTGACCAATACGCTCCATAAGTTGATGTTTGAGTTCAAATCGGTCACGGTTATAAATCTGAATAAGCACTCCAGGCCGATTGTCAGGTGTTTGATCAGCAGGAACAGTTCGTTCAATCGCTGCTTCAGCAGAGGCAGCAATAACGCTGGTAGCAAAACCCGTGGTTATGCTTGCTGCAATCTGCGCCCATTTCTCGTTTTGAGCAGTTATAAGGACTCTACCAGCCCACAGGGGAAACATCTCAGCAAAGGTGTCGACTATTTTGACAGCTTGTCCCGCTTGAGCTTTTACATTAAAAACTTTCTCTTTGTCATCGTAGCCCAAGATTTCCAGTTTGGTATTGATGTTTGACATGAGTGAAACCTTGGATTCTGTTGTGTCTGGTATAATTTAAGAGTTTTCATGAAGGTATAGGCAGATCCCAAGTTATGCCTGCCTATTTGATATACAACCTTAAAACAGAGGAAGTTAAAAGGCGGATGAAAAGATAAACTAAAATTGTTCAGTACGAAACAAGACTTTATAGAAAAGGACTCGACGCATATTACATACATATTCTATGTTTTCCACCTACGCTACACATGATGAGAGGCACGGTGAACAGAGTACTAAGAAAATTTACTTAGCAATTAGTTTATGTTTGACAGAAAGTTATTTTTACATACAGATATACTTCTTGTTTGAAAAATGGTGCCACAAAAAATAGACGTTGCTATCGTGGGTCACTTCGCAATTGATACAATAAAGCTTCCTGGTAACAACATACCATTTGTGAGTTTAGGTGGATCAGTGGCGTATTCTTCCCTGATTGTGCAGTTTTTAGGCGGCACAGCAGCTGCTATCTCTAAGATCGGAGGGGACTTTCCTACGTCGTATTTGAAACTACTTGAGCAAAAAGGGGTAGACTTAGTTGGCTTAATCAAAATCGAGGACGCCATGACAACACAGTTTGAGCTTGAATACGGTCCAAATTTATCTACAAGGCTCCTGCGACTCAAAGCTAAAGCGCCTCCAATTGCATTGCCTGATTTGCCAAAGGGGCTTCAGGCTAAAATGATTCAGATTGCGCCCATTGCAGGGGAAATCTCGCGTGAAGTGGTTGAGCATTTAAGACCGTCTGGTGAAATTTTAGCCTTGGACCCTCAAGGTATGCTGCGCAGTTTTGACGTGGAAGGAAACATTATCCTCCACTCTAACATGGATAAGAGATTACTAGAACTTATCGACGTTTACAAGTCATCCCTAGAGGAAATCTTGGCTGTCACAGAATTGTCGGACGTAAAATCAGCGTTAAAGGCAGTTCATGATTTTGGGGTTAAGATAGTGTTTGTCACGATGGGCGCAAAAGGCGCATTGCTTTCAACAGAAAACACAGTTTTTCAGATTCCTGTGTATCCCTGCAAGAAGTATGTTGACCCCACTGGTGCGGGCGACGTTTTTATGGGCGCCTTCCTGACTGAGTTGAGCCGAAAAAAAGAACCAGTATGGTGTGCGTGTGTAGCTTCTGCTGCGGCGTCTCTGATTGTTGAGAATGTAGGGGCAACTATCTCGGCAACAAGAGAAGAAGTCTATCAAAGAGCGTATTCACTTTATGAAAAAGAAATAAAGCAAGGGTTTACATTGTAGTCCGTAAACATAAGACGCGAGGCGTATAACGTTGGGTCGTATAGATAAAGGTGAAAAATGCAGTGTGTCAGGTTGTAACAGGGAAGCGGAACGCTCCGTTCTGGCAGAAAAAGCACGTTGTGCAAGTTTAAATGTCGGTGGTAGCGAAAAACGCGCTTATCTTTGCAAAGAGCACTACAAGGAAATGAAAAAGAAGAACAAAAAAGAGAAAACTCTTGAAAAGTGGCGTTACGGCGCCTAAGAGCGTGAAAATTTATGCGAATACTTCAATTACACTCCGATTTTATTGTTTATCAACCCGTTGAAAAAGAAATAGAGATTGCAGAAGGAGCAGAGAAAAAAGAGAACCGTGTCGAAGAGGTTTTGGTACTCTTCACCGCCGTAGAATCAGGCGATAATCAGTCTGTGGTGAAGAAAGCTGTCGATGACACACGGGCATTTTTAGGAAAACTTAAAGTTAACCGCATCTTGATTTACCCCTTTGCTCACTTAAGCAGTAGTTTAGCTAGCCCCTCAGAAGCACTATCTCTCATCAAGGCAATGGAAGCATATGCTAAAAAGAAAGGCATTGAAACGTACCGTGCTCCTTTTGGGTGGAACAAACAATTCACCATATCAATCAAAGGACATCCTTTAGCAGAGCAAGCACGATCCTATACATTTACTCCAACTGAAGCCAAAGTGGAAAACGAAGAAAAGAAAGAAGAGTCGGTCTCTGCCGCCTTAAAAGCTGAGGACAAACTGCAATCCTTCTGGCATGTTATACTTCCTGATGGCTCCTTAGTGCCGGTAGAAGAGTTCAAGTTTAAAGGTCATGTAAATCTGCAAAAATTTGCTCAGTATGAAATCAAGAAGGCACGAGCGGTCACGCAGATGCCTCCTCATGTACCTTTGATGAAAAAGCTGGAAATTGCAGACTACGAAAGCGGCAGCGACCCTGGGAATCTACGGTGGTATCCGAAGGGGCGCCTAATAAAATCTCTGCTGGAACAGTATGTCACGTGGCGGATGAACAATTACGGTGCGATGGAAGTAGAAACGCCCATAATGTACGATTTTAACCATCCTAGCCTGAAAAGCTACCTGAACCGTTTTCCAGCCCGCCAGTACGTGCTTAAGTCGGAAGATAAAGAGCTCTTTTTGCGCTTTGCTGCATGTTTTGGGCAGTTCCTTATGGCCCATGACGCCCAGTTCAGTTACAAGCAGATGCCCATAAAACTGTACGAGTTGACGCGTTACAGCTTTCGACGGGAAAAAAGTGGCGAAGTTGTAGGGTTGAAGCGGCTACGCGCTTTCACAATGCCTGACTGCCACGCTTTGTGTAAAGATTTAGATCAGGCGAAGGAAGAATTTTTGACACGTTTTAGTATGTGCTTAGATGTTTTGAGCAACATAGGTTTGACAAAAGATGATTACGAGATAGCTATGCGTTTTACTAAAGGTTTCTATGACGACAATAAAGCATTCATCGCGAAGTTAGCGAAAATCTTCGGCAAGCCCATGTTGGCTGAAGTTTGGAATGAACGTTTCTTCTATTTCATACTTAAGTGGGACCTGAACTTTGTGGACAACCAAGACAAAGCAGCAGCCCTCTCCACTGACCAGATTGATGTTGAAAACGCCAAACGTTACGACATAACATATGTTGATGAAAAAGGTGAAAAACAGCATCCGCTTATTCTGCACTGTTCTCCCAGTGGGGCTATAGAGCGAGACATCTATGCATTACTTGAGAAGGCATACCGTGAACAATTGACTGGCAAAGCGCCTATGTTACCTCTATGGCTTTCACCAACCCAAGTTCGCTTAATACCGATCTCAGACAAGTACATGGATAAGGTGGAGGAGTTAGTAACTAAAATTGAAGCCAGCTGTATCCGGGTGGATATAGATGACACAGCCTCGACATTACAGAAGAAAATCCGGGAGGCTGAACAAGAATGGGTTCCCTACATTGTGGTCATAGGCGAAAAAGAAATTGAGTCGGGAAAACTCTCCGTGAGAGATCGAGAGTTGAGGGGTTCACAGCAAATTATGACTTTCGACGAACTATTAAATAAAATCACAACTAAAATTGCAGGAAAACCTTTCAAACCGTTACCGTTGCCGCGCAATCTGAGTAAGCGACCCCAATTCCACGGTTAACTAGAGAATCATATAATTCACTTGCAAAAGCTATATCAAACAATAATGCCAATATGAAAACAAACTTTAGGGGAAAACTATGGATAAAGAGCTCGAAATTTACATAGATGGGAAGTATTACCCCAAGTCCCAAGCTAAAATAAGTGTTTACGACCACGGCTTCTTATATGGCGACGGCGTTTTTGAAGGCATTCGCGCCTACAACGGATGTGTGTTCAAACTCAAAGAACATGTCGAACGATTGTACGCCTCAGCCCATGCAATGATGTTGAATATACCTCTCACTCAAGAGCAAATGGTAGAGGCGGTGGTGGGAACTTTAAGGAGAAACAACCTTAAAGACGCCTATATACGCCTCGTAGTCACCCGCGGAGTGGGCGACCTGGGGTTAGACCCAAGAAAATGCAGCGTTGCATCCGTAATTATAATCACTGATCGTATTTCTTTGCATGAAGGCGAAGCCAAAATAAAAGGAATCACCACGCTCATTTCATGGATACGTAGAGACCCCGTGGATGGGACTTCCCATGAAATAAAGTCGCTTAACTACCTCAATAGTGTAATGGCAAAAATTGAAGCAAACATGAGTGGTGCTGACGAAGCAATATGTCTCGACAAAAACGGTTGTGTGGCCGAAGGCGTAGGCGAAAACATTTTCGTAGTGAAAAATGGGAAAATCACTACGCCACCCACCTCCACAGGGGCACTTGAAGGAATCACAGCTAAAGCTGTAGTGAAGTTAGCAAAAAAGCTCGGTTACGAGATAACTGTGGCTAACGTTACTCCTTTTCAACTATTCAATGCAGACGAGTTGTTTTTTACAGGAACTGCCGCAGAAATTGTTCCCATCAGGCAGGTTAATTGGCGACAAATTGGTAGCGGAACCGCAGGCCCAGTAACCAAAAAACTGATGGATGAATTCAAAAAAATAGTTAACAACCCAAAAGAAGGGGTAACCATTTAAAGGCTTAAAGTTATCCCTGTTTTTCTTTTTTCATAAATTGCTCTATCAAGTTGAAAGCATGTTCTAGCTCGTTGATTGGTGGAAGGAAAACCAATCGTGCATGTCCATTACCGTAGACAGAATCGAATCCTGAACCTTGAACCAAAAGAACACCTGTTGCCTTAAGCAGTTTCACCACAAAGTCCAGATCTGTTTTCCAACGTGAACCGACTTCGCGGATTTTTGGGAAAGCATAAAATGCCCCATCAGGCTTTGTACAACTGATGCCGGTAATCTCGTTTAAGCGTTTCCAAGCATAGTCGCGCCTCTGCTTGAGCTTCTCCACCATAAGTTTGATGTGGTCTTCGGGACCTTCCAGTGCTGCGATTCCTGCTTTTTGAACAGGTGTGTTAGCGCACAATCGTATCCTGCACTCTTTAAGAATTGACTGTTTGACTTCCTCAAGTTGGGATCCTTCAGCTTTAAAGTAGACATACCCCAGTCGCCATCCCGTCATAGAGTATGTCTTAGAGAAACCGTTTAGCCCAACCACAGGAATGTCATTAGCTAAATGTGCAGTGCTGGCAAAATCCTCTGAGTAGGCAAGGCGGTCGTAGATTTCATCTGAGACCACTAAGAGGTTGTGTTCAGCCGCTACGTCAAGCATTTGCTTAACAATTTTCTTACCATAAAGGGCGCCTGTAGGGTTATTCGGGTTGGTTATGACTATTGCGCGTGTTTTTTTAGTGATTTTTTTTCGCAAATCATCCACGTCAGGTTGCCAGCGGTCTTCCTCCAAAGTTTTGTATGCCACTGGAATTCCATCAAAAAACTTGGTATAAGAAATATAAGGTGGATAAGTAGGACCTGGAAAAAGGATCTCATCTCCTTTTTCCACTATTGCTGCCAACAACATCTCGATACCTTCGGAAACGCCAGATGTGACCAAAACATCCTCAGCAGAAATTCTAACGCCGTTTACACGTTTCTCTTTTTTGGCAATAGCCTCCCTGAGTTCGGGCAATCCCTCAGAAGGCGAATAACTGTTATCGTTATTTTGAATCGCCCTGCAAAGCGCCTCTTTTATGTGTGGTGGGGTAGGAAAGTCAAAAGCTGCAGGGTCTCCGATGTTCATTGAATAGAGTTTTTTTCCACTTTTCATCAAATGTTCAGCATAACTTACTATGTCACGTATAGCGTATTCAACAGACTTCGCACGGTTGGTAACTTTGACGCGTACCAAATATTGAGCCCCTTAGACTCCACACTTACATCTTTCACAAGATAAAGGTTACTAAATAATTTTGGCGCTTATTGGTTATTTGTTATCGCCCAAATTTTTAACAGACACCTAGCCGGCTCAGCAACATTTTATTAGCTTTTCGCCTGCATACTCATTTCTATTGGTGAGTCAAAAAATGTTTGGTTGGAACGGATATTTTCTAAAAGTTAACCTCACAGAAAAAAAATCCAAAATCGGAGCCTACGACTTCACCTTTGCTTCAACTTTTTTGGGAGGAAGAGGTTTCGCGATCAAGATGCTTTGGGATACTCTCCCTGCTGGAATTGATCCTCTCTCACCTGAAAATAAACTCATATTCACATCAGGTCCACTTACAGGGTTCCCGTTACCTAGCAGTGGGAAACTTGTAGTTGCCTCGAAAAGCCCTCTTACGGGCGGCTATGGCGACGGAAACTTGGGAACTTTAGCTGCAGTGCATTTGCGTAAAGCAGGCTACGACATGGTAATTGTTGAAGGCAAAGCTGAAAGCCCAACAATTTTACACGTTAAGGATAAAGTGGTTGAATTTGTCGATGCTAAAGATTATTGGGGTACCAGTAGCTTTGAAACAGAATCACAATTGAGAAAAATGTTTGGGCGCACAGCGGGAATAATTAGTATAGGTCAAGGTGGAGAAAACCTAGTCAGGTTTGCTTGTGTAGTTGCGCAGGAAGGGCGAGCAGGGGGCAGACCTGGTATGGGTGCTGTTATGGGTTCCAAAAACCTGAAAGCTGTGGTTTTTGAAGGCACGGGGACTCTTGTTGCTGCTGAACCGCAGAGACTAAAGAAGTGGGGGTTGGAGGGTTACAGGGAAATTCTCGGAAAACGCAACTATGCTTTTTGGAGGCGGCAGGGAACTTTGAGTACTACAGAGTGGGCAAACCAGAACAGTGTTCTTCCTACATTCAATTATAGAGAAGGCGTGTTTGTTCAAGCTGAAAAAATTGGTGGATATGCTGCCGAAGAAATCAAAGTCGCTAATCGAGGGTGCCCAAACTGCAACATGAACTGTGGCAACGTGGTCAAAGACGCCGAAGGTAAAGACTCGGAATTAGACTACGAAAACGTAGCTATGCTTGGAAGCAATATAGGTTTAGGAAACCTTAAACAGGTTGCTGTTTTAAATCGTATGGCAGACGAATTTGGCTTAGACACAATATCGTTAGGTAGTACTCTGGGCTTTGCAATGGAAGCTTCAGAAAAAGGGCTAATTGAGGAGAAAATTGAGTGGGGCAACTTTTCAGATGCAAAAAAACTCATCGAAGACATAACGTTTCGACGTGGGTTAGGCAATGTCTTAGCGGAAGGCGTACGTATTGCAGCTGCCAAAATAGGTGGGGGCTCAGCGGATTGGGCGATGCACGTGAAAGGCTTAGAGATAAGCGCATACAACTGCCGTGTCGCACCTGCCATGGCGTTGGCCTATGGCACAAGCCCCATAGGTGCACACCATAAGGACGCTTTTGTTCTGGGGTGGGAGGTTACTCACCACGTGGAAGGTTACGGTGAAGAAAAAGCTGATAAAGTAATAGAGTACCAGCACACTAGGGGAATATTTGAGTGTATAGGGGTATGCCGTTTTCCCCTCGTGAACATCGGTTTGGAAAAAGAGTGGTATCCAAAGTACCTTTACGCTATAACAGGACAAAAGTTCTTGTGGGAAGACCTCACGGTAATTGCTGAACGGGTGTTTAATTTGGTTCGGGCGTTTTGGATTCGCGAAAATCAATGCAAATGGACACGAGAAATGGATGTTCCGCCTGCACGATGGTTCAGTGAGCCATTAACTGAAGGTGTAATGAAAGGAGCCAAACTGGACAAAGCAAAATATTATGAAATGCTACAGGCGTATTATAAAAAGCGGGGTTGGAACGAGGAAGGGTTACCGAAAAAGGTAACACTAGAAAAATTAGGGTTGGCGGACGTCGCAGCACAACTTGCAAAACAAGTGGAACTACCCTAATCTCTTCGTTCTCTCAGTAAGAGCGGGCGAAGAAAACTATCTCTTTCGCTTTTTGTCCACAGTAAATGCAGTTGGCATGTGGTTCTTCAGTTCCAAAAGGTCTGACTCGTATTGTGGCTCCTGTTTCATTTTTTATTTTTGTTTCGCAGTCTGCACTACCACACCAAGCTACCTTCAAAAAGCCGCCTTTTTCGGCTACAATCTTTTTGAATTCTTCATAATTCTTCACGCTGAAGATCCTTTCCGTTAAGGCCGCTTTAGCTTTCTCGAAAAGGTTGTTTTGTATATCTTCGAAAAGCTTTTCCACTACGACAAAAGTTTCTTCTTCTTTAATAGCAATTTTTTGTCCAGTATCACGACGGGCGATTGTGATTTGTTGCTGCTTAAGGTCACGAGGACCAATCTCGATGCGAACAGGGACACCTTTAAGTTCCCACTGATTGAATTTCCAACCAGGCGTATACTCTGCGCGGTCATCTAAAACCACAGAGATATCTCTGGCTTGAAGTTTCGCTGCTATTTCTTTGGCTTTGGCGGCAATAGCATCAGGCTCAGCGCCTTTATAAGGTATCGGCACTATAACCACTTGGATAGGCGCTACTTTCGGAGGCAAAACCAAGCCCTTATCATCACCATGAACCATAACCAAGGCGCCTATGAGTCGCGTGGTAACGCCCCATGAAGTTTGCCAAACTTGATGATCTTTTTCGTCCTCTCCGATAAATTTTATATCAAACACTTTGGCGAAGTTTTGTCCCAGATTATGTGAAGTACCCATCTGCAGGGCTTTGCCGTCAGGCATCATAGCTTCAAGTGCCGTAGTGTAGAGGGCACCTGCAAATTTTTCGCTGTCGCTTTTTACGCCCACCAAAACGGGGATAGCAAGGTAATTTTCCATAAGGTCCCGGTACTCACCGAGGATGTACAGGACTTCTTTTTCGGCTTCTTCGCTGGTGGTGTGAGCGGTGTGTCCTTCTTGCCACAGGAATTCACGGGTTCTCAAAAACAGTTTTGTGGCTTTGGTTTCCCAGCGAACGATGTTGCACCACTGGTTAATTTTTATTGGTAAATCGCGCCAGCTTCGAATCCACTTAGCAAAGGTGGCGTACATTATGGTTTCAGAGGTAGGGCGAACCGCCAGTTTCTCTTCTAGTGGAGAATCGCCGCCATGAGTTACCCATGCAACTTCAGGTATGAACCCTTCAAAGTGTTCGGCCTCTTTTTTGAGAAAGCCTTCAGGTATAAACATAGGAAAGTAAACGTTTCTGTGACCTGTAGCTTGTATTTTTTTGTTTATAATTTCCTGAATCTTCTCCCAGATGGCGTAAGCGTGTTCACGTATAATCATGCAGCCTTTGATTGGGGCGTAATCTGCCATCCCAGATTTCACTATAACTTCGGTGTACCACTCGGAGAAGTCCTCACTTTTCTTGACGGATACTCCAATGTCAGACATTGCTATCTCTCAAGCCTTTTGCAGTGCAAGAATATAACCATAACGCACCCTAAAAAGAAAGGTTGAGGGATAAAAATGAACTACTCTGGTTGTGATATTTACATCAATGTGATACATATGTCTGCCATGCATTATTATTAACTATAAAGCCAGCAAGCTTACAACGTTAAAGTGGGTATTCGGTATTCTTATATAGTGAAAAAACCGTTAGGGAACAAAGGTGCCCATATGAAAGCCCTTGTCCTAAGCGGAGGAAAAGGAACACGGCTAAGACCTTTGACGTCCACCTGTGCCAAGCAACTGATTCCGGTGGCAAACAAACCAATTCTTGGCTACGTTCTTGACCAGATAGCAGAAACAAAAATAAAAGAAGTTGGCATCATTATTGCTCCAGAAACTGGCGAATACGTCAAAGAATACGTGAAAGATGGTTCAGAATGGAAGTTTAAAGTCACTTACATCACACAAGAACCACTCGGTTTGGCACACGCTGTAAAAACTGCTCAAAACTTTCTAGGCAAAGACTCCTTTATTATGTGCCTTGGGGATAACGTCACAGGGCAAGGCGTAAAAGCACTAGTTGAAAAATTCGAAAAAGAGAAACTTGACTCGTTAATTCTGCTAAAAGAGGTAGATGACCCCTCACGCTTTGGCATCGCTCAGCTAGACAAAAGGGGCAACATCATCAAACTAGTGGAAAAACCTAAAGTCCCCATGAGCAACCTTGCAATAATCGGAACCTACCTCTTCTCCAACAAGGTCCACCAGGCCATAGAGCACATCAAACCTTCTTGGCGAGGAGAACTCGAAATAACCGACGCTATACAGGAAATGGTGAACATGGGGCTTCATGTTAAAGCAGACATACTCAACTCATGGTGGTTGGATACGGGCAAAAAAGACGACATACTATCCGCCAACGCAAAAATTCTAGACGAACACATCAAAACAAATGTACAAGGTAAAACAAAAGACAGCATTATAGAAGGCAGAGTACAAGTGGATTCCACAGCAAAAGTTGTAAACAGCACCATCAGAGGTCCCTGCGTCATAGGCAAAAATGTCTCAATCGAGAATGCGTTTATCGGACCCTACACGAGCATCGGCGACAACGCCCAAGTTATCAACTCCAACTTGGAGTATTGTGTTCTCATGGAAAATGTAGTGGTTAAAAACGTGGAACGTATGGAAGACAGTTTAATAGGAAAAAACGCAAAGGTAACAAAAAACTCGAAATGTAGAACCATTAAACTTCACATAGGAGACTTTTCAGAAGTGGAAGTCTGAGGATCACTGGATTTTATAAGCACCGGCAATAAATATGTTCTATACAAATAATGTATAAAACAGAAGCGGGGAAAAACATTGCTAACGGGCATCGTGGTTAAGCCGATAAAACGTACACCTGATGAGAGAGGTTTCTTTTCAGAAGTAATGCGTAAAGACTGGAAAGACCTCCTTGGGGAAGACGATATAACCCAAGCTAACGTCTCCACCACTTATCCAAACATTATCCGAGCTTGGCATAGACACCTCAAAGGACAAACAGACTACTTCATTGCTCTCCAAGGCGCAATAAAAATATGTGGATTTGACGAAAAAAGCAGAGAACTAAACGAAATAATCTCCACGGGTCAAATTCCACAGATAGTCCGCATGCCTGGGCAATATTGGCATGGTTTTAAGGTGCTTGGAAATGAACCTGCCATGTTGCTCTATTTTACAACCAAAATTTACGATTATCGCGATCCTGACGAAGAGCGAAGACCATGGAATGACATAACTTTTATTCCTACACTAATTAACGGTAACAAAGACGATCCAAGAGTTGGTAAACCGTGGGATTGGAACTATCCGCCACATAAGTGATGCATATGAAGGTACTTGTTACTGGCGGACTAGGCTTCATAGGGAGCAATTTCTGCAGATATATGCTTACAAAATATCCTAATTGCGAGCTAACGAACATAGATAAAATCGGGATAGGAGCCAACCCAGCAAATCTGCTTGACTTAGAAAATGATGACCGCTACACCTTCATTAAAGGCGACGTATGTAATCCACTCCTACTAAACAAGGTTGTTCACCAAGTTGATGCCGTTGTGAACATAGCTGCAGAAACCCATGTGGACCGCAGCATCGTCGATCCGAATACTTTTCTGCAAAACAACACCATTGGAACCTTCACGCTTTTGGAAGCCATAAGGAGACACAACCACAAAGTTAAACTTGTTCAAGTCTCAACAGACGAAGTTTATGGTCAAGCGTTAAAGGGGTCATTTACAGAAAACACCCCGCCAAACCCCTCAAACCCCTACTCTGCCTCAAAGGCAGCTGGCGACATGTTTGTGTTAGCTTACCACAAAACTTACGGCATAAAAGCAGCCATTACTAGATGTACAAACAACTTTGGTCCCTATCAACTTCCAGAAAAATTCATCCCAAAAACAATCATACGCGCCCTGAAAAATCTCCCAATACCTATCTACGGTAAGGGAACTAATATCCGTGACTGGATTTACGTGCAAGACCACTGTGCAGGTATAGCGGCAGTTCTGGAAAAAGGCAACCCTGGAGAGATCTACAACATATCGGCGGGTAACGAAGAAAAAAATGTCGAAGTCGCAAAAAAAATCCTCAACCTTCTTGGAAAACCTGAAAATTTGATTACGTTTGTGGAAGACCGCCCAGGACATGATTTACGCTACAGCCTCGACTCAACTAAGATTCAATCTCAGCTAGGATGGAAACCAGAATTCTCGTTCAATGAATCACTTGAGTTAACGGTAAAATGGTACGTTGAAAACGAGAATTGGTGGAAACCCTTCGCAACAGAAAGCATTCTTCACCCCACTCCGTGGAAACTCGGTGGCACACGTTGAAACTTCTCATTACTGGCGCATCTGGCCTTTTTGGTTCAAAATTGGCTGAAATCGCAACGTCAAAGAAGTTTGAGGTTTATTCAGGCTACAGCCAAGACAACCCAACCTACGGAACAAAGATTCGCTTTGACATCACAGATAAAACTAACGTGGAGAAAGCGTTCTCTAAGATAACCCCCGAAGTGATTGTACATGCAGCCACGTTGACAGACGTAGACAAATGTGAAATAAGCAAGGAGCTTGCATGGAAAATAAACGTAGAAGGCACAAAAAACATAGTAGAAACCGCAAAAAAAAGTCATAGCTTCTTAGTATATGTGTCCACTGACTATGTTTTCGACGGAGAAAAGGGAAACTACAGAGAAACTGACTCTCCCAACCCACAGAACTATTATGGGCTGACCAAGTTAAAAGCAGAAGAACTCGTGCAAAATACGCTAAAAGAGTATTGCGTTGTAAGAGCCAGCGTGATTTATGGAGCTCAACCTGCCGCAGGCAAAATTAACTTCGCTTTGTGGCTTATAAACAAACTCAAAAATAAAGAAGCACCAAAAGTGCTGGTTGATCAATGGAACTCACCTACTCTAAACACTAACATGGCAAACATGACACTGGAGATCATTGAGCGCAAATTAACGGGCACCTATCATATTTCAGGTGCTACGCGCATTAGCAGATACGAATTTGCCAAGGAGTTGGCACGAACATTCCACTTAAACGTAGACCTGATAGCACCTACTCTTATGACACAATTCTCTTGGTCAGCTAAACGACCAAAAGACTCTTCACTGGATACCACAAAAGCTCAACACACCCTAAAGAATAAGCCTTTGCAAACTCCACAGGCGCTGGAACAACTAAAAAAAGAACTCGCCCAGAAGGGAGATTAGGAGAGAGACAGCGGTGCATATTGCCCAAATTGGAACAGGACACGTAGGAAGACCAACAGCCTACGCAATAATTAACGCAAAACTCGTTGATACCCTCACAGTTTGCGACACGAAACCAGGTCTTGCCGTTGCGTTCGCCGAAGAACTCAAGCACGTCAACGCCAGCATCGGCGCTGATGTTGAAATAAACTCGTGTGAGAAAGATGAACAGGTTGCAGGAGCAGACATAATTCTCATCTCCGCAGGCAAAGCACGCACTTCAGGAGTTAAAATGAGCCGACGGGATTTAGCAGTTGAGAACGCAAAAATTGTTAGAACAATCGCCGAAGCCACTGCATCCAGAAATCCAGGCGCAAAATACATTGTGATAACAAACCCTGTTGACGCCATGGGTATGATTTGCAAAAAATACACCAAAGCCGAATACGTGATAAGTACAGGCACAAATTTGGAATCACTGCGGTTTAGAGCAAAAATCGCTCAGACTCTCCGTGTACCTGTAGCTCAAGTTCAAGGGTGGGTTGGAGGAGAACACGGTGACGCAGCAATCCCGTTATGGTCCACCACGAAAGTAGGCGATTTCCAAATCGAGGAGTATAAACAAAAAAACGGCTTGGTTTTCTCTAAAACAGAAATTGAATCTTACGTAAAATCTGTCTCCAAATTTATAGTGGATAATATCGGCGCCACAGAATTTGGCCCGGCAGTTTCCTTCAGAGATATAGTCTGTGCTATAATAGAGAACACTCGGCAAGTTTTGTCTGTGTCAGCGCCTTTTGAAGAAAACTCGGAAGCAACTTTTGTGGGTATACCTAGACCTGTGGGTGAAGTAATAGAACCGTCAATTTATCATGACTTAACCGTTGAGGAGCAGCGGAGAATCAAAGATGCTGCAAACGCAATTCGTCAAACTTACGAATTAGCCATAGAAAACTTGGAATAAACAGCGACTATCTACAGCGTAGGATTTATAATCTCACAGAGTCATTCACTTAAAGATGGCAACTGAGGCGGCATGATAAAACTTCGAATAGACGTGGATTACCCGTATCCTTCAAGGTTACAAAGCTTCCTTTTTACACTGTTAAGAACCAAAGTCAACAAAAACTACCTGAGAAATGCTAAGATAATTGCAAAAATGATTAATGAGTCGCGTCAAGAAGTGATGGCTTACTGGTTTTTCACTCCCCAAACAACGCCTGATAAAGAATTGCTGCGAATGTTACATCCAGAAAGGCATGAAGTTGCGCTTCACGTAGCCAACAATCCCTACGCTGAACTGGAAAAGCTGGAAAAGACAACCAAGCGAAAAATAAAATTTTACACAGTTCATGGCACAGCTCGGTTGCTGGCGCGGTTGATGTGGAGGAGAAAACTGTGGGAACCCAGAGCGCATATCCCAGAGGGGTTTCCTTTGAAATCGTTTTATGAGTTTCCTACCTTAGGGTTAGATATTCTCTGTTATGGTAACTCGACAAACCAAGCGGTTAAAATTGCCGAAGAAAGCATAAAAAAAGGGGAAGTTCTGCACGTTCATCCAGAATGGCTTTTTCAACGCGGCACGTTAAACCATCGCGGTCCCTATTATGAGACCCTCAAGTCGCTCCTTCAAACTGACGAAGACCTTGAGGGACTGGTAGTGCGTAAGAAGGGGCTAATTAGAATTGCAAGTTATGCAGGTACAAAAGAGTATGAAAAGGATTTTGTGCCAACAGAAAAATTTTTGCAGAAGCTTGCTGAACGTGATATAGACGTTTTCACATTTATCGAACGCAAATGGTGTTTCAGTCTACCTAATCCTCCAACCAGTTGGTTAAAGGTGGAAGATAACATAGCGATTTTTAACGTAACAACTTATGACGAATGGTGGCGTAATCTCAGCAAAAAGACACGAAACATGGTTCGTAAAGCCGAAAAAAGCGGTGTAACCACAAGAGTTGTTGAGCCAAGCGATAAACTGGTAGAGGGAATCTGGAGGATTTACAATGAGACACCAATCCGTCAAGGAAGAGCGTTTCCACATTTTGGGCAACAATTGTTAAGTGTAAGGTCTGCTGTTTTTTCAGCGCAGAACTCCACATTTATTGCGTCATTTTTAGAAGATGAAGTTGTAGGATTCATTCAGCTTGTGTATGGCGACAAGATCGCTATAATTTCGCAGATTCTCTCACTACAAAAGTTCTGGGATAAAGCAGTCAATAACGCGTTGGTCGCTAAGGCTATAAAGGTATGTGCAGATAACCAGATTCCGTGGGTTATGTATGGTCGTATGGGAAACCATCCGACTCTGGATAACTTTAAGCAAAGTAACAGTTTTGTTAAATTCACTTTTCCACGGTATTACATACCTTTAACAAGAAAAGGGTTCATAGCCACTTCACTTGGGATTCATCGAGAATTAAAAGATACTTTGCCTCAAAGCTTAAAGAAGCCACTGCTTCCATTATTTAACTGGGCAAGCAGAACCAAACTGAAAGTTAGGTCTTTTCTACGTTAAAGACAACAAAACTGGGCTAAATATGATAGTTATTGCTTAAAGCCAGCAAAGTGGCCAAAATTTCATTCAGTTCTTCGCGGTTCTTGATTCTCCTAAAAATGGCTTTTCCATTGGCGTATAACCTGAAGGATACGCCGTTGTAGGTTAACTCGTAAATTATGCCTGCAATGCTGTTTTTGAGCTGGGCCCTTTTGAGGATACGTGCTACAGCCTCCTCTTTCATTTCATACTTGAATATGACTATGACATCTTTTTCTGCGCCGCAAGTTCCTTCAACTCTTGCCACGAAGTCGTCAACTTTTAGCGTCAGAACTGCTCCAACTCCTTTAGAATCTCAACAAATTGGTCAACTTCTTCAGTATTGTTGTAAATGTAGAAGCTTGCACGCGCCGATGACTGAAGCTTGAAAACCTGATGCAGAGGCTGTGCACAATGGAAACCACTGCGAAGCATAATACCAAAGTTGTCGCAGAAAAGAGCTACATCATGAGAGGATAACCCTTCGACGCTGAATGGGATTATGCCACATTTAACTTTCACGTCAGTTGGCCCATAAATTGTAATTTTTTCAAGTTCACTTAACCGTTCAAAAGCGTAGGCGGTTAGAGCGAGTTCATGTTCTAAAACTTCATTCATACCTATGTTTTGGAGGTATTTGACGGCTTCTCCTAGAGCGATTCCTCCAGCGACGTTTGGAGTTCCTGCCTCAAACTTCCACGGCGGATCGTTCCACGAAATGGAGCATCGACCACTTTTTTGGCTGAAAGAAACGTCTTTTATCATCTCGCCTCCGCCTTGAAAAGGCTCCATAGTTTCAAAAAAAGACTTTTTGCCGTAAAGAACACCGATTCCCGTTGGCCCCAGCATTTTGTGCCCTGAAAACACCAGAAAATCAGCATCTAATTTTTGAACATCTATAGGCATATGGGGTACGGATTGAGCCCCATCCACCAAAACCAAGGCGCCATGGTCGTGAGCAACCTTTGCTACATGTCTAACGTCATTGACAACGCCACTGACGTTTGAAACGTGGGTGAGGGAGACAAGTTTGGTTCTACTGTTGATTTTTGCCTCTAAATCTGCGTAATCTAAGGTGCCATCGCTTTTGATCTGAGTATATTTGATGTTGAACTTTGAGATTTTGGAGATAATCTCCCATGGAACAATGTTGCTGTGGTGCTCCATTAGTGAAAGAAGAACTTCGTCACCTTGTTTCAGATTGTGAAGACCCCAAGAGTAAGCGACTAAATTAATGGCTTCGGTTGCGCCTCGCACAAAAATTATCTCAGAAGAATCTTTAGCGTTGACGAAACGAGCAATTTTTTCTCGTGCGCCTTCATACATCTCCGTGGCTTCTTGTGATAACGTGTGTACTGCGCGGTGAATGTTGCCATTGTGACTTGCGTAGAAGTTCTTTTCAGCTTCAATGACTTGCGTAGGTTTTTGAGTGGTTGCAGCGTTGTCGAAGTAGATTAGGGCGTGGCCGTTTATTTTCCGTTGTAATATAGGAAAATCTTCACGAATTTTACTTAAATCAAGAATTATTTTTCTTCCTCCGTCTTTAATCTCTTGGACAGACGTCTTGCTAGCTCTTCTTCTTCCAATGCTTGTTTCTCTTCAAACGTGTGGTCTTGGGGCAACCACTTGGGTAATGCACCTTTCTTTTCGTAGAACAGACGTATAGCGCGTTTCAAAGCGCCTACGGCGAGAACCCCACAGTGGAATTTTATAGTGGGTAAACCACCGACTTCTTCAGTTACTTTTTTCCAAGTTATGTCTTCCCATGCGCTCTTTAAAGTTAGACCTTTAATCATTTCGGTGACAATGCTGGAAGTAGCAATATTGGCGGCACAACCATAGCTTTCAAAGGTTGCCTTTTCTATGATTTCCTTATCATTAATTTTGAGGTAAAAAGTCACCATGTCGCCGCAAGCAGGATTTCCAGCTACGGCGGTTACTGTGGCGTCTTCCATTTTTCCGAGGTTTTTTGGATTTCTAAAAAGGTCAATAACCTTAGGGTTATAAGGCAGAGGTGTTCTAGACATGACTAATCAACTCCGGTTGAGCCTACTATTTTTCTTATGCGTTCCACAGCGGTAGGAAGCACCTCTAAGACGTGGGTAATATCTTCTTCTGTGTGGTGAGGTGTAACTTTCATGAGTATGCTACCGTGGGCTTCACTGTATTGGCGACCTATGGCAAGGAGCACATGGCTTGGCTGAAGCAGCCTTCGGCTACATGCGCTGCCACTAGAAACGTAGATGCCCGATAGGCTTAGCTCAATAGTTAACGCTTCACCTTCACATCGTAGAAAACTTATGTTGGCGTTGTCTGGTGCCCTTTTGTCGCTTTTTGGACCATTAAATTTGACATCGCTTATTTTAGCGAATATGCCGTCGACAAGTTTGTCACGCATGGTGCGCATATGTCCAACATTAGCTTCAAAATTGTCAAATGCTAGTTCGGATGCTTTTGTGAAACCGACAATTAGGGGTGTGTTTTCTATGCCTGGCCAAAGTTTTTGGGTACCAATTTGGCCCTCCAAAATTTTTTCTGTGTTCACACCTTCCCGAACGTAAAGTGCGCCAACACCGCGGGGACCTGATATTTTGTAGCTACTTATAGTTGCCATGTCAACTCTGAGGCTTTGCACATTAAAGGGAATTCTGCCGTAGGCGTCAGAAGCATCAGTGTGGAAAAGTGTTGAGGGATTTTTGTCTTTAACTATGTCTATTGCTTCTTTGAGGGGTTGGATGGTGCCGATTTCGTTGTTGACCGCGGCTATGCTTACAAGGACTGTTTCTTTGTCTATTGCAGACTTGAGTTTCTCTAGGTCAACTGTACCGTCAGGGTTTACTGGAACCTTCGTTGTTGTGTAGCCATATTTTTTCATCAAGTCAGTGGCGACGTTCATTACGTTTAAGGGTTCAATTTCGCTTAGGACGATTTTTTTGCCTTTATCTTTCGCCGCAAAAGCGGCACCCATCAAAGCCACATTATTGGCTTCGGTTTCTCCTGGAGTGAAGTTAATTTCTTCTAAGATTTTGGCGCCAATTGAGGCGCTGATTTTCTGGCTTGCTTCCATTATTGTGGTGAAAGCTTCCCAGCCTGGTTTATGCGTGAGTGTAGGGTTACCATACGCTTTTCTGTTATAGTAAGGTAGCATGGCATCAAGCACTTCTTGGGGGACAATGCTACAGTTTTCGTTGTCCAAGTAAACCTCGTGTTTTATGCCCTCGTGGAGTTTTAGTAGTTCTCTAACATTTTCA
Source organism: uncultured Candidatus Bathyarchaeia archaeon (assembly GCA_964582085.1). GTDB lineage: Archaea > Thermoproteota > Bathyarchaeia > Bathyarchaeales > Bathycorpusculaceae > JADGNF01. The sequence goes on along the minus strand of CAZOPV010000002.1, from coordinate 45,802 downwards.
ACCATGTAAACACGCCCTGTTTAAGAAAATAATAACAGGCTTATATATTAATATGGAATTGGGTAAACATCTCTTCTCAAAATAGAGGCAGTTTGACATTAACACTATAAATCTGCGCACGCCATATTTTTGCTGAAAAACAATCAACTTTGGAGCCTCAAAAGTGAAAATAACAGAACTTGCTATTCCACAGCAACTTAAAGATTTGATACTACAGAGTGGAATTACAGAATTGTATCCTCCACAAGAAGAAGCTGTACAAGCGGGAGCATTAGAGGGTAAGAACCTTGTTTTGGCAAGTCCGACGGCGTCAGGAAAAACGTTGGTGGCAGAACTCTGCTGTCTTAAACATGTGTTGGAAAGAGGCGGGAAAGTCATTTATCTTGCTCCCTTGAAGGCTTTGGCTAACGAAAAATTTGATGACTTCAAAAAATACGTCGCCCTCAAAAAAGCCGAGGGTGGCAACGTCAGCGTAGGAATAAGCACAGGAGACTACGACAGTAACGACCCATGGCTCGAAAAGTATGATATAATTATAACAACGAACGAGAAGGCAGATTCTCTTCTGAGGCACCGTGCGAGTTGGATGGACCGCGTTTCTTTGGTTGTTGCTGACGAAGTACACTTACTTAACGACGCGGAGCGTGGTCCAACACTTGAGGTTGTGTTGGCGAGGCTTATGCAAGTTAACCCTTCCATTCAAGTTTTAGCTTTGAGTGCCACTATGGGCAATGTAGATGAAGTTGCTAGATGGCTTAAAGCACAATTTGTCGTAACTGAGTGGCGGCCGGTTATACTTAAAGAAGGGGTACTGCTGCATGATGAAATTCAGTTCAAAGATGGCGATGCGAGAAAAATTGCTCGCAAAACAAGTAACGATGCTGTGAATTTAGTTTTGAATACGGTAAAAGCGGGTGGTCAAGCGTTAGTTTTTGCGTCGACGCGTAGAAACGCGGCTGCATTAGCTAAAAAAATTGCTGAGCAGACCTCCAAAGAGTTTTCGAAATTTGCCAAGAAAACGCTGGAAAGAGAAGCTGAAAAAGTGAGGAACGCAGATGAGCGCACAAAGATTAGTGATGCTCTAGCTGAGCTTGTACAGTGTGGTGTAGCGTTTCACCATGCAGGTTTAGGTGGAGCACACCGCAAAATAATTGAAGATTTGTTTAGGACGGGAAGAATTAAGGTGCTAACTGCAACTCCGACGTTGGCTTTTGGCATGAATCTTCCTGCGCGGGTTGTAATAATACAGGATTATCGGCGTTATGAAGTAGGTTACGGATACTATCCCATTAGTGTTTTGGAATACAAACAGATGGCTGGAAGAGCTGGTAGACCAAAATACGACAAAGTAGGCGAAGCAGTTCTTATAGCAAAAACAGCTGATGAAGCTGATTATTTGATGGATAACTTTATTCTGGCGCGTCCGGAGCGGATATGGTCAAGGCTGGCTGTGGAGAAAATCATTCGTGGACATGTTTTAGCGACGGTTGCTTCAGGGTTTGCCCACACTGAAAGTGGCATCTACGAGTTCTTTGGTAAAACGTTCTATTCTTACCAGTACGATGTCAGGGGGATAAAGTCTGTGATATCGAAAATTTTAAAGTATCTCTATGATGAGCAAATGCTCTATTTAGACGGTGACAATCTTTACGCAACACCTTTCGGTAAACGCGTAAGCGAACTTTACCTTGATCCCGTTTCAGGTGTAGTTATCCGTGATGCTCTCAAGCACAAACCTGGTTGCTTGACTGATTTCAGTATGCTGCATTTAATAGCCCACACCCCTGACATGGGGCCAGTTATGAGACCTTTGGGGCAAGAAATTGACCAACTGGAGGTTCTCCTAGAGGAGCATCGCAGGGAGTTTTTTATGCTTCCACCCGCTGAGTGGGAAGATCGCTTAGTCTTTGAAGAATTTCTTGGAGAAGTTAAAACCGCTTTAATTTTAAAGGCGTGGATTGAAGAAAGTAGTGAGGAGAAACTCCTTGAAAAGTATAATGTGCAGCCAGGAGATCTCTACAGGATAATTGAAAACGGCAAATGGCTCCTTCATGCAACTCATGAGTTGGCTACGCTTTTGTGTGAAAGGGAGTGCTTACCGTTAACTGCTGAGCTCGTAGAGAGAGTGTCTAAAGGCATAAAACGTGAATTGTTACCTATCGTGAAGCTGGAAGGCATAGGTCGGGTTCGGGGTCGCAAATTGTATAATTCAGGATATAAAACAGTGGATGATTTAAAACATGCAAAAATAGATGATTTAATTGCGCTTTTGGGACCTGTGCTAGCCAAAAGGTTGAAAGAACAAATTGGTGGACTTGTTAAAAAAGAAGCGTGGGATAGACTAAGCAAGAGTGAAGAGTGGAAACAGAAGTCGCTTGGAGACTACTAGGATTCCGCAAAGGCTTCTGCTTGTTTAACTGCGGTTCCCAAGTAGTTCTTTGGGTCTAATGCTTTATCTATTTCCGTTTCGGACAGTTTGCTGCTTATGAATTTGTCGGAAAGGAGAGTTTCTCGGAATGGACGTTGTTCCATTTCGCTTTTGAGAGTCAATTTTCTGAGGAGTTCGTGGGCTTCTTGCCTGTTTACGCCTTTTCGGGTCAGCGCTATCATGACGGATTCGGACATTGTCCTTTCTTGCGTCAGCTTGGTGTTCTGGAACATACGTTGTTCGTCAACTCGTAAATTAACCATCACATTAGTAAATAGGTAAAGGATGTAATCTGTGAGGATACATACTTCTGGGAGCACGAATCTTTCCGTCGAAGACTGCGTCAAGTCACGTTCATGCCAAGTTATCATATCTTCAAATGCTGGAACTGTAAGGCTCCTAACTATCCGGGCTAAACCGCATATGCGTTCGCAAATTTCAGGATTTCTTTTGTGGGGCATGGTTGAGCTGCCGACTTGTTTTTCAGCTTCGAATGATTCAAAAAGTTCTGCAATTTCGGGTCTTTGAAGTTCTCGGATTTCAGTGGCGAAGTTCTCCAGAGAGGTAGAGATCATAGCAAGAATACAGACAAATTCAGTGTAGCGGTCACGCTGCACAATTTGTGTTGAAATCTCGGCGGCGTTTATGCCCAGTCGTTTCATGACTAACTCCTGAATTTTAGGTGCATGTTCACCTAAGCCTGCTTGGGTTCCAACAGCACCGCTCATTTTGCCTACGATTACCCTTTGAGTACAATCGTTGAGCCTTTGGATGTGCCTGTTGATTTCGTGTCCCCACACAGCAAACTTGAAACCTAATGTTATGGGGAGGGCGTGCTGACCGTGTGTTCTGCCCATCATAACTGTTTCTTTATATTTGCCTGCTTTATCTTTTAAGATACATTTTAGGTTGGTTAGACGCTTCAGGATTATGTCCAAGGCATCTTTAAGTTGGAGGGCATTTGCTGTATCCACTATATCGTAGCTGGTTGCACCTAAGTGAACGTACGCTCCACTTGAACCGCATTGTTCTGAGAGTGCTCTGACAAGCGCTGCGAGGTCATGTTTTATTTCTTTCTCTATTGCTTTTATGCGTTCCACTTTGACGTATTTGGTTGAAGCCATCGTGGTAATTTTTTCGGCGTCTTTATGTGGTATGTTGCCGACTTCAGCGTGTGCCCAAGCTAATGCAGCTTCAACAGCAAGCAATTTTTGGACTCGGTTTTCTTCCTCGAAAACTTTCAGCATTTCTGGGGTTCCATAACGACCTGTATCTATAGGTAAGATGGGCAAGTGTTTTTCCTCGCTGAATGATATGCCGGCTTAAACATTAATGTTTTACCAAAGCATTTACAATAAACAACATAACGGATGTAAAAATGCCTATGAGTTTAGCAGTGGCTGTTTTGGATAAAAGCGGAGTAAATGCCGTACCAAAAATAATTGAAGCGTTGAAAACTTGCATAAAAACTTCAAATTTTGGTGTTGCCAGCGCTTCTGAGTTTGCGGTCACAAAAAAAGTTGAATTGCTTGCCAAAAAAGTAGCTTCACCCGCTGTCTTGGCTTTTGCAACTTCAAAAAGCAACAAAAAACCTGCAGTGATAAAAGCAGAAGAGAAAACTGCTATTTTTGAAGGGGTGGCCTACGCACCTAAATCAACCTCGATTTTGGAGATGATGAGGAAAGATCTAGGAGATGATACTGTTGACGCTGCTAAGGCAACGATAGAGACTGTGGAAGGCGACTATTCTTTACTTATTGCTGAAGCAAACAGGATAGTTGCTGCTAGAGACCCGCTTGGGATGGAACCTCTTTACTACGGGGAAAATAGCCAAGTTGCAGCATTGTCATCAAATCGGAAAACATTATGGTTACTAGGCATCGAGTCCCCTACGTCTTTTCCACCCGGAAACTTGGCAGTAGTTAACCGTGAAGGATTCCAGTTTCAAGCTGTTAAAGTTTTGAATTATTCTAAGTCAATACCGATCACGCTGGATGATGCAGTTAAGAAACTGCAGGAGCTTTTGGAGCAATCAGTGCGGTTACGTGTGGGAGGAGTGCGGAAGGTAGCGGTAGCGTTTTCTGGGGGTTTAGACAGCAGTATTGTTGCTTTTTTGGCTAAGAAATGTGGAGTGGAGGTTCAACTTATTCATGTAAGCTTGGAGAATCAACATGAAACGGAAGAGGCGTGGAAAGCTGCAGAAGAATTGGATTTACCATTACGGGTTCATTTGTTTAAAGAAGCGGATGTTGAAAGAGTCATCTACGAGGTGGTTGCGTTGATTGAGGAGCCCGATGCATTGAAGGCTAGTATTGGAATACCGTTTTATTGGGCTGCAGAAAAAGCAGCGGAATCAGGGTATCGCGTGTTGTTGGCTGGTCAGGGTGCAGATGAGCTTTTTGGTGGCTATCAACGTTATGTAAATGAGTATTTGATGAGGGGGGAAGAAAATGTTAGAAGAACAATGTATCGTGATATAGTTGGTGCTCATGAGAGCAACATTGAACGAGATAAGAAAATCTGCAGGTTCCATGATGTGGAACTACGTTTGCCTTTTGCGTCATACCAAATTGCAGAGTTCGCTTTAAGGTTACCCATAGAGTTGAAGTTTGAGAAGAGTACAGATTCTTCGCGGAAGGTTGTGCTGCGGAAAACTGCCGAGAGCCTAGGGCTTTCAGGAGAGATTTTTGGAAAACCTAAGAAGGCAATTCAGTATGGCACAGGCGTTACTGATGCACTCAAAAGAATTGCCAAAAGAAAGAGAAAGACTTTAGCAGAGTATATTGGAGGGCTCTTTCTAAAATGTTGAGGAATAGAGAAAAAGATAGTTTAACTGGCGTCGTTTGCAGCTGTTTATGCGCGCGGAGGGGAAATAAGTGCGGGTTAGGGATCTACTCGATTACTTGGATGGCACCTTGTGGACATTGCGACTCGCATGCGCGGCAAACTAGGCAGTCATCGACTTTGACTGGGACAGATTTGCCGTTTTTTATTTCATAAACGCCCACTGGGCAGGTGTTGACGCAGGTTTCACAGCCGTTGCACTTGTCATCAACTATAATTTTTACCATGGTTTATATACCTCTGTTGTTTTTTATCAAAAATCTAAAAGAAAGATAAAAGGGTTTAGGTTAATTATTTGGGTTCTTAATGGAGTCTAAGCAGAAGTCCGTTGATTATGGCTTCTGTTTTGGTTTTTCTGCGCTCAAGTTCTTCAATTTGTCTTCGGTATTCCTCCAATGAAAGCTCGCCTATGTCTTGTCTTGTTTGGAGTGCTTTGATTAGTTTTTTAATCTCTGCAAGTTCGATTTCTGCGGTTTCGAGTTGGCGGTTTATTTCGGCATAGTTGCCAGTTGTGTTTCGCAGGCGCTCTCTGATTTTATTTATGGTTTGGTTGAGGTTGTTGAGTCTAAGTTCTAGTTTTTTGCGTTTAGCTTTGTATTTTTGCCTTGGGATTCTTCCCCGTTGTGCTCTGTCGTCTAAAGAAGCAATCTCAGCTTTTATGCGGTTCTTTTCTTCGTATGCATCAGTGAACGTCTTGATTTGTTCGCGGTTGATTGAAGTTTCAGGTGTAGATGTGAGAGGAGCATTTTTAGGAAGAGGAGCAGATACAGCTTTGGTTGCTGTTGGAACAGTAGACACGGCTTTAGTTGAAACTTTTCTTGGACGTTTATAGATTGCAATTACAACGCTGCCCACTATCGCGAGAGCCCACATCCAAATGCTGGGGCGGAAAGATACCCAAAGGGGGTTGTAAGTGAAGGTTACTTGCACCAAGTCTTCTGCAGGGATTAAACTGTCCACATAGCTGATTCCTTCTCGGCTAATTGTCAAACTCTCTTGGAAGACATTGCGATTAAGGTCTGTGAAAGGGTCAACGTTTGTGATTTTTGGGTTTACTATTTGTGCGCCCTCTGGAGGCATAATGGTTACAGAAGCTTTTTCAACATAATAGTCAAAGTAAGGAAATAGATCCAGATTTAAGATAAATTGTCCTGCTTGTTGGGTGATGCTTGGGAGTTTGTATTCGAGGGTTATGATGGCAGATTCGCCTGTGTTCATTGGTAAGATAAGACTGACGTTTGCGGCTCGTGCAACGTTGCTGTCTTGGATTTCGATGTTCAGAGGTCTGCCAAGTTGGTCTTTGCCCACGACGTTTTTCGCGTCAAATGAGATGTTAAGTTTGAAGGAACTTATACTGCTGCTTGCGGTGCTGACTAATTTGTAGGTATCGACGCATAAAACTTCTCCTGAGGGTGTGATGCTGAGTTGTCTGTTTAGGGTGGGAATAGTAACTTTCTGAATGTAGCCTGAGGTGCTTGAGAAGGTAGCGGTTGCAGACATTATTGTGTATGCAGGCAGATTAGTTGTAGTGTAGCTACTGGTGTTGGTTACGCCATCGGGTTTTTCAATTTTTACGTTAGTTGAGCCAAATGGGAGGTCAAGGGTGGTTGTGACTTGGGGTACGGTTATTGTTAAAGTTGGGTAAGCTGGGAAATCTAGACTGTAGCCGTTTATGGTTGGGGTTAGCAGGTTGTTTGTTAAAGTGAAAATTGTGGTTATCGTTTGAGTTGTTTCTTGTGGGATTGTCAGACTTGCGCCGTAGAAGGTTGTTGAGCCTTGCCCTTGCATACCTAAAACTATGGGAATAGTGTGATTATTGCTGTCGTGTGCTGTGGCTTTGAGTACGTGTGAGGCGTATTTTGTTGCGAAGCCTATTTGTAGGGTTCTGGGTATTTGACCCATGAGTTGGATTGTGTCGGTTATGACCACGTGTCCTGAGTAGAGGACTTCTATTTTGTGGTCGATTTGGTTTATTGTGTAGGTTGTTTGTGCGTTAGTTAGTTCAATGTTAAAGGTGAATGGCAAAAATATACCCAGTGAGAGAGTGATTAGGGCAAAGACTACGGTGATTCTCTTCATTTTGAGTCCTCTGGACTTTAGGTTTCTTTATGTGTTAATGTGAGCTTGTTTATTTACTTTTAGAATGTCTGGCAGCGCTATCAGAGTAATTGGGGTCTGGGTTAATTTTATAATTCGTTTCAAGAGTGTAATTTCTGGAATTACAGGAGGTTTATTTTCGTCTTGCAAGTTTCAAGGTTTTTTCTGCGGTAGATACGCTCTCAAGGAGGTCGTCTATTGTAGAAAGAAAGGTGGCGATTTTACCGTCAAGTTTTATGCTGGTTATGACTTGACATCTGCTGACTGATGTTTCCACTTTTAATCCTGGTGTGGCTGTGGCGTTATCTGGAGTGACTGCTTTGGCAATGGTGACAGCGGTTTTTGTGTTGCTGTATTTAAGAACTATTGTTGCTTCCAATTTTTTCGCCTCTTAACTGTTTACCAACTAAATTGTTTACATGTTGCACAAAAATTTCGACTTTGTCTAATGATGTTTGGGCGCCTGCGGCTATGTTGTGACCTCCTCCTTTGCCTTCAACTTTCTCTGAGGCAACCTGCATGACTTCGCCTAGGTTTATTCCCTTATTGACGCCTACGTGGGTAGTTCGGGCTGAAAATTTGGCTACGCCTTCGCCTGCAACTTGGGCGTATGCTATGAGTGGTTTGTCAACTTTTGGCAGATTTGAAACAATAATAGAAGATATAGTACCTATGATTTTTTCGTTCACGAAGTTTTCGCCGTTGACAACGTAGATGTTCTCCATCTCTTTGAGGCGTTCAGGCTTCTCCATGACCCATAGTAGGTATTTGTTGATGTCTTTGCGGTAGTCTTCAAGAACTTTATTGGCCTCGTCTAGGGCTGCGCCGCGTTCGCCCATGCAGATGGCTATGCCGAGGCTGGGTCGGTTTAAACGTCCTGTAGAGTTTAAGACAACTGCGAATTCGCGACCGTCCCGAAGTGGTGTTCCCGGTTCCTCGTTGTTTAGAATGTAATTGTAACCTATCAGGTTAGTTACTTCGTAGTGTAGTCCTCTTGAGAGAAGGTATTCAGCTAAAGCTGAGCAGAGACATTTTTTTTCTTCTTCTGTTAGGTCGCGTAGGGCGCGCCATTTGTCTCCGTTTTTTAATGGTATATCTAAGCTAGAGAGAAATGTAAGGCTTTTGTCTTCTTCACCGCTCAATCCAGGCAGGAATGGGTTGGTGGTGGAAGCTAAAGTTCTGTGGATGGGTCGGGTTTCTCTGCCAAAGAATGTTAAGTCTTTTTCTACGGTGACAAGTTTTGCGTTTACTGCGTCTTCAACAATTATATCGTTAAGGCCGCTGAGTTTATGTTGGTCGTATCTGTCTTGCATGTCGCCTAATGCTCCAACTAATGCTATCGGAGCCAGATCCACATTTTTTGGGTCGATTGCGCGGGCAGTGAAATAAGCCACGCCTGAGCCGCTGACGTCAGTTGCGCCGTCGATGCCGTATATGTGGGGGTTAACTTGGGTAAAATTTTGGTTCTGCGCGGTTCCTGTGACTTGGTGGTGGTCGAGGATTACAATTTTTGTTTGTGGAATTTTTTCGTTGAGTAAATCTAGATAGCCGCTGCCGAAGTCTGTGAGTATAACCAGTTCAGGTTTGTCTGTGATTATTTCGCTGATTATTTTTTCGTCGACCCATTGAGTGATTCTTATTCGGAATCTTGCGTCGAGCCTGAAGAGCGCTTTTCCTATTATGCCTGCTGCGGAAATGCCGTCGGCGTCCAGATGGGAAAAGACATGAATAAAGTCGTCTTTTTCAGTTGTTTCCCGTATGATTTGCGCTGCTTTGGTTGCTGATGCTATGAAAGTTTCAATTTTGGTTTTTTCCACTGTCATGGCGTCCACTCTGCTGGAGTTAAAAGATGGGTGGCGTCAGCAATATGTGTTGGGTACGCCTGAAAAGAGTATTAGGATAAGGTAATTTATGTTATAGATGCGATTTTTGGTTCGTATTTCCAGTTATTCTGCAGAACGCCTTTTCGCTTGTAGTAGCGGGAGAGTTTGTGGATTTTTGCTTCTATGTTTTGCATGTTGCGTTTGTTGTGTTGGTCTTTCTTGTATTTTTCTAGGTGAACAGCCATGCCTTGCGCTTTCTTCACCAAATTTGCTAGGTCTTCAGGCATTGTTGGTGATAGTCCTGCTACTTTGAGGGTTGAGCTTATGCTTTTTCCTGTTATGGGTTTTACTAGTGGTATTGCATATTGGTCTCTGAGTATTGTTCCTATGGCGCTCAGGGAGTGCCCTTCTTTTGCGAGTTTAATTATGAAGGCTTCGACTTCTTCAGGTTCATATTTGCACCATGTTGGAGGGCGTCTGCTTACTGGGCGAATTGAATGCGACTTTCCTTTTTCTTTCTTTGGCATCTGTACACCTTGACTATGCACTTATCCCCACGGTATACAAATATTTAAAAATAGCGCACGCGGGGTGATAAAAATTGTCTATCACGCTTAACTTTGTTGTTTTGGAGGAAACCTATGTCTCAAAGAGTTAAGAGAGCTAAATCTACAAGTTAAAAAAAGAAGAGGGGGAGGGTTTACTTGCGTTTACGCAGCAACACAGCTGCGACGGCAACGACCACCAAGATGACGACGACCACAGCGGCAATAACGTAGACGTCCAAGACTGGCGCAGGAGCCTCAGGCTCAGGAACCACACTAGGCGAAACAGACGGAGACGGAGTAACAGAAGGAGCAACAGATGGAGCAGCAGTCTCAGTTGGTTGAGGCGCAGCAGCGGCAGCTGGACAGACTAGGAAGTATGTGGTTGCGTATGAGCCGCCGTAGGATTTGGAGCCTTCGAAGGTTGCGGTGACTTGGTAGGTGCCTTCTACTGGTGGGGTCCATGCGATAGCAAAGTTGCCTGCTGCGTCGCTTGTAACGGTGCCTATGTCTTGGAAGTTGCCGTTGGGGTCAATTGCTGTTACGTGTACCTGCACGCCTTTGATGTTGTCTGGGCAGACTTTCTGCATAAACATGTATTCCATCCAGGCGCTCATGTTTTCGTCTGATATTGCAGGGGTATCTTTCAATGCGGGAGTTTGGTCAGTGACGGTGCCTGTGATCATGACGGTGGTGCCCTTGGGGATGGCAGTTTGTGGTGCGGAGACTGTGGTTTTGCTTGGTCCCTTACCGAAAGCGTATACTTGACCGTCGTAGGTGTTGAGTGCAATGAGGACGCCGTCAGCGATGACTGGGTGGCGGTACATGCCGTTGACTTTCCAGAGTAGTTGCCCTGTGTTTATGTCGATTGCCCACAGTTGAGCTCCTCGCCACAGGATACCATCTGAGGAGTGTTCGTCAGAGGTTGTGTAAACGACGCCGTCTGCAATTGTGAAGCCTGCGTATTCTGGGTAGCCGCCGTATGCGTTTTCGAAGCCTGAGCTGCCTTTGTCGTAAACCCATAGTAGGTTGCCGGTGTTCATGTCATAGCAGCGTACGTAACTGTCGAAGCCTGTGGTTACAAGTTTGTTGTATGCGATTTCGTAGTTTCTGGAAAACAGTGCCCACGCGTTGTTTATTGGTTGTGTCTTCCAGAGTTGTTGCCCTGTGCGCATGTCAAAGCAGTAGTAGACTTCTTCGCCTTCATCATAGCGGATGTATTTGCCTTCACGAATGTGGTTGCTGATGCGGTCGTGAATGTCATGGATCATGGTGCGGTTTGCAGCCCACAGGTGGCTAAGGGTGCTGGGGTATCTTCCGTCGGCGCCGCGTTTCATTGAACCGATGTCATAGCCAGCGTCCATGTATACGTTTGGCACTTTGCTGTAGTCTCTTTGGGTTGCTAGCAAAAGTCCCTCGGCAAAGTTTACTTCTCGTACGCTAAGCTGACCGTTGGGCATAGTTGATATTGGCGAGAGGGATACGTTCCATTCAATGCCCACGAATGGTGAGTGAGTAACGGATTCCCAATATGCCACTTCAGCTGCAGTTGCGGGGTTGGGTGCTTCGTTGTGTCTGCGTGAAGCGTTTATGGTGCCGCTGGGGCTCCAGACGTCGATTCCTGCGTAGCGTACACCAAGGACAGCGCGGCTCATGTTGAACAGGGTCATGTATCGGTTGTTGGCTGGTCCAGCTATGTTGTAGATTAAGATTTCTCCGTTTGAGCCAAAAGTGACGTAGCCGCTTGTGAGACCAGTCATGTCAACTCTGAATTGCAGTCTTGGGTTCTGCTGCATGTCTGGGAGCATTTCGTAGAAGTCCCAATAGGTTCGACCTCCCTCGGATCTGGAGACAACAAGGTATGGCAGTACACCGTGCTCGTTGGGCGAATCGTAATTCAGCGTCTGGGCAAAATAGATGTTGGTGTTGTTCATGTACATCAACGGGTAATCTTTGCCAGTGTAGAGATCCATAAAGCGAGTGCCGTAGGTTTGTGCGGTGCCAGTTAAGCCGTGTTCAGTGAAGAAAACTGTGCCCTGCAGAACCATAGCCTCGAAGAACTGCTCATATGAGATACCGTGGTAGTAAACAGTGTCGCCAAATTTACCGCCCACCATACCGCCGGGCACTATGGGTTTTGTCCAGAGTATGTGGGCGCTGTCAGGAGCGGAAGTGTAGGGCGCAAACGCAGGTGTACCCGCAAAGCCTCTGCCGACTTTGTCGTAGCCACGCATAAGCCAGTTGTCTGCAACTTGCCACCAGTTCTTGTTTTCAGCGTTGATTGGCCGAGTCCAATAACCAGTAGGCAACGGTGGAGACCTGTCATAGGGCAAAATAGGGTCTGCTTGAACAGTTAAAGGAACTTTTGCGCTCTGAGAAGCCAGATATGTGTATATGCCAGGAGGTAGCCCGAAGCCTCCTCCGTCAACTGTGCTCACGTAGGGTCCTTGCTGCGGGAAGAACATCTGGAAGTAGTAGGTTCCAGTCTGGGTTGGGGTGTATAAGAACCAGCCTGAACTGGTTGAGTCCATGAACAAGTTCTGTTTAGTTTCTGTTGTGCCGTCGGGTCTAGTGATAGTAACTGAGGTACCATTAGGTAGCCCTGACCTAACAGTTGCCCCCGCTAAAGGTTGATCAATACGGAAGGTTACAATTGCCTGTTGACCAACACCAATAGGGTTTGGTACGACACTGAGGTAGGCGAAAGTTTGGAGTTGACCACGGTCAACGTATTGAGCGGCAGCGAACTGTAGAAAGCCGGCTAAAAGGGGTGTCAGAATCAAAAGAAGCCCAATTAGAGTTAACACTTGTTTTAAATGAGGTTTCATATGTGTTTTCTCTCCGATTTTCGGTAATGAATCAACAAGGCGATTCATCATATAAGCTTTTGCCTAATCCAGCCTAAAAGCAAAAACGACACAAAGAAAACCTAGCTAGAAGTTTTTTAAAAAAAGCCGTGGCATCAGTTACTTGGCTTAACTGTAAAAGATATTAAAGTGGTAGCAACCAACTACTGGTCCCGAGGGATCTCATCCATCTCTCTAAATTTCCCACGTTAGCCTTTTATCAGATTTCATATATAACATTTTGCATTTTTCAGAGGAGAAAACCCACTAAATACGATTACTGATTTGAAGTGTACCACCGAGCAAACTTACTGATTGCTTGGGAGCGATGAGAGAAGCTGTTCTTTTCATCTATGCTCATCTCAGCAAAAGTCTTGCCGCTGCCACATGGCCTAAATACTGGGTCAAACCCAAAACTTGAGCAACTACCAGCACGTTCCTCACTGGTTACCTCACCTAACGATTCACCCTCAAAACACAAAGGCTCACTCTTCAGCCCGTCGCAGTAAGCTATTGAAGATCGAAACACTGCACCTCGACTTTTCACCTCTTCCATCAACTTCAGCAACCCCTTGTTTCCAACAGTCTTGTAAACATAGGCAGTATAGGGACCCGGAAAACCCTTCAGCGCATCAACAAAAAGCCCTGCATCCTCCACTATAACGGGCAATTTACATCTTTCAAAGGCATCCTTCGCGCTTACTCGAGCTATTTCGGTCAAACAGTCGCTTTGAATTTCAAGAGCCTTAACCCGCAACATACCTACCGCGATACCGCGATTCGCCAATATGCTACGAACTTCATTGAATTTGTGGATATTATTGGTGGCGAAAAAAACAACTCGCCCCCTCAACTTAAAACTACTTTTAGGAGTCTTTTCTTTCGGCAACATATCGCCCTCTCCTTTCAATTTCTTTCATTTTCTCTGAAAGCTCCTCCGTCGCCACGGCGCCAAAAACATCACAGTAACCGTGTAAAATCGAGCTGAAGCATTCATCTGCGACCTTAAAATGTGTGCTCTGTAACGCACGCTTCAGCAAGTGTAAATCAACACCTCGCGCCTCAAGCTCAGATGACTTTCCACCCAAACCGAAATCAACTAGAAAAACTTTGCCGCCGCTGGTTAGTATCATATTTGAAGTGGTTAAATCTCCATGAATCAAATCATGCAGATGAAGTTTACCAACTAAAACCCCAATTTCAACACACAATTTATGCCTCTCCAACTGTGAAAAACCATCCAGCACCTCCTTCACTTGCGAACCTTCAATAAACTCCATAATTATGGTGGAGTTCGGCACATCCACCATAAAAATGGCAGGTGTTGGAACACCTGCCACCTTGGCTTCATGCATCAACTGAGGCTCATGAACAGTACGGTAGGTTCTAATGGCTGAATCTAGTTTTTCTGGTCTGTACTTTTTTGGTAAACGGCTCTTAATTACTACACGTCTACCGTGCCAGTTATCAAGAAAAAGGCTGGCCTCGGCACCCTTCTTCAACAAAATCTTAGAATTCACTTCACCCATGGTACATCTACCTTGTCTACTCGCCACCGTAACCGCACAAAACTCTTCTCCAGAGGAGTAACTAAACCATTTGTAAAAGCTAAAATACCTGTCCAAGCAATCATAGCTCCGTTATCTGTAGCAAATTTGAGAGGAACCACACTAAAAGTGGCATCATGCTCATTCGCAATGAAGTTAAGCATGGTCTGAAGCCTCTTGTTGGCGGCAACACCACCTGTTAATAGGAGTTCCTGCTTTTCAGTGTGCGCCAGTGCCCGCTCAGTGATCTCGGTAACCATAGAAAATGCCGTTTCCTGCAGACTGTAACATAAATCCTCTAGCGCGCAGTTCCCCTTTCGGAAAATTGTAATGGCAGCTGTAAGCAAACCGCTTAAAGACAAGTCCATACCTTTCACAACGTAAGGCAACAAAACTAACTCTTTCCCACGCTGAGCCAACTGCTCTACTGCAGCTCCAAGGGGTACACCCTTTTTTGGCTTAAGCCCGACCTCTCGAGCAAAAACATCCAAACAATTCCCCAGCGCAATGTCCAAAGTTTCCCCAAAAACACGATACCGCCCCAACGCAAAAGCTGTAACCATGGTGTTCCCACCTGAAACATACAGCGTCAAAGGATCTTTCGCACCAGTTTGAAGCTTGCCAATTTCGATGTGCCCAACAGAGTGGTTCACACCTACCAGCGGAACCTCAAGAAAGGAAGCCAACGCACGGGCAACAGTTGCACCTGTACGAAGACAAGGCCCCAAACCTGGACCCTGAGAAAAAGCAATCAAAGATAAATCTTTAGGCTTCACCCCTGCCTTGGCAAACGCTTCAGTTAAAACAGCGTCAGCCACCGCAGCATGATGGCGGGCTGCCTCACGTGGATGTATTCCACCTTCCACAGGCACGTAACAATCAGATACATTGGCAAGAATTTGCCCACTGAACGTGGAAATACCTACACTGAAATCATCAGCTGTTGACTCTATGCCTAAACAGTAACGCTCTTGGGACTTTTGAATAGACATTTCGTGGTCTTTTCCTTACATGGCTAATTAATCAATTTAAGGTACATATTTTTATCTCGCGCATACCGCATATAATAGTGCGAAATGTGGAACTGATGCAACATGCCTAAACGTAACGATCTGGAACAGAGGGCACTCCATTTTGTGGTCAACACAGGCAGTAAAGGTGTACTACAATCAGAACTGTGGCGAGAACTAGGTGCCAGCAGTAGAGAAGGCTCACGGGTAGCCATCAAACTTGAAGAAAAAGGCTTAATTCGCAGAGAAAAAGAATTGGAAGGAGGACGATGGACATACAGACTCTACCCAAAAAGGACACCTGCCAGTATAGAAACAATCGTTGACTGCCCCTGCCTAATGTGCCAAGACAACCCTCGATGTGACCCCACAACAACAATTTCACCTAAAAGTTGCGAAAAACTCACCAACTGGATCATGTCATTAGACAAGGAATCCGCTAAGCCAGATCCATAAACTCACAGGTGACTGAGTGAGTGCCAAAATCCAAAGCGTGGATCAAAGAAAGAAAAAACGAATACTACTACAAAAAAGCTAAAGCCGAAAATTACCGTTCTCGGGCAACCTACAAATTATCTCAAACCATAAACAAGTACCACTTCATAAAACACGGCGACATCGTCGTAGACCTAGGAGCTGCACCAGGCGGTTGGATTCAAGCAGCCAGAAAAGTTGCTGGAAAAAAAGGCTTCGTTTTAGGCGTCGACCTCAAACCGATAGAACCATTTGTGCAACCTTACATCAGAACAATCGTCGCAGACATGACAGAACCTGAAACAATAACTCAAATCCAAAGTTTTCTACCTCGAAAAGCCGATGTTGTACTGTCGGATATGTCACCCAACATATCTGGTGTCTGGGAAGTTGACCACGCAAAACAAATAGACTTAGCAACCAAAGCATTGGAAACAGCACAGAAAATTCTGCGACCAGACGGAACATTCTTTGTGAAGGTCTTTGAAGGAGCCCTCATGAACCAGTTCATTAAAAAAATTAAGCAAAACTTCGCCGAAGCGAAATTAATCAAACCAAAAGCAAGCCGCGCCCAAAGCTCCGAAATGTATATTTTAGCATTGGGATTCAAGGCGCCTGAAAGCGAAATCAATTTACCAAAAACTCCCCAGCCACAATAATTAAGTGAACTACAAAGTTAAAAACAGTAATCTACGAGACACCACAAGCTTTTTATCTGTTTCCTGAGCTATCCATAAGGAAAGCTCTATAACTTGGGGGAAAGAACGTGAGGGATCGCCACCTCAATCCAGTACTCGTTCGCTGTTTTGTTCAGGCCACCCTCTAATAAACTACCAAGAGAACTACTTACGTCCCCCAACAAAAATTTTCTGCAGAACCAAAACTTATGTTATAAATCACAGAAGGTGCTGAAAAATGACCAAAATGAATGGAGCAAACGCCCTAATAAAAGCCCTTGAAAACCAAAAAGTAGAAGTAATATTCGGCATACTCGGCGGAGCAGTACTTCCGATATACGATGCTCTTTGCGGCAACAAAAATATCCGCCACATACTCAGCCGACACGAGCAAGGTGCAGCACACGCAGCCGAAGGCTACGCACGAGCCAGCGGCAGACCCGGAGTGTGCATGGCAACTTCAGGACCAGGCGCAACTAACCTAGTGACGGGCATCGCAAACGCCTACATGGACTCTTCTCCACTTATTGCTTTGACAGGACAAGTACCATCTAGAGGCGTAAACACCTCATACATGATTGGCAGAGATGCCTTCCAAGAAGCTGACATAATTGGCATAACCACACCAATCACCAAACAAAACTATCAAGTACGGAACGCAGCAGACATACCAAAAATTGTCAACACCGCGTTTTACATAGCCACCACCGGTAGACCTGGGCCTGTGCTGGTTGACCTACCAAAAAACATACAAACAGAAAACGCGGAGATGGATTTCACAAACCGCATAGACGCCAGAGGATACAATTTAGTAACAGACCCAGATTTAGCTCAAATTAGTAGAGCAGCAGAACTACTAACAAAAGCTGAGCAACCCCTAATATTGGCAGGAGGAGGAGTAATAACAGCCAACGCCTCTGACGAACTGATGCAAATATCAGACTTGCTCATGGCACCTGTAGCAACAACATTCATGGGTAAAGGCGCCTTCCCCGAAGGGCACCCTATGTCAGTGGGAAGCATCGGAATGCACGGAAACCCAGCTGCCAACAGATTAATTTCAGAAACAGATGTACTGTTGGCCGTAGGAACCAGATTCTCCGACCGAGCAACCGCAAATTTGGACACTTTCTGCCCAAACGCCAAGAAGATCCATATAGACATCGACGCAGCCGAAATTGGGAAAAACGTTGACGTTGATGTACCCATAGTAGGCGACGCAAAGAAGACTCTACACATCCTACACGAAACGCTATCTAAGACTCTACCAAAAAAGAATGGGGCACAATGGGTCAAACGAGTTAAGGAAGTAAAAGAAAAACTTAGCCCTCTGATAAAGGATCTACCAAAAGATTTAGTGCCCAAAACGCTGCTATTTGAACTCAGGAAACTACTGCCTAATGATTCTATAGTCACCACAGAAGTAGGACAAAACCAAATGTGGTCTGCACTTTACTTCCAAGCCCTCAAACCGCGCACCTTCATCAGTTCAGGCGGACTAGGAACTATGGGTTTTGGTTTCCCCGCGGCGTTAGGAGCCAAAGTTGCCTTCCCGAACAGAACAGTCGTAGACATCGCAGGAGACGGCAGCTTCATAATGACCGAACAAGAGCTGGCTTGCTCAGTCATGGAAAAAATACCTGTCATAGTAATCGTACTTAATAATTCTGTGCTTGGCATGGTGGCCCAATGGCAAAGAGCACTTTACAATAAACGCTACATGGCAGTCCACCTAGGTAAAACACCTGACTTCGTTAAACTCGCGGAGGCATACGGCGCCCAAGGCTTCCGAGTAAGCTCCATTCCAGAATTCCAAAAAGCAATAAAAGAAGGACTTAAAAGCAAAATCACAACAGTAATCGATGTACCCATAGGCTCAGAAGAAGATGTGGTACCCTTTGTACCGCCAGGTTGCGGTCTACCACAGCAAAGAGGGGATTACTAATGGAAACAGGAAAAACCAGAGTGGTTTCAGCCATAGTTGAAAACAAACCAGGTGTTCTTCACAGCGTCGCTAACCTGTTCCGCAGAAGAAACTTTAACATCGAAAGCATAACCGTAGGTCCCACAGAAGAGAGAGATCTCGCACGTATAACCATAACTGTTTCAGCGGACGAAAAGACCCTAGACCAAGTTGTTAAGCAATTAGATAAGCTAGTGGATGTGGTAGGAGTAGCAGAGTTGGATCCCGATAGCATCGTTACCCGCGAATTGGCGCTTGTAAAAATTAATGCGCCAACCGCAAAGGAGAGATCAGACATAATTAGTTGTGTTCACGTCTTCAGAGGACGCGTAGTTGACGTATCTCCTGTGAGCTTGATGGTAGAAATAACAGGCACTTCAGACAAAATTGACGCGTTCCTAAACCTTATGAAAACTTTTGGCATCATAGAACTCGCCAGAACAGGTATCACAGCACTTTCACGTGGGAGCCAAGCGGGAAACGTAGATGAGTAGCCATAAAAACGCAACCTCTCTCATTAACTAATCTTGTGAACCACTAAAAGGTTCCAAAGTTCATAACTCGCAGTTATAACATTAGAAAAGACTGCGCACGTATAGAAACCCTTAACTTCGCGGCTTAGAAAACAGAAAACAGAAAAACAAACACGTGTATTTCAACTAATTTAGAGGAAAAAAGGATGAACATTACAGAAAAAATCTTAGCTAAAGCCTCAGGAAAATCCACCGTTCAACCTGGCGACATCGTGGAGGCAAACGTGAACGTAGTAATGGTTCACGACCTAACAGGTCCTTTAGCTATAGAAGCCTTTAAGAAAATAGGCGTAAACAAAGTTTGGGACAACAAAAAAGCAGTGATAATTTTAGACCACCAAATTCCAGCCGAATCCGTGAAAATGGCGGAACTACACAAGATGCTCCGCAAATTTGCAAAAGAACAAAACATACGCTTATACGATGTAGGCGAAGGCGGGATATGCCATCAAGTTATGCCTGAGAAAGGTTATGTCGAACCAGGAGCAGTTATTGTAGGCGCTGATTCCCACACATGCACCTACGGCGCATTTGGCGCTTTCGCTACAGGCATAGGTTCAACTGAGGCAGCAGCCGTGTTTGCTACAGGAAAAATTTGGCTCAAGGTTCCTGCATCCATAAAATTCAATGTTGAAGGGAAATTCCAAAAATATGTTACTCCAAAAGATCTGATTCTGAACATAATTGGTAAAGTTAGTGTGGACGGCGCGACCTACAAAAGCGCAGAGTTCACGGGAGCAACAATTCGAAAGATGAGCATAGCTGGTAGAATGACACTTTGCAACATGGCTGTTGAGATGGGAGCCAAGAACGGCATAGTGGAACCTGACGAAAAAACAGCGGAGTATCTGAGTAGCAAGATATCCAAAACTTCTGATTACGGGTGGCTGAAAAGTGATGCGGAAGCAAAATACGAGAAAAACATAGATGTCAACGTGAACGATTTAGAGCCTCAAGTAGCTTGTCCAAATTCAGTGGACAACGTGAAATCTATCTCTGAAGTGGGGAACGTAGAGATCAACCAAGCTTTTATCGGTTCATGCACTAACGGCAGAATAGAAGATCTGCGTGTCGCAGCCCAAATTCTAAAAGGCAAAAAGGTCAAGCAAGGCATCCGGCTACTGATAATTCCTGCATCCCAAGAGGTGTACTCTCAAGCAATAAAAGAAGGGTTAATTGAAGTTTTCACTGACGCGGGAGCTCTCGTTTGCGGCGCAACTTGCGGTCCATGTTTAGGTGGGCACATTGGGCTGTTAGCTTCAGGCGAAGTCTGTGTCAGCACATCTAACAGAAACTTCATCGGAAGAATGGGCAGCCCAGAAGCAGAGGTTTACTTAGCGTCGCCAGCAACTGTAGCAGCCTCAGCGTTGACGGGCAAGTTAACGGATCCACGAAAACTGGAGGCTTAACCAAATGAAGGCCAAAGGGAAAATTATTAAATTCGGGAAAAACATTGACACAGACGTTATTTTACCAGGTAAATGGCTATCGCTGATCGACCCGAAAGATTTAGCTAAACACGCAATGGAAGGTTTAGACCCCGCCTTCCCTGAAAAAGCCAAAAAAGGCGTCTTGGTTGTAGGAGACAGAAACTTTGGATGCGGCTCCAGCAGAGAACAAGCACCGTTAGCGTTGAAACACGCTGGCGTCCAATGCGTTATAGCAGAGTCGTTTGCACGCATCTTCTTCCGCAACAGCATAAACATCGGTTTACCCGTCATCGAATGCAAAGGCATAGCAAACGCAGTAAAAGACGGGGATGAAGTAACCGTAGATTTAGAAACGGGAAAAATAACCAATATAACCACAAATCAGAGTCTCCAAGGAACCAAACTCCCTCCATTCATTATGGAGATACTTATGGATGGGGGGTTAATTGAAAACTTACGAAAGAAGATGAACAAAAAATGAGCGAATATAAAATATCTTTAATCCCAGGTGATGGGATTGGCCCTGAATTAACCGAAGCTACCCTAAAAATCTTAGAAACCACTCAAAAGAAATACGGCTTAAAACTCAACATACTCTACGCTGAGGCAGGGGACACTTGCCTAGCAAAAAGAGGTGTTCCTCTACCTGAGGACAGCGTAAAGAAAATCAAAGAGTCTCACGCTTGCCTGAAAGGCCCTGTCGGAGAAAGCGCCGCCGACGTCATAGTTAAACTGAGGTTAATGTTCGATCTCTACGCTAACTTGCGTCCCATAAAAACTTATCCTGCAGCAGCCGCGGCAAGACCTGACATTAACATGATTTTTGTTAGGGAAAACACTGAAGACGTATACAAGGGCTTAGAACACGCATTGGGCGACACAACTATATGCATACGAGTTATCAGCCGAAAAGCCTGTGAACGCATAGCTAAAAAAGCCTTTGAAATCGCACGGCTACGCAATGGCAAAAAGAAAGTCACCGCTATCCACAAAGCAAATGTTATGCGCATAACTGATGGATTATTTGCTAATGTATGCAGAGAAGTTTCCAAACAATACCCTGACATAGCCTTCAACGAACTGTATGTGGATGCGGCTTCTATGAGGCTTATAAAGGAGCCCCAAGAGTTCGATGTACTTTGCACCTGCAACATGTTCGGCGACATACTTAGTGACGAAGCCGCACAACTCGTCGGAGGTTTAGGCATGGCTCCAGGCGCAAACATAGGAGACAACTTTGCACTGTTTGAGCCAATTCATGGTTCAGCACCAAACAGAGCAGGGAAACAAACTGCAAACCCCCTATCCATGATTCTCGCTGCTAAAATGATGCTTGATTGGCTTGGTGAAAAATACACTGATGGAAAATGCACAAAAGCAGCTGCGGCTATAGAGGACGCTGTAGTCCAAACGCTACGTAGCCACAATACTGTTCCCGACTTAGGCGGAAACAAAACAACTTTGGGCATGGCAGAAGCCATTGCTACCGCTTTGGCGGGAACCACTGGTTGATGGAAACGATGAAAACTGAAAGCGCCAGATCCAATTATATCCGCATTTTTGACACAACTCTTAGAGACGGCGAGCAAACACCTGGAGTTTCGCTTACTATAGAAGATAAAATTGAAATAGCACGCCAGCTAAGCCGCTTAGGTGTAGATACAATCGAAGCAGGCTTTCCAAGTTCTTCTGAAGGCGAAAAAAAAGTTATCAAAGAAATTGTCAAGGCAGATTTGGAGACGGAGATTTGTGGTCTTTCTCGGGCTAACCGCAAAGATATAGATACAGCTATTGAATGTGATGTTGATACTGTTCACGTCTTTATACCCACATCGCCTGTGCAGATGAAGTATGCAGTCAACATGACTCCAGATCAAGTTATCTCAGCAGCGGTGGATTCGATAGAGTATATTAAAAAACACGGTATAACTTGTGAATTCTCACCTATGGACGCAACAAGGTCTGAACTAGCTTTTTTGAAAAAAGTCTGTAAAGCCGCAGAAAACGCAGGCATGGACCGCTTAAACGTGCCTGACACGGTAGGAATTATGATCCCGAAAACCATGAGTTCACTTGTATGCGAGCTAAAAAAAGTCGTCAAAGTTCCCATCAGTGTTCACTGTCATGATGATTTTGGCATGGCAGTTGCCAACTCTCTAGCGGCAGTTGAAGCAGGCGCAACGCAAGTTCACTGCACCGTCAACGGTTTAGGTGAAAGGGCAGGAAACGCCTCTTTGGAAGAAACCGTAATGGCGTTACATATAATTTACAAGATGAAGACAAGAGTAAACACGCGTTTGCTCTACAGCACTTCGCGCATGGTATCTACATTAACAGGAATTCCCGTTCAAGCCAACAAAGCTATTGTGGGTGAAAACGCATTTGCCCACGAATCAGGCATTCATACACGAGGAGTCACCGTTAAACCTCTAACGTTTGAACCAATAGATCCAGAGTTAGTTGGTCGCACAAGAAAACTGGTGGCAGGAAAACTGGCTGGAACACGAGGCATTAAAGTAGAACTTGAAGAAATCGGAATCCACCCAACCGAAGACCAGTTGAAGGAAATTGTGAAACGAATAAAAGAATTAGGCGACAAAGGCAAAATGGTCACCGACGCCGACTTGATTGCATTAGCTTCCGCGGTTATGGGGGAAGTAATAAAGGAAGAAAAAATTGTGGAACTTTGCGACTTAGCTGTAATGACAGGAGTCAAAGTTATCCCAACCGCCTCCGTTCGTTTAAGCTTAGATGGGAAAGAGTACGTAGCAGCCGAAACAGGAGTTGGCCCTGTAGACGCTGTTTTGAAGGCAATAACCAAGCTCACCCATAGTTTGGAGAAGATTAGGCTAAATGAGTACCGCTTAGAAGCCATAACAGGCGGCTCAAATGCTGTCGCTGAAGTCGTGATTAAAGTAGAAGATGAAAAAGGACACATTGTATCAGCAAGAGCAGCCCGAGAAGACATAGTCATGGCAAGCGTTGAAGCCATGATAAACGGTATAAACAAGTGTCTACTTAAGAACAGAAAGCAGGTAAACAAAAATTGAAAAGGGTAGCTTTCCAAGGAGAACGCGGCGCATACAGCGAAAGCGCAGTTTACAAGTTCTTCGGCACAGGTAGAGAAGTTAAGCCGTGCAAAGACTTTCGAAGCGTTTTTGAAAGTGTAGCCAAAAATGAAACTCCTTATGGTGTGGTGCCTGTTGAAAATTCATTGGAAGGCAGTGTTAACCAAAACTATGACCTCTTTCTGGAGTATGATCTAAAAGTTTGCGGCGAAGTAATTGTGAAAATTGAGCACTGCCTAATAGCTAACCCTAGTACTAAACTAGAAGAAGTGAAGGCAGTTTATTCTCATCCGCAAGCGCTAGCGCAATGCCGGAATTTTCTGGAAAGATTAGGACGTGAAATGATTCCAACATATGACACTGCAGGCAGTGTGAAAATGCTTAAAGAGAAAGGGTTAAAAAACGCCGCGGCAGTCGCCAGCGAACGTGCAGCGGAAATTTATGACATGAAAATTCTTGCCCGCGACATAGCCGATAACAAAGAGAACTACACAAGATTTTTTGTTTTATCTAAAGAGGATTCGCCGCCAACAGGCAAAGACAAAACCTCCATAATTTTTGCTGCGGTTCATGAACCAGGATCTCTATATAATGCACTGGGTGAATTTGCTAAAAGAAACATCAACTTGACTAAAATCGAGTCTAGACCCACAAAGCATACACCGTGGGAATACAATTTTTATCTGGATTTTGAGGGGCATCGAAACGAAGCACCTTGTAGTGAAGCACTTCAAGCCTTGGGTAAGTATTCGGTGTTCATTAAAATTTTAGGTTCTTACCCGAAAGCAGCTTAGCCCTCTCACCAGAGGTTTAGGTGGACTCCAGCATTTTATACATAATTTCGTACGACTGGGAGTAGTCACCACTTATCTGCATCAACTTTGCTTTAAGTGATTCGATCTTTTTTATAAGAGTCTCTTGATCTTTTTGTTTTATCAATTTAAGCCATTCTTGTGCCTTTTGTATATACAATTTTTCGATGCCTTCGATGTCAGGTAAACTGGTCTGCAAAGTAGCAAACAGTTCAGGGGTTTCCAACGCCGCTGCCTCCGCTAAAGTGAACAGCATACGGTAGGTTGTGCCTGCAACTTTTTTCGTTTCAGAGTAGTTGACTTGTTCAAGCAAGGTATCACATGCAACTACGCCCAGAAAATGGGGGAACCCCAGTACGATGGACATTAGTTCATCGTGGTGCTGAGGCGTTGTAATAAAAACATGAGCTCCCTCTTTTTCAAGCCAAGATTTGAAGTTTTCCGCTAACTTTTGTTCTTCGCTTGTGGTGGGGGTCAAAATGAAAGCTTTGTGTTTTAAGGTACTGCTTCCTGGACCAAAAGCTGGGTGGGTACCCAAAATTAGGGCGTTTTTCAGATGTTTATGCATGATGTTGACTGGAGATTCTTTGATTGAGCAAATGTCCATTATGACTTGGCCTTTCCGGATGGCAGGGCTGATTTTTTTTACAATCTCCTCAAAAGAATTTATAGAGACACATATTAGAACGCGATCAGCTCCTCTTACAGCATCAACAAAGTCAGCGGTTTCAATTTCCAGTTCTTTTTTGAGTTTTGCCAGTTTCTCAGCGTTTCTATCGGCAATTATTACAGTATCTCCTTTTTCTTTGCAGAATTTAGCGAACCATACGCCCATTTTTCCTGCGCCAAGAATGGCTGTTTTCATTTAAGTTGCTGCCTCACAGATTTTGTCTAGACCAACCTCTATTTGGTCGTTTGGTGCAGTTAAAGATATGCGGAAATGTTCGCGGTAGTCACCGAAAGATGTGCCTGGCGCCACAGCTACGCCTTTGTCGAGCAAGTCTAAAGTGAACCTTTCAGAGTCTAAATTGTCAAGTTTGGGGAATACATAGAAAGGTGCATCAGGTTTAGTGAACTTGAAACCTGCGGCTGACAACTTGGTGGTTGCCATATCGGCACGCTCTTTGTATTTGGCTTTGATCGCAGAAGCAATTTTCTGGTGTAACTCTAAACCTTTAAGGGCAGCATCCTGAATAAATACGGGAACATTGTTAAAAGTTATCTGATTCAGTTTAGTTATGTTATCAATAAACATTTTGCTCCCTATCAAATAGCCAATGCGCCAACCGGTCATAGTGAAGGTTTTAGAGAAGCCGTTGGAGACTATGTGTTTATATTCGTTGTCATAGTCAAGTATGCTCTTGGTTTTATTGAAGCTTATTGCAGCGTAAACCTCGTCTGATAGAATTGTAATTTTTTTTCTGTCAGCTAATTCTATGATGCATTCGAGAGTTTCGGTGTCCATGGCTTTGCTTGTTGGGTTATTTGGGTTATTGAGAACAATCATTTTGGTATTTTCATCAACTAACTTCTCAAGGGTTTCTATGTTTATTTTCCAACAATCTTCCATTTCAGTACGCAGCAGCTTGGTCTTAGCACCAACACTTTTAGCAATTAAATCATAAGCAGTCCAGTAGGGAGTGGGTATGATCACGTTTCCCCCACTCTTAAGCATCAGGAACATAGTAGCGAACACGGCGTACTTTGAACCTGGCGTAATGACAACGTTTTCGGCTTTGACGCCGTGAACCTCAGCAATTTTTTCTCTGAGCTTTTTCTCGCCATACGACGATGAATACTTGGTTTTACCTGCCTTCATAGAAGCATACGCTGCTTCCACGATTTCAGGCGGCGTATCCATATCTGGATCGCCAAGGTTTAGTCGAATTATTTTTTTTCCTTCACTTTCAAGTTTCAGAGCTTTCTCGTTTATTTCATACAACATATTTTTTGAACTCTCCGTAAAGAGTTACCATTTTTCGCTATTCTCTTGATTCTTGAACGGCACTGCACATATTAACTATTTCTCGGTACACCGCCTCAATTTGGTCTGGATCAAGAGCTAGCTTTTGGGCTGTTTCTCTGACGCGTTTAATGACCTCGTTTTCCCGCTTGATATCTTTGATTGGTTTTTGCTGCTCTTTTTTTGCAATGCCGATGGCTTTGCAGATCTGGACGCGTTTGCTTAGAGCCAAAAGGATTTGCTCATCTATTTCATCCACTTGACAACGCAGTTGTTTGAGGTCAACCATCATTTGTGCCTCTTCAACGTTCTTGGTATGAACCCACCACGTAACATGTGATCAGCCAAAGTTACTGCGACAGCTGCTTCTACCACGGGCACCGCTTTGGGAACCACACAGGGGTCATGTCTGCCTTCCACTGTCACAGTGGCATCTTCCATTTTGACCAGGTTCACAGTTTTCTGTTCTTTCGCGATCGATGGGGTCGGCTTTACCGCAACCCTCACCAGAATTGGCATACCTGAAGATATCCCGCCTAGGATGCCGCCTGCCATATTGGTTTCAGTGACCACTTTCCCGTTTTGGATGCGGAAAGCATCGTTGTTTTCGGAACCTTTTAACTGCGCAGCTGCAAAACCTGTGCCGAACTCTACTGCTTTTACGGCGGGAACAGTAAACAGAACTTTGGCCAATTCAGCGTCCAATGCATCAAACAACGGTTCGCCGACGCCTGCAGGTACATTTAAGGCAACACATTCTATTATACCGCCCAAGCTTTCACCTTCTTTTTTAGCCTCAACAATGACATCTTCCATCCTTTTGGC
The DNA here is from genome assembly GCA_964582085.1 of uncultured Candidatus Bathyarchaeia archaeon. Lineage (GTDB taxonomy): Archaea > Thermoproteota > Bathyarchaeia > Bathyarchaeales > Bathycorpusculaceae > JADGNF01. The sequence continues at coordinate 18,917 of CAZOPV010000002.1, read as the reverse complement.
GGCTACCAAATCAGGACATCTCACTGAGGATTCAAATTTCCGTTTCTGGATTTCAGTGAAGGTGAAGTTTTTGTCCTCCATTTTCACTTTACCTATAGAAGTTGTATATGCCAAGACATCAACGCCAAAGGCATGTAGGAGCTTTTTGGCAATTGATCCCGCCATTATGAGAGCCACGGTGACTCTGCCTGAAAAACGACCTCCCCCGCGGTAATCGTTAAAGCCGCTATACTTCACGTGCGCAGTGTAGTCGGCGTGAGCGGGTCTGGGCAAGTCTTTGATGGCGTCGTAGTCGCTGGATTTCGTTTCCTTATTTTTCACCATCATACATATGGGTGCACCTGTGGTGAAGCCATTGAAAACGCCAGAGAAAATTTCTACTACGTCTTTTTCGACTCGGCTTGAAACAATCTCGCGTTTTTCAAGTGGGATTCTTTGGTTCAGTTCCGCTTGCACTTCAGCTTCTGAAAAGGGGAGCCCCGCTGGGCAACCGTCCACGATGACTCCCACAAGTTTGCCGTGGCTTTCTCCAAACGAGGTTACCACAAATTCTTTACCTATTGAATTCCCCGCCAACCACATCAGCCCCTAACTTACGTAAATCAGTAAAGAAGCGCGGATAAGATTTTCGAATACATTCCGCGTCTTGGATCACCGTTTCGCCTTCTGCACGCAACGCCGCCACTGCACAAGACATTGCTATCCTGTGATCATTAAAAGGGTCAATGGGAACACCGAAAAGGGAGCTTGGACCTTTAATGGTTAAACTACTGTAATCGATGTCTATTTGTGCACCCAGGTTCCTCAACTCCACGTAAATTGACTCTAACCTGTCAGATTCTTTGAGCCTGAGCCGCTTAGCATCGTGAATTTTTGAAGTGCCATTGGCGAAGCAAGCAAGCACTGAGCAAATTGGCACTAAATCAGGTATATCTCTCGCGTCGAGATCCACGGCTTCAAGGTAGTCACCGCTCCCCGTGATTTTCACGTTGCCATTGCAAACTTTGCCGCGCACACCCATCTGTTTTAGAATATCCAATATGACTTTGTCACCCTGAACTGCTTTAAAATCAAGGTTTTTAATTGTAACATCTGATTTGGTGATAGCCGCGGCAGCCAAAAGAAATGCGGCAGAAGAGAAATCTCCAGGCACCTTGTCGTCGTGGGGAGAATATTTCTGGTTTGCGGGTATATGAAAGTGCATGAAGTCGGGGGAAATTTCAACTTTTATGCCATGTTTAGCAAGCACCGACTGGGTCATTCGTACGTAACTTTTGGATTCCAGCGGCGTTGTAAGCTGCAAGTCCGTAGCCTTTTGTGCCATGGGACAAGCAAACATGAGTCCTGAAACAAATTGGCTACTCACATCGCCAGGCAGGTCAGTTTTGCCTCCTCGTATGCCGCCGCCTTCTACATGTACGGCGAGGTTACCATCGACTTTTTGTAGACAAGTGTCAACACCAAGTCTTTTTAGGCTTTGCAGCAAGGGCTCGATGGGTCGTTTTGCCAGAGATTCACGCATTACAAAAATGGTCGGTTGCACCGCCAAAGCAGCGATGGGAATCATAAAGCGTAAGGTGGCGCCTGACTCTCCGCAGTCAACAGTTTGCTTTGAACCTTGAATTGGAGTGACTCCCTGTACGATCCAACAGTCATCTGTCACAGAGACTTTTGCCCCTAAAGCTCTAACTGCACGCAGCGTAGCCTCTGTGTCGTCAGAAAACAAAGGATTCACAACTTTTGAGTTACCCTCTGAAAGCGCTGCGGCAACGAGTAACCTCTGGGTGTAAGCTTTAGAAGCAGGCGCATAGACTTCTCCGTTTAACTCCAATGTTTTTCTTACTGAAACATTTGTCATTATTAAGACACAACCCTTGCTTTCTCCTCATTTAGTCGCGCTTGTAAAACATCACCGTTGTGTTTTTGCAAAACGGCTTTCACTTGGTCAATCTTGTCTTCGGTAACTACTGCGGTTACGGCTGGACCTTTTCCGCATAAACCAGCAGCTACGGCGCCCGCGTTCAAGGCATCCAATGCCACGGAAGAGTCAAAACCCAAAGCTGCTGAGTAAACGATGCCATTAAGCGATAGAGCTACCCAGAAGTTACCTTTGGAAGCTTCTTCATAAGCAATTCGAACGAGGGGAGCGACTGTTTTGAGACGCATCACATCCGAGTTTGCTGTGTAGGCTTTTTTTGGGGGAACGTAAAAAAGTACTGAGAAGCCCTCCGTGAATTTGTCGTGTTTAACTATTTTTCTTTGCAGGTTATCAGTGATCACAACTCCTCCGAAATAAGAGGCACATGCGTCATCAAAAGCGCCTGTCACTGTAACTTTCGCATCAAAAGCCGCGTTCACTGCAAGATTAATTGCGGTTAAGTCATCAAGTTCTTTGTTCACAGCTGCGGCGGTTGCCAGCACCACAGCGTTTGCTGCTACACTGCTGCTTTTTAATCCTCTGGCGATTGGAATATTGGATGTAGTTTTCACTACGGCACCGAATTGCTTTTCCACTTTAAAATGTTTAAACACACATCTAACGGCTGCTTCTATTAGACGTATACTTTCTGATGAGTCTGAGGCAATTTCGCCTTTAATCACTAGAGGTTCATTTGTTAACTTGACGTCAGCTTTAGTCCACAAGTTCACGCCAAAAGCTGCACCTTTCCCAAGGGCAATGGCATTCACAATTGTGGCGGCGCCGTGAGCTATTGCAGAGGCTTGACCATTCAAGTTTGTGCACCTTCCAGTTTATTTAGCGCGGCTTTCCTCATAACTTCTATGGGAGCTGCTTTTCCCGTCCATATTTTAAAGGATGCTGCGCCTTGGTGTACGAGCATTTCAACGCCATTGACAACTTTGGCACCTGCAGCTTTAGCGTTTTTTATCAGTTGGGTCTCTACAGGATTATAAACAATGTCCATCACCGTCATGTCAGATTTTAACAGGTTGAATTCGACCAGACTGTAAGCCTCTTCTGGGTGCATCCCCACTGATGTGGCGTTTATCAAGACATCTGTATCCTTGATGTTTTCTTGAATAGTGTTTGGTTCAAGTAACCCGTCAGTTACGCGTGCTTTACATTGTCGGTTGAGCCTTTCAGTTAAGTGTCTAATTTTTTCAGGGGATCTGTTGAGTACTACCAATTCCGCTACTTCTCCTGCAAGCATGTAGGCTATGGCTTTAGCTGCTCCACCACCTCCAAGCAAAAGCACTTTTTTGCCTTTGAGCTCCACTCCGTTATGTTTGAGGGCGTCTAAGGCACCTATGCCATCGGTGCTGAAACCTGAAAGTTTGCCGTTATTTTGGCGGATGGTGTTAACAGAGTCCAAAAACCGTGCCGACTGTTCTACTTCGTCAAGAAAAGGAATCACCGTGCTCTTATGAGGCATTGTAACGTTTAAACCCGCGATAGCTAAACCCCGCATACCACGGACGGCGTTTTCCACTTCGCCCACCTTGACTTGGAAGGCTAAAAAAACGCAATCCATTTTTAATGCGTCAAATGCGGCGTTTTGTATAGTAGGACTTAGACTATGTTCTATGGGGTCACCTATGACTCCGTAGACGCGGGTTTTTCCTGACAGCTTCATTTTACATGAGCCCCAAGAGATTGTATGCAGTTTTCATCTCTGTTATTGTCATCTGCCCTGGAGCCGTTTTGTTTCCCCCTCCAAGTGAGGCAAAAGTGAAGAAACCACCAAAGAAGGGTGAGAGGAGTCTACTAGTTTTCCCCTGCTCGCCCATAGCGAAACAAACAATTTTTGCCTTGGCAGATGCTACAAAAGTGAAATTTAGTAATGTAAGGTTATCTTCGATTCTGGTTGCAGTAGTTACGATTTTACACACGTCTGCACCCTTTGCAAGTTCTACTTTTAACACGCTTTCCAATTTTTTGGGAGTGGGCGTGCCTTTATTATCATGAAAAGAGACGATGCACTTTGCGCCTAGTGCTTTCACCTCTTTGATCGCAACAGATGCGTTTGGATCCAAGAAGTCAACATCAATATATTCGAAACCACTTCGCGCCGCATTATTCAAGATGCTTTGACGTTCGGTTTTAGTTCGGACTGCTTTATCTGTCGCAATTAGGGATATGGGTGTTTTTGCTCTTAAAACTGACAAATCAACGAGTGCATCCAACAAGTCTAGTCTAACTTCGATAAGGTCTGCGTGTGATCCCTCCGCCCTTGAAATAAGTTTCAGTGCCTCAGCTAAGGTTTTGGGGAGAATCGACACGCAGATTCTAGGGATCATCGTTCAATCACTGTTTCATCGGGTACAGATACACCGAAGTGTCTTCCACCTTTGGCGGCTATGTGAACTAACACTTCGTCGCCCATTTTGAGTTCAGTCACGGGTGTGGAGCTTTTGGAGGTGACAAGACGAATAGTTTCAGCGTTTTGAAGAATCGTTTTAATTTTTTTACTTTCAGCCTCAGCTTCTACGAGCACAAGTGGGCGAAATTCAATTTTTATTCTACCTACATTTGTTTTTCTAATTTTCCCCTCGCGGTTAACTATGATTACTTCTTCGCCTGCCTTAAGTTCAGAGAGGTACCGTGTAGTCTGCAATGACCCCAAAGTGTACATTGAAATGGAGCCAGCGTTGACTCTAAAGGGTCGCGGCGCCACATAGGGATTTTCGTTAACTTCAGCTTCTACCAGAAACAGACCTGCAGATTGTGAGCCGACAAGTATACCTTCGCCTTGGGTCATGAGGTCGCATGTGTCCACGCAGACGCGGGCACCAGTTCCAATTGCTTTAATAGCAACAATTTTTGCAGGTGCCAAATCCAACTTCAGCATCTGCTGCTTGACTATGGCGGCAGTTTTAGCGAGCTCATTAACGCTATTGGTCTTAAGAACCACGCCATCGGCTCCCAACTCCAGCGTCCCCAGAACTAGACGGGCGTCTTCAGCGTTAGAAACTTCAGCAAATAGTTTGCTTTTGCCGCAGTTTCGAGCAATTATGTTTTCAAGTGGGATAACCCGCCAGTCAACACAGTTAATAATTATGTAGTCTACGCCTTGTTCTGCAGCTTTAACAGCTGTATCTTCATCTGCTTTGCCTTTTACAGTAATTTTAAGAGCAACTTTTTTTCTGTCTTGCTTCAAGTTGGCGATTTCCTCAAGATCAAAGCAGGTTAGAACGGCAAGGTCGCTTTTGTTGGCCGTGAAGCCGTTTTTTGATTCCTCCAAAACAACTTCGCACACTCCTGCGGCATGCTTCAAAATGTGGGTTTTTTCTGGAATTTTTGCATCTATTTCAAGCCAGAGTTCCTTCAATATTATACACCCAAGATTTTTGCTGCTGACTCAATTGAGGCTCCACCGTGAACGATGGCGGAAAGTGCCTTGACCATCAATGTAGGGTTGTCATGCTGGAATATATTGCGTCCAATGGAAATGCCGGCGCCACCAGCTTGCATGGATTCGTTTGTTATCTGCAGTATGTCAGTTGCAGTTTTGGCTTTGGCTCCTCCTGCTATTACTACTGGAACGGGGCAGCTTTCAATAACCGTCTTGAAAGACTCCACTGTACCTGTGTAGTTAGTTTTAATTATGTCTGCGCCCAGCTCTGCGCCTAATCTTGCTGCATGTGCTACCACTTCTACGGCATGTTCATTTTGAATTTTAGGTCCACGAGGATACATCATTGCAAGAAGTGGCAAGCCATATGTGTCGCATTCATCTGCAACTTTCCCCAGTTTTGTGAGCATCTGAGCTTCATCTTGGGCTCCCACGTTGATGTGTACAGAAACGGCGTCTGCGCCTAGTCTTATGGCTTCGTGGACGCTACAAACCTGCACTTTATTGTTAAAGTTTGGGCTAAGGTTAGAAGCACCCGAAAGCATAACAATTAAGGCGGCACCATCTACATCAACGTGTTTGGCTATACCTTTATGAACCAAAACAGCGTCGGCTCCACCTTTGAGAAGCTTATTGACAATATCCTGCATGTTTTCTATTCCTTGTACGGGTCCTATGGTAACGCCGTGGTCCATTGGAACGATGACAGCGTGGTTATCTTTTTGGAAGATACGAGATAATCGACGCTTTTTACCTTGATCCATTTATCTAAATCTCCTTTTTGTTTCTTTTTGGATTTTTGTTTTGGTCATCTTAATGACTCCTTAACGCGGTTCTGATTAATTCTAACGCTCTTTCACGTTCACTCCAATCTACAAAGAGGAGTATACTTGACGTGATTGTGAGGATACCTGCTATATTTATGCCGTTTATGCTGAGAGTTTCTGAAATTTTGCCGATGATGCCATGGGTTTCCTCTAAACCAACACCACGAATTTTCAGAAAAACAAGATCCTTTTTGACCGCCATGGCTTTTGTTTCTTGGTTCTGCACAACAGTTTGGTGTATTTCGTTGAAAAGTCCATCTAAAGGTTTCTCGGCGGAAACATAAAGTATACCTGAGTTAGTGTTAATGGACATACCCAATAAATCAGTGTGCGCCCGAGCTTTCGTAACCACCTCTTCGATAAGCTTGGGGTTCTCTGAGAGCTTTTCTCCAACAATTGTTATCTCCGCCACAGGTGAAGACTGAGCAACTTCAACATCTAACTCTGTAGCTAAAGCGCCCGTGATTACGGTACCTTCTTTGGTTAAGTCACCATGTGAACTATTAATGACACGTACATCAACTGATTTTGGCTTGTATTTTAAAGCCTTGCTATGGATGAATTTTGCACCTGAATCTGCCAAACCTACTAAGATGTTAACATCAATTTGAGATAACCTTTTAACGTTACTGACCATTTTAGGATCAGCTGACATGATACCGTCAGCGTCTGTTACCAAAACCACTTCGTCAGCATTTAGTGCATCGGCTATAATGAAAGCTGTGGTGTCGCTGCCACCGCGTCCTAAAGTAGTGATTTTGCCTGTGGGTGTTCTACCTACGAAACCTGCAATAACTGGAACCACTCCTCTCTCAATGAGAGGTAACACATATTGGCGAACCCTTTTTTCACATTCCTCTCTAAGAGGATTAGCGTTAGAGAAGGATGCATCTGTTATAATTGGCCAGTCGTTGTCCAGAGGATCGAAGTAACGTGAGTCTACACCGTTAGTTTTGAGAGCAGCGGAGAAGATTCGTACACTTGTTCGCTCCCCCATCGAAAGAATGTCATCCAAATCGTGTTTTGCCATTTTGCCGTTAGAGGTGCCTTTAGCCGCATTTAACAGTAAATCAGTTGTCTTGCCCATGGCTGAAACAACGACTACTAGCTGTGTGCCTTTTTTTGCTTCATTTGCAACCGCTAAGACAGCTCTACACAGTCGCTCAGGTTCTGAAAGGCTAGAACCACCGTATTTGACCACAATTTTTTTGCAAGAATTTTTGCTTTTCATCTTACAACCATCCTGCGCCCAGAACTCCTCAAAACTTTTTCGGTTCTGGGCTTTAGTTAAAGTAATAATAAAAGCTGTACTCGAAGCTATACATTTGTGTAAAAACAAATTTTGCTTGAAGATCTATGTTCATCGGTATAGCCTCGAACCTGTTCAAAGAGACATTGAATTCACCGATAAAAGCGTTTCGGCGAAACTAAATTTGATGCCTCGTATAGAAGTTCTATGAATTGTTGCTATAGTGAGTTTTTGGAATTTCACGGTGGTGGCGGTAGAGGTGACCAGCATATTTGTGCAACTTTTGTGGAGTGCGATTTTGATACTACCAATAGTAACGTGAGCAGGATGACTGCTATGATCAAGATAATTACAATCAACTCGTTTAAGGGCAACTGTTGAGCAGATTCTGTAATGGGTTCGATGTTACCAAGTGGGTAGGCTATCCATTCTCCGTTTTGATAGTCAGGAGGCGTCCACCCTAACGGGTTGACACTTCCTGTAGCTTCAACCCATATCCACCCTGCGCCACGGTTATCATTAGGTATGTTCCAGTAGTTATCAGCATTGGCAAATTCAGGCAACCAAATCAGCAACGCCACATGACCCGGAGCATCAACTACGGCAACGTCAAAACAGGCGCCCTTATAGATAGTGGCACAGAGGAAAGCTAAATCCTCGCAGTCACCGGTTGCCACTATGCCTTTCGTTTCGTTGAAAAAATGCGCCATTTCGTCGGCGTTCCATGCCCACTCGTCTTGAGCGACACCATCGCGAAAGACATTTTCTTCGTCGTAGCCATATTCAGTCCATTTTTGGACGTATCTTAAGATAGCAATTGCTCTGCTGGTTTTTGATGGGTAGTTTTCTTTGAAAGATTCTCCAATGCTGAAGGCTAACTCTTTGTTTTCATCTAATGTTTCGTATGCCATGTTCGGCAAGTAGCCGCTACGCCCTGCATAGTAGTTGCGGTTTATTTTCCAGTCGTCAAACCAGTAATTGCCTGACTTGGTAAAGTTTGAGCTGGGAAATGCTGAGACGAAACATATCTGCAGAGCTAAAAAATTTAGGAGCAAGAAGAGTAGGAGCAAACGCCTAATGGAAAACATTGAATTTCCTCAGCTCATCCTATGGGCAGAGTTAAGCTTGCAAACACAAGTAACCCTAAGAAAACTTCGTAGCAGAAAAGGAAAACTCCTACAGCAGTGGGATTTTTGTTTATGTCATCTAAATCCACTCCTAAGGGAGCTGCTTTAGCGAAAACAAGATAGAATAACCAACCGAAAAAGAGACTTACAAAAAAACTCAAGAGCATAACCATCAGTCGCTGCAAGTTAAAATAAGGGCCAATCATGACGGCTTGGGACAGAAAGAATGGGTTAACCATTGAACCGTAAACCACCAATCCAGCGTAGACTAAGAAACCACCCACGAACAGGCTGGTTGCTAATGCATTGCCTTTAATTGTTTCGAACTCGTTGATTTTGGTAGTTATATAAGTTAGAGCATTGATGCCGATGTAGCCTATGAGTAGGCAAATCAAACTTGAGAAAAGGGCACGGACAAACCAGAGACCCAGAGATGTAAAGAATTCTTCTCCAGCCAACAAATTCTCCTCAATTGTTAGTTTAAGGGATGAGGTATAATTCATTTACGGTTCGACACAATACACAAATCTGATGATAGGAATTATCTAAAAATAGAGCAAAACGGAAAACAGACAGGAAATGGAAAATAAAAACATACCAAAGAGACTATACAAAAACAAGGAACCATTTGTGTAATTCAACGTGGGCTCCGACAGCAATGGAAACGAAAAGGTGAAAAAGGACAGGCCCACGAATATTACTATGTATCACTGGAAGGATGATGACAAAATGAGCGATGTGGATATGGCAACGATCCAATTAGGTGGAGAAAAGCAAAATTTTATCCTCAACAAAAAAGACTTCAAGACAGGAAGCAAAGGCTATCATGCACAGGGAAAAATGGAGGCAAACGGCAAGCGCTTCCAAGTTAACATTCTTGTTGTGGAAATTGGTTCTAAACCAAAAGAGAAGTAAACACACTTCTCGATAACTTTAACAGATACTCCTATTTTTTTGGTTAAAAGATTGTGGAATTAGGGGATAAGTTCAGCCTTAATTATAGTAACGTCCTGCAGTGGGCGATCATTGGCGTCTGTAGCAACTCTGGAGATAGCATCCACTACGTCCATACCTGTGATCACTGTACCGAAAACAGGGTGTTTATCGTCGAGGTAGTTATTGTTGACAACGTTTATGAAAAATTGGCTACTTCCTGTGTTTGGACCTGCGTTTGCCATTGCTATTGTACCGCGGTTATTTTGGTTGATGCTGGTGAATTCGTCAGGGATAGGGGGTATTGAAGGGTCGCCGTATCCTGTACCTGTGGGGTCACCGCCTTGAATCATAAAATTGGCGATGACACGGTGGAATATTGTGCCGTCGTAAACTCCCTCTTGAACTAAATTTTTGAAGTTACCTGTCGTGATGGGCATGTCGTTTCGCAATTGAATTGTTATGTTGCCCATTGTGGTGACTAACAAAACTTTGTTGCAAGTGGAAATGTTTGGACTTGGAGAAAGCGACAGAGATGGGAATGTGTCTGAGCTTGTTTGAGAAGAACCAGTAGCATTACTTTGGCTAAAAATGACGTACACTCCGATTACTATAGCAATCAATGCAAAAACCCCTGTTACAGCAAGCTTAATTTTGCGGCTTCGGGCTTTAACGTTGGAAGGTTTTACTCTATGTGCTTTGGGAGTCATGCCTAAAAATATCACAATTTTTTTTATTTAAATTTACCTAGCTTTTTCTACACTACAGTGAAGGCAAAATTTTGGAAACAGTCGTCGCCTTTTTGAGCTGTGCACTCCTGAATCGTTTTAAGATAAAAGCACCAATGGCAACCGCAAACAGAATATTGAAAGTTATTCTGATTATGGGGTTTTCAAAATCGGTACCTATAAGATTGCCATGAGCTATAGCAAAAAACAAAACCACGTACATCAAAGCATGAAAAACCCGCCAGTAACGGATAATCTTTCTGCGCACCAAAACAGATGCTAAGGCAACTAAAAAGATGATGAATGCTTGCCTACCACCCAACGCCCAAAAAAGATACCATGAACTAAAATTGGGTAAAAAGACACCAAAATTGGAGGCGCCAATTGCAAGCAAAAGAGGATGCAGAGTTACAAAAACGAGACCTACAGCAGCAAATGAATGGTGAACCTTAATGAAAGGTCTCCCAAAGATTACTTTAATTTCTTTGAGAAACGGCGTAAGTATTGTAGCTACACTGAGGGCTATGAAGCCGTTTAAAGCAAATAACCTAACGAATAGAAGAAAAGGGTCTTGATTATCTATTGTGAAAGAAATGACTGAAACTATAGCAGCTAACAAGATGACCGAACATAGAAAGCCTGTGCCTTCTCGCTTGATTCCCATGAAGACATGTCTCCTACCCAAGTATAAGGAGATGTTTTGATTTTAAGTCTTCGCGTTTTTTGCACGGTATACAATAGCGGTAATCGTGTCAGCGCCTAAAAAACCAATTTAAACACTGGAGAATTATTGATAAGATGATTTTTAAGTACCCCAATCCCTAAACAACGCCAGCTTTATTTTGGATATTAAAGCTTGCTTCAAAAAACAAAAAATAAAAGATGGGTTACTCTGTAGGGGTAGGCACATAGCGAGAAAGGTAACCTTTGGTTATCTTCTTCGGTCTAGGCTTCCAAGCCTTTAACCGCTTCTGAAGCTCCTGTTCTGACAACTCTATCCTCAAAACACGTTCAGGAATATCGATGCTGATTATGTCCCCATTTTCTACAACGGCTATGGGCCCACCCTCAAAAGCCTCAGGGGCTACATGCCCAATGCAAGGTCCACGTGTAGCCCCAGAAAAACGCCCATCAGTAATCAGCGCAACACTTTCACTCAAACCCATGCCTGAGATTGTAGCTGTCGGTATAAGCATCTCAGGCATACCAGGCCCACCCCTTGGTCCCTCATAACGTATAACTACAACGTCACCTGCCTTGATTTCATGACGTTTCATGGCTTCTTCGGCTTCTTTTTCAGAGTCATAAACTTTTGCTGGTCCACAGTGCCTAAGCATTTTAGGTGAAACCGCTACTGTCTTCACGACTGAGCCTTTTGGTGCAAGGTTTCCTTTGAGTATTGCTATTCCACCTTCTTTGTGCACCGGATTCGTTAAAGGTCTAATTACTTCCGTGTCGGTGACTTTGGCAGTTTTTATGTTTTCAGCAACTGATTTACCTGTGACGGTGAGGGCATCTAAATGTAAGAATTGCTGGAGTTCCTTCATGAGCGCGGGTAGACTACCTGCGTTGCCTAACTCCTCCATGTCATGGGGACCGCTGGGGACCATGTTACTCAAGTGGGGCACACGTCTGCTGGTTTCATCAAACAAATCTATCGGAAGGGGTATGCCGGCTTCTCTGGCGATGGCGGAGAGGTGTAGTACCGTGTTTGTAGAACCACCAAGTGCCGTATCTACGACAACTGCGTTTTCAAAAGCTGCTCTAGTCAATATTCTTGAGGGTTTAACATTTTTTTGCACGAGCTCAACAATTTTTTCCCCGGTCTCTTTGGCTAAACGAAGCTTGAGGGCTCCTGTTGCCAATGCAGTAGCACAATACGGCAAAGACATGCCCAAAGCTTCAGTCATACAAGCCATAGTGTTAGCGGTAAACAAGCCATTACAAGAACCACAACCTGGGCAAGCGGCATTCTCAAGGGCTGAAAGTTGCTCGTTATCGATTTTGCCTGAAAACGCTTGACCTACAGCTTCGAAGACGTTATTTACACCTACTTTCTTGTCGTTGATTCTACCAGAAGCCATGGGACCTCCTGTAATGCAGATGGCTGGCACATCGAGACGGGCAGCGGCTATGAGCATACCTGGCGTGATTTTGTCACAGTTTGAAATAAGAACCATACCGTCTAGGCGATGAGCTTGCATCATGATCTCAACAGAGTCTGCAATCAACTCCCGAGAAGGTAACGAGTAGCGCATGCCTTCATGGCCCATCGCTATACCGTCACAGACGGCGATTGTGTTAAATTCGAAGGGTGTTCCTCCTGCGGCTATAATTCCCTCCTTGACGGCTTCTCCTATGCCGCGTAGATGAATGTGACCTGGGACTATGTTGGTGTAACTGTTAACTACACCTATGAAGGGTTTTGATAGGTCTTTGTCGGTGAGTCCTAAAGCTTTTAATAGTGATCTATGAGCTGCTCGTTCAACTCCACATTTAACTTCGTCACTTCTCAAGTTTCAGACCTCTGATTTAGATAGCGTACGTAGCAAACTATTAAAATATGCAACTGTTAAGTCTTTTGCGACGTAAGCCTCCTTTTCGAACTGATGAATAAACAAGAACCCGTAGAACAAAGGTTTTCTTGGTAGCGCCTCTTCCACAGCGTGCCAGAGCCTGTTCAGATATTGCTGAGGCGCAGCAGAAAAATCCAGATCAAAAAATGAAAAGAAAGTATACTTGCATATTCTTTGCACACCATTACCCTTTCAAGGGGTTTGTTTGTAGCTTTTTCACTTTTTTTGAAGTTGGCAGTAACAGTGAACCATAAATTATATATCTACGGGTGTTTCTTTGGAGAGAGCAACGTGAGAGATGTAAAATGGGGTATCGCTTTATCCAGCCCTAATTATTTCCAGAAAAAAATAAAAATTTTAGACACCACCCTTCGTGATGGTGAACAGACTCCCGGAGTCTCTTTGACTCCTGAAAGTAAACTGAGAATTGCTCAACGCCTCGACGAGCTTGGGGTAGACATAATAGAAGCAGGGTTCGCAGCGGTTTCTGAAGGCGAAATGAACGCCGTCAAACTTATTGCTGAGGCAGGGTTAAAGGCGGAAATTTGCAGTTGCTCCCGAGGAACCAAAGGCGACATAGATTCGGTAGTTAAGTCTGGAGCTGATAGTATACACCTAGTTATTCCTACAAGTGACATTCATATAGATTGGAAATTGAAGAAAACACGTGAGCAAGTGCTCAAGATAACAGAAGACTGCGTTAAACACGCCAAAAATTGTGGCTTAATAGTGGAGCTTTCAGCTGAAGACGCAAGCCGAAGCGACAGGAATTACCTAAAGAAGGTTTTTACAACCGGAATAGAAGCAGGAGCAGATCGCGTTGTTGCATGCGACACCGTTGGCATTTTGACACCTGAGAAATCTTACGAGTTTTACCACGATCTTGTTTCCAGCTTATCGGTTCCCGTGAGCGTACATTGCCACAATGATTTTGGCATGGCCGTTGCTAATTCCATTGCAGCTTTGAGAGCAGGATGTAGTGAAGTACACTGCACAATCAACGGTTTAGGTGAACGCGCAGGTAATGCTTCGTTAGAGGAAATTGTGGTTTCGCTCAAAGCACTCTACAACATTGACACGACCATCAAAACGGAATTGCTGTACAGCACGTCGCAGTTAGTTTCTAGACTCACAGGCGTACCAGTCCAGCCAAACAAAGCAATCGTTGGTGAAAACGCTTTCACACATGAGTCAGGTATACACACCCAGGGTTTACTAGAGAATCCCATAACCTATGAGCCCTACGATCCCAGTATGGTCGGTCTGTCAAGGCGTATAGCACCTGGTAAACATTCAGGTTCCCATGCCATCAAAGCAACCGTAGAAGCCATGGGATTGCACCCAACAGATGAACAATTAAAAGAAATTTGGCTTCGAGTCAAAAGTGTAGGCGACAAAGGCAAAACAGTCAGCGACGCAGATTTATTAGCCATAGCAGAAGCAGTCACAGGAATAGGAAAGCCAAAAGCGATACAGTTACAAGAAGTCACGGTTGTTTCGGGGAACAACGTTACGCCCACAGCCTCTGTGAAGCTTAAACTGAAAGATAAAGAAGTGCGGGGCGCAGCCGTGGGAGTGGGACCTGTTGATGCAGCAATAAACGCAGTAAAAATTGCAGTGATTGAAGTGGAACCCATAGTGCTGGAGCAGTATCATGTGAAGTCAATTACAGGCGGAACCGACGCTATGGTTGAAGTTGTTGTGCGCATGCGTAAGGGTAGCAAAACAGCTACTGCCACGGGCGTTAGGGAAGACATCGTGATGGCAAGCATGGATGCAGTAATAGGCGGCATGAATGTACTAACTGCTCTCAATGGTAATGCTGAAGAGAAAAAAAATAGTTAACAAAAAACTATTTTCTTATTTATTCAACATTGGCAACAAAAATCTCCGCGAGAATTCAACAGAGATGTTATTCTATGCAGCTAGGCGCCTAGGTAGAAAGCCAAAATTAGTGTATTCTTAATCTTTTTTAGGAAGGAGGAGCGTTTTTGTTAATTTCTTGAACAAAAAAGAAAAAGACCACACATATTTAGCACAACTCTTTTAGAGGTTAGTAACAAAAGTTTGAATGTTTGGCGAGATAAAATTGGAAAGCCATCAGTCTAACCTCTTTCAGCTACCCCAAAAATCTGATGAAGTTCCAATATTGGAGGTAGTATTGGTCATAACTGCGACGTTTCTGCTCACCGCCGTTTTAGGGGCGTTTGTTCTTTTGACTTTGGGAACAGCAGTTGCTTTGATCCTCGGCGAGCTCATGATTCTATTTGTCCCTTTAGGTTACCTTCTGGTCAAGCGTATAAACATAAAAGGCTACATGGGTATAAACCCAAATCCGAGAAGCATTACAGTTGGGCTTGCCTTTGGAGTTATCTTGCTATTTCTCAACGTGGTCATTTCTGAAGTTCTCACAGCGGTATTCGGCGTAAGCCAAGCCGTAGAGGAATCAAATGCTCTACTCGCTAACCTTAGCACTTCTACGACGGGTCTTATAGCAGTGGCATTATCATTGTTGTTAGCTGGTTTCTGCGAAGAATTCGCCTTCAGAGGTTTCCTACAGAATGCCCTAACCCGCAAATACTCATTCATGCCTGCGCTGATTTTGTCATCTTTGGTTTTCGGGCTCTTCCACTTTGACCCCCAACTAGTATATATCCTCGCAGCGATGTCAAGCGGCTTAGTGTTGGGGTACATTAATTACAGATGGAATTATTTAGCTGCTGCCACTGCTCACTCTACGATGAATCTCATAGTCCTGTGGATTCTTGTGATGGGCATATAAAGAACAGTCAGTAATCCCTAATCATCATTCTCCTGTAATTTCTAGGCTAATATCCAATGCTTTCACACTATTAGTTAGCTCACCTAAACTTATCACGTCAACACCGGTTGAGGCGAATTCTAAGAGATTCTGGGGGGTAATTCCACCGCTTGCTTCTAAAAGAACACGACCAAAGAACCCGCCTTTTTTTAGTAAGCGTACTGCTTCTTTAGCTTGTTGAGGAGAAAAGTTATCCAACATTACCATGTCAGCCCCTAATTCTGCTGCTCTCAAGGCATCTTCTGGATTTTCCACTTCTACTTCGATTTTCTTGCTGAATGAAACATGTTGTTTTGCACGTTTGACAGCAGTCTCCAAACTCCCGGCTAATGCAATATGGTTATCTTTTATCAAAACCATATCGTCCAAATGTAGTCTATGAACGTCACCACCGCCAATTGAAACTGCTTTCTTGTCAAAAAAGAGCAAACCAGGCGCAGTTTTGCGAGTTGCAGCAATTTTGGAGGGTAAATTGGCTTTCCTAAGTTTCTCTGTTAAGGCTCTTGTAGCAGTGGCAATACCGCTCATACGGGATAACAAATTAAGCAAAGTGCGTTCCACCACAAGTATAGTTTTTGAATCGCCTTGAATTCGCATAAATACCTGACCGCTTTTAACTACTAAGCCGTCTACTGCTGTAGCGTCCACTTTTAGACCTAAAGCCTCTGCTAAAATTGTAGCTTCCTCGATACCGGCTACAACGCCGCCAGTTTTAGCTATAATCTTAGCGGTAGTCTTCAACCCGCAGGGCACCACTGCCTCACTGGTTATATCACCTTGACCTACATCTTCTGCAAGTAATCTGAGCAGCTTCTCTTCCAGAATTTTTCGAGGAACAAACATATCACTTACTCTTTACGTTTTAGGCTTAAAACGCTTACTTTTAAAAACTAATCCAACCTCGTCTACGTCGATAGGTAAGTAAAATAAACCCATACATATAATGTTTGAACATGCAATTGTTGTACGCTTGCTCCGAATTAGGTTTGGGACATGCTTCAAGAACCAATGCTCTAGGCAAAAGGTTAGAGCAGCAGGGACATGAAGTATTTTTCTTTTCAGGCGGCAAAGCATACCAATTGCTCAAAAAAGAGTTCAAAAATGTTTATCCCACAACCCCTGTCTCTTGGTATGAAAACAGCAGCGGTATAATCATGTCAGCATCCCTCCTCAACATATTTTTTCCTTTGCCCTACTTTAACAGCGATTTAGAAAAATTTGAAATAAAAAACTCTAGCGCCATGGAGACCATCCATCGCTATTACGATCTAAGACAGCACATCTATAAAATCAAACCCGACATAATCATAGCAGACGGCGATATTCACGCGTTAAGACTTGCCCACAGATGGAAAATTCCAGCCGTCTACATAACAAACGTCGTAAGACCCAGCCAAAACTTCTCGCCGTTCCTGAGCCCAGGCGAAAGATTCACCGAACGTTACGTAAAATCCTGCAGAAAAATCATAATACCCGACAATCCACCACCAAACACAATATGCCAATACAACATAGGCGATCTACAAAATGTCGGAATTGCCGATAAAACCGAGTTCACAGGCAGTTTTTTCGATGTAACTCCGACGTTTGGTGAACAAGAACATATATTTGCGCCTGTTAGTGGACCTTTAGGCACCAGAGCTAAACTGCTACAAATTTTGATTCCGACGCTTCAAGAACTCAGAGGCGAAAGCATAGTAAGTTTGGGTGTGCCAAACGATAAAAAGACTGGCAGAATTGGCAACTGTAAAATGTACAGTTGGCTTTCACCTCAACAGCGTGAGGAACTAATGCGAAATGCGTCTATGGTGGTTTTTAGTGGTGGACATATAACATGTTTTGAAACCGTAAAGTATGGTAAACCAAGTGTTTTGATTCCTACACAGCCTGAGCAGATGGCGAATGCGATTAAGCTACAAAACATGGGTTGCTCTTTAATTGCAACAAGCAGGGCTAAATTGAAATTGGCTATTCAGAGAATGGAAGAAAATTATGAGAGGTTCAAAATCAGAGTTGAAATGTTAAACAGGGTTTCAAACAAGTATGATGGATTGAAACGTGCGGTGGAGATAATCGAAGAAACCCACACAACATAATGTCTTACTTTTTGCTTAGACTTTTACGCTTTACTTCACCGTTTGGCTTTATCTCTTCAAACACTATCGCCGTGAACTTGTAGAGTTTAGTTCCTTTTGTTAACCAACTGTCAGGCGGCAAACCTGCTTTCAGGCAGCATTGACACAAGAATTCTTCTTCGCTCCAACCCCATTCCACAGGTACTTGCGGCAGAAGTAGCCCTTTGTAGAATCCTTTCTCGACGATTAAGCCGTCTTGACCAACCTTAATTTTTTTCACGTAGTCTAGTGGATTGTCAACTTTCACAGGTTCAGGGGGCGTAAGTACGCTAACCTCAAAAACAATATCATTCAATTCAGATGTTTGTAAAGGATAAAAGCGTGGATCCTTAGTTGCAGCGTTTATGGCGGCGTCGATTACAGCCTCAACCAAGGGATTCGTCGGATAAGGATAACCTATGCAACCACGCAGCTGAGACTCGCCATGTTTTATAGTGTTTATGGTGACGAAGGCGCCGCAGTTTACGAATAGCTTTTTTGGTGTATCTTTAGGTGGTGTAGCTGTTTCTCCTGATTCTAAGTATTCTCGCACGGCTTGACGTGACAGATTTACCAAAAATTTGCCTTCTTCATCGCTCATTTCAAATGGCAAGGTGCTACATCGCCACAGATAGTTATCTCAATTCATTCTCGGGGTTCAATTCATTTTGATGGTGTTAAAATAAGTTAAAATTTTACAGATTCTTCGGTTATGCCGTCTTTGGTTATTATGAGGAAGTCGATGCCGTCTCCGCTCATGGCGTCTCGGCTGATGGCCGATTTTATGGCTCTGGTTACAAGTTCTTTGGCTTCGGCAACTTTGATTTTTTTGTTGTAACTTTCTTCGAGAACTCCTATAGCTACTTCAGCACCTGAGCCTACAACCGCATAGTCGTCGGGTAAAACTGAGCCAAGAACGTCTAGCACCCAAAGTGATGGCCCTTCGTCGTCCAACCCAGCAACAATTGTCTGGGTTATCAGCGGCGCCAAGCGTCTGTTGAAGAGGATGTTAGACATGAGTTTTGCTGCTGCGCGAACGCTGATACGTCTGCCGACATCCATGCTAAACAGATTCGCGTTGGCTTCCACATCGCGAACAAGAACTTGCATATCGCTCACTAATCCAGCACAAGCAGCACCGATTCGATCGGCTATCCTGAAGACTTTTTTGCCGCCTTTGCTTGAGATAAAGTAACCGTATGAAACACGTTTTTCAGAAGCAAGAATTAC
>CAZOPV010000001.1:0-57374 GCA_964582085.1 uncultured Candidatus Bathyarchaeia archaeon | reverse complement strand
ATCGCGAACAAGAACTTGCATATCGCTCACTAATCCAGCACAAGCAGCACCGATTCGATCGGCTATCCTGAAGACTTTTTTGCCGCCTTTGCTTGAGATAAAGTAACCGTATGAAACACGTTTTTCAGAAGCAAGAATTACCCCGTCTTGGCAAACTACGCCCACTGTTGTGGCGCCTGGAACCCAAGCCATGCCGTTAGGTGCTTGTGATTCAGATTGCAATTGTGGTCCATACCCTTCCATAGTTTTTCACCTTTTTTCTGTTTGATATACTCAAGACGAACTATTAAGGTTAATCTCAAGGTTGAGAAGAAACAAAATATGGATTCTGCATAAGACTAAAATTGTGTCGGATACAAAGTGTTATCTTGCTCTCATAGGAGCCTTGTGATGATAAAAGTCTGCACAAAAAACCTTGACGGTATCTGGTTCGGAGTAGCTTATGAAGGAAGGCGGGTTTTCGCTACAGCATTCGCTTTTTCTGAACAAAAGGCGTTGCGGTGTCTGCTGGACCATCTGCCTCCAAAGGAGCCGTTTGAAGTAACTTTTGCAGGTTCAAGCTTCGCCGAAAAAACCCTCACAATTATGAAAAGTGTGTATGATGGAAAAAACATGGTGCCTGAAGTCTGTTTCTCTACTGAACATTTGCCGGCATATACCCTAAAAGTTCTGCAAGCAGTGTCTTTGATTCCAGTTGGCTATGTTACGTCGTATGGGGCAATTGCCAGAGCTATAGGCGGGGGAGCACGTGCAGTTGGAAATGTCATGGCAGCGAATCCGTTTGCGCCCCTTGTCCCGTGTCATCGAGTTGTAAATTCAGATTTCAAGCTTGGGGGCTACGGCGGAGGGTTGGATGTAAAATTGGAAATGCTTGAACGCGAAAGAAAGGGGTACACTGAACCACAGAAAATTTCAGTTGGAGAAAAATTGTTGCAGATTTTTCCTGTAGAATTTGTTTTGGACAAAAAATTCTAAAGTAATGGGGCATTTACCCAAGAATCAAGGGTTTGTGTTTTTGCAGGAACTTAAGCGCGTATCAAAAAAAGTAGTCTTGACTACTCCCAAAAATTTTGAATCTATTTTTTGGTGACGATTACCCCCCTAAACTCACAGGTCCTTTTGGAAAGCCTCTGAAATTCGTTCAGTTTTAGATACTACTCACAACATGTAGAACTATAATCGTACAAAGTACCTCATCAACTATTCTTTATTCTCAAAGTTGGAAAGTATTTTTTGAAAATATATTATTTTATTAGTCTCATTTAACAACCTAAATTGAGGGTAAGTCTATGATTGAGAAAGTAGACTTGGTGATGTGGACCAAGAACGGCGCGGAAACTTTGCCGCAGGTCTTAAAGCGTATAGGCGAAGTTGTACCCCAGGCGTACGTGAATAAACGGTTAATTGTGGATGACAAAAGCACTGACGATACCTGTAGTGTCGCGGAGAAATTTGGTTGGAATGTGGTTTCTAACTCAGGGAGGGGTATAAGTGATGGTGCCAACACCGCCTTAGCCAACGTGGAGTCGGAGTATTTTGTGAGTTTTGAGCAGGATTTATTTTTGGCGCTTGACTGGTGGCAGAAGATTCCGCCCCTACTTAGCAACTCTCAAGTTGCTGTGGCATCTGGAATGCGCTTTGCCAGTCAACCTCGTGGCGTAAAGAAATTACAACAATATGTGGCGAAAAAATATCGAGGTGAGGCCAACCTTTCATCGTGGCTAAGGAGGAGACAAGAAGCGGCGTTCACGTTAGGTAGCACACTCGATAATACAATTTACAAAACCACCGTCATAAGAAAGGTGGGTGGTTTTCCCAAGGTGCAAGTTAATGCTGGAGTGGATACTGCTTTGGCTTACCGTCTTAGGCAAGCGGGTTATGTTTGGATGGTTGATTATAATGTGCAGTCGATCCATCTGCGCGGTGGTTTGATGCATGAACTGCGTCATCAGTACTGGTACGGAACCCAATCTCACGAAATTTGGCGGAGAATTGCCAAGGCGGCTAATCAAAAGCCACCAATAACAAAGTTTGGAATCATGTACCGTTTTGTTATTTCCCCGTTCACTGGATTGTTTGTAGCTTTCAAAACCCGCGAACCCAATATCTTCTACATTCACCCATTGATAAAGTTCTACTATATGAAGGGTTATTTAGAGTCAGGAAAGTTTAGATTTGCCGTTTAAGCAAAGTTCAATGTGTTTGTTCCAGCATGGTAGTGGCGATTCAAGTTTTGCAATCATGGTTTTAGTGTCCAAACGGTGTTTTTCAGGGTTTTGCAAGATGTTTCTGGCAGTTTTAACTATGCGGTTTACATTTCTTATGATTTGCAGCGGGAAACCCTTCGTGTATAAGTAGCGTGCTTGGACATCCCAGAAGTGGAAGTTTATGGTTGGTATGCCTGCGAGCGCGGTTTCTCGGCATGCTGTGCCTCCGCTGCCCACCATCAAGTCAATGTAGGGCAGTAACTGCGCGGTCAAAACTGGGCGGGGTGGAGTCCAGATGTTGTTTAGATCCACAAGTCTTTGTTTTTCTTCTTCGTATCTTGGAAGGTAAACGACTTTGCCCAGTTTGGTGAGTTCTTGTAGAAGTTTTTGTGCATCTACTTTTACTTCTCCACAATAGCTGGCTTGATATTCAGCGTCACGGAATAAGATTGTTGGTTTTTTGTTTTTAAGTTCCTCTAGAAATGCTGGTTTTTCGAATTTTGTATCCAGCCATGCGACTTCTTCTAGTCCGTCGTATTGTACTATGCGGTTTTTGGATATGCCGAATTTTGTCCAAGACTTTCCAAAACATTTGGGCGTGACCAGCCAATCCACTAACGGAGCAGCAAGTTTGGCTACGTGGTAGGCAAAAACGGTGTCGTTAGCATACACTATTGGAATTTTTAATCCGAAGGCTGTTCGGATGGCTGAAACATCGCCGTGAGTCCAAAGAACTTTGGGGGTGCCGACTTTGTCGAAGAGTTCAACAAATTCTAGAGTTCGTTTTTGTTCGGCTACAAGTTTCTCTTTTGGGGTTTCCCCGTAGTCGCCGATTTTGTAGTAGGGCACTTTAAGTGCGTCTAGCAGGTCGGTGGTTTGGGTCTGTTTTTTGGCTGTGACCAGAGTGCTGTAGCCTTTCTTGTGCAACGTGTGCAGTAAGCTGTGGATAGCTATGCTGATTTTGGGTGTAACTGTGTCTAACCAGACGTCAGGCATGGAAATTTTCTCTTTGCTATGGAAGGGAGAGTTTTCATGTTATAAGGTTTATCTATAAAAATTGCTTAAAGTTAAAACTGATCAACCGCTTCATTTCTGATGCTGTTTTGTCAGCCATTCGCGGTATTTTTTGTCCACGGTTATGGCGCTTTCTAGCAGAATACTAGGCGCAATCGATGTTACGTACCGTATGTCTTTGGGCAAACAGTGTCTACCTATGCCGTCTCGGGCTTCGGGGATATCCACATTCCATTTGGTGTTGCATGCGGCACGTAACTCCTCAAAGTTTATGCCGATTTTGTCGCACATCATCTTGAGGTCTTCTGCAAAGGCAATCTGCAAATAGCGATGGCTATTCTCGGCGATTTTACACATCTCCGCAACTTCCACAGCTGAACACACATGCATAGGAATGCCAAGAATCTCTTGGTAAAACTCCAAGCCTATTTTGAGACTTTCTTCGTTTACTGCACCTATGACACGAAGCTGGTTGACGCCGTGTTTTTCAGGTTCATCTGCCCAGTACCTGTGCGGTGCATGGACAAGAAGAACCTTGCGTTTGAAGTAAGTTTCAAAGATTTTCTTAGACGTCCCAGGAATGATGGTACTTTCAATTGCTACAAGCGTGTTTGGTTTAGTATTTGTTTCCCCTATTTTTTTGCAGACATCAAAAACTGGCGACAAATCAGGTCCTTCTAGGGTTTGGCTGGTTGTAACGCAAACCACATAAGCATCCATTCTGGGGATTTCCCCCCAGTTAGTGGTTGCCTTAAATTTTCCACTTGCAACGGCGCTTTCCACTATTTTTGGGTTTATATCGTAACCGTACACTTCGAGCCCTTTCGCCTCACAATACTGCGCCACAGGAAACCCAATCTGACCAAGACCTACAACGCAAACTTTCATTTTGCTCATCGCCAAACATTCCTCGAAGTGTATTGCCCAAATCAACAACAAATTAATTCTTAAGCATTTGCCTTCAAAACATGCTCACATCAAAATCTTCGACAGCAAAAATCAAGATTCTCTCCATTTGGGGCACACACAAAGAGAATAAGAGCAACATTAAGGCGTCCATTACCCACAACTACTGATGTAAATGATGCTTGAAAGAGAAGTGTTGCTTGAGGAGATTAAGGAATTTTCCAAAAAACATTAATAATCAACCCAACTTTCAATTTTGCAACGGTTGGGGGAATTAAAACTCAAACCTCAAAAAAACACCCGAACAATCGAAGAAATTAACGCAAAAATCAGAAAGGGTGACGCCCAAGTTTTAACTGCGGAAGAGATGAAGAAGCTAGTTGAGAGTAGCGGTGTCGAGGTTGCCTTTAAAGAAGTTGATGTTGTAACAACAGGCACGTTTGGTGCAATGTGCAGTTCAGGCGCAGTTATAAATTTGGGTCATTCTGACCCACCAATTAAAATTGACAAAGCATGGATGAACAACGTGCCGATTTGTCATCCTGGCGCAGCAGTTGATCTTTACATTGGAGCTACAGCCATGTCAGAAACGCAGCCTTATGAGTATGGAGGCGGACATTTAATTGAGGATTTGGTAAAAGGTAAAGAAGTAGAGCTACGAGCTACCGCTTACGGCACTGATTGTTACCCCCGAAACAGTATTCGTACAAATTTGACGAAGGATGATCTGAACCAGTTTTACCTACTTAACTTTCGCAATGGCTATCAACGCTATAACTGTGCAGTGAGCAGCAGAGATGAAACCATTTACACTTACATGGGTAAACTTTTGCCCAAGATGCGTAATGCGACCTACAGTGGTGCAGGCGAATTGAACCCGTTGATGAACGATCCAGATTATGAAACCATCGGCATTGGTACAAGAATTTTTCTTGGGGGAACCCAAGGTTACATAATCGGGGAGGGAACTCAGCATGAAGCTAAGAGTCAGAATGGCACGCTAATGGTTCGGGGAGACGCAAAAAAGATGAGCGCGGAGTTTCTGCGCGGCGCCTCGTTTACGGGGTATGGTACAACACTCTATGTGGGGTTAGGTGTGCCTATACCAATTTTGAACGAAGGATTAGCCAAAAAGACGGCCATTCGGGATGAAGAAATTTTCACCAGCGTTGTGGATTATGGCGTACCACGTCGTAATCGGCCGAAACTTGCAAAAGTCAGCTACAAAGAGCTGAAGTCAGGATTCATAACCTTAGGTGACCGGAAAATCAGGGTTAGCTCACTTTCAAGTCTAAAAATGGCACGCCATATTGCAGCAACCCTCAAGAAATGGATTGAACAAGGCACTTTCTATTTGACGACACCTGTAGAGCAGTTGCCGCTTGACACAGCATTCAAGCCCATGAAGCAGACGGAAACAACATCGTTCGTGAAAAATGTCATGCAAACGGCAGTTACGTGTAAAGAGACAGAGGAAGTGCGTACAATAGCAGAACGTATCGTGTCAAAATCAGTTAACCACATAGTTGCGGTAGACAACTCTGGGAAACTTATAGGTATTGTGACTTCATGGGATGTAACGCGGGCGATGGCGCAGGGTAAAACTCAGCTAGCTGACATTATGACTAGACGAGTGTTCACGGCTCAACCTGATGAACCACTAGAGATAGCTTCCAAGAGGATGGCGGAACATAACATTTCAGCTTTACCGGTGATTAATGACGAAAAAAAGGTTTTAGGGATAGTTACTTCCGAAGACGTCGCCAAACTGTTGGGAAGGAGAACTTGAAATGGTTAGGCTTCTGCTCAGATTCAGCGAAGAAATCGTGGAACAGCCCATCGTAGCAGAGTTAATTTTAGAGTTTAAAGTACCCATCAACATAATTACTGCCTTGGTGAATAGTAAAGGCGGCGAAGTTTTAGCGGAAGTTCCACAAGAATCAGTGGATAAGATTGTAAAAGCACTCCGCAAAAGAGGGGTCAAGGTTAGTTTACCAAAACTAATCGAGGTGGACACTGAAAAATGCATAAGTTGCGGATCTTGTGTGGCACTCTGTCCAGTGGAAGCTATAGCCTTTGATAAAGATGCCACGGTAGTTTTTAGCAAAGAAAAGTGTGTCGGTAGCACGTGTAGCGCCTGTGTAGATGCATGCCCAGTTAGAGCAATTAAATCAGTGAAACAAACCAACCATGAATTTTCCTACGCTGTAGCAAAAGGGGCATCAGGAAAGAAACAATGAGAAAGCTGTTTAGACAGGCGTTCACTTTAAAAGAAACACACTGCAACATCATTTCTGATCAACCAAAAGGAGTAGTTACTGCGATAGCATCAATAAAACGCAATCGCGAACAACTAGAGCAATACCGAAAAGAAAACCCAAAATTTTTTTGGTCACTCAAACCTGTTTCAATTCCTCAGCAACCCTTGGTAGCAAAGTTGATGACAGAAGCAGCAACAAACGCAAAAGTCGGCCCTATGGCGGCTGTAGCAGGAGTTTTGGCAGATTTAGCCGTAAAAGACATGCTCTCAGCTGGATGCAAACTTGCAGTAGTGGAAAACGGAGGAGAAGTGGCAGCAGTTTCTGATGAGCCAGTAGATGTGGCATTTGCTGCTGGAGATGAACCACTATCAAAGAAATTTTGTTTTCGACTTACAGATTTTCCCGTGGGAATTGGAACCAGTTCAGGTCGCTTTAGCCACGCTTTAAGTTTTGGAGATGCAGAAGCAGCGACGGTTTTTTGTAAAACTGCAGCCTTAGCAGACGCAGCAGCTACGGCGGTGTGTAATACGGTGAAAGGTGAAGACGTTAATGACGCGATTAATCGGGGCATTGAAGTGGCAAAGGCAATTCAAGGCGTTGGAGGCGTATTCATACTCTATAGAAACTGCGTGGGAACGTGGGGTAAGGTACCTGAATTTATTAAGATTAAACCTTAAAGCGCAACTTGGGTACCGTCTGACATGAAAGAAAAGAGAGATTAGCGGGTAACACAGTTTAGTCTACCAAACTTGGGTTACTGAATTTCTTGCAATTCAGCGTTACTTAAGCTAATTCTTTTAAAATTGTCCTTAAAAATACTACCTTTTAAATAAATAGTGATTCAGAGCTTTGCCTGGAGTATATCCTGCTGTTCAGGAGTGAAGAGTTCTTCGCGGCAAACTGGACAGCGCAGTATCTTTATACGGTGTAATATGTCGCCTTCGTATTCAAAGTCAACTTCAAGCTCTTCGTACCCAACAAAGCAACAGGGGCACACCAAAGCTCCCGCTTTGAAATTTTCGCTGTTAGGTTTTTGATTATCAGTCATTACAACGTCAACTGCATACTAATTGATGCACTGCTTCTAATAAGAAATACGTCGACATATAGAGACTTAATAAGTCACCTAAACGTCCTTTAAAATCACTAAAACCGCTTTTTGTAGGGATGATTATACTAAATACATAAAAAAAGTACTTAAATCGCAAAAAATTTAAATAGTCCGTCGTAAGACGTATTTCCACCAAGAGGCAAAGAAAATGACGTATTTCAAAGGTTGCTACACTGCCCTCATAACACCTATGAGGCACAATCGAGAAGTAGACTACGAGGGACTACAAAAACTCGTTGAGTTCCAACTAACACAAGGGATCAACGGTATTTTAGCAGTTGGCACCACAGGTGAAAGTCCTACTTTAGACTGGAACGAACACAATAAAGTCATAGAAAGAGTGCATGAAAACGTTAGCGAAAAAGGATTAACAATTGCAGGAACTGGTAGCAACAGCACACAAGAAGCAATAGAGGGAACACTCCATGCAAAGCACATAGGAGTTAAAGCGGTACTGCTTGTGGATCCCTACTACAACGGACCTAGTAGTCTTGAAATTCGCAGAGAATACATTGAGCCTCTCGCGAGACAGTTCCCCGACATCCAACTTATTCCCTATGTTATCCCAGGTAGAACAGGATGTCAACTGCTCCCTCAGGATTTGGCAGTCCTACATGACCAATACCAAAATGTGCGCAGCGTTAAGGAAGCTACAGGCGACTTGGAAAACATGAAGTTAACACGCAAGGCATGTGGACCTGACTTTGACATCCTTTCAGGAGATGATGACAGAACCTTTACCATGATGACTTCGCCAGACATAGCAGCCAGCGGCGTCATCTCTGTAACCTCCAACATTGCACCCCGCGCTGTAAGTCAGTTAACCAACTACATTCTAGAGGGCAAACATACAGCGGCACAAGAGATCGCCCAAGCCTTGCAACCGTTGTTCTCAGTAATTACGGTTAAAACCCAAGAACAAACAGCCTATGGAGCTGTAACCTGCAGGGCACGAAACCCTCTCCCCACTAAGACTCTGATGAATTTGTTGGGTATGCCGTCGGGACCTTGCAGACAACCGCTTGGCAAAATGACGCGTAATGGCTTAGAAGTTGTCTTGGCGGCAGCAAGAAAAGTCTACGAGTCTAATCCTGAGGTGCTTGAGCCGGTTGAAGACTTCTTTGATGTTGAACTCAAAGATAGACTCTATAATGAACGCTACTTGGAGGGGCTTTACTACGCTTAAACTATGCATTGCAGGCGCTACAGGGAAGATGGGCAAGGCCATTATAGCTGAAGCTTCAACTAGGGGGCATCAAATAGTAGGAGCCATAGAAGCTGTGGGCAATTCCTGCATAGGTAAGAGCCTCAAAGAGCTCGGTATAGCCCACAGCAATGCCTGTATTGTTGGAGCAGACAGACTTGCCGAAGTTGTGACTCACGCGGACATCTACGTTACTTTCACAACGCCTGCAGCAGAAGTTGTCAATCTTCCAGTGGTCGCCAATTTGGGGAAAAAAATTGTTTTAGGCACCACAGGCTTCACTGAAGAGCAGAATCGTCAAATCAGAGACGCTGTGGAAGGCAAGGTCCCAGCAGTTTTTTCGCCTAACTACAGTGTGGGAATTAACGTTTTCTTCAAGCTTATTGAAGTCCTGAGAGCCTTTCCTACTGACTACAACTTTAGTATAAGCGAAGTTCACCACACAGCCAAAAAAGATGCGCCTAGTGGCACCGCTAAAAAACTCGGGGAGATTGTAGCCGGCACACGTGGGTATAAAACCACTGTCTATGGCAGAGAGGGAATAAGTCTGAGAAAACCTGAAGAACTTGAAATTGTCGCCATTCGTGCAGGTGGCGTTCCAGGCATCCATGACCTCATCATTGCAGGACCATATGAAATGCTCCGAATAGAACACACGGCTTTTTCACGCCAAGTCTTTGCTCAAGGCGCCGTTTACGCTGCAGAGTGGCTCAGTACCAAGAACCAACCAAGAATCTTCAGCATGCAAGACGTACTTAACTTCTAAATAGGGAAAGACCGACAGTGAACAACAGAGCAGTCATAAAGTTCGGCGGCGCTGACCTTGCCACAGGAGAAAAAGTGGCTCAAGCTGCAAAAATGGTTGCTCAAGCTCCCTATAAAGAAAAAATTGTTGTGGTTTCAGCCATGGGCAAAACCACCGATGCGCTAGTGGCTATTGTAAACCATTTTAACAATTTAAGTGATGCAGACTATGCCGAAATAGTATCTATGGGGGAACGCACCAGCGCCCGCATTTTCTGCGGTGCGTTGCGGGCTATGGGTGTCCAAGCGACACTCTTTGACCCCTCACAAGGCAACTGGCCTATAATCACTGACTCGTGCTTTCGAGATGCGCAACCCCTACAAAAAAGAACACGTGAATTGGTCCGTAAATTTGTGTCGCCGATTTTGCCGAATTCGATAGCTGTCGTTTGTGGATTCTTGGGCAAAACCACAGAGGGTAAGGTCACTACGTTGGGTCGTGGCGGGAGCGACACAACTGCAATTTTGTTAGCTAATGTGCTGGAAGCTGACGAGATAATTCTGGTTAAGGAAACAAGCGGCATAATGTCGGCTGACCCAAAAATTGTCCCTGATGCCCGATTCATAGATAAACTGGATATTCACGAGGCATTCGACTTAGTCCAAGGTGGGGCAAAAATTGTTAAACCTGAGGCGTTAAAGTACAAGTCACCAAATCAAAGGCTTCGTATAGTCAGTTTTGACTCTCAAAGCCTCGCTGTGGGCGGCACTGAAATCACTGGTTCGTTTCAAATAAACTCGGCAGAGGTTGACACTTACAAAAATCTAATAGCTATCAACATTGTGTGCGACGTAAACGCTGACAACCTAGAAGAAGCGTTCGCGGCATTAGAGAGAAAAATTATCTATGGCGTCAGTTCAGGAAAGAAAAGCATCACCATCTTCACAATGAACGGCAACATCAATCAACTCATCAATAGACTGCACAGCGTGAAAAGTTTCAAAGCCATAAGCCACCGAGAAAAAGTCGGCATGTTACAAATCAACCACCCTATGTTCATAGACTCTCCTGGTGTAGTGGCAAAAGTCTCCAGCGCGCTCAGCCAAAAAGCTATAAACATAATCGAAGTAACCACTAGCAAAGCAACAATCAACGTTTTTATTGTAGAAGATCAACTCAAAAGAGCAGAGGAAGCGGTAAAAAATGTCTTCGAAACGTAAGGTAGCAATATTAGGCGCCACAGGTGCTGTGGGGCAAAGATTCATCCAACTACTTCAAGAACACCCTTGGTTCAAAATCGAGGTGTTGGCAGCTTCTGAGCGGTCAGCAGGCAAGAAATATAAAGATGCCTGCAACTGGACGATGGAGTGTGAACTGCCCAAAGAACTTGCTGAAATGACTGTTGCAGATGCAACAGTGGATTCGGTAGAAAAGGCAGGAGATGTAGATATAGTTTTTTCATCTCTTCCTGGAGACCTAGCAGGACCAGTGGAAGAGGAATTTGCTGCTTGGTACCCCGTATTCAGTAAAGCAAGTGCGCATCGCATGGAAAAGGACGTGCCGCTACTCATTCCTGAGGTTAACCCTGAACATTTAAACCTGATTCCTATCCAAAAGAAGAACAGGGGATGGAAAGGTTTCATCTCAACCGATCCCAATTGCAGTACAATACAGATGGCCATGACGCTCAAACCCCTTATGCAGTTTGGTCTCCGACAAGTCATTGTTGCAACTATGCAGGCTCTGAGCGGCGCAGGTTATCCAGGTGTGCCTTCGCTGGACATTATTGATAATATTGTGCCGTTTATTTCAAAAGAAGAAGACAAAATGGAGAGCGAGGCTCAAAAGATATTAGGTATATTTGACGGTATGAAAGTGCAAAATGCTGACTTTTGTATCAGCGCAAGCTGCAATCGGGTCAACGTCAAAGATGGACACTTAGAATCCGTCTTCGTGAAGCTAGACAAGTGCCCCTCTATTGGAGAGGTGGAAGAAGCATTCCAAAAATTCCGAGGCGAACCCCAAAAACTGAAACTGCCCTCTGCTCCACCAAACCCGATAGTTGTCCGTAGAGAACCAAACCGACCCCAACCACGCTTTGACAGAGACGAAGGCAGAGGCATGAGCGTAGTGATCGGTAGGATCCGCAAAGACCCGATTATGAGCATTAAATATATGGTTCTGGGGCATAACACCATCAGAGGCGGCGCGGGCGCCGGTATACTAAGTGCTGAATTGATGGTAGCTAAAGGACTAGCGTAAAACCCACGCAAAGCAGTCACTACCCAAAGAAATGCGATACTGGTGAAAAGATAATGTACACACTAAATGAGCCACTAGAGGGCCACGGAAACCAGCTATTTGTGGACGGCGTCTCAGTGAAAAGTCTTGCAGAGAAATTTGACACGCCGTTATACGTTATAAGTGAAAAACGTATAAGAAGAAACTTTCAGTGCCTACAAACGGTGTTGAAACAGAACTATGAGAAAATAAAGATTTTTTATGCTGCGAAGGCAAACTCGAATCTTGCCGTGTTAAAGATACTGGAAAGTGAAGGGGCAAACGTAGATGTGGCAAGTGCAGGTGAGGCCCTGATGGCGCTGAGAAGTGGGTTCACACCTAACCGTATCATTTTCACCGGCACAAGCGTACGAAACGATGAACTCAAGTTCTTGGCAGATTCAAACGTAACCGTCAACATTGATTCTCTGTCCCAGCTTAGCAGATTGCTCAAAATTACCGTGCCCGAAATTTTGTCAGTGAGGGTCAACCCTGAAATTGGGGCAGGACACCACAGCCACGTAGTAACTGCGGGTGAACAAACGAAGTTTGGTTTATGGGAAAAAGACGCTGTGGCAGCATACAATATTGCAAAGCAAGCAGGCGTTAAAAAATTTGGTATACATATGCACATAGGCTCAGGTGTTCTTGATGTGGAGCCTTTTGTTTCTGCCCTTTCCAAGCTCTTGGAAATAGCTAGAAAAGTTAATGAGCAAGTAGGCTTAGATTTCGAGTTTGTGGATGTCGGCGGTGGCATCGGTGTGCCTTACAAACCAGAAGACAAAGAGATGGACCTTCAGGTTTATGCTGAAAAGTTGCTTTCTCTGTTTAAAAACAAAACAAAGCAGTATGACTTAGGTGAACCCTTTTTCTGCGTGGAACCAGGAAGATTCATAGTAGCTGACGCAAGCGTTCTTTTAACTACCGTTAACACAATAAAAATTACGCCCTATAGGAAATTCATAGGTGTGGACGCCGGCTTAAACACGCTTGTGCGCCCTGCGATGTATGGCTCTTACCATCACATCGTCGTAGCCAACAAGGTAAATGCGCCGGCAGAAGAGAAATGTGACGTGGCGGGACCCATCTGCGAGTCAGGTGATCTGCTAGCCAAAGACCGCCCTCTACCAAAAATTGAAGAAGGGGACTTACTTGCCATTTTAAACGCGGGAGCTTACGGGTTTGCGATGAGTTCACAGTATAATGCACGACCTCGAGCTGCAGAGGTTCTTGTCAAAAACGGAAAATTCAAGCTAGTTAGGGAACGTGAAAAATTTGATGATTTGATATCTAGCCAGCAAATCTCGGCAGAGTGGGAACAATGAAGTTCTGGAAGATGAATGGTTTAGGCAATGACTACGTTGTTATTGACAATCGCGACGAAACCATCAGAGATGAAGAAGCGCCCAAGCTGGCAAAAAAGCTCTGTGAACGAAGACGTTCTGTTGGAGCAGACGGACTTTTACTTGTGGTTAACTCTAAAATTGCGGACGTGAAGATGAGAATTTTTAATGCAGACGGTAGCGAAGCTGAGATGTGTGGTAATGGTATAAGATGTTTCTCCAGGTATTGTTATGAAAACAAAATTGTTTCCAAAGAAGAATTTGACGTTGAAACGTTGGCGGGAACAAAAAGAGTCTGGTTGAATCTCAATGCTGAAGTTATTTCAGTTAAGGTTGATATGGGAAAACCAAACTGGAATCGGCAAGCTCTTCCCATGGTGGGAGAAGGCACATGTATTAATGAAGACTTGGAGATAGATGGAGAACCTTACAAAATAACCTGTCTCTCTATAGGGAACCCTCACTGCGTCATTTTTGTGGATAATGTGCAGGAATTTCCTGTTGAGTACATCGGACCCCTAATCGAAAACCATGAAGTTTTTCCCAGGCGCGTCAATGTTGAATTCGCTCAAGTTTTAAACAAAAAAGAGGTTAAACTTCGGGTGTGGGAGCGTGGTTGCGGCGAGACATTAGCATGTGGTACAGGTGCTTGTGCGGTAGCAGTTGCGGCAAACAAATTGGGCATGGTAGGCAACAAAGTCACAGTTCATCTGCTGGGTGGGGATTTGCAGATAGAGGTTGGAGAGCGGGTGCTTATGACGGGCGCCGCAGAGAAAGTATTTGAAGGAAGACTGTTTTAGGACTAAGCGTGATCGGAAAAATGAAAATTGAATTCGCTGACAGAGTTAAAAGGTTACCACCTTACCTTTTTGCTGAAATGGAGAAGCAAATAAAAGAGAAGAGAGCGCAGGGAATTGATCTTATTTCCCTGAGTATAGGAGATCCTGACCTTCCACCTCCGCCTGTCGTGATCGAAGCATTCAAAGAAGAAGTAGCAAATTTGAAGAATCACAACTACAGTTTCAGTCAAGGCGAGACTGAATTTCGCCAAGCAGTTTCCGAATGGTACAAAAAAAGATTTCGCGTAGACATTGATCAGGATCAAGTTGTTGCGCTGTTGGGTTCCAAAGAGGGCATAGCGAACATAGGTCGCGCCTTTGTGAACCCCTCTGACAGGGTTTTGGTTCCTGATCCTGCTTATCCTGTGTATGCTAACGGCAGCACCATACTGTGTGATGGAAAAGTTGTGCCTATACCTCTGTTGGAATCGAATAACTTCAAACCCAATTTTGAAGAAATAAAGACAAATGGTGCTAAAATGATGTATCTGAATTACCCCAACAATCCAACTAGCGCCACTGTGGACAAACAGTTCCTCAAAGAGGCAGTGGATTTCGCGTTGGATAATAACATCATCCTGTGTTATGATAATGCCTACTCAGAAATCAGCTACGACGGTTACAGAGCGCCCAGTATATTAGAAGTTGACGGTGCCATGGATGTCGCCGTTGAGTTCGGTTCACTTTCAAAAACTTTCAACATGACAGGAGACCGCATAGCATTTGCTGTTGGCAACAAACAACTCGTTAGTGGCTTAACTAAAATTAAATCTCAAATCGACTCAGGACCACCTGTTTACACACAGAAAGTCGCCGCTAAGGCGCTATCAACCTACAACAGTGAAGACCCACCAGAATTTCTCAAGAAAAATAATCAGATACTTGCAGAACGCCGAGATTTGCTCGTTAAAGGCTTAAAAGAATTTGGGGTTTCTTGCGAAAAACCAAAGGCAACATTTTATGTGTGGGTAAACTGCAAAGGCGACAGCATGAAATTTGCATCTAAGCTTCTTGATGTAGGTGTGGCTGTGACGCCGGGTGTTGGATTTGGAAATTATGGAGAAGGCTACGTGAGGATAACGTTCACTCAACCAAAAGAGCGAATTGCTGAAGCTATTAAAAGAATCCGACCTCTTTTTTAATAAACAAAGAAATAAAGGGTAACTGCCTCTTGGCAGTTAATTTTTTATGCTTTTGGTTTGGCGAGTTTTTTGAGAATAGCGGCTTTGCCGATTTCATAGGCTATGTAGTAGTCAAAGAGTCCCTGTGGGGCTTCGGTGGCCCGTTTGATCATTTCGGTTTCAATTTTAATTTTCAGTTTTCCAATTGCCAACGCGCCGATGCCAAAGACGCTTGAGGCAAGTTCTTTGCCGTCATCATTTGAGCCTAACCCTTCAACGCCTAAAGGTTTGATGGCGTTTATGTCTGCCACTATTTTGCATTTCGCAGCTGCCTTCAGGTCTCCTGCGCTTAGTAATTGGATGCCTCCTGCGCCGGCGGCTAGGATTATTTCTGCGTCTTTGACCGCTAAAGCTGTCTGTTCAGGCTTCGTTACTTCAACAACTTTGACGCGTTGCGCACCTGCTTCTTTGTTGATTTTTTCCGCTACTGCCTGCCCCTTAGCCATTGTGCGTGAAGTTATGACAACATTGGCTTTTTCTGAGGCGTAGATGCGTGCGGCAGTCTGACCCACTGGACCTGTGCCTGCCAAGACGGTGACGTTTTTGCCTTCTAAAGCACCGAAACCTTTTTCTAGCGAAAGCCCAAGGGTTTTTGCGACTGCGCCTGCTGCTGTGGAGTATGCCCCTCTGGGATCAACTATTATGCTGTTTCCCCACGGGGCTGACGCCATACATTTCTGAGTTGCTGCTACGACTTCGTTGACCATATCAAAGTTGCTACCATTGATGAAGATTTTTGTGTGTTGAGCGCCTATGGGACCACGTGGGAAAAGCAGGTCATAAACGATTTTTGGAGCATCTTCTCCTGTGACGTTTTCGTATTTAAATATCATTGAGTTTGGGAAAACGTCTATAGCGACAAGCATGTCAAATGGACTGCAGTATTTGTCGGTGTCCAAAAAAACGAAGACTGTTTTAAAACTTGGTTGTTGTGCCATTTTTTATTCCAACCTTGAGTAGGCTTGATGCATTTGACGCATTTAAGAATTACCACGGCTACTTCTTGTGTTAAACACAATTGTTTAATAATTGATAGCCAAAGTGTACTTGTACTCTAAACGGGGGTAAACTATGTCATTATCTGATAATTTGGAGAGACTCTCAAACGCTTGTGGTGTAGTGGGAAGAGAAGCAGAAGTTAGAGACTTGATGGCGGAACTTCTCAAATCGTACGCTGACGAGGTTGTGGTGGACAAACTGGAAAACATTATAGCCACAAAAAAAGGCAAAAAAAATCAACCAAAAATCATGCTTGCTGCACACATGGACGAAGTTGGATTGATGGTTAAGCATATAACCAAAGAAGGCTTCATAAAATTCACCAAAATGGGCGGCATAGATGATCGAATTCTGTTAGCTCAAAAAGTGAACGTTTACACTGATAAAGGCATTTTGCCTGGGGTTATTGGCTCTAAGCCGCCACATATACAAAAAGAGGAAGAGCGGAAGAAAATTGTGGCGTATGACGAATTGTTCATCGATGTAGGTGCAGAAAACCGTGAGGACGCCCAGCAAATGGGCATCAAAATCGGCGATGCCATAGGTTTTGAGGGGAAATACACTAAATTGTGCAAAGATACAGTCATGGGAAAAGCTTTTGATAATCGTGCAGGATGTGCTGTGATGATTGAGACTTTAAAGCAACTTGAAAAAACCGATTGCACTGTTTACGCGGTAGGAACAGTTCAGGAAGAGGTGGGGTTGAGAGGTGCCGCTACTGCTGCTTTTGGGATAGAACCTGATGTGGCATTAGCTTTAGACGTAACCGTTGCGGGTGATGTGCCAGGTATGAGGGAATTTGACACTAGTGTTAAAATGGGTAAAGGGCCTGCCTTGACAGTGACGGATTCGGGGTTAATCACTCATCCTAAGGTTCTGCGTTGGTTACTAGATACTGCCTCTGAGAACAAAATTCCCTACCAACTTGAAACAGGGTTGATGGGAACTACAGATGCAGCACGAATATCTTTGACAAGGCAAGGGGTTCCTAGCGGAACCATATCTGTGCCGACTAGGTATATCCACAGTCCTCTCGGTTTGATAAGTCTGAAAGATGCGGAAAATGCCGTAAAGTTGGCGGTTGCGGCTATTAGGAAATTTTCAAAGTAGGTTTGAGAGCAAAAAAGGAAACTTCACATGGGTAAAGAGAACAAAGTCGCGGAAAAATTTCAGTTTTTGGAACACACTGCAGATGCCTACATTGCAGCGTACGGCGCGACTATGGAAGAGGCGTTGAGCAATGCGGCGCTTGCGATGTTTGAGGTCATGACTGATACAGATAAAGTTAGCCCACTTTGCAGAGAAGTAGTGGAGGTTGAAGCAGAAGACGAGTACGCTTTGCTGTACAGTTGGCTTGAAGCGCTGTTGGTCAAGTTTGAAGTTGATCGTATGCTTTTTTCTAAATTTGAGATTCACAGTTTTGAAGATACAAAGGAAGGCTTCAAACTTAAAGCTACTGTATGGGGAGAAAAATTTAATCCTGAAAAGCACACTCAGAAAGTAGGCGTTAAAGCGGCTACATATCATCAGATGGAGATAATAAAAGAAAAAGAAAAAACGACGCTTATGTTCATCCTTGACATCTAGACAAGATAAAGCTTCTTTAGTTCTGTAATAAAGTATTCAACAACGGTTTCAGGCGGAATCTGCAAGCGGTCACTGGTATGTACTACAAGAGGGACATTTCTGGCTTTGAAGTAACTTATGAGGGGACTAGTTTCGCATTCATAAAGCTCGAGTCGTATTTTTATGACCTCAGGGTTATCATCTGTTCTCTGATAGAGGGAACCACCACATTTGTCACAAACCTCATCAACTTTAGGTTTCAGAAACTGCAAGTTGTAAACGGCGCCACAGTTTCTACATATCCGGCGACCTGAAACACGTTCAATTATTATCCAATCAGGAACAACCAACTGCAAAACGACGTTGATTTTGGCAATACTTTCCAGCGCCTGAGCTTGGGCTAGAGTTCGAGGAAAACCGTCCAAGATAAAACCGCAACCTTTAGGTATTTTGGATATATGCTGCTTCAAAATGTCTAAGGTTATTTCATCTGGAACAAGCAAACCAGCTCTTACGTAACTCTTAACAGTTTGCCCAAGATTGTTGTCCTCTTTCATCAACTCCCTGAAAATGTCGCCCATCGAGATTACGTCGATGTCCAGCTTATCTTTGAGTAATGCGCTGTATGTGCCTTTTCCAGAGCCTGGAGCACCAAATATAATTGCGTTCACCAAGAGCCCCTTTCTTAAAGAGTATTAAATAAAAAGGAAAAAATCTAACTGTTAAAGGTTGTGCGTGAAGTTGTACGATTAAATAAAAGAGGGCGGTGTTCCTCTTTAACATAAACCTCTTCGTAACTTAGCTTTACGCAATGGGGGATCAAGATGCATATAAAACAGATTAGAAAAAACCTTTTCGCGGTAGACCTACAAACTGGCGGACTGCATAATCTCATAGCCAGCTATGTTCTGAAAGGAGACAAAACCATAATCGTCGAAACTGGACCCTCTTCATCTATTCCGAATCTGCTTGCGGGCTTGGGGGAAATAGACATACGACCTGCAGACGTTGCTTACATTGCGCTTACCCATGTGCACGTTGACCATTGTGGCGGCGTAGGTACTCTACTAAGAAGTTTGCCAAACGCCAAAGTCATTGTTCACCCAAAAGGTGCGTCACACCTAAAGGATCCTGCGAAGCTCTGGTCAGCTACCCAAGAAGTTCTCGGGGAAGTTGCAGAGATTTTTGGTGAACCTGAACCTGTCCCTGAAAACAGGCTTGTTGTCTCAAAAGAGAACACAGTTATCTGCGGAGGCGACCAAGTGAATTTGAAAGTTGTGGAAGCACCTGGGCATGCCTCGCATAACCTCTGTTATTACGAGCAACATAGTAGAGTACTGTTTACAGGAGATTCAGCTGGCGCATATCTGCCCGAGTTTGGCACGGTCTTCCCCACAACACCACCACCGTTTCACGCGGACGCAGCACTAATCACGTTAGATAAACTTGTCCTGTTGGATCCAAAAATTTTATGTTACTCACATTTTGGTTCCACTTTTAATGCAATAAAGCAGTTGCGAGACTACAAATCACAGATTAAGCTGTGGCTATCTATATCTTACGAAGGCTTAAAGAAAAGTCAAAGTTTAGAGGAAATAAAAGAAGCCATATTTAGCAGAGATCCGAGAATTCGGGACTTAGTCTCTCAGGTGAGACGGAATCCGATACATCAAAAAACATTGTTGGAAAACAGTGTGCAAGGCTTCGTGGATTTTGCTCGAAAAAATCCAGCCCACCTATATTGACAATTTTTCAAAACTGTTTTATAGGGTGTTTGATCCTTTCATTCAGAGGTGTTCAATTTGGGAGAAGATGAAGGACGCTCTCCAACAATCAAAGTGCCCCTAGAAAAAATTGACGATTACTCATGGAGGATTCCACGTTTCAGACAGGGTATGAATGTTTCCGGCTTGGTTTTCGCTAATGAAGCGCTTCTCGATAAAATGAAAACTGATCGAACGTTAGAGCAATGTTCAAACGTTGCTTTTCTGCCAGGTATTTACAAAAACGCCATAACGTTGCCTGATGGACATGAGGGATACGGTTTCCCGATAGGTGGTGTTGCAGCCACCGACTACGAT
The DNA here is from genome assembly GCA_964582085.1 of uncultured Candidatus Bathyarchaeia archaeon. GTDB lineage: Archaea > Thermoproteota > Bathyarchaeia > Bathyarchaeales > Bathycorpusculaceae > JADGNF01. The sequence continues at coordinate 37,637 of CAZOPV010000001.1, read as the reverse complement.
CATGGCGTCATCAGTCCAGGAGGGGTGGGCTACGATATAAACTGTGGTGTACGTTTGTTGACCACCAATTTATCTGAAAATGACGTACGCTCAAAACTTGCACAGTTGGCAGGTGCAATTTTTACTAGTGTGCCATCTGGTCTGGGGAGTCGTAGAAAAGACTTCAAGATTTCTCCAAGTGACCAAGACAGGTTGGTTGTGGAAGGTGTGCACTGGCTCATCAACCAAGGCATGGGATGGAAGGAGGATTCAGAGCACTGTGAAGAGAAGGGCTGCATGAAAAACGCTAATCCCGACAAAGTTTCGTCCACCGCAAAAAACCGGGGACTTACACAGATAGGCACGTTAGGCTCAGGCAATCACTTTCTTGAAATTCAAAAAGTTGACAAAATCTTCAATCCTGAAACTGCCAAAACTTTCGGTATAGAATTTGAGGGGCAAGTGACGGTTATGATTCATTGTGGTTCCCGTGGATATGGACACCAGGTGTGCAGTGATTACCTGCGAGTCATGGAGCATGCAGTTCAGAAGTACAAAATTGCCTTGCCTGACAGGGAACTGGCGTGTGCCCCTGGAAACAGTACTGAAGCAAAAGACTACTACCAAGCAATGGCGTGTGCGGTTAACTACGCATTCTGCAACCGGCAAGCCATCACCCACTGGGTGCGTCAAAGCTTCCAAGAAGTTTACAAGCAGGATCCTGAAAAATTCGGGTTAAAACTTGTTTATGATGTAGCACATAACATTGCAAAAATTGAAACCCATGAAGTTGACGAAGGAAACAAAAAAGTTTGGGTTCACCGTAAGGGTGCCACTCGAGCATTTCCCCCTGAACACGTTGAGGTGCCGCAGGACTACCGCTCGAAGGGTCAACCAGTGTTGATTCCTGGAAGTATGGGTACCAGTTCATGGGTTCTCGTGGGCACTTTGAAAGCAATGAATTTGACTTTTGGTTCTACAGCGCATGGTGCAGGACGTATGCTGAGTAGGGCAGCGGCAAAACGTAAATACTGGGGTGGAGATGTCAAAACAGGACTTGAAAAGCGAGGAATTGTGGTTCGAGCTGCAAGCAATATGGTTTTGGCTGAAGAAGCTGATCTTGCATACAAGAATGTCGATGTGGTTGCCGAGGTTAGTCATAATGCAGGAATTGCCACAAAAGTGGCGCGGTTGGTTCCTCTGGCTGTTGTCAAAGGTTAATTTTCGGTTTTTTTTATCTCTCTGCCAAGTTACTTAAAAATTGGATAAAGCTAAAAAGGTAAAAGCAAGAAATAGGATCTTCAAAAAGGAGGTATTGATAAATTAATGTTCAACCCGAAGGAGTTCATAGAAAATTCATTGAAAGAAATTTGTGAAATTGTGGGAGACAGAAAAGTTATTTCTGCATGTTCCGGCGGTGTGGACAGCACAGTTACCACTTACTTGGTTCACAAAGCAGTTGGCAAGAAGTTGATTGCAATTTTTATTGATGATGGGTTACGAAGGGAAGGCGAGCCAGAGTTCGTAATGCGTATACTAAAAAACTTCGGTATCAAATCCCGATACATCGATGCAAAAAAGGAGTTTTTTGAGGTTTTCAAGGGAAAAACAGATGCTGAAGAGAAGCGGAAAGCGTTCAGAGATAAGTTTTATAAAACTTTAGGTAAAGTGGCTAAAGAAGAGAAAATTGATTTCATTGCTCAAGGGACAATAAAAGCTGATGTTATAGAAACAACTCAGGGAATAAAATCTCAGCATAATGTTCTTTCACAAATAGGAATTAACCCTGAAATTTATGGTTATAAAATTCTTGAACCATTACGGGAACTGTTCAAACCAGAAGTGCGACAAGTTGGCAGGGAATTGGGGTTACCTGCTGAAGTTACAGAGCGGATGCCTTTTCCAGGTCCTGCTTTGTCTTTGAGAGTTCTTGGAGTAGTTACTCCTGAGCGAGTGGCTATAGTGCGTAAAGCAACTCAGATTGTGGAAGAAGAAACCCAAGGTTTGGGAACGTTTCAGAATTTTGCGGTGTTGCACAATGACAAGGCCACAGGAATCAAGAATGGGAAACGTGTTTATGGAGACATCATTACTATACGTATTGTGGAATCTGTGGATGCTGTGACTGCTAAGGCCAAGCAGATGCCTTATGAGAAACTTTGTAAAATTTCTAAGAGGATAACTGAGGAAATTCCCAGCGTTGTACGTTGCCTCTACGATATAACTGACAAGCCGCCATCCACTATAGAGTTTGAATGAGGTTTTGATTACGGTCTGAAAGTTAATATCTCCTATATAATTTAATGATACAGTAGTCGTGGCGTTGTAGAAGTGAAAGATGAATGTGGCATCTGCAAGAGGGTTCTCTCTCTTAGTCGCTTAAAGAAATGCACAAGGTGTAAGCAGTTATACTGCTGGGACTGCATGGTACCTGATGTTACCACAGGCGACTCCACAAAGATGCTGTGTCTAAATTGCGCACGCAGAATTGTTTCTCCAAGACCGACCTCAAAATATGAGGGACTCACCAAACACTTGAAGTTTCGCGCAGCCTTCACAAGTATTGTTAAGCTGTCATTTGCCAGAATAGACGGGTTAATTGGCGCCAATTTACCCATGGAAGCTTACCGCAACGAATCTTGGTGGAGTAACTCAGCGTCTTCAGCACATGCGAGAGGGTGGTTAGATGCTGGGTGGGAGGTGCAGGAAGTCAATTTGAAAGAGGGGTGGGTTTATTTCAGAAAGGTACGTGATAACACTAATTATAATGGGGGCAAACAGAGCAAAACAAAAGTCAAAGCTGAGATTACAAAACCCTTTACTCCTGTGCCTGTGCGCTCTTTGAAACCTAAAGCGCCGTCGAAAACAAAGGTTTCGAAGCTTTATGCGCGGATTTTAAATTTGGAACGTCAACGTAACGCGGTTTATCGGCAGAACAGGGGTTTAAAGGTGAGCAGGTCACCTCATGAAAAAAGGTTGTTTGGCTCCACCGGAAAACCCAGCAGATAAGAGCCGTTGGCGATTGGTGTGTTTAATGGAAAACGTGAAATAGAAGTTTGGTTGAATGTAAGAAGGCATAAAGAGGGACATGTTTGGACGAAGTGCTAGAACTCTTGGATAAAACTACAAAGAGAATTCAACGAGTCTTCGAAGAAAGCAAAGAGGCAGCTTCAAAACAGACAGCTGATTATGGGTTACTGCTTCAATCAAAAGAAGCCACTGAAGAGCAGAAACTGAAAGCTTTTATGAGGCGTATGATGGCATACGAGAGGTTGGATCGTTTGTCGTCCCAGCTTAGCCTTTTGTATATGCTGCAGATTTTTGCGTTTAAGGTTAAAGTTCTAGAAGTTACGGTGGATAAAATAAATGAGCAGTTGGCTAAGTCAGGTGTTCTTGAGAAAACAAAAGAGATTGAGGAAATACGTAAGCATATTGATACCTTGAAGATTCTTATGGAAGCCCAGTATGAGTCGTTAAAGGAAATTAAAGACAAAAGTAAAGATTTGCCTTATGTCTTCTAACATTTTGTGCTGGTTATAAATTGGCAACAGCAACAGTTGTGGTGAAAACAGAAATTGAGGTGGCTTTCACCCAACTGAAAACTTTGTTGACTAAGGAGAAATGTGAAATAACTGCGGAAAATGCGCCATTAAGGTTGTCTGCGCTTCAAGGGTCTATTTGGGGATTTTCACCGAAAACGGCTAAAAAGACTTTAACCTTTCAATTTTTTCAAACTAACTTGGGTACTCACATAAGTAGTGCTTCCGCTTTATCTTCGGATTATGTAAGGTTAACTGCAATTGGCTATGTTTTTGCAGTTGTTTTGACCGTATTTTGCTTTTGGATTTACGGCGATTTGAATAAGTTTAGTGTTATGCATCTGCCTGGTATTTGGGGCTGGTTAATTAATACTGACGGTTACACTTATGCCCAAAACGCCTTATTATTAAGCGAGATAGCACGTATTTGTACAGCTTTACTAGTGTTTATGTTAGCGGTGGAGACGGTTGTTTTAGTTTATGTCAAACGCCACGTTGGAAAGTTTGCCATGGAAATTCTATCAAAGGTTACTGAGGGCTAGTTATGTTTGCTGTTTTTGGTTGGTTTGGAGAACCATGATAAAACGCTAGCACATGAGATAGCTAAAAGGCAAATTAGAACTGCAATTTTAAGAATTGTGGATTCTTGGACAAGAGAAAGTGAAATCAACGCTATCGGCAGGGGCGCCATAAAAAAATAGGTGAATGCAACCATGGCTGTTATGTTACCTACGCTTATTCGTTTGAGGTTTCCAGTTCCAAAGAAGACACCGGCAAGTTTACCGAAACCTAAAGTGCAAACTTTGCAGTAAGCGCAACTACTGCAACCTGTACGGCGCAGTACAATGTAAATGGAGGCGACAACGAAAATTGCGAAGAGGTAGCCAAAAACTTGGTCATGCAACCACACGGCCAGTGCTGCAAGGAAAACCCAAAGAGATAGAATGGCGTTTCCACCTAAAAGAAAATTTCTTGGATATTCCACTACGTCTCTACTCAATGTCTCAAACTCTTAATTGCAGTATACACCGGGGTTTATTAGACCACCGCTGAGAAATAATTCGGATTTGGAATTTAGCGTTTCATGGCGCGTTTTTTGCATATATCCCTGAACTTGTTGTAGTAGTCTATAGGCTGAAAAACAGGAGCATAGATCAATTTTTCTTCTAGACCACATTTGCAGACAGCGTAAACCTCTTTGTTTTTTACGTCTGCAAGAATCTGAAGAAGCTCCCTGTGGCAGCTTGGGCAGTAATATGGACCGTTAACCATTTGTTTTGCTTCTTTAACAAGAATTTTAATACGGCTACTGGGGATTTTGCTACGGGTTCCTTTTTTGGTGGACATTTTATTAGCCTGCAAGTTCGTGACTGATAGACTCTTTTAATGTACATTACCTACGTAGATATACTCTTCTACCTGTTACCCTGTAAAACTTTGTAAGATTTGCTAAAATGTAGAAGTTCAAAACAAAACTGGCTAGCTGAACTTCTGGGTTGTTACTTTTAAGTGGGCGCCTACTTTTTTCTATACGCCAGAGAGGTTTAGAGAAAGGCAAAAATGGCATGAAGGTTTTTTGGTTTTCTCGCTGCCGATATTTTAGCGGAGATGAGTATGCCTGCATTTCAATGTAAAAGATGCGGCAAAAAATTTGAGGCAGACTATGAAGTCTGCGATTGCACCCATGCTCACAGTTGCCATTAAAAGAAGAATTTGGTTTGCTGTAGGCAGTCCATGATTGAAATAATTGATTACTAAGCTGGACAGATGGTTTATTTTTCAAAAGAAAAAGTTCCAACTGACATTTTTATGCCGAACTATTCAGCGTTTAACAAACCATGATAAAACCAGATAAACTTAAATTACGCTTAGAATATGGAGATAGCACACGAGCGGTCGTCGTCTAGTCTGGTTTAGGACTTTAGCCTTCCAAGCTAATGATCCCGGGTTCAAATCCCGGCGACCGCACCAATTATACAACCACCAATGCTTGCTGTTTAATTTTAGAGGTATCTGTGATTTTGGATTTTACTTGATAATTGGACTTTTTTGAGTTTTAGCCGATCAGAGTCACTGTTTGATGCCAGGAAAAAAGGGTCACGGCGCCCCCTTTTCTGTTGATTTTGCGGTTCAGGTTATGTTATTTGGAAAGTTATGGGCATCAGGTTGTATGTTGTTGTATTTGGTATGAGGACTTCGAGGTATGCGTAGATTTGTGATGACCCTGCAGTTGAGGTTGATATGATTACGGCGATGTTTATGCTGTTTAGTGCTGTAAGGTCTATCCAGTCACCGTATTGTTGGGTGTAGACTCCGTTGTTTACAACTATTTGGTTGGATGGTTGGTCGCCCGTGATGTATAGGTATATGGTGCAGTTGGTTAGACGAGAGATGCTTGTTTGGTCATATGCTGTGAGCCTGATTTTCCATGAGTCTGAAATTTGGTTGGCGGCTCGGAGTACATAGTCATACTTGAACGTAGGGAAGTGCAGTTCGATTTGGTTGGTTTTTTGTTGGAATTGGGTAGTTGTATTTTTTACTGCGGTTATTTTTATTTTTGCTTGTCCGCTGTTGGTGCATGACTCAGGGTTCAGTGTTATTGCGAGGACTTTGGTTTCGTCAGTGTTTGGTGTAGAACTTGACGTGTAGGAAAGGTAGCCTTGGCCGCTTGTAACGTATGATGAGGAGGTGAAGTTCCACACTTGGATTGTGACTTCTACGTTTGCTATGTCATATTGGCTTACTATTGTGAAGTTGAGTTGGGCGGGTGTTTCTGTGGTGATGCTGGTGAATGTGAATTCGGTTGAAGCAGTATACTGGCTGTAGTATGTGGGTTCAAATTTGATCCAGTCTGCTTTGAAGTCAAATTGGGTTAACGTTATCTTGACGCATTGGATTTTGATTTTCCAGTTGCCGGAGGCGTCTCTGAAGTTGTCTGGGTTTGTGGTTATGGTTTGGGTTTGGGTTTCGTCAGTGTTCGGTGTGCCGCTGGATGTGTAGCTGATGTAGCCGTTGCCACTTGTGGGGTACTGGTTTGCTGCGTAATTGAAGAGTTGGAGGCTTACGGTTACGCTTGAAGTTGTGAGGGCGCTGTCAACAGTCCAGACCAGTTGAGTCCACTGCCACGTGTTTGAGGTGCCTGTGAACTCTACTTCAGCGGTGTACTGAGTATTCCAGGTATTGAGGAGTGAGCAGTCGATTTGCCAGTTACTCTGGGTTGTGTCGCCTGAAGTTGTGGTGTCTTTGAATCGGATTGTGAAAGTGTTTGATGTTAGATAGTTTGAAACTGAGACATTGTTCCAGGTGTTTGCTGAAAGTGCAGGTATGATGGTGGTCCAGCTTGAGCCTGACCGAACGTCAACTTGTAATGACTCGATGGCTAATGTGCCTGCGTAGATGCATAGTTCGACATTTGTTACTCCATAAGCGGCGTTTGTCCATTGTACTTCTAGGTCAAGTTGGTAGTTGGGTACCCATTTGGGTTTGAGTGCTATGCTTAATCGCCCCTGAACAAACGATGTTGCCACAGTCGCTGTTGTGGCGCCGTAGTTTCCAGCCGCTGTCTGTGTTCCTGCGGCAACACCAAAACCGCCCCCGTTGCCCTGATTAGAATAGTAGTCAACAAGCTCAGTTAACCCTACAAGATTCGAATTTAACCAACCTGAACATTGTGCAGTATTAGTGTCTGGACCAGTAGCCACAGCAACGACGACCATGCAGCCGGGAACAGAGGTTGTGGCGCTTGGAATCGACACACTAGTACTCGCCGAAGACAACACGTTCCCAGCAGTGACATCCCACGGGTCGCCTGATTCCACAACATTCCTGAAAGCAAGAATGGCAGCAACAACATGGTTACCTGGATCAGCAACCGTAGGAGCCGACTCGCTAGCGGTGGCCCGACGCCAAAACACCGACAAACGCGTAGCTGCAGTTCCACCAGCAGTGCCGGTTCCCTGCGGTGAACCTGAAACCGCCGTCCATCCAGACGGAGCCGTCACAGCTTGGTTTGCTGTCTCACAGAATAATAAGAAAATGTCGTTTTGTTGCCAGCCAGACGGTAACGCCGGAGAAACAGCACCGGTACCAGCAGCCATCGCACCCGCACCCACAAAAGTTACCGTAGCATAAGCACCATTATCCGCCTCAGTCAAAGTGTCGTACACGCTATCGGGACCAGCTTGCATAGCTGCAAAGCTACTGTGTGTTCCTACATCTGCGGAGCCGTCAACGTTGCTGGTTTGGTCAACAAAATCTTCCAGCTTATCCATGGTGGTGCTATACGAGCGGAATATCATGTAGCTTTCGTCGTTGCTCTGCAAGTTAGAGACGGAGCCGCTGACGACTGTTGTTGAACCAAGAAGACTATAGCTTGAAGGATAATACGGTTGTGTTGAGGTTGCAGAAGCTGCGCTGTTTACGACAAAGTAGTCGCTGTCCACGTTCTGAACGCTAGTTGGCAACGTACCTGAAAGGTAGGAACCTGAAGCAATGCTGTAGCTGTTGGGGTAGTAGAATGGTGACACAGGCGGGGCAATAGTGACTTGGGCGCTGCTATAGTTCGTGCCTATTACGCTTGAACCTGCGATTCCCTGCTGCAGCTTAACTTTTGGGGCTTCAGCTGAGAAGTGCGCGTCAATGTTCAACAAGCTGTATACGCTGGCGTAGACTGAGCCTGTTAGAACTAAAAGTAACAAAACGGTTTGAATCAGGAAGCGTACAGGCTTTTTCACATGGTTTCCGTCCTTGTCAGCGTCCAACTTGAATATTCAGATAAACATTGATTTCAAAACAAAATGGAAAATAGGGGGGTTAAAGGCGATTTTACTCGCTTGCACCTTCATTTGGTACATTCAGAGTTAGAGTCGTCGTTACATAATGATCTGCTGTTACGCCTGGTTTCCATTGTATTTCCCATTGAATTCTCCAGCTGTCACCTGAGGAAATATCGAAAGTTCCGGTAGTAGGGTTTGCATTTAGCAAATTCAGTTGTGCCTTCTGAGTGGAGCCATCATAGAGAGTCATCTTTAAAGTGTTAACGTTTGAGTCAGTAACTTGTGGTGCAGTAATGACACAGCCAGTGAATGAGGAATTAGCCTTGAGGAACGCAGTTTCCGTGTACACTCTGGTAGCATTAGGCCATCCTGAAAGCGAGGTAAACATCACTGAAGTATGATTAGTTCCAACTACTGTGCCGGCAGCAGTTGCGTCTGCAGCTCCTGTACTGTCGAAGTATAATTTTGCGGCGTAGGCAGTTACGGTAGCATCACCATACATTAGGTTATAGACTGATGCTGATGCTGTTGCTAAGAGCACTGAGCTTAAGACTAAGGTAGTTATTTTTAGCAGTTTACTCCTTCTTATCACTTGCATTTTACATTTTCACCTCCGCGGCTATTCTTCGGTTATTTGGGACGATTGTAAAGTCGCGCGTGGACGCTTGAGACTCAACTGCTCCAACCGCGCTTCAAACGTTTTAAGCCACGATCGCTCAGGACTTTCTGAGTTTAAAAGAGCCGTTCTCTTCTCAAGGTATTCTTTAGACTCAATCTCGCCCGCCACGAATTGTCTGTCAAGGTTATCTAGAGATACAATTAGAGGTAACTTCGGCGCAGCAGGATTCATGGGAGTAACTTTTGCCAGCATCTTCAGCATTTTCTCCTGCCGTAGATAAAACACTGCACTTAAAGTCAGAACAGCCAGACCAACACCGAACAGCACTTGAATTATTTCTACGGGAATAACAGGCAACTTGGGCATCGGCACGCTTAAGCCATTCACGTAATTTGACACAACAAACAGACCCATCGAGGCAGTGGGCACAGTTAGACCTCCAAGGAATAGGCCACCTACAGCAAACCTACGTTTCACAACAGCGACGTAGACAGTTACAGCAGAAATCATCGCAACTACAAACACCAAGTAGATAAGACTGCCCCAGAAACGAGCAACAACTTCACTACTTAGATAGGTGTAGTTTATCCAAAGCTGGGCATAGCCTACTACAGCCATAACTTGGCACAGGTAAGGGAAAGCAGCTGGGAACAAACGTTCAGAGAGGCAAGACAGCAAGCTCAGTCCTAGGAAAAAGTTTATTGCAAAGAACAGAAAAAGCTCAGGCACAAAGGGCATAGTTGTCACTCAGTTAACCTCCGCAAGTTTAGTACGTAATAAGTTGTCAGCGTCTTTACAGCTGGCAGCAGAGCAGTTTTTAGCTGCCCACTCGAGTATGCATGTGCAGGCATCTGTGGAGCTTTTTTTCGGAAGGAGATGTGCTGGCGTCTGCATTGGATTTTTGTTTGATAGCAGCGCGATATTTTTTGCGTCCACGTCCAGCACGTCCCAATTTTTGGTACATGCATTGAGAGGTAGCTGTTAAAGATTCTTGTTTACTTTTGTTTAACAAATGTTTACAATTTCAGGGTTTAAAACAACCCTTGTCAAACATTGAATAACAAATGTAAACAGTATGCAAAATTAACACTTTAATGTAAAAACAGCCAGACTCAACAAAATGTAAAGCATCAAAAAATCACCATAAAAAAGAACAAAAGGCAACATGAGCCTAATTAATTAAATCCCTAAAACAAGGGCACTACACCCCGATCCACAACATCTACTCAAATGTTCCCTCAACCGCTCCAACAGAAGACGACGACTCACGAATTATCCCCTTCACCTTAAGCTCCTTTATAATAAGATTTCTCATCCAAGCAGAAAGATCCAGCCCCTCATTACGAGCCAACTGTTCAAGAATCCTCTTAAACCCAGGCATGAGCCGCACAGCCACAACTTCCGTTTTTAATCTGCGCCGCCTTATCTTATACTGTGCATACTCGGTAACTTTCTCTTTCACATCAGACCTTTTAATAGATGAACCTTCAATGGACATAATAAACACAGATAGGAATAATTTAGTGAAGGCTAAAAAACTTGTTGCTGGAAATTTTTTACTTACATAACAACGGCAAGATTGATAACTTGTCCTGAGAAAAACAGTTCATGCCACTCAACTGAGTGCTGTGTTGGAGCTTTCAAAATTTTCAATTTTCCAATGACACTATCAGATTTTGCTAACTCAAAAACGTAGTCACATAACGACTTGACTACCTCTTCGTACATATTAGATGTACCGCCGCTATCCATAACATACAACAAAACCGATTCGGCGCCACGCCTCTGCCTGAATGAATCCAACCAAGTGAGGCTCTTAACGATTTTTGAGGAATCATCTGTTAGATAGAATAAATGCAGGAGATTATTGATTACAATTCTGCACTTGTTGGAGTCACCAACCTTGGTTATAATTGACCTCAAACTTTCAAATCGGTTTTCAAACTTGTGCACATCTACTCTTGAATTATCAGGAAGCTCCATCTCGACTAACTCGAAAAGTCCATTGTCCATGAGGGGTTCAACGTCAAACCCAAACCTATACTTAAACTGCTCTTTAACTTTCTCTTTAACATCTAAACTGGTCACGTAAAGGCAGCACTCATTTGCCTTTAAACCTTCGATAAGATATTGCTGCGCAATGTAGGTCTTCAAAACGTCTACAGGCCCAATGATAAGAGCAGTTGAGCCGGCGACCATGCCGCCGCCAAGCAAAATATCCAGCCCCAAAACACCTGTGCTGACTAGACGTACCATAAAACCTCACCGCGCAAATTAAGCTGACCGAACACAGCAACTTTAAAAATACTTACGTAACTGTTCATATTAGACCAAAGCCTGAACACAAAATTTGCAACACAAGAGTAACTAAACTGCTTATCCAAGAATCTTGATCCCCTCAACATTTATTACGTAACTGTGAGTTCTTAATGTGTGGTTTGTGCCTCTCATTTTTATAATTCTGAGTCTCCGCCTCAATACTCCGTCTTCAAAAGTTGTCCTCATTGACACAACGCCATCTGCAATAAAGTCTTCGCCATACCAATAACCTTGACTATTGAAGGGTTCATCAACCACCACTATAGTGGTACATCCAGTTCGCTTTATTAATTTATAAATTAAACGTAAAGTATGCCTTTTTTCAGCATCTGTACGTAAACCCATAGCAAGCGCAGTAACTGAATCCAAAACTACCCTCTTCGCATTGATAGAAGTTATCGCGTCTAAGATACGATTTAAGGCTAACTGAACATCAATATCACCCAACAAAGAGAAGTCAAGAATTTCGACCTGTTTTCTCCTAATCAAGGGCTCAAAATCAAGCCCGAACTCTTTCATGGTTACTAAAAACTTTTCAATACTTTCAGCCAAGCAGACATAAACACCGTTTTCGCCATAAACGTTTACACCTTCATAAATAAACCGTGAAGACAAAATAGTCTTCCCTGCGCCAGGATTTCCAGATAAAACAACCATGCTGAACTCTGGAAACCCGCCGCCAACTAGCTTGTCGAACTCACGGATACCCACTGCGACCCGTTTAACCATTATTTGTAGCCACATCACTTATTCGATTATAAATGCCAAATTACGTATAACCTCTATCATAGTTTTTTAGTGGCGCTCTCTGCTCTTTTATTACTAAATTCAGCAACTGTTAGAGGGTAAAGTTGGCATTTTAAACTGATTAATGAAGCGGTTTGCTTTTATATAAAAATATTCCTTCAAAAGCGATTTTATTCTCAATTTATTACTTCTTTTAAATTTATGTTAAACTTTTTCCGTTTTTGACAGAACAATTATCTACGTGAAAAATGGACCACTTTTATCTTTAGGGTAAAACTTGCATTTGGTTATTCTGCCAAGTGTCCGAAACAAGACTCCTTGGTCGCGTCATGAAACTCCATTAAGTAAAGCTAGTATGTGAACAGATCCTAATTAGTACAATCGAATCTTGTTTAGTAGTTTTAACAGTTCTGGTCAACTATGTATTATAGATAGCGTCAATTTACAGGACTATTACGTAGACTTGTGTCCCCCCAGCACTCTTTTCGGCAACAGTTATTTTGTTGCCATTACCTATTGATGTGAGTTGGCCTTCAAAAAAGCTGTTCTCTGCTACGTTAAAGCCTTTTAGTTCAAAGCGATTAACACCGTACACCTTTAAACTCAGGCATCTCATAGACTTGAGAAGTTAATCTAGTTGACATTTACCATGAAAGATTGTGAAAAACCTCAATTTTATTCTTTATAGAAGCCGAAGTTGACTCTAAACTGTCAAAAAGCTCAGACAGAAAACGTTGTCACTTCGAAGTTCGAAGTTCAACTACAAAAATTGTTATAACAACCGCCTCTGATACCTGTTAGGCATGGCAAAGTCTCATCAGCTCCGAGATATAGAGGAAGACCAAAAACTTGATCAATCGGTAGCAGAAAGGCTCGCCAAGGTTGTCGAAGGCTTACTAAACTTAGAATAGACTGCAGGTTTGGTTTTTTTTAAAAAAAAAGGTATGAGGCTAAAAAAACATTAAAGGAGAGCAGATGGAGCCGCATACAAAAGCATCTACAAACAAAACAAATTCACCATTTATAGTCGCGTAATTTCGGTCGCATTTTTGGTTAAGAGCTCTTTTCTGCCATCTGGGGCTTTTCTGACAAAAACGTCTATCAGACGAACTTTTTCACCCACCATTAAGCTAGTGACGGTTTGGGAGTGCCGCCTCCACGCTACAAATCTGATCATGCCTGTTTCGTCCCGTAGCTCCAACGTCGTGAGATTAACTTTTTCTCCTTGTGCCGTTGTGACTTCTTTGGTTACAGGTAAACTCGCAACTTCAGCTTCCACGTTTACACTGCCCAAAAGCGTCTCCAAATTCGCTATTTTTGTCCACTGTATTTTTGGTGGCACAACCTCTATGCAGGTTTCTCTGTCGACGTGAACTTCGGCTTCCCCGTTGGAGCCACTTTTGACTCGACCATTAATTAGGTGAACTTCAGCGTTTGGTTTTAGAAGCGATTCAACTTCCGTGGCTTTCTCATTCCAAGCAACCACCACCACTTCACCTGTCTTGTCTTCTAGTTTGAAGCGTATAACAGTACCTTCAGGCAGGTCTTGACGAGGAAAGACTGTTTTTGACAAAAACTGCTTTACTGTACCTTTGAGAGCAACATATTTGCGTGGTGATATATCGCAGATTTTGTCGGCGCAGTTCGCAATGGAGAGAGGGTAATCCTCGTCTTTGATATCCTGAGGGTTAATTTCAATGCGACTTTTGCTGCTCACATGCAGCTCCACATTGCCATCACAGCCTTCTTTAGTGTAGCAGTGATAGAAACGGACAATTCGCCCAGCCTTTAATGCTCCCGTTTCAACTAGAGCGGCGTGGTCGTTCCATAAAACTGCGCGCACCACTGTGTCGTGGTCCAGAAGGGTTACGGAAGCAAATTTGCCAGGTTTTGCGCCTTCAAAAGTTCGTACATCAGAAACAGAGATCACCCGTGCAGTTATAGTGACGTTGCCTATTCCTGAGACCAGTTTACTGAGGGGAAAATTATTGTTGGGTTTGGGTGGTTCTGGGGTGACGTCAACGCCTAATTCCCGGGCAATTATCCTTAACAAAGTTGTGTCAGTAATCAACCCTCCTGTTTTTGCCCGTGCAACCTCTAGTTTTTGCAGAATTTGGTCTCGGCTAGTTTGTGGTTGCTGAACAAGGATTTGCTTTATTAGGTCTTCAGGAGTCATTTGTGCTGCCGACACAAGTAATAATTAGCAGAGTTTTAAATTGTTTGCAAACTCCGTTTTGGATCTGTTGAAGATACAGCAGAAGCTGTTAAATTTCGGTCTGCTAAGAATACTTGTTGGTATATGCAACTTACTGAACTTGGCTTAGTATTAATTGTGATGGGCTGTATCATTCTCGTTTTGGCAGCGGTTATTATAGGCGGAAAGAACAGCCAGAAAGGAAACGTGCAAACGGCGGGGGTGATTATGGTAGGTCCGGTGCCAATAATTTTTGGGACGGATAAGGAATCTGTGAAGACAGTTTTGTTGCTGGCGATAGCCCTCACAGTAATCGCTATTGTTTTGATTCTTGTTTATAATTTCTTATGAGGCAAAATCATTGAGTGAAAACAAAAAACAGAACATAGAAAACCTCACGTGGAACACAACACCGCGATACTTATTTCTGGTTTTGATGGCAGGGTTTGTTTTAATCTTGATCGGAATGTTGGTATTCATTACGGGTTCCATGTTTGATAACGGTAGCTCCTCAAGTTCAGTTGTGGTAGTGTTTGTTGGTCCAGTACCCATTGTGTTTGGGGCAAGCTACAATATAGAGTGGATCGTTTTAGGCAGTTTAATAATTGCGGCTTTAAGCCTGCTAGCGTTTATTTTTATACGTAGAAAAGTAGGTTGAGTTGGAGGCTAGTCGGTTTCTTTTTCTTCTTCATCTTCGCCGTAGTAGCCTTTAAGCAGGATAAGTGTGATTGTAACAAACGTAGCCGTCATGAGTCCGCCGATGAGTATTTGGAAGTATCCACCTATATCCGTACGGGTTCCCCCTTATGCAACATATTCATTCACGATTAGGTATTTAAGCAGTAGCTTTTTTCCATTCATCCATTAAAGATTTGTATAGATCATCTTGTTCTTCTATCTTATCAAACCAACCTAATTTTTGCGCAATTTTCTGGGCAATCAGATGATAGCACAGGTGCACTTTACAATCCATCACACGAAAGTAGAAATCGTTACAGGTACAGAATTCAGCTTCAGGCATAAGAAGGTAGTCACGTTCTTTCCCTATAACTATCCAGACAGTGCGGTTGCTGGGGCGGAAAACGTATTTTTTGACACGATTCTCCTTTAGGGCATCTAGTGCCTTTGTGAAACGCTGCCCGAAAAGTTCATAGAGGTCAGTAAGATTTTTGCCGCTAAGTTTGCCTTCTTTTTTGGCAGCTTGACAGATTTTGTTGAGGAGATCAAGTTCGTTGGTGTCATTAACCGCCAACGGCAGCACCGCTTTAAAGGGAAAAGCCTGTTTTACTCTATGTCGATTTGTTCGCCTTTTGGTTTTTGAGGAGATACCTTGGGCAACACGACTTCTAAGACGCCGTTTTTGTATGTGCTTTTGGCTTCTTTAACTTTAACTTTGGCTGGAAACATAACTTCCTTGTAGTACTTGTTTTGAGGTGTGTCCACGCTAATTTCCAGCGAGTCTTCGGTACCGTGAAGTTTGATATCACTTTTCTCTACGCCGGGTAGCTCCGCGACTACGCGAATTTCACCGTTGGTTTCCACTACATCCACAAGTGGTTCACGTTCCTCTTTGACTTCGGGTCCTTTGAGAGATTTTTTGATGTTGCCAAATTGTTGGATTTCGGGTTTACCGTCGGGTCCAATTTTCATGCTGTAACCATATACAAAAGGTCCAAATTCTTTAACGGTGCTACCGTCTGGAAGTGTGCGCTCTTTGACGTAATCTTTAGGGATCTTTTCTGTGAACGTTTTGAATTGTTCTTCCAAACGTTCTTCCATTTCACGAAAAATATGGTCTATATCTCCGAAGAAGGGATCGGCGTCGAAGGGACTTCTGCGTCGGCGTCTTGTCCACTCTGGGAAATTTTCATCATCTGAAGACATGTTTACAAATCACCTTGGTTGTAACTTGAGAGGTTTCGCTCCAATAAGGATTGTCCCACAAGACAAGAATTCCGCATGCAACTTTAATGATAAAAAAGTTAGTCTAAGTCTCTTTGGACAGACTTCATGTTTCAGAAAAACTTTAGCAGTTACGAATTTGAAGATCTCTGTTTTTTAATTGCCCCAAACTTCCCAAGTATGTTCCGTCTAGAAGATACAGCTCTGCGTTCTCTAAAGCTACTGCATCTGACCGCAGAACTGGGCCAATCAGTTTTTCGTTGCTCCCTCTCAAGGTCAGCTTGGATTCGTTTATAGGTCTGCCACCTAAAAGTTGGTTAAAGCTGGGCATCACAAAAATCTGCTCCACTTTTAGCTTCATATTGTAGTGGTTCTGAAGAGTCTCTTCAGCTGTGCCTTCAACTTTTACATAGTGCCTTTTTAGGAGAAGGTTTGCTAAGGTTTCCGGCACTATTTCTGCTTTAACCCAAACTTGCTTGTTAAGTATGGAGCCTGCAGAGTCATGAAAAACTACCGCCGGATGTAGATGCCCCATTAACAGAGTTTTACAGCTTAAAAGTACAGGCGATGGCCATTTATGCCCATGGAACAAACCGACGTCGCCTATGACTACGCCGGAGGCTCGGTGAACTTTAACGTTGGCGGGCAACATAAACTCAAGATTGCCATCGTGGTTGCCTCGTACAACTCTGATTTCTTGCACGTATTTGACAATTTCATTAAAAAATTCTGAAAGTTCCCTCCGCTCCGCAGGTGCTCGCGTCACAACACTGTGTTTCACGTCACCTATGATCAGTAGCGTTTTAGGCTGGTACTTTACGAGTAAAGTTTTCAGTTCTTCTATTAACTTGGGGGTCTGGCTTGGCAGATAGATACCTTTTTCTTGGAGAGAGATTTCCCACCCTATATGAGGGTCAGCGACAACTAGCGTTTCAGTTTGGGCTGTTTTGATTAGAGCTGCCGGATAAGGAGGCAAAAGTTTGAGCATACAACGCCCTTATTTTTGATTGATCAAATTGAGGATTAAACTGTGGATCTCTTTGTTGCCTGAGGCTACAAACTTGATTGTCAGGCACGGATCTAATTCTGCGTCTACAATACCGCCTTCGGGGTTGGTTATTGTGCCTCCTGCTTCTTTGAGTATAAGAAAGCTTGCTGCTACATCGGTTGTGCGTAGTTTGCCTCGGATGTCTACAAACGCGTCAGTTAAACCTTCCGCTACATAACAAAGCTCTAGAGCGTTGGCGCCGAAGTGACGGATGTGCTTGGTGTTTGCAATCAAGGCCGTCAACTTGGGAGCTAACTCTCCTACCTTGTAGGTGTTCAGGTCTAATCCTATGATGGCATCTTGTAGAGATACAACCTTAGAAGAGGAGATTTTTTCCACGTTTCGTAAGGCACCTTTGCCTTTGAAAGCTGTGTAGGTGATGAGGTGGAACAAATCTGTTACCATTGCAGCATAAACTGAGGACAATCTGGGCTTGTCAGAAACTGCGATTGATGAACAGTAGAAAGGTAGTCCACGTGTCAGGTTTGTGGTTCCGTCGATTGGATCGACTATTATGTAGCAGTCTGTGGGTTGCGCTCCATATTCTTTTAGGCCTGACTCTTCGCTGACCAAGGTAAAAGAAAGGCCGTTTTGCAGCAAAACATCCACAATTGCTGCCTCAGCAGTTAAGTCCACTACTTTCACGGGATCTCCACCTGCTCCTATGCCCAAATCAGGCTGTGGGTCGCGGAGGTTACTGAGAAGAGGCTGGAGATGCAAGCGAATATTTTCGCGGCATTTCAAAAAAAGTGATTGCCAATCAACTGCATGCGCCATTCATTAATCAACTCGAGAGTAAATAGTTAGTCAGAGTAGCAGATAATGTTTATCTAGATTTCACAACGCATGGTGAATAAAAAGTTGGAAACAAAGCAACCTGCAAACAGAGTGCCGCCTATTGGGAACACGGGTAGGTTGAATGTGGCATTTACACTTAAGTTTCAACCTACAGTAAATTCAACCTGCACACTCCAAACCCTAATCATCCTCCTACAAGCTCTAAACCAACAAAACAACACAAATCAAGCTCCAAACACGTCGCCTTCTCTTAGTGAAGGCTCTCTTTCCAGAAAGAGAAAGTTCTTGGTGCCGGGGGCGGGATTCGAGCCCGCGACTTCTGGGTTTAGGGCGCTTGCCCCTTTGACTCTCCAGATTATGAGTCTGGCGCCCTAGCCAGGCTAGGCTACCCCGGCGTGGGATTTCAGTTACCTTGATTGCAGAGGCTTCATTTAAGTCTATTTCTGCCAAAGAGGCTAGTCGTTTGAATCCGACGCACGACAAAAAAGAGAAAAGTTTATTTGCGTTTGGTTTGCAGCTTCTCGACACCGCTTGGTGTCCCTAAATAGGCTATATCGGCCAGATTAATGAAAACGCCTGTTTCAACAACACCTGGAATCATTTTCAGCTGCTGGTCTAGCTTAGCAGCATCGCCAATGACGCCAAAAGTGGCATCCACAATGGCATTGCCGTTGTCAGAGATTACAGGCCCAAGCTTGCCTTTTGTTTCCCTCAGGATGGCTTTGCCCCCAAGTTTCTCTATTGTCCGCATCACTGGAGCTATTGCAAAAGTGAGAACCTCAACGGGAACTGGATGGTTGTTTTCGCCTAGAACTTTGACGCGCTTCTTCCCATCAGCAATTATTATGTTGAGTTTGGAGGAGGCGGCGACAATTTTTTCTCGTGCCAAAGCGGCGCCCATACCTTTGATAAGGTTTAATTTTGGGTCGATTTGGTCTGCACCATCAATGTCCACGTCGATTAGAGGGTGCTCTTCAAGAGTGGTTATGGGAATTTTGTTTTGGACAGCAAGTGCAAAAGCTTGATATGATGAGGGAATGCCCAAGATTTTTAGGTTCTCTTTTTTTACGCGTTCACCTAAAGCTTCAATGGCATAGGCAATTGTTGTGCCACTGCCTAAACCAACGATGTCACCGTCTTTGACGTGCTTGACCGCGGCTAACGCTGCGTTCTTCTTTGAGGCCTCCACAGAATCAACTTTCAATTTCCATCTGCCCCAGTCTATCCATAACTTTGTCGATTTCGCTGCGTATGGCGTCTATTCGCATCTCAGCTTCGGTTTTCTGAGTTGGACGCTCAGTAGTTTGCTTCCGTTTCTTTTTGGGTTTTTCTTCGCCCTCTGCCCCCTCAGCTTCAGATTCTTCCTCTTCCTCCTCCTCTTTTTCCATCTGGTCAGGAACCAGAGGTGCTTGAGGTTTAGGGATTTGAATTTTAACTTCCTTTACAGGTTTAAGTTCGATCCTACCACGGAGTTCTTCCACTTTACCGCTTAATTCGCCAAAGCGCTCGCTGAACATCTTCATGAGATCTTCTTGCATGCTTTCTAATTCATGCAACGCCACGATTGTTTCGTCTCGCGCAATGGATTCTTTTACGCTCATCATCCTCTGCTTGTATGAACTGGCAAGTTTTTCCCGCTCTGCCTCAGTGATTTTGCCTTCGGCGTGCGCCTCATATAAGTGCCGTATGGCGTCTCCTAAAATTTCCCGTTCCAACTCCAAAATTCTCAGTTCATCTCTGGCGCGAGATGCATCAGTGGACTGCACGCTTTTAGTGACTTTGTAAGGTGAGGGGACAAAACCAACATTTACGTCTGCTGCTCTTTTTGGTACCGTTTGAGGCGGATTGTATCGTCTCCGCATGAGGAAAATGACGACGCCGCAGGAAACTATGGCCGCCACTATAGTTGAAACAATTATAGCAAGGGTTAGAGGGTCGTCGAGCGCCATGATATCCTCTGTATTCTGATTGCGTACGATGTATATAAAAATTAAACAGGCCCTCTAACGTCTATTTTGCACTTAAAAAGAGGTTTACGAGAAAACTAATTAGAACTGACCAAGAACTATGGCACTATGAAACTGGTAAGTGCATGCCTTATAGGCGTAAACTGCAATTTCAGAGGGAAAAACTGGCTTAACCCAGCTCTACTAGAGGAACTCAAAAAAGGAGACCTTTTTCCCGTTTGCCCCGAAGTTCTAGGTGGTTTACCTGCTCCCAGAGCTCCTTCAGAGATACAAAATGGTGATGGAGGAGCTGTTTTACGGGGCAAAGCTAAGGTGGTAAACGAAAAAGGCATAGATGTCACAGCTCAGTTCATGAAAGGCTCTCAGGAGACACTGAAAATAGCCAAAGCGTTTGGCGCCAAAGAAGCTTTGTTTGCCGAAAAAAGCCCATCTTGTGGATGCGGCAAAATCTTCGATGGTTCCTTCTCAGGAAAACTCGTAGAGGGAGATGGGGTTACAACTGCATTGCTAAAGAATAGTGGAATCCACGTCACATCAATAAAAATTTGTTTAACTTAGGTCAAACACGGGTTAAGTAAAAGATACACAATGGTTGAAGAAGGCGGCAGAAGGAGAACAAAAAAGTTTTTGAGGTATTCAGTTAAAAGCGGTGGTGAAGTACTAAAAAGGGGAGAAGAGCCGCTAAACACTCATAAAGGCGCCTTTGAAGTACAATTAAACACTTTGTTTCTTTAGAACGAGGATGCTTGCAAAGAAGAATAACGCACCAAAGCATACCAGCACTCCAAAAGAGAGCCAGGGAAAATCCTGCCCTAACGCTACTGCCCGCAGAGTCTGACTTGAGTGAGTAAGAGGCAAAACATATAACATTGCCCTTCCCACCTCAGGTAACGCATTTAAAGAAAAGAAAGTGCCACACAGAAAAGTCATAGGTAGCATAACAACGCTGTTGAAAGTGGACATACTCTGATGTGATTTCAGCACAAAAGCGATAAGTACCCCAAACAATGAGAACACAAAACACGACAAAAACAAAACCAACAAGAACAACAAACTAACTTCAAACGTAGGTGAAAGAGCAAAACCAACCAGCAAGATAGCAACAGAGCTAAGTAGACCGCGTACCAAACCAATCAAAGCTTTACCTACAACTATCGAAAATAAGCTAATTGGAGATATTAAAAGTTCATCAAAACTCTTATAAAAAAACTTGTCAACTTGAAGCTTCGACGCCGAACCGTTAAAACTAGTCGAAAAAGAAGTCAATGCAACAATGCCTGGAATTACGAATGTTAAGTAGCTAAAGCCTTCAAATCTGACCTCTCGCCCTAGTCCGTAACCAAATGCCACCAAATATAAAAGAGGTTGAACAAGACTTGTAACAAGTAGGGAAAGCCAGCGGTGTTTTAGATTTCGTAAATCTACCCAAAAAACAGAGTAAGCATCCTTTAGGGCAGCCAACATTTAGGCATCACCAACCTTTTGACCAGTGAACTCCACAAAGATATCCTCCAAATTTGAATCACGAATAACAACCGTCTTAACGTTAGGCGGCAGTGTTTGCACATAACTATTCGCCGCCGCGCGATCAGCAAAAAACTTGCAACAGGTTTCCTTATCTATAAGTGTCTCTACAGTAATTAGCCCCAACTTCTTACGCAACTCAAAAGGAGAATCTAACGCAATCAATTTGCCATTGTGAAGGATACCCACTCTATTACACAAAGCCTCAGCCTCCTCAATATAATGAGTGGTGAGAAATATTGTGGTGCCATCTGAATTCAATCGCCGTACTAGGTCCCATAAGCGGCGACGCGCTTGAGCATCAAGCCCTACTGTTGGTTCATCCAGAAACAAAACCTTTGGCTTATGTAACAAAGAACTAACTATTGCCACACGTTTTTTCATGCCGCCAGATAGAGTATCGACCATGCGGTCAGCACAGTCAGTAAGTTCAACATACTCAAGCAATTCTTTAATGCGACGCCGCCGCTCAGTCGGTTCCAAATGATGTAAGCGAGCACGAAACTCCAAGTTTTCTCGCACAGTCAAATCTCGATCCAAAGTCAAATGCTGTTGAACAACCCCAATCACTTTCTTTACCTTGTCAGCTTCCTTTACAACATGAAAACCGCCTATTTTCACCCAGCCAGAAGTGGGTTTAGTTAGAGTCGTCATAATCCGAATAGTTGTGGTCTTTCCTGCTCCATTAGGACCCAAAAATCCGAAAATTTCTCCAGTGTAAACTTTGAGGTTTAAATCTTGGACAGCTTTGATAGCGCCATATTCTTTGGTCAACTTTTCAGTTACGATGAATGCATCCATTTTCTGTCCTCACATACCAGCTTATGATGTTCTCATTGAGCATGAGGTTTAGTTCACCAATAGAACTTTTTCATCTATTTAGTTTCTCCATTTACCCATCGTGCTTCTTTAGTGCTTCAGCAACTGCCTTTTTGGTCAAGAAGCCAATTAATTCGCCTATCTTAACATGACCACTAGTTATTTGTAGGGGTTTAGCTGAGCTTTTACCAGAAACAACAATCATATTGTCTGTTCCTGTGCCAGTGGCTTGGTGTTGAGGCGCTGATGTACTTCTAACATTCAAATCTTGAAGGGCTGCTGTTTTTGCCTCTGTAGCGGTAATGATAGCACGCGCCATGGCACCGTCACTTAAGGAGACGTTTGTAAGAAGAATCAGATTAATTGTTCCAAGGGCGGCAATGAATTTTCCGTCTCGCTCCAAGTAATTAGCTTTGTCTACTCCTGTCCTCAGAGCGTTATCTTTTGCCCCTGCAGTGGCTATGCAACACACTTTGAATTCACGATATGAATCCTCAAAAATGGCAGAATTGTCCATATTAACGCCTGTGCTCATAAAAGAAATATCACTAGGCTTAATGCCTAAGGTTAATGGAAACTTTCTCTGAAAAGCTTTGTAGTTCTTCATAGTGGATTCGGATAAACTGAGCGGCGTGTAAGTGTTTGCTACAAAAGCTACCTTTCTGAAACCATCTAACGTTGAGAGAACCTTGCGTTTTTCAACAAAAGAAACAAGCAAAGTGTTTAGATCGAAACCTGCGTAAGCATGGTAAACTATTTTGGCTTCAACGTCTTCTAATTTGATGGGGATTTTCTTTTCTTTCATTTTAATTTCACCTTACATCTGTTCTGCCATAATTCCTGTTGGCAACTTTGAGGTTCCAATTCGTTGTATTCCAGAAACCAAAGGCGTAACCTGAGGCTTCCCTAAAACAGTAGTTGTTACCCGCGATTGGACTCCGTAAACTGCAGCTATGTTATTTTCAGTCAATACCAATTCAGGAGAACCAACAGCAAAAATTTGCCCCTGTTTTAGCATAATCAACTTATCTGAGAAACGACTTGCCAGATTCAAATCGTGAATCGCCATGATAACGGTGCGTTCTTTGCTTTCAGTTAAACTCTTGAGTATACACAATATCTCCAACTGATGCCTAATATCAAGAGAACTTGTAGGCTCGTCGAGAAGCAACAATTGAGGTTGTTGAGCTAACGCACGTGCAATGACAACTTTTTGCTGTTCACCACCACTGAGTTCATTAAAGTGCCGCATAGCCAATTCGCCGATTCCCATAAAATCCAACACTTCTGCAACAATTTCGTTATCTCGTTCACTCAATTTCCAATTAATGTGAGGTTTTCTACCCATTAGCACTACGTCAAATACAGTGAAGGGAAAAACACTGGTTGAGGTTTGGGGGACGTACCCCATGATCTTGGATAGTTCTTTTAGCCCTATTTTGTGGGTACATTTTCCGTCAATTAATACTGTGTTCTTCCTGGTTTTGAGAATTCGGTTGATACATTTTAGAAGAGTACTTTTGCCTGAGCCATTTGGCCCAACGATACTCAACACTTCACCCGCACCCACCTCTAGCTCTACATCCTTTAGTACAGGAAAACCTGGGTAGTTAAACGAAAGTTTATTGATTATCAGTTTCAACTCCAACTTTGCCTCCGCTTACTTATTAGAATATAAATGAAGAATGGAACGCCTAGCAGCGAAGTTACAATCCCTACGGGCAACTCGCTGGGTTGAAGTATAAGTCTGCCAAGGGTGTCGGAGCACAAAAGCAGACATGCTCCAACTAGAGCACTGCAGGGGATAAGAAACCGATAATCACTACCAATCAGTATACGGGCTATGTGAGGAGCAATCAAACAGACAAAACCAATAACACCAGTAAAAGCAATAATTGTGGCAGTTGCCAGCGTTTCCAAAATCATAGTTATCGCTAGAACACGTTTAGAATTAACTCCTAAACTTGTTGCCACATCCTCACCCATACTCATTACATTAATGTTCCAAGACTGGAATATCATAAGAATCAGTGTCACCACAACAACAGGAAAAACTATCAAAATTCCATTCCATGTTGCGGAGTTAAGACCACCCATGAGCCAGAAAACTACTGCCCTTACAGCTTCATGCTCAGGGGCAAGGTACTGAATTAAAGACAGCATCGCAGAAAAAAGATAACCCACAGCCACTCCTGCTAGTATTACAGTCTCAGTAGTTACGCCGCGTAAACGGGCTATTCCATAAACCATTATCATTGCCAGCATACTGAAAATGAAGGCATTAAAGATAACCAAATACTGACCAACACCAGCAATTAACCCTATCCCGAAAGTTATGGCTAGCGCCGCCCCAAAACCTGCTGCTGAAGAAATCCCCAAAATATAAGAGGAGACAAGAGGATTTCTCAGAACCCCCTGCATCGTTGCACCCGAAGCAGCAAGACCCATCCCGGCTATTACCGCTAGAACAATTCTGGGGAGACGTAAATCCATAATTATTGTCTGAGTTAGTCGTGTTCCCTCTTCAAAACCAAAATTTGGGAAGATTTTTGAAAGGATAACGTTTATAGCTTCAGTAAAACGAGGTGAACCAGCGCCATAGCTAATTGAAATAATGAAAACGACGAATAGCATAACGAAAAGGAAGAATATAGCAAGAACTTTGCGTTTATTGCTTCGCTGGTAAAGTTTCTTTAGTTCAACAGTTGAAGACATACGTATATGGAAACCTCTTAATCGTTGTTCCAAAAAACTTGTTCAATTTCGCATCAATTACATTGAAACCCAAACCCCTGATGGGCTTAGCCAAAAGAACAATTATATTCTTCATAAACTTCACCAAAGTCAATTTCTTCAACTTACTTCTGGATCGTAAGACAAATTGTCACGGACAACAGAAGCGATAGGCGCAGCACTCAACTCCTCTAATTGCAAATAATGCCCTTTCATTTCGTCACAAATCTGTTTAACCAACCCAAATGTAAGAAAGCTTCTCTCTGTATCAATTGCGATTGATTTAATACCTGCACAACCTATTTCACGGGCAATCAACTTTGCTTCCTCAACAGGATCACCGCCGTTAAGTGGAACATTAGCTCGTCCGTCAGAAACCAGTGCCATAAGGGGTATGGTTTCTTTGTGTCGTTTTAGATAATTTTTAATAGTTTCCAAACCGAGCAACAACCCGTGAGCCATTGGAGTACGCCCGCCCGTTGGTAACACTGACAAGCATCTATGAGCGAGATCTACGCTGTTAGTGGGTGGAAGCACAAGTTCAGCCTTATCCTTCCTAAAAACAATCATACCTACACGATCTCGCCGTTGATATGCATCAAGCAAGAGGGACAAAATTGCGCCTTTGGTAGCGCTCATCCGTTCCTCTGCAGCCATTGAACCACTAGCATCAACCACAAACATAATTAAACTGCCAATTTTTCTTTCGCGAACCTTATCACGAAGATCACTCGCCTCAAGGAGAAAACAATTTCTTTTACCGGTTTCTTCTCTGCGCTGACGTTGGAAAGGCGCTGCTGCCCGTAAGGTAGCGTCAAAAGCTAAATCCTCCGCTTTCCCCTTGGGAATAGCGCTGTCTACATATCGCCCACTCTTAGAATTACTTAAACTCTTGGACCTTCGTCCAGTTCCTTTACGCTCGACTTCATCCAAAACAGACATCGAAAGAGGCTTAACCTTATATGGGGAATCAGCTTCAAAAACCTGCTCAGATGCCGCGTCATTTTTGGACTCCTCTTGGTCATTGTTATTTTTAGCATCACTTTGAGAGGAGTTATCTTTAGGTACTTGTGACTGTTCAGGCGGTTTTTGTATGTTTTGATTTTTATTATTATACCAGTTCTGTATACTTTCCTGCAACTTTTCATTCTCTAGTTGGGGTTCTTCAAAAGGCTGTCGACGCCTGCGATGCGCCAGAGCTAGCTCAGCAGCCTCTTTAACATCCTCCTCAATAACCTCAGTTCTACCCTTAAACGCGGCTATGGTACAAGCAGTCTTGTAAATAGTTATGTCAGCGCGATGACCGTCAACAGCAAAGTCTACACAAATCGAAGTAATCAAATCCAACATTTCAGTGCTTAACTGTACCTTTGGCAAAAGTTTGGTTGCGTCAATAATTTTTTTGAGAATCTGTGCCTGTCCATCCTTCTGAGCTTCAATAAATCCTACTGGATCAGATTCAAAAGCAATGCGTCGTCTAACAATTTCCGCCCGTGCTTCGCGATATGGAATGCCTCTGACTTCAACAGACAAGGCAAAACGATCCAACAACTGAGGACGCAACTCGCCCTCTTCAGGATTCATGGTACCGACCAACACGAACTGCGACGGATGCGTAAAAGAAACACCCTCCCGCTCCACATAATTCACGCCCATAGCCGCAGCATCGAGCAGTACGTCAACCAGGTGGTCATCAAGCAAATTAACTTCGTCAATATACAAAATGTTCCGGTTAGCCGCTGCAAGAATTCCTGGCTCAAAATGTTTCTCGCCACTTTTTATGGCTTTTTCAATATCTAAAGTTCCGACGAGACGATCTTCCGTTGCGCCTACTGGCAAATCTACAACAGAAACGGAACGTTTGACTATTGGAAGATCCTCGCCGTTGGCTACTTTAGCACTGCACAGACTACAAAGCTCTTTTGGGCGCCGTGGATCACAGTGAAAAGGACAACCAGCAACAACTTCAACTTCAGGCAACAAATTAGCCAGCGCACGCACAGCTAAAGATTTGCCTGTACCTTTTTCTCCACGAAGCAACACTCCGCCAATTTTTGGATTTATAACATTGAGAATCAGCGCCAGTTTCATCTTATCTTGACCGACAATAGCGCTAAATGGATATACCGTTTTATTTCGCCACTGCATGGATGTTCACTTTTTATGGATGGTTTATCCAACAATTGCATATAAACCTTAATTTAATTAAAGTTGAATATAGGTTGAATAAAGTAGCCCATGATTTACATCAGAAAACTAAAGGTTAGCCTGTTTGTTGACGGCAAACATCCTAAAAAGCAAAGTTAACAATTATTTCATGTATTTACCGTTCATCATTTTTTAGCGTTATTCATTTTCACCTTCCAAAACTCCTTCGATTTCTAAATAGAGGCTCTGCAGCTTCTTTTTCATCTCCTCAGTTGCGTTCCACAGTTTCCGTTCAATTATCTCTAAAAGTCTCTCAACCATATTTTGGAGTGCATAAGGATTAACCTCTTTGAGCCATTTCTGCATTTTCTTGTCTAGAACATACTTTTTAGCAATATCTTCATACATCCAGTCTTCAACGACTTCTACAGTAGCGTCCCAGCCTAAAACGTCATCAATTGTCTTGGAGAGGTCAGCGGCACCTGCATAGCCATGACGCATCATGCTGGTAATCCACTTGGGATTAAGAAGGCGTGTACGAAAAACATGACATGTCTCCTCAGCAGTGCTCCTAATTTTCACCCGTTCAGGGTCAGAACTATCACCACAGTAAGACCGAGGCACCTTCCCGCTCAATGTTTTAACGGACACAATCATTCCGCCATGTGCATCATACCAATCATCACAGTCAAGTATATCATACTCTCTTGAATCCTGATTTTTCACTGTTGCATTAATCTGGCTGAGACGGAGCTTAAACCGATCAGGCGCCAAACATCCATAAACCTTCCGGCTGTAGGCATAGCTTCCCCAAGCAACGTAGATGTCGCTTAAGTCTTTTTGAGTTTTCCAATTCTTAGAACTTACCAATTCACTAACTCCGCAGCCATAAGCAGAAGGTTTGTCACCAAAGACCCTATACTGCGCCTCTTCTCGTGCAGTTTCATGATCAACCCCTTGAGCCACACGTTCACTAACTTCGTTTTCCACATGTTTTCGTACATAGTTTTTATCTGGAGGCTCTTTGAGAGCAGCCGCCAAAGCCACTGCCTCATCAATTAGGTGAACAATATTGGGAAAAGTATCCCTAAACAGACCACTTATACGAACGGTAACATCAATTCTAGGACGTTTCAACTCCTCAAGCGGAATAGCCTCAAGCCCTACAACACGTCCACTAGACTCCTCCCAAACAGGTCTAATACCCAGCAAATACAAAATCTCAGCTACATCATCACCTTTCGTCTTCATGGCATCTGTTGCCCACAAGATTGTGCCCACACTCTCAGGATATTTACCTTCCTCTTTCACATATCGCTCCAGAAGGTTATCAGCCAAGGCAACACCCACACGCCAAGCAGCAGTAGAAGGCACAGACCTTGGGTCTACAGAGTAAAAGTTTCTGCCAGTAGGCAGGATATCTGCCATACCTCGAGTTATGGAACCTGAAGGACCTGGAGGAACAAAACCACTCTCACATGCTGCCATGATGTTAGTCAATTCATCTGTGGTCTTCTTCAAAGCAGGCACAAGGAAATGGCTTACGTAAACTAGACACTGCTTTACCTTATGACTGCTACAGCCAAGTACATTCTGTATTACTTCGTCGACATTGTTTTCATTAAAGCCTTTAGCATTGAATTGTTTCATCAACTCCAAAGCAATAGTATTCAGTTCTTTAATCACATCACCATTTGTCCTTCCATCAGAACGCATCTTTCCCTTATTCGCCAGCAAGCACTCATAATCATAACCCTTCAACTCAGCGAGGGATTGCCGCAAAGAAGGCACAGAGCCGTTGCCTAATCTGGTTAAAGTGACCAAGAACTCAGCTAACTGCAAATCATTTGGTGGTTGACCTAATGTGTGTAAACCATCCCGAAGCTGAGCGTCAGAGAGGTCATGTAGATAAGAATGTAACTTTTCCAAAAAACTGTCAAAATCAGCGAAAGCATCTTCTTGTGTAATTTTGAGGTCTTGATCCAACTTGCAAGAAATAATAGTCTCCCAAAGTGTTTTTTTCAAAACTGACAACTTTCCCTCATCGGTGAGTTTTGCGTGATAATATTCTTGCAATTGAACTTCAAGTTTTGCCATCTCCTCGTAGGTATCAGCGTTATGCATCACCGGAATCAAGTAGTCAATTATGCAACAGTAGCTACGCCTTTTAGCTTGGGTACCTTCACCGGGATTAGTGATAACGTAAGGATAAACATTGGGTAAATCGGAAATTGCCACATCAGGAAAACAAGACTCCGATAGCCCTACAGATTTACCAGGCAACCACTCCAAGCTACCATGTGTTCCCACATGGATCACAACATTCGCCTTGAACTCGTCGCGAATCCAACGGTAATAAGCGTAATAGTAATGCGATAAAGGCAAGTCAGGACTATGATAACTAGCTGAATCAATTTCCCCTAAAGAACCACGTGGTGGCTGAAGCCCCATGAAAATGTTTCCGTTGATTACTCCTGGAACCAACAAATTGCCCTTGTAATTGAAGAGTTTACCTGGGGGTTTTCCCCACGCAGTGCGCATTTTTTCTTTGGCGGCAGATGGTAACTCATTGAACCATTGTTTATATTGCATGTATGATATTCTGCCAACAGCTCTTTTTGCAAGATCTTCAGTACTCAACCACCTCAGGTCATTGGTTAAGCCTTCAATTATTTTGTCTATCAGTTGTTGGCCACTTTCAGGCAAACTGTCTATATGATATCCTGCAGCCTTCATGTCTTTTAGCAGGTTTAAAACCGAGACTGGAGTATCAATTGCGAAAGCTTTACCGATGGCATCATTTCTCGGAGGATAATTATGAAAAATTATAGCTACTTTGCGCTCACTGTTTGGGATGAGTTTCAGTTTTGCCCAGTTTACACTTAAGCGAGCTACTTTGCTTACTCTTTCAGGAATTGGCTCAAATTTGAGTATCTTAGTTCCAGTTAAGGGATCAATCTCGGTTGAATCCATCGCAGCCACGGGCACGGTGATTAGAAAACCATCAAACTCGGGCATAACCACACTTGGCGGTATGTCGATAAAATTTATTCCTTGTTCAGTATCACGCCAGTTCTCAAAAGAGTTAACGGTTAGAATCGCCTTTATGACAGGTACGCCCAATTTGTTCAAGGCATTTGAAGCCTCGATATTTGATGCCGTTAATGAAAAACATAAGGTGCTTACTAATGCACCCACTAGAGGTTTGTCGTCTTTTATAAAAAAGGTCTCGATAGCCCATTTCAAATTACCACCAAAAGATACAGCAATAGCATTGGCGCCTTGACTCTCGATGGCTTTGATTAGGATATCCACGAGGGTAGTGTTTTCACTCTGAAATTGGGTTGTGTGAAACAAAATGCCGACGTTGGGTTTGCCGGGAGCAAGTTTTTTTTCTGTATACTCGTCTAAAGTGAGAAGCATTTCAAAGTCAGGATGGTAGATGCCTTCCCACAGTATTTTTTTAGGTGGAAGAACTTCGTAATTGGAGCCCGTAAAGCGGTTCGCCAAATACAGCAGGAGATTTTCAAAGTTATTTTTTCCACCATATTGAAGATATTTTAAGATTTGCTCTTTATCTTCCGGCTCAAGTGTGCATATACTTGGCTGGGTTTTATTGGGAGAAATCACCAATAAAGGAACATTAAAGTTTTTCATTGAAGAAACAAATTTATCATAATCTTGGAAGGTACCCATCAGATGTACAATAGCTAAATGAGACTTTTGTGCAAAATGAATGAATTCGTCCATATTACTGAAGTCTTGGGGTGTCACACCCGTTTTAAGGCGAACATTTACTACATCACCGAGTCTTTGATTTACCGATTTAATCGCTGAGATAAGAGGTGCTGTATCAGTTAACGTTGTTGCAACAAAAGATAGTTTGAGCTGTGTCATGCTTTTTCAGCCCTCAGATTTAACAAAATAGGTTTGTTCATTGATTAATCACATAATGTTAAAAAAAGAAAAGGAAAAATGGGAGTGTATAGGAGAGAGCAAGAGTTTTAATTCTGATGGTGAAATTCACGGGTACACATACACTCCAGCTAGCGTAGTGCCGAACCATTTTTGTATCATCTGAGCGTGTATTGCTACAGGATCTATGTCCACAAAGAGGTTGGGGTGGAACCATTTCGCGAAATAGAGCAAACCAATAACGTCTCGATCTACCAGTAGAGTGCTCTTGATGATATAGACCTTATTAGACAAAGCTGCGTTTAAGCCGTTCACTCCTGGGCGACTAAGTATGCTATTTTGCAAGTTTTGGAAAGCTGTTAGATTTTCTCCTGAGGTGTAATCTAGCATTCTGATAATGATGTCAGGGTTCTTCTCAAGCACAAACTCAGAGCTCAGCTGAGGAGAAGATGTTGTTGCATTTTCGCCAACATTTATTCCACCAGCTGCTTCAATCATTAAAGCATATGAGCCGTTTGGACCTGTACTGAACCACGGTTGATACCATTCAAAGAAGACTAGAGGTTTATCGTTTCTGGGTATGTTTGCTACTCGCTCTTTTACAAGGTTTTCGTAGTAAACCTCAAAACTAATGAGTTCGTTAGCTCTCTCCTTCGCATTCAAAATCGAAGCCAGATTCATTATGTAGTGTTCGCGTCTGGTTCCTGTTAATGTGTCCTCTATTACTGCTATGCCAGCGTTTTCGAGTAGTCTTCGATTTTGGTCGCTTAATCTCTGACTGGCAAGAACTAGGTCAGGATCAAGTTGTATTATCAACTCCAAGTTCGGAGCTGTGTCTGCGTCTCCTACTACAGGCAACGCCATAATCGAAGGAGGAAGTACTGCTTGTGCGTCGGAGGTCAACATCCCAGCACGCCCTACAATCAGGTCTGTAGCCCCTAAAGCACACACAATTTCAGCAGAAGTAAGGCAGACTATGCGCTTTACAGGAAGACTCACGTTAACCTCTGCCCCAGTAGCGTCAACCACGACAATGCTAGTAGGTTGGGGGGTGGGCGTTGGTGTTGGCGTAGGTGTCGGTGTAGGTGTCAAATTTTGTGTGGGGGTAGGTGATTCCGTAGAAGTGGGCGTTGAGGCAGGAGTTACAGCAGGTGAAGGTGTAAGTGTTAATACCGGAGTAGGAGTTGGAGTTACA
This sequence comes from uncultured Candidatus Bathyarchaeia archaeon, assembly GCA_964582085.1. Classification (GTDB taxonomy): domain Archaea; phylum Thermoproteota; class Bathyarchaeia; order Bathyarchaeales; family Bathycorpusculaceae; genus JADGNF01. The sequence continues at coordinate 5,416 of CAZOPV010000001.1, read as the reverse complement.
GTCACTGCCGCAGAATCCGAAGGAGATGGGGAAGCCTCAGGTGGTGACGTAGAAACTACAGAAGGAGAATCAATAGGTGGAGATAAAAACAACAGATAAGTTCCGAAAACAGAAAAAGTAATAATTAACACAACAAGAACAGCAGCTAAAGCAAAAGTCCGCCTCAACACAACTCACCTCCAAAAGCTACAGGGTTTCCGCCAAGTTTTAATCTAAAAACTTTGGAAAGCAACGCCAACTTCATCTTGCTTTGATGACTACCAATGCTAAACTGAGAAAGTGGTGTATTTTTCAATTGCACAAATGTTACCTCGCTTTAATGGTTGGATTATCCAACAAAATATATAAACCTTGATTTAACTAAACTTGATAACAAGTTGATCAACAAAGGTTGAATAACACGGCATCAATGGCTAACAGCCACTAAGAAAACAGCACATGCAAGAGATTACAACCTATTGACAAAATTTGCGCTCAGCGGATTATTCCTACAGGAACTTTCTTTACAAGAATTTAGAAAGCCGCTGGTTATGAGATTTGAAATGGACAAAGTAGATCCTTCGGCGAAATTTTGAGCCCATGACGGCAAGCGAGATTTCTTTACAGGTCATCTTTTTTTTAAGACCATCAGTTAATTTCTCTTCCGCCTAATCAACAGATAGAGCAACAAAGGTCCACCTAGAAATGCTGTTATGGCGCCTACTGGCAGCACTATGGGGGCAATGAGTCTTCGGGCGACAATGTCAGCGAACAGCAGCAAAATTGCACCAAACAGGCTCGAGGAGATTATAAGTAAACGCTCGTCGCTTCCTATGACTGCCCGGCAAATGTGCGGCGCAACCAAACAAATAAAGCCTATAGCGCCTGTAAAACTAACCACTACTGCAGTTGAGAGACATGCAGTGAGCAAAACGACTATTCTTACACGATCGACTTCTACGCCGAGGCTTTTTGCGCTGTCGTCGCCCATCTTCATTATGTTGAGATCCCAAGCTAAACGGAGATTGATTAGGAAACACAAAATGAACGCAGATAAGATGTATGGCAACTGCCACCAAGCCGCTCTAGACAAGTCACCGATAGCCCAAAAAACAGTTGCGCTAACAGCATTGGATTCCGCAAAGTACTGTAGTAAAGTAGTGCAGGCAGAAAAAATGTACATTATAGCAATTCCTGAAAGGATGATGGTCTCAGGGGATGCTCCTCTGCGCTTGATCATAAGTAGAATTACTAAAACAGGAACAATTGAAAAAACAAAGGCGTTACTAACAATCAGAAATGGACCGTCAACTATGCCTCTTCCCACAATTATGCCTATAGCGGCTCCTAGCCCAGCGCCTGCTGAAACACCCAAGGTGTAAGGTGTAGCAAGCGGATTTCTTAAAATTGCTTGAGTTGTAGAGCCTGACATGGCAAATGCAGCACCTGCCAACACTGCCAAAAGCATTCTAGGCAACCGTAACGTCCAAACGACCGTATCGGCGAGAGGAGTAACACGAAATAAGTCAGGGAAGAATCGACCAAAAATTGCGGCGTATGCATCCAAAAAGGACAGGTCAGCAGAGCCAAGGGTAAGAGAAACGCCTGCTACAGTGAAAAGTAAAAAGGCGCAGAAGATTAAAAATAAGCTTCGCCGTAAGAGCAACTTACGGTATTTCTGCTTTTCCTCAGAGACGCCGGCCTCAGGAGCATTAGAAGCCGTTATTACTCGGTTTTTGTCCACCATATCATAGCCACCTTCTGTTTTCGCTTCAACCAAAGTCCACCTTCTTCATCAGGCAACAACGTTCTGCGAAGATATTCTCTGACCTGCTCTGTTTTTTCTGGGGAAACACTGTAGAGCCCCATAAATCTCGAAGTTACTTCAGATAAGTCTGCATAACGCTGCTCTGATGTGTAAGTCCAAACTTCAACATTGGCTGTTATGCCTAATTCATCGAGAATATTGTAAACATAGATGTGATCGGTAAAAACCTCCGGCGGTGTGCCCCCATAAATTATCCTCTGGAGTTCATCCTCCATCCAATTAGAAGCGGAAATAAAAAGGTATACTCTCTCCTTTGCCAGAGTATGCATCTTCAACAACGCGGAGGCGAGGTCAACCATAAAAAAAGAAAATGAAGCGATAACAAAATCATGAGAAGCCACTTCATTTGTATTGATGGTTTCCCAAGGTTTATCTATGTAGTTTATGTTGTTCACTTGAGCTCTTTCAGCATTTGCTTTCAAGAAGACAAGCATTCTAGGAGAAGGCTCCACGGCGGTAACATATTTAACTCTTTGAGCAAGCGGGATTGTGATTCTTCCAGTGCCTGCTCCAATTTCGAGAACTGTGTGATTTGGGTTTAACGGAATCCTATTCATTTGATCTTGCGTCAACGCATGCATATAAGTTGTTCTTTTGTTAAAGTCTATTGCACACATATCCCAATATTGAGTGTTACATGACTTAATTCTGCGAGTATTTTGCAACATCAACTTTCGGATTTCATTCCAACTGCTAATATTTTCCATCTAAATCACGCCACCTGGTAACCTATTAACAAAAAAATAAGAGGGAAAAAAGCCACATAATTGACTTCTTCTCAGGCAAAGTTATTGGGTATCCCTACGACGTCATTGTTGATTCGGAGTGCAGGATACAAAAATACTCCTTCGGCATCCAAATTGTAGTTTAACCGCATAAATCTTGTAATGTATTCCTGGTGTACTTGTTGAGGATTCAGGTCCGTGAACAAACCAGGGTAGAGTGTTCTCGCCAAGTAAACAGCACCTAAAACGCCACCCATAGCATTATTCCGAAAATCGCCGGCTATAATGTAAACATGATTATTTTGAACAGCCTTAAGAGACGCAAATTCTGGCCGAGCCATCCAATTTTGTAAACAAGTTTTTATGCTATCGATGTCATTGACGTCAAGACCCTGCGCAGGATCAGCATAAGTTATTCCGCTAAAAGTATATCTAACCGTGTGTAGAAAGATGTACTCCGGGTTTTGGGTTAGTATCCATTCGGCATCAACGTTAGCTGAAGAAGCGTTAAGATAGGTTGGAAGTATTTTTGCAATGTTGGAACCGCCAGATAAGATGCAAACTTGCCCTAAAGTATCAAGGGTTGTGTACGCTCTGATAGTTGTGGAAGGTGTGTATGGATAATTAGTCAGCAGTACAGTGTGTTTTTCACTTTCGGGGAGAACACTGGTTTTTGAACGTATAGTCTGGGTTAGATTGAGCAACCAATTTGCGTATTCTGTTGCCTGAGGTACTCGATTGAATATGTAGCCAGCTTTAAGGATTCCTTGGAAAAACTGCGAAGCCTCAGGATTGGTGACATTGGGGTAGTATAAACCTAAGAAAACCACGTTCACACCTGGCAATTTTGAAGCTTTCTCCTCTATGGCTGAAGGAGTATTAGAAAATGTCAACACTATATCAGGATTTAAACTCAGAATCTTTTCATAGTCAGGAGTGTACATTTGCCCCACTGATACTATGTTGGTGTTGTTGGGGAAGTAGATATTCCTAAGTTGGTTGACACAGAAATCAATGCCTACAACTTTATCTTCGAGCTGAAGAACACGCATTAGTTCTGCGTTTTGTATGTATTCAACTACTATGCGGTTGACAGGCAAGGTTACGGTTATTTTTTTGCCGTTACCATCAAGCATTACGAGGTAGGAAGCTGTACCATTTATTATTTTTCTTATCTGCTCGATGTCAGCTTGGTTTATAACGCCATCGTTGTTTGCGTCGGCGAAGCGAGTTGGGTCTGCGGTGCCAGAGACTATGCGCTCCATTAAACGCAAATCAACTTCATCTATGACATCATCGAGGTGGGCGTTTCCAAAGATTTCAAGGGTTAATGGTATTGATACCCTCTGTGTTGAAGGTGCTGGTTGAGGTGATACCGACGGTTGTGGAAAAGCAGTTGGTGTAGGGGAGACAATGGTTTGGGGCGAAGTATCTGTTGGAGATGAAACCGTAGGAGTGGATGTGGCTGTTGGTTGCGCAGGCTGTTCAGAGTCTGATGGGATCGGAGAAGTCTGTGTCTCTGATGGTGATGCTTGTTGTGAAGGTGAATTTGTTGGCTGCGGAGAAGCTACTGGCTCTTGATGGAACCCGTGTTGTTTGTAGATTATTAACAATGAAGAAGCGAGTATTATTGCTAGGATTATTCCTATCATTAAGGTCTTTTTCATGCTCAATCCCGTGCTACTCTTTTTAAAAACAGTAATACTTATACTTTGTGTTACCAATATTTAAAAAAGTAACACTAAAATACTCTGAAAACAACTATAAAACAAACGAGGCAAAAAAAATGAACATAACAGTGCAAGACGTAACCTTCTCCTACCGTAGCACACCCTCACTCATAGGAATAAACGTAAACATCAATGAATCAGAAGTTTTAGGCATGGTAGGCCCAAACGGCTCAGGCAAAACAACACTGCTAAAATGTATAAACAAAATTTTGGAGCCCAAGCAAGGACACATCCTACTCGGGGGAAAACACATCCAAAAAATGAGCCGACTTGAAGTTGCCAAACACATGGGATATGTCCCCCAAAGCACAGTGAATAATCCAAGTGCACTCTCAGTGTTTGATGTTGTAATGATGGGTAGAAGACCACACTTCAATTGGCAAAGCAGCGAAAGAGACACCGAGAAAGTGTGGGAAGCCCTAAAGATGCTGAATATTGAACGACTCGCAATGCGCGATTTTTATGAGTTAAGCGGTGGAGAGCAACAGAGAGTCTTAATTGCACGATCGTTGGCACAGGAAGCTAAAGTCCTTCTGCTAGACGAACCCACAAGTAATCTAGACATAAAGCACCAGTTGGAGGTTATGAGCTTAACAAGGAAATTGGTTACAAACAAAAGACTTGCGGCAGTTGTAGCAATTCATGACCTTAATTTAGCGTCTCGATTCTGCGACAAAGTTGTCATGATGAAAAATGGCAAGGTATACGCGGTTGGAGAGACACAGGATGTATTGACGCCACCGAACATAAGTTTGGTTTACGGCGTTGAAGTTGTGGTGAACTACACCAAAGAAATACCGTACATAATACCAATTGAACCTCTGTGTTGAAATCAAAGCACGATTTTTAACCTTCAAACCAGAGTAGCAATAACAAAAGATAAGCCCACTCTAACTTTTCGGAGAGTTATGAAATTAACATAAGGGGAAAAAGAATTAAAGGATAAAGGGAGTATAACAAAGGTAATAATGTCTATATTAATAGACCGAGAGGTTTATGAGAGAGTGAGTGTTTTAGGCATAAATGTGTCGAAAGCGTGTGAAAACTACCTTAAACAGCTAATCGAGGCAATACAAAACGTTAACAGCAAAAGCAACCTTGAAGAATCAAAAGAAAACAGTTTGAAGCCTCGGGCGGGATTTGGACCCGCGACC